>CAVZOU010000015.1:0-320442 GCA_963776975.1 uncultured Actinomycetota bacterium | reverse complement strand
CGATATGCCCGCCTGGCGGGAGCCACATCTTGAGCTTGCGATGGAAGTGTAAGAGTACTTTGTCCTCCCACACTACGAACACCGCCACCGTGAAATGCCTGCCTGTTTGCTCAGAACTCATAGGGTTCCAGGTTACACCAGAGTGGGGTACAGGGGATCACAGACCGGCAGCACGAACGTGCATAATGTGGTGCTGGTAATGCGCGGCCGGAGGGAGGCGAGGAGTTGCCACAGGGTCCAGACGATGCTTTCAGGCGTACCGACGAGGCGCCTGACGAGGAATTCTACCGGACGCCCCGTCTCGTCACGCACATTGACGACCGGGCAATAGCGGCCGTCACACAGCTATATCGGGAGTTCTTCCCACCAGGCGGCGAGATTCTAGACCTGATGAGCAGTTGGATAAGCCATCTGCCGCCTGAGGTCGCATACCGGCGTGTGATCGGGCTCGGCATGAACGAGGTGGAGCTGCGCCGCAACGAGAGGCTCGACGCCTACGTCGTCCGGAACCTGAACACGAATCCCGAACTGCCCTTCGGAGAGGCTGAGTTCGACGGGGCCGGAATCTGCGTCTCTATCGACTACCTGACCAGGCCAGTGGAGGTACTGCGTGAAATTGGTCGAGTGCTGAAGGAAGATGCACCGCTTGTCGTTACATTCTCGAATCGTTGTTTTCCTACGAAGGCGGTCGAGGTCTGGCACCGTCTGGACGATCAGGGCCGCATGCGGCTCGTCGAGGACTACTTCCAGGAAGCCGGGAACTTCCGTAACGTCTGCAGCCTCGACCGTAGTCCGCGCTGTTTGTTTTCCGACCCGCTCTACGCCGTCGTTGCGGAGAGCATCGGGCCCTACGTAGGTGGACTGACGGGGTAGACTTGGCGAGCAGGCAGCGATGAGGAGTGAGATGAACATTCGCCAGGCGAACGGGATCGGCAGGGTACACGTGGCCAAGCCACAATTCAGGGAGACGTACTGCGGCAGGCCCATCGACGATGAGGACTGGGTCACCACCACCAAGGAGGCCAACTGCACCGGTTGCGCCCGGGCCGGGGCACCAGTACAAGAACGAACTACCAGCACGTCGCGCTGATCCACGGGCAGGGGGAGAGGCTCGAACGCAGACATCAGACGTTCACCGGCTTGACAATAAAGGTAGGCAGAACCCCGAGGCCCGATAAACCCGCCCTCAACGAACCCGCGTGAGGATCTACGGCCTCGACTTCACGAGCGCCCCCGGCCGCCGGAAACGTGGGAGGTATGGTGCCATACGAAGAGCACGAGGCTAGAGCGATTGGTATTTGGGCGGTTCGCAAACCGCGGTCTTTCAGGTTTGAGGTATAGGACCAGGCCATGAGACGGCAAGGGGAAAGATCCAGGGCAATACCTGATACCTGTTGCCTTATTACCGAACTATGGCGCCGTCGTCGCGGAAGATCTCGACCGCGTCGGGGTCGGTGTGGAAGACGCGCACCTGCACGGTCGATGCTGCGAGCAGGAGCCCGAAGATACCGCTCCTGAGGTCGCCTGGGTTAGCCGGCTCGACCCAACCGACTTCCGCGTTTTTCAGGTCCGCATCGGTGGTGACGAATCTCTGCAGGATCAGACTCAAAGGGATCCGCAGGGCGAAAGCGAGGACGACGCTGCCGAGGATAAGGAGATACAGTGGCCAATTCAGGTAGAGCCCGGTCCCGAGGGCGACCAGGAAGAAGGTCGCGGCGAGCAGGTTTGCGGCCACGATAGTCGTGCCGCAGTTACGGTGGATGGCTAGGCTCTTCTCCCCGTTCTGTAGCCTGCGCACGGCCTCTCTGGCGGCGCTCTCGACCTCGGCTATGGAGCGTACGCCCTGCACGAAGAACCCGTCGTCGGTCGAGAACCCGTTCAGCTTTCGCCCTGGCTCCCTCTCCATCATAACGACGATGGTCGCATGCTCGAGGGCATGGTTGCGTCGTAGAATCTTGTTCCCGAAGATCGCCCGTAGCTGCCGCGGATAGACGAACAGGCTCCCCACAGCCTGCAGCGAAAATAGTATCGGCAGCAGAAAGAGGAACACGACAACGAAAAACGCTATGAACAACACCAGCAACAGGGCGGCCACGGTCTCACCTTTGCAGTAGGTCTACATGTAGATCGATTATATCTCAGCCTACAGGCTTCAGGCATCAGGTTTCAGCAAGAATGTGAAGGCACTAACCGTCCGGAGGAGACGTCCCCAAGAACCGAAACCCGCCAAGACCTGCCTGTAGCCTGACACCTGTAGCCTACAGCTCCACCTCTCCTGGCTGCGCCATTTCGTAGAGCAAAGCGAGTGCGGCCAACGCTACCCGCCTATGTCCCTCGCTGTCACCTGGTTCGCCCATCGGGAGGTTGTACGGGAAAGGCACGAAACCGACCCGCGGCGCCCTGACTTCGTGCTCCATGGCCAGTGTAACTGTGGCGATGCCCCGCTCTTCTATGGCGTTGCAGACCAGCCCCACGGACCGGTGGCACAGGGGTCACGAGGGGGTGAGCAGCACGATGTCTACGTGGTCTTCAACGAGTTTACCGGCGACCTCGGGGGCCATGTTCTCTACGAGCGGGGTCGGGTCGTGGATGGCTCCCATGAATGAGAAGTGCCGTCCCGACAGCTCGCCTACCACACCGTCTTCGACCAGTCCGCGCAGCGTGTGGAGAGGAAAGACAGCGTCAAGGTCGGAGCCCTCGTCAGGCCTGTAGTAGCCGTGGGTCCAGGTGAGGCCGTTGGCGCTGGTGGGGATCTCACGGTAAGAGCAGTCGCCGGCGGGGTCATCGATGTCGAAGCGCGGCTGCTCGGGCAAGTGGACGCCGCCCGTCGTCACGAGCGCGAGGCGGGATTCTTTCAGCGGCTTCTTCGGCCTGGCGAAAGGCTGCACGGGCTAGACGTTGAAGCGGACGAGTACGGTGTCGCCGTCCTTTACGACGTAGTCGCGGCCTTCGAGACGAACCTTCGCCTCCTCCCTGGCTCTGGCCCAAGAGCCGGCGCTTGCTATATCCTCCCAGTCTCCGACCTCGGCCGCGATGAAGCCTCGCTCCATGTCGGTGTGGATGCGCCCCGCGGCCTGCCGCACCGTCGAGCCCTCCTGTACGGTCCAGGCATGCCCTTCCTTCTCCGCAGCGGTAAAGAAGGTGACGAGGCCGAGCAGCCGGTACGCCGCCCGCACGAACTCCTCGAAGCCCGTCGTCTCTACGCCAAGCATCGTCAGGTACTCTGCGGCCTCCTCTTCTGGTAGTTCGACGACCTCGGCTTCGAGCTTCGCGGAGATCCGTACGGCCTCAGCGCCCTCGCGGCTACTGTGCTTCTCGACCTGCGAGCTGTAACGGTTCCCATCCGCAACCGACTCCTCGTCCACGTTCGCCACGTAGAGCGTCGGCTTGGCCGTGATGAGGGTGCTCATGGTCTCGGCCAGAGCCTCCGTCGCAGAATAGACCCGCGCCGGACTCCCTTCGGAGAGGTGGTCGCGTAACGTTTCCAACTCGGCCGCCTCGGCCTCGAGTTTGGCGTCGCCACCCTTGGCGGCCCGCGCTACCCGCTGCAACCGCCGCTCGACGGAGGCGAGGTCTGCGAGCAACAGCTCGGTATGAATAGTCTCGATATCTCCTTCGGGATCCACACCCGCATGGACGTGAACGACGTTCTCGTCCTCGAAGCAGCGGACGACGTGCGCTATGGCGTCGCACTCCCTGATGTGCCCGAGGAACTGGTTGCCAAGCCCCTCCCCAGCGCTCGCGCCCCGCACGAGCCCAGCGATGTCAACGAAGTCGACCGTCGCTGGGACGACGCGTTTGCTGCCCATCACCCCGGCCACAGCGACCAGGCGTTCGTCCGGTACAGTGGCGACACCCAGGTTCGGGTCGATGGTCGTGAAAGGGTAATTCTGGGCCTCGGCCCCTGCCCGCGTAAGGCTATTGAATACCGTGGACTTGCCGACGTTCGGCAGCCCGACTATGCCCACTCTCATGCCTTGAGTGTATCAAACTGTAGCAAGTTTACGTTACGACGGACGAGCGTGCGATAGAATCGTTGTTCGAGATCAATGGGATAAAGAGTGGAAGGTTGCGTGTTGGACAGGCAGTTACAGATACAGGTACTGCTGGATCACTACGAGAAGCCCCGACATCGAGGCGCCCTGGAGGACCATGACGTGGCGATGCCTGGCGGCAATCCTGGCTGTGGGGACGTCGTTACGGTGTACCTCAAGGCGGCCGACGACCAGGAGCATATAGAGAGCGCTACCTACGAGGGCGAGGGCTGCACCATCAGCATGGCGGCGAGCAGCATGCTCCTCGAGGACGTTCACAGGGGCGACCTGACCATGGACCAGGTACTGGAACTGGACTACCACGAGATGATCGATCAGCTGGGACGCCAGGTGGTCGCCTCCCGCCCCAAGTGCGCGACCCTAGGTCTCGGGACCCTGAAGGCCGCCATCAGGAAGTACCAGAAGGACCGCCGCCTGGAGAGGGCCGGCGTCACGCGCCCCGACGACGGAGAGTTCGTCTTCGGGGAGAACGCGGCCGAGGCCGCCAGAGGGCAATGAGCAGAGAGGCCGTGTCTACTCCCTGTTCGTCCGGTGCGCCCAGGCTCCTGCGGCCGATGAGGCCAAGACCAGGATAGCGGCCTCGAGGATGGCGGAGAGAACGAGGCTGAACAAGAAGTAGGTCCAGGCCAGATCGGCGGAGACCTTCGTACCGAGCACCTCCGAGAGGGTCGCAGCGATCTCGGCAGTCCCGATCAGGCGCGCCGCCAGTAGCGCCCCGAGCGCGGACCCGAGCACGTACACGGGCGCTGCGACGGCCCCACCGATCAGACCCGAGAGCGCCCCAGCCCGTTTTCCCGCCGCGGCCGCCCTTCTCCCGCAGGAGAAGCCGATAAAGCCTGCGACCAGGATCCCGACCAGCGAACCTGGCAACGACGCCAGCAGGCCAACCACCCCGCCGATGCCGCCCCAGATCATGCCTACCCTGACGGCTCCATCGCGTTCTTCTCTCTCCTCCATACCTGTATTCTAGCGACATGGGCGACCAGAGGCCGCCCGGCTTCGCCAGGCGGCTCGTCAGCACTTCAGCATTTCAGCTTGTGGCTCCAGGGAGCAGTCTCAGCCGGCAGCCCGGCCACGCAACTCGAAGAGCCGCTCTTCCAGCATCTCGGGTGAGACGCCCATCCAGGAGAGCAATCTTACGGCCGTACCATCTGCGTTGCGTAGTATCCCACGCAGGACATGCTCGCTGCCGAGGTAGTTGTCTCCCAACCTTCGCATCTCTTTACGCGCTTCGACCAATGCCTTCTTGGCCCAGGGGGAGATCGGGATGCTCCTTTTGTCCGGGATGCGGAACTCGAAGGCATCACCAACCTCCCTTCGCACCTGTTCGAGGGAGATCCCTATCGAAGAGAGGGCGCCAGAAAGCATCTCCTCTGACTCCTCTCGCACGCCTTCGAGCGTCACTCCGAGCGAGGAAAGTGCTTCGGCGGCTATCCCGTCATCGGCACGCAAGATGCCAAGCAAGAGGTCCTCATCACCGAGCGAATCGTGGCCGAGCATCCTGGCCTCATCCAAGGCAGCCTCGACACACATGCGGGATCTGTTGGAAAAACGGGTGAATTTCACAAGCCCCTTCCCTTTCTCCTCGGTGGTTCTCCAGGGTACTTCTGCCTGATCCTCCCAGCGTGCTTTTTGTGTACGGCCTGCTTGCTTACCCCCAAAACCTCGGCGATCCTCGCCCATGACCATCCCGCGATAAATGCATTCTCTACCTGCGCCGCCTCCAAAGCTTCCAGCGTCCTCCTCAGGGCGACGACGGCTTCAAGCCCCTCCCGAGGGTCCTCCGGCCCACCAACCCGTATCCTCGTCTTCTCATCCATGTGTCAACTATAGTTGACACCATCGCTTTTGTCAACAAGAATTGACAAACTTTTTCCTGTCTTTATTCGGAGAGTTCCCGCCAGCTCAGGAGCTTCGGTTTGCCTTCCTCGATGGAGAAGATGGCTTCGATCTTGCGCCTCGTCCCACGGTACTCGCCTGTGGAGACCGCTATGAAGGAAGCGCTCTCGTCCTCGTGTTCGACGGTAACTACGACGGAGCCTTCGTTAATGCCGGCCAGGTCGAGTTCGTCCGAGGGCCAGTCGGCCTGGCCCGAGTCGTTCGCGAGGTGTGCTTTGGAGACTTCGATCCCTGCTTCGGCCAGTTCGAAGGCCTGCTCTCCCCTGTTGACCTCCATGACAGCCCGCAGGTCTGTGGCCACCAGAGTTAGAAGGCCCGCTCCCATGACACCGACGATCACCACGACGATGATCGCGAGCCCAAGCGCCATTCCCCTCTCCTCGCGCGGGAGGCGTCCGATCATCTTTGCCCTCCGCGGTTCCTGAGATAGACGTCGGTTGCGAGCGTCTGCCTGGTTGGGTCCTGACCTCGACTTCTGACTTCGACGGATAGCTCGATGCGCAGGAGCCGGATCTCCGCCTCTTCCGTGATAGGCAGGGGCGGAGGACAATCGTCCGGGCTCCTGCAGGGAGTGAATCGCAGTCCGTCTGTGGGGACCGAACCAACTAGCGTCTGAACGCTGCCGCCCTTGGACCGCTTCAGATCGTGGCCGCTGAGGTAGTAGCCTATGACCTCGGTCGCGCCGATGCTGCGGTCTCCCCCGGTCTCGTTGCCGAAGGCGATGCGGGTTGCGGTAGGCACCGCCGGTTTTGTGGGGTCAGCCGGGTCCAGGAACAGGTATTTCCTGGGTGGATCCGAGGTCAGGTCGTACGGGTAGGCGGCCCTGATCTCACGTTCCATCCTGCTGAGGGCGAGCCTGGCATTCCCGACGGACTCCAGCCTGTCGCCGCCGTAACCGAAGGCCCTTACGCTCACGTCGAAGATCGCGTAGAGGGCGAAGAGTACGGCGAACATCATCGACGCGGCGACGATTACCTCGACGAGCGTGAAGCCCGCCGCCTCTTTCCACAAGTATCTCTTTGAACGGTTCACCATCTGGACACGACCCCAGAAACGCTGTAGGAGTTCTCGCCGCCCCAGTCGACCGTAACGGTGATCATCGACAGCCCCTCCTCTCCCGAGCCTTCGCCGAGGTCGGTGCCGATGGGCTGCGCGGCTATCGTGTATCCGAAACCGGAAGGGGCGCAGACGCCGCCCTGCAGGCCTCCCTCGACGGCCTCGTACGGAAGACTCTTTACCTGTTCCAGCTTCTGTACGGCGCACGTCCTTGCCTCGTCGTAGTCGCCGCTCGCGTCCGCGGCCCGGATCGCCGCCTCGAACATACCGACCATGGGTACGACGGCGACGGTGAGGACCACGATCGCCACCATCACCTCAACGAGCGAGTAGCCGGATTCGTCCGTGGTGCTATTGATAGGAGATGTCACCGATCCTTATCCTCGAGGTCGGGGCGTTGAAAACGACCGGGCAAGTAGGGCTACCGTCCTCCGAGCTGATCACCACGGTGCCGCTCTGGCCTGGCCTAAGGGTCCTGACCGTGCCGTTGGAGTTGAACTCGAGGGTGCGCGTGGCCCCGTTCTGTGCGGCGTCGGACCCACAGTAGCTCGGTGGAACTACGGCATTCGGGTCCCCGTGCGAGCAGTCGGGATCGAAGGTGACGTCCTTGATCTTCGTCCATTCGGGCAACTCGCGACGCACCTGAGGTGTGTCGTCAGCCAGCGCAGGAGTCGGGTCACCGGCGCCGTAAGGGAAGTTCAGCTTGACCATACAGTAGTCCGCCGAGGAGCAACCGTTGAGGGGGGTGCCGTCGTGCATGAACACGACCCGCCAGTCCGTCAGTTGCTCGGTGGCCCTGGTGTGGGCGAGCCGCAGGTCGGCCGCGAACTGGTCGGCGGCGGCCTCGACCCGCCAGCGCTCCAACAAGGCGAGCAAGACGATGATTCCGATGGCGAGGATGATGCTCATGATGGAGACGGCCGTCAGGATCTCGGGCAGGGTGTAGCCACGCTCATCCTTACAAACGCGGGCAATGTTCGACCGTATCTCGCGCACGCCGTATTTGTCGGCGCTCTTACAGGCGGGCTTTAGCGGGATAAGGAAGGGCTAGCCCTTCCTTATCCCGCGCTGGTCAGCAATTCAGCTGGTTGGCTTTTTGGTTGCTGATTGCTCGTCGTGCGTCCGAAGGGGGTGTTACGGGCGTTCGATGAACTCTATTCGGTAGCCGTCGGGATCCTTGACGAAGAAGATCCTGGTCCCGCTGCCCATTGCGTGCGGCTTGCTCTCGAAGTCCACGCCGCCGGCTTCCTCGAGCCTTCCTGCCAGGGCGTCGAGGTCTTCGACGGCGAAGGCAACGTGGCTGTATCCGGTCCCGAGCTCGTAGGCCTCGTCCTGGTCGTGATTGAGGGTGAGCTCCAGTCGGGGCTCGGGGTCGCCTGGCACGGCGAAGAAGGCGTTGGTCGCGTCGTCACCGATAGGCGTCTTGCGGGCTAACTCCAGGCCGAGCTTGTTCGTGTAGAAATCTATGCTCCGGTCGAGATCCAGGACCCTGTAGCAGGTGTGCACGTAGCGCATGGTCGCTCCCTTTCAGTCGCTTGGCATTTCAGCTTATCAGCACTTCAGCAATTCAGCTAATCAGGTTTCGCATGCCCAAGCCCTGGCTGACATGCTGAAAGGCGGCGGAGCCGCCGTGCTGACAAGCGCCCGACACGGCGCGTGCTGACAAGCTGATAAGCTTTATTCATGGAGAGAGTCTCGCGGGACTTGCCTGAGAGCCCGGCCCGCAGGGTGGGCAGGATCGCCCGTGTCGGAGCGCGCTACGGCTTCGGCTTCGTATTCAGGAGCCGCTTGCTGCCTGGTCGGCGGAGGCAAGAGCCAGGACGGGTTGGCACGAGGCTGCGCTTCTCCCTCGAAGAGTTGGGGCCGACGTTTGCTGAGCTGGGACGTTTCCTCTCTATCCGCCGCGACCTGATCCCACCCGACGTGGCCGCCGAGTTGGGACGCGTCAGGGTCGTGGCGACGCCGGTCAGCTCCGCGGAAGTGCGTGCTTACGTGGAGAGGGAACTTGGCAACACGCTGGAGCGACTGTTCGTCGAGTTCGATGAGGTCCCTGTCAGGGTCGGTCCGTTTACACAGTCGCACAGGGCCGCGCTGCCAGGGGGACGTCCTGCGCTCGTGGTCATCGACCGCGCTGGTGTACGCAGGGACCTTCTGGCGATGCGGCCTGTCGCCGACCTGACGCGGCGGAGACTCGGCGACCGCTTGCCTCTGGATCCCTCCTCGATAGTGGCCGAGTTCACCGCGCACGTCACCCAACGCCGCGACATGTTCTATTCGGCCCAGATCTCCCGTCGCCTGAGAGAGCTCGAGGATTTCCGGCTCATCGTTCCCGACGTCTACAGGGACTACTCGACGGGCCGTTGCGTGACGTTCGAGGCGTCCGCCGACTCTGCGCTCCTGGAAGAAGAGCACTCTCTGGAGGTCTCCGAAACACTCGTGCGGCTCGCGCTGACGGAAGGAGTGCTCCTGGCCGACCCGGCAAGGGCTCGTTTCGTCCTCGGCTCCCCCGCAGGAGGACTCTGGCTCGCCGACCCGACGGAGGCGTTCAGCCTGGATCCGGAGAGGTTGAGGGGGGTGGCCGAGATCCTTGCCGCGGTGCGCCGCGGGGACGTGGACGGCGTTGTGCGCGCGCTGCCCCTGGCGGGGAGCTTCGTCCCCCACGACGACTCGGACCTCCGGCGTGAGTTGCGCGAGGCCTTGGGCGTGTTGGGTGGTCCTCTGTGGCGCGAGCACTCCCTGGAGGAGGTCAGGGACAGGGGCCTCGAGGCCATCCGTAGCGGGGGAGCGCGGCTTCACGTCGAAGTCGCCCAGATGGTCGAATTTCTGGTCGAGGCAGAGAAGCTCGGGGGAGAAGAACGATCCCTTATAGTCACGGCGGCTGAGGCGGCTGAGGTCCTCATCTCCCGTTACAGGAACCCTGCCTACGTCGCGGCCCGTCTGGCGCGCAGGGTCGCCCAGCCAGACACATTCGCGGATTACCCGCGCCAGGTCCACGCGCTCCTGGATGAGCTCAAGGACGGCGAGGTCGAGGTTCGTTTCAGGCACGCAGGGCTGGACGACCTGATATCCAGGGTAGACATCCTCGCCAACCGCCTGGTCTTCGCCCTCCTTATAGCCGCCCTCATCATAGGTTCCTCGATGTTGACAATCTTCCTCGAGGGCGGAAACAGGCTCCTCGGCGTGAGCGTGTTCGGCCTTATCGGATTCGTAGTCGCCGCGATCCTGGGGCTCCTGTTGCTGATCGGTATCATCAGATCCGGACGCCTGTAGAGGAGCATTTCAGCACGCTCAGGCTAACGCCTTCGCTTGTCAGCCCGCCGCCACCCTCCGGTCGTCGGCTCTCGGCACTTCAGCTTGACTGCTTTCGCAGGTGCACGCCCTGGCTGACATGCTGAAAGGCGCGAAGCGCCGTGCTGACAAGCGACAGCCGGAGGCTGAAGCGTGCTGAAGTGCTGAAAGCGCCCGACAGGGCGCGTGCTGAAATGCTACTCGTGGCAGAGGTCTTCGTGTTTTACCGGAAACTCTGCCGGACACGCGCCATTCGCCATCAACGGGACTGGTCCGTTCGTGGGGCCACCGGACTCGAATAGGCGGTGGGTCTTTTGTGGTCTGGGCGGAGCGGACGCCTTGCTTGATGCCCCGCTGCCAGAAGGCCTGCTCGGCGGTGCGCTGCTCGGTGGTCCTCTCTGGCGCGCTGCTTGGTGACGGACTGCTCGGCGATACGCTACTGGCCGCTACGCTACCGCTCGTGCCGTATGCGTAGTCATCACAGGCTATTCCGTTGCCGTCGGAATCAAGATTGTTGGGGTCGCTGGGGTCGCTGTCGAGCTCGACCTGCGCCGATCCTCGAGAGCCGAAGCTGGCGCAGTCGTACTGGTCGGCCTGCGCCACGGCCGGCTTGCTCGGGTAGACTATCTGCTCGTACGTGGAACGCAAGACGAAACCGGCCACGAGCACCAGCCCCACCATTACCAGCTTCGATATTACATTTCCCATCCTGTAGCGCATTTTACCCTACCCTACACATAGTCGATACCCTCGAGTCAAGGCGCGCGATGCGTTCCCCTCGGTGGCGCCATATCGACCTGCCGCGAATCGCACCTCCGACCGGGAGCGAAGACTACAGGCTGAAATGCTGAAGTGCTTGAATGTAGAATGCCCATCTGACCGAGGTACGGTTGGGGAGAACGAAGGTTCCTACAGAGAGGCAGGAGAGCGTGGAAGAGCAGACGCGAAGTGAGATCCTCAAGACCATCCCCTACGGCTTCTACATCACCGGCGTCGTTGGCTCCGACGGCGAGACCAACGGGTTCACCACCTGCTGGGTCTCGCAGGTCTCCTTCGAGCCGCAGCAGGTCGTCATCGCCGTCCGCAAGGACCAGCACACGCACGACCTGATCGAACAGGGCGGCGTCTTCTCCCTGAACTTCCTCGACACCGATCAGGAAGATCTGGCCCGCAAGTTCACCCAGCCTCTCCAACCCGAGAACGGCACCCTCGCCGGCTCGCCATACTCGACGGGAGCGACGGGAGCTCCACTCTTCGACGAAGCGTTCGCCAACCTGGAGTGCCGGGTGGTCGGTAAGCTGGAGGCCGGTGACCATACAGTCTACCTCGGGGAGGTCGCGGCCGCGAACCTCAGGCGCCCCGCCGACATCCTCACCGACCTCGATACGCCAATGGAGTACGGGGGATAGTGGCGGCGCTCCGCGTTTAGTTAATAGGCATCAGACTACAGGATCGCTCAGACAATGGAGTAACCACCCCTATGCCTGGCTGGTACCTCGGGGTTTGATTTGCCGCGGGCGAGGTGGGATTCCGAATCTACGGCGACAATTCCGGCCCCGGTGTCGACTGACAGCGCTTTTCGTACCTTCGAACCATCAAGATGGTTCACTCGCCTTCCGTTCCCCACGTCTGTCCCGGAGCAATCCTGATGCCATCTGATGGTGTGCGGAAAGATTGGACCTCGCGCACACCGCTTTGAGAACGCGGACTAAAGATCGCTGTTCGTCTTGCCGAATAAGTACCGAGAGCGGGCACAGGCCCGGTGGCGACAGAGGCGTGCAGAAAGTGCGGGAGAAAGGTGTCTTCCTGGTTCTCATGGCGGATAGAGGTGTATTGCAAGACAGATGAGGGAGGCTTTACGCTGGTAGAGTTGATGGCGGTCGTCGTTATTATCGGGATACTCGCCGCCATCGCGATACCCACTTACATCGGCCAACAGGACAAGGCGAAGGATGCCGCCGCGATGGCGCAACTGCGTACCGCGGCCACGTCGCAGCAACTCTATCACGTCGATCAGAACGCGTACGCCGGAACGACGACGGAACTCGAAGCCTACGGTTTCAGGCAGGGAGCGCAAGAGGTTACGGTAGTGGCTGCTGACGCCAGTACCTACTGTATGGAGGCCCCTGGCGGCGGCGGCACGTTCAGGATCACCCAGGACACGGGCAAGCCCGAATCGGGCCCATGCTAGATGCGCAGTTCGCGCAGAGAAAGCCCTTTGCGAACTGCGGCTACAGGCATCAGGTATTCTCGGAGACCAGTGGGTGGCGCAAAGCGTTCTCTGCACGTCGAACGCGGCTGACGTGAATTTGGCACTAGCTCGAGACTTTCGCTAACATACGACGAGGGCCGACGACGAACTTGGAGGGGGAGCCGTCGGCCCTCCGTAATGGGTACGCAGCTTTCCTGAAGTGGTTGCAGCACTCGGAGATGAGATCGGCGGGAGCCCCGTAACGGTGTTACGGATTAGACAGCCCGGCCTTTGCTCCCCAGCATCTCCCTTATGCGCCGGCCGTCGCGGTGGCCGCGGTAGTAGGAGAGCCTGTCCGGGTACTCAGTCCACGCAGCGAGGCTGTTGTTGGTCACGAAGGTCCGCGTCTGCCCAAAGCGTCCCTCCTCCCAACCACTCCTGTAGGCCGAATCCTCGCGGCGAATCTCCAACCCTCCGGTGGCTCCTTCACGGATCATTACACACCTCCCAGGCGAGTGGCTCCTACGAGCATCATGTAAACACAATGGATTCACAAATGGAAGGGCTAAACTTAATAAAAGCGAACAAAAGTTACAGAACGTCTATATATGGTGTCTCTGGACCCTCTGAACAGCAAGGTTTATGCGCATTGGTGCTATTTCGCCACGCGAAGATGTGAGCGGCGTGCGAAGAGGTAAGCGAGGAGTAGTGCCCCGAGCAGGGCTGGGGCGGCCATACCGGAGAGGACGGCCACTCCCGTCCAGAAGGTGATGGCGATGGTCGTACTATCCAGTAGTGTGGGCCTGGGTGGTTCGGACCACCGGCCGGCGGCAAGGAGCAGGGTAGTGGCGATGGCTCCGGAGAGCAGCCAGCCGGCGTAGTTACTGAAAGGTACGCCGTAATAGGCGCCGCCTCCGGGCCACACCCAGAAGTCCAGGGAGGCCGCGCCGGGGTCGAGGATGGCATCCATCCAGAGGAGGAGCAGGGTGGCGTAGAGGACGTGGAGGAGACGTAGGCGGGTGCCCCATGCGGCTGATACGGCCCCGATGACGAGTGGCGCGTAGGAGAGGGGCAAGAGGAGAGGGACGATTCCTGCGAGCCTGGGTCCGAGGGCCTCGCCATAGTAGAAAGTACCGTAGGGGAAGCCGGTAGCGACGCCTATGGCCTCTATGGCGTAGCCGAAGCTGGAGAGGGCGAGCAGCGAGAGCGTGGCCCTGCGTGGTCCGAGGTAGCGGAAGAGCGCGATGGTCGAAGGCAAGGCTATAAGGAGGGTCGAGACGTATGAGCCTACGCTCGCCCCTTTCATGTCAGGGTAGCTGACGGCGAAGTATGCGGCGACGAGAGAGAGGGCGCAGGCCAGGATCAGGGGTCGTGGTGTGGTGCGGCGGAGCTGCGTGAGCACACGTGTAATGTTATAGGGTCTGCGCGGGTTACGCTGGTATATATTAGAGTCTGTGATCCTGCGTCTGCTTTACATCTCGCGGCCTGTGCTCTGGATCAACACCCTGGGTCCGGCCACGGTCGGGATGTGGCTTACGGGGCATCTCTTCGTTTGGGAGGCAGTGCCGGTTCTGTTGTGGCTCACACTACCGTTCAATCTACTCATCTACGGCGTCAACGACGTATTCGACCAGGAGACCGACGCCAAGAACCCCCGCAAAGGCAGTGTGGAAGGGGCCAGGATAGACCGCACAGAGGTCAGCCCCGTGGTGCTCGGCGTCGTATTTACGAATGCTCCGTTCCTGATCTACTCCCTCCTGTTCGTGCCTCTCTCCGCATTGGCCTGGATGCTTCTCTACGCGCTGCTCTTCGTCGGATACTCGGTCCCGCCAGCACGATTCAAAGCGCGTCCCTACCTCGACTCCCTGAGCAACGCGGCCTACGCCTTCCCGCTTGTCTTCGTGCCGCTCGCTCTCGAAACGGGGCCTGTCTGGCCTGCCGCCCTCGGGCTCATGGCCTGGAGCGCGGCCAAGCACACCTTCGACGCCGTGCAGGACGTGAACGAGGACAGCAGGGTCGGCATCATGACGACCGCGGTCCGGCTAGGCCCTCATGGCGTCGTCTTCTGGAGCGGTGCTTTCTGGGCACTCGCTACAGCGTGCTTCGCCCTCGTGAACGTGCCCGTCGCGCTACTGAACGCCGCGATAGCGGGTACCCTGTTGTACGTCCTACACCAGAGTCCTACGCCTGAGACGGGACACCGACTCTACAAGTACTCCATCGCCTTCCCCTACGTGGCCGGTACGGCCGCCGGCGTGCAGCTCGTAGCGGCGCTGTCGTTAGGAGCTTACCCGTGAGCCGCGTGGTAGTAGTCGGCGGAGGCATCGGGGGGCTGGCTGCGGCAGCCCTAATCGGACCGTCTGGGCATGAGGTAACGCTGCTGGAAGCAAATCCCTGGCTCGGCGGGAAGAGCCGGCGCATCGAACTCGAAGGCCGGCGGATGGATACTGGACCTTCGTTCCTCACCTTCCCCGGTGTGTGGGAGGAGTTCCTGGAGCGCTGGGACAACGCTGGTCGGCAGTCAGGCGAAGCGGCTGAGGTCGCGGGGCTGAGGCTGAAGCGGCTGCCCGAGGTTGGACAGTATTACTTTCGTGGCGAGACAACATCGCTGCCTGTGGAAGAAGGCCATCCGTGGAGTGCGGCGTGGGAGCGGTTTGCCGGTATACACGGCGGGCTCGGGACCGAGATCACGCGCCTGCTGACGGCTGATCCTGCGGACCGAAGGACCCTCCCCGCGCTGGGACGCCTGCTGAGGGTATACGGGACGAAGCTGACGACTCGTTCCTATCTCGAAGGACTCTCGTGGCTGCCTGAGGGTTTGAGGGAGATCATCGCCATCCACACCCTCAACGCCGGGGTGGCACCGACACGGACGCCTGCGCTGTACGCGAGCATGCCTGCGATCATGGCCGCCGACGGCGTTTTCGTGCCCGAGGGCGGCGTCTACGAGATCGTGCTCTCGCTGGAGCGGCTCGCCCGACGCGCGGGGGTCGAGATCAAGACGGGCGAGGCCGTGCTGGAGATCGGGCGCGGCAGGGTCGTGACGGCGAGGGGAGAGTACCAGGCAGAGAGGGTGGTTAGCGACCTCGACGCCGGCAGGCTGGAAGGCCTGCTAGACCCTGGAAGGAAGCGCGCGATGGAGAGGCTTTCATGTTCCGGGGTGGCCGTGTACGCGACGCTTCGGGAAGAGTTGCCAGCAGGGGTCGCGGTGCACAGCGTCGTGCTGCCTTCCGACCCCGGTGGTCTCTATGAAAGCCTGGAGGCCGGTGAGGAGCCTCGGGAGACGATGGCGTTCCTCAATTACTATCGTGGGGGCGAGATCTACCCCAACGAAGGAGGGACGCTGGCCGTACTGCTAACGGCGCCGGCGAACGGTCGGAAGTATGACCTGGAAGATCCGTTCGTCAGACGGGAGGTCGACCGCGCCTGTGCGGCGGCAGGACTGCAAGAACCGGCGACCAGATATTTCGGCGAGTACGAGATCCTCGACCCCGCCTACTTCGGCACCTGGGGGAGCGCGGGCGGGGCGCTGTACGGGAACGTGCGTCCCTTCTGGAGGAGCGGACCGTTGCATAGGCCTCCATACAACGACCGTAGACGTCCGTGGCTGTGGCGGGTCGGGGCTTCGGTGCATCCCGGCGGTGGAATACCCGCAGTTCTCGGAGGGGCTATGATCTCGACGGGCAGGATGCTCCGATCTCTGGTTTAGTAGGGCAAGACCGAGGATGGGAGGACGATCGGGATGAAGTTGGGAAGCCAGCGTGACCTGTTCGAGATACCTGAGGACATCGTCTATCTGAACTGCGCGTACATGTCGCCGCAGCTACGCCAGGCGCGGGAGATCGGGGAGAGGGCGGTGTCGCGCAAGTCACGGCCCTGGGAGATCACGCCTGACGACTTCTTCGAGGAGGCAGAAGAGGTCCGGGCGCTGTTCGCGAGGCTCATCGGCGGGGATGCCGACGGCGTCGCGATCGTCCCTTCCGTCAGCTACGGGATCTCCGTCGCAGCGGCGAACGTACCGGTGGGAGAAGGACAGAAGATACTCATCCTCGACGACCAGTTCCCCTCCAACGTCTACGCCTGGCGCGAGCTGGCGCAGCGGAGCGGGGCGAGGCTAGTGACCTTACCCCGTCCGGAAGATTACGACTGGACTCGTGCCCTGCTCGAGGAGATCGACACCGAAACCGCCGTCGTGGCCATCCCGAACTGCCACTGGACCGATGGATCTCTCGTCGACCTCGTACGAGTCGGCGAACGTATGCGGGAGGCGGGGGCCGCGCTGGTCGTCGACGCTATACAGTCGCTCGGGGCGCATCCCTTCGACGTCTCGGAGGTAAGGCCTGACTTTTTGGTCGCCTCCTCGTACAAGTGGCTGCTTGGACCCTATGGCGTCGGGTTTATGTATGTCGGGGAGGAGTATCGGGAGGGGAGTCCCATAGAGCACAACTGGATCAACCGCCGCGGAAGCCAGGACTTCTCGCAACTGGTGGCTTACCAGGACGCCTTCCAGCCTGGCGCCAGACGCTACGATGTAGGAGAGCGGAGCAACTTCGCCCTGCTCCCCGTGGCGGCCGAGGCGCTGCGCCGGCTCATCGACTGGGAAGTCGGAAACGTCTCGGAGACCATCGGCACGTTGACGGACCTCATAGAAGCGAAGGCCGAAGGGCTTGGGATCGCAACAACACCGAAAGAGAGGCGGGTGCGGCATATGATCGGGCTGATGCTCGGCCCCGACGCCCCTGATGACCTCGCCAGACGGCTAACGACTCACGACGTCTTCGTCAGCGTACGCGGCGAGAGCGTGCGAGTCTCGCCGCACCTCTACAATACCGAGAGGGACGTTGATCGGCTCTTCGAGATCCTGGAGCGGGTGGCAGATTAGAACGGTTCGAATGTGGGCGGTTCGCGAACCGCCCCTACGAGCAAACCACGGCATCAGGTTTCAGGAATTCTCGAACTCGCCACGCACCTCAGAAAACGGGCCAGAGCTCGGAGGGACGCCGGGGGAACAGGGCTCTCAGCAGGACTCGCACATCTCCCTCACCTGGCGAACAATCAGCGAAGGCGAGGTCGAGCTCGTCGAGGGAGCGGTGCCCGAAGAGGAGTTGCAGGAAGGTTAGATCCGGAAAAGCCGCGTCGCCGCGTTCCTCGACCGTGGGGCTCCAATCCTCCACTCTGCTCAGCCTTCCGCGCTCCAGTTCGAGGTGCAAGCCACCACCGTAGAAGCTCACCTCGAGCTTACCGGTGTGTCCGGCGGCCACCGAAGCCGCGAGCCTCTGCTCGAGCACCGGCGCTATGTGACGAAGGAACCCAGGGAGGTCGGGCACGCGCACATAGAAGGAGTAATGGCCGTGGCGGTCGAGCCTGTACAGCGGCGGTTCCGGGATGGCCTCGTAGAGGGGATGTCGCTCACCGAAAACGAACGTCAACGACGCGAGCTTCTCCTCGCCGGAGGCACGCTTATGGCCGGACTCCGCCAACTCTCTCAACACGAAGGGGGTGACCTCGAGCCAGGAGATCCCGTTCGCGAGCTCGTAGCCGTATACCTCCAGTGCCCCATTCCGGAGGTCTCGCGCGTGGCAGACGTATCCCGCAGGTTGACCCTTCGCATCCTCAACGATTCTCACCTCGAGTGACTCGTCGCTCTCGGGGTCGCGCCCGGCCACTTCGTAGCGCCACAGCACCTCATCACGCGAGGCGGTTAGCAGGTAGCGTCCCCTTGCCCGGTCGTGCAGCTCCGAGAGGAACCGGGCGTCAGACGCAGCGGCGGGACGCAGAGTGTAGGAGTGGGGAGAGCCTTCGGCCTCATTTCCGCTTGAGGGCCTGGCTGGTACGTCCTGGACGTAGACACGACGTCCCTCGCCCATGTACACGGCCATCTCGTAGCCGAACCTGCGATAGTAGTAGGGTATGCCGCCTATCGCCTGCATCAGGTGGCCGCGCTCCTCGCTCCAGCGGTGGAGTATGTCGAACTGTTCTCTCACCAGGCCACGTCGGCGGTAGTCAGGGTGGGTGCCTACGAGTTCGGGCAGGCCTGCGTCGAACTCCGACCCCTCATAGTAGAACCTCTATGGTCTTCGGCGCCGACATGCTCTGGTACCCCGTCGGCTGGACCGCCGGCTACCTCGTGCTGCTCGTGCTGGTGGCCGCACCGCTGCGGCGGTCCGGCGCCTACACGCTGCCGGACTTCGCCGAGGCCAGGCTGGGCTCGCGGCGGGTGCGGTCCCTCTGCTCGGCGCTGGTCGTCGCCATCGGGTGGCTCTACCTGCTCCCCCAGTTCCAGGGCGCGGGCATCACGCTCGCCGCCACCATCGGCGCCCCGACCTGGCTGGGCGCCGTGATCGTCGCGGCCGTCGTGCTCATCAACGTCACCTCCGGCGGGATGCGGTCCATCACCTTCGTGCAGGCCTTCCAGTACTGGCTCAAGCTCACCGCCCTGCTCGTCCCGGCCTGTGTGCTGCTCGCCGTCTGGGTCGGCGACGGCGCCCCCAACCCCGCGGACGCCGCCGCCCCCGGCGACGCCTTCTGGTCGCTGCCGCTCGGGGACGGCGGCGCGCAGGGCCTCTACGTCACCTACTCGCTGATCATCGCGACGTTCCTCGGCACCATGGGCCTGCCGCACGTGGTCGTGCGCTTCTACACCAACCCCGACGGCCGCGCGGCGCGGCGTACGACGCTGGTGGTCCTCGGCCTGCTCGGCGTCTTCTACCTGCTGCCCCCCGTGTACGGCGCCCTGGGACGGCTCTACGCGTCCGAGCAGGCGGTCGGTGCCTCCGACACCCTGGTGCTCGAGCTGCCGCGGCTGATGGTCCCGGGGCTCGGCGGCGAGCTGCTCACCGGCATGGTGACCGCCGGCGCCTTCGCCGCGTTCCTGTCCACCAGCTCGGGCCTGACCATCGCGGTCGCCGGGGTGCTCAGCCAGGACGTCGCCAGCAAGCGGCTCAGCGGGATCACCGCCTTCCGGGTCGCCGGGGTCGCCGCGGTCGTCGTGCCGTGCGCCGTGGCCATCGCGGCCCCCGACGTCGGGGTGGCCCGGACCGTCGGGCTGGCCTTCGCGGTGGCCGCGTCCACCTTCTGCCCGCTGCTGCTGCTCGGCATCTGGTGGCGCGGGCTCACCGCGCCCGGCGCGGTGGCCGGCCTGCTCGTCGGCGGCATCGGATCGGGCTGCGCCGTCGGGTGGACGCTGCTCACCAACGCGACGACCGGGTGGGCGGCGGTGCTGCTGGGCCAGCCGGCCGCGTGGAGCGTCCCGGCATCGCTGGCCACGATGGTGGTCGTCAGCCGCCTCACCCGCGCCCGGATCCCCGTCCACGCCGGCCGCTTCATGGTGCGGCTGCACACCCCGGAGGCCGTGGACCTGCAGCGCTGAGGCGCCGGCGCCGCGGCCAACGGCGCGACCCGGGCCCCGTCGGCCTGACCCACGGCTCCACCCGCGGCTCCACCCCCATGACGGGGCGCCCTCGCCGACCGCCGGCCGAGGGCGCCGCGTCGACCGCTCGTCGTACGCATCCGACCGCTCGGCGACCCGCGGCCCCCGCCCGCCGACGTACGGCCACGACCCCCTCCCGCGGCGCACCGCGACGGTGCGACCGTGACGGCGATCACACATCGGTGACCCCCGCGTGGAAGGAATCACCGTGACATCCGAGACCCACGAACAGGCCGCGCGCCACGACCCGGTCTACGACCGGCTGCACGAGTCGTCCGAGTTCACCGAGCTGCGCCGCCGCTACCGCGGCTTCGTCTTCCCCGCCACGGCAGCGTTCCTCGCCTGGTACCTGCTGTACGTCGTCATGTCGAACTGGGCGGGCGACTTCATGGCCATCAAGCTCTGCGGCAACATCAACGTGGCCCTGATCTTCGGGCTGCTGCAGTTCGTGACCACCTTCGGCCTGGCCTGGATGTACAGCCGCTTCTCCAACGCCAAGCTCGACCCGCTGGCCCGCAACCTCGAGCAGGCCTACCGCGACCAGGCCGGCACCGACGCGAAGCGAGGCCAGGCATGAGCGACCAGTTCCTCACCACCTTCCTCTTCCTCTCGGTCGTCGCCCTGACCATCGGCATCACGTTCTGGGCGAGCCGCCAGACCAAGACCGCCGCCGACTTCTACTCGGGCGGCCGGTCCTTCTCCGGCTTCCAGAACGGCCTCGCCATCGGCGGCGACTACATGTCGGCCGCGTCGTTCCTCGGCATCTCCGGGGCGATCGCGATCTACGGCTACGACGGCTTCCTCTACTCCATCGGCTTCCTGGTCGCGTGGCTGGTGGCGCTGCTCCTCGTCGCCGAGATGCTGCGCAACGCCGGGCGCTACACGATGGCCGACCAGCTGGCCTTCCGGATGAACCAGCGCAAGGTCCGCACCGCGGCCTCGATCTCCACGGTCGTGGTGTCGATCTTCTACCTGCTGGCCCAGATGGTCGGCGCCGGCACCCTGGTGGCGCTGCTGCTGGGCGTCGACAGCCAGGCGATCAAGAACATCACCATCATCGGCGTCGGCGTGCTGATGATCTTCTACGTCGTCGTCGGCGGCATGAAGGGCACGACGTACGTCCAGATCACCAAGGCCGTGCTGCTCATGATCGGCTCGGCGCTGATCGTGGTGCTGGTGCTCGCGGAGTTCAACTTCAACCTCTCCTCGCTGCTCGGCGCCGCCGCCGAGAACTCCGGCAAGGGAGACGCCTTCCTCCAGCCCGGCCTGCAGTACGGCAGCACGCTGACCTCGCAGATCGACTTCCTGTCGCTCGGCCTGGCCCTCGTCCTCGGCACCGCCGGCCTGCCGCACATCCTGATCCGCTTCTACACCGTCCCGACGGCGCGCGACGCCCGCAAGTCGGTGCTGTGGGCGATCGGCCTGATCGGCGCGTTCTACCTGATGACGCTGGTCCTCGGCTTCGGTGCCGCGGCCCTGCTCGACCGTGACGTGCTCGACCCCGCGGCCGGTGGCAACCAGAACCTCGCCTCGCCGCTGCTGGCCGAGGCCGTCGGTGGCGGAGAAGGCTCCACCGGAGGCGCCGTGCTCCTCGCCCTCATCGCGGCGGTGGCCTTCGCCACCATCCTCGCCGTGGTGGCCGGCCTGACGCTCGCGTCGTCCTCCTCGGTGGCGCACGACCTCTACAAGGGAGTCATCAAGAAGGACAAGCCGGTCAGCGAGAAGGACGAGGTCCGGGTCGCCCGGATCGCGGCCTTCGGGATCGGGGCGGTCGCCATCGTGCTGTCGATCCCGGCCCAGCGGCTCAACATCGCCTTCCTCGTGGCCCTGGCCTTCGCGGTCGCGGCGTCGGCCAACCTGCCGGCGATCATCTACAACATGTTCTGGCGGCGCTTCAACACCCGCGGCGCCACGTGGAGCATCTACGGCGGCCTCATCTCCGCCGTGGGCCTGGTGCTGCTCTCCCCGGTCATGTCGGGAGCACCCACCTCGATGTTCCCGGACTCCGACTGGGCGATCTTCCCGCTCAACAACCCGGGCATCGTGTCGATCCCGCTGGGCTTCCTGCTCGGCTACATCGGCACGATCACGGCCCGCGAGCCGAGGCGGAGGACCGCTTCACCGAGCTCGAGGTCCGCGCCCTCACCGGCGCCGGCGCCGAGGGTGCCGTGCACCACTGATCGACCCACCCGACGCCCGGACCGGCCCGCATCAGCGCTGCACACCAGCGCAGGGCCGGCCCGGGCGTCGGACCATCGACCGGTCGACCTGCGCCGAGTAGGTTCGGGACCGGCCGTCCGGCGGCGTACGTCGCCGCCCGCACCTCGACACCACCGATCCGACCAGACGGAGCCACGATGACCGAGCAGAAGTCCGACGCCCTCGCCAACCTCGCCACCGAAGACCGCCGCTTCGAGCCCCCCGCCGACCTCGCGGCCGACGCCAACGTCACGGAGGAGGCCTACGACCGGGCCTCGTCGGACCGCGAGGCCTTCTGGGCCGAGGCGGCCGAGCGCCTCGACTGGGGCCAGAAGTGGGACCAGGTCCTCGACTGGTCCAACCCCCCCTTCGCGAAGTGGTTCGTCGGCGGCACCATCAACGCCGCGGTCAACTGCGTCGACCGGCACGTCGACGCCGGCCGCGGCGACAAGGTCGCCATCCACTGGGTGGGCGAGCCGGAGGACGACACCCGCGACCTGACGTACGCCGACCTCAAGGACCAGGTCTCCCGCGCCGCCAACGCCCTCACCGAGCTCGGGGTGCAGAAGGGCGACCGGGTCGCGATCTACATGCCGATGATCCCCGAGGTCGCGATCGCGATGCTGGCCTGCGCCCGCCTCGGCGCCCCGCACACGGTCGTCTTCGGCGGCTTCTCCGCCGACGCACTGGCCACCCGGGTCACCGACTGCGAGGCCGAGGTCATCATCACCTCCGACGGCGGCTACCGCCGGGGCGCCCCGAGCGCCCTCAAGCCGGCCGTGGACGAGGCCGTCGCCAAGGCCGCGGAGCAGGGCCAGGAGGTGCGCTCGGTCGTCGTGGTGCGTCGTACGGGCCAGGACGTCGACTGGGACGAGAGCCGCGACGTGTGGTGGCACGACGTCGTCGACGCCGCCTCCCCCGAGCACGAGCCCGAGATGCACGACTCCGAGCACCCGCTCTACGTCATGTACACCTCCGGCACGACCGGCAAGCCCAAGGGCATCCTGCACACGACCGGCGGCTACCTCACCGGGACGTCCTACACGCACTGGTCGGTCTTCGACCTCAAGCCCGAGACGGACGTCTACTGGTGCACCGCCGACGTCGGCTGGGTGACCGGGCACAGCTACATGGTCTACGGCCCGCTCGCCAACGGCGCGACGCAGGTGATGTACGAAGGCACGCCGGACTCCCCGCACAAGGGCCGCTGGTGGGAGATCATCGAGAAGTACGGCGTGACGATCTTCTACACCGCGCCCACCGCGATCCGGACGTTCATGAAGTGGGGCGACGACATCCCCGCCGAGCACGACCTGTCCTCGATCCGCCTGCTCGGCTCGGTCGGTGAGTCGATCAACCCCGAGGCCTACATCTGGTACCGCAAGAACATCGGGGCCGACAAGGCGCCGATCGTCGACACCTGGTGGCAGACCGAGACCGGCCAGATCATGATCAGCCCGCTGCCCGGCGTCACCGCCGGCAAGCCCGGCTCCGCGATGCAGGCCCTGCCCGGCATCTCGGTCGACGTCGTCAACGACGAGGCCGAGTCGGTGCCGCAACGGCAACGGCGGCTACCTCGTCATCAGCGAGCCCTGGCCGGCGATGCTGCGCACCCTGTGGGGCGACGACCAGCGCTTCATCGACACCTACTGGTCGCGCTGGGAGGGCCTCTACTTCGCCGGCGACGGCGCCAAGAACGACGACGACGGCGACATCTGGCTGCTCGGCCGGGTCGACGACGTCATGAACGTCTCGGGCCACCGGCTCTCCACCACCGAGATCGAGTCGGCGCTGGTCTCGCACCCCAAGGTCGCCGAGGCGGCGGTCGTCGGTGCGGCCGACGAGATGACCGGCCAGGCGGTCTGCGCGTTCGTGATCCTGCGCGAGTCGGCGCCGGCGACGACGGCGCCGCCCCCGACGACCTCATCGAGGAGCTGCGCAAGCACGTCCAGAAGGAGATCGGCGCGATCGCCAAGCCGCGCCAGATCATGATCGTCCCCGAGCTGCCCAAGACCCGCTCGGGCAAGATCATGCGCCGCCTGCTCAAGGACGTCGCCGAGCACCGCGAGGTGGGCGACGTGACCACGCTCGCCGACTCGACGGTGATGGACATGATCAAGGGCAAGGAGGGCGCGTCCGCGGACGACTGATCCGCCGCGCGGGCTCTCCGCTGGGTAGTACCGGACGTTCGGGTGGCCGCCATCGGCGTGTCGCCACCCGAAGGTCCGGTACTACCCCGGCGGGGGCTTGCTCACCACCTCAGTCGGCGTCCACCGGCTCCGGCTCGTGCCCCCGGGTCGCGACGAGCAGCAGCACGGTGCCGATCACCGCGGCCACCAGCGAGGCGACCAGGATCCCGACCTTGGCCTCGCTCGGTCAGCACCTCGGAGCCGGGGAACGACAGGCCGGCGATGAACAGCGACACGGTGAAGCCGATGCCCGCCACCGAGCCCAGACCGATGACCATCGGCCACGTGGTGTGGTCGCGGCAGCCGCCCGAGTCCGAGGCGTACGGCGACGACGCAGGCCAGCAGGATGCCCAGCGGCTTGCCCAGACCAGCCCCACCACGATGCCGAGCCCGACCGCCGAGGTCAGCGCGTCACCGAGCGCGCCGCCTCCGAGCGCCACCCCGGCGTTGGCCAGCGCGAAGATCGGCAGCACGACGTACGACGACAGCGGGTGCAGCGCGGTCTGGAGCCGCTCCACCACCGGCACCGACTCGGCGAGCAGGAACCGCAACCGGCCCAGCTCCTCGGGGTCGAGGTGCCGGTCCGCGAGCGCCTGCTGGGCGTAGCCGCGGGCGACGTCCTCGCGTGAGCAGGGCCGTCGCGGGGGTGATCAGGCCGATGGCGACGCCGGCCAGCGTGGCGTGGACGCCCGACTCGAGCATGGCGAACCACACGAAGAAGCCCAGCACCGCGTAGACCCGCACCGACCACACGCGCAGCATCCGCAGCACGACCATCACGCCCAGCAGGACGAGCGCGAGCGCCGAGCCACTCCAGGTGCAGGTCGTCGGTGTAGAACACCGCGATCACGATGATCGCGCCGATGTCGTCGACGATCGCCAGCGTCAGCAGGAACAGCCGGGCCGCCGACGGGATCCGCCGCCCGAGCAGGCCGAGCACGCCGACGGCGAAGGCGATGTCGGTGGCCATCGGGATGCCCCAGCCGTCGCTGCCGGCCCCGCCACCCGCGATGAGCAGGTAGAGCCCTGCCGGGACGAGCATGCCGCCGACCGCGGCCACGATCGGCAGCGCCGCCGTCTTCGGGTCGCGCAGGTCGCCGGTGACGAGCTCGTACTTGATCTCGAGACCGACCACGAAGAAGAAGATCACCATCAGGGCGTCGTTGACCCAGTGCTGGAGGGTCTCCTCGATCCGGAAGCTGCCGAGGTCGATGCCGACGACGGTGTGCCAGAACGTGTCGTACGACGACGCCCACGGGCTGTTGGCCCAGATCAGCGCCGCCGCGGCGGCCAGGAGCAGCAGGATCGAGCCCGCCGCCTCGATGCGCAGGAACTCCCGCATCGGACGGGCGACGAGGCGGGCCAGCGGCTTGTTGCTCGCGAGGTAGGACGGGCCGGTGGCCCAGACGTCGTCGTCGGACGACGTCGGGGTGGCCGTGGGGATCGGTGGGCATCGTCGGCATCGAGGCACGTGGCCTTTCCGGGTCGCTGGCAGGTCACTCCGCGACCTCGTGGTCACGGGCCGACCAGACTTCCCGGCTCACCACGCACCATCCTATCGGGGCGGGAGGCGCCGCGCGGCCTCGTGTAGGGTCACGAGCGTCAGCCCGCGTCGTACTCTGCGAAGGACCTCACATGGCCACCACCCCGGTCAAGGACACCGATCCCACGATCGGCGGCCTCGTCATCGACGCCAGCCGCGACATCTCCACGCTGATCTCCAAGGAGATCCAGCTGGCCAAGTCCGAGCTCAAGGTCAGCTTCAAGCACGGCGGCACCGGCATCGGCCTCTTCGCCGGCGCCGCCTTCATCGGCCGTCCTCGCGATCATCATGTTGTCGGTCGCGATCGCCTACTTCATCAACATGACCGGGCTCGACCTGGCGTGGTGCTTCCTCATCGTCTTCGGCGTCTACCTCCTGATCGCCGGCCCTGCTCGCCTTCATCGGCCTCCGGCAGGTCAAGCAGGTCAAGGCCCCCGAGCGCGCGATCTAGCAGGGCAGCGAGATCCCCGCCGCGCTGCGCGGCCGGAGCTGATCGCTGGCAGGCCGATCGCCGCGCAGCCCCGGTGCCCACGCCTCCTGGGCGGTGAGTCCACGCGCGGCGCTCTCGGCGACCTGCTCGGCCGTCAGCGCGTAGCCCGTGTCGCGGTCGGTGACCGACGCGGCGAAGACCAGGCCCGACGACGTCGCCGCCCGAGGAGACGATCGGGCCGCCGGAGTTGCCGGCCCGCACCAGCCCGCGCAGCGAGAACACCTCGCGGATCACGGTGCCCTCGCCGTAGATGTCGGGCGAGCGCAGCCGCTGCTCGGAGCGGATCCGCCCGGCCTGGACGTCGTACGGACCGTCCTGCGGGTAGCCGACGATGGCGACGCCGTCCTGCGGGCCGGCCTCGCGGTCGAAGACCAGGTGCGGCAGGTCGCCGTCGTCGAGGGCCAGCACCGCCACGTCGATGTCGGGGTCGTAGACGCACGACGGTGGCGGTGACGCTGGTGCCGTCGCCGATCTCGACCTCGGGCTGGCGACGCCGGCGACGACGTGGGCGTTGGTCATCAGCCGGCCGTCGGAGTAGAGGAAGCCGGTGCCCTCGACGCCGCTGCCGCAGTTGTTGCTGCCGCGGACCTTCAGCACGCTCGCGCTGCGCGTCGACCACGTCGGGGTCGGTGAGCAGCCGCTGCGGACCCGGCCTCGACCTCCGACGATCCGCTCGGGCGCGAAGGGCTCGAGGTAGCGCGGGAAGAAGGTGGTGCCGACCACGTTGTTGAAGGCCTGGCAGCACCTCCGAGCGCCTGGCCGGGCAGCACGTCGTCGACCTCGGCGAGCACCGTCGACTCACGCACGATCGGGGTGATCGCCGCCGATCCGGGAGCCGGAGATGGCCACGCCGAGCGCCCAGGCGACGAGCAGCACGGCGACGGCGCTCAGCGCGGCGCCGCCGACGGCGTCGACCGCGCGGATCGGCTGCCAGCTGATGCGCGCCCGGATCCGCGCGCCGACGTACTGCAGCAGCGCCTGGCCCAGCGAGGCCGACAGGATGACGATGAACAGCGCCCCCAGCGAGACCCACAGCGACGGCTCGGCGTCACCGAGCGCGATCGGCGCGAGCCACACGCCGAAGAGGCCGCCGCAGCAGCAGCCCGGCGGTCGCGAACGCGCCGGTGACGAAGCCCTGCCAGTAGCCGGAGAGGGCGTAGACGCCCACGAGTGCCACCAGGCACCAGTCGAGGATGTTCACGCGTGGCTACTCCTCGAACCTGGTGTTCGGCCGCATCGGCGCGGTCCGGTGTGGGATCACCTTGCAGCATGTAGTCGGGCAGGTCACGCACCCGCTCGGTGTCCCACGGCGCTCGACCACCCGAGGAAGTCGAAGAGCCGGGCGATGATCCCGGCGGTGAAGCCCCACAGGATGACGTCGCGGCCGGGCCCGATCAGGAAGCCGGGGCCGAGCCAGCCGGAGGGGTGGCGGACGGTGATCCGGTGGCTCGGGGTCGAGCAGCTCGCTCGATCGGCGACGTGGTGGATCTCGTGCACCTCGTCGGGGCTGACGACGCCCACCTCGCCCCGCTCGCGCCAGTAGCCCAGGACCGGGGTGACCGCGAAGTTGCTCGGCGGCAGCCACAGCTCGGGCAGCTCGCCGAAGACCTCGATCTGACGCGGGGTCGAGGCCGATCTCCTCCTCGGCCTCGCGCAGCGCCGCCTCGACGGGGTCTCCCCCGGGTCGATGGTGCCGCCGGGGAAGGAGACCTGGCCCGGGGTGCGAGCGCATGTGGTGGGCACGCTCGGTGAGCAGCAGCTCGCCCTCGCCGTCGGCGTCGGTGTCGGCGAAGAGCATCAGCACGGCCCCGCGCCGGGCGTCGCTGCCCTCGGGCGGCATGAAGCGGGTCAGCTCGTGGACGGTGATCTCGGCGCACGCGTCGACGACGGGCGCAGCCAGCCGGGAGGTCGTCGCGTCCGACCATCGCGTCCACACGTCGCTCACAGGGTCACCCCGAGGTGCTGCTCGACCAGGGCCACGAGCTCGTCCGCGGAGTCGATGACGCCGGCCTTGACGTGGGTGACCGTGCCGTCGTCGTCGACGAAGCGCCAAGAAGGGCAGCCCGCGCAGGATGGGGAAGGCGCCCTGCCCGTTGATCTCGCCGTCCTGGTCGCCCACCAGCGGGTAGGTCACGCCGGACTGCTGCGACGAGCTCGCGCGCGCCTTGCCGGGCTGCGCGTCCTGGTAGTCGATGCCGAGCACGGACACCCGTCGCCGTACGCCGCGTGGAACTCCTCGAGGAGCGGCATCTCCTTGCGGCACGGACCGCACCAGGACGCCCACACGGTTGACAGGCCGGCCCGCGCGAGCTCGCCGAGGTCGACGGCCTCGCCGCCGTCGAAGCCGGCCAGCGTGACGTCGGGCAGTCGTCGTCGGGGCGCTCGGCGTCGTCGGCCGAGCAGCCGCTCAGCGACAGGGCCAGGACGGCGCGAGCAGCGGCGGCGAGCGGGCGTGCGGATCACGCCGGCCCCTGGGTCTTGACCAGCTTCTCGGCCTCGATCGGCGTCGGTCGGGCCCGGTCCCGAACGACGGGCAGAGCCGGGCGAGCGGGCAGGCGCCGCAGGCGGGCTTCTTGGCGTGGCAGCGACGGCGGCCGTGCCAGATGACGTGGTGGGAGAGCATCGTCCAGTCGCGCTTGGGGAAGAGCGCCGCCGATGGCGTGCTCGACCTTGACCGGGTCGGTCTCCTCGGTCCAGCCGAAGCGGCGCACGAGCCGGCCGAAGTGGGTGTCGACGGTGATGCCGGGGACGCCGAAGGCGTTGCCGAGCACGACGTTGGCGGTCTTGCGGCCGACGCCGGGCAGGGTCACCAGGTCGTCGAGCCGGCCCGGCACCTGGCCGTCGTAGCGCTCGACGAGGGCCTGGCTGAGCTTGAGCAGCGCGTCGGTCTTGGCCCGGAAGAAGCCGAGCGGGCCGACGATCTGCTCGAGGTGCTCGCGCGGAGGCCGCCGGCCATCGCGGTCGGGTCGGGGTAGGCGGCGAAGAGGGTGGGCCGGACGGCGTTGACCCGGCGGTCGGTGGTCTGGGCGCTGAGCACGGTCACGACCAGCAGCTCGAACGGGGTCGTCGAAGTCGAGCTCGCAGCGGGCGTCGGGGTAGGTCTCGGCGAGGACCCGGTCGACCTTGCGCGCGCGCCGCACCAGGGCCGTGTCGGGCCGGGGAGCAGGGGCAGCGGTCGACGGCGCGGGCGGGCACGCCGGCAGCCTACGACCCAGCTCCGACACCCCCTCCCGGGTGCGGTGGAGGCGCGGATCACGGTCTGATCACGCCAGCGCGTGGCGTGGTTGCCACCTGTGATCACAGACCACGGCTAGGATCAGGCGCAATCACCAGGGCGGCCCACGGGGCGGCCGTAACCACGGGAGGGACCTTCGGTGGACAACGACGTACTTCGTCAGGCACCGCTGTTCAGCGCGCTCGACGACGAGGCGGCCACCGCGCTGCGCGGCTCGATGGCCGAGACCAAGCTGCGCCGCGGCGACGTGCTCTTCCACGAGGGCGACTCCGGCGACAAGCTCTACGTCGTCCTCGACGGCAAGGTGAAGCTCGGCCGCTCGTCCTCCGACGGCCGCGAGAACCTCCTCGCGATCATGGGCCCCGGCCAGATGTTCGGCGAGCTCTCCCTCTTCGACCCGGGCCCGCGCTCGGCGACCGTCACCGCGGTCACCGACGCGACCTTCGCCTCGCTGTCCCACGAGGACCTGCTGCGCTGGCTCGACGGTCGCCCGATCGTCGCCCGCGGCCTGCTCTCCCAGCTCGCCGCCCGCCTGCGCAAGTCCAACGACGTCGTCGCCGACCTCGTCTTCTCCGACGTGCCCGGCCGCGTCGCCAAGGCCCTGCTCGACCTCGCCGACCGCTTCGGCCGCACCGCCGACGACGGCGTCCACGTGCACCACGACCTCACCCAGGAGGAGCTCGCCCAGCTGGTCGGCGCCTCCCGCGAGACGGTCAACAAGGCGCTGGCCGACTTCGCCTCGCGCGGCTGGCTGCGGCTCGAGCCCCGCTCGGTCGTGATCATGGACGTCGAGCGCCTGTCGCGCCGCGCCCGGTAGTCACATCGCACCGCACGTGAGCCTGGCCCCGGAGGAGTTCGCTCCTGCCGGGGTCTTCCTCAACTCCGCCACGCTCGGCCTCGCGCCACGGCGCAGCGTCGAGGCCATGCGCGCCTTCGAGGACTCCCGCGCCGCCGGCGAGGTCGACGCGGTGTCCGTCGATGCGTACGTCGAGCGCGGCCGCGCCGCGTTCGCCGCGATGATCGGCCGGTCCCCCGACGACGTCGCGACGGGCAGCCAGACCTGCCAGTTCGTCGGACTGGTCGCCGCCGTCGCTCGCCCGCGCAGGTCGGTCGTGCTCGCCGCCGAGGAGGACTTCACCTCGGTGCTGTTCCCCTTCCTGCGCAGCCCGGGCTCGACGTCCGCCTCGTGCCGCTCGACCGGCCTGCTCGACGCCGATCACCGACGAGGTCGACCTGGTCGCCGTCTCGGCCGTGCAGTCGTCCGACGGCCGCGCTCCTCGACCTGGCCGGGCTCGCGCGAGGCGGCCGCCCGGCACGGCGCCCGCACCCTCGTCGACGTCACCCAGGCCGCCGGCTGGCTCCCGCTCGAGGACCTCGTCGCCGACTACGTCGTCGCCAGCGGCTACAAGTGGCTGCTCGGCCCGCGCGGCACCTGCTTCTTCGCGGTCGGGCCCGACCGCGCCGACGCGGTGCCCGACGCTCGCGGCCGGCTGGTACGCCGGCGGCTCGCGCTGGGACTCCATCTACGGGCCGCCGCTGCGGCTGGCCGAGGACGCCCGCCGCTACGACCTCTCGCCGGCCTGGGGCTGCTGGGTCGGCCACGTGCCCGCGCTCGACCTGCTGCTCGAGGTCGGGATCGACCGCATCCACGCCCACGACCTGGCCCTCGCCAACGCCTTCCGCGACGGCGTCGGCCTGCCGTCCGGCGACTCGGCGATCGTGTCCGTGCCGCTGCCCGCCCGACGTCCCCGAGCGCCTCGCCGCGGCCGGCATCGCGCGCCGCCGTCCGGGCCGGCCGGCTGCGGCTGTCCTTCCACCTCTACAACTCCGACGCCGACGTCGAGGCGGTCCTGCGGGCCCTCGCCTGAGGAATTCTCCGCCGCGACCGGCGCGCGTGACTGCGCGGACGTCATGGGAACTGGTCGCGCCGAACGACCACGCTCCGATGCCACCCGGGCCGAGAGCATCGCCCGTGTCTAGCGCGGGGTGCGGCCCGCCCAGGCGGCCAGCCGGTCCTGGACCGACGCGTCGTCGGCGACCTCCACCTCCGGGGCGAAGACCCCGACCGCGGTTCTCGGGCGTCAGCCCCTGGCGCATCGCGGCCAGCGCCGCTCGGCCACGTCGCGGGTCCAGCGCGCGGCCGGGATCGACCGCCTGCGCGAGGTCCCAGGCGTGCACGGCGAGCTCGGCGGTGGTGAAGTCGGCGCCGCCGGCCTGGTCGTCGGGCTGCGCTCCCAGTGCGCGAGCAGGGCGGCGGCGTCCGCGCGGAACTGCGCCGCCCACCGGCCCGTCGGGGATGTCGGACTGGCCGTTCCAGTCGACCTCCTCCCCGTGCGCCATCGCCAGGAACGGCCCGGCGAGGCGGCCAGGTGCCCGCCGAGGTCACGGACCGTCCAGCCGTCGCAGGGCGTCGGCAGGTCGAGGTGGTCGGTCTGCACCACGGCCAGCAGCTCGCCGGCCTGGTCGAGGGCTGCCGAGAGGGTGGTGACGGCGTCGTGGGTCATGCCCGCCACGCTAGGACTACGACCGTCCGGAGTCGAGGGTCAGCGCGACAGGTAGGCCAGCTGGGCGCGCACCGACAGCTCGGCGGCCCCCCACAGCACCGGGTCGACGTCGGCGTACACGATCTCCACCACCTGCCGCGGCAGCGTGACCGCGTCGGCGACGCCGCCGGAGCGCAGCAGGGCGACGGCGTCGCGCACCTGGCCGAGGCGCTCGCGGCGGTGCGCGATGTAGAAGTCGAGCGCGCCCAGCGCGTCGTCGATCACCGGGCCGTGCCCGGGCCAGACCGAGGTGATGCCCTGCGCGGAGCACAGCGCGTGCAGCCGGTCGAGCGAGTCGAGGTAGGCGCCGAGCTCGCCGTCGGGGTGCGCGACGACCGTGGTGCCGCGGCCGAGGACCGTGTCGCCGGTCAGCACCGCCGACTCCGACGGCACCACGAACGACAGCGAGTCGGCCGTGTGCCCGGGCGTGGCCACGACGTGCACCTCGAGGTCGCCGACGGTGACCACGTCGCCGTCGCCGAGGCCCTCGGAGCCGAGGCGGTACGCCGGGTCGAGGGCGCGTACGCCGCAGCCGGTGCCGCTCGGCGAACGACCGGGCCGCCTCGGAGTGGTCCGCGTGGTGGTGCGTCAGCAGCACGCCGACGACGTCCTGGCCGGTGGCCGAGACCTCGTCGAGGTGCGCCTCGATCTCCGGACCGGGGTCGACGACGAGCGAGCGCCCGCCGGAGGAGAGCACCCAGGTGTTGGTGCCGTCGAGCGTCATCACGTCCGCGTTGGGCGCCAGCACGCAGGTGGCCGACGTCCCGAAGGACCCCCCGGTCCAGCTCACCGCCCGGCCACCAGCGGCCGGTAGCGGTCCGGCATGGACAGCACGAAGTCCTCCCCCGAGGACACGACCGCGGGGGTGAACATCTCGACCCGACGGCCGGACGCCTCGGCGAGCACCTCGGCCGGGGTCGGGTGCTGCGCCACGTCGAGGCAGGTGAGGTAGGTCGGGGGCAGCATCAGGATGTCGCGGCCCTCGACCGCCTCGACGGCCGCCATCGCCGGCGTCCAGTGCACCGAGGAGGACTCGGTCGACACGTCGCGGGTCACCTGGCCCTCGGGCAGCACCGCGACGAAGAACCACGTCTCGTAGCGCCGGGGCTCGAAGACCGGCGTCAGCCACCCCGCCCAGGCGCCGAGCAGGTCGGTGCGCAGGACGAGCCCGCGGCGGACCAGGAAGTCGGTCATCGACAGCTCGCGCGTCTCCAGCGCGACCCGGTCGGCCTCCCAGTCGTCGCCGGTCGTGTCGGACGACGACCGAGTCGTCCGACGGGCCCGCGAGGAGCACGCCCGGACTCCTCGAAGGTCTCGCGCACGGCCGCGCACACCAGGGCCCTGGCCAGCGACTCGTCGCAGGCGAGCCGCTCGGCCCACTCGGCCGGCGACGGGCCCGCCCAGGCGACGCTCGCGTCGTGGTCGCGCGGGTCGACGCCGCCACCGGGGAAGACGCACATCCCGCCGGCGAAGGCCATCGAGGTCTGGCGCCGCAGCAGGTAGACCTCCGGGCCGACGTGTCCCTCGCGCAGCAGCACCACCGTCGCCGCGTGGCGCGGCTCGGCGGGGACGGCCTCACCGGTCTCGAAGGCGCGCGCCTGGTCGACGAGCGCCTGCGGCAGCGGGATCCGCTCCAACGTCAGGCCCTGATCTCCACGACGAGCTCGACCTCGACCGGGACGTCGAGCGGGAGCACGGGTACGCCGACGGCGGAGCGGGCGTGCTTGCCCGCCTCACCGAAGACCTCGCCGAGCAGCTCGGACGCGCCGTTGGCCACCTTGGGCTGGCCGGTGAAGTCGGGGGTCGAGGCGACGAAGACGACCGCCTTGACGATGCGCACGATGTCGTCGAGGGAGCCGATCTCGGCCTTGATCGCGGCGAGCGCGTTGAGCGCGCACTGGCGGGCGCACTCGTAGGCCTGCTCCTCGGTCACGTCGGCGCCGACCTTGCCGACGGCGATCATCTCGCCGTCGCGGGCGGGCAGCTGGCCGGCGGTGAACACGAGGTTCCCGGTGCGGGCCGTGGGCTGGTAGGCCGCTACCGGCGGGACCACCTCGGGGACGGTGATGCCCAGCTCAGCGAGCCGTGCCTCGGCACCCATCAGGCGACCTTCGCGCGCTTGAGGAAGGCGACCAGACCGCCCTGGGCGTTGGTGTGGATGGCCACCAGCTCCCAGCCGTCCTGGCCGAAGTTGTTGAGCATCAGCGCTTCGTTGTGGAGCGGGATCGGCGCCACCTGGTATTCCCACGTCGTCATGCCCGGCACCCTACTCGGGGACGCACTAGCCTCCGATCATGGAGCGCAACGAGGCCGCCGAGGACCGCGGCAAGGACAACCGACCGAACGCCTTCGAGCGGTTCGTCGACGCGGCCAACCAGGTGGTGAGCCGGGCTCCGTTCTTCGCCGTGATCGTCGCTGCCCTCGCCCTGTGGGCGATCAGCAAGCCGCTGTGGGGCAGCACCACGAAGTGGGAGCTGGCGACTGCACACCGGATCGGCGATCCTCTCCCTGCTGCTGCTCGTGCTCCTCGAGAACGCCGGCCGCCGCAGCGAGGAGGCCGCCCAGGAGAAGCTCAACGTCATCGCCGAGGCCCTCTCGGACCTGATGAGCCACCACGCGCGCGACTCCGACGACCTGCGCGAGTCGGTGGACAAGCTCCGCGAGGCCGTCGGCCTCGAGGAACGGCACTGACCCGCGCACGGGGCGGGCGCGAGCGGACCTAGCGCACCAGCGGCAGCAGCTGGTCGCCCACCCGCACGATCTCCTCGCGGTAGGGCGTGTCCGAGAGGATGAAGTGGGTGACGCCCAGGTCCTGGTACCTGCGCAGCGCCTTGGCCACGTCGCCCGCCGACCCGACCAGCCAGGTCGTGCCCGCACCGCCCCCGCCGTACCGGCCCGGCGCGGTGTAGAGGCAGTCGTCGAGCACGTCGCCACGCCCGGCCAGGTCGAGGAGCCGCTGCTGGCCCACCGCGCTGCCGCGACGCTGGTCGACCGGGGTGACCCCGACCCCCTCGGCCATCCTCGCGACCTTGGCCTCCGCGTCCGCCCACGCCTCGTCGGTGGTGTCGCGCACCAGCGTGGTGATCCGCAACCCGAACTCCAGGGGCGCGTGCTCACGCCCCACCTCCTCGCCCAGCGCGCGGAGGTGCGCGATGCGCTCGGCCACGCCCTCCAGCGGCTCGCCCCAGAAGAGCTGCACGTCGGCCTCGGCCGCCGCGACCCGCTGGGCCGCCTCTGACGCGCCGCCGAAGTAGAGCCGTGGGTGGCGCCGACCCTCGCGCACGACGGGACGCGTGGCCACCGTCGAGCCGCGCACCGAGAAGTGCTCGCCGTCGAAGGTCACGTCCTCCTCGGTCCACAGCCGCCGGACGAGGTGCATGAACTCCCGGGTGCGTGCGTAGCGCTGGGCCTGGTCGCCCTCGGTGTCGCCGTACGCCTCCAGGGAGTCGAGCCCCGAGACCACGTTGACCAGCAGTCGCCCGCCGGAGAGCTCGTCGAGCGTGCTGGCGGCGGAGGCGAAGTTGGCCGGGCGCCAGTAGCCGGGGCGGATCGCCACCAGCGGCTGGAAGGTCGTCGTCCGGGCCGCCAGCGCGGTGCCGACCGTGAAGGTGTCCGGTCGTCCCCACCCGGTGCCGAGCAGTGCGCCGCCCCACCCGTGGTCCTCGACCAGCGTCGCGAGCTCGACCAGCCGGTCGAGGCTGTTGTGGCCCGCGCCCGCGTCGTCCCCGCGGTGGCCGGGCTCGACCTGGTTGGGGATGTACCAGAGGAACTCCTGCGTCATGGGTCACCCTTCGTCGGTATGTCTAGTTCTTCACTAGACTAACCGCACGAGGAGCGCAGGGGCGTCAACCCGCCAGCAGGCGGAGCGTCTCCTCCCGGGCCGGCGAGGCGGCCGCGTCGGTGCCCGCGAAGGCCGAGGTCACCGGGTGCACCATCACCTCGTCGACGCCGAACTCCGTGGCCAGCTCCTCCACCCGTCGGCGGGCGGCGACCGGCTCGTCGACGACCCAGCGGGTCAGCATCGCGTCGACCATGCCGCGGTGCGCGTCGGGGACGGGCGTGGTCTCGGCCTCCTCGACGAGGCGCTGGGCGGTCAGCGGAGCACCGGTGCGCAGCGCCACCATCTGCAGCACCTGCGGCAGCGCCAGCCGGCGCGCCTCCTCGGCCGTCGCCGCCACGGCGGCGTTGACGGTGAGGAAGGTGCGCGGCTCCGGGTGCGCCTCCGACGGCTGGTACGACGAGCGGTACAGCTCGATGGCCTCCGCCGTGCCCTGGCCGGCGAAGTGGTGCGCGAAGACGTAGGGCAGCCCCCGCGACGCGGCCAGCCTCGCCGAGTAGTCCGACGACCCGAGCAGCCACACGGTGGGGATCGACGCCGACCGCGGGGTGGCGCGCAACGGCTGGCGCCGGCCCCCCACGGTCATCTCGACGCCGTCCGGGTGCATCAGCGTGATGATGTCGTCGACGTACTCGCGGGAACCGCGTCACCGCGTCGTCGGCGGCCGCCGAGGAGCCACCGCGCAGCACGTACCGGGTGAGCGGGTCGGTGCCGGGGGCGCGGCCGATGCCGAGGTCGATGCGCCCGGGGAACGCCGCCTCGAGCAGCGCGAACTGCTCGGCCACCACGAGCGGCTCGTGGTTGGGCAGCATCGACGCCGCCCGACCCCACCCGGATCCGCTCGGTGGCCGCGGCCAGCATCGCGATGAGCACGGGCGGGTTGGTCGCCGCGACGGCCGGCATGTTGTGGTGCTCGGCCACCCAGTAGCGGGTGTAGCCGGCGGCGTCGGCGGTGCGGGCCAGCGACCGGGACGCGGCCAGGGCGTCGCCGGTCCGCTGGTCGCTGCGGACGGGCACGAGGTCGAGGACGGAGAGGGCTGGGAAGGTCACCTCAGGGCAACGTCGTCGCCCCGCCACTATTCCGTCGCCCCCGTCACGTGGGCCTGCTCACGCCGGCTTGATCTCGAGTGCACGTGAGGTCCTAGCGTCTGCGATCGTGGCGACGATGACGAGTGACACGGGCAGCACGGGGGACGCGGGGAACGCCAGCCGGGACGACGCGACAGGCGCGCCGCGCGAGCGGCTGCTCTCCCCGTCGTACGCCGCGACGACGGTCGGGATGTTCGCCCTCATCGCCTTCGTGGCCTTCGAGGCGATGGCGGTGACCACCGTGATGCCGACCGTGGCGCGGGCGCTGGACGGCGAGTCGCTCTACGCCCTCACCTTCGCCGCACCGCTGGCCTGCGGCGTGCTGGGCACCGTCGCCGCCGGACGGTGGAGCGACCGTCGCGGACCGGCCCTGCCGCTGGTCGTCGCGATGGTGCTCTTCTCGGCCGGGCTGCTGGTGTGCGCAGCGGCCCCCACCATGGAGGTGCTGCTCGCCGGCCGCGTCCTGCAGGGCCTCGGCGGGGGCGCGCTCACCGTCGGGCTCTACGTCCTGGTCGGCATCGTCTTCCCGCCCGTCCTGCGGCCCGCCGTCTTCGCCAGCTTCGCCGCCGCGTGGGTGCTCCCGGCCCTCTTCGGGCCGGCGGTGGCCGCCCTCGTCGCCGACGCGGTCGGCTGGCGGTGGGTCTTCGGGGGCGCGGTCGTGCTCGTCGCGGCCGCGGCACTGCTCATCACGCCGGCACTGCGGTCGGGGCACCGTCCGCGTGCCGCCGATGCGGGGTCCGATGCGGGGCCGACGCCGAGCCGCACCGCGCGGCAGCCTCGTCTGGGCGGCGGTCGCGGCGGTGGCCGTCCTCGCCCTCGAGCTGCTCGGCTCCGACCCCGGCACGGCGCTGCCCGCCGTGCTGGCGCTCGTCCTCGTGGTCGTCTCGCTGCGCCGGCTGCTGCCGCCCGGCACCCTGGTCGGACGCCGCGGGCTGCCCTCGGTGATCGCCACCCGCGGCCTGCTGAGTGCGTCGTTCTTCTGCGCCGAGGCCTACATCGTCTACGTCCTCCAGGAGCAGTGGGGACTCTCGCCGGGCCGCGCCGGCATCGCGCTGACCTTCGTCGGCATCACGTGGGCGGCCGCCAGCCAGGCCCAGGCCCGGCTCGGGAGCCGGGTCTCCGACGTGACCGCCATGCGGGTCGGCACCGCGCTCGTGCTGGCCGGCGTCGCCGCGCTGGCCCTCTCCGTCGAGCTGCACCTGCCCGCCCTGGTCACCGGGGCGTCGTACGTCCTGGCGGGTGCGGGCATGGGCTTCGGCTACCCGCGCACGAGCGTGGCGATGCTGGCCGTCTCGTCGGACCGCGACCGCGGCTTCAACTCCTCCGCCCTCACCATCGCCGACTCGCTCGGCGCCGCGCTGGCGCTGTCGGTCTCGGGCGTGGTCTTCGCCGCCTCCGAGCGGGGCGGCCAGGACCCGTTCCTCGCGGTCTTCGTGCTCGGCGGGCTCATCGCGGCCCTCGGCGTCGCCGCCGCCGCCGCACCGCGGGCGGCCTAGCCGCGGCGCAGCGGCCCGCCGGAGCGCCCGTGGCCCTCGGCGACGATCTCGGCCACCACGGAGAGCGCGATCTCACCCGGCGCCTTGCCGCCGGTGTCGAGGCCGGCCGGGACGTGCAGCCGGTCGAGGCCGGGCACGCCCTCCTCGGCGAGGTCGGCGAGCAGGCCCTCGGCGCGACGGCGGCTGGCCATCATCGCGACGTACGACGCGGGCGAGGCCAGCGCGTCGCGCAGCACCCGGGGCGCGTCCGGGGCGTCGTGGTCGCACAGCACCACCGCGTCCCCGGCCCGCAGGTCGAGTGCCGCGACGCCGGCGACGCCGCGCCCCTCCTCGTCCTCGGCCACCACCACGACCTCACGACCGACGGCGGTCGCGATCGCCTCGATGGCCTCGGAGATCGGGTTGCGGCTCAGCACGACGAGGCGCCCGCGAGCAGCCGGGTCGGACGGGTCGTCGGACCAGGGCTGCTCGCGGGTCGTCGCCATGTCAGACCAGCTCCGGGCCGGTCTTCTCGCGGACCTCGTCCTCGGTGACGCCCGGGGGCGAGCTCGACGAGCTTGAGCGCCCGCTCGCCGAGGGTGCCCGAGGGGGCGACCTCGCCGGTGGCCGGGTCGATCACGTCGATCACGCACAGGTCGGTGATGATCCGCTGCACCACCCGCTTGCCGGTGTAGGGCAGGTCGCACTCGTCGAGGATCTTCAACGAGCCGTCCTTGGCGGTGTGCTCCATCAGCACGATGACCCGCTTGGCGCCGTGGACGAGGTCCATCGCGCCACCCATGCCCTTGACCATCTTGCCGGGGATCATCCAGTTGGCGATGTCGCCGACCGCGGACACCTGCATCGCGCCCAGGATCGCGGCGTCGATCTTGCCCGCCGCGGATCATCCCGAACGACGTCGCGGAGTCGAAGAACGACGCCCCGCGCCGCAGCGTGACCGTCTCCTTGCCCGCGTTGATCAGGTCCGGGTCCACCGCGTCCTCGGTCGGGTAGGCACCCACCCCGAGGATGCCGTTCTCCGACTGCAGCACCAGCTCCACGTCGTCGGCGACGTAGTTGGGCACCAGCGTCGGCAGCCCGATCCCGAGGTTGACGTAGGAACCGTCGACCAGCTCGGAGGCCGCCCGCGCGGCCATCTCCTCACGCGTCCATGCCATCTTGTCAGCCTCCCGGGTTCTGTCTCTTGGACAGCCTCGGACGCGGGCTGCACGGTGCGCTTCTCGATCCGCTTGTCCGCGGCCTGCTCGGGCGTCAGCGCGACCACGCGCTGCACGTAGACGCCGGGCGTGTGGATGTCGTTGGGGTCCAGCTCGCCGGGCTCGACGAGCTCCTCGACCTCCGCGATCGTGACCCGCCCGCACATCGCGGCCAGCGGGTTGAAGTTGCGGGCCGAGTCGTGGAACACCAGGTTGCCGTGCCGGTCGCCCTTCCAGGCCCGCACCAGCCCGAAGTCGGCCACGATCGCGTGCTCGAGGACGTACTCCTTCTCGCCCTCGGGGGTCTCGAAGACCTGCGTCTGCTTGGGCGGCGAGGCGACGACCACGTTGCCGGCGTCGTCGTACCGCCAGGGCAGGCCGCCCTCGGCGACCTGGGTGCCGACACCGGTCGCGGTGAAGAACGCCGGGATGCCCGACCCGCCGGCGCGCATCCGCTCCGCCAGCGTGCCCTGCGGGGTCAGCTCGACCTCGAGCTCACCGGAGAGGTACTGGCGGGCGAACTCCTTGTTCTCCCCGACGTACGACGCCACCATCCGGCGCAGCCGCTTGTCCATGAGCAGCAGGCCCAGGCCCCAGTCGTCGACACCGCAGTTGTTGGACACCGCCTCGAGGTCCGTGGTGCCCGCCTCCAGCAACGCCTCGATCAGCACCGACGGGATCCCGCACAGACCGAATCCGCCCACCGACAACCTCGCGCCGTCGGGGATGTCCGCCACCGCTTCCGCGGCGCTCGCGACGACCTTGTCCATCGCCCACTCCTCTCCCGGCCCGACGGTCCGCGCCGGGCTCGCTGCGATGCTAGTCACCCTCGCGGAGGGGGCCGATGGGCGCCACCCACACACTAGGCTCGACGACGTGTCCCCCGTCCACGGTGCAGCCCCCGGTGCATCCTCTGCCGGCCACCGTCGCAGCGACTGGCCCGAGGTCGACCTGCACGTGGTCAGCGGCAAGGGCGGCACCGGCAAGTCGACGGTCGCGGCCGGGCTCGCGCTGGCGCTGGCCAGCACCGGCAAGAACGTCCTGCTGTGCGAGGTCGAGGGCCGCCAGGGCATCTCCCGGATGTTCGACGTCGAGCCCCTCCCCTACGAGGAGCGGCGGATCGCCCGCGGGCTGCCGCTGGGCGACGTCGCGCCGGGGTCGGTCTACGCGCTGCACATCGACGCCGGAGTCGGCGCTGCTCGAGTACCTCTCGATGTACTACAAGCTCGGTCGCGCCGGCCGGGCCCTCGACCGCTTCGGCATCATCGACTTCGCGACCACGATCGCGCCCGGCGTCCGCGACGTGCTGCTGACCGGCAAGGTCTACGAGGCCGTCCAGCGCAACGCCCGCAACAAGGACGCCCTCGCGTACGACGCCGTCGTCCTCGACGCTCCCCCGACGGGCCGGATCACCCAGTTCCTCAACGTCAACGGCGAGCTCGCCGGACTCGCCAAGGTGGGCCCCATCAAGGCACAGGCCGACACCGTGATGACGCTCTTCCGCTCGCCGCGCACCGTCGTCCACCTGGTCACCGTCCTCGAGGAGATGCCGGTCCAGGAGACGGTCGACGGCATCGCCCACCTGCACGAGGCCCACCTCCCGGTGGGCGGGGTCATCGTCAACATGGTCCGCCCGCGCGACCTGGGCACCGCCGACCTCGAGGCGGCGCGCACCGGCGCCCTCGACCGGGAGGCCGTCACCGCCGACCTGGCCCGGGCCGGGGTCCGGGTCTCGCACGAGCTGGTCGACTCGCTGGTCGACGAGGCCCGCGACCACGCCGACCGGAGGGCGCTGGAGGACTCGCAGCGCGAGGTCGTCCGCGCGCTCGACGTGCCGTCGTACGAGCTGCCGCGACTGCCCGGCGGGATCGACCTCGGCGGCCTCTACGAGCTGGCCGCCCGGATGCGGGAGCAGGGACTCGCATGACCCGCAGCCGCCCCCGGGTCGGCCCACTGGCCGCCACCGCCGAACGCGCCCCCCGCCTCGACGTCGACGCACTGCTCGACGACCCGGGCACCGGCATCATCGTGTGCTGCGGCTCGGGCGGCGTCGGCAAGACCACCACCAGCGCCGCACTGGCCCTGCGCGCCGCCGAGCGTGGTCGCAAGGTCGTCGTGCTGACCATCGACCCGGCCCGCCGGCTCGCCCAGTCGATGGGGATCGAGACGCTCGACAACACCCCCCGCCCGGTGGACGGGATCGGCCCGGGGACCCTCGACGCGATGATGCTCGACATGAAGCGCACCTTCGACGAGGTGGTGCTCAGCCAGACCACCCCGGACAAGGCCCGGGCGATCCTGGACAACCCGTTCTACATCGCACTGTCGAGCTCGTTCTCGGGCACGCAGGAGTACATGGCGATGGAGAAGCTGGGCCAGATCCACCGCCAGGCCAAGGCCGAGGGCACCTACGACCTCATCGTGGTGGACACCCCGCCCAGCCGCTCGGCGCTGGACTTCCTCGACGCGCCCGAGCGGCTCTCCAGCTTCCTCGACGGTCGCTTCATCCGGCTGCTGCTCGCACCGGCCAAGGGGCCGGCGCGGCTGATGACCGCGGGGCTGGGGATGGTCACCAACGCGCTCACCAAGATCCTGGGCGCACAGGTGCTGCGCGACATGCAGACGTTCGTGGCCGCCTTCGACACCCTCTTCGGGGGCTTCCGCCAGCGGGCGCAGACCACGTTCTCGCTGCTCCAGGCGCCGGGGACGGCCTTCCTCGTGATCGCCGCACCCGAGCCGGACGCGCTGCGCGAGGCGTCGTACTTCGTCGAGCGGCTCACCGAGGACGAGATGCCGCTGGCCGGGCTGGTGGTCAACCGGGCCAGCCCCGCGGCCCGCACGGACCTGTCGGCGGACGAGGCGACCGCTGCGGCCGACCGGCTGGGCCGCACGTCGTCGGAGTCGACGACGGCGGGCCTGCTGCGGCTGCACGCCGACCGGGTGCGCATCGTCGAGCGCGAGGCCTACCTGCGCGAGCGCTGGGCGACGGCCCACCCGGGGGTGGAGACCACCGTCGTCCCTGCCCTGGCCACCGACGTGCACGACCTCGAGGGCCTGCGTCGCGTCGGCGACCTGCTGGCGGGCGAGCCCGCCGGCTAGACCCGCTCAGACGGTGGCGACGACCTTGACGTGCTCGAGCCGCGCGGTCTCCAGCACGGTGCGCCACGAGGCGGCCGGGCGACGGCGGAGGAGGGCCCGGCGCTCACGCTCGGTCATGCCGCCCCAGACACCCCACTCGATCTGGTTGTCGAGGGCCTCGGCGAGGCACTCGGTGCGCACGGGGCAACCGGCGCAGACCTGCTTGGCCTTGTTCTGCTCCGCGCCACGCACGAAGAGCGCGTCCGGAGTGTCCTGCTTGCAGGCCGCCCGCGGCGCCCAGTCCTCAACCCACATGTTGATCCCCACATTCATGGGACCCGATGGTCGCCCCCATAGCGACCATTCACGACCCGGGCTCAAAGGTATGTACCAGTGACAGGTTGAGATAGGGACCACTTGGCTCAAATCACATGGTCCATTGTGACTACCCCCGACTCGCGCGAAGTGGGGGTGTGATAGCCCCCTCCCGTACATTGGGGCCCATGTCCACGCCTTCCTCCCGACGTGAGTCCGGTCGTTCGACGGCCCGGACGGTGGCGTCCCACCTGGCCGTGATGGCCGTCGTCTCCGCGATCCTCGGTGTCCTGGTCGCCGGTCTGGCCATCCCGTTCGCCGGCGTCGTCGGGGTCGCCGCCAAGGACGTCAGCAAGGGCATGGTCAACCTCCCCGCCGAGCTGGAGGCCAAGGAGCTCGCCCAGAAGACCCGCATCTACGACGCCAACGGCAACCTCATCGCCTCGCTCTACGACCAGAACCGCATCAACGTCCCGCTGAGCCAGATCTCGCGCAAGATGGTGCAGGCGATCGTGGGCATCGAGGACTACCGCTACTACAACCACGGCGCGATGGACATCCGCGGCACGCTCCGCGCCTTCGTCACCAACCAGGCCAGCGGCTCGGTGCAGGGTGGCTCGTCGATCACCCAGCAGATGGTCAAGCAGACCCTGCTGACCCAGGCGGAGACCAAGAAGGAGGCGGCCGCCGCCACCGACGACACCTACGCCCGCAAGCTCCGCGAGCTGCGCTACGCGATCGCCTTCGAGAAGAACTACTCCAAGGACTGGATCCTCGAGCGCTACCTCAACATCGCCTACTTCGGCGACGGCGCGTACGGCGTCCAGTCGGCCGCCCGGCACTACTTCTCCAAGAACGCCAAGAACCTCAACCACGTGCAGTCGGCCCTGCTCGCCGGCCTCGTGAAGAACCCCACCGGCTACGACCCCACCAACTCCCCCGAGCGCGCGCTCAACCGCCGCAACGTCGTCCTCGACCGGATGGCGCAGCTCGGCGTGATCGACGAGGCCAAGGCCGAGAGGCTCAAGGAGCGCAAGCTCGGGCTCAAGATCGAGAAGTCGCCCAACGGGTGCCAGCAGTCCCAGGCGCCGTTCTTCTGCGACTACGTCGTCAACTACCTCATGAAGGACAAGTCGCTCGGCGAGACGGCCAAGGACCGCAAGCCGCCTCCTCCAGTCCGGCGGCCTGACGATCCAGACGACGATCGACCTCGACTACCAGAAGGCCGCCGACGAGGCCGTCTCCGCGCACGTCTACCCGACCGACCAGGCCATCGGCGGGCTCGCGATGGTCGAGCCCGGCACCGGCTACGTGAAGGCGCTGGCGCAGTCGCGCCCGATGGGCAAGGACAAGGCCGACGGCCAGACCTACCTCAACTACGTCGTCCCGCGGAAGTACGGCGACGCCAACGGCTTCCAGGCCGGCTCGACGTTCAAGGTCTTCGTGCTCGCCTCCGCGATCAACCAGGGCATCCCGCTCAGCACGTCGATCCGGTCCCCGCAGAGCCTGGAGATCCCGGACGCCGAGTTCGAGACCTGCAACGGCCCCTACGTCGGCGACGGCTGGCTGGAACGTCTCCAACTCCACCGGCGAGCGGCACCTACGACCTCTACTCCGGCACCCAGCAGTCGGTCAACACGTTCTTCGCCCAGCTCGAGGCGCCGCACCGGGATGTGCGAGCCGCTCGAGCTGGCCGAGGACATGGGCATCACGCTGCCCGAGACCCAGAAGGTCCCGTCGTGGATCCTCGGCGTCTCCGACTCCAACCCGCTGACGATGGCCGAGGCCTACGCCACCTTCGCCGCCCGCGGCGTCCACTGCGACTCGCTGCCGGTCACCTCGGTCTCCGACGCCGGCAGGCAACCTGGTCAAGGACTACCCGAAGACCTGCGAGACGGTGATGCCCGGCGCGACCGCCGACGCCGTCAACGACATCCTGCGCGGCGTCATGGAGCCCGGCGGCTTCGGCCAGAACATCGCCATCGACAAGCCGTCGGCCGGCAAGACCGGCACCAACAACGACAACATGGCGGTGTGGTTCGTCGGGCTACACCCCGAGATCGCCGCCGCCGCGATGGTCGCCGGCGCCGACCCGCTCGGCAACTGGGTCACGCCTCAACGGCCAGTCGGTCGGCGGCACCTACATCTGCGAGGCCTTCGGCTCCACGGTGGCCGGCCCGATCTGGGGCGACGCCATGGCCGCCGTCTCCGCCCAAGCTCGACTACGACCGACTTCACCACGCCGAGCGGCGACCAGATCGCCGGCGTCCTCACCGCGGTGCCCGAGGTGAGCGGGATGACGCAGGAGGCCGCCACCGCGGCCCTCGAGGCGGCCGGCTTCGTCGTCAGCGTCGGCGGTCAGGTCAACTCCGAGGTGGGCGCGGGCCTGGTGGCCTACACCTCCCCCGGCGGCGGCACGTCGCTGAGCAGCGGCGACACCGTCGTCATCTACCCGTCGACCGGGTTCGTCCCGCCGCCCCCGGAGCCCGAGGGCAACGGCGGCGGCAACGGCGGCGGTGGCGGCGGTGGTGGCGGTGGCGGTGGCAACTCCGGTCCCGGCAACAACGGGAACGGCAACGGAAACGGGAACGGCAACGGCAACCGCTGACCGGCCCGCCGCCGGACGGCGTCAGCCGAGCTGGCGGCGTACCTCCGCCGCGACCGCGCCACCGTCGGCGCGGCCCTTGACCTGGGGGCTGACGACGCCCATGACCTTGCCCATGGCGCGCATGCCCTCACCGGCCGCGCCCGGTCTGGGCGATGGCCGACGTGACCAGGTCGGCGATCTCCGCCTCGGTGAGCTGCGCCGGCAGGTAGTCGGCGATCACCTCGCCCTCGGCCACCTCCTTGGCGGCCATCTCGGGGCGGCCGCCCTCCTCGAAGGCGACGGCGGCCTCGCGACGCTTCTTGGCCTCGGTGGACAGCACGCCGATGATGTCGTCGTCGGTGAGCTCGCGCTGCTCCTTGCCCGCGACCTCGGCGTTGGTGATCGCCGTGAGCACCATCCGCAGCGTCGAGGAGCGCACCTCGTCGCGGGCCTTGATCGAGGTGGTCAGGTCGGCGCGGAGACGGTCCTTGAGGGCGCTCATGGCGCCATTGTGGCAGCCTTGCGGAATGCCTCTCCTCCCGACTTTGTCGGCCGCACCGCTCGGCACCGGCCTCGCGGCGGGAGCGCGCTGGCGGCGTACGCCGCGTGGGAGGCCCGGCAGTACACCCTGCGCGAGGTGAGCGTCCCGCTGCTGCCCGCCGGGCACCGCCCGCTGCGGGTGCTCCACCTCAGCGACATCCACATGGCGCCCGACCAGCGGGCCAAGCAGGAGTGGCTGCGCGGGCTGGCCGACCTCGAGCCGGACCTGGTCGTCGACACCGGCGACAACCTCGCCCACATGCGGTCGGTCCCCGTCGTGCTCGACGCGCTCGGCCCGCTGCTCGACCTGCCCGGCATCTCCGTCTTCGGCTCCAACGACTACTTCTCGCCCGGGCTGGCGCAACCCGGCTGCGCTACCTGCTGCCCGACACCGGGCACCGCAACACCCACACCCCCCAGCTGCCCTGGCGCGACCTGCGGCGCGGCCTCGTCGACGCCGGCTGGGTGCACCTGTCCAACGAGCGCGGCCCGCTCACCGTCGGCGACACGACCTTCGCGCTGGCGGGGGTCGACGACCCGCACCTGGAGTACGACGACCTCGCGGCCGTGGCCGGCCCGGCCGACCCCACCGCCGACGTTCGGCTCGCGATCACCCACGCGCCGTACCTCCGGGTCCTCGACCGCTTCGCCGCCGACGGGTACGACGCCGTCCTCGCCGGCCACACGCACGGCGGCCAGGTGTGCCTGCCCGGCTTCGGCGCGCTGACGACCAACTGCGACCTCGAGCCGGCCCGGGCGAAGGGCCTGCACCGGCACCCGGCCGACTCCGCGTCCCGGCGACCCCGGGCTCCGCCTGGCTGCACGTGTCAGCGGGGATCGGCACCAACCCGTACGTCCGCTTCCGCGTCGCGTGCCGCCCCGAGGCGACCCTGCTGACCCTCACGCCTGCCCGCGACGACCTGAACGGGCCCCGCTCACTCGAGCCCGATTTCGGACGGGTCCGACCGCTCGGGTATGCTCGCCGTGCTCCGACGCCGGACACCGGTGGACGAGCGGATCGGGCTGTGGCGCAGCTTGGTAGCGCGCCTCGTTCGGGACGAGGAGGCCGCAGGTTCAAATCCTGTCAGCCCGACCATGTGATGTCTCCCGACATCGACCAGGCCCGGACCCACGGATGTGGGTCCGGGCCGGCGTCATTTCAGAGGCACGTGCCTCCCCCGGGCCCGACATCGGGGAACATCCGACTGCCCCCCGCGGGCAGATGTTCCCCGCCGATCGCGGCCGTCGGACGGGGCCCGGCCGTGGCACACTTCGCCGCATGCCTGACAAGGACCCCGAGGACGACGGCCCCTCCCTGGAGCTCCCGTCGTTCGGCTTCGGTCGCAAGCGCAAGGAGCGGGGCGACGCCCCCGAGTCCGTGCCCCCGGCTTCCGACACCAGGCCGACCGCCCCCGCGGCTTCCGGAGCCCGAGCCCGCGACCCCGGAGCCGATCGTCGCCGAGGTCGAGCCGATCACTCCCGCGCCCCCGGCCGAGCCCGATCCGGATCCGCTGGACCGACCCACCGAGGTGCTCCCTCCCGTCGTACCGGCCGAACGCCGTCACCGCCCGGTGGCCGCGCCTGCGGGCACAGCCAGCAAGGTCGACACCCGCGCCGACTCCCGGGCCGACGTGCGCGTCGACGACCCCGGGACGGATACCGGGGCGCGGGAGCGGCGGGAGATCCGCTTCCCGACCATCCCGGCGCTCGCCGCCGTCCTCCTGGTCGGCGCCGTGGTCGGCCTGGCGGCCGTCCTGCTGACCTGGGGCTCACTGCGCCTGTGCGACGTCGCGACGGGCACCGCCTCGTGCGGCGGAGGCCCGGGCCTGCTCCTGCTGGTGGCGATCCTGATCGCGCTCACCTACCTCGGCGGCTGGCTGCTGCGCGGCTTCGGCATCAGCGACGCCGGGAGCACCAGCTTCCTCGCCGTGGGGCTGCTGGCCGTGGTGGCGATGCTGTTCCTCGTCGACTCCCTGGACGAGTGGTCGAGGCGTGGTGGCCGTCCCGGTCGTCACCGTCGTCGCCTACGCGCTGTCGTGGCGGGTCACCGCGGCCCTGGTCGACGCGGGCGCCGACCAGCAGTAGCCGCGCTCAGCGAGCGGCGGCGAGCAGCTCGGCGATCTGCACGGTGTTGAGCGCAGCACCCTTGCGCAGGTTGTCGTTGCTGATGAACAGCGCCAGACCGCGGTCGTCGTCGACCCCCGGGTCCTGCCGCATCCGCCCGACGTACGACGGGTCCTTGCCCGCGGCGTACAACGGCGTCGGCACCTCCCGCAGCTCGACGCCCGGGGCGTCGGCCAGCAGCTCGCGGGCCCGCTCGGGCGTCATCGCCCGCTCGAACTCGGCGTTGATCGCCAGCGAGTGCCCGGTGAAGACCGGCACCCGCACGCAGATGCCGGAGACCCGCAGGTCGGGGAGGTCGAGGATCTTGCGCGACTCGTGGCGGAGCTTCTGCTCCTCGTCGGTCTCGTTGAGGCCGTCGTCGACGATCGAGCCGGCCAGCGGGAGGACGTTGTAGGCGATGGTGTCGACGTACTTGACCGGCTCGGGGAAGGCCACCGCCTCGCCGTCGTAGGCCAGCTCGCGGCCCTTGTCGCCCGCGGCGGCGACACCGTTGGCCAGCTCGTCGACGCCGGCGACGCCGGAGCCCGAGACGGCCTGGTAGGACGAGACGATCAGGCGCTCCAGCCCGGCCGCGTCGTGGAGCGGCTTGAGGACCGGCATGGCGGCCATCGTCGTGCAGTTGGGGTTGGCGATGATGCCGCGCCCGGCGGCGACCACCTCGTCGATCGCCGAGGGGTTGACCTCGCTGACGACGAGCGGGATCGCCGGGTCCTTGCGGAAGGCGGAGCGAGTTGTCGATGACGATCACGCCGGCGTCGGCGAACGACTGCGCGAGCGCCCGCGAGGTGGTCGCGCCGGCGGAGAAGATGGCGATGTCGAGACCGGCCGGGTCGGCGGTCGAGGCGTCCTCGACCGTGACCTCGCGGTCGCCGAAGGGCAGCACCGTGCCGGCCGAGCGGGCCGAGGCGAAGAACCGGACCTCCTCGATCGGGAAGTCCCGCTCGAGCAGGATCTCGCGGACCGCGACGCCGACCTGACCGGTGGCGCCGACGATGCCGAGCCGGATGCCGGTCATCGGCCGGTCCCGCCGTACACGACCGCCTCGACCTCGGTCGGCGTCGAGGTCGAACGCGCTGTGGGTCGCCAGCACGGCCTGGTCGACCTCGTCCTCGTCGACGACCACCGAGATGCGGATCTCGGAGGTGGAGATCATCTCGATGTTGACGCCGGCGGCGGCGAGGGAGGCGAAGAACTTCGCGGTGATCCCGGGGTGCGAGCGCATGCCCGCGCCGATCAGCGACACCTTGCCGATCTTGTCGTCGTAGAGCAGCTTGTCGTAGCCGACCTCGGCCTGGATCTTGGCCAGTGCGTTCATCGCGACCTGGCCGTCGGTGCGCGGCAGCGTGAACGAGATGTCGGTCAGGCTGGTCGCGGCCGCGGAGACGTTCTGCACGATCATGTCGAGGTTGATCTGGGCGTCGGACAGCGCCTCGAAGATGCGCGCGGCCTCACCGACCTTGTCGGGGACCCCGACGACGGTGATCTTGGCTTCGCTCCGGTCGTGCGCGACGCCGGAGATGATGGCCTGTTCCATGGTGCCTCCATCGGTGGGGTCCTCGACGACCCAGGTGCCTTGCAGCTGACTGAATGACGAGCGGACGTGGATCGGGATGTTGTAGCGCCGGCCGTACTCCACGCACCGCAGGTGCAGGATCTTGGCGCCGCACGCGGCGAGCTCGAGCATCTCCTCGTAGGAGACCTTGCCCAGCTTGCGGGCGGCCGGGACGATGCGCGGGTCGGCGGTGAAGACGCCGTCGACGTCGGTGTAGATCTCGCAGACGTCGGCCTCGAGCGCCGCGGCCAGCGCGACCGCGGTCGTGTCGGTGCCGCCGCGACCGAGGGTGGTGATCTCCTTGGTGTCGGCGCTGACGCCCTGGAAGCCGGCCACGATGACGATGTGGCCCTCCTCCAGCGCGCTGGTGATGCGGCCCGGCGTGACGTCGATGATCTTGGCCTTGCCGTGCACGCCGTCGGTGATCACGCCGGCCTGCGAGCCGGTGAAGGAGCGCGCGGTGAAGCCGAGGTCGGAGATCGCCATCGCGACCAGCGCCATCGAGATCCGCTCACCGGCCGTGAGCAGCATGTCCATCTCGCGCGCGGGCGGCAGCGGGCTCACCTGCACCGGCCAGGTCGAGCAGCTCGTCGGTGGAGTCACCCATCGCCGAGACGGCCACGACGACGTCGTGGCCGGCCTTCTTGTTCTCCACGATCCGCCGCGCGACCCGCTTGATGGCGTCGGCGTCGGCGAGCGAGGAGCCGCCGTACTTCTGCACGACAATGCCCACGGTTGGTCCCCTGCGTGATCGGTGGCTCGAGCGGTGCCGAGTCTACGCGGGCGCCACCGGGCTCCTCGCGCCCATCTCACGACCGCGACGTGCGTCGCGGCCGATGGCGTACGACGCGTCCCGGCGTCTCGATCAGGCCTGCGGGCCGACCTCGCCGAGGATCTCATTGGCGACCGCCAGCGCCTCGGCGTCGCCTCGAAGTCGGTGTCGAAGCGGTCGTGGGCCACCACGGTCAGCAGCGCGTTGAGCGCGGCGCCGGCCAGGTTGCCCCAGTTGTTGACGTAGGAGAACTGCCACCACCACAGCGCCTCGGCGATGTTGCCGAGCTTGTAGTGGCGCAGGCCGTTGTCGAGGTCGGTCGCGATCGAGGTCAGGTCGTCGGAGAGCTGGCTCTGCACCACCTCGGGGAGGTAGGGGTCGAAGACGAAGCTGTAGGTGTCGACGCTGTCGAGCATCTCGGCGAGGCGCAGCCGCATCTCGTCGATGTCGGCCTCGGGGCCGACGTCGGGCTGGTACTCCTCGCGCGGCTGGAAGTCGAGCTGCGCGCCCGAGCCGGGCGCCGGCCAGCAGCACCTGGCTGATCTCCAGCAGCAGCAGCGACACCGCCTGGGCACCGTTGCCCTCGCGCGCGATCTCGCGCAGCGCGAGAGGAAGCTCTCGATCTGGGCGGCGATCTGCGCGGCGAACTCTTCCTCGTCGATCACGCCGCCGGTCACGTCGGGCTGCTGTGGTCGTGGTCAGTCATCTGCTGATCGCCTTCCTGCGAATGCGCGGCCGAGGGTCACCTCGTCGGCGTACTCGAGGTCGCCACCCACTGGCAGTCCACTCGCCAGTCGCGTCACGCGCAAGCCCATCGGCCTCAGCATGCGGGTGAGATAGGTCGCGGTGGCCTCGCCCTCGAGGTTGGGGTCGGTGGCCAGGATGACCTCGGTGACCGCGCCGTCGGCCAGTCGCACCATCAGCTCGCGGATGCGCAGCTGCTCGGGGCCGATGCCGTCGATCGGCGAGATCGCCCCGCCGAGGACGTGGTAGCGGCCGCGGAACTCGCGGGTGCGCTCGATCGCGACGACGTCCTTGTACTCCTCGACCACGCACAGCACGGCCGGGTCGCGACGCGGGTCGCGGCAGATCCGGCACTGCTCGTCCTGCGAGACGTTGAAGCAGATCGAGCAGAACTTCACCTTGTCCTTGACCTCGATCAGCACGTCCGCGAGGCGGCGTACGTCGGCGGGCTCGGCCTGCAGCAGGTGGAACGCGATCCGCTGCGCGCTCTTGGGACCGACGCCGGGCAGCCGGCCGAGCTCGTCGATCAGGTCCTGGACGATGCCTTCGTACAACGGGAGGCCTAGAAGCCGAGCTGGCCGCCGGGCGGCCCGCCCTCGGGCCGCCGCCGAGGCCGCCGAGGCCCTCGAGCCACCGGCGAGCGGGCCCATGGCCTCGCTGGCCAGCGCCTCGGCCTTGGCCTTGGCGTCGCGGTAGGCCGCGACGACCATGTCGCCCAGGTCGGAGAGGTCGTCGGCGTCGGAGCCGTCGAACTGGCCGGCGGTGATGTCGACCGGCCCAGCAGCTCGCCGACGCCGTTGACCGTGACCGTGACCGCGCCGCCGGCCACCGTGCCGTCGACCGTCTGCTCGGCCAGCCGCTCCTGGGCGTCCTGGCAGCTGCTCCTGCATCTGCTGGGCCTGCTGGAGCAGGGCGTTCATGTCGAAGCCGCCGCCACCGAGGGCCTCGAAGGGGTTCTGGGTCATCGTCTCTCCTGGTCGTGGGGTTGTGGGTCGTGAGGTGCCGTGCTCACGTGTGCCTGATCTCCTCGACCACCTTGGCGCCGAGGGCCTGCTGGAGCAGCGCGGTGCTGTCGAGGCCCTGGGTGTCGGCGTCCGGGTCGTCGGGGTCGGCCGCCGCGTCGGCCAGCGCCGCGTGGTCGACCGGGGCTCGTCGGTCGACGGCGCGGTGCGCGAGCGCTCGAGCGCCTCGCGGGCCGCGATGAGGCCGGCCGAGTCCTGCGGGCGGCCGCGGCGGCCCGGAGTCCTCCGGCGGGGGTGCGGGAGCCGTGCGGTGTCGCGTCGCCGGTGACCCAGTCGGGCGGGGCGTCGACGGCGAGGCGCGGTCATCGCGCCGGGCGCCGCCGGGGCGCGGGCGGCGCGGACGGGACCGAGGCGGAGGTGACGACGGGCTGGCCGCTGCCGCGCTGGGCGCTCGGGTCGACGATGGCGTCGATGCGCCAGTCGGCCCCGACCACGTCGATCGCGGCCTGGCGGAGGATCTCGTCGCACCCACCGCCCACGAAGGACTCCCGGGCGCCCTGGCTGGCGAAGCCGAGGGTCAGGGTCGTGGCGTCGACGCCGACGACCTGGGCGTTCTGGGTGAGGATCATCCAGGCCACCCGGCGCCGGATCTTGGTCGCGTCGACGATGTCGGGCCACAGCCGCCGGACCTCGACCATGCTCAGCCCGCCCTGCGGGACCGCCGCGCTCGGCTGCTGGGTGCCGGCTCGGCGGGTCGGTCGCGACGGGTCTCCGGCGCACCCGACGGTGCCGGCGCGCTGGCCGCGGGAGCGGTCGCGGACGGTGCGTCCGGCGCAGGGCGGTCACGTCGGGCCGGCCGCCCCGGCGTCCGGGGGGCCGTCGGGCGCCGACTGCGGGGCGGGTCGCGGGCGGTCCGCGGGAGCGCGCTCGGGAGCGGCGGGCTCCGGGGCACTGGCGGACGCTGCTCGCCGGGGCCTCGGCGGCGGGGCGACGCTGCTCGGCCGGCGCCTCGGCGATCGGCACCTCGCCCGGAGCCATCTGCGGGGACGGCGGACGCCGGGCGCGGGCTCCCGGTGGGCCGGCTCCGGACGCGCCGGCTCGAGCTGGGCGGCTGCGGGCGGGGCGGGCTCGGGGCGGGCCGGCTCGGGGCGGGCGGCGGGCGGTCGGGGCGCGACCGCACGGGCCGGGGCGGCGTCGGCGGGCGGGGCGCTCACCGCACCGACTCACGTCGAGGCGCCGCTCGAGCCGCTCGAGGCGGGCCATCACGCCGTCGCTGGTGTGGTCGGCGCCGGGCAGCAGCACCCGGGCGCAGATCAGCTCGAGCAGCAGGCGGGGCGCGGTCGCACCGCGCATCTCGGTGAGCCCGGCGGCGACGATGTCCGCGGCCCGGCTCAGCTCCATCGCCCCGAAGCGGGCGGCCTGGGCGACCAGGCGCTCGCCCGCGTCCTCCGGGACGTCGATGAGGCCGCTCGCCGGGGCCTCGGGCACCGCGGCCACGATCACCAGGTCGCGGAGCCGGCGGAGCAGGTCCTCGGTGAATCGGCGCGGGTCCTGGCCGGTCTCGACGACCTTGTCGACGACCCCGAAGACGGCCGCGCCGTCGCCGGCCGCGAACGCGTCGACGACCTCGTCGAGCAGGGTGTCGGGCGTGAAGCCGAGCAGCGCGGTCGCGAGGGCGTGGGTGACGCCGGTCGGACCGGCCCCGCCGAGGAGCTGGTCGAGCACGGAGAGCGTGTCGCGCGCCGAGCCGCCTCCGGCGCGCACCACCAGGGGCAGCGCGGCCGCCTCGATCGCGACGCCCTCCTCGGCGCAGAGCCGGGAGAGGTAGTCGGAGAGCAGCCGGGGCGGGATCAGCCGGAACGGGTAGTGGTGGGTGCGCGACCGGATCGTCGGCAGCACCTTCTCCGGCTCCGTGGTGGCGAAGATGAAGCGCAGGTGCGGCGGCGGCTCCTCGACGAGCTTGAGGAGCGCGTTGAAGCCCTGCGGCGAGACCATGTGGGCCTCGTCGATGATGTAGATCTTGTAGCGGTCGCGCACCGGGGCGAAGAACGCCTTCTCCCGCAGGTCGCGGGCGTCGTCGACGCCGCCGTGCGAGGCCGCGTCGATCTCGATCACGTCGATGGAGCCCGAGCCGCCGCGGGCGAGCTCGCGGCACGAGTCGCACTCACCGCAGGGGTCGGCGACCGGGGCCTGCGCACAGTTGAGCGTGCGGGCCAGGATGCGGGCCGAGGTCGTCTTGCCGCAGCCGCGTGGACCGGAGAAGAGATAGGCGTGGTTGACCCGGTCGTTCGCGAGCGCGACGCGCAGCGGCTCCGTGACGTGGTCCTGGCCGATGACCTCGGCGAACGTCTCGGGCCGGTAGCGGCGATAGAGGGCGAGCGGTGACTCCACGTCTGAACCCTAACGACCGGGTCCGACAGCGACCACCGAGCGCTGCGCGCAGTGGGCTCCACCGGACGAAAAGGCCCCCCACGCACCCGACAGAGCTCGCTTACCCTTGCTGCCTTCCGGCCCTGGGGGAGTTGGGCAAGATGTCGCCACGTGGGGGGTTGTCGCAGAGTCTAGGCGAGGGTCCGCGCACCGCCCAACGCGACCCCGGGAGAGGCGATTTCACGCCCGGTCGGGCGCCGGGTACGCTCCTCCGCGGAGGATTCGCCTAGTGGCCTATGGCGCTCGCTTGGAAAGCGGGTTGGGTTAATAGCCCTCAGGGGTTCGAATCCCCTATCCTCCGCCACTCGACACGGCGCCGGTCTCCGGCGCCGTGTCGCATCTCCGGGTCCCTTGGGCGCCGGATGCGTGCCGTGAGCGGCCCGGCGTACGGCGTCCGGCAGCGGTCAGCGCCGGGCGAGCGGGCGCAGGATGAAGGCCAGCGCCATCAGCGCTCCCGCCAGCAGTCCCGCCCACAGCAGCAGCGTGCGCGAGGGGCCGAACAGGTCGATCCGCCGGGGGGCCGGGGGCGCCATCGCGTCCTCGCTGACCTCCCGGACGGTGCGGTCGACCTTGCCGCTGCGCCCCAGGGTGAGCGTGCGGGTGAGCGCGTCGTGGGCCTGGACCACGCCCGCCCCGGTCCACGGGTTGGCGACCTCGTCGGAGCCCTCGGCGGTCGCCTTGAGCCGTCCGACGATCTGCTTGGCGTTGTCGCGGGGGTAGGCCGCCCGCAGCAGGGCGACGACCCCGCTGACCTCGGCGGCGGCCCAGGAGGTGGCCACCTCGACGACCAGGCACTTCTGCCCGGTGGTGTTGTAGGAGAGCGCCCCGTAGGTGGGCGCCGCGACGTCGGTCTGCTTGTTGGGGGCGACGAGCCCGCGCAGGTCGTCGTTGTCGGGTGCCACTGCGCTGACGGCGAGCACGCCGGGGTAGTCGGCGGGGTAGACGGGGGCGTCGTTGCCCGGTGTCCCCTTGAACGACTCGGACACCTCCGGTGTCGGCGTTGCCCGCGGAGGCCACCACCACGACGTCGCGCGCGACCAGGTCCTTGACGGCGGCACGCAGGTTGGGGTCGTCCGTCCCGACCGACAGCGAGATGTTGACGACCCCGATGTTCTCGGTGCGGGCCACCGCGACCAGCTGGCGGATCCCGGCGGTCAGGCCTGCCGAGCTGACGCCCTTCTGCCCCTGCGAGAAGTCCGGCGTCTCGGTGTCCAGCACCCGCATGTCGATCACCCGGGCGCCCGGAGCGACACCCTCCCGGCCGGCGACCAGGCCGGCGACGATCGTGCCGTGGCCCGACAGGATCGGGCCGGAGACGTCGGGGATCCGGAGCGGGGGGCCGGTGTTGATCGGCAGCCCCGGCTGGATGCCGGAGTCGACGACCGCGACCGTGACACCGGTCCCGTCGGTGATCTCCTGGGCCTCCGGGACGTGCATGCGTGCCATCGGTGCGCTGGTGCGCACCTTGGTGTCGGCCAGCGACTCGGACTCGGGGAGCGTCGTGACGTTGCACTCCTCACCGTCGACGGCGTGCGCCGGCGCGGTCGCCCCGAGGCCCAGCGTGCCGAGCGCGAGCGCTGTGGCGAGGCCGGTGCGGGCCCACCGACCCGTCCTCGCGCCCATGCCCGTCACTCCTCGGAGCCCGCGGTCGCGGGTGCGTCCTCCGGCACCCGCCGCGCGGCGTTGACCGACAGCGACCTGCCCTCCTGGAAGAACTCGAGCCACGTGTTGGGCACCACGGGCGCGGCGCTGTCGGCGTACCCGATGGAGAGCGCGACGTCGGGCCCGACGAGCTGGTACTTCTGGGCCTTGGTGTCGATGACGTACGGCGTCCCGTCGGTGGCCGCCTCGTCGGCGCCCGCGCGGACGTAGGCGCCGCCCGACGGGGCGACGACGACCTCGTGGCTGTGGGGCCCGATGCCGGTCGCGGCCGCCTCGCCGCGGGGCGTGCCGGCGAGCTTGACCTCGGCGGCCTCGCCGCCGACGCCCGGGTGCAGGACGGCACACATGTCGACCCCCTCGTCGGAGGCGGGGGTGTCGGAGGGCCACTCGCCGGGGTACGACGAGGCGGCCAGCGTGGCACGCAGGTCCTCGTCGAGGTCCTGGGCCGGGGACCCGACGGAGTCGTAGACGACCGCGGCGAACTCGCTCAGCGGGATGGGACCGTCCGGCCCGAGGAGGTAGGCTGCGGCTCGGCGTGCGCACGAGGTCGCCGACGCTGAAGCGGGAGAGGTCGGTCTCGGCGCCCTCGTAGGCGACGGGCGACCCGACGTCGGTGAGCCCGAAGGAGTCCTCGTCGAGGGCCGCCCCTCGCGGGAACAGGTTGAGCCACTCCTCGGGGACCTTCGGTGCCGTGGAGGTCGCGTCGAAGCCCAGCCGGCCGGCGATGACGTCGGCGGTGGTGGGGTCGTCGGGGAGCTCGAGCCGGTAGCCGCTGCCCGTCGGGCTCGGCGCGACGAGCCACACCGAGCCACCGCTGCTGACCAGGAAGGCCGACTGGCGCAGCTCGGCGATGTCCGGGTCCTCGGTGAGGGTGAGCTTGATGCCGGTGTCGGCGGCGGTGCACGCCGTCCAGCCGTCGTCGATCAGGTCGCCGGCCGCCGGGAGGGTGGGCGCGCCGTCGATGCCGAGGTCGGGCCCGAGGGCGACCTCGCGGATGTAGGTGTCGCGAGACCCGGTTGGCGGTCAGCTCCGGCTCCCCGAGGAGGAGCTGGGCGGAGAGGTAGTTGGGCACCCGCTGGAGGAGCGGGTCGTCGCCGCCGCGCAGGACGACGTACCGCTCGCCCGTCTCCTTGGAGATGACGAAGCTGCCCTGCTCGAGCCACGCCGAGTTGGGGCGGCCGATGAGGAAGCCGGCGATCGCGGCGCCGGCGAGCAGCAGCACCGAGAGGGCGATGCCGCCGATGAGCACGCGCCCCGGCCGGACCGGCTCGACCTCCCGGCCGCCGGGCGCGCCGCTGACGAAGGCGGTGATGAGTCGACGCTTGCTGAAGGCGTGCGCCTCGACGAGGTCCTTCTTGGTGGCCACCCGATCAGCCCTTGACCATGTCGAAGAAGCCCGCCGCCACCACCATCAGCGGGAGCAACGAGATCAGCGTCGCGGTCTCGACCACGTCACCGATCCGGCCGCGCCGGACCGACCCGGAGGACGGCACGAGGGTCGTCACCAGCAGGAGCGCCCCCACGACGGCGAGGACGATCGCCGCCTCGGCCCGCCAGGCATCGTGGATGAGGACCATCGACAGCGCGATGGAGATCAGCCCGGCGATCCCGGAGACCAGGCCGGCGAGGACCTCGGAGCCGGTGCGGTACTGGCGGGTCCGGAACATCACGGCCAGGCAGCAGACCGCGGCCAGGATCGTGCCGTAGACGCCGCGGTCCACGGCCAGCGGCGCGAAGAGGACGAGCAGGGTGCCGACGGTCGCCGACACGGCGAGCAGGATCTCGTGCGCCACCCGGGCGTCCGCGCCGACCTGGGCGGGGTCGATCTCGTCGGGGTCGGCGGTGATGTCGTGCAGCGAGTAGATCTGGTCGACCTTGGTCCCGGTCACGCCCAGCGCGAGCCACGGGAAGATGCTGCCGGCCAGCACGACGAGGGTCATCACCACCGTGAAGACGACGCTCGCCTCCCACCCGGTCACCTGGAGCAGCAGGCCGCAGGCGCCGAGGATCGCACCGACGACGACGCCGGGGATCACGAGCGAGCGCCCCTCCCGGAGACCGACGACCGCGACCACGCCGGTCACCAGCATCGCGCCTCCGGCGCAGGCCAGCGGCAGCTCGAAGAACTCCGCCGGCAGCGGCCACGTCCACTCGGTCAGCTCGCCGGGAGCGAGCAGCAGCCCGGCCACGGCGGCGTACAGGACGGCGATCAGCGAGACGGCCACACCGGCCTCGGGCTCCTGCTGGCTGTGGGCCAGCACGATGCCACCGACGACGAGCAGGCCGGCGAGCACCGCGGCGGCGAGCCCGCCGAGCAGGCTCTCGCCCTGGAGGAGCAGCGCGAAGGCGCCGAGGCCGAGGAGCAGCGCAGCGGCGCCGAGGGCAGTACGCCGCCCGGCGGCCGGCTCCCAGGGGCTCAGCTCGTGCTCGACCACGTCGGCCATCGCCTCGACGATGTCGTCGTAGACGCGGGGGGCCTCGTCGTCGATGCCGGCGGTGACGGTCAGCAGGCCGCCGTCCTCCACGCCCTGGATGGTGAGGCCGGCGTCGCCGGCGAGGTGGCGCCCGTCCTTGGCGATGAGCCGGTAGCCGCCGTAGACGGTGGACGCGTCGAGGATGCCGACGCTGCGCGCCAGCTCGGGCACGAGCTCGGCCACGGGGACGGCACCGGGGAGGACCAGGTCGACCCGTCGCGATCCCGAGGCCACCGTCACCCGGACCAGTCCGGACGTGACAGATGCCGCCTGACTCATGCTGTGCTACCCCCGTGGTCCGTGCATGGCTGATCCGCCCTGGGCGTCGTGCTCGTCGCCGTGGTCGCCATGCGTCACTTCCGAGTCGTGAGCTCCCCGGTCGGGGAGCAGCCTACATAGCAGGATCGCGCCGCGGAGCAGACCGAGGCCGGTCGCCCAGAAGGGCGACCGGCCTCGGGTTGCTGGCGTGATCGAGGACGATCAGAAGCGGCCGGCGCCGCGAGAGTCGGCGGCCTTGTACTCGTCGTTCGAGGTCGACACGTTGGCGCTGGCCTGCTGGAGCAGGACGATCATGTCGGCGATCGCCTGGTCCCACTTGGCCTTGGCCTCGTCGGTAGGCCTCCTTGGCGGCACCGGTCCAGTCCCAGGCGAGCGGCTTGAGGTCGCCCTCGAGCGTGTCGAGCCGGGACTGGATGTCCTTGGCCGCCGCCATGACGTCCTGGCGAGCCCGCGTCGAGCTTGCCGTGCTCAACATTGATTCCGTCGAAACCGTCATCGCAGTTCTCCTGAGTCTGTGGTCGCGGCGGTCAGCCGAGGCGGTTCTGGAGGTTGATGTGGGTCTGCGACTGCGACTCGTCGGTCGCGACGTTGTCCTTCTCGGTCTCCTGCATCGACATGGCAGAGCTGGTCGAGCGCCTTGAGGATCGTCTCCTGCTTCTCCTGCCAGGCGACCATCAGGTTGCCGAACGCGGAGGCACCCTGGCCGCCCCAGCCGCCCATCATCTCGTTGACCCGGTCGCTGAGGACGTTGCACTTGCCCTTGACGTCGCCGCGAGCGGTGTTGACGTACTCGGCTCCCTTGGAGAGCGCCTTCTCTGTCTGGCTGAGGTTGGTCATCTCAATCCTTCCCCCTCGGCGGCTTGACCCCCGAGTTCACTGGTTGGTGTAGCTCTGGTCGTTGCTGCAGCCTGCTGGTGGAGCCGCTGGCTGGTTCGGGGAGACGTCCCGGCCCCCCGCGCTGACATCGATCTACCCGAGCGCCCCGGGCCTAAACATCAGGACGTGATTTCCCACAGGGCTGCGGAAGAGCCCGACGCGACGACCGTCGCGGCGAACGCGAACGCGCCGGCAGAGGCCCTCGGCGACCTCGGCCTCGCGCGACCACCAGACCGAGCGCCAACCCCGGCCGGTCGCCACCGCGGCCGCCAGGCTGATCGCACCCGAGCACCAGCGACGACGACCACGCCCCAGGTGACGCCCGCGTGGAGGTCAGGTCGCCGACCTCGAAGGCGAGCAGCCACGCCCAGCACGCCAGCCCGCCCGCCGCGCAGCAGCCGGCGCGCCGCCGCGTGGCGGTACTGCCGGGCCGCCAGCAGGATGGCTGGCCCCGGCGAAGAACGCCAGGCAGCGGGCGCCGATGCGGTCCAGGTCGATGGTCGCGGTCGCGAGCAGCAGCGGGGTGGCGACCACGGTCACCACGCATGATCGCCGCGCAGGCCGCGGTGACGGTGCGGGTCGCGTCCTCGACGAGCCGGCGCATCGCCGCCTGCGGAGATCGACGATGCGCCCGCGACCGGCGCGACCGGAGTCGCGCGCCGACCACGCGGTCACGGCGAGCCGGTCGAGGTCGAGGAGCGCCTCGTCGGGGACGTCGATGGCGAGCGACGGCACGAAGCGCGCGCCGAGCATCGCCAGCAGCAGCAGGACGGCCCACGACACCCGGCCGTCCCACTCCAGGAGCGGGCTGGTCGCCGCAGACGCGCGAACACGAGGCAGCCCGGACGACGATCCACACGGTCAGGACCTCGTCGCGCTCGGCGGCCGAGCGCGCGGGCGACGGCGGCGATCAGCGCCGCGCCGAGACCGCGCTCACCGCGACGACGGCGGGCAGCAGGTGCGCCCCCGGCTCGAAGAACGCGGCGAAGGCGGCCGCGGCGGCGAAGGCCGGGGCGGCGGCGGCGCGCTGGACGGCGTGCCGGCCCCAGCGGCAGGGTCGAGCCAGGGCGCAGCGCCATCAGCACGCCGACGGTCGACGGTGCGCAGCCAGTCGTCGGCCGACTGGTGCGGCGTACCACGCGGACGAGCGCCGGCGGCGCCGGCCGCGAGCCCCATCGCCACGCGCGGCGACCGGCGGGGTGTCGGGCTGGCGACTGCAGGGCGTCCTGCGTCCGGGCTCGCGGGGCCGGCTGCGGCGGACGCCGCGTGGCCGCGATCAGCACCGCGCCGGACTCGACGCCGCACTGGCCAGCGCGCGGTCGGCGCGCAGATGCTCGCCCAGGGGCGTCTGGAGCAGCGGGATGCCGCGACGCCCGGCCTGGTCGGCGTACGCCCGGGCCACGTCGACCGGCGTCGCACCGACGGGCACCACCAGGTCGAGCACGCCGGCCGGACCGTGCACGCTGACGGCGATCGTCGCGGCGAGCCGCGATGGTTCGGCTGCGCCGTCGGACACGACTTCCCCCATCGATCTCTCGAGCGCCGGACTCGACCGGCGACGTGCAGGCTAGTCGCTGGTGTGCGGCCCACCTATCATCATCGCGACCATTCGGGTATCGCTAGGGGGAACCGCGTGAGCACTGCACTGCGAGGCGGGCATCGGCTCGACGAGCCGGAGATGCCCGGGCGGCCAGATCGTGCTCCAGCCGCCGCCGGAGCTCCAGGAGAACGAGGGCGCCAGCGGCGTCCTGATGAACGCCATCCCGATGCTCGGCAGCCTCGGCTCGATCGTGCTCGTCGCCACCATGGGCGGCGGCGGCAACAAGCACCGCGCAGCTTCCTCGCGGCCGGCATGTTCCTCTTCGCCACGCTCGGCTTCATCATCGTGCAGATCGACCGGCAGCGTAAGCAGCGCGCGCAGCAGGTCACCGGCTCGCGCACCGAGTACCTCCGCTACCTCGCCAACATCCGCAAGGTGGCGCGCAACGCCGCCGACCAGCAGCGCCGCGCGCTGACCTGGCACCACCCCGAGCCGACCGCGCTGCCGGCGCTGGCCGAGGAGCGCACCCGCCTGTGGGAGCACGGTCCGGGCGACGACAACTTCCTGCACGTGCGCTACGGCCTCTGCGCGCAGCCGCTGTCGCTGGAGCTGGTCCCGCCGGAGAGCGCCCCGGTCGACCAGGTCGACCCGGCCGCCGCGTCCGCGCTGCACCGGCTCCTCGTCGTGCACCGCGTGCAGCCCAACCTGCCGGCCTCGATCGACCTGCGCGCCTTCGACCGCGATCGAGCTCTGCGGCCCCGAGGAGGACGCCCGCTGCCGCGGCCCGCGCGATGATCTGCTCGGCCACCGCCTTCCACAACCCCGACCAGCTCGTCGTCGCGGTGCTCAGCTCCGAGGCACAACCTCACCCACTGGGACTGGGTCAAGTGGCTGCCGCACGCGCAGAGCGCGCGCGAGGTCGACGCCGTCGGCCCGACGCGCCTGGTCACCACCTCGATCGACGACCTCGGCAACCTGCTGCCGCCCGACCTCAGCGACCGGCCCCGCTTCGGCGCCGACGAGCGGCCGCCGACGCCGCACATCCTGCTCGTCATCGACGGCGGCCACCTGCCGCCCGGCAACCACGTCGTCCCGCCCGACGGCCTGCACGGCGTCACGCTGCTCGACCTGCCGGCGCGCTGGGACGAGCTCGAGGACTCGACCCGGCTGCGGCTCCAGTTCGCCGACGGCCGCCCCGAGCTCGGCAAGCTGCCCGTGCTCGGCGTGCGGGTCCGCGAGGAGCCGGTCAAGGCGCTCATCGACCAGTGCGACCTCGCGACCGCCGAGGCCTTCGCCCGCCGGCTCGCGCCGCTCAAGACCATCAGCGCCGACGCCTCCTGCGGCGCGGCCGTCGACATCACCTCGGCCACCCCCGACCACATGGAGCTGCTCGGCCTCGGCGACATCCACACCTTCGACACCGGCGAGCCGCCTGGCGCCCGCGCCCGGCGCGCGACCGGCTGCGGGTGCCGATCGGCATCGGCGACAGCGGCGGCCTCGTCCACCTCGACATCAAGGAGTCCGCCCAGCAGGGCATGGGCCCGCACGGCCTGGTGCATCGGCGCCACCGGCTCCGGCAAGTCGGAGTTCCTCCGCACGCTGGTGCTCGGCCTCGACGATGACCCACTCGCCCGAGCAGCTCAACCTCGTGCTCGTCGACTTCAAGGGCGGCGCGACCTTCGCCGGCATGGCCGACATGCCGCACGTCTCCGCGGTCATCACCAACCTCGCCAACGAGCTCACCCTCGTCGACCGCATGCAGGACGCCCTGTCCGGCGAGATGGTCCGCCGCCAGGAGCTGCTGCGCGACGCCGGCAACTACGCCTCGATCCGCGACTACGAGAAGGCCCGCGCCAACGGCGAGGACCTCGCCCCGATGCCGTCGCTGTTCATCGTGGTCGACGAGTTCTCCGAGATGCTCTCCGCCAAGCCGGAGTTCATCGACCTCTTCGTCGCCATCGGCCGCCTCGGCCGCTCGCTCGGCCTGCACCTGCTGCTCGCCTCCCAGCGGCTCGAGGAGGGCCGGCTGCGCGGCCTCGAGTCGCACCTGTCCTACCGCGTCGGCCTGCGCACCTTCTCGGCCGGCGAGTCGCGCGCGGTGCTCGGCGTGCCCGACGCCTACGAGCTGCCCGCCGTCCCGGGCCTCGGCTACCTCAAGCCCGACCAGTCGACGCTGCTGCGGTTCAAGGCGGCGTACGTCTCCGGACCGCCGTCGCGGCCGCGCCCGGGTCAGCCGCGACGAGGGCGGCCACGTGCGCGGCATCCTGCCGTTCACGATCTCCGAGGTGCTCGCGCTCGAGCCGCTCGAGAACGAGGTCGAGGTGGCCCCGGTGCCGGCGCAGCAGCAGGGCGAGCAGCCCTCGCTGCTCGACGTCGCGGTCGCACCGGATGATCGGGTCAGGGCACGCCCGCCCACCAGGTGTGGCTGCCGCCGCTCGACGTGCCCGACACCCTCGACGAGCTGATGCCCGACCTCGCCGAGGACCCCGAGCTCGGCCTCGTCTCCCCGCAGTGGCGCAGCCTCGGCGGCCTGGTCGTCCCGCTCGGCACCGTCGACCGGCCGCGCGAGCAGCGCCGCGACACGATGACGCCTCAACCTGACCGGCGCCGCCGGCCACGTCGCCGTCGTCGGCGGTCCCCGCGTCGGGCAAGAGCACGCTGCTGCGCACCATCGTCACCAGCATGGGCCTGGCCACGACCCCGCAGGAGTCGCAGTTCTTCGTGCTCGACTTCGGCGGCGGCACGTTCGCCCCGCTGGCCCGCCTCCCGCACGTCTCCGGCGTCGCGCACCCGCTCCGAGCCCGACGTCGTACGCCGCGTGGTCGCCGAGGTGCAGGGCGTCGTCGACCGCCGCGAGGCCTACTTCCGCGAGCAGGGCATCGACTCCATCGAGACCTACCGCACCCGGCGGGCCCAGGGCCGGGCCGACGACGGCTGGGGCGACGTGTTCCTCGTCGTCGACGGCTGGAGCACGCTGCGCGCCGAGTTCGACGACCTCGAGATGGAGCTCCAGCAGCTCGCCGGGCGCGGCCTCACCTTCGGCATGCACCTCATCGCCGCGTCCGCCCGGTGGGCCGACTTCCGCGCCGCGATGCGCGACGTCTTCGGCTCCAGGCTCGAGCTGCGCCTCGGCGACCCGCTCGACTCCGAGATCGACCGCAAGGTCGCCGCGCTGGTGCCGACCGGTCGCCCGGGCCGCGGCCTGGTGCCGAGCAAGCTGCACTTCCTCGGCGCCCTGCCCCGCGTCGACGGCGACGCCGACGCGGCCACCCTCGGCGACGGCGTCGACGACCTGGTCGAGCGCGCGTCACGCGGCCTGGAAGGGCCCCCGGCCCCAAGCTCCGGCTGCTGCCCGACGCTGATCACCCTCGACAAGATCCGCGAGGACGCGCTGCGCCGCCAGCTCGACGGAGAAGCGGCTGCTGCATCGGCATCAACGAGAAGGAGCTCGCGCCGGTCGGCATCGACCCGGCCGCCGAGCCGCACCTGCTGGTCTTCGGCGACGGCCAGTCGGGCAAGAGCGCGCTGCTGCGCAACTACGTCCAGGAGATCATGCGCACGCGGACCCCCAAGGAGGCGCAGATCGTCGTGGTCGACTACCGGCGCTCGCTGCTCGGCGAGGTCCCCGACGAGTACCTGCTCAACTACCTCACCTCCGCCACCCAGGCCGACGCCGACGCTGAAGGACATCGCCGGCTACCTCGAGAGCCGCATCCCCGGTCCCGACGTCACGCCGGAGCAGCTGCGCAACCGCTCCTGGTGGACCGGCGCCGAGGTCTTCGTGGTCGTCGACGACTACGACCTGGTCGCGACCCAGCAGTCGCTCGCCGGTGCAGGCGCTCGCAGCCGCTGATGGCGCAGGCCCGCGACATCGGCCTGCACCTGGTCGTGGCCCGCCGCGTCGGTGGCGCGTCGCGGGCGCTCGTACGACCCGGTCATCCAGTCGATGCGCGACCTGGCGATGCCCGGCGTGCTGCTCTCCGGCCGCCGCGACGAGGGCGCGCTGCATCGGCAACCTCCGCCCGCAGCCCGCGCCGCCCGGCCGCGCCCGGGTCGTCACCCGCGACGCGCGGCATCGAGGTCGCCCAGCTGGCCTGGACCGAGCCGACGATGTAGTCACCCGCCGGCTCGGCGGTGGTCGGCCAGGGCCGGGTCGTAGACACGCGGACACAACCCCGTTCACGCTGCCCGGCCCAGGCGTGCCGGGGCACGGCGGACAACAGTTGTGTCCGCGTGTCTACGCGCGCTGGAGCAGGGCGCCGCGAGCGGATCGAGGCCGTCGGACGGCGTACGCCGACCCGCCCCTCCCGGGCGAGCGGTGACGCAGCGACGTCCCCCGCCGCCGCAGGTGGCCGACGCACCGCCGTCGCGCGCGGCGTACGACGACACCGCCCGTCGGCGGTGCGCAGGCCACCTCCGGAGACCTCCAGAACGTGGCTGGCTCACCGCCCCGGGCGAGGGTCAGCGGCGACCGGACTTGAACATCCCGCGGGCGATCTCGCGGGCCGCCGTACGCATGAAGTCCTTGAAGGCACCGGACTTCACGACGTCCATGACGATGCCGTCGTCGTCCTGCGGCTTGGCGGGGCCGGCTTGCGGCCGCGCTCGGCCTTCGTCCTCGGCGGGCCTTCTCCTTGACGCGCGCGTCCTCCTCGGCCTTGCGCGCACCCTCCTCGAGCCGGGCGGCGAGCTTCTCGCGGGCGGACTCGCGGTCGACGACCTCGGCGTACTTCGCGCACAGCGGGCTGGCCCTCGACGGCCGCCTCCATCGCGGCCGGCTCGGCCATCCCCATCAGCGACTCGGGCGCCCGCAGCCGGGTCCAGGCGACCGGGGTCGGCGCGCCGCGCTCGTTCATCACGGTCACCACGGCCTCGCCGATGCCGAGGCCGGTGATCACCTCGCCGAGGTCGTCGTACGCCGAGTTGGGGTAGGTGTTGACGGTCTGCTTGAGCGCCTTGGCGTCGTTGGGCGTGTGCGCGCGCAGCTGGTGCTGGATGCGCGAGCCGAGCTGGGCGAGCACCTCGTCGGGGACGTCGGTCGGGCTCTGGGTCACGAAGAAGACGCCGACGCCCTTGGAGCGGATCAGCCGCACGGTCTGGGCGATCTGGTCGAGGAACGCGTCGGAGGCGTCGTCGAAGAGCAGGTGCGCCTCGTCGAAGAAGAAGACCAGCTTGGGCTTGTCGAGGTCGCCGACCTCGGGCAGGTCGTGGAAGAGGTCGGCCAGCAGCCACATCAGGAAGGTCGAGAAGACGCGCCGGCCGGTCCTGGAGGTTGGGCAGCTCGACGAGGCTGATCACGCCCTTGCCGTCGGCGGTGGTCCGCAGGAGCTCGCGGGACTCGAACTCCGGCTCGCCGAAGAACGCGTCGGCGCCCTGGTCCTGGAAGGCGATCAGCTCGCGCAGGATCACCCCGGCCGTGGCGGTGGACAGGCCGCCGAGGCCCTTGAGGTCGGCCTTGCCCTCGTCGCTGGTGAGGAACTGGACGACCGCGCGCAGGTCGGCGAGGTCGAGCAGCGGCAGCCCGGCCTGGTCGGCGTAGTGGAAGACCAGCCCGAGGCTGGACTCCTGGGTGTCGTTGAGCCCGAGCACCTTGCTGAGCAGCATCGGCCCGAACGCCGACATGGTCACGCGCAGCGGGTACGCCGATGCCCTGGCCGCCGAGGGCGTAGAACTCGACCGGGAAGCCGGTCGCCGTCCACTGCTGGCCGACCGACGCCGCCCGGGCCGTGATCTTGTCGCCGCCCTCCCCGGGCACGCTGAGCCCGGAGAGGTCGCCCTTGATGTCGGCCGCGAAGACCGGGACGCCGTGCGCGCTCAGCTGCTCGGCGAGCAGCTGCAGGGTCTTGGTCTTGCCGGTGCCGGTCGCGCCCGCGACCAGTCCGTGGCGGTTGAGCATCCCGAGCGGGATCCGGACGCGGACGTCGGAGAGCTCGGTCGCGTCGAGCATCAGCCCGCCGAGCTCGAGGGCCGTGCCCTCGAAGGCGTAGCCGGGCCGCACGGCGGCGGCGATCGGGTGCTCGGCACGGCAGCCGGCACGGAGCCGCCTCAGCAGCCGTCCCGGCGGCCGTCTCGGGGGCGGGCGCGGTCGACTCGTCGGGCTTGTCCGTCATGGCGCGAGCCTAACCAGCAGGCAGGGGCGCTCGGGGTGCGTCGTTATAGTCACGCGCGTGATCTTCAAGCGCGTGGGCGAGGGGCGCCCCTACCCCGCCCACGAGCTGCAGCTCGCGCGACTGGGCCGCGATCCCGCCCCGCCAGGTCCGGCTCGACCAGCTGGTGACCACCAAGGACACCCTCCAGCTCGCGACCCTCCTCGACGAGGACTCGACCTTCTACGGCGACCTCTTCGCCCACGTGGTGGCGTGGCGCGGCGACCTCTACCTCGAGGACGGCCTCCACCGCGCGCTGCGCGCAGCGCTGCACCAGCGCAACGTCCTGCACGCGCGCGTGCACGAGGTGGCCGACTGATGAGCGATGGCGTCAAGTCGGCCCTCACGCTGCTCGTCCTGTGCCTGCTCATGGTCGCCGCCGGCGCGTGGGGGTGGCAGGCGCTGACCCAGCCGCTGCCCGACAACGAGCCCCCTCCGCTGTGCTCCGACACCACCGTCGCCGCCGGCACTGACGTCTTCCGCGACCAGGTCGCGGTCAGCGTCTTCAACGGCAGCGCCCGGTCGGGGCTGGCCGGGGCCACCCTGGAGCTGCTCGAGGAGCGGGGCTTCGTGGGCGCCGACACCGGCAACGCCCCCCAGCCGGTCCGGGGCGTCCAGATCTGGGCCGTCGACCCGGAGAACCCCGCCGTCCGGCTCGTGCAGCGCCAGTTCCGCAAGGCTCGGGTCGTGCCGGGCACCGAGGTGGACGGCGAGGCCCTGGGCCGCGGCGTCGTCGTGGTGCTGGGCGAGTCCTTCACGTCGCTCCGCGAGCGGGAGGTCGAGTCGGTCACCGCTGACGTCGAGGCGACCTTCTGCAGCCCGCCGGGGTCCTGACCCGGCTCACGACTTCTCGGGGCGTCGCCTCGGGTCGGTGTTCCACTGCGCCAGCCGGCCACCCTCCGAGACCTGGCGCAGCCGCTCCTCGGTGGCGACGCGGGCCCTGCGCGGGGTGACGACCAGCAGGTCGTCGCCGTGCCGCAGGACCGTACGCCGCTCCGGCACCAGCACCTCGCCCTGCCGGATGACCAGCGACACCGACGCCCCGGCGGGCAGCCGGAGCTCGCCGACCTCGACGCCGTGCATGCGGGAGACCGGGCTGATGGAGACCTGGAGCAGGTCCGCGGCGACCCGTTCCAGCGGCGCGGCCTCGACGTCGAGGCCGCGCGGCTCGGAGCGCCGGGCGACCCGCAGGAGGCGGGCGACGTACGGCAGGGTCGGTCCGGTCACGAGCGTGTAGACGACCACCATCACGAAGACGATGTCGAAGAGCAGGTCGGCGTCGTCGACGCCCTCGGAGAGCGGGATGGTGGTGAGCACGATGGGGACGGCGCCGCGCAGGCCGGCCCACGAGATGAAGGCGAGCTCGCGCAGCGGCATGGGTCGCACGACCGAGCTGACGAGCACCGACAGCGGGCGCGCCACGAAGGTGAGGATGAGGCCGGTCGCCAGCGCGAGGCCGACGACCTCCAGGCTGATGCGGGCGGGCGAGAGCAGCAGCCCGAGCATCACGAAGAGCCCGATCTGGGCCAGCCAGGCCACGCCCTCGGCGAAGGACTTGGTCGCGGTGCGGTGGGGCAGCTCGGAGTTGCCGAGGATGAGGGCGGCGACGTAGATCGCGGCGAAGCCGGACGCGTGCACGGCGGCCGCGGCGCCGTACGCGGCGAAGGTCAGGCAGAGCACGGCCAGCGGGTAGAGGCCCGACGACGGCAGCGCGGCCCGCCGCATCACCCAGCCGCCGGCGACACCGACCGCGATCCCGATCACGACGCCGACGGAGAGCTCGAAGACGATGACCCCGGCGACGCCGAGGATGCCGCTGCTCGCGGCGGCGCCGGTGGAGATGACGCCCACCAGCACGACCGTGGGGGCGTCGTTGAGCCCGGACTCGGCCTCGAGCACGCCGGTCAGCCGTTTGGGCAGGGGCACGACGCGCAGCACCGAGAAGACGGCCGCGGCGTCGGTCGGCGAGCAGACCGCCCCCAGCAGGATGGCCAGCTCCCACGGGAGCCCGAGGAGGTAGTGACCACCCACGGCGACGACCGCGACCGAGACGGCCACGCCCACGGTCGCCAGTGACACCCCGAGCGGGATGGAGGGCCGGACCTCGGTCCAGTCGGTGGTCAGGCCGCCCTCGGCCAGGATCAGGGCCAGCGCCCCGAAGCCGAGCGCGTGGGCGAGCTGCGCGTCCTCGAACTGGATCCCGAGACCCGCCTCGCCGAGCACGACGCCCATGAGGAGGTAGATCAGCAGGCTGGGCAGCCCGGCGCGGGCCGAGACCCGCACGGCGAGGATCGCCGCCAACGTGACGAGGGAGCCCACCAGCAGGAACGAGTCGAGCTGGTGCACATCGAAAGTCACGCCACCTCGTTCCCACTCCTCGCCGAGCCCCGATCCTATCGGCGAAACGGGACGCCCCCGGACGCTGCTCGCCCGCGTGACACGATCGGCGACATGAGCGCTCGGTTCGCGGTGGCCCAGCGGGCGAACGTGCCGCCCTTCCACGTGATGGACCTCCTGGCCGCGTCCGCCGAGCGGCAGCGATCGCACGGCGACCTGGTCAACCTGGTCGCCGGCCAGCCGTCGACGGGCGCACCCGGACCGGTCGCCGACGAGGCCGTCCGGCTGCTCCGCAGCGGCGACCCGCTCGGCTACACCGTCGCCTCCGGGGTCCCCGAGCTCCGCGAGGCGATCGCCGGGCACCACGCCCGCCAGCACGGCATCGACGTCACCGCCGACGACGTGGTGGTCACCACCGGCTCCAGCGGCGGCTTCCTGCTGGCGTTCCTCGCGGCCTTCGAGCCCGGGGACCGCGTGGCGATGGCCCGGCCCGGCTACCCGTGCTACCGCAACGTGCTGACCGCGCTCGGCTGCGAGGTCGTCGAGGTCCCCTGCGGGCCGGAGAACCGCTTCCAGCCCACCGTCGAGCAGCTCGAGGGGCTCGGCGACGTGCGCGGCCTGGTCGTGGCCAGCCCGGCCAACCCGACGGGGACGATGCTGCTCCCCGCGGAGCTCGCCGCCCTCGCCGCCTGGTGCGAGTCCCGCGGCGTGCAGCTGATCTCCGACGAGATCTACCACGGGATCGAGTACGCACCGCTCGACGGCCGGCCGTCGCTCTCCCGGTCCGCGTGGGAGACCTCGCGGGAGGCGATCGTGTTCAGCTCGTTCTCCAAGTACTTCTCCATGACCGGGTGGCGGATCGGCTGGATGCTCGTCCCCGAGCGGCTGCGCCGCGCCGTCGACGTGCTCACCGGCAACTTCACGATCTGCCCGCCCGTCATCGCCCAGCGGGCCTGCGTCGCGGCGTTCACCGACGCGTCGTACGCCGAGCTCGACGGGCACGTCGAGCGGTACGCCGCCAACCGTCGCCTGCTCCTCGACGGGCTCGCCGCACTGGGCATCGACCGGCTCGCCCCCGCCGACGGCGCCTTCTACGCCTACGCGGACGTCGGCCACCTCACCCGACGACTCGATGGCCTGGACCCGCCGGCTGCTCGCCGACACGGGGGTCGCGCTCGCCCCCGGGATCGACTTCGACACCGTGGTGGGCCAGCAGCACGTGCGGCTCAGCTTCGCCGGACCCGAGCGGGACGTGCGCACCGGTCTGGAGCGGCTCGGCGACTGGCTCCCCGGCCAGCGGGCAGACCCGACGCCCGGGTGACGTGCGCCTCGTCAACCGGCAGGTGATTCGGGGTTTGACCACCCGCGACGCAGGGAAGGCGACAACACGGCGCCACGGGCGCCGCAACCAGCGCACGGGGGCCGACGAGAGGACGTGATCGATGTACGGCGACAGCGCCGCATCGCGCAAGCGTGTCGCCCAGCTGCGTGAGCAGGGTGGGGACATCAGGGCCATGGCCGACCGGCTGGTCGCCCAGGCGGAGAGCGTGCCGTGGACCGGTCGGGCCGCGGAGTCCATGCGGACCCGCATCAAGGAGCGCGCCTCGCACCTGCGCCTGGCCGCCGGTCACCACGACACCGCCGCCGACTCCCTGGCCCGGCACGCCTCCGAGGTCGACGCCCTCAAGGACGCGATCGAGACGATCTCGCACAAGGCGGACACCCTGACGACCGACGCACGGACGCGCTCGGCCCAGGCCGACGCCGCGGGCGCGCCCGAGCCGCGAGGACGCCGCGCTGCTGGCGTTCACCCCGCCGCCCGCCGGTCACAAGGACTGGCTGACCGTCGAGCTGCCGGGACTCTGACATGGTGACCATCGACCTCACGACCCCGCCGGCCGAGCCCGCCACCTTCCTGGACGGCCTCCCCCGCCGGATCGCGATCACCCTCCCCGAGCTGCGGCTGGCCGCCCGCTCGGCCGGCGACGCCCCGCTCCCCTTCGACGTCGCCGAGGCCGCCGGCCCGGGTGCCCTCGAGGACCGCCTCGGCCAGTCCCGCGGGACCGCCGACGACACGGCGTACGCCGCCGCGCTGGGCTCGCTGCACGACCCGGCCGAGACGCTGCGACGCCGCGGCCTGCTCACCGACGCCGGCCTCGACGCCGGCCTGGCCGGGGCGATCGGGCTGCTCGCGACACCGCAGCTCGCCCTCGACATCGACGTGGCCGCCGCCGGCAGCCAGGTCAAGGCCTGGCACCGCCAGGCCGACGGGGCGGTCGCCACGCTGGCGACCTGCGACGGCATCGTGTTCGAGCTCGCGTGGTTCCGGGCCGACCAGTGGCCCGGCGAGCTCGCCCGCGTCGCCGCGATCCCCGACGACGTCGACCTGCGCGACTCCGACGTGCCCGCCACGATGGAGGTGCCGTTCCAGCTCGTCGACGCGATCGGCGAGGCCCTGCGCTCGGGACGCTCCGACCTCGTCCCGGTGCTGATGGAGCACCACGGCGAGGGCGTCCTCGACGCCGACGCCACCCCGCTCGCCGACACGGTCGCCGCCACCGCCGTGGCCGCCGTCCACACCGAGGGCCGCGGGCGCCTGCGGGTGCTGGCCGCCCAGGTGACCGACGCGGCCACCACCAGCGTCGGTGTCGCGTCGTGGGTGCTGCTCGCCGACGGCTGGCACAGCCTCACCCCCCACCAGGAGGACTCCGGCCCGCGGGTGACCGTGCGCCGGGTGGACCCCGACGACCTGGCGACCGAGCTCGCCCCCGTCCTCGCGCAGGTGATCGCATGAGTGAGCACGGACCGCACCCAGCACGCCACTGCCGCCGACAGCGGCACCGACGCCCGCGGTCAACGCCGACAAGTACCACCAGATGCTGGCGCTGGCGGACCTCTTCGACAAGTCCGGGGCCGAGATGCGCTGCCCGCGTCCCGCCTCGGCGCCACGATCCTCGCCGACGACGACGTCGCCGACTCCGCCGAGCTCTCGCCGGCCACCTTCGCCCAGGCGGAGGAGGACATCCGGGCCGCGACCACCGGCAAGCAGGGGCTGCTCACCCGCTCGGTCGAGCTCGACGCCGACGCCCTCGTCGTGCGCGCCACGGTGCTGACCTACCGCTGGATCGACGAGCTGCAGGACGCCGCCTACAAGACGCTCGGCTCCATCGCCGGCCGCGCCATCGGCTACCTCGCACCCGAGGTCGCGCTCGGCGGGGCGATCGTGTCGGCCGGCCTCATCGAGACCGACGCGCTCGACCGCGACGGCGTGGCGTCCTACCTCAACGAGCTCGCCGAGAGCAATCCCGAGCTGATGGACCACATGGCCGGGGTCGGCGGGCTGCTCGACGGGCTCCAGATGCGCTCGCTGCTCGCCGCCGGCGTGATGTCCTCCGACCAGGGCGCGGGCGCCGCCCGCGGTGGCCTGCGCGCCATCGGCGTGCAGCCGTTCGCGAGCGACGCCGTCTCGGCGCTGCGCGACTCCGCGGCCGGCTTCGCCGAGGAGGCCGAGGTCGTGGAGACCGACGCCACCGCCGGCGAGGGCACGGCGCCGCGCACGATCGAGGACCTGATGACCAACCTCGCCCGGGCCGACCGCCGGATCAGCGTGCAGCGGATCGGGGCGGGCCGCTACATCGCCTACCTCCCCGGCCGCCGGGCCGACGAGGGTGGCCGGCTGCGGCTCGTGGGCGGCGACAACGCGTCGTACGTCCGTCAGGTCGTGCGCGCGATCGAGGACGCGGTCGCGGACGAGCCCGAGGCCCGGGTCATGCTCGTCGGCTCCTCGCACGGCGGCACCGCCGCCGCCGAGATCGCCGCCGGCCGCGGTCTCCGACGCCTTCGTCGTCGACCAGGTGGTCACCGCCGGCGCCCCCTCGGCGCAGGTCCCGACCATCCCCGCCCAGACACGGGTGCTGTCGCTGGAGGACCGCGCCGACCCCGTCGCCCTGCTCGGCTCGCTCATCAACGCAGGGCGTCGGCAACCGGCTCACCGTCGTCTACGACGGCTCGGCCGTCTGCGGACACCGCGCCGTACGTCGTGGGCGGCCGCGCGGCGGACGCCGCCCAGCACCCGGAGGTCCGCGCCGAGATCGCGCGCATCCAGGAGCTCGGCTACCTGGCGGGCTGAGGGCGGGTCAGAGGATGTCGTGCACGAACTCGCCCAGCTGGGTGAGGTTGCGGCACTCCACCATCGGCACGATCTCGCCGTACGCACGGGCGGCACTGTCGCCCGTGCCCCAGTGGCGGGTGTGCTCGGGGTTGAGCCACCACGCGTGGCGCGCCGAGCCGGCCAGCTCGCCGCAGCGTGTCCAGCGCCAGGTCGCTGTAGTTGGACCGCGCGTCGCCGAGGACGAGCAGGGACGACTTCGGCCCGAGCGCGTCGGCGTGCTCCTCGGCGAACGTCGTGAACGCGCGCCCGTAGTTGGTGCGCCCCCACCGCGCGGCGTGCGCGGTGCTGGCGGCGAGGTTCTCCATCACCTCGACCACGTCCCCGCCGGGCGTGAAGTGGTGGCTGACCTCGTGGACCTGGTCGACGAAGGTGAAGGCGCGCACCTTGTGGAACTGCTCGCGCAGCGCGAAGACCAGCAGCAGCGTGAACTGCGCGAAGTTGGCCACCGACCCGCTGACGTCGCACAGCACGACCAGCTCGGTGCGGTGCGGGCGCTTCGGGCGGTGGTGCGTCTCCATCGGGACGCCGCCGGTGGACAGCGACGCGCGGACCGTGCGCCGGAAGTCGAGCGCCCCGCGGCGGCGGGCGTGCTGCTCCTTGGTCAGCCGGGTGGCGAGCCGCCGGGCCAGCGGGTAGATCTCGCGGCGCATCTCCTCCAGGTCGCGAGCGGCGGGCGGCGGTGAAGTCGAGCCGGTCGATGGTCGGCCGGACCACCACGTCGGCGACGTGCTCGGGCCCCTTCTCCTCGGCGATCCGGCGCCGCGGGCGTCCGCCTCGACCAGCCGGGTGAACGCGCCGACCCGGCGCCCCGCGACCCGCTCGGCGTCCTCCTCGGTCGGCGCCGCTCGCGCAGCAGTCCCGCGACGAGCTGGTCGACCAGCTGCTGCGGCGTCACCCGCTGCAGCGCGGTGTACGCCGACCAGCTCGACAGCCCCGGCCCCCGGCCCGGGCATCGCGCCGAACCGGCCGACCGCCTCGACCGCCAGGTCCTGGAGCGCGCTGCCGTCGTCACCCGCCTCGAGCGCCTCGGCCAGCTCCTCGCGGAAGCTCCGCGAGCGCCGCCGCGTTGTCCCGCACCACGCCGGTCTGCTCCTCCGCCTCCGCCGACTCCTCGGGATCGCCGGCGACGCCCTCGCCGACCAGCCGCGGGTAGTAGAGGTCGAAGATCGCGTCGAAGGTGACCCGCTGCGACTGCTTCTTGACCAGCGTCGCGGCGTACGCCGTGCGCACCACCTCGCGGTCGTGCCAGCCGATGCGCTCGAGGGCGGCGATGGCGTCGAGTCCCTCGGCCAGCGACACCGGCAGGCCCGCCGAGCGCAGGGCCTCGAGGAAGACCGATGTGGGTGTCGAGGAGGGTCATGGCGGTCACGTCCGGGGTCTCGTCACCGGGCGGCGGCGAGGCGGAGCTCCTTGACGGCCCGCTCGTGGTCGGAGGCGTGCTTGAGCACCACGCCGAGCGTGCGGCGTACGGCCTCCTCGTCGAGGTCGCCGATCTCGCAGGGCGATGAGGGTGCGGGCCCAGTCGACGGACTCGGCGATGGAGGGCGCCTTCTTCAGCTCGAGCTCGCGCAGCCGGGCCACCACCTCGACGAGCTGGGTCGCCACCTTGTCGGGCAGGCCGGGGACCTGGGAGGTGACGATCTCCCGCTCGCGCTCGGCGTCCGGGTAGTCGAGGTGCAGGAAGAGGCAGCGCCGCTTGACGGCCTCCGACAGCTCCCGCGTGGCGTTGGAGGTGAGCACCACGAAGGGTCGCCGCGTGGCGGTCACGGTGCCGAGCTCGGGGATGGTCACCTGGAAGTCCGACAGCACCTCCAGCAGCAGCCCCTCGACCTCGACGTCGGTCTTGTCGACCTCGTCGATGAGCAGCACCGTCGGCTCGTCGCGGCGGATCGCGGTCAGCAGCGGGCGGGTCAGCAGGAACTCGTCGGTGAAGATGTCGTCGTGGGTCTCGTCCCACCCCTCGTCACCGCTCGCCTGGATGCGCAGCAGCTGCTTCTTGTAGTTCCACTCGTAGAGCGCGCGCGCCTCGTCGAGCCCCTCGTAGCACTGCAGCCGCACCAGCTCGGCGCCGCGTCGCCCGCGCCACCGCCTTGGCCAGCTCGGTCTTGCCGACGCCGGCCGGGCCCTCGACGAGCAGGGGCTTCTCCAGCGCACCGGCGAGGTACGCCGTCGTGGCGGTCGCCGCGTCGGCGAGGTAGCCGGTCGCGTGCAGGCGGGCGGAGGCGTCGTCGGGGCTCGCGAACCAGGAGGTCACGCGGCGAGCCTACGGGTGGGCCGCCTCGGGGTGGCGGCGGCCGACCGACTCGCCGGCGGGCGGTGAGCCAGCCACCTTCCACCGACCCCAGCGTGTGGCTCCTGACCGCCGGTCGGCGCGGCGTACGACGACACGCCGGCGGGCGGTGCCGCAGCTACGTCCTCGGCACCTCGCAGTGTGGCTCACTCACCGCCCGGCGGGTGGACGTCCGCTGTGGCCCACGGCGCTCGCTTCGCTCGCACCGCTTGGCAGCCGCCACACCCGGCCGACGCCCCCTCGGCCCGCGGGGCGCTCGCTGCGCTCGCGACCGCTTGGCAGAGGGGGCGGGATTCGAACCCGCGGTAGGTCTCCCTACGACCGCTTTCAAGGCGGTTCCGATCGGCCGCTCCGGCACCCCTCCTCGTGACCACCCGGAGGTGGGCACGGGCAGCATTCTAGGAGGCCGGTCGGCGGGCGCTACTCGGAGCCGCCGAACTCCATCTCCACGTCGTCGTACGCGAGGTCCCGGAGCTTCTGGAAGTGGCGGTCGATGTCGGCCAGCAGCCGCAGCAGCGCCTGCCGGACCTCGGACACGTCGGGGCTCTCCAGCACCTGGGGGCCGAGCTCGCCCATCCGGGCGATCAGCGCGGTCCGCTCGCGCAGGGCGGCGGTGCCGCGGGCGGCGAGCCACGCGTCGTCGGGGTGCTCCGACTCGCGGATCAGCACCTCGCGGACGTCGGCGAGACGCTGCCGGATCGTCCAGCGCCAGTTGCCCAGGGCGATGCCCGGCTCCGGGGGTGCGTCGAGGGCGCGGTGCAGGGCGCTCATGGCGGTCGCCGCACTCGACATGGCACCTCCCCAAGCCGCCGGGTCCCCCGAGTGTGGACCCGCGCAGCGGCACGTTACAAGGCCCAACTGGCGATCCGACTCCCGGATGGGGTGCAATCCTCCTGTGCCGTCCGACTATCGACTCGCCCCCGCCGTCACCGCCCGCGTGATGGGCGTCGTGCTCGTCCTGATCGCGGTCATGGTGTTCGCCGCCACCGCCGCCGTCGCGTTCCTCGACCTGCACACCGCCGTGCTGCTGGTGCCGGCCGTGCTGGCGATCGTGCTGCTCGTCGCGGCCACGCTCGCCATCGGCCGGCGTGGCTGGGTGGTGCGGCTCGGCGACGAGGGCTACCGGGTGCAGTGGGTCCGCGGGGTGGGTGTCCCCGCCGCCCGGTGGAAGGACGTCGAGGACGCGGTCACCACCACCCGCGCGGGCTCGCCGTGCGTGGTCCTGCGCCTGCGCAACGGCGGCACCACCACCATCCCGGTCGACGTGCTGGCCGGCGACCGCGAGGCGTTCGTCCGCGACCTCCAGCGGCACCTGACCGACGGCCAGGGGCTTCGCCCGCTCTGAGTCGCCACCTGATTCGGCAGATGCCGCAGGCGCCTTGTAGCCTGTGCGGGCTCGTCCTCGGCGAGCGTGGAGGCGTCGCCTAGTCCGGTCTATGGCGCCCGCCTGCTAAGCGGGTTTGGGGCTACAACCCCATCGAGGGTTCAAATCCCTCCGCCTCCGCCACATCCTCTGGCCTCCTGCACGGGGGCCAGAGTGCATTTCGGCCCCCACTTGTGCCACGGTGGAGGTCCGACTGCACGTGTGTGCAATGCACACACTTGCAGCCGCGACCATGGTGACGCACGGGTGCCGATCGACGACAATGGATGCTCGTGGTCCCCCCGGACCCAGAGACAAGAGGGTGAATGAGCATGACTGCACGTCGCATCGCCGCCGCACTTCTGGCCGCTGCCCTGACCGCAGGCGCCGTGGGCGTCACCAGCGCCCCCGCCCAGGCCTTCAAGGACACCACCTGGCCGAGCGGCAGCGTGATCGGCTCTCGCTGAGCCACCCCGTTCCACCCCCTCGAAGCGGGCCGCGACTCAGTCGCGGTCCGCTTCGACGTGCGGCTCCGCGTCGTTGCCGGTGATGCCCAGCCGGCCCATCTCGTAGCCGAGCTGGAACCGCGTGTCCACCTGGAACTCGTGCTTGAGGTCCGAGACGTACGCCGCGTAGGTGCGCGGGCTGACCCCGAGGCGCTTGGCGCCCACCGGGTCGGCGTGACCGCCCACGAGCATCCGGATGGTCATCGCACGCTGCTCGGCGGCGATGTCGCGCATCAGCGGCGTCTCGCGGTTGGTGAACGGGCGGGCCCGCTCCCACGACCGCTCGAAGATGTCGACGAGATAGTGCACCAGCGACGGCTCCCGGACGGCCAGCGCCGTCCGGTCCTCGGTGCCCGGGACGATTGCCAGGCGCCGGTCGACGACGATCAGCCGGTTGAAGAACTCGTCCAGCGTGCGCACCTGGGCGCCCTCGGCCGTCACCGCGGCGACGTACTTGTGCGTGGCCGAGCTGCGGCGGGCCGCGTGCTGGTAGAGCGTGCGCATCGTGACGCCGCGGCGCAGGGCGCCGACCTCGCGCTCGAACGCCTGCGGCAGCTGCTCCATCGCCCGGCCCGTCTGGGGCTGGGCCGTCAGCAGCTCCTGTGCAGCGTCGGCCACGGCGGAGGTGATGTAGGGCGCGATGGCCTCGCCGCGCAGCTCGATGAACGGCCCCTTGACCGAGCCCGGCGACCGGCGCCAGGTCTGCGAGAGGTTGCTGAACGCCTGCGCCCACTGGCCCGACTCGGTGATCAGCTCGGCACCCTGCTGGCCCAGCGGGGCGACGACCCGCGACTGGACGGTCGCGGGGTCGACCGCCACCCACGTCGCGGCCAGCTCGTCGGCGGTGACCAGGCCGAGCTCCTGGAGGAGGTCGAAGGCCTCGCGGTCGGGACCACGGTCCGCGATGCGCGGGTCCGCCTTGGGAATGCCGCCCTGGGTGGCGATCTCCTCGTACAGCGCGGTGGCGGCAGACTCGAAGAGCGTGCGCTCGCCCGGGCCGAAGCTGGTCATCCCACCGCCTTCCTGTGATCCCCGGCGGCGATCCTCGCACACCGCGGAGACGCGTCAGGCCCGTCCGGAGGAATCTCCGGACGGGCCCGTCGCGATCGTCGCCGGTCCGGCGGGTCGGACTCGGCTCAGGCGCCGAGGCGCTGCTTGAGCCCGTCGAGCTCGGTCCACAGCACGGCGGGCAGGTCGTCGCCGAACTTCTCGAACCACTCCTGGATCTGCGGGATCTCGGCCTTCCACTCCTCGACGTCGACGGCCAGCGCGGCCTCGATCGCCTCGGGCGTCATGTCGAGGCCCTCGATGTCGAGCGAGCCCGGCGCCGGCACATGGCCGATCGGGGTCTCCACCGCGGCCGCCTGGCCCTCGAGGCGCTCGATGACCCACTTCAGGACCCGGCTGTTCTCGCCGAAGCCCGGCCACAGGAAGCCGCCGTCCTCGTCGCGACGGAACCAGTTGACGTAGAAGATGCGGGGCATCTTGGACGCGTCGTTGTCCTTGCCCATGTTGATCCAGTGGCTGAAGTAGTCGCCGGCGTTGTAGCCGATGAACGGCAGCATGGCCATCGGGTCACGGCGCACGATGCCGACCGCGCCCACCGCGGCGGCGGTGGTCTCGGAGGAGAGCGTCGCGCCCATGAAGGTGCCGTGGGTCCAGTCGCGGGCCTCGGTCACCAGCGGGATGGTCGTCTTGCGGCGACCACCGAAGAGGATCGCGTCGATCGGCACGCCGCGCGGGTCGTCGTACTCCGGGGCGAGCATGTCGCACTGCTTGATCGGCGTGCAGTAGCGGCTGTTGGCGTGGCTGGAGAGCTCCTCGGACTCGGGGGTCCAGGGCTCGCCCTTCCACGACGTCGCCTTGGCCGGGGTGTTCTCGAGGCCCTCCCACCAGACGTCGCCGTCCTCGGTGAGCGCGACGTTGGTGAACACCGAGTTGCCCTTGTTGATGGTGGCCATCGCGTTGGGGTTGGTGTGCTCGTTGGTGCCGGGGGCGACGCCGAAGAAGCCGAACTCCGGGTTGACCGCCCACAGGCGGCCGTCCTCGCCGATGCGCATCCAGGCGATGTCGTCGCCGATCGCCTCGACCTTCCAGCCGGGGATGGTCGGCTTGAGCATGGCGAGGTTGGTCTTGCCGCACGCGCTCGGGAAGGCAGCGGCGACGTACTTGGTGACGCCCTGCGGGGAGGTGAGCTTGAGGATGAGCATGTGCTCGGCCATCCAGCCCTCGTCGCGGGCGATGACGCTGGCGATGCGCAGGGCGTAGCACTTCTTGCCGAGCAGGGCGTTGCCGCCGTAGCCGGAGCCGAAGCTCCAGATCGTCCGCTCCTCGGGGAACTGGACGATGTACTTGGTGTCGTTGCACGGCCACGCGACGTCGGCCTGGCCCTCGGCGAGCGGCATGCCGACCGAGTGCAGCGCCGGCACCCACTTGCAGTCCTCGCCGATCTCCTCCATCGCACGGAGGATCTCGGTGCCCATCCGGGCCATGACGCGCATGGAGACCGTGACGTACGCCGAGTCGGTGACCTCGACGCCGAACATCGGGTTCTCGGCCTCGACGTGGCCCATCACGAACGGGATGACGTACATGGTGCGGCCCTTCATGCAGCCGGCGTACAGCCCGCGCATGAGGGTCTTCATCTCGGACGGGTCCATCCAGTTGTTGGTGGGCCCGCAGTCCTTCTCGTCGACCGAGCAGATGAAGGTCCGGTCCTCGACGCGCGCCACGTCGGTGGGGTCGGAGGCCGCGTAGAACGAGTTGGGCTTGATCTCGGGGTTGAGGCGGGTGAACGTCCCGGAGGCCTCGAGGGCCGCGGTGAGCTCGGCCCACTCCTCGTCGGAGCCGGTGCACCAGTGGATCGCGTCGGGCTGGGTCAGCTCGGCGACCTCGGTGACCCAGGCGAGGATGCCCTGGTGGGTGGTGGGCGCCCCGCTGGTGGTGGTGCGGGCGTCGGTGGTGGCGGTCATGCGGTGGATCCCTCTCGCGCATTCGCGGCGTACGCCCCCGTGCTGCGGTGGGCGTCGCCGGCCGTCGAGCGTATCGACGGAGGTGTCGTGTAAGCCCGGCTCCATTGCCCGGCCCCGTGCGGGTGCCGCGAGGCTAGCGTCGCCCTCAGCGCCCTCATATTGGATCGATCCACCGATGAGAGCCACGTCACGTCGGGCGTACGACGCGGCCCCCGGCGCCTAGACCGGCGCGTCCGGGTCGATGCTGCGGGTCTCGCTGCGACGGTCGCGGGTGTCGACCAGGTCGCTGACGTAGACCTTGGGCAGGATCTTGGCGACGGCGAGCGTCACGTAGACGATGGTGTTGATCGCGACGAACGCCGCCAGCACGGCGACGAGCTCGTTGCGCAGGATGCTCTCCGGCAGCAGCAGCCCCATCGGGACCGTGCTGCCCACCAGTGCCGTTCACCAGGCCGCTCACGACGCCCACCTCAGCCCTCCATCCGGGCGCCGGACCCGGTCTGGACGACGTGCTTCCACGTCGCCTGCCGCGCCAGCGACAGGTCCCAGACCCCCTTGACGTAGACCACGTTGAGGAACATCGCGTAGAAGAGCTCGGGGAAGAGCGACAGGCCGAGCAGCCGGGCCTTCCACCCGCCCCGCCACACCGTCACCACCCGCTCGAGGGTGAAGACCAGACCCACCCCGATCCAGAACGGGAACCACACCCAGGTCGTGGTGGCCAGCACCATGAGCAGGATCAGGGCGAGGTAGGCGCCGAGGGCGATCACGCCGTAGCCGATGCCGAGCTGCTGCATCCAGTAGCGGAACGTCTGGGGTCGCAGGCCGTAGGCGCCGAGGTTCTCCAGCGCGCCGCGCTGCCAGCGCAGGCGCTGGTTCCACAGGGCCCGCCACCCCGGCATCACCTCGGTGACCACGGTGCACTCGGCCGGCGAGATCATCAGCGCGCCCAGCGACTTGAGCGCGATGGTCAGCTCGTTGTCCTCGGTCAGGGCGACCGTGTCGTAGACGTCGCCCGGGATGCCGGGGAGGTTGTGACCGCGCTCGGCGGCGATGGCGCGCAGCGCCCGCGGCCGGAACACCGACGCGGTGCCGGTGAGCACGAAGACCCGGCCGCGGCGGCGGCGCAGCTCGCGCTGGTAGCGGGTGTACTCGTTGCGCTGGAACTGGCCGATCAGGCCCGCGCCGTCCTCGCCGTAGAAGAGGCCGCCGACCGCCATCAGCGCCCGGTCGTCGGTGAGTCGCCGCGGTGGCGCCCTCGAGGAAGCCGGGGTCGAGGGTCGTGTCGGCGTCCATCACCATCACGCAGTCGTTGTCGCCGAGGCCGGGCAGCACCTCGCGCAGCGCCTGGTTGAGGCCGCCGGCCTTCTTGTGGACGTTGTCGACCGTCTCGTGCACGTCGACGCCGGCCTCGCGGGCCAGCCGCACGGTCGCGTCGGTGCAGTTGTCGGCCACCACCACCACGCGCGCCGGAGGGACCGACTGCGACAGCAGCGAGGCGAGGGTCTCGGAGATGCAGGACTCCTCGTTGTGGGCGGGGATGAGCACGGTGATGGTCACGGGGCCGGCGTACTCCCCCCGGGTCTCGGCCATCACCAGCTTGGGCGCCAGCGGCATCCGGTCGGGGTCCTCGCTGCGCCGGGCCCGGGTGACCAGTCGCCGCTCGAGGCCGGCCACCCCGGCGGCCAGCAGCAGCGCCACGCCGACCGCGGCCAGCAGCACCCGCGGCGAGGGCATCTCGGTGTCGTAGAAGACCTGCCAGATGCCGAACAGCAGGCCCTCGGTCGGCGGCTGCCCGGACTCGGGGTCACCGGCCGCGACGGCGCGCCCACAGGGCGCGCGGCCCCGAGCGTCGCGGTGCCGATGATCGCCAGCCCCACCGAGCGCTGCAACCACTGCATGGATCCCGAGCCTCCCTGTCCTTCTTCGTGTCCGTCGTCGCGTCAGTCCGCGGGCGCCGCCAGCACCCGGGGGGTCATGAAGGACGCGATGAACTCGCCCTCGGGGACCGGCTTGCCGATGAGGAAGCCCTGGGCGAAGTCGACGCCCTCGGCCCGGACGACCTCGAGGATCTCGGGCGCGGAGACGAACTCGGCGACGGTGCGCTTGCCCAGGTCGCGGGCGATGCCGACGATCGAGCGCATGATGGTGCGGTCGACCTGCGACTCGTGCACGTGGGCGACGAACTCGCCGTCGATCTTCACGTAGTCGAAGATCAGGTGCTTGAGGTAGTAGAACGACCCGAACCCGGCGCCGAAGTCGTCGAGCGCGAAGGCGCAGCCCAGCTCGGTCATCCGCTCGGCGAACGCCCTGGCCAGCGCGACGTCGGCCACGGCGGCCGTCTCGGTGATCTCCAGGATGAGCGCCGAGGGGTCCACCGCGTGCCGCTCGAGCGAGTCGCGGATGGTGCTCTCGATGTCGGGGTGGCCGATGGAGTGGCCGGACAGGTTGACCTCCAGCTCGAAGGTCGGGTCGATCTCGCGCAGCCGGGCCAGCATCGCCAGGCTGTGCTCGATGACCCAGGCGTCGACCTGCGGCATCAGCCCGGTCCGCTCGGCGATGTAGACGAAGCGCGACGGCGGCACCAGCTCGTCCTCGTCGCGCAGGCGCAGCAGCACCTCGGCCGAGGTGATCCGGTCGTGCGCGAGGCTCATGATCGGCTGGAGGTGGAGCTCGAAGCGGTCCTTCTCGAGGGCCTCCTCGATGCGGCTCTGCCACTGCAGCCGCGCCGAGAACTTGGGTGGGCGCATGTCGCCCTCGGGGAGGACGGCGACCTGGTTGCGGCCGGCCTCCTTGGCGTCGTACATCGTCATGTCGGCGAGCGCCAGGATGTCGGTGGCGTGCTCGCTGGCGGCCTGGAAGGTCACCGCGCCGACGCTGGCGGTGACGCGGCGGCGTACGCCGTCGAGGGTGGCGGCGAGCTCGCGGACCCGGTCCACCATGTCGCGGCCGACCCGCTCGGCGCCGGCCTGGTCGCCGTCGGTCAGCAGCAGCGCGAACTCGTCGCCGCCCAGCCGGGCGACGACGTCGGTGTCGCGCACCGACCGGCGCAGGATGCCGCCGATCGTGACGAGGAGCTGGTCGCCGGCGTTGTGGCCCAGGCTGTCGTTGACCTGCTTGAAGTTGTCGAGGTCGAGGAGCAGGACCGCGCCGCTCTGGCCGTAGCGACGGCAGCGCTCGAGGTGACGCTGGAGCTCGGTGTCGAACCGGCGCCGGTTGGCCAGGCCGGTCAGCACGTCGTGGTCGACCAGGTGGGCGAGACGGTCCTGGTAGCGCCGGCGCTCGGACACGTCGACGACGTTGACCAGCACGATGTCGGGCTCGTCGGACCCCTGGCGCCGCAGGAGGCGGCTGCTCAGCGCCACGTGGATGTCCTGGCCCCGGTAGTCGCGCAGCAGGCAGTCGGAGGCGCTGGAGCGCGAGACGTCCTCGTGGATGCGGGCCAGGTGGTTGGCGATGGAGGCGTCACCCGGCGGGGAGAGCTCGATCAGCCACGTGCCCTCGAGCTCGTCGGGCGGCAGGCCGACGAGCCCGCACAGGGCCGCGTTGACGAACTGGATCCGCCCCGAGGTGTCCAGCACCGCGACCCCGTGCGGCGCGTCGAGGAACAGGCGCTCGCTCTGCTCGGTGGCCGTGCGCGCGGCGCGGGTCTCGCGCTCCAGGCGGGTGACGATGCGCTGCACGACCCGGCCGAGCACGACGGTGAGGGCGACGAGGATGACGGCGCGGCGCCAGTCCTCCACGGGGTACTGCGGCTCCCCGACGAGGAACACCGGGGCCAGGATCGTCAGGCCCGCGAGGCCGCTCGCGACGTACAGCTCGCGACGCGTGCCGGTGATCGCCAGCCACAGGATGGGGACGAAGAGCAGCACGGAGAGACCCGACGCGGCGCCGCCCCCCGCCTCGCGGACCAGGGCCACGAAGAGGAAGGTGAGGTAGGCCGCGGTCGGGTCGACCCACGAGCGCTCCGGCCGCCGGCTGCTCTCGATGAGCAGGGCCATGATGATGAAGTAGGTGACGGTCGCGAGGGCCAGCACGACCCACGACACGTCGTACGGCGGGAACAGCACGGTGACCAGGCCGAGCCCGCAGATGATCCCGAAGGGACGCATGAGTCGCAACGACGGACGGCGGCGGTCGAACCGACGCTCGCCCGTGGCCTGTGCTGTCCCGAGACCCGACATGGTGCCTCGAGCGTAGCCGCTGGAGGTCCCCCGGACGTGGCGACGGCCCCGGTCGTGGACCGGGGCCGTCGTGGTGGAGCGTGCGTGCGTCGTACGACGCTCAGGCGCCGTCGGCCTCCAGCGCCTTGGCCACGCGGCGGTGGGCCTCCCAGATCGCCTCGGGCATCCGGTCGAACTGCTCGAGGTGCTCGGCGCGGTTGGCCATCTCCTGCTGCCAGCGCGCGTTGTCGATCGTCAGGATGGTCTCGAGGTCCTGCGGGCTGATGTCGACGCCCTCGAGGTTGAGCTCCTCCTCGGTCGGCACGATGCCGACCGGGGTCTGGCGGCCGGTGACCTCGCCGTTGCGGAGCTGGAGCAGCCACAGCAGCGGGCGCAGGTTGTCGCGGTAGCCGGGCCACAGGAAGTGGCCGTCCTGCGGGTCCCGCTGGAACCAGTTGACGTGCGCGAAGATCGGCTGGTCGGTGGCCGCGCCGACGATGTCGAGGTAGTGCTGGGCGTAGTCGCCCTCGCCGTACGCCATGAACGGGCGGTTGGACATCGGGTCGTAGCGGAGCACGCCCTCCTTGCCCTCGGCCGCGGCCGTGGCCTCGGCGCCCAGGGTCAGGCCGTCGTAGACCCCCTCGGCGAGGTCGTGGATGGCCCGGATGAGCGGCTCGCGGTCACGGGTGCGACCGCCGAAGATGATCGCGTCGATCGGCACGCCGGCGGCGGCGTCGAAGTCCTCGGCGATGTTGGGGACGTTGGCCAGCGTCGTGGTGAAGCGGCTGTTGGGGTGCGCCCACGGGGAGGAGTCGCTGTCCTTGCGGTCGGCCAGCGGCGACCCGGTCCAGTCGAGCCAGCCGTGCACGTCGCTCGGCGGGCTCGGGCGTGCGGCCCTCCCACCAGACCTCGCCGGTCGTGGGGTTGTAGGCGACGTTGGTGAAGATCGCGTCCGTGCCGGGGTCGATGGAGTGCAGGGCGGTCGGGTTGGTGCGCTCGTTGGTGTCCTTGGCGACGCCGAAGACGCCGTACTCGGGGTTCATCCCCATCAGCCGGCCGGACTCCTCGTCGACCCACAGCCACGCGATGTCGTCGCCGTAGAACGACACGTGGTAGCGCTCGCCGAGCACGTCGGGGGCGAGCATCATGGCCAGGTTGGTCTTGCCGGAGGCGCTCGGGAAGCCGCCGCAGATGTGGTAGTCCTTGCCGGTCTCGTTGTCGTGGATCCCGATGAGCATGTACTGCTCGGCGAGGAACTTCTTGCTGGCCCAGCCGTCGTAGGCACCCTGGCGCAGGCCGTGGGCGATCTTGCCGAGCAGCGCGTTGCCGCCGTACGACGACCCGAAGTGCAGGATCGTGCGCTCGTCGGCCACGGTGACGAAGTAGCGCTGGTCGCGCGCGGTGCCCTGGCCGAGGTTCTCCAGGTCGCCGGTGACGTGGACGGCGCGCACGAAGTGGTCCGGGTCGTCGAGCTCGTCGAGGAAGTGCGGAGCCACGCGTGACATCCGGATCATGTGCAGCACGACGGTGCGGGTGTCGGTCAGCTGGACACCGGCCGCCCAGGGCGCGAGGGCGTTGCCGGGGGGCGACATCAGGTAGGGGATGACGTACATGGTCTTGCCGACGCTGGCGCCGCGCATGCTGTCGTGCAGCAGCGGCTTCATCTCCGAGGCCGGGCGCCAGTTGTTGTAGACGCCCTTGTCCTTCTCGTCGTTGGTCGCGACGATCGTGCGCTCCTCCGAGCGGGCGGTGTCCTTGTAGTAGCTGCGCGAGTAGTAGAGCCCCTCCCCCGCGGGGTGGAGCTCCCCGGCGTCGAGGGCCTCCTGGATCAGGCGGGCGTCGTCGGCCGCTCCGACGACCTCGATCCGCTCGGCTCCGGTGAGCTCGGCGTACTCCGCCACGAACTCGCGGACCTTGGGGTTCTTGAGCCCCGCGGCGTCCAGTGCTGCCTCGACATCTGCCATCTGACCTGTGCCTCTCGTGAGGTGGATCGGGGGCGTCTCGACCGCCCCGATCGCGCGACGTGCCGCCACCATAACGAGGGTCCGCCGATTGGAACGCTCCACTTCCGGACGGGTTCTGGGATCCACGTCACGTCGACCCCGGGGGTGCGATTTCGGGTTGGCGGCGGGGGTCCGCTATTCTCGTCCGGTCGCGCTGTTCGCAGCACGGCATGCGCCTGTAGCTCAACGGATAGAGCATCTGACTACGGATCAGAAGGTTTGGGGTTCGAATCCCTACAGGCGCGCAGACCAGGGCCCTGACCGACGGAGACGTCGATCAGGGCCCTGTTGCATGTCGGCGGACGCTCAGCGAGCAGCCGGGACCGCGACCTCGTCGCGGTCCCGCCCAGCGACCTCGCGGTCCAGCTCGACCAGGCCCCGGTAGGCGGCCTGCCGCTTCGGGTCGTCGCTCGCGACGGCGTGGCGCAGACCCCAGCCGAGCAGGACGTCCAGGGCCGGCAACAGCTCGCGCCCCGACCCGGTCAGCACGTACTCGTACCGGTCGGGTCGGGCCTGGTACAGCCTGCGCTCCACGACCCCGGCCGCGGCCAGGGCCTTGAGCCGTGCCGCCACCCGGTCCCGCGGGGCCCCGGTGCCGCGGACGATGTCGCCGAAGCGGACGCTGCCCATCGCGATCTCGCGGACCACCAGCAGGGCCCAGCGCTCGCCGACCAGCTCGAGTGCGGCCGCGATCGGGCACGGACGGCCGGGCAGGTCGGCCAGCGGGACGGTGGGAGCCACTGCTGTAGCGTGTCGCGGGTGAGTTTGAATGTCAAACCAACCACGTCCACCTCCTCGCTGGTCCTCGTGTCCCTCGGCACGGCCCTGGTGCTCATCACCTACGTCACGCCGATGGCGACGGTGCCGGCGACGGCAGGCGACCTCGGGCGCCGGACCGGCGACGCGCGCCTGGATCCTCAGCTCGATGTCGGTCGGACTGGCTGCGTCCCTCCTGGCCGCGGGCGTGCTCGGTGACACCTACGGCCGGCGGCGCGTCTACACGGCCGGCCTCGGCGCGATCGGTGCGGGCGCCCTGCTCTGCGGTGCGGCGCAGGAACCCTGGCTGTTCCTGGTGGGCCGGCTCGTCGAGGGCGTGGGCGGCGGAGCGGTCCTGGCGTGCGGGCTGGCGGTGCTGGCGCACGAGCACCCGCCGGGCCCCGCCCGCCTGCACGCGACCTCGGTGTGGGGGGCGAGCGTCGGGCTCGGGATCACCGCGGGCGCCGTCCTGGCGGCCGCGCTCGAGGTCGGGTCGGGGTGGCGCGAGGCGTACGTCGTCACCGGGGTCGCGGCGCTCGTCCTGCTGGTGCCGAGCCGGACCCGGATCCGGGAGTCGTCGGCCTCCAGGGCCAGGCGGGTCGACCGGGTCGGCCTGGTCCTGCTCGCGACCACGGCGACCACCATCGTCTCGGCGCTCACCCAGGGCCGCGACGGGATCGACGGCACCACCGTCGCGCTCGTCGTCGTGACGGTGGCCGCTTCGGTGGCGTTGGTGGTCGTCGAGAGTCGCGCGGCGGACCCCCTGGTGGACCCCGGCCTGCTCGCGGCACCCGGCTTCCGGGTGGCGACCCTGGGGTCCTTCACCCTGGGGCTGGGCATCATCGGGATGTCGTCCTTCGTGCCGACCATCGTCCAGACGGGGCTCGGCGCGGACCTGTGGACCGGAGCGTTGCTCGTCGCCGGGTGGTCGGGGACGAGCGTCGTGACGGCGTACGCCGTGCGCCACCTCCCGCGCCAGCCGTCGGCCGCGTCGATGCTGGCCTTCGTCGGGGTCGCGCAGCTGACCGGGTACGGCCTGACGGACACCTCGTCGCCGTGGCGGCTCATGGTGCCGATGGTCCTGTGCGGCCTGGCGACCGGCGTCCTGAACGCGACGCTCGGCCGCGAGGCGGTCGCGAGCGTGCCCGCCGACCGTGCCGCCATGGGATCGGGGGCCAACAACACGGCCCGCTACCTCGGTGCCGCCTGCGGCATCACGCTGTTCGTCGTCGTGGCCACGCACGCCGGCACGCCGGTGGACGGGTGGAACGTCGCCGTGCTGTTCTCGGCCGCCCTGACGTCGGCGGGCGCCGCCGCGGTGGCGCTCGCGGGACGACGCGCCTGAGGTGACCGGGGCACATCTCGGGCGAGGCGTCACTCGTTCGGGTGAAGCCTGTGGAGAAGAGCCCACACCGGGCGACCCGCTGACCTATTCTCGCGGCGTCGGCGGCGTGGACCGCCGGCGAGGGGAGCGGACCGGTGGACGTGCAGGACGACGAGCTCATTGCCGACGCGTCCTTCGACCGCTATGCCCGGCTCGTGCGGCACTCGCTCGGTGTCCCGGTGGCCCTGGTGTCGATCGTCGAGGAGGACCGCCAGGTCTTCCCCGGCGCCGAGGGCCTGCCCCCGTCGTACCAACGGGCCCGCCAGACGCCCCTGTCGCACTCGTTCTGCCAGTACGTCGTGGCCGACGAGGAGCCGCTCGTCCTCACCGACGCCCGCCTCGACCCGCGACTGCGGGACAACTGCGCCATCGACGACCTCGACGTCATCGCCTACGCCGGCTGGCCGATCCGCGACCAGCACCAGCGGGTCATCGGGTCGCTGTGCGCCATCGACTCCCGTCCCCGGGAGTGGACCGACCACCAGCTCGCCATGCTGGAGGACCTCGCCGCCTCGTGCTCGGCCGAGATCGCGCAGCGGGAGCTGCGCCGGGCCGCCGACGAGGGCATCGACTACGCCACCCACCTCGTGTGGCGGGCCAACGTGCTGCTGGAGCTCAGCCAGGCGCTCACCGCCACTCGCACGGTGACCGACGTGGCGACCGCCCTGGAGGACGTGGCCCGCGAGCACCTCGGCTGCCACCACGCCGTCCTGTGGCTGCACTCCGTGGCGGGGACCCTGGACGCGTTCGGCCACATCGGCGCGGACGCCGACCGGGGTCGGGACCGCATGCTGCTCGTGGCGAGCCGCCACGAGTGGGCCCGCGCCCGCCAGTTCAGCGACGTGCCCGCCGACTCGAGCACCCCGCTGGGTGACGTCTTCCACGGCCGCCGCGCCATGTTCTTCCAGGGTCCCGACGCGCAGAACGCGGCCTACCCGGCCGTCGGCACCTCGAGCGAGACCGGCGTCGCCCGCGCCTTCGAGCCGCTGGGGGTCGAGGGCGAGGTGTTCGGGGTCCTGGCACTGCTGTGGCCCGAGGAGCGCACGTTCACCGACGACGACCGGATCACCATCTCGGCGCTCACGTCCTACACCGCCTCGGCCGTGCAACGCGCGCTCCTCCTGCAGGACCGCATCGACACGGCACGCATCCTGCAGAGCGCCCTGCTGACCACGCTGCCCGACGTCGTCGGGCTCGACCTGGCCGCCCGCTACCGCCCGGCCGCCGCCCGCGAGCAGGTGGGCGGGGACTGGTACGACGCAGTCGTCATGCCCGACGGGGCCACGGCGCTGGTGATCGGCGACGTGGTCGGCCACGACATGAAGGCGGCCGCCGACATGGGCCAGCTCCGGACCGCCCTGCGCGCCCACCTGCACTCCGGCGACGGCTCGCCCTCCGCCACCGTCGAGCAGCTGGACAGGTCGCTGGAGCCCCTCGGGATCGACGCGCTGGCCACGCTCGTGGTGGCCCGCGTCGAGGGCGGTCGCGTCCGCTGGACCAACGCCGGGCACCCGCCACCGCTGCTCATCGACCCCGCCGGCGGCGTCCGCTGGCTCGAGACGGACATCTCGCCGCTCGTCGGCCTCGCACCGGACCTCCCACGTCCCGAGGGCGAGGCGGATATGGCGTCCGGGTCGACGCTGCTGTTCTTCACCGACGGGCTGGTCGAGCGTCGCGGCGAGGACATCGACGACGGACTGGACCGGCTGGCCCGGTCCGCGAGCGCCCGACGGAGCCTCCCGGCGGCGGACCTCGTGGACGGCATCCTCGACGACATGCTCGTCGGGCAGCTGAAGGACGACGTCGCGCTGCTCGCCGTACGCCTCGTCTGACGCGTCCCGCCGCCCGCAGGACGGCGAGGTGTCGGTCCGTCGTCCTAGGCTCGCGGTCGTGACGGACGCGAGGTGGGACCGCAGGCCCGTACGCCGCGTGTCCGCGGGCCCCGACGTCCCCGACGACACCGGCTGGCCGCGGACGATCCCGGCGGTGGCCCACCTCCTGCGCGACGGCCTCGACCTCCCGTCGGGCGTGACCGTGCTGATCGGGGAGAACGGCAGCGGCAAGTCGACCCTCGTCGAGGCGATCGCCATGGCCTACGGGCTCTCGCCGGAGGGTGGCTCGATCCACGCCCGGCACTCGACGCGGCGCACCGAGTCGGACCTCCACGAGTGGCTGCGGCATCGAGCGGTCGGTCGGCGTGCGGCGGTGGGGCTTCTTCCTCCGCGCGGAGACGATGCACGGGTTCTACAGCTACCTCGCCGACAACCCCGGCGACCGGCGACGAACCCGACTTCCACGCCCTCAGCCACGGCGAGTCCTTCCTCGCCGCTGCTCCGGACCCGCTTCACCTCGCCCGGGCTTCTACTGCCTCGACGAGCCCGAGTCGGGGTTGTCGTTCTCCGCGCAGGTGGCGCTGGTGAGCACGCTGCACGAGATCGGGCAGGCCGGCGGCCAGGTCCTCTGCGCGACCCACTCGCCGCTGCTCGCCGCGATCCCGGGCGCGCACCTCGTCGAGGTCGGACCGTGGGGGCTGCGCCCGACGACGTACGACGACCTCGAGGTGGTGGCGCACTGGCGCTCCTACCTCGACGAGCCGATGCGCTACCTGAGGCACGTGCTGTGAGGGCGCGGCGCGCGGTCACCGCGACGGTCCTCGCCGTGGCGCTCTCCACGGCCTGCTGATGTCCTGCTCCGACGAGCCGGAGTGGACCGCGGCGGAGGTGCCGCTCCCCGACGGACCGCCCGGGCGGATCGCGGTGCGCGACGCGGTGCACTGCGGGGAGGGCTGGTGGGCCGTCGGCGGCGTGCTGCTCTCGCCTCCCACCGAGGACCGGGACTCCCGACCGGCGGCCTGGCGCTCGACCGACGGCACCACGTGGGAGGCGGTGCCCGTCAGCGCGCAGACCTACTGGGGCCGCCGCGCGGTCCTGTCGAGCGTCGGCTGCTCCGACGGACGGGTGGTGGCGGTGGGGGCGCGCTCCGGCGGCGCGCACGGCAACCCGCGGGTCACCTCGTTCTTCCAGGACGGCAGCGGGCTCGACGACCGGCTCGCCCCGTTCAACCTGTTCAACGGGGACACGGCCACCAACGTCGGCCCGGTCACGGGGGCGGCACCGGGCTGGCTGATCACCGGCAACCGGGTCAGTGGCCCGGCCGTGTGGCACTCCACCGACGGGCGCGACTTCACCATCGAGGAGGACGTGCCGGGCCTCGCCGACGAGGAGGACTTCCACTCCCTGGCCCAGGACGCCGCCTGGGACGGCGAGGAGTGGGTCGTCGTCGGCGGCGGCAACGCCACCGGCACCCTCGACCGCGAGCCCCTCGCCTGGACCTCGCCGGACGCGCGCACCTGGGAACGCCATGATGTCGAGGGCAGCGAGGAGTTCGACGACCTCCAGCGCGTCGCCGTGGTGGACTCGGCCCTGCTGGCGCTGGGGCTGCGCGGCGGCCGGTTCGGCTCGTGGCTGCGCGAGGACGGCGCGTGGGAGATGGCCTCGGTCTTCGGCGCCCTGCCGGAGAGCGCCCGGGCCAGCCCCTTCGTCGCCTCCCTGGCCACCAGCGACCGGGGTCTGTGGGCGACCACCAGCGACGGGGCGTCGTACGCCCTCTGGCGCAGCGAGGACGGCGAGGAGTGGTCGGAGGTCACCACACCCGCGACCCCGCCGGAGACGGCCGGCGAGCACGTGCTCACCGTGTCAGCGCACGAGGACCGGGTGGTCCTGCTCGCCGATGACGGGGACGCCGGGCGGATCTGGACCTCGGATCGTTGAGTGTGGTTTCGGTGTCGCCAGGTGGCACCGATCCCACCCTCAGCTGCCGCGACGACCCTGCCGATCACCCCTGGAGGGGTGGCCCGACCGGCGCGGACCGGCGATGGTCGTGGGGACCGACGAGGAGGAGCGATGGCCGAGAAGAAGAAGCAGGACCCCGGGCCGAGCGTGAAGGACCCGGAGGTCTACGAGGCGCTGCGCGACCAGGGTGCGAGCAAGGAGAAGGCCGCCCGCATCGCCAACGCGGCGGCGGCACGCGGCCGCTCGCAGGTCGGCGAGCGTGGGGGCGGGGCGTCCGACTACGAGGACCGCACCGTCGAGGAGCTGCGCAGGCGCGCCGCCGAGCTCGACATCGAGGGCCGCTCGTCGATGAGCAAGGACGAGCTCATCGACGCGCTGCGCCACCACTGAGCGCGGCTCCGGCACCGGCCCGCGCCCTTCAACTGGCGGCGGGCGACACACGGACTGGCCCGCGCCCCTGCAACTGGCGGCGCGCGACGGCGCCGGGGGTGACCCGGGTGCCGTCCGCCGCCAGTTGACGCGGACCCGAGCGGGCCGACCGGTTCCCACCCGACCTCGGGGCGGGTTGCAGTCAGATGCCCCATGCGGCGTCGAGCGCGGGGTCGCCGGAGTCAGGAGCACTGCGCGTGGGTACCCCGTCATCGTCGGGGTCGACGAGCTCGGGGGCGACCTCGTGCCGGGCGATCTCGCCGGAGGCGATGCCCTCGGCCCAGTGGCAGGCGACCCGGTGGCCCTCGGTGGCGCCGGACACCTCGACGACCCGCAGCTGGGGACGCTCGTCGTCGCACCGCGTGGGCTGGCGCCACGGGCAGCGGGTGTGGAAGCGGCACCCGCTCGGCGGCCTGGACGGGGACGGCAGGTCGCCCGTGAGGAGGATCTGCTCGCGGGTGTCCTCCAGCACCGGGTCGGGCACGGGCACGGCCGACATCAGCGCCCGCGTGTAGGGGTGCAACGGGAGGTCGTAGAGCTCGCCGGCCTCGGACTCCTCCACGATGCCGCCGAGGTACATCACGCCGATCCGGTCACTGATGTGCCGCACCACCGCCAGGTCGTGGGCCACCACGAGGTAGGTCAGGCCGAGCTCGTCCTGGAGCTCCTCGAGCAGGTTGAGCACCTGGGCCTGCACCGACACGTCCAGCGCGCTCACGGGCTCGTCGGCCACGATGAGGTCCGGACCCACCGAGAGGGCCCGGGCGATGCCGATGCGCTGGCGCTGGCCGCCGGAGAACTCGTGCGGGTACTTCCGCAGCGCCGCCGGCGGCAGCCCGACCGAGGCGAGGAGCTCGCGCAGTCGGGCGTGGGTGTCGGCCTTGTCCGTGTCGAGGCCGTGCGCCCGCATGCCCTCGACCAGCAGCGACTCGACGGACTGGCGCGGGTCGAGGCTCGACATCGGGTCCTGGAAGACCATCTGCATGTGCTGGCGCTTGCGGCGCAGGGTCTCGCCCGTGAGGCCGGCGATGTCCTCGCCGTCGAAGGACACCGTGCCCTCCGTGGGCGTCTCGAGGTTGAGGATCGCGCGCCCCAGGGTCGACTTGCCGCACCCGGACTCCCCCACCAGCCCGTAGGTCTCGCCGCGCCGGATCTGCAGGTCGACGCCGTCGACGGCGTACACGTGCCCCACGGTGCGGTCGAAGATCACGCCGCGCTTGATGGGGAAGTGCACCTTGAGACCGCGGACGTCGACGAGCACGTCGCCGGACAGTGCGCGCGTCTCGGAGCTGGTCCGGTCAGCCACGGCGGACCTCCTCGGCCTCGACGGGGTGGTGGCAGCGCAGGCCCCGACCGTCGTTCTCCCACTCCCACTGCGGTGTCTGCGCAAGGCAGTCCTCCTGGGCATGGGAGCAGCGGGGGGCGAAGGCACAGGCGGACGTCCAGGGGAGGTTGTCCGAGACCGAGCCGGTGATCGGGTTGAGCTTCTCGCCGCGGGGTGAGTCCAGCCGCGGGATCGACGAGAGCAGGCCGTGCGTGTAGGGGTGGCGAGGCCGGGCGAACAGCCGGTGCCGGTCGCCGCGCTCGACGATGCGTCCGGCGTACAGGACGTTGACCTCGTCGCAGAGGCCGGCGACCACGCCGAGGTCGTGGGTGATCATGATCAGCGCCGTGCCGGTGTCCTGCACCAGCTCCTTGAGCAGGGCCAGGATCTGCGCCTGGATCGTCACGTCGAGCGCCGTCGTGGGCTCGTCGGCGATCAGCAGGCGCGGCTGGCAGGCGAGTGCCATGGCGATGAGGGCTCGCTGGCGCATCCCGCCGCTGAGCTGGTGGGGGTAGTTCTTCAGCCGGGCCTTGGGGTCGGGGATGCCCACCCGCTCGAGCAGGTCACGCGCGTGGGGCATGGCGTCCTTGCGGCTCATCCCCCGGTGCCGCTCCATCACCTCGGTGACCTGGACGCCGATCGGCACGACCGGGTTGAGCGAGGACAGGGGGTCCTGGAAGATCATCGCGATGTCGCGACCGCGCCGGTCGCGCATGTCCTTGTCGGAGAGGCCGAGCAGGTCGACGCCCTCGTAGGTCGCCGTGCCCTCGACGTGGTTGCCCCGCTTGGGCAGCAACCCCATGAGCGCCAGCGACGTCACCGACTTGCCGCACCCGGACTCGCCCACCAGACCGACCGTCTGGCCGGGGTGGACGTCGAAGGAGACGCCGTCGACGGCCTTGAACGGCTCCTCGCCGTGCCGGGTGAAGGTGACGCGCAGGTCCTCGACGGACAGCAGCGGACCGTGCGACGGCGGCGTGCTGACGCTGGTCCTGATCGTGGCGCTCATCGCGTCACCTCCGGGTCTTCGGGTCGAGGGCCTCGCGCATCGACTCGCCCATGAGCGTGAAGCCGAGGGCGACGACGATGATGCACAGCGCGGGATAGACGGCCAGGTGCGGGTGGCCGTTGATGAACTCCTGCGACCGGCCCAGCATCTGGCCCCACTCGGGCTGGCGGTCGTCGGGGCTGCCGAGCCCGAGGAACGAGAGTGCCGCCGCGTCGATGATGGCGATCGCGAGCACCAGCGTCGCCTGCACGATCACCGGGCCCATGGAGTTGGGGAGCACGTGGCGGAAGACGATCGCACGCTTCTTGACCCCGAGGGCCCGGGCGGCCAGCACGTGGTCGCTGGAGCGTTGCCCGAGCATCGAGCCCCGCAGCAGCCGGGCGAAGATCGGCACCTGGATGATGGCGATCGCGATGATCAGGGTGGTCTGGCTCGGCTCGGGCGCCAGCGCCGCGATCGTGAAGGCCAGCAGCAGCGACGGCACCGACAGCATCACGTCGACGATGCGCATCACCACGGAGTCGACCGCGCCGCCGAACGCGCCGGCCAGGATGCCGAGGAACAGGCCGCCGATGAGGCCGAACACGGTGGCGAAGACCCCCACGATGAGGGTCTGGCGGCTGCCCACCAGCAACCGCGAGAGCAGGTCCCGACCGCGGTCGTCGGCGCCCAGCGGGAAGCCGGGCTCGGGGCCGGGCACGGGATTGGTCTGCGGGCGGACCTTGTCGAGGAGCGGCGCCGCGGCAGGGTCGTGCGGCGCGATCCAGGGCGAGATGACGGCCAGGACGATGAAGGCCACCGTGATGGCGAGGCCGAAGAGGAACACCGGGTCGCGGCGAAGCCGTCGCCACGCGCTGGCGATCAGCGAGACCCCGGGGGTCTCGTCGAAGGAGTGGGCGGCGAGGGCGTCGATGCGCTCCTTGCGCCGCCCGGCGTACGACGGTTCGGTCACGGAGTCACCTCGTCCTGATCCGCGGGTCGAGGACGGCGTAGGCGATGTCCACGAGCAGGTTGATGATCACGAAGATGGCCGCCGAGGCGAGGATCAGCACCGTGAGCACGGCGTAGTCCTTGTCCCGTTGGCTCTGGTAGATCGCGTCCCCGATGCCGGGGAAGGAGAAGACGGTCTCGGTGAGGATGGCCCCCGCGAGCAGCCCGCCCAGTGAGAGCCCGATGACCGTCACGACCGGCAGCATGGCGTTGCGGAGCACGTGGCGGCTGCGGATGACACTCGCGGTCAGGCCCTTGGCCTCGGCCGTCCTGACGAAGTCGGCGTCCATGGTGTCGAGCACCGAGGCCCGGGTGATGCGGAAGATGATGGCGAAGGGGATGGTCGCCAGCGCCACCGCCGGCAGGATCAGGTGGCGGAACGCGTCCCAGGATGCGTCCCACTCCCGGGTGAGCAGCCCGTCGAGGATGAACAGGCCCGTGACCCTGGTCGCGTCGAGGCTCGGGTCCTGCCGGCCGGAGACGGGCAGGAGCTGCCACTCGACCGCCACGAAGTACTTCAGCAGGAAGGCGGTGAAGAAGACGGGGACGGCCACGCCGATGAGGGAGAAGACGACGGCCCCCGAGTCGAGGGGGGATCCCTTGCGTCGCGCGGCGAAGTAGCCCAGCGGGATACCCAGCGCGACGGCCAGCACCATCGCGCAGATGGCCAGCTCGATGGTCGCGGGGAGCCGGATCAGGAACACCTGGAACGCGTCCTCACCGGGCAGCACCTGCGTCGAGGCACCGAACTCGCCGTGCAGGGCGCGTTCGACGAACCGGAGGTACTGGACGTAGACCGGCTGGTCGAGGCCCAGGGCCGCCTCGAGGGCCGCACGTCGCTCCGGCGTGGCGCGCTCGCCGAGGATCGCCGAGACGGGACCACCCGGCAGGGCCTTGAGCCAGGCGAACAGCAACATGGACAGGATCACGAGCACGAGGACCATCTGCAGCATCCGGCGCACGATGAATCGGACCACGACAAGCTCCCTCGAGTAGGTGTCGGACAGTGTCGAGGGGGGCCACCGTGCGGCTGACCCCCCTCGACCTCACGTCGTCGGTGTCAGGCGGCCCTCACTGGCCACCGACGCTGACGGTGCTGAACTCCTCGGCCGTCAGTGGGCTCGGGACCACGCCCTCGACGTCCGGGCCCACGACGAGCGCCGGAGGCGAGTGGCTGATCGGCAGGCCCGGGAGGTACTCCTCCATGATCTGGCGGTTGATCTCCTCGAACGCCGTGCCCCGCTCGTCCTCGTCGACGACCGCGTCGGCCGCCTGGAGGTCGTCGGCGAGCTGCTTGCCCCAGGGATAGGCCTTGGTGCCGAAGTCGTTCTCCTTGAGGTTGCCGAAGAAGGTGCCGACGAAGTTGAACGCGGAGTCGTAGTCACCGGTCCAGCCGAGGAGGTACGCGTCGTACTTGCCGGCGGTCACGTTGTCGAGGTAGCCGCCGTTCCAGGAGGCCGTCTTGACGTCGACCTTGATGCCGACGTCCTCGAGGTTGGTGCGCAGCGCCTCGAAGAGCTGCTGCGGGTCCGGCATGTAGGGGCGGCTGACCTCGGTCGGGTAGGCGAACGTGAGGGTCATGCCCTCGGCGCCGGCCTCCTGGCAGCAGCTGCTTGGCCTGGTCGGGGTCGTAGGCGTAGGGCTCCAGCGCCCAGTCGTAGCCGCTGACCGTCGACGGCATGAACTGCGTCGCGACCTCGGCCCCCTCGGGCAGCTGGGTCTGCACCAGCTGCTCGCGGTCGAGTGCGTAGTAGAGCGCCTGGCGGACCTTGAGGTCCTTGAGCTGCGGGTTGGCCTCGGGGTTGAGGCCGAGGTAGAAGATGTTGAACGGGTCGCGGACCTCGACGCTGTTGCCGCTCTCCTCGAGGCCCGGCCAGTCGGCCGGGTTGGGCAGGTCGTAGCCGTCGATGCTGCCGGCCTCGAGCTCCTGACGCCGGGTGCTCTCGTCGGGGATGACGCGGAACGTCAGGTTGGAGGACGCGGGTGCGTCGCCCCAGTAGTCGTCGAAGGCCTCGAGGCTGACGGTGCCGACCGCCTGGTCGTACTCGACGAACTTGTACGGGCCGGTCCCGACCGGGTTCTGCGCGTAGTCCGGGAAGGAGAAGCCCTCACCCTGGGCCTCGATGCCGTTGGCGTCGCCGGACTCCATGGCGGCGGGCGACTGCATCGCCAGCGACGCGAGGGTCAGCATCGTCGGGAAGCCGGACGTGGACCGGCTGATGGTCACGACCGCCTCGAACTCGTCGGACGCCTCGCAGCCCTGGTAGAGCGAGTTCTCGGGGTCGTTGGCGAAGGAGCCCATGACGTAGCCCCAGTACTCGGCCGCCACCTGGCCCGCCTCGTTCTGGTCGAACATCCGCTCGAAGTTGGCGCACACCGCGTCGGCGTTGAACGGCTCGCCGTCGTGGAAGGTCACGTCGTCACGGAGCGTGAAGGTCCACTCGGTGCCCTCCTCGTTGGAGGTCCACTCGGTGGCCAGCTCGGGCACGACCTCGGCGGTGCCGGGCTCGATGCCCAGCAGCCCCTGGAACATCTGCCGGGTGACGCGGAAGGTCTCGCCGTCGGTGGCGTAGAGCGGGTCGAACATCTCGGGGGCGCCGGCGGCACCGAAGGTGAAGGTCGAGTCGCCGCTGCCTTCTCCCCCCTCGCCGTCGCCGCTGCGCTCGGACTCGGCGCACGACACGGTGGTCAGCGCGAGCGCCCCCACCGCTGCCAGGGACGCCAACTTGCGGACGGTTCTCATCAGATCAACACCTCACTGTCGGTCGTGGTCCACCTTCACGCCGGCCCCGGCCCGAACGTGATCCACGTCACTGGGTGGCCGCACTCTAGCCCTCCGCCGGACTCGACGGGGTCAAGGGCATGACACGAACCGGACACATTGCACGAGAGGTGTCATGCCGCCGACCGCGCGGATCGGTACCGGGCGTGACCCGGACGGGGTGGGCTCGTTGAGCGGACATCGCCCCGCGACCCGGCCGACCCGGGTCCCCCGCACCGACGCGACGGGGCGTGGAGGGATGCGATCGTGCGAATCAAGACCACCCTGGCGGTGGGCGCCGCGGCGCTCGCCACCTCGGCGAGCCTCGTGGCACCGACGACGGCCACCGCCGCCGAGTCCGGCGACCGCGCCAACGTGTCGTCCCACCTCGCCACCCAGCTGTCGCGCCTCGACGCCGGAGCGCCGACCGCGGTGATGGTGCACGGCGCCACGCTGCAGCAGGCGAGGGACGCCGTGGCCGCGACCGGCATGACGGCGGTGACCAGCTTCGACAGGATCGGCGTCGTCGTCGCCACCGGCACCGGCAGCGCAGATCCAGGCGGTGCGCAGCGAGCCCGGCGTGACCTACGTCGAGGGCAACCAGGGCATCGAGCTCTTCCAGGACACCAGCAACGTCGCGACCCGTGGCTACGAGGCCACCCAGACCCTGACCGGGGCGGACGGGCACGAAGCTGACCGGCCACGGCGTCAGCGTCGCGGTCATCGACTCGGGCGTCGACCCCACCCACCCCTACTTCGCGGAGGCGGACGGCAGCAGCGCCGTGGTCGCCAACCTCAAGACGCTGTGCGACCCGCTCGAGGCGTTCTGCACGGTGCAGTCGCTGCCGACCACGGTCGACACCGACACGCTGTCGCGTCGGCGGCCACGGCACCCACGTCAACGGCATCGTCGCCGGCAACCCGGTGACCCTGAGCGGCGGCAAGCAGCTCCAGGGTGCGGCCCCCGGCGCCAAGCTCGTCTCCCTCTCGACCGGCGCCGGCCTGTTCATCATCGGCGCCGACGCCGCGCTCAACTGGGTGCTGGAGAACCACGCGGCACCGTGCGGTGCGGGCGTCCCGGCCGCCGAGTGCCCGCCGATCAAGGTCACCAACAACTCCTACGGCCCCAGCGGCGGCGGCGAGTTCGACCCCGAGTCGGCCACCGTCAAGCTCCAGCGCGCGCTGGTGGCCGAGGGCGTCGTGACCGTCTGGGCCAACGGCAACGACGGCGGCGACGGCTCCGCCAGCCTGTCCAACCCGCCCGGCACCGACCCGACCGGCGGCATCATCTCGGTGGCGTCCTACTACGACCAGGACACCGGCACCCGCGACGGCGTCGTGTCCGACTTCTGCTCGCGCGGCGACGGACGGCGACCAGTCGACGTACCCCGACATCTCGGCACCGGGCGAGAACATCACCTCCTCGTGCCGCCTCTACCTGCCGATCTGCGCGACGGGCCTGGCCCCGGAGAACGGCCCGGGCCTGCTCGACGTCGGCACGTTCAACACGATCAGCGGTACGTCGATGGCGGCACCGCACATCGCCGGCATCGTGGCGCAGCTCTTCCAGGCCAACCCGGCCGCGACCCCGGCCCAGGTGGAGGCCGCGATGAAGACGACCGCCCACAAGTACACCGACGGCGCCGCCTACGAGCGGGTCCCCTCGGGACGACTCGTTCGACAAGGGCTACGGGCTCGTCGACGTCGTGGCCGCCGCAGCAGGCTGTGCGCTGAGCGCACCCCGAGCCGCTCCGGCGTTCGCCCTCACCCACGGGGGAGGGCGACCGCCGGAGCACCACCCGGAAGGGTGTTGGTTTCCCCACGTACGGGTGGCAGGTTCGAAGGAAGCCCGGCCCGCCCGGGGACCAATCGTGCGAACGAGGTGTGAACCTCATGGGTCTTGACGACAAGATCAAGAACACGGCCGAGGACCTGACCGGCAAGGGCAAGGAAGCCACCGGCAAGGCGACCGACAACGAGAGCCTCGAGGCCGAGGGCAAGGGCGACCAGGCCAAGTCGGACGTCAAGCAGGCCGGCGAGAAGGTCAAGGACGCCTTCAAGCACTGACCCTTCGGGGACGGTCGTCCGCGAGGACGACGACGAGGGACATCGATGGGGGTCGGTGTCCCTCGTGTCATTTCCGACCACCCCGTCCACAGCCCCGCGTGTCCGGCCGCGGCGGTGTCGGTGCCGGATGGCAGGCTGACGCCATGGCACTGCACCTCCACGTCGCCGAGCGGACCGACGCGCTGGCCGACGGGCTCGCCGACGCTGCTGGCGACCCCGCTGGCCGACCCCTTCGCGCGGGAGGTGGTCGTCGTGCCGGCGCGCGGCGTGGAGCGCTGGGTGACCCAGCGGCTCTCGCCACCGGCTCGGGGTGGGTGCGCGGGCGGGGGACGGCGTCTGCGCCGGCGTCGACTTCGTGACCCCGCACTCGCTCGTCTCGATGCTGCTCGGCAAGGACGCCGACGACCCGTGGGAGCCCGACCGGCTGGCGTGGCCGCTGCTCGAGGTCGTCGACGAGTGCCTGGGCGAGACCGGCTTCGAGGCCTCACCGCGCACCTCGGCCACGGCGGATCGCGGACGACGAGCGCACGGCCCGCCGCTACGCGGTGGCCCGACGGCTGGCGGGACTGTTCGCGTCGTACGCCGTCCAGCGTCCGGCCCTGGTCACCGACTGGCGCGAGGGTCGCGACACCGACGGGGCCGGGGGCGCGCTCGACCCCGACCTGCGCTGGCAGGCCGAGCTGTGGCGCCGGCTGCTCGCCCGCGTGGGCACCACGCCGCCCGACGTCCGGCACGCGGACGACCGCTGGAGCGGCTGCGCGCCGGCGGCGCCGACCTCGACCTGCCGCCGCGGCTCTCCCTCTTCGGCCACACCCGGCTGCCCGTCACCGAGGTCGCGCTGCTGCGGGCCCTCGGCGACCTGCGCGACGTGCACCTCTGGCTGCCGCAGGCCTCCCCCGCGCTGTGGCGCGACGCTCGCGCCCACGGCGGCGGAGGGCCCGGTGCCGCGCGCCGCCGACACCGTCGGCCGACCTCGTCGGACACCCGCTGCTCGCCTCGCTCGGCCGCGACTCCCGCGAGCTGCGGCGCGCGCTCGGCGACGTGCCCACCGTGGCACGTCGGGTGCGCCCCCGCCCCTGCCCGACTCGCTGCTCGGCTGGCTCCAGCACGACCTGCGCGCCAACGCCGCCCCCGGCGCCGACCTGCGCGCGCGGCGACCGGTCGGCGACCGGTCGGTGCAGGTCCACGCCTGCCACGGCTCGGCCCGCCAGGTCGACGTGCTGCGCGAGGTGCTGGTCGGCCTGCTCCAGGACGACCCGACCCTCGAGCCGCGCGACATCCTCGTGATGTGCCCCGACATCGAGTCCTACGCGCCGCTCATCTCCGCCGGGCTTCGGGCTCGCCGACGTCGCCGCCGACGGCGCCGGGCACCCCGCCCACCAGCTGCGGGTCCGGCTCGCCGACCGCTCGCTCGGTGCCACCAACCCGCTGCTCGGGCGTCGCCGCCGCGCTCGTCGAGCTCGCGGGCGGCCGCCTGCACCGCCACCCAGGTGCTCGACCTGGCCGGCGCCGACCCGGTGCGCGCCCGCTTCGGGTTCGGCGACGACGACCTCGAGCGGGTCGGCCACTGGGTCGGCGAGTCCGGCATCCGCTGGGGCTACGACGCCGACGCACCGGCGCACCTTCGGCCTCGCCGGTCGACGCCAACACCTGGCGGTTCGGCATGCGCCGGGTGCTGCTCGGCGCGGCCATGTCCGGGCAGGGGCACCGCTTCGTGGGCGGCACGCTGCCGATCGACGACGTGGGTGACGGCGACCTCGAGCTGGCCGGCCGGTTCGCCGAGCTGGTCGAGCGGCTGCACACCTTCCCGCCCGTGCCGAGGCCGCGCGCAGACCGTCGAGGAGTGGACCCCGCGTCTCCGAGGCGGTGCATCCGCTGACGTCGACGGCCCTGGCCGACGCCTGGCAGCTCGCCCAGTTCGACCGCGAGATCGGCCGGATCGCCTCGAGCGTCAGCGGCGCGACCACCACCCTGCGGCACGCCGACGTGCGCGCCCTGCTCCAGCACCGGCTGCGGGGCCGACCGACGCGCTCCAACTTCCGCACCGGCACCCTGACCGTCTGCACGATGGTCCCCATGCGCTCGGTGCCGCACCGGGTGGTGTGCCTGGTCGGGCTCGACGACGGGGTCTTCCCCCGGATCGCCTCGATCGACGGTGACGACGTGCTGGCCCGCCGGCCCCTCACCGGCGAGCGCGACCTGCGCTCCGAGGACCGCCAGCTCCTGCTCGACGCGATCGGCGCCGCCACCGAGACGCTGGTCATCACCTACACCGGCCGCGGCGAGCACAACGGCGCCGCCCGCCCGCCCGCCGTCCCCCTCGGCGAGCTGCTCGACGCCCTCGACCGCACGGCCGCCGACCCGGTGCGCGAGCACGTGCTCGTGCACCACCCCCTCCAGCCCTTCGACGAGGTCAACCTGGTGCGCGGGCGCCTCGGCGGGACCGAGCCCGTTCACCTTCGACCGGACCGCGCTGGCCGGCGCGCTGGCCGCGCGCCGACCCCGGATCGAGGTGCGCGAGCTGGTGCCCGAGCCCCTGCCGGCGCCCGACCCCGGCTCCGCCTCCGACGTCGAGCTCGCCGACCTGCACGACTTCTTCAAGCACCCGGTGCAGGGGCTTCTTCAAGGGCCGGCTGCGGGTCACCACGCCCTACGACGCCGACGAGGCCAAGGACGCCGTCCCGATCGTGCTCGACGGCCTCGAGCAGTGGGCGGTCGGCGACCGGCTGGTGGGCGACGTGCTCGCCGGCGCGGACCCGCAGACGGGCATGGTGGCCGAGCAGCTGCGCGGCCTGCTGCCCCCCGGCGAGCTCGGGGTCGGGGTCCTCACCTCGATCGTGCAGAAGGTGCGCCCCCTGGTGACCCACGGCCTGTCGCTGCGCGCCGGCCCGGCCCGCTCCCTCGACGTCGACATCGACCTCGGCGACCGCCGCGTCACCGGCACGGTCGGCAACATCTGGGGCAACAACCTCGTCCGGGTGACCTACTCCAGCCTGGGCGCCAAGCACCGGCTCGCCGCCTGGATCGACGCGCTCGCGCTGGCGGCGGGCCATCCCGACGAGAACTGGACGGCCCACACGGTCGGCAAGCACCGCACCGGCGGGCAGGTCGCGATGATCCGGCCGCTGCCCGAGCACCAGGCCCGCGAGTGGCTGCGCGAGCTGGTCGACGTCCACGACCGCGGTCAGTGCGAGCCACTGCCCCTGCCGGTGAAGACGTCGCTCGCCTACGCCGAGGACTACCGCTTCGCGATGACCGGCCGCGACGCCGACCCCGACGTCAAGGCCGAGCGCGAGTGGACGACGCCGCGCTTCAACGAGACCGGCTTCCCCCGCGAGGACCAGGACCCGTGGCACGTGCGCGCCTTCGGCGAGCACGCGCCGTACTCCCTGCTCAGGTCGCCGCTGCGCGGTGACGAGTCGGGTCCGGCACCCCACCGGCTCGCCCACTACGCCTGGCTCACGTGGGGGCCGCTGCTGAGCGACGGGCACGAGCTGGTGAGGTCTCTGTGAACACCTTCTCCATCCTCGACCCCCTGCCCACCGGCACCACGCTGCTGGAGGCGAGTGCCGGCACCGGCAAGACGTGGACCATCGCCGCCCTCGTCACCAAGTACGTCGCCGCGGGCGAGGCGACCCTCGACGAGATGCTCGTGGTGACCTTCACCCGCGCGGCCAGCCAGGAGCTGCGCGAGCGGGTGCGCGCGGCGCTCGTCGAGGCGGCCGACGTCCTCGACGACCCCATCCGTGACCGCGAGCCCAACGACCTGCACACGTGGCTGCTCGACGCCGACGACGAGGAGCGGCACCGGCGGGCGCGCCGCCTCACCGACGCGCTCGTCTCCTTCGACGCGGCGACGATCGCCACGATCCACCAGTTCTGCCAGCTCGTGCTCCGCAGCCTGGGGGTGGCCGGCGACACCGACGCGTCCGCGACCCTGGTCGAGGACCTCGACCAGCTCACCACCGAGGTGGTCGACGACCTCTACCTCGCCCGCTTCGCCGGGCACCGCACCCCGCCGTGGTCGCGCGACGTGGCGATGCGGATCGCCCGCGAGGTCGTCGGTGACCCGCGGGCCGTCGTCGAGCCCCACCAGGCGCTCGCCGAGGCACCCGACTCCGAGGCCGCGGCGCGGGTGCAGTTCGCCCTCGACGTGCTCGCCGAGATCGACACCCGCAAGCGACGACTGGGCGTGCTGAGCTACGACGACCTGCTGGTGCAGCTCGCCGACGCGCTGGCCGACGAGGACGCCCCGGCCCGCGCCCGGATGCGGCACCGCTGGAAGGTCGTGCTGATCGACGAGTTCCAGGACACCGACCCGGTGCAGTGGCAGGTCTTCGACCGGGCGTTCACCGGGGCGGCGACCATGGTGCTCATCGGCGACCCCAAGCAGGCGATCTACGCCTTCCGCGGCGGCGACATCGTGACCTACCTCCGGGCGGCCGAGACGGCGGGCACGACCCAGACCCTCGGGGTCAACTACCGCTCCGACGAGGCGCTGCTCGGGCGGCTCCAGGCCCTGCTCGGCTCCGCCGAGCTCGGCGACGAGCGGATCGTGGTGCACCCCGTCGAGGCGTCCCACGGAGGCTCCCGGCTCCAGGGGGCCGGTGAGCCCTTCCGGGTCCGTGTGGTCGGGCGCGCCGAGCTCGGGGTGGGACCGCGCGCCAAGGTGACCGTCGGCCGCTGGCGCGACCACGTCACCCTCGACGTGGCCCGGGAGATCAAGCGGCTGCTGCTCAGCAGGCCGACCTTCGAGGGTCGCGAGCTCGAGCCGCGGGACGTGGCCGTGCTGGCCGCCCGCCGGGCCGAGCTCCAGGCCGTCCAGGAGGCCCTGGCCGACCTCGGGGTGCCCGCGGTCATCAGCTCCGGCGGCACCGTGTTCCACACCCCGGCCGCGACCGAGTGGCTCACCCTGCTCGAGGCGATCGAGCAGCCGCACCGCACCGACCGGGTGCGGGCGGCGGCGCTCACGTCGTTCTTCGGTGTCTCCGCCGCCGGTCTCGACCGTGGCGGGGACGTCGAGACCGACCGGCTCGCCGACCGGGTCCGCACCCTGGCCGACGTCTTCGCCGCCCGGGGCGTGGCCGCCGTCCTCGAGGCCACCGTGGTCGACGGCCTCACCGCCCGGGTGCTCGCCCGGGTCGGGGGCGAGCGCACGCTGACCGACCTGCGTCACATCGGGGAGGCGCTCCACAAGGTGTCCGTGGACGAGCGGCTCGGCATCGTCGGGCTGCTGGCCTGGTTGCGCGCGCAGGTGGCCGACGAGCAGGTCGAGGTCGCCTCCGAGCGCACCCGTCGCCTCGACTCCGACGCCGCGGCGGTCCAGCTGGTGACGATCCACGGCAGCAAGGGCCTCCAGTACCCCATCGTCTACGCCCCCACCCTCTGGAACCGCTACACCGGCAACGACCCCGACGTGCCGCTCTTCCACGACGCCGACGGCCACCGCGCCCGCGACGTGGGCGGGGCCAGCCCCTGGCGGGGCGAGCACGTCGCCCGGCACCGCCGCGAGGACGCCGGCGAGTCGCTCCGGCTGCTCTACGTCGCCCTCACCCGGGCCCAGTCCCAGGTGGTGGCGTGGTACGCCCCGGCCGCCCTCAACACCCCCGCCTCGCCGCTGCACCGGCTGCTGTTCGGGCGTCGGCCCGGCATGCCCTCGGTGCCCGACGAGCAGGCCGTCGTCACCGACGACCGGGTCCTGGAGATCCTCGGGCACTGGCAGGCGGCCGGCGGGCCGGCGCCCGAGCGCGCCGACAGCCCGCCACCGGACCCGACGCCCATCGATCAGTCCGCCCTCGACCTCGCGGCCCGGCGGTTCACCCGCAGCGTCGACACCGCATGGCGACGCACCTCCTACTCGTCCCTGTCCGCGGCGGCCTCCACCCCGCACGGCGCCGACCGCTCGCTGTCCGAGCCCGAGGAGGTCCCCGAGCTCGAGGACGACGACGACCTCGGGCTGCTCGACCTCGAACCCTCCGCCGACCAGCCCGACCTCGCACTCGCCGCGGTGCCCTCGCCGATGGCCACGCTCCCGGTCGGGGCGACGTTCGGCTCACTGGTCCACGCGGTGCTCGAGCACGCCGATCCCGGTGCGGCCGACTTCCGGGCCGACGTGCTCGCCCACATCGCCGAGCAGCGGGTCTGGTGGCCCGTCGACCTCGACGCCGAGGAGCTCGCCGACGCGCTGGTCGCGGTCTGCTCCAGCCCGCTCGGACCGCTCGCGGCCGGGGCGACCCTGCTCGACATCGCGTCCGTGGACCGGCTCACCGAGCTCGACTTCGAGCTGCCGCTCGCGGGCGGCGACGACGCGTCGTACGCCACGGACACCGTCCGGCTCGGCGACCTCGCGCCGCTCCTGCGGCGCCACCTGCCCGAGGGTGACCCGGTCCGCGGCTACGCCGACGCGCTCGCGAGCGACCCCGGCCTGGCCGGCCAGCAGCTCACGGGCTACCTCACCGGCTCGATCGACCTGGTGATGCGGGTCGAGGTCGAGGGCCGCACCCGCTACGTGACCGCCGACTACAAGACCAACTGGCTCGGCGACCTGGCCGCACCGCTGACCGCCCACGACTACCGCCCGGCGGTGCTCGACGAGGCGATGGGGCACTCCGACTACCCGCTCCAGGCGCTGCTCTACGTCGTGGTCCTGCACCGCTACCTGCGCTGGCGGCTCCCGGGCTACGACCCTGCCGAGCACCTGGGCGGTGTGCTCTACCTCTACCTGCGCGGCATGTGCGGCCCCGACACGCCCCGGGTCGCGGGCGCACCCTGCGGCGTCTTCGCGTGGCGACCGCCCGTCGCGCTGGTCGAGGACCTGTCGGACCTGCTGGACGGAGTCGGACGTGAGTGACGTCTTCGAGGTCCTCGACCCCACCGACGCGCGCCTCGCCCTGGGCGCGGACGGTCTCCTCGCCACCTTCAACAAGGCCGGCGTCGTCACCTCCGCCGACGTGCATGTCGCCACCAACCTCGGCCGGCTCGGCGGGGAGTCCGACGCGTCCGTCCTCCTCGCGATCGCGCTGACCGCGAGGGCCGTCCGGGCCGGCTCGATCTGCCTCGACCTGGCGACGATCGCCGACCTGCCCGTCGACGAGCCGCTGCCGTGGCCCGAGCCCTCCGCCTGGGCGAGCGCGGTCGCCGCCAGCCCGCTCGTCGACCTCGGGGTGCTGCACTGGGAGCACGGGCTGCTCTACCTCGACCGCTACCACGAGCAGGAGACGCAGGTCCTCGACGACCTCACCGCCCGCGCCGCGTCCGCACCGCCGTACGACCCCGCCGTGGTCGACACCGCGCTCGGTCGCGTCTTCGGCGAGGGCTACGCCGAGCAGCAGGCGGCGTGCCGCGGCGCCGCCGGGCAGTGGACGACCGTCATCACCGGAGGGCCCGGCACCGGCAAGACGACCGCGGTCGCAGGTCTCCTCGTCGCCCTGCACGAGCAGGCCCAGGCGCGCGGGGAGACCCTGCGCATCGCCATGGCGGCGCCGACCGGCAAGGCCGCGGCCCGGCTGGAGGAGGCGGTCCACCGCTCGGCCGCACGGTTCGGCGACGCCGACCGGGCGCGGCTGGAGGGGTTGTCGGCGATGACCCTGCACCGGTTGTTGCGACCACTGCCGGGCAACAGCACACGCTTCCGGCACCACCGGGGCAACCGGTTGCCCCACGACGTCGTGGTGGTCGACGAGTCCTCGATGGTGTCGCTGACGATGATGGCCCGCCTCCTCGAGGCGGTGCGGCCCGACGCCCGCCTGGTGCTCGTGGGCGACCCCGACCAGCTGTCCTCGGTCGATGCGGGGGCCGTGCTGACCGACCTCGTCCGGGGATACGAGGGTCGCTCCGACTCACCGGTCGCGGCCCTGCGTACGACGCACCGCTTCGGCGCCGAGATCGGGTCCCTCGCCGAGGCGCTCCGGGTGGGCGACGCCGACGCCGCCCTGGAGGTGCTGGCCGCCGGCCACGAGGAGGTCGAGTGGGTGACCGACGCCGACCCTGCCTCGCAGATCCGCAGCACCGCACTGCCCGCGGCCCTGGCGGTCCGGGACGCGGCGGTGGCCGGTGACATGACCCGCGCCCTGGCCGCCCTCGACCGGCACCGGCTGTTGTGCGCCCACCGGGACGGCCCCTACGGCGTCCGCCACTGGAACCGGCGCATCGAGCAGTGGCTGGCCGCCGAGACGGGTGACCCGCTCCACGAGCGCGACTACCTCGGCCGCCCCCTGCTCGTGACGGCCAACGACCACGCCCTGCGCATCTACAACGGCGACACGGGCGTCGTGGTGGCGATGCCCGACGGCGGGCGGCGGGTCGCGATCGCCGGTGCGGGGGCCGAGCCGCTCCACTTCGCCCCGTCCCGGCTCGGGGACGTCGAGACCATGCACGCCATGACGATCCACAAGAGCCAGGGCAGCCAGGCCGACGTGGTCAGCGTGCTGCTGCCCGACGTGGAGTCGCGGCTGCTGACCCGTGAGCTCTTCTACACCGCGGTCACCCGGGCGCAGCGCCGCGTGCGGGTCATCGGTCCGGAGCCCGCGGTCCGGGCCGCGATCGAGCGCCAGGCCCAGCGCGCGAGCGGGCTTCGGGTGCGTCTGGCCGGGTCGTGACAGCACCCCGTGACCGGCTCCGGGACCGCTGCCCACGCAGCGGTACGGGAAACACCTGCGCAACGCGTCCCCGCTAGCCTCGGCCCATGCCGTTCCTGCTGCGCGTCTCCCTGCCCGACGTCCCGGGATCGCTGGGTCGCGTCGCGAGCGCGATCGGTGAGGCCGGGGGCGACATCGAGGCGATCGAGATCGTCGAGAAGGGCGTCGACGGGCGCGCGGTCGACGACGTGCTCCTCGAGATCAGCCACGGCACGATGCCCGACTCCGTGGTCTCGGCGTGCAACGCCCTCGACGGCGTCGAAGTTCTCTGGATCAACCGGTACGGCGCCGGCGGCAACCTCTTCCTCGACCTCGAGGTCGTCGAGGAGCTCACCGCCCAGCCCGGCCAGGCGATCAACCGGGTGCTCGACATGTTGCCGATCACCTTCCGCGTCGACTGGGCCTCGCGGATCGCGCCCGACGGCAGCGTCGTCCGGGCCACCGACGCCGCCCCCGGCACCCTCGGCTGGATCGGGCTCGAGCGGCCCACCCGCCTGGAGGGCGTCGACGACGTGACCCTCCTGTGCGGCGCGCCGATCGACGGCGACGTGATCGTGCTCGGCCGCCGGGGTGGCCCCGACTTCCTCGACTCCGAGCTCGCCCGGCTCGGCCACCTGCTCGGGCTCGCCCAGACCATCAGCCGCGCCTGAGCCTGGCCTCCACGGCCGGTCTCACCGCCGCGGGTCCGCCGCCGCGGGTCCGCCGCCGCGCGGCTCCGCCGCGACTGGCGGCGTACGACAACCCGACCACCCGGACAACTGTCGTCCCCGCCAGTCCCGCAACGAGGCGACCGGCCTCCGTCGCAACTGGCGGCGTACGACACCCCGACCACCCAGACAGCTGTCGTCCCCCGCCAGTTCCGGTCAGCCCTCCCGGGCCGGCCCAGCTCCGCGACGAGTCGACGGGGTCAGTCCCGCTCGAGGAGGAACAGCGGGATCAGGCGCTCGGTCTTCTTCTTGTACGACGCGTACGTCGGCCAGGTCGCCACGGCGTGCGCCCACCAGTCCTCACGCTCGTCGCCGGACAGCTCCCGGACCCGGTAGGTGTGCTTCTCCGTCTTGTCCTGCAGGTCCACCTCGGGGTGCCGGCGGAAGTTGTCGGCCCACGCCGGGTCGTCGTCCGCCCCGCCCTTGGAGGCCACCGCGAGGTAGGCGCCGTCGCGCTCGACGCGCATGACGGGGTTCTTGCGCAGCTTGCCGGAGCTCGCGCCGACCGAGGTGATCACCACGACCGGATAGCGCGTGCCGGGCAGCGTGCCGCCCTTCACCCCGTCGGACGCCTCGTACTCCTCGACGTTGTCGCGGACCCACTTCGTCGCGCTGGGGACGTACTCGCCTGTCAGTGCCATGCCGGCCACAACACCACGTCCACGTCCCGGATTCCAGCGGACCGGGTCGGCGTACGACGGGTGGCGGACGTTAGGTTGCGGTCATGAGTGCGATCGACGGAGTGTCCGAGATCTTCGACGCGTCCCAGTGGGACGACGTGCCCGGCTTCGAGGACCTGACCGACCTCACCTACCACCGGGCCAAGGCGCACGGGACTGTGCGGATCGCCTTCGACCGGCCCGACGTGCTCAACGCCTTCCGCCCGCACACCGTCGACGAGCTGCTCCGCGTCCTCGAGCACGCGCGCACCAGCGCGGACGTCGGCTGCGTGCTCCTCACCGGCAACGGTCCCGGCGCCAAGCACGGCAAGTGGTCGTTCTGCAGCGGCGGCGACCAGCGCATCCGCGGCAGGGCGGGCTACCAGTACGAGACCGACGGCACTGAGCAACGCACGGGGGGCGACGCCGGCGCCCCGCCGAACCCGATCGACAAGGCCAAGCTGGCGCGCCTGCACATCCTGGAGTGCCAGCGGCTGATCCGCTTCATGCCCAAGGTCGTCATCAGCGTCGTCCCCGGGTGGGCGGCCGGCGGCGGGCACAGCCTGCACGTGGTCAGCGACCTGACCCTCGCCAGCCGTGAGCACGCCCGCTTCAAGCAGACCGACGCAGACGTCGGCTCCTTCGACGGCGGCTACGGGTCGGCGTACCTCGCCCGCCAGGTGGGGCAGAAGTTCGCCCGGGAGATCTTCTTCCTCGGCGACGAGTACGACGCGGAGACGATGCACCGGATGGGTGCGGTCAACCGGGTCGTCGACCACGCCGACCTCGAGGCGACCGCGCTGGAGTGGGGCCGCACGATCAACGGCAAGTCCCCGACCGCGCAGCGGATGCTGAAGTACTCCTTCAACCTCCTCGACGACGGGCTCGTCGGGCAGCAGCTCTTCGCCGGCGAGGCGACGCGGCTCGCCTACATGACCGACGAGGCGCAGGAGGGTCGCGACCAGTTCCTCGAGAAGCGCGACCCCGACTGGTCGCCGTACCCCTGGTACTTCTGAGCCCGTGCACCCACCACGCATCGTCGTCCTGACCGGAGCCGGCATCTCGGCGGAGAGCGGCCTGCCGACCTTCCGCGACGCCGACGGCCTGTGGGAGGGCCACGACCCGATGACGGTCGCCACCCCCGAGGCGTACGACGACGACCCGGCCCTGGTGCACCGGTTCTACGACGAACGACGCGCGGCCCTCTCCCGGGTCCGGCCCAACGCGGCGCACCGGGCGCTGGCGCGGCTCGAGGGGGCGCTCGGCGACCGGCTCCACCTCGTCACCCAGAACATCGACGACCTGCACGAGCGCGCAGGCTCGCGCCGGGTGCACCACATGCACGGCCGGCTGCGGGCCGCGTGGTGCACGGCCTGCGACGAGCGCACGGAGTGGGACGGTCCGCTCGGTCACGGCCCGGCGTGCCCGTCCTGCGACGAGCCGGCGCTGCGCCCCGACGTGGTGTGGTTCGGCGAGGTCCCCCACGGCATGGACGCGATCGAGGAGGCGCTCTGGGCGTGCGACCTCTTCGTCTCGATCGGCACCTCGGGGCTGGTCCACCCGGCGGCGGCGTTCGTGCACTACGCGGTCGGCAACGGCAAGGAGACCCTCGAGCTCAACCTCGACGCGAGCGAGGCGAGCGGCGACGTCGGCCAGTCCCGTCGCGGCCCGGCCACCGAGCTCGTCCCGGCGTGGGTCGACGAGGTGCTGGGACGATCCTGAGGAGGGGCGGACCGAGCCTGCTCACCAGGTGACGACGATCGCCTCCGGCGGCTCGGCGATCGGCAGGAGCACGCGGAACGTCGACCCGACGCCCAGCTCGGAGTCCACCGAGATCCGCCCGCCGTGGCGCTCCACGATCCGCTGGGTGATGGTGAGCCCGAGGCCGGTGCCGGGGCGCTCCAGGGCGTCGCGGTTGGTGCTGCGGAAGAACTCGGTGAACAGCCGGCTGCGGTCCTCCTCGGAGATGCCGATGCCCTCGTCGGCACACTCCAGCACGACGTGGTCGTCCTGGCGCCACAGCGAGAGACGCACGCAGCCGTCCCGGTCGGAGTAGCCGATCGCGTTGGTGAGCAGGTTGGTGACCACGCTGGTCAGCGACGTCTCGTCCCCGAGCACGACCAGCGGCTCCGGCGGGGTCGCGCAGACGAGCTCGACGCCGCGCTGCGCGGCGGCCAGGGTCGCCTGCTCGACCACCGACGTGACCACCCAGCGCAGGTCCACCGGCACGGCGTCGATCTCGCGGGAGGGGTCGCCCACCTTGCTCAGCGTCATCAGGTCGTCGACCAGGGTGGCGAGCCGGTCGGCGCCGCGGGTGATCGCCTCGAGGGACACCAGTGCCGCGGGCGGCAGTCCCTCGACGTCGCCGAGCGACGCGAGCATCTCCGCGTGGCCCGCGACCACCCCGATCGGGTTCTTGAGCTCGTGGGCGAGGGTGGCGATGAGGCCCGCGCGGTAGTCGTCGACCCGACGCAGCTCCTCGGCCGCCTCCCGCTCGCGCTGGGAGGCACGGGCGTTGAGGATCGCCCGTCCCAGGTCCTGGCCGACGTCGAGGGCCGCCGAGCTCTCGTCGTCGGTCCAGGCGGCGCTGCCCACCGCACGCGCGATGGCCAGCATGCCGAGCACCTCGTCGCCGGCGCCGACGGGCACGATCACCACCTCGCCCCACCCGTGCGCGGCCAGCAGTGCGACCAGCTCGTCGCGGTGCTGCGCGTCGAGGTCGTCGTCGCCCCACACGCGGGTGCCGTCGACGAGCACGATGCGCTGGCGCGCCCAGCAGGCGCGCGCGGCGTCCTGGAGCGCCGGGTGCAGGGGTGGGGCGTCGACCTCCACCGCGGCGGGCGGGTGCATGGTCAGCGCCTCGCCGAAGACGTCCACGGCGAGCACCTCGGCACGGAAGGCGCGATGCAGCTCCTCGCCCGCGACGCGCAGCAGCTCGCCGAGACCGTGCCGGCTGGCGGCCGAGCGGACGACGACGCGGGCGCCGGTCGCGAGCCGGATGCCGGCGGCGTACTCCTCGCGCTCGATCGTGGTGATGACGGCCTGGAGGCTGACGTCGAGGTCGGCGCTCATCGCGGTCAGCAGCTCGTCCGTCGGGCGGAGACCGGAGTCGGGGACGTCGAAGTAGACGAACGCACGCAACCGTCCCACGCCGTCGACGAGCCGGGCCACGAGCATGTCCTGGGGGTGCCACTCGTCGGGCGAGGTCGGGACGTCACCCTCGGGCACGACGACGTACGGCTCGATGCGGTCCCACGCCTCCTGGGTCATCGACTCCCAGGGGACGAAGGTGAAGACACCGACCACGTCGCCGAGCTCGACCGCGGGGTACATCGCGTCGAGCGGCGAGCTCTGTCCCTCCAGCTCGCGCACGTCGGGGTCGTCGCCGGCGATCGCGACGAACTCCATCATGTCGTCGCTGCGGCGCACCTCGATGGCACAGATCCTGAAGCCCGCGCGGCGTCGCAGGTCGTCCGCGACACGCCACAGCTGGGCACGGGTCGCCGGCTCGCCCCAGCCCCCCTGGTGGGGGCGGTCGTGCTCGACGGTCTGCTCGCTGGTCGTCATGCCCCTCACCTCCGCCCGACACGATGACATGACGAGGGCCCTCGCGGGGCGCGTTTCACGCAGAGGGCGTGCCGGTTCAGCTCGTCGCGAGCCTCACGTTGTCGATCTCCGGGTAGTGCTGACGGATGTTCACCTTGCGCTCGAGCTCGCCGATGATCGCCGGGGCGAAGTTGACCTCGTAGAGGCTCTGCGCGCTGCCGAGGCCGCCGGGGCTGAAGACGTTGATCTCCATCAGCTTGTCGCCGACGATGTCGAGCCCGACGAGGAACATGCCGTCCGCGACGAGCTTGGGCCGGACCACCTCGACCATCTCCAGCATCGCGTCGGTGACGGTGACCTTCTCGGCCTTCCCACCGGCGGACATGTTGGAGCGGATGTCCTTGGTCTTGTTCGTACGCCGGAACGCGGCGTACTCGCCCTGGTGCATGAGCGGCTGGCCGTTCATCACGAACATCCGCACGTCGCCGTTGACCGCCTCGGGGAGGTACTCCTGGGCGACGACGTAGCCGTCGCGGGAGATCGCCTCGATGATCTGGGTGAGGTTGGGCGCCTCCTTGCGGTCCACCAGGAACACGCCGGCGCCGCCCGACCCCTGCAGCGGCTTGAGCACGGCCTTGCCGCCGAGGTCCGCGATGAACTCCTCGATCATCTTCTCGTCGCGCGAGATCAGCGTGCGCGGCCGGACGACCTCCGGGAAGTGCTGGAAGTAGGCCTTGGACAGCGCGTTGGCCAGGCTGGTCGGGTCGTTGACCACGAGCACGCCGGTCGAGGCGATCAGCTGGCCGAAGGCCACCCCGGCGTTGTTGCGCCACGGGTCGGTCTCGGCGTCGTCGGCCGGGTCGTTGCGCAGCATGACCACGTCGAACTCGTCGAGCCCGAGGAGCTGCTCGACCTCCGGCTTCTGGACGTCGGACATGTGCCGCTCCAGCGAGCGGTAGCTCTTGGCGTCGCCCGTGCGGGCCTTGGTGCTGAGCGAGCCGTCGGGCTCGTAGGCGAAGTCGCCGATGCCCATGTACCAGGCCTCGTGGCCCATCTCCTTGGCCGCCATGGCCAGCCGGTTGGTGGTGTACTGCGCCTGCTCGGTGTCGATGTCGTTGACGACGAAGCCGATCTTCATGTGGGTCCCTCCAGTAACGTGCTGAGATCTTCGGTCCCGGCGGCCCTCTCGAGGTTGGCCGCGGCAGCCGGGTCGTGCAGGTAGCGGGGCAGCACCCGCGGGGGGTGGAGCACACCCCGGTCGCGCAGGTCGCCGATGAGGGGTAGGTCCCCCAGCGAGAACTTGCCGAGCCAGAGCAGGTCGAGCGCGCCGCCGCCGCCGAGGTGCTCGAGCAGCTCGACGAGGCCGCGCAGGTAGATGGCGTCCTTGGTCATCCCCCCGGACCGGTAGACGCGCATCACGGTGGTGAAGGCGCTGCCGCGCGGGAAGCCGTCCGCCACCAGGGCCTCGTGGGCCTCGCCGAACGTCGCACCGCCGATGAGGCGGTGCACGGTCACGACGCGCCCGGCGAGCTGGCGCAGCCGGAAGGCGGTGAGCCCGCCGCACGCGATCTCCGCGAGCACGGCCAGCCCTTCCTGGGTCTCGTCGTAGCCGGCGAGCCCGACGCCCAGCACCTTGATCGGCTGGTGGGTGCCGTTGGCCTGGGTGACGAGGTGGGTGCCGACCTCGTGGTGCAGCAGGGCGGCCGCGCGGGCGTGCTGCACCCGCGACTCCGGCCCGATGAGCAGGGTGTCGCCGGACACCATCACGCCGTTGACGTCGGGCCGGATCTCGGCGTGCATCTCGAGGTCGGGGTCGACCTCGCGGTAGTGGGCGATCTCCGCCTCGGCCAGCGCCAGGAACTCGTCCGCGTCCAGGACGTCGCCGGGCGGCTCGGTCTCGGTGACGGTCTCGAGCAGCGCCTCGGCCTGCCGGCGCAGGGCGGGCGACACCCCGCCGTACAGCTCGATGCTCAGCTGGAGGAAGTCGTCGGACTCGCGCGCCTGGAGCATCTCGAGCTGCAGCTCCAGCTCGCGGTGCTTGGCGCGCAGCAGGTGCCCGAGCGTGGGGTCCTCGACGGAGGCGACGTCGACGTCGTCCAGCATCGCCCGGACGACCTCGGGGTCGGTCTCGAGCTCGCGGTAGGTGAAGTCGGGCTCGGGGTCCTCGCCCTCGAGGAAGTCGTCCTTGACGTCGTCGGCGTCGACCGGCGTGATGTCGAGGAGGAAGCGGAAGGTCCGGGAGAGCTGGGCCAGTGAGTGGTCGATCGCGCGATCGGCCGCGGCGATCTCCGGCGGCTCCGACGACCCGGCGTCCGGGCTCACCGGAGCCGGGCCAGGGCCTGCTCGAGCACCGGGACGGTGGCCCCGAGGGCCCGGACGGTCTCCGCGAGGCGCTCGTGGTCGACCTCGGCGGTCCACTCGTCCATGAAGGTCTTCTTGAACTCCAGCGCCAGGCAGCAGCCCACGCCGGGGTAGCGGTCGTGCACGAACCACGACACGGCGCGGCCCTGGAACTTCACGTTCTCGCGGACGTCGAGGGGCTCGCCGCCGACGTGCTGCTTGGCGAGGGTCTCCATGAAGTCGTCGAGGAGCCGGCCGAAGCGGTCGCTGTCGAGGGTGCCGGTGCCGACGTTGACCACCGGGTTGTCCTCGGCGGGCTCCGGGTCGGCGTCGGCGCCGTCGCGACGGTGGTTGTAGGAGTGCACGTCGAGGAGCACGAAGGGACCGCGGGCGGCCACGGCGTCGAGCCGCTCACCGAGGCGTGCGTAGAACTCGTCGTACACGGCGAGGCTGCCGGCGGTCAGGTCGTCGGAGAGCGTGCCGTCGGCCCACACGTCCAGGCCCCAGCAGTCGTCCGGCTCGCGGTAGACCGCCTCCTCGCGGGGGCGGTTGAGGTCGACCTCGAAGCGCGAGCGGCCGGTCAGCGCGCGGGAGTCGACGGCCGCGGCGATCACGTCGGTGTGCGGGTCCTCCTCGCGCAGCCGGACGTCCTCGTCGAGCACCATCGCTGCCGCGATCTCGGGCCGCAGGTCGTGCCCCGCGTGCACCGACGTGGCCACGACCTGCGTGTCCCAGCCTCCGGTGAACGCGACGAGCCCTGACGTCCCTCTCCCAGTCGTCATGCGGGCCTGTCTACCCACCGCGTCCGCCCTGCGGCCAACCCGGCACACCCACAGGGGTGTGCGGATTCAGCGTGTACGACGCAGCAGCGCGCCGGCGTGCGCCGGCAGCTCCAGTCCGTCGGCGACCAGCGAGGCACCGGCCGGCGTCGTGAAGAGCACCTCGTGGTCCCCCGGCAGGTCGACCGTCGCCGGGGCGGCCCCGACGTTGACCACGACCGTCACCGCACCGCGGTGCATCACCAGGGTGCGCGCGTCCTCGTCGACGTCCACGTCGACCCGACGCAGGTCCGGGTCGGTGAGCTCGGGCAGCTCGCGACGCAGGGCGGCCAGCCGGCGGTAGACCTCGAGGAGCACCGCGTGGCGCCCGGTGCCGAGCTCGTCCCAGTCCAGCTTGGAGCGCTCGTACGTCGCGGGGTCCTGCGGGTCCGGCACGACCGCCGGGTCCCAGCCCATCCGCTCGAACTCCGCGAGCCGCCCCTCGGCGGTGGCCCTGCCGAGCTCGGGCTCGGGGTGCGAGGTGAAGAACGCGAACGGCGTCGAGGCCGCCCACTCCTCGCCCTGGAAGAGCATCGGCGTGAAGGGCGAGGCCAGGGTGAGCAGCGCCGCGCAGGCGAGCTGGTCGTCGTCGAGCGCCTCGGTGACCCGGTCGCCGCGGGCGCGGTTGCCGATCTGGTCGTGGTTCTGGCTCGCCACCACCAGGCGCCAGCCCGGCATCCGCTCGACGTCGACGGCCACCCCGTGCACCCGGTTGCGGAACGAGCTGAACGTGCCGTCGTGGAAGAACCCGCGGGTCAGCACCTTGCCGAGCGCGGAGAGCGGCTCGAAGTCGGCGTAGTAGCCGTCGGTCTCGCCGGTGAGCGCCACGTGCACGGCGTGGTGGAAGTCGTCGCTCCACTGCGCGTCCAGCCCGTAGCCACCGCCCTCGCGGGGGGTGACGAGGTGCGGGTCGTTGAGGTCCGACTCGGCGATGAGGGTGAGCGGCCGGCGCAGGTGGGCCGACAGCGCGGCCACCTCGATCGCCATCTCCTCGAGCAGGTGCGTCGGGGACTCGTCGGAGAGCGCGTGCACGGCGTCGAGCCGCAGCCCGTCGACGTGCATGTCGGCGAACCACATCCGCACGCTGTCGAGGATGAGTCGCCGGACCTCGTGGCTGCCCTCGCCGTCGAGGTTGACCAGGTCGCCCCACGTGTTGGCGCCCGACTTGAGGTAGGGGCCGAACACCGGCAGGTAGTTGCCCGACGGCCCGAGGTGGTTGTGCACCACGTCCTGGATCACGCCGAGCCCGGCCGCGTGGCAGCCGTCGACGAAGCGCTGGTAGCCGCCGGGCCGCCGTACTGCTCGTGGACGGCCGACCACAGGACGCCGTCGTAGCCCCAGTTGTGGGTGCCGTTGAAGGCGTTGACCGGCATCAGCTCGACGAAGTCGACGCCGATCGAGCGCAGGTGGTCGAGCCTGGCCGAGGGCGGCGTCGAAGGTGCCCTCGGGGGTGAAGGTGCCGATGTGCAGCTCGTAGATCACCGAGCCCGCGAGCTGGCGCCCGGTCCAGCCGGCGTCGCGTCCAGTCGTGCGCGCCGGCGTCGAAGGTGCGCGACAGCCCGTGCACGCCGTCCGGCTGCCGCCGCGAGCGCGGGTCGGGCAGCGGCGTCGTCGGCGTCGTCGACGAGGTAGCCGTAGTCGACCTCGCCCTCGGGCACCGGGCCGGTCGGGGTCCACCAGTCGTCGGCGCGACGGGCCATCGGCACCCGCTGCGTCGCCGACCCGGAGCGTGAGGGACTCGCGCGCGGGGCGCCCAGACGTCGAAGCGGCCGCGGACCTCGTCGAGCGGCGCGAGGCTGCGGGTGAGCAGCGCGACGGGCAGGTCGCCCAGCAGCTCGGCCAGCAGGACGTCGCCGGTGAAGACGCGCCCGGAGACCGCGTCGGTCCACTCCCCGGCGGGCAGGGCGAGGATGGTGTCGCCCCAGCCGCCGCGGCGGCGAGGCCGAGCGGCAGGCGGGTGACCACGGTGATGGCGCCTCCGCGGTCGAAGGCCAGCGCGTGGTCGGCGGCCTCGCCCGTCGCTGTGAGCGGGTCGTAGGAGTCGAAGAGCTCGGGCTGCTCGCGGCGGGCCAGCAGGCCGGCGCGGGTGACGAGCAGCTTGGCCGCGCCGGGGTCGTCGACGCCGCCGGTCAGCGCGGGGCGCTCGCCGTGCTCGACCGCGTGCAGCAGCGAGCGGCGTACGTCGAAGTCGACCGGGCGGCGGTTGTCGGGGTCGACGAGGCTCTGCTCCCACAGCTCGCTGCCCTGGTAGACGTCGGGCACGCCCGGCATCGTGATCGCGACCAGCTTGGCGGCCAGCGCGTTGCTCCAGCCGGCGTCGGACGACGGCGTCGAGCACCTCGTCGACCACGGCGCGCACCTCGGGCCGGTCGAAGGCGGCGTCGACGGCCGCGTGCACGGCCGCCTCGTAGTCCTCGTCGGGCGCGGTCCACTGCGTGCGGTCGCCCGCCTCGCGCATCGCCTTCTCGGCGTACCCGTGCAGCCGCTCGCGCCAGTCGCCGTCGAGCCCGGCGCCGGCCAGGCGCCGACGATCGCCTGCCAGAGCAGGTTGCCGAAGCCGGGGTCGGGCAGGGGCACCAGGTCGAGCAGCCGGTCGAGCGCCCGCTCCCAGGTGTCGGGGACCTCGGCCAGCGCGGTGATGCGGGCGCGGACGTCCTCGCCGCGCTTGGTGTCGTGGGTCGAGAGCGCGGTCATCGCGTGCGGCCACTCGCGCTGGCGGGTGGCCATCGCGTCGTGCCACTCGTCGGCGGTGACGGAGAAGACCGACGGGTCGGCGCCGACCTCGTTGAGCGAGGTGAGCCGCGACCAGCGGTAGAACGAGCAGTCCTCGACGCCCTTGGCCATCACCATCCCGGAGGTCTGCTGGAAGCGCAGCGCCGGGGGCTGGGCGGGGTCGGAGAGCACCGGGAGCAGCACGTCGAGCGTGCCGGCCAGGTCGGGCCGGTGCTCGCGGGCCAGGGCGAACGCCTCGTCGAGGTGCTCGCGACCGCCGGGCAGGTAGGAGCGGTAGACCGGGAAGCAGGCCATCAGCTCGGCGACCGCGTCCTCGGTGTCGGCGGGCGCGTCCGCCCCCGAGCGGCTCAGCGCCACCCGCAGCTCGCGGCCGATGCGGCAGCACCTCCGAGCGCAGGATCCCGTCGGCGACGGCGCGCTTGTTGTCGTGGACCATCGCGGGCCCAGTCGACGGGCCCGCCGCGCAGCCGCTCGTCGAGCGCGCCGAGGGCGCTCGGCCGCGGCGGGGTCGGTGAGCACCCGGTCGATGAGCGCCAGCGCGTCGTAGCCGGTGGTGCCCGCGGTCGGCCACTCGCGCGGCAGCTCCTCGCCGGGCTCGAGGATCTTCTCGACGAGGCACGTAGGCGTCGCCGGTCAGCTCGGCCAGGTCGCGCGAGGTAGCCCTCGGGGTCGCGCAGGCCGTCGGGGTGGTCGACCCGCAGCCCGTCGACGAGGCCCTCGGTGAACCAGCGCCCGATCTCGTCGTGGGAGCGGTCGAACCACTCGCGGTCCTCGACCCGGATCGCGGCGAGGCTGTTGACGGCGAAGAACCGGCGGTAGTTGAGGCCGGCGTCGGCCACCCGCCAGGACACCAGCTCGTAGTGCTGCCGGGCGTGCACGTCCTGGGCGGTGAGCCCGAGCTCGTCCTGTCGTCGGCGCTGCCGGGAGCCAGCGGGAAGGCGTGGTCGTGGTAGCGCAGCTGCCCGGCCTCGACCACGAGGTGGTCGATCGACCCGTCGTCGCGCGAGGTCGTCGTCGCCGACGACCGGGATGCGCAGCCGTCCGCCACCGGCGGCCCAGTCGATGTCGAACGCGTCGGCGTACTCCGAGGCCTGGCCGTGGGTCAGCACCGACCACCACCAGCGCGTTGTCGCCGCGCTTGGCGACGCCGACGTGGTTGGGGACGATGTCGACCAGCACGCCCATCCCGAGCCGGTGCGCCTCGGCCGACACCGCCGACGAGGCCGGACACCCCGCCGCGCGCCGCGTCGATGCGGCCGTGGTCGGACACGTCGTAGCCGTGGTTGCTGTCCGTCTCCGCCGCGAGCAGCGGCGAGAGGTAGACCCAGTCCACCCCGAGGTCGTGCAGGTAGGGCAGCACCCGCGCCGCCTCGTGCAGGTCGAAGTCCTCGGTGATCTGGAGCCGGTAGGTGCTGACGGGCGTGCGCATGGTCCCTCTCGGTGGGCTGTGCTCTGCTCCAGTGCTGGTGTCAGTCCTGGATTTCAGTCCTGGTCGCGGCGGTGCCGCTGGTCGGCGGCCGGGGTGGCGTCGGTGCTGCCCGTGTCGGCGAGCGAGGCCAGCGAGGCGGCGACCGAGTGGTCGGGCTCGCGCCTCGGGCTCGGCGTGCTCACGCAGCACCACGAGGCTGTGCGTGGCGAGGTGGAACGTCGCGCCGGCGGTCGAGGGTCTGCGCCGTGTCGGCGGACCCGCCGGTGTCGATGACGACGTCCCACGCCGCGGCGTACTCGTCCTGCGGGAGGGTCACCTCGGCCGGGCCGTCGGCGTTGAAGTAGAGCAGGAAGTGGTCGTCGGTGATGGTGCCGCCGCGGGCGTCCTTGCCGGCGATGCCGTCGCCGTTGAGGTACATCCCGATCGCCTTGGCAGCCCTCCCAGTTGTCGTCCTCCATCGGCGTGCCGTCGAGGGGCAGCCAGACGATGTCGTTGAGGCGCTCGCCGTCGCCGGTGCGCACCGTGCGTGCCGGTGAAGAAGCGCTTGCGGTGGAAGGTCGGGTGGCTGGCGCGCAGCTTGGCGACCGCGGCGGTGAACTCGATCAGCGGCTTGTCGGCCCGGTCCCAGTGCACCCAGGCGATCTCGGAGTCCTGGGCGTAGGTGTTGTTGTTGCCGTCCTGGGTGCGGCTCATCTCGTCGCCGTGCAGCAGCATCGGCACGCCCTGGCTCAGCAGCAGCGTGGCGAGGAAGTTGCGCTGCTCGCGGGCCCGCGCCTCGAGGATCTCGGGGTCGTCGGTCGGGCCCTCGACGCCGTGGTTCCAGGAGCGGTTGTGGCTCTCGCCGTCGTTGTTGTCCTCGCCGTTGGCCTCGTTGTGCTTCTCGTTGTAGGACACGAGGTCGCGCAGCGTGAAGCCGTCGTGGGCGGTGACGAAGTTGATGCTGGCGAAGGGCCGGCGACCGGAGTGCTCGTAGAGGTCGGAGGAGCCGGAGAGCCGCGAGGCGAACTCGCCCAGCGACGGCTCGCCGCGCCAGAAGTCGCGCACGGTGTCGCGGTAGTCGCCGTTCCACTCGGTCCACTGGGGCGGGAAGTTGCCGACCTGGTAGCCGCCGGGACCGACGTCCCACGGCTCGGCGATCAGCTTGACCTGGCTGACGACCGGGTCCTGCTGCACGAGCTCGAAGAAGGTGGCGAGCCGGTCGACGTCGTAGAACTCGCGGGCCAGCGTGGCGGCGAGGTCGAAGCGGAAGCCGTCGACGTGCATCTCGGTGACCCAGTAGCGCAGCGAGTCCATGATCAGCTGCAGCGAGTGCGGGTGGCGCACGTTGAGGCTGTTGCCGGTGCCGGTGTAGTCCATGTAGTAGCGCTGGTCGTCCTCGACGAGGCGGTAGTACGCCGGGTTGTCGATGCCCTTGAAGCTCAGCGTCGGCCCGAGGTGGTTGCCCTCGGCGGTGTGGTTGTAGACCACGTCGAGGATGACCTCGATGCCCGCGGCGTGCATCGCCTTGACCATCGACTTGAACTCCTGCACCTGCTGGCCCTCGACGCTCGAGGCGTAGTCGGCGTGCGGCGCGAAGAAGCCCAGGGTGTTGTAGCCCCAGTAGTTGCGCAGGCCCTGGTCGAGCAGGGTGGAGTCCTGGATGAACTGGTGGACCGGCATCAGCTCGATGGCGGTGACGCCGAGCTTGGTGAGGTGCTCGGTGATCGCCGGGTGCGCGAGGCCGGCGTACGTGCCCGCGCTGCTCCTCCGGGATGTCCGGGTGCAGCTGGGTGAGCCCCTTGACGTGCGCCTCGTAGATGAAGGACTCGTTGTAGGGGATGTTGAGCCGGCGGTCGCCCTCCCAGTCGAAGAACGGGGTTGATGACCACGCCGTGCGTCATGTGGGACGCGGAGTCGTCGTCGTTGCGGGAGTCCGGGTCGCCGAAGTCGTAGCCGAACAGCGACTGGTCCCAGTCGATCTCGCCGCTGGTCGCCTTGGCGTAGGGGTCGAGGAGGAGCTTGTTCGGGTTGCAGCGCAGGCCGTTGGCCGGGTCCCAGGGGCCGTGGACGCGGTAGCCGTACCGCTGTCCCGGCTGCACCGTGGGCAGGTAGCAGTGCCACACGTAGGCGTCGACCTCGGTGACCTCGACGCGGGTCTCGGTGACCTTGCCGCGGCGCCGACCTCGAAGAGGCACAGCTCGACGCGCTCGGCGACCTCGCTGAAGAGGGCGAAGTTGGTGCCGCTGCCGTCGAAGGTGGCACCGAGCGGGTAGGGCGTTCCTGGCCAGATCTGCACGGCACTCCTTGATAGTTGGATCGTTCAAAGCGTAGCCGCTCGACTCGTCGCGATCGCCATCATGGCCCGCGGCAGCGTCCTGCGCATTCCGCTGCGCACCCCTGCGGGTGCATGGTCTGATGCTGGCGCCGGTCGATCAGGGGGTCCCCAGTGCCATCACGTACGACGCGCGTCCTCGCGCGCACCGCGCTCGCCTTCGTCGCGACCGCAGCCGTCGCCGGCTGCAGCGTCTACGAGGACATGACGACCAGCGACTTCGCCAAGCAGGGCGTGGCCGACGTCGTCTCCGCCAGTCTCGAGACGATGACCGAGGTGGACTCGCTGCGGATGACCGGGCAGCTGTGGTTGAAGGGCAGGTCGCACTTCGTGGACCTCCACCTCAGCCGCTCCGGCGACTGCACCGGCTCGCTCACCTACGAGGGCAGTCACGTGGACGTCCGGGGCGTCGACGGCAAGGCCTGGGTGAAGGGCGACGTCGGGTTCATCAACACCGCCGGCGGCGGTGGAGCCCTGCCGCAGGCGACCCAGGAGAGGCTCGCCCGGTCCTGGATCCCGCTGGGGACCCGACAGGCCCGCGACCTCTGCGCCTTCGAGGAGCTCTTCGACAAGTACGGCGTCGTCCGCGAGGACGACGAGGTGGCCGACCTCGCCCGGGGCGAGGAGGTCTCCCTGGACGGTCAGAAGGCGGTGGTGGTGACCGGGACCGAGGGCGGCGTGGCCACCCAGCGGGCCTGGATCGCCACGGACGACCCGCACTACGTCCTCAAGATCACCCAGGAAGGGGGACGGGAGCCCGCGGCCCTGGCCTTCTCCGAGTTCGACCAGGAGTTCGAGGTCGAGGCACCGCCGGCGAAGGACGTCCTGCGCTCCTGACGCCGCCCGCTCAGCGCCCGTTCTCGCTGAAGTGCTGGTAGTCCTTCGCGCTGCTCCAGTCGCCGCCCCACTCCCAGCCGATCCGCGCGAACGCGTCGATCACCGGTCCCGCCTCCACGACCATGCCCGGGCGCACCCGGTCCCTCCGCAGGTAGGCGCTGGCCAGCTCGGGCAGCACCACGTCGCCCTTGAGGTAGGGGTTCTGGAAGGTGTTGAGGTCGAGGGCCAGGCCGTAGGCGTGCTGGGAGAAGTACGACGCCCCGGTCGTCGGCCGGCAGACGAACGCGCCGGTGGCGTTGCCGTCGCCCGTCGGCGGCTCGTCGGGGTCGTAGGAGCGCACGATCACCACCTGCTCCTGCGGGAAGCGCTGCCGGAAGAGCGTGCCGAACACCTCGGCGATGCCGTCGGCCGCGCGGGCGTGCACGAGCAGCTCACCGGTGTGGGCGCGGTGGTCGAAGCCCCAGAACTTCACCCGCACCCACGCGAGCTCGCTCGGCGCGACGGGGCAGCCCTCCTCCCACGTCGACCGCGCGACCACCCGCGCGGGTGCCGGGGACACGACCTTCGCGCGGTAGCCCCGGCCCCTCAGCATCGGCACCGTGTCGGGCAGGGTCCACCGGCGGTGGCGCAGGGCGGGTGGGGTCGGCCGGACCTCACCGAACCCGGTGTCGGTCCGCGGCAGCTCGCGGGTGCCCAGCCACGCGGGCGGGCGGGAGCCGAGGCCGGTGGCCGGGGCCTCGATGGTGCCGTCGGGAGGGGCCGCCGACACGGGGCCGGACACGAGGCCGGACACGGCGCCGGGCGCGAGCGTCGTACCGGCCAGGACCAGGGCGGCGAGCGCGACCTTCAGCACGCCGCCACGCTAGTCGTGCGTCGCTCGTCACGACGGCGACCACGCCAGGTGACTCGCGGGTAACATCTGCCCCATGACGCGCGACATCTACGACGAGGACCACGAGGCCTTCCGCGCCTCGGTCAAGGAGTTCCTGGACCGCGAGGTGGTCCCCCACCTCGACGAGTACGCCGAGGGCCACGGCCTGAGCCGCGAGTTCTGGCTCTCGGCGGGCAAGCAGGGCTTCCTCGGCCTGGAGATCCCCGAGCAGTACGGCGGCTCCGAGGCGGGCGACTACCGCTTCAACGCCGTGCTCACCGAGGAGCTCGCCAAGGTCAACATGACGCTGCCCTCGTGCCTGGGCATCCACGCCGACATCGTGGCGCCGTACCTCGTGCACCTCACCACCGACGAGCAGAAGGAGCGCTGGCTCCCGAAGTTCTGCTCCGGCGAGCTGCTCACCGCGATCGGCATGACCGAGCCCGGCGGCGGCTCCGACCTGGCCAACCTCCGGACCACCGCGGTCCACGACGGCGACGACTGGATCATCAACGGCTCCAAGACCTTCATCACCAACGGCGGCAGCGCCGACCTGGTGGTGGTCGCGGCCCGCACCAGCCCGGAGAAGAAGGCCAAGGGCATCAGCCTCTTCGGCGTCGACACCTCGCTCGACGGCTTCTCGGTCGGACGGGTGCTCGACAAGGTCGGCCAGGACGAGTCCGACACCGCCGAGCTGGCCTTCGAGAACGTCCGGGTCAGCAACGCCGACCTGATCGGCCCGCTCGACACCGGCTTCATCTCGATGATGCAGTTCCTGCCCCAGGAGCGCCTCGGCTCGGCGATCACCAACCTCGCCCACGCCGCGCAGATCCTCGAGGAGACCATCCAGTACGCCAAGGACCGCAAGGCGTTCGGCCAGCCGATCGGCAGCTTCCAGCACAACGCCTTCCTGATGGCCGAGCTGGTCACCCAGGTCGAGGTCACCCAGGCCTACGTCGACCAGTGCGTCATGAAGCACACCCGCGGCGAGCTGACGGCGGTCGACGCGGCCAAGGCCAAGTGGTGGACCTCGCAGGTGCAGAACGACGTGCTCGACCACTGCGTCCAGCTGCACGGCGGCTACGGCTACATGAACGAGTACCGCGTCGCCCGCGCCTGGCGCGACGCCCGGGTGAGCAAGATCTGGGCGGGCTCCAACGAGATCATGAAGATGCTGATCGGGCGCGACCTCGGGCTTCTGAGCGGGCGTCTGATGACCAGGATGTTCGTGGCGGTCGTCCCGCCCGAGGCCGCGACCGAGGACCTGGACGAGTTCCTGTCCGTACGCCGCGACGCGGCCGCGTCCGTCGAGGGCTGGCGGTGGTCGTCGGCCGAGCAGTGGCACCTCACGCTCGCCTTCATGGCGGACGTGCCGGACCGCTCGCTCGACGACCTGGTGGACCGCCTGGCGGCGACCGCGGCACGGCACCGGGCCTTCACCGCGCGGGTCGTGGGCGGGGGCGCGTTCCCCCACCCCGACCGCGCGAAGGTCCTCTGGGCGGGGGTCGAGGGCGACGTCGACGCACTGTCCCGGGGAGCCCGCTCGGCCGCCAACGCGTCGGGCGCGGTCGTCGACGGGCAGCGGTTCCGGCCGCACCTCACCCTCGCGCGGCTGGGTCGGCCGGCCAACGTCAGCCGCTGGGTGCGGCTCCTCGACGCGTACGCCGGACCCGCCTGGACCGTGGACGAGGTCGCCCTCGTGGCGTCGTACCTCGGTGAGGGCCCGCGGCGCCGTCCGCGCCACGAGGTGGTCGCGACCCTCCCGCTGGCGCGACCGGAGGGCTAGGCCGGGACGGCCAGCGAGGCGGCCACGTCACGCGCGAGCCGGAGCCACGACTCGAGCTCGTCGGCGTCGGGCTCCCAGTGGGCCGTCACCGTCACGGCGCCGTCCATCACCACGACCCACGTGCGACTGGCCACGATCCGGTCCACCAGGGGGGCGACCCGATCGCGGACGCGGTCGTAGTCGCCGGCGGCCACCAGCTGGCCGGGTGCGTCCCCGACGGACCGGTCCTTGAAGGCACGCGGGAACAGCATCGGCGTGTAGACGACCGGCAGGTCGCGCAGCAGGACCTCCGCGTCGACCCCCGGGGCGTCCACCCGGAGCACGTGCTGGCGGATCGCCATCTTCATCGGGGACTGGAGACGCCCGGTGTAGGCCGTCCACGACGTCGCGGTGAAGCCGTCGCCCTCGACGACGAAGTCGCAGGCGCCGACGTCCACCATCTCGGCCCGCAGTCGCGACGGGAACGCCCGCGACCCCACCTCGGCGCCCGAGCGGACCGTCCACCCCCGCTCGGCGGCGAGGCGGCGTACGGACTCCTGCTTGGCCCCTGCCTCCTCGAGCACGGCACGGTCGCCGGCCCCGCCGCGGCGGTAGGTGCGCAGCCACAGGCGGGACCGGGCGGCCAGGACCCCCACGGCAGCCACGGCCAGCAGGACCCCGAGCCAGTCGCTGAAACTCATGCGCGCATGTCTAGCAGGGCTACGGACGGCGCCGGCTGGCGGCGTCGTCGTCCTCGTCGTCGTCGTCCAGGAGGTTGGCCGGGTCGATGTGCGCGGCGCAGTCGGTGTCGCTCGTCCGCTGGATGTGGAGGCGCAGCGTGTCGTCGTCCCCGAGCACCTCCTCGGTGATGGCGCGCACCTGCCGGTTCCACTCGGCCACGGCCCGGTCGTGGGCCTGCTTGAGGGCGGTGCCGAGCATGGCGTACGACGCCGGCGCACCCGCGGAGAACTGCAGGTCGACCACGACGGCGCTCCCGTCCACGGTGACCTCGACGAGGCCCTTGGCGGACCGGCCGGTGGCCCGGATCGCCAGGATCCGGTCGCCCGCGACGTCGGCCTGGCGGCCGCGCTCGGCGTAGTCCTCCGCGATCCGGTCGAGGTTGTCCGGGGTGATCTGGGGCGGTGCCTGGTAGCTCATGCGCCTGCCTCCCCACGGGCCACGCCCTCGTCGATCGCGTTCAGCGAGGACAGCAGCAGGCCCCATGCGTCGTTGAGGAGCTCGGCGATGATCTTGAAGTCGGTCATGCCGCGGACCAGGGCCTGGGAGAAGGTCGTGCAGTCGGTGACGGTGAGGCTGATCCGCGCGGTGGCCTTGGGGATGACCCAGGAGGCCCCGATGCCGACCGTGGCGGCGACCTCGGCGGCCCAGGCGATGAGCTGGCCGACCAGCTCGGCGATGAGGTCCTTGGTGAAGGTGCGCACGGCCTGGACGACGCCGCTGGCGACCTGCATCCCCTGCGCCATGCAGCGGCAGACGTAGGCGCACTTGTTCATGGCGTCGATGAGGGCGTTCATGGCGGTGGCGTAGGCCGCGGCGGCGAGGCCCGACCAGGTGCTGAGCACCTGGGTGACGGCGGTCAGCAGGTCGGCGGCCGCGGACTCGACGGCCCCGGCCACGTTGTCCCAGGTGACGCCGATCGACTCGACCAGGGCCGGGTTGCCGGCCAGCGCGTCGAGCATCTGCGGCAGCGGCGGGACGTAGTCCATGAGGAACCCGGCGACGCTGGACAGCAGGGTGGCGAAGGGGTCGATCACCATCTCCACCATCTCGGTGATGCCGCCGACCAGGCTGAGCACCCCGGTGAAGACGTCGCCCTCGGCGAACGCCATGCCCGCCTTGACGGCCTCGTCGGCGCCCGGGTGGAACTGCACGAGCCCCGAGGGGTCGCCCTCGGCGACCTGTTCGTACGACGACCCGATGACGTCGACGGGCTCCACGGCGATGAGGTCGTTCATGTCAGATCGTTCCCGTCAGCTTGGTGATGCCCTCGGCGACCTTGGCGTCGGTGGTCTCGAAGTCGGCGGCGCAGGCCTCGACGGTCCCGGCCCGCTTGGTGGACGCGGACTGCAGGCCGCCGAGCCCGTTGATCGCCGCGGTGGAGAGGGCGAGGGCGGGCGGGGTGAAGAAGGAGCAGAGGATGCCGAAGGCCTGCGGCGACAGCGCCATGGCCGCCCCGGCCGCTCCCACTGCCTGCCCCATCTGGCCGGCGACGCCGGTGACGGCGCTGGCGTTGCTGTGCAGCTCGCCGAGCTCCACCTGGAATCCGTTGCTCATGGCTTCTCCGTCTTCAGCAGTCGCAGCAGGGCCTCTGCCACGGGTCGGTCGAACAGGGCGTTGACGGCGTCCGGCGACACCCGGGGTCGCAGCCCGAGCCTGGACTTGGCGTCCTCGAGGGCCGCCAGCGTCTCGGCGCGCAGCTCCTCCGCGGTGAGACCGACGACCTCGGGACCGAAGTCCGCGGACCGCACCATGCCCTTGGAGTCCACCGTCACGGTGAGTCCACCGTCGAGCGCCTCGCCGGTGGCCCCGGCCTCGGCCGCGGCCATCCGCTCGCGGGCCGCCTCCTGGACGGCCTGCGCCTTCTCCAGGCCGGCGACGACCTGCTCGTGCAGGTCCTCGAGGAGGGCCCGGTGCGGGTTGGGCTGGGTCAGCGGGTTGACCGGCGGCGGCAGTGGCCGCAGCTGGGGTCCGGTGGGAACGTCCGTGCTCATGTCGGCAGTGGTGCCCTGCCCGGGGCCGGGCTAAACGCCGATGCGACACCGTCTCTCGGATCGGCCAGTGCAGGCTGGCCTTCGTTGCGGAGCACCCCGGTGCTGCGGACGATGGGGACCATGAGCACCGACGCGGCCGACCTCCAGATCGGCCCCCACGACGACGAGCCCCACGACGAGAGCCTGGCCTCGCGGCTCAACTGGCTTCGGGCGGCGGTGCTCGGCGCCAACGACGGCATCGTCTCGACCGCGGGCCTGGTGGTCGGCGTCGCGGGTGCCACCACGGACCACCGGGCGATCCTGGTCGCGGGTGTCGCCGGGCTCGTGGCCGGCGCGATCAGCATGGCGGCGGGCGAGTACGTCTCGGTGAGCACCCAGCGCGACTCCGAGCAGGCGCTGCTCGCCAAGGAGCGCCGCGAGCTCGTCGAGGAGCCGGAGGAGGAGCTCGCCGAGCTCGCCGACCTCTACGTGCAGAAGGGCCTCACCGAGGACCTCGCCCTCCAGGTGGCCGAGCAGCTGACCGCGCACGACGCCCTGGGCGCGCACGCCGAGGCCGAGCTCGGCATCGACCCCGACGAGCTCACCAACCCGTGGCACGCCGCCTGGGCCTCGATGCTCGCGTTCACCGTGGGCGCGCTGCTCCCGCTGCTCACGATCGGCCTGAGTCCTGCCGGGGTGCGCCTGTGGGTGACCGGGGCCTCGGTGGTCGTGGCCCTGGCCCTGACCGGCTGGGCCAGCGCCCGGCTCGGGCAGAGTCCCGCCGGTCGCGCCGTGGTGCGCAACGTCGGCGGCGGCGTCATCGCGATGGTCGTGACCTACGGCATCGGCGCCCTGCTCGGCAGCCAGCTCGGCTGATCGCCGATGCGGATGTCCGTGCGTGGCCCGCGTCACACTGGCGCGGACGACCGCGAGCGCCACAGGACGACGTCGACGCGCCGCGAGTCGCCGGTGACCACGGCCGGATCCGCTGGACCCTCGGACACCTCCGCCTGCCCTGGCGCTCGGCTGCGGCACGACCGGGCGCTCGACGACCTGGTCGCCAACCTCGGCCGGAGTCGGCGGCCCGTCGCATCCCCGCTCCCGGCGGCGATCGCAGGCGGGCGCGTTCCCCGACGTCGCCCGCGCCAGGTGCTCTACGCCGGCATCGCTGTGGAGGACCCCCCGTGCTGGACCGCCTGGCCACCGGCGCCCGTGCCGCGGCGGTCGGGCCGGCGTCGGCCGTCGACGGTCAGCGGTTCCGACCGCACGTCACCGTGGCCCGCACCGGCCGGCCAGCCGAGCTGACCCGGTGGGTCGCGGCTGCCGACAGTTGACCGGCCCCACCTGGACCGTCGACCGTCTCGTGCTCGTCGCACTCCCACCTCGGCGAGGGCCCCACGCCGGCGTCCCCGCTACGCGGTGGTGGAGCGACCTCGCTCATCATCGGCTGGCCAACGGACCGGTACCGCCCGACCCCCACCTCGTGCGGCAGGGCGCGCGACGATGTCGCTCGACCCGCTCCTTGGCGTCGCCGAAGAGCATCCGGGAGTTGTCCTTGAAGAAGAGCGGGTTCTGGACGCCGGCGTAGCCGGTGGCCATCGAGCGCTTGAAGACGATGACGTCCTTGGCGTGCCAGACCTCGAGGACGGGCATGCCCGGCGATCGGGCGAGCCCGGCTCCTCGAGGGCGGCCGGGTTGACGGTGTCGTTGGCGCCGATGACCAGGACGACGTCGGTCTCGGCGAAGTCGCCGTTGATCTCGTCCATCTCGAGCACGATGTCGTAGGGCACCTTGGCCTCGGCGAGCAGCACGTTCATGTGGCCGGGCAGCCGGCCGGCGACCGGGTGGATGCCGAAGCGGACGTCGACGCCCTTCTCGCGCAGCTTCGCGGTCAGCTCGGCGACGGGGTACTGCGCCTGGGCGACCGCCATGCCGTAGCCGGGCGTGATCACCACCGACGACGCGTCGGCGAGCAGCTCGGCGGCCTCGTCGGCCTTGATCTCGCGGTGCTCGCCGTAGTCGCGCTCCTCGCCGGTGACGGCGCCGTCGGAGCCGAAGCCGCCGGCGATGACGCTGACGAACGAGCGGTTCATCGCCTTGCACATGATGTAGCTGAGGATCGCACCGGAGGAGCCCACCAGCGACCCGGTGATGATCAGCAGGTCGTTGCTCAGCATGAAGCCGGCGGCCGCGGCGGCCCAGCCGGAGTAGGAGTTGAGCATCGAGACGACGACCGGCATGTCGCCGCCGCCGATGGCGGCGACGAGGTGGAAGCCGAGCAGCAGCGCGAGCGCCGTCATGACGCGATCAGCGGGACCAGGCCGCAGCGTCGCCGTCGTCGGCCACGAACCACGACCGCGCAGCGCCGTGGAGCCGACGAGGATCGGCGAGGTTGAGCAGGTGCCGGCCCGGCAGCACCAGCGGGCGTCGACTTCATCCGCGCCGCTCAGCTTGAGGTCAGGCCACGATCGAGCCGGTGAACGTCACGGCGCCGATGAAGACGCCGACGAACACCTCGACGTCGTGCATGGTGTCGGCGAGCCGCCGAGGTGCGTCGGCGCTCGAGGCAGGAGTTGAAGCCGACCAGCACGGCGGCGAGGCCGACGAAGCTGTGCAGCATCGCCACCAGCTCGGGCATGCCGGTCATCTCGACCGTGCGGGCCCGCCAGGCGCCGATCGACGCCGCCGACCGCCATCGCGACCAGCGATCAGCACCAGCGTCACGGCCGAGCGGACGCTGGTCGCCGTACTGGCTGTTGCGGGCGGCGAGGACGAGCGTCGCGACCAGCGCCAGGCCCATGCCGGCCATGCCGAAGAGGTTGCCGCGCTTGGCGGTCTCGTGCTTGGACAGCCCGGCCAGCGCGGCGATGAAGAGGATCGCCGGCGATGATGTAGGCCGCCTGGATCAGCCCGGGCAGCCGCTCGGAGGTCAGGAAGTCGCTCATGGCGTCAGTCCTTCCGGAACATCTCGAGCATGCGCAGCGTCACCAGGAAGCCACCGAAGATGTTGATGCTGGCCACGAGCACGGCGACCAGCGCCAGCACGGTCACGGCGATGTTGTCGCTGCCGACCTGCAGGATGCCGCCGACCAGGATGATCCCGGAGATCGCGTTGGTCTCGCTCATCAGCGGCGTGTGCAGGGCGTGCGCCACGTTGGAGATGACGTAGTAGCCGACGAAGACCGCCAGCGCGAAGACGGTGAAGTGCCCGAGGAAGTCGGGCGGTGAGTACGCCGCGACGAGGGCGAAGAGCACGGCCGCCGAGCGCCGCGCGACGTACCACTTCCGGCGCGGGTCCGGCGGCGGCTTCTCGCGGCCTCGCGGCTCGGCCGAGCGACGGCAGCGGCGGCGGCCGGCGCCGCACTCGACCTGCACCGGCGGCGGCGGCCACATCGACTCGCCGTCGCGGGCCACGGTGATGCCGCGCTGCGACGACGTCGTCGAGGTCGAGGACGAGCTCGCCGTCCTTGCCGGGCGTCAGCAGCTTGAGGAGGTTGACGACGTTGGTGCCGTAGAGCTGGCTGGTCTGCGCGGCCAGCCGGCCGGCGAGGTCGGTGTAGCCGAGGATCGTGACGCAGGTTGTCGGTGACGACCTTCTCGTCGGTCCGGGTCAGCTCGCACGTTGCCGCCGTTGGCCGCGGCCATGTCGACGATCGACCGAGCCGGTGCGCATCGCCGGCGACCGTCTCGGCGGTGACCAGCTGCGGCGCGGGACGGCCCGGGATCAGCGCGGTGGTGATGACGATGTCGGCGTTGCGCGCCTCCTCGTCGTACATCGCGGCGGTCGCCGCCTCCTGCTCGGCGGTCATCTCCTTGGCGTAGCCGTCGGACGAGACCTCCTGCTCCATGTCGACCGTGACGAACTCCGCACCCATCGACTCGACCTGCTCGGCGACCTCGGGCCGCACGTCGAAGGCCCGCACGATCGCGCCCATCGACCCGGCGGCGCCGATCGCGGCCAGACCGGCGACGCCGGCGCCGACCACGAAGACCCGGGCCGGCGGGACCTTGCCGGCCGCGGTGACCTGACCGGTGAACTGCCGGCCGAACTCGTGCGCGGCCTCGATCGACGGCGCGGTAGCCGGCGACGTTGGCCATCGAGGAGAGCACGTCCATCGCCTGGGCGCGCGAGATGCGGGGCACCGCGTCCATCGCCAGGCCGGTGACCCGCTGCGCCTGGAGCTGCTCGACGAGCTCGGGGCTGCGCGCCGGCGCCATCAGCGAGATCACCGTCGCGCCCGTGCGCGGAGCCGCCAGATCTCGTCGGCGGTCGGGGCGTTGACCTTGACGACGATGTCGCTGGTCCACACCTCGTCGGCATCGTGCCGACCGGGATCGCCGGCGGCGGCGAACGCCGCGTCGGGCTGGGCCGCGGCGACGCCGGCGCCGGACTCGACGACCACGTCGTAGCCGAGGGCCTGGAGCTGGCCGGCGGTCGTCGGCGGTCGCGGCGACGAGCGTCTCGCCCGGGCCGGGACTCACGGGGGATGCCGATGCGCACGGGGGCCTCCTGTCGGGGTCGGACCGCGCTCAAGGTACACGCGGAGCACCCCCCGGCACGGGAGTCTCATGTGGTCCGGGTCACTACCGCCGGCGGTGCGATCGAGTCGCGGGCCCGCACCGGCATGGGCACGAGGCGCTCGGCGGGCGGCTGCTCCGTGCCGAGCAGCGCCTCCACGGCGAGGCGGCCCATCTCGAACTCCGGCAGCCCGATGCTCGACAGGGAGGGCCGCAGCCAGCTGGCCAGCTCGGAGTCGTCGAAGGACACCACCGACACGTCGCGCGGCACCTCGAGCCCGGCCTCGGCAGCGCCTGGTAGACCCCGAAGGCGATCCGGTCGTTGAGGCACACGACGGCACGAGGGCGCCCGCCCCGCGGCCAGCGCCTGGGCCATCACGTCGTACGCCGCCTCGGGCCACCACTTGCACGACAGTCTCGTCGAGGACGGCGCCGGCGCCCGCGAGCCTCGGCGACGATCCCCTCGAAGCCGGCCCGCGCCGGGCAGCGAGCTGGCCGGCGTCTCCCCGACGAGCCAGATCCCGCGGCGGTGTCCGGCCCGGACGACGAGACCGGCCGCGGCGCGACCTCCCGCCGTCTCGTCCGGGACGATGCGGGGTAGCCGGCGCGTCGCTGCGGCAGTTGAGGAGCACGACGGGGAGGCCGCCGGTCCCGCGCGGTGCGGACACCCGGTCGTGCGAGCTGGTGGCGACGACCAGGCCGGAGACCTGGCGACCGACGAGGTCCTCGACGAGCGCGGCCTGGAGGCTCGGGTCGCCCTCGGACTCGCAGACGAGGAGGCGATGGCCATGCTTGAGCGCCGCGGTCATGCTCCCGCGGATCAGCTCGCCGCCGTAGTGCCCGGTGGCGATCGTGTCGGCGACCAGGCCGATGGTGCGGCTTTCCTGGGTGCGTAGGCTGCGCGCCGCCAGGTTGGGCCGGTAGTCCAGCTCGCGGGCGGTCCGCAGGACGCGCTGCCGGGTCTCCTCGGAGATCCGCATGTCGCGTCCGCCGAGGACGAACGACGCCGTCGTGGGCGACACACCGGCCCGCTCGGCGACGTCGCGCAACCGCACCCGCGATCGCCTGACTCCACGCATCTCGTCCCGCACCTCTCGTCATGTTTCGATCCGGTCACGCGCCACCCCAGGGGTGTTGACGTGGCGTAGGTCACAGGGTTTACTCCTGCCAAATCGTTTTAGCAAGGGTCCCGACGAGTCTGCAGGGGCCATTCAACCCCATCCGCGATTCCGCGAAGGAGCTCCACCCATGCGCACAAGAACTCGTACGATCAGGGCCGCGGCGGGCCTGCTGGCCGCCGGTCTGGTCCTCGGTGCCTGCGGAGGCGGCTCCGACAGTGACGACACGAGTCCAGCGGTGGCGACGCCCCCGAGGCGAGCGGCGGCGAGCTGCTGATCTGGGTCGGGGACGGCCCCGGCGGCGACGCCACCACCGCGCTCGCCGACGCGTTCGGCGAGGAGAACGGCGTCACGTGACCGTCGAGGTCCTGCCCGGCTCCGAGCTGCAGGCCAACTTCGTCACCGCCGCGCAGGCAGGGCACGCGCCCGGACGTGGTGATGGGCGCCCACGACTGGATCGGCAACCTGGTCCAGAACGGCACCATCGACCCGGTCCAGATCCCCGAGCGGCAGGCCTCGACTTCCAGCCGCTCGCCCTCGAGGCGGTCACCTTCAACGGCCAGATCTACGGCGTGCCCTTCACGATGAACAACATCGCGCTGATCCGCAACACCGACCTCGCCCCCGACGCCCCGGCGACGATGGAGGAGCTGGTCGCGGCCGGCAAGAAGGCTGAAGCAGGAGAGGCAAGCCCAGGAGCTCCTGGCCTGCCGGTCGAGCCACGAACGGCAACGCCTACCACATCTACCCGCTCTACACCTCGGGCGGCGGCTACCTGTTCGGCACAGACCGACGACGGCTACCACGACCCGAGGACCTGGCGTCGGCACGCCCGGGCTCGGTCGAGGCGTACGAGAAGATCGGCGCGCTCGGCGAGAAGGGCGAGGGCGTGCTGAAGCGCTCGGTCAACACCGACAACGCGATCGGCCTGTTCACCGAGGGCAAGACGCCGTTCCTGATCGCGGGCCCGTGGGCAGCTCACCGACGATCGACGCAGCCGACATCAACTACGACGTGTCCGCGGTCCCCGGCTTCGAGGGCATGGAGCCCGGCCTCGCCGTTCATCACCGTCGACGCGTTCTACGTCGCCAGCGGGAGCGCCAACAAGACGCTCGCCCAGGAGTTCGTGACCAACTACTGTCGCGGGCCGACGTCGGCGCCGCAGCTCTACGAGGCCGACCAAGACGGCCGGCCTAACCGACACGCTGAGCCAGTCGAGGGCGACGACCCGGCCGTGGCCGCGGTGGCCGCGGCGGGTGCCGCCAAGCGGCGCAGATCATGCCGAGCATCCCGGAGATGGCGGCGGTCTGGGACCCGCTGGGCAAGGCCGAGGCGGCCGTGATCGGCGGCGCCGACCCGAGTCGACGATCGCAGCCGCGGCCAAGGCCATCGAAGCGGCCATCAACGAGTAGCAGTCCGCTCGTACCTCGGGGCGGGCCAGCGAGCCCGCCCCGAGTGACGGTCGACCGCCCACGAGCATCGGCGAGGAGAGTCACGTGGCAGGCAGCACCACAACGCCCCCGGGCCGCAAGGCGCCCCGGTTCGGGCTGGGCGCCGACGGCACCAGCAGTCCGCTGATGCTGATGATCAAGATCATCGGCCTCGGCTTCATCACCGCGGTCGCGCTCTGCGCGGCCCTCCCGCTGTTCCGGGCCGACAACTGGCTGGGGCTGGCCGTCGTGGCCGCCGTCACCGCCTGGCGTCTTCTACGTCTACCTGTCCCCCCGCACCGTGCCGATGAAGTACCTGTGCCGGGCACGCTCTTCCTGATCGCCTTCCAGGTCGTCCCGGTGTCTACACCGTCTCGACCGCGTTCACGAACTTCGGCGACGGCCACCGCGGCACCAAGGAAGAGGCGATCACCGCCATCGAGGGAGCTCGGTCAAGCAGGTCGCCCGACTCCACGAGTACACCCTGACCCTCGCCACGGACGGCGACGCGGCCACGGGCGACCTCGTCTTCCTGCTCTCCGACCCGCGCCGGCAAGGTCTTCGTCGGCACGGCCGACGGGCTCGAGCCGCTCGACGCCGGGACCTTCGAGTCGCCGCCACCGGCGGCAAGTCACCGCCGCCGACGGTACACCGTCCTCACGTCGGCCGAGGCAGCGCCCGCAGGACGAGATCACCGCCTTCACGTCCCCACCGAGGACGGCGCCATCAGGGCCAGGGCCTGTCGCGCCGCGTTCGAGGGGAGCGCCCCAGCAGACCTACGACGCGGACTGCGACTGCATCACCGACGCCGCCACCGGCAACGTCTGGGCGGCGGACGCCGACGAGGGCTCCTTCGTCGACGCCGACGGCGAGGCACCTCGCCCAGGGCTGGAAGGTCAACGTCGGCTTCGACAACTTCGTCGCGGGTCTTCACCGACGCACGATCCGCGGGTCCTTCCTGCGGATCCTGGTGTGGAACTTCGCCTTCGCGCTCGGCTACCGTGGTCATCACCTTCGCGCTCGGCCTGCTGGTGGCGCTCGCGCTCAACAACCGCGGATGCGGGGCCGCGGCTCTACCGGTCGCTGCTGGTCCTGCCCTACGCGATGCCGGCCTTCGCGATGCTGCTGGTCTGGCGGGACATGTTCAACACCGACTTCGGCCTGATCAACCAGTGCTCGGCTCGACATCAACTGGTTCGGCAGCCCGGACAGCTCGGTTCGCGTGATCCTGCTGTCCAGCTCTGGCTCGGCTACCCCTACATGTTCCTGGTCATGCACCGGTGCGCTCCAGGCCATCCCGCCGAGCTACGGAGGCGGCCGGGGTCGACGGCGCCTCGCCGTTGCAGGCCTTCCGGACCGTCACCCTGCCGCTGCTGCTGGTCGCCCTGGCCCCGCTGCTGATCTCGTCGTTCGCGTTCAACTTCAACAACTTCAACGCGATCTACCTGACCACCGAGGGCGGCCCGTTCCCGGCGGACAACCCGAGGCCGGCGCACCGACCTGCTGATCACCTACACGTACCGGCTGGCCTTCGGCGGATCGGGCGCCAGTACGGCTTCGCCGCCGCCATCTCGGTCTTCATCTTCCTGATCGTCGCGCTCGTCTCGATCGTCGGCTTCCGCCGCACCCAGGCCCAGGAGGAGATCTACTCATGAGCAACCACGACATCGAACGCCACCCCGGCCGCGCGCAGGACGGCGTCGCCGAGCCGCCGCAGGTCGTCCGGCACGGCTGCGCCAAGGGCGGCTGGTTCCGGCACGTCGGGCTGGCGGCATCTGGTCGGGATCCTGGCGCTGGCCTTCTCGCTCTTCCCGATCCTGTTCGTGGTGTCGGCCTCGCTGAACCCCACCGGCACCCTGAGCTCGGCGACGCTGATCCCGCGGGAGGCCAGCCTGGTCAACTTCACCAGAGCTGTTCGACGGCACCCGTTCCCCACGCTGGTTCCTCAACATCGTGCTGATCGCCTCGCTCGTCCGCCGCGGCTCTCGATGTTCATCTCCGGCCTGCGCGGCCTACGCGTTCTCCCGGTTCCGCTTCAAGGGCCGCCGGACGGGCCTGCTGGCCCTGCTGCTGATCCAGATGTTCCCGCAGTTCCTGGCGATCGTGGCGATCTTCCTGATCTTCGCCAAGATCACCGAGCTGTGGCCCGGCGATCGGCTTCAACACCTCCGCGGGGGCTGATCCTGCTCTACCTCGGCGGCGCGCTCGGGGTGAACACCTGGCTGATGAAGGGCTTCTTCGACACCATCCCGAAGGAGCTCGACGAGTCGGCCAAGATGGACGGCGCCACGCACGTCCAGGTCTTCTTCGGCATCATCCTGCCGCTGGTCGCGCCGATCCTGGCGGTCACCGGCCTGCTGGCTTCATCGGCACGATCAACGAGTTCCTGATCGCCAACATCTTCCTGCCGCAGGACGAGTCCAAGACCCTAGCCGTCGGCCTCTACGGGATGATCGCCGGCGCCGCTGACAAGAACGCCCATTCGGCGATGTTCGCGGCGGGCGCGCTGATCCTGGCCGTTCCGACGGTCGGCTCGTTCCTGTTCCTCCAGCGCTACATCGTCGGCGGTCTGACCGCCGGCGCCGTGAAGGGTTGAGCTTCGGATCGTGGCCGAAGTAGTCCTCGACAAGGTCAACAAGCAGTACGAGAACGGCTTCCACGCCGTGCACGACCTGTCCATCGACATCGCCGACGGCGAGTTCATCGTGCTCGTCGGCCCGTCCGGCTGCGGCAAGTCCACCGCCCTGCGCATGATCGCGGGACTGGAGGACATCAGCACCGGCACGCTCACCATCGGCGACCGGGTGGTCAACACGCTCTCCCCGCGCGACCGCGACATCGCGATGGTGTTCCAGTCCTACGCGCTCTACCCGCACATGAGCGTGGCCGACAACATCGCCTACGGGCTCAAGCTGCGGCGCATGGACAAGGCGGAGATCGAGAAGCGGGTCAAGCGGGCCGCCGACATGCTCGAGCTCGGGCCGCTGCTCGACCGCAAGCCCAAGCAGCTCTCCGGCGGCCAGCGCCAGCGGGTGGCCATGGGTCGCGCGATCGTGCGCGAGCCGCAGGTGTTCCTCATGGACGAGCCGCTCTCCAACCTCGACGCCAAGCTGCGCGTGCAGATGCGCGCCGAGATCGCCCAGGTGCAGCGGGACCTCGACGTCACCACGATCTACGTCACCCACGACCAGACCGAGGCCATGACCATGGGCGACCGGGTCGCGCTGATGAAGGCGGGCGTGCTCCAGCAGCTCGGCGCCCCGCAGCACCTCTACGACCACCCCGACAACATCTTCGTCGCCGGCTTCATCGGCTCGCCGCCGATGAACATGGCCATCGGGAGGGTGGATCGCACCGACGCCGGCGTCACGGCTGACGCTTCGGCGGGGCGACCATCCAGGTGCCGACGTCGGTCTCCGCGGCGCGCCCGGCGCTCGCGTCGTACGCCGGTCGCGACATCGCGGTGGGCATCCGCAGCGAGGACATGGAGGACGCCGCCCTGGCCCGCGACGCCGCCGGAGGCGCGACTGACCACGTCGGTGGCGCCTCACCGAGGCCCTCGGCTCGGAGATCGTCGTGCACTTCCCGGTCGACGCACCGCGCGTGGTCACCGAGGACACCAAGGCGCTCGAGGAGGACGCCGGCGCCGACGACGTGCCGGCGGCCCACGTCGGCAACGTCTGGGTGGCCTCGTTCAGCCCCCGCTCGCGCGTGCGCCCGGGCGACCAGGTCGAGATCGCCATCGACCAGGAGCGGCTGCACTTCTTCGACCCGGAGACCGGGTTGGCGATCCGCGACTGATGGCCGCGCTGGAGCCGCGGGCGCGCGCTCGTCCTCACCGGCACCGACGCCGCCCCGGGGCCGGTCCAGCCGTGCTGAGGCTGGCGGGCCACTGGGTGTGGGACAGCTGGGTGGTCGACGACGGCGATGACTTCCACCTGTTCTTCCTCAAGGCGGAGCGCTCGGAGGCCGGCCCGTCGTCACGGCACACCCGGGCCGTCGTCGGCCACGCCGTCTCCCGCGACCTGGTGACGTGGCGCGAGTGCCCGGACGCGCTGGGACCCCTCGCGGGCGCGTGGGACGACCTGGCCATCTGGACCGGCTCGGTGGTGCGCGACGACGAGGCCGGTGGCGGCTCTTCTACACCGCCGTCTCCGAGCGCGGCGGCCTCACCGACCAGCGACTGGGCCTCGCGGTCTCGGACGACCTCATGACCTGGCAGCGCGTCGGCGACGCGCCCCTCGTCGGCATCGACCCGCGCTGGTACAAGACCAATCCGGAGGACGTCGCCGCCAGCGAGACCTGGCGGGACCCCCAGGTCCTCCGCGACCCGGACGGCGACGGCTGGCACGTGCTGGTCACCGCCCGCGCGGTGGGCGCGGACCGCAACGACGACGGCGTGGTCGGCCACGCGCGCAGCCGCGACCTGGCGACGTGGGAGGTGTGCGCACCGCTCAGCGAGCCGGGCAGCGGCTTCGGCCAGCTCGAGGTGATCCAGGTCCGGCAGGTCGACGGGCAGTGGGTGCTGGTCTTCACCTGCCACCCCGACGAGCAGACCGACGAGCACCGGGCCCGCTTCGGCGACTTCTGCACCTGGTCGGTGCCGGGCGGCTCGGCACTCGGTCCGTGGGACGTGGCCGCGGCGCGACCGTTCACGGCGGCGCCCACCCTCTTCGCCGCCCCGCTCGTGCAGCGACGCGACGGCTCGTGGTGCCTCGTCGGCTTCCTCAACCGCGAGCCCGAGGGCATCGACGCGATGGAGATCGTCGACCCCATCGGGGTGCACCTCGAGGACGGCTACCTCGTGGCGGACGAGCCGGGCTGAGCCGACCTGCGCTCAGGCCCGCAGCCCGAGCCGGATCGCCCCGACGATCTCGAAGCCCGCCGCGCGGGCCTCGTCGCTCATCGAGACGCCGTTGATGAAGGGGTGCACGAGCGCGGTGTGGCGTCTCAACGTGACCGGCACGCCGGCGTCGCGCAGCGCCCGGGCGTAGGCCTCGCCCTCGTCACGCAGGGGGTCGAAGCCGGCCACCACGACGTACGCCGGCGGCAGGCCCGCGAGGTCGTCGGCCAGCAGGGGCGAGGCCCGCGGGTCGCTGCGGTCGGTGTCGGGCCCGAGGTAGTGGTCCTCGTACCAGTCCATCTCGCCGTCGGTGAGGAAGAAGCCGTTGCCGTACGTCTCGCGGGACGCGGTCCGGCGGCTGAAGTCGACGCCCGGGACGACGAGCACCTGGAGGTCCGGCGCGTCGTCGGTGCCGCGCAGCTCCTGGCAGGCCACGGCGGAGAGGTTGCCGCCGGCCGAGTCGCCGGCGACGGCGAGGCGGGAGCCGTCGTAGCCCCACCGCTCGCCGTGGCGGCGGGCCCAACGGACCGCGTGCACGGCGTCCTCCACCGCGGCGGGGAACGGGTGCTCGGGCGCGAGCCGGTAGTCGACCGACAGCACGGCCACCCGGCCGTGGCGGCACAGGAAGCGGGTGACGGCGTCGTGGCTCTCCACGCTGCCGAGCACCCAGCCACCGCCGTGGAGGAACACGACCACGGGCGGCGGGCCGTCGAAGCCACCCGGCTCGTCGGCGGGGAGGTAGAGGCGGGCCGGGACCGGCACCTCGCCCGGCTCGTCCAGGGTCACGTCGTGGACGGCGCCGACCTCGATCGTGGGCCCGGTGAAGGTCCAGGACTCCTTCTCGAGCAGTGCCCGGGCGGCCGGCACGTCGAGCTGGTCGTAGGACGTCTTGCCGGTCAGCGCCAGCGCGCGCAGGGCCAGGGCGAACTGCGGGCTGAGCCGCTGGCCCTCGCTGGTGACCCCGCTGCCGGCCAACAGCGACTGGAGCCGGGCCGGGCTGGCCGAGGCCACCCGGTTGACGGCCCGCTCGAGGCGGTCGCGGCGGGTGGGCGGGACGGCCCCCACGTCAGTGCGCCACGCCGTACAGGCGGTCTCCTGCGTCACCGAGGCCGGGGACGATGTAGCCCTTGCTCGTTGAGGCGCTCGTCCATGGCGGCGGTCACGACGGTGACCGGGACGTCGAGCCCCTCCAGGCCCTTCTCCAGGGCGGCGACGCCCTCGGGGGCGGCCAGCAGGCAGATGCAGGTGATGTCGTCGGCGCCGCGGTCGGTGAGGAAGCGGATGGCCGCGGCGAGGGTGCCGCCGGTGGCCAGCATCGGGTCGAGGACGTAGCACTGGCGGCCGGACAGGTCCTCCGGGAGGCGCTCGGCGTACGTCGACGCGGCCAGCGTCTCCTCGTTGCGGATCATGCCGAGGAACCCCACCTCGGCGGTCGGCAGCAGCCGCATCATGCCGTCGAGCATGCCCGAGGCCGGCCCGCAGGATCGGCACCACGAGCGGCTTGGGCGTCGCGAGCTTGACGCCGGTCGCCGCGGCCACCGGCGTCTGGATGGTGTGCTCGTTGACGCGGACCTCGCGGGTCGCCTCGTAGGCCAGCAGCGTCACCAGCTCGTCGGTCAGCCGGCGGAAGGTCGGGGAGTCCGTGGTCTCGTCCCGCAGCGTCGTGAGCTTGTGGGACACCAGCGGGTGGTCGACGACGTGGGTGCGCATGGCGCAAACCCTAGTGGGCGCGGGGCGTGAACAGGGTTGGCGGCGGGTCGCCTTTCTGCGACGCTGGAGGCTCGGCGGGGACGGAGCACGGGAAGGGGCTCTCCATGTCTGAGCAGTCAGACGGAGTCGACTTCGCGCTCGCTGCGTTCCGCGACGACGGGGTGTGGCAGCTGCAGGAGATCGCGTCGCCCGCGTCCGACTCGGTCGACTCGCTCGTCGCACGCGCTGCGCCGCCTGCCCGGCGACGCCGGTGCCCTCGGCATGGTCGCCGTCGACGAGGACTTCTTCGTGCTGGTCCGGGTCGAGGGCTCGTCCACCCGGGTGCTGCTGTCCGACGTCACCGCCGCCGAGGAGTGGGAGCTGGCCCGGTCGGCCCTGGACGTCCTCGGCCTGCCGCCGCTCGAGGACGAGGACGAGCCGGCGCCCGCGGGCGACCTCGAGCTGCTCGGCGACCTCGGGCTGCACGCCGTGGACCTCGCCGTGCTCCTCGACGACGTCGACCTCTACCCCGACGAGATGCTCTCCGAGGTCGCCCGCCGCCTCGGCTTCGGCGAGCTCTTCGACGACGTCGTCGGCGTTCACGTCTGCATGAGCCCCGCCGCTCCCCCGGTGTGGGACACCGCGATGCGCCTCGCCCTCGACGAGGCCCGGGCCGCCGGGGCGACCGGCGACGTGCCGATCGGCGCGGTCGTCCTCGACCCCGCCGGTGACGTCCTCGCCCGCGGCCACAACGTCCGCGAGGCCGAGGGCGACCCCACCGGCCACGCCGAGGTCGTCGCCCTGCGCGCCGCCGCCCGCGCCCTCGGCGAGTGGCGGCTCACCGGCTGCACCCTGGTGGTCACGCTCGAGCCGTGCACCATGTGCGCCGGCGCGGCCGTGCTGGCGCGGGTCGACCGCGTCGTGTTCGGTGCGTACGACGACAAGGCCGGCGCCGCGGGTCGCTCTGGGACGTCGTGCGCGACCGGCGGCTCAACCACCGGCCCGAGGTCGTCGCCGGCGTCCTGGCCGCCGAGTCGAGCTCCCTGCTGGACGCGTTCTTCGCCGGGCAGAGGTCGATTTAGCACCTGCGTGCGACGTCCGGTAATCTCTCCGGCGGTGGCGTGTCCGAGCGGCCGAAGGTGCACCACTCGAAATGATGTGTGGGGTCAAACCCACCGTGGGTTCAAATCCCACCGCCACCGCCATGTGATGTCTCAGGACATCGCGGACAGCCCGAACCCACGGACGTGGGTTCGGGTGTTCGTCATTTCGGCGGTGTCGTGGGCTGGTAGTCGCGGTCTGTGTCGATGGTGAGCTCGCGGAGGAGTTCGCCGGTGATGGCGTTGATGACGCGGACGTCGAGGTCCTGGATGAGCAGGATGACGTGGGTTCGGTGGTGGGTTCGTCCGATGCCGATGTGGCGTAGTTGGCCGTGCGACGCGCAGGGTGACGGTGCCGGACTTGTCGACGCGGTCGTGCCGGATCCGGTCGTGGGTGTCGGTGTCGCGGGTGCGGCCCGGGGACGGCCTTGGGCAGGGTGTCGTAGAGCGCTGCGGGGGTGGCCCTGTGCGGCAGGGACCGGTGGGGGCGGGTGGTGTTGTACTCGGTGCGGAACTGGTCGAGCAGGGCTCTGCAGCTCGGCGATGGTGGCGGGCTGGTCGGGTTGGGCGCGTAGCCACTTCTTCATGGTCTGTTGGAAGCGTTCGACCTTGCCGCAGGTGGTGGGGTGGTTGGGTCGGGAGTTCTTCTGGACGACGTGCCAGTCGCGGAGCTGTTGCTCGAATCCGTTGCGCCCACCCTGGCGGCCGATGCCGGCCAGGCGGACGGTGTAGACCATGCCGTTGTCGGTCAGGGTCGATGCGGGGATGCCGTGCTGACCTGCGGCGTTGCGGAAGGTGGCCGTCACGATCGGGGTGGTGATCCGCGCGGTGCGCGGACACGTGCAGTGCGTAGCGGGTGCAGTCGTCGAGCCAGGTGATGATCTCGATGCCCCTCGGGAAGGTGTCGGTGTCGGTGAGTGGGTAGTGGGTGAAGTCGGATTGCCAGCATCTCGTTCGGCATCGGCTGCCTGGAAGCGGATGTAGGACGACTTCGGGCGCTTCTTCGGCTCGGGGGTAATCGCGCCGTGGCGGGTCAGGATCCGGCGGATCGTGGCCCGGGACAAGGTGATGCTGTGGTGTTGGGCCAGGTGCCACAGCAGGGTGTCCGGGCCGGCGTCGTGGCCGGCCTCGGAGTTCCTTGCGGAGCCGCAGGACCAGCTCGACGGTCTGGTGCGGGGTGCGGCCGGTGAACTCTTCGGCGCCCGGGACCTGGGGTCGAACGCGGCGTCGCCCTCGGCTCGGTAGCGGGCCAGGGGGTCCGTAATCCACGAGCGGGACACGGCGTAGCTCGAGGCGACCTCGGCGACGGGTCGCTTCTCGATGGTGACTGCGGTGATGACCAGGCGTGCCTTCGACATGGCGGGAGGCTGACGCGGTGTCGCGGATGTCGTGAGACATCAGTCCGGTATGTCGTGAGACATGTGTCCGGGATGTCCTGAACCAGCACACCACCGCCACCGCCATGTGATCTCGCAAGAGACAGGAAAGATCCGAACCCTCAGTGGGGGTTCGGATCTTTCGAATTTCTGAGGCCGATCACGGTGACCTGTGACGGTGCACAACTTCATCGTTCTCCTGCCGCGTCACACGGGAGCTACCGCCCTGATACCCGCTCCTACGGAGGCACCATGCGAACGACCACGACCGCTCTTTCGGCATTGAGCGGGCTATTGATGCCGCTGGCGACTGTCGGGGCGATGGCAGTGATGTCCCCGGCGCAGGCGGCCGATGAGTCGTGTGATGGTCGCCCGGCCACGATCGTCGTGGCGGCCGACCCCACGTCCTACCGGACCGACCCCGTGGTGGGCACCCCCGGAGACGACGTGATCTTTGGAACGTCGGGGGCTGACACCATCGACGGCGCGGGTGGCAACGACATCATCTGCGGGTTCGCGAGTGAGGACCACATCACGGGCGGGACAGGCGACGACCGCCTCTTCGGGGGCCTCGACCGGCACTACGAGGGCGACGACTCCCCGTACGTAGGGGACCTGCTCGTGCCTGGTCCCGGCGATGACCATGTCGACCTCGGCGTCGACCTGGACTCCCTCAAGTTGTGCGACTGCTACACCTACATGACCCCAGACCGGGTCTCCTACGCGGACTCGACGACCGGCGTCAAGGTCAACCTCACCACCGGCCTAGCGACCGGAGAGGGCCGCGACACCATCGTGGGAGACGGTCACTTCGGTGTCATCGGGTCAGCATTCGACGACCATCTCGTCGGCACCGATGGGCCCAACGACATCGAGGCCGGAGCCGGGGCAGACACGGTGGACGCCGGTGCCGGGGACGACTGGGTGTACCTCGACGCACCCCCGGTCAGGCGTGAACTCAACGGCACCACCACCGACAGCACCCCGCCCGCTGATAACGGCGACACCCTCGACGCGGGCGCCGGAAACGATCGCATCGCCTTCACTGGCGGCGACCGCATCGACAGTGGCTCGGGGGACGATGAGGTGCGCGGCAAGAGCAACGCAACGCGGGTCCGTCAGCAGCGGCAAGGGGCGCGACTCGATCCTTTTGGCCGGGACCGGGTCCATGGCAGTACGCGCAGGCGCCGACAAGGACATCATCCGCGCCGGATACACCCGACAGGGACGCCACGTCCTCGACGGCGGCAGCGGCAGTCGCGACAGCCTGCGCTTGAGAATCGCACCGTCCGTCCCTGCAGGGGCCATCACCATCAACCTGCCCCAGCGTCGTATCAGCGTCGCCGGGTACAAGCCCACCGTGCGACTTGCTGGACTGGAGTCATTCGATGTGGTCGGGAAGGGACGGAAGACGTCGGGCCTCACCTTCATCGGCAGCAACCGTGCCGACCACTTCGGCGCGTTGGACGTCGCCTTCCCGGTCCACGCAAACGGGCGCGGCGGAGACGATTTCTTGTACACCGGCTACGGCAAGGACGTGCTCGACGGCGGCCCCGGACACGACACCCTCAACGGTCGTGGCGGCCGCGACCGGTGCCTGAACGGTGAGAAGGTCACGGACTGCGAGGCGCGACGCTGAGCCAGGAGTCTGGACCGCAGCCATTGCTCAGCACTGGACTCTGACTGTGATGTCCCAGGACATCTGCAAGGCCCGGACCCACGGACGTGGGTCCGGGCCCTTGTCATTTCCGGGGCGCACCGACCCGGGCCGCCGGCGCGCGGGTGCCACGATGTCGCCATGCGCGCTGTCGTCCTGGATGCCGTCCGAGCCCGGCCCGAGGTCCGGGAGGTGCCCGACCCGACCGCCCCGGCGGGCGGGGTGGTGGTGCGGGTGATGGCCACCGGGATGTGTCGCAGCGACTGGCACGCCTGGGCCGGCCACGACGACATCGCCTTCCCCCACGTGCCGGGCCACGAGCTGGCCGGGGTCGTCGAGCAGGTCGGGCAGGACGTCCGCGCACTGGCAGGTCGGGGACCGGGTGACGGTGCCCTTCGTCTGCGGCTGCGGCCGGTGCGAGTGGTGCCGGGCCGGTGAGGCGCAGGTCTGCCCCGACCAGCAGCAACCGGGCTTCACGCACTGGGGCTCCTTCGCCGAGCTCGTCGCCCTCCACGCGGCCGACACCAACCTGGTGGCCGTCCCGGAGGAGGTGGACTTCGCCACCGCGGCCTCGCTGGGGTGCCGCTTCGCCACGGCCTACCGCGCCCTCGTCGCGCGGGCCCGCCTGCGCGAGGGGAGTGGGTGAGCGTCGTCGGGGCCGGCGGGGTCGGCCTGAGCGCGATCATGGTCGCCCGCGCGCTCGGGGCACGGGTGGTGGCCGTGGACCGCAACCCCGAGGCCCTCGAGGTCGCCACCGCGCTGGGCGCCGACCACGTCGTGCTGGCCGACGGGGTGGACGTGCCGTCCGTGGTGGCCGGCCTGACCGGCGGCGGCAGCCACGTCGCGGTCGACGCGGTCGGCAGCGAGCAGACCTGCGCGGACGCGATCCTCGGCCTGCGACGCCGCGGCCGCCACGTCCAGGTCGGGCTGCTGCCCCCGGTGGACGGGCACCCGCGGGTGCCGATGGCGCGCGTCATCGCCTGGGAGCTGGACCTGCTCGGCAGCCACGGCATGGCGGCGGTCGACTACCCGGAGATGCTGGACCTGATCCGCAGCGGCGCGCTCGCTCCGCAGCGGCTCGTCGAGCGCACCGTGGGCCTCGAGGAGGCGGCCGCGCTGCTGCCCGGCTTCGACACCGCGACCGTGGCCGGCATGACGATCGTCGACCCGACGCGCTGAGGTCGCCGGGCGTGGCGCTCAGGCGTGACGCCGGGCCCGGACGACGACGTCGTGCAACGGCGCCTCCCGGCCCTCCATCGTCCGGACGCGCTCCTCGGCGGAGACGACCTCCCACTCGTGTGCCTCCAGGCAGCCGACCACGCTCGCGGCCGTGACCGTCGCCTCCGCGGGGGGCTGGTCGTCGTCGTGGCCATGTCCGTGGCCGTGTCCGTGCCCGTGCCCGTCTCCGGCCCGTCCCGGGTCCTGGAGGTGACCGACGACCAGCAGCGTCCCGCCCGGCGCGACCCAGGCGGCGATCCGCTCGTAGAACGCCAGCTGGGGCATCGCGGGGTGCGCGTAGTGGGTGGTCACCAGGTCGAAGGCGCCCACCGGCTCCCAGGTGCCCAGGTCCGCCCGCCGCCAGTCGATGCGGTCCGCGGCCGGGCTCGTGGCCGCCCGCTCGGTCGCCCGCGCAAGCACCTCGGCCGAGATGTCGGCGGCGGTGACCCGCCAGCCGTGCTCGGCGAGCCAGATCGCCTCGGCGCCCTCGCCGCAGCCGGCGTCCAGGGCGGTGCCGGGCACCAGGCCCTCGGTCCCGGTGGCGAGGTAGGGGTTGGCGGGAGCCGGTCGGTGCCCGTCCCGCGAACCCACCTCGCGCCAGTGGTCCTCCCAGTAGTCCGCGTCGAACCCGTGCGTCATCGTGCCTCCGTGCGTCCGGCCCGACCGGCGTCCGGTGCGCGGTCAGGTCCTCGGTCGCCAGCCTGCGGCGTACGACTCCGATCCGCACACGATCTTGCCGAATGGCAAACTCCGTCCATGGACGACCGCACCCTCGACGCCGTCGGGCCGCGACTCAGGCGGCTGCGACAGCAGCGCGACCTCACCCTCACGGCGCTCTCCGCCGAGACCGGGATCTCCACCAGCACCCTGTCCCGGCTCGAGGCCGGGCTGCGGCGGCCCACCCTCGAGCAGCTGCTCCCCCTGGCCCGGGCCCACGGCGTCACCCTCGACGAGCTCGTCGACGCGCCGCCCACCGGCAACCCACGCATCAACCTGCGCCCGGTCGCGGTCGGCGACGGGTCGACGGTCATCCCGCTCACCCGGCGGCCCGGAGGCATCCAGGCCTACAAGTTCGTCCTGCCCGCCGGGCGCGACGACGCCGAGCCGGAGCTGCGCACCCACGAGGGCCACGACTGGGTCTACGTCCTCGACGGGACGCTGCGCCTCGTCCTGGGGGAGCACGACCTGGTGCTGGTCGCCGGCGAGGCCGCCGAGTTCGACACCCGGACGCCGCACTGGTTCGGCGCGACCGGCGCCGGGCCGGTCGAGTTCCTCAGCCTGATCGGCCGGCAGGGCGAACGGGCGCACGTGCGCGCCGCCCCGGCGAGGAGCCCGGGCCTCAGTGGGTGAGCTTGAGCCCGACCACGCAGCCGACGAGGCCGGCGATCAGCAGCACCTTCACCAGGCTGACGGACTCGGCGCCGGTGGCCATCCCGAAGCCCACGGTGAGGGCCGCGCCGATCCCGACCCACACGGCGTACGCCGTCCCGAGCGGCAGGGTGCGCATCGCGAACGCCAGCCCGCCCATGCTGAGCACCAGGCCCACGGCGAAGACCAGCGACGGGACGGGGCGGGTGAAGCCCTCGGACCGGCCGAGCGCCACGGCCCAGACGGCCTCCAGCACCCCGGACAGGATGAGCACGAGCCACGCCATGACGACCTCCAGGAGGCCGTCTTGTCGCTGTCCGGGTACGGCTCCCTCGTCCGGCGAGCCGGGTCGGCTCACCGCCGATGCTACCCACGTGAGGCCTCTCCCGCGGAATAGCGGCCCGCCGGCAGGGGTTGGCGCACCATGACCGACGAGCATGCTCGAGCGACCATCGGCCTCACCGGGCTGGCGACCATGGGGCGCAACCTGGCCCGCAACATCGCCCGCCACGGCCACACCATCGCGGTGCACAACCGCACGACCGCGCGCACGACCGCGCTCCTCGACGAGTTCGGCGACGAGGGCGACTTCGTGGCCAGCGAGTCGCTCGAGGAGTTCGTCGCCGCGATCGCCCGACCGCGCGCGATCGTCGTGATGGTCAAGGCCGGCGAGGCCACCGACGCCGTGATCGACGAGCTGGTGCCGCTGCTGGACGAGGACGACATCGTCGTCGACGCCGGCAACGCGCACTTCGTCGACACCGTCCGGCGCCAGGAGGCGCTGGCCGAGCACGGCCTGCACTTCGTCGGCATGGGCGTCTCCGGCGGCGAGGAGGGCGCCCTCCACGGCCCCTCGATCATGGTCGGCGGCTCGGAGCACGCCTACGAGCGGCTCCGGCCGGTCGTCGAGTCGATCGCGGCCGTCGTCGACGGCACTCCGTGCTGCGCCCACGTCGGCCCCGACGGCGCCGGTCACTTCGTGAAGATGGTGCACAACGGCATCGAGTACGCCGACATGCAGCTCATCGCCGAGTCCTACGACCTGCTGCGCTCGGTGCTCGGCCTCGAGCCCGCGCAGGTGGCCGACATCTTCGAGGAGTGGAACGGCGGCGACCTGGAGTCGTTCCTCATCGAGATGACCGCCGACGTGCTGCGCCACACCGACGCCGAGACGGGCGAGCCGTTCGTCGACGTCGTGCGCGACGCGGCCGAGCAGAAGGGCACCGGCCGCTGGACCGTGCAGAACGCCCTCGAGCTGGGCGTCCCGGTCACCGGCATCGCCGAGGCGACCTTCGCCCGGTCGCTCTCCGGCCACACCGAGCAGCGGGCGGCGGCCCGCGCGGTCTTCAGCACCGACCCCGAGGCGCAGCGGGTCGAGGTCGATCGCGACGTGTTCGTCGACCAGGTCCGTGCGGCGCTCTACGCCTCCAAGGTGGTCGCCTACGCCCAGGGTTTCGACCAGATCGCGGCCGGCGCCGAGGCGCACGGCTGGGACATCGACCTCGGCGAGGTCGCCACGATCTGGCGCGGCGGCTGCATCATCCGGGCGCAGTTCCTCGACCGGATCAACGAGGCGTACGCCGACGAGCCCGACCTGACCACGCTGCTCACCACGGCGTACTTCGCCGACGCCGTCAAGGACGGCGTGGACGCCTGGCGCGAGGTCGTCGCGACGGCGGCGCGCGGCGGCGTACCCACTCCCGCGTTCTCCTCGTCGCTGGCCTACTTCGACGGGCTGCGCCGCGACCGGCTGCCGGCCGCGCTCATCCAGGCGCTGCGCGACAACTTCGGGGCGCACACCTACGAGCGCGTCGACCGCGAGGGCACGTTCCACACCCGCTGGGCCGAGGACGGCCGGCTCGAGGAGACCTCCGGCTGAGCCGCCGCCCGTCCGTCAGCCGAACGTGATGACCTGACGGATGGCGCGCCCCTCGGCGAGCTCGTCCATGCCGGCGTTGATCTCGTCGAGGGTGATGTGCGACGACACGAGGTGCTCGACCGGCAGGCGCCCGGCCCGCCACAGGTCGGCGAAGACGGGGATGTCCCGGCTCGGGACGGCCGACCCGAGGTAGCTGCCGATGATGGTGCGCCCCTGGGCGACCAGGGCGAGCGGCGAGACGGTCGCCGTGTCGTCGGGCGCGGGCAGCCCGACGGTGACCGTGCGCCCGCCGGGAGCGGTCAGCTCGATCGCCGCCTCGAAGGCGCGGGCACGACCGACGCACTCGATGACGACCTCGGCCCGGAGCCCCTGCTCGACCGCCTGGTCGGGGGTGAGCGCGTCGTGGGCGCCGAGCCGGCGGGCGGCCTCGAGCTTGTCCGGCAGGGTGTCGATGCCGACGACCCGGACACCGTCCTGGGCCAGCGCGGTGAGCACCGCGGCCATGCCGACACCGCCGAGGCCGACCACGGCGACCGTCTGCCCGGGTGTCGGCCGACCGGCGTTGAGGACCGCCCCGCCGCCGGTGAGGACCGCGCACCCGAGGACGGCGGCGACCTCCGCCGGCACGTCGTCGGCGACCGGCACGACCGAGGTCTCGTGCACCACCGCGTGGTCGGCGAAGCCGGAGACCCCGAGGTGGTGGAAGACGTCCGCGCCGTCGCGGTGCAGGCGCTGGGCGTCGCCGATGAGGTGGCCGGCGTTGTTGGCGGCGCTGCCCGGGATGCAGGGCGCGAGCCCGTCGGTGGCGCAGGCGCTGCACTCGCCGCAGCGCGGCAGGAAGGTCATGACGACGCGCTGCCCGACCGGGACCGTCGTCCCGGGCCCCGCTTCCACGACCCGGCCGGCCGCCTCGTGGCCCAGCAGCATCGGCACCGGCCGCACCCGGTTGCCGTCGACGACCGAGAGGTCGGAGTGGCAGAGGCCGGCGGCCTCGACCTGCACCAGCAGCTCGCCGGGCCCGGGCGGGTCCAGCTCGAGCTCGCCGATGGTGATCGGACGGGAGTCGGCGTAGGGGCGCTGGGCGCCGATCGACTCGAGGACGGCACCACGGATCAGCATGTGCCCACTGTGCCGCACCCCTCCCGGGACGGACCGGTCAGTCCAGCACGATCAGCGGGTCGCCCTCCTGGACGACGTCGCCTGCGGTGACCTTGATGGCGGTGACGGTGCCCGCACGCTCCGCGAGGACGGGGATCTCCATCTTCATCGACTCGAGGAGGATGACGGTGTCGCCCTGGGCGATGGTGTCGCCGACCTCGCAGGAGACCACGAGGACGTTGGCCACCATCTCGGCGAGGATCTCGGTGGACTGGGAGCGGGCCATGGAGGCGACGCTAGCCGTTACTGGGGCGTAGGTCAGAGTTCGGCGAGCCGTGAGGGCTCGGGACGGTGCGCCTCGGCCTCCTCCGCGCGACGTCCGCGCCGCCCGCGCGGCCCGGTGAGCGCGAGGTCCGTGCGCACGACGAGGTAGCCGAGCAGCAGGCCGGGGACGAGCGAGTACGCCGCCTGCAGGCCGGCCTCCAGGAAGCTGCCGTCCGGGTCGAGCAGGCCCTGCGCCATGGGGATCGTGGCCGTCACGCCGAAGGCGCAGACCCACCAGCCCTGGCGGCGCCGGGCGCGCATGTGGGTGCCCCAGACCAGCGCGGGGATGCCGAGCAGCACCACGAGCGGACGCGGGAACGCCCCGATCCGCTCGGTGGTCCAGTCGACGAAGTCGAGCGCGGACTGCACGACCGACCCCGCGCCGTACCTCCGCAGGAGCTCGGCGTAGGCGAGGGTGAGGACCAGGAGGACGGCGCCGACGAGGACCGCGACGAGTCCGCGCCGACCGAGGCCGTGGAGCCCCGCGCCGAGGCGGTAGACGAGAGCGAAGACGAGCACCAGGCCCAGCAGCAGGGACGCGTAGTCGAACCGCGGGACCGTGACCGTCGGCTCGAGGCCGACGGCCGCCAGCGCGGTGATCCCGGCGATCACGGTCGCGACGAGGACCTCGCGGCATGCGCGCAGGTAGGTGGCGGCCGGGACGGTCAGCATCACCGCGAGCACGCCGCCGGTGACGACGGTGAGGACGGCGGCACCGGTGCGCAGCATCGCGGTGTCGACCACGACCGCCGTGCACCCGATCGCGAGCGCCAGCACCGCGGTCACCCAGGGCCGGCCGCCGGTCCGCACCGCGAGCGCCCACGACAGCACCGTGGCCACCGCGACGGCACCGACCCCGTCGAGCCACTCCGGCCCCTCGCCGAGCGCGGCGGCGAGCAGCGCGGCCACGCCGGCGACGACCACCACGGCGGCCGTCAGCCACAGCAGCGCCTGGACCCGCGGGGACACGCCGAGTCCGGACTCGGGCGGTGGGGTCGGCCCGGTCCCGGTCGACCCGGTCCCGGTCGGAGTCGGGACCGGCTCGGTATCGGTCGGCGTGGGGTCCGGCTCGTCCGTGGCAGGCCGGACCGGCGGGGCGACCGACCCGGGGCCGGTGGTGTGCGCGGCCTTCGCCTCGGGGTGCGACGACCGACCACGCCGCCACCGTGACGGCGGCTTGTCGGCGATGCGGCGGCCCTTGGCGGGGCCCCGAGAGGGGGAGGACACGGCCCGAAGGTTACAGGCGGGCGGGGCGTGGGACGCCGCTGGGAGACTGTGGCCATGGGACCGGACGAGACGGCGGCGGGCTTCTGCGGGATCGTGCTCGCGGGCGGTACGGCGGCGCGCATGGACGGCATCGACAAGGCCGGCCTCGAGCTCGGGGGGCGCACCCTGCTCGAGTGGGCCATCGACGCCTTCGTCGACGCCGACGAGGTCGTGGTCGTCGGTCCGACGCCGGTGGCGACCGTCCGTCCGGTGACCTTCACCCGGGAGGACCCGCCGAAGGGCGGGCCCGTGGCCGGCCTCCTCACCGGTGTCGACGCGCTGCTGCGCGCCCCGGCCGTCGTCGGCGTGCTGGCCGTCGACATGCCGCACGTCACCGCGTCCACCCTGCGTCGACTGCGGGAGGCGGCGGCCGGTCACGACGGCGCCTTCCTCGTGGACGCCGACGGGCGCCGGCAGCTGGCCGGGGTGGTGTCCGCCCCCCGCCTCGCCGCCGTCCGCCCGGACCCGGAGCACCAGCACGGGATGTCGCTGCGGGCCCTGCTCGCGGACCTGGACCTCGCGTCCGTGCCGGCCGACGGCACCGAGGCGCGCGACGTGGACACCTGGGCGGACTGGCGCGACCTGCAGGACTAGGCCGCGACCGGAGAGGCACTTGCACGCCCGATCCCCGCGGGTGGAGATTGAGCGTGTGAACCTCCACGACTGGATCGATGAGCTGTGCGACGTGCTCGACGTCGAGACCGAGGTCGACGAGGGCCTGATCCTCGACCTGGCACGCGCAGCGGCCAAGAACGTGCAGAAGACGTCGGCGCCCATCACGGCCTACCTCCTCGGCGTGGCGGTGGGCTCCCGGGACGCCGACCCCGAGGAGACGGAGCGACTGGCGGCGCTCGCCCAGGGGCTGGCCGAGCGCTGGGAGCGGCCGGCCGGGGCTCCGGACCCCGACGACATCGACGACGAGGTCCCCGACGACTCCGGGGTCGACCACACCGGCGAGGACTTCGAGGAGGAGTAGCCCCGGCCCCCGCTCGACCGGGCTGGCATGGTGGACCCATGCGAGCCGTGATCGCCTCCGGTACCGGAGGTCCCGAGGTCCTGTCCGTGGGCGAGGTGCCCGACCCGACGCCGGGTCCCGGCGAGGTGCTGGTGGCGGTGGCCGCCACGGCGGTCAACCGGGCCGACACGCTGCAGCGGCAGGGCTTCTACCCGCCGCCCCCCGGCGCCTCGGAGGTCATCGGCCTCGAGTGCAGCGGCACGATCTCCGCGCTCGGCGACGACGTCGAGGGCTGGGCGGTCGGCGACCAGGTCTGCGCGCTGCTCGCGGGTGGCGGCTACGCGTCGTACGTCGTGGTGCCGGCCGGGCAGCTGATGCCGGTCCCGGCGGGGGTCTCCCTCGTCGAGGCCGCGGCGCTCCCCGAGGTGGCGTGCACGGTGTGGTCCAACGTCTTCATGGTCGCGGGCCTCCAGCCCGGCGACCGGTTCCTGGTGCACGGCGGCTCCGGCGGCATCGGCACCATGGCGATCCAGCTCGGGACCGCGCTGTCCGCCAAGGTCTTCACCACCGCCGGCAGCGCGGAGAAGCTCGCGGCCTGTGCGGAGCTGGGGGCCGACGTGACGATCAACTACCGCGAGGAGGACTTCGTCGACGTGGTGAAGGCCGACGGCGGCGCGGACGTCATCCTCGACAACATGGGCGCGAAGTACCTCGGCCGCAACGTCGACGCGCTCGCCACCGAGGGCCGGCTCGTCATCATCGGGATGCAGGGCGGCTCGAAGGGCGAGCTCGACATCAACGCCCTGCTCCGCAAGCGCGGCGCCGTGATCGCCACCTCGCTGCGCGCCCGCCCGGCCGACGACAAGGCCGCCATCTGCGCGTCGGTGGTGGAGAACGTGTGGCCGCTCGTCGCCGACGGCACCGTGCGGCCGATCGTGCACACCACCATGCCGCTCGAGGACGTCGCCGCCGCGCACGCCCTGATGGAGTCCAGCGACCACATCGGCAAGATCGTCCTGACGCTCTGAGGCACGTCGGCCCGGTCCGGGTCCTTGCCTGCGCAGCGACTTCTGCCGGCAGCTGCGCACCCGCGCAGGGAACGCCGGGCAGCCGCCTCCCCAGAGCTGCGCACCCGCGCACACCACTCCCCGGGTGGCCCATCGCCCCGCGGCTAGGGTGGCTGGCATGAGCGAGCAGCAGCCCGGCCAGGACGGCACGGCCGCCGACCACAGCGACGAGGAGCAGGTCGTGGTCGTCGGACCCGACGGACGCCCGGTCGGGACGATCCCGGTCAGCGCGCTGCCCACGCTCGACGAGCACCGTGACGCCGAGGACGACGCCGGCGAGGGTGCGCGACACATCACCGAGCTGGTCGAGCAGCCGGCCAAGGTGATGCGGATCGGCTCGATGATCCGACAGCTCCTCGAGGAGGTGAAGGCCGCTCCCCTCGACGAGGCCAGCCGCAACCGCCTCAAGGACATCCACCAGGCGTCCATCAAGGAGCTCGAGGCCGGGTTGGCGCCCGAGCTGGTCGAGGAGCTGGATCGACTGACGCTCCCCTTCACCGAGGAGGGCACGCCCTCCGAGGGTGAGCTGCGGATCGCGCAGGCCCAGCTGGTGGGCTGGCTCGAGGGGCTCTTCCACGGCATCCAGACCGCGATCTACGCCCAGCAGATGGCGGCCCGCAGCCAGCTCGAGCAGATGCGCAAGGCGCTCCCGCCCGGGATGCACGCCGAGGGGCACGGCCCGTCGCAGCCGCAGGGCATGCCCAACATGCCGACGGGTGAGCCGCAGGCGCCGGGCGAGTCCGGCGGGATGTACCTCTGAGGGACGGCTACCCGTCGTCGGTCGTGCGGCGTTGCGACCACCAGGCGCGGAGTGCACGGAACACGAAGAACCCCAGGAAGCCCAGCCCGAGCACGCCGAGGACCAGCCGGCCCGTCCGCCACTGGTCGTAGGTGAGCCCGACGCTGTCGGCCTTGGTGTAGCCGGGAGACGGCTCCGTCCCCTCGCCGAGCGCCCGGACGACCTGCCCGTAGCCCTCGTCGGTCGACACGCACGTGCACGCGGCGGCCGGGCCGGCCGTGAGGACCAGCGAGCCGGCCAGCACGGAGACCACCAGCAGGACCCCGGCCAGCGCCGGGGAGAGCGATGTCACGCCCGGCGACCCATCCGCCCGACGACGACGAGCCCGAGCAGCCCGACGAGGGCCAGCGCGCCACCCGGGGCGGCGAGCCGCGCCAGCGACGCGGGCGGGGAGTCCTCGACCAGGGTGCGGGTCGCGGTCGGCGGCGGAGGCGGCTGGACCGCCTGTCCGGTGCCGAGGATGCCCTCGACCTGGGCGACCCGGTCCGCATCGAGCCGACCGGTCCCGTCGCAGCTGGTGGCGACGTACGGCGGGGCGTCTCCGCGCACGATGAAGAGGAGGTCGGTGCCGACCTCGGGCTCGCCGATGCCGCACGCGGTCGTCTGGGTGGCCGTCGTGACGGTCGTGCTGCGCTCCACCGTGCCCTTGTAGGCGCGGGTCGCCGTGACGGCCATCTCGAGCTGCTGGTCACCGCGGGTGACCCCGTCGACGGTGCCGATGAAGACGGCGTCCGCACGGGAGGTCTGCCGCTCGGCGTCGGCGGGCTGGCAGGTGCACGCAGCGGCGGCCGGCGCCTGCACCGCGAGCACGAGGCCGCCGACCACGAACACGCAGGCCAGCAGGGCGCGCAGCACCCGGGGCAGCACGGACGGGAGGCGGATGGACATGCGCGTCACCCTACCGAGAGGCCGAACACCCGATCGAGCACGGTGGCGACGCCGTCGTCGTCGTTGTGGGGGGCCGTGTGGTCGGCCAGCTCGATGACCAAGGGGTGCGCGTTGGCCATCGCGTACGACGTCCCGGCCCACTCGAGAAGGGGCAGGTCGTTGGGCATGTCCCCGAAGGCGATCACGTCCTGGGGCCCGGCCCCGAGCTCGGCCGCCAGGCTCGCCAGCGTGGTCGCCTTGGTGACCCCCGCCGCGCTGATCTCGACCAGGGTGCCGACCGAGGACCAGGTCGGGACGACGCGCTCGCCGACGACCTCCTCGACGCGCCGCCAGTAGTCCTCCGGGCCGATCTCCTCGTGGCGGGCCAGCAGCTTGACCACCGTGTCGTCGGCGATCTCCTCCAGCGTGCCGGACGGGACGTCGGGCGCCGCGTTGACCTTGAGGCGCGGCATGAAGTCGTGCTCGCGGGCGAAGCCGGTGGTCTTCTCGAGGGCGAAGGTCGACCCCGGGATCGCGCTCCGGATCGCCGCCCCGACGTCGAGGAGGACGTCGACCGGGATGGTGCGGGCCGTGCGGACCGCGCGCTGCGCGACGTCGTACACGATGCCGCCGTTGCTGCAGATCGCGAGGCCGTGGCCGCCGACCTCCTCCCACAGGGTCTCCATCCAGCGGATGGGGCGACCGGTGGTGAAGACGACGGGCACGCCGAGGTCGTCGAGGGCGGCGAGCACGGCGCGGGTGCGCTCGGTGACGGTGCCGTCGGTGTGGAGCAGGGTGCCGTCGAGATCGGTGGCGACCAGGCGGGGTTTCGAGGCTCGCTCCGCTCGCACCTCAACCACCGAGAACCTCCGCTCGCACCTCAACCACCGGGAGGGAACCAGCGGCTGAGCTCCACCGCGGCCCCGTCGTCGTACACGGTGTCGGTGACGACGTCGGCGGCCTCGCGGACCTCCTCGACCGCCTGGCCCATGGCGACGCCCCGGCCGGCCCACCGGATCATCTCGATGTCGTTGCGGCCGTCGCCGATGGCCAGCACGTCGCTCGCGTCGACGCCGAGCTCGTCGGCGACGTGCTGGAGCCCGGAGGCCTTGTGGACGCCCTGCGGGGAGAGGTCGAGCCAGGCCGTCCAGCCGACGACGTAGCCGATGGAGTGCAGGCCCAGGGTGTCGGCCAGCTTGACGAAGTCGTCGGCGCTGGCGTTGGGGTCGCGGATGATCACACGGCTGACCGGGTGCCCGACGATGTCGTCGAGGTCGGTGAGGATCATCTCGCCGGAGAGCTCGCCGTCGGGGAAGTGCCGGTTGACGCGGTAGCCGACGCCGCGCTCCTCGACCGCGACCAGCGCGTCGGGGTGCAGCTCCAGCACGGCCGCGACCGCCGGCGCGGCGTCGAAGGTCTCCTCGTGGACGACGTCCACCGGCGGGTAGCGGAACACGACGGCCCCGTTGGACGCCACGACCCAGAGCGGGTCCTGGTCACCCGCGTGGATGTCGAGGAGGTCGGCGACCCGGGTCATGCCGTGCGGCGACCGGCCGCTGGCCAGCACGATGTGGGCGCCGGCGGCCCGGGCGCGCTGGACCGCGTCGTACACCGCAGGCGCGATCTGCTCGTAGGTCTGCCCGGAGCCCTCGACCCAGGCGAGCAGCGTGCCGTCGATGTCGAGCGCGACCAGCTGCGGCTGCCACTGCGTCACCCGATCGGCTCCATGACCTCGAGGCCGCCGAGGTAGGGGCGCAGCGCCTCGGGCACCGTGACCGACCCGTCGGCGTTCTGGTGGGTCTCGAGGATCGCGACGATGGTGCGGGTGATGGCGGTGAGCGTGCCGTTGAGGGTGGCGACGGGCTTGATGTCCCCGTCGACGCGCTGGCGGGTGTCGAGGCGCCGGGTCTGGAAGTCGGTGCAGTTGGACGTCGAGGTCAGCTCGCGGAACTTGCCCTGGGTGGGGATCCACACCTCGCAGTCGAACTTGCGGATCGCCGACAGGCCGAGGTCACCGGCGGCGACGTCGATGACGCGGTAGGCGAGCCCGAGCTTGTCGAGGAACTCCTTCTCCCACGCGAGAAGCCGCTCGTGCTCGGCGTACGACTCCTCGAGCGTCGTGTAGACGAACATCTCGACCTTGTCGAACCAGTGGACGCGGATGATCCCCTTGGTGTCCTTGCCGTGCGAGCCGGCCTCCTTGCGGAAGCAGGGGCTGAACGCGGCGTACCGCAGCGGCAACGACGCGCCGTCCAGGATCTCGTCGGAGTGGTAGGCCGCCATGGCGACCTCGCTGGTGCCGACGAGGTACATGTCCTCGCCCTCGATGCGGTAGACGTCGTCGGCGGCCTGGCCGAGGAAGCCGGTGCCCTCCATGGCGCGGGGCTTGACCAGCGACGGGGCGATCACCTGCGTGAAGCCGGCCTCGCGGGCCTGGTCCATCGCCATGCTGACCAGCGCCAGCTCGAGGCGGGCGCCGATGCCGGTGAGGAAGTAGAAGCGCGAGCCGGACACCTTGGCGCCGCGCTCGAGGTCGATGGCGCCGAGGATCCTGCCGAGCTCGATGTGGTCGCGGGGCTCGAAGTCGAACTCGCGCGGGGTGCCGACGTGCTCGAGGGTGGCGAAGTTGTCCTCGCCCCCGGCCGGGGCCTCGTCGGCCGCGACGTTGGGGATCGACCGCAGCGCCTCGTCCCACTCCTGCTCGGCCGCCGCCTGGGCGGTCTCGAGCTCCTTGACGGCGGTCGCGACGTCCTTGACCCGGGCGAGCAGCTCCTGCTTGTCCTCGCCCTGCGCCTGGGCGACCTGCTTGCCCATCGCCTTCTGCTCGGCACGCTTCTGCTCGTACGCCGTGATCGCGCTGCGGCGGGCCTCGTCGGCGGACAGCGCCCGGTCGACCACGTCGGCGGAGAGTCCGCGCTTGGCCTGGGCGGCACGCACGCGGTCGGGGTCGTCTCGGAGCAGTCGGGGATCAATCACGTTGCAAGGCTATCGGCTGGTCCCCTGCATACTGGCGTCCGTGCTCGACCGTCCCCGCCACGTGCCCCTGCTCTGGTCAGCCGGCTTCTTCGTCGCCTTCGCCGTCCTCGCCTGGATGGTGGCCCAGCAGGACCGCTCCCCCCTCGACGCCCTCGACACCTGGGGGCGCGACGCGGAGGACTGGGCCGACGACCACGAGCACCTGCTGACCTTCCTCAGCCTCGTCGAGCACGCCTTCAGCACCATCGGCATGACCGTCCTGACGGTGCTGCTGGCGGGTGCCCTGCTCTACAGCAAGCACCGCCGGGCCGCGCTGTTCACCGTGCTCGTCATGGTCACGACGTCGCTGATCACCACGGTGGTCAAGCTCAACCTCGCCCGCTCCCGCCCGGAGTGGCAGGCGTCGGCCGACTTCCTGGAGACCAAGTCGTTCCCGTCGGGCCACGCCTCGTCGGTGACCGCGTTCGCCGCGGTCCTCGCCGTGCTCGCGCTGATGCTGGTGCGCCGCTCGGGCCTGCGGCGCTGGGCGTACGCCGGGTGCGTGCTGCTCGTCCTCGTCACCTGGGCCGACCGGGTGCTGCTCGGGCGGCACTACCCCAGCGACGTGATCGGCGGCTCGCTGCTCGGCATCGCGGTGACCCTGCTCTTCATCGGGCTGTTCAACCCGCTGCCGCGCGGCCACGCCGTCAAGGAGGAGCCGCTCCCCGAGGTCTTCGTCAGCGAGCGCCGGCTCGCGGTGATCCTCAACCCGATCAAGGTCGAGGACGCCGGGGCGTTCCGCGCGATGGTCGACGCGATGGCCGCCGAGTCGGGCTGGTCGGAGCCGACGTGGCAGTTCACCACCATCGAGGACCCCGGCACCGGCATGGCCGAGAAGGCCGCGGTGGACGGCACCGACCTGGTGCTGGTCTGCGGCGGCGACGGCACGGTCCGCGAGGTGTGCGCCGAGCTGGCCGGCACCGGCATCCCGGTCGGCATCGTCCCGGCCGGCACCGGCAACCTGCTGGCCCGCAACCTCGACATCCCCCTCTACATCCGCTCCGCGATCGACGTCGCCCTCAACGGCCAGGACCGGGCCATCGACCTGGTCGACGTCAGCGGCGACGGCATCGAGGACACCCACTTCATGGTGATGGCCGGGATGGGCTTCGACGCCGCGCTGATGGAGGGCGTCAACGACGACATCAAGGCCCGGGTCGGGTGGCTCGCCTACGTCGTCTCCGGGTTGCGGTCGCTGATGTTCCCGGCCGTGAAGATCGAGATCCAGATCGACGACGAGGAGCCCACCGTCCACCGCGCCCGCACCGTGGTGGTCGGCAACGTCGGCCACCTCCAGGCGGGCATGCCGCTGCTGCCCGACGCGTCGATCGACGACGGCCTGCTCGACGTGGTGATCCTGCACCCGCAGCGGTTCCTGTCCTGGATCCCGCTCGCGGTGCGCGTGCTGTCCCGGGCGACCAAGACCGACGAGCTGATCAACCGGATGACCGGCCAGCGGGTCGTCCTCCGGGCCTCGTCCGACATCCCCCGCCAGCTCGACGGGGACTCCATCGGCGCCGGCCGCGAGCTGCGGATGTCCTGCGTCCACGGGCGGCTGCTGGTGCGCGTCCCGCGCTGAGGCCGGCCCGCCGGGCCCCCCGTGGGTAGTACCGGACGTTCGCGCGGCGTCCGTCGGCGTGTCACCACCCAAAGGTCCGGTACTACCCCGGCAGGGCAGCCCCGGGAGGTCAGCCCCGGGCGTGCGAGATGGCTTCGTCCTCCTCCGGCGAGAGCTGCTGCTCACAGGTCCAGCCGGTGATGTTCTTGGCGTAGGTCCGCGCCTCGCTGCGTCCGTGGATCGAGGTCAGCACCACCCCGTGGCCGGCGTCGTCGAGCAGGGCCAGGCTCCAGCTGAGGTGCCCGCCGACGTCGCCGAACGCGTCGTACCGGACCACCGAGAGGTGCCGCAGCGCGTCGCCGGCCTCCACCTTGAGCGCGGCGACCTCCTGCCGCAGCCCGTGGACGTCCTCGGGCAGGGCGTCGGCCTGCGGTCGGGCGCTCGCGGCCGACGTACGACGCAGCGCGACGACGGCGAGGACGAGGGCGGCGAGGGCGAGCACGAGGGCGACCGAGGCGAGGATCCACACGGGGCCGACCCTATGGCGGTCGCTGAGACGAGCCGGTCGCGACACGGTCCCGCGTGCCAGACTCCGAGCCGTGACGTCCAGCGCCTCCCCAGCGGCTCCGAGCCCGGGCGCCCGGCGCATCGCCTACCAGGGCGAGCCGGGGGCCAACTCCCACCTGGTCTGCCAGCAGGCCTACCCGGACTGGGAGGCCGTCCCCTGCGCCTCGTTCGAGGACGCCTTCGCGGCCGTGGAGGGCGGGGACGCCGACCTGGCGATGATCCCGATCGACAACTCGATCGCCGGCCGGGTGGCCGACATCCACCACTTCCTGCCGACCAGCAGCCTGCACATCGTGGGCGAGCGGTTCCTGCGCATCCAGTTCTCGCTGATGGCGACCCCGGGTGCCGACGTGGCCGGGCTGCGGACCGTGCACAGCCACGTGCACGCGCTGGGCCAGTGCCGCGGCGTGATCCGCGAGCTCGGGCTCACCCCGATCGTCTCCGGCGACACGGCGGGCGCGGCCCGCGAGGTGGCCGAGGCCGCCGACCCGACGCAGGCCGCGATCGCGCCGCCGCTGGCCGCGGAGATCTACGGCCTCGAGGTCCTGCGGGACGAGATCGAGGACGAGGACCACAACACGACGCGGTTCATCGTGCTCTCCCGCGACTACGACGAGGCACCGCGCGGCAACGGGCCGATCGTCACGACGTTCATCTTCAACGTCCGCAACCTGCCGGCCGCGCTCTACAAGGCGCTGGGCGGCTTCGCCACCAACGGCGTCAACATGACCAAGCTGGAGAGCTACATGGTCGGCGGGCACTTCACCGCCACCCAGTTCCTCGCCGAGGTCGACGGGCACCCCGACGACCCGCCCGTGCGCAACGCGCTCGAGGAGCTGACGTTCTTCACCACCGAGGTCAAGGTGCTCGGCGTCTACCCCGCCGACGCCTTCCGGGCCGAGTAGGGACATGGCCTAGCGTTGCGCGCGTGACGCAGACACCCGGGCCCGACGACAAGACAGCCGACCTCGGCTTCGCCCGCGTGGACCTCGAGCGCGCGGCCCGCACCGGCGACCCCGAGGTCGTCTACGGCGCCGGCAAGACCCCGGAGCAGGTGGCCGCGATCCTCACCACCCTGCACGCCAGCCACCCCGACCGGGCCGTGCTCGCCACCCGGCTCTCCCCCGAGGCCATGGACGCCGCCCGCACCGCGGGCGCCACGGTGCACGAGACCGCCCGCGCGGCGACCCTCGGCCCGCTGCCCACGCCCCGCGGCACCGTCGGCGTCGTGAGCGCCGGCACCTCCGACGCCCCCGTCGCCGCCGAGGTCGCCCTCACCGTGGCCTGCCACGGCTCCGAGCCGGTCGAGATCCGCGACGTCGGCGTGGCCGGGCTGCACCGGCTGATGTCGGTCCGTGACCGGCTCGACGAGGTGGACTGCCTGGTCGTCGTCGCCGGGATGGAGGGCGCCCTGCCGTCGGTCGTCGGCGGCCTCACCGGGACGCCGCTCATCGCGGTCCCCACCAGCATCGGCTACGGCGCCTCCTTCGGCGGCCTGGCCGCCCTCCTCGGCATGCTCAACTCCTGCGCTCCGGGCGTCACCGTGGTCAACATCGACAACGGGTACGGCGCCGGCGTCGCCGCCGCCCGCATCGCCCGTCGCGTGGGCGCACCCGCGGGCCTCGCGGGACGGGACCGACCGATGACCGTCTGGGTCGACGCGTCCGCCGGCGCCAGCGGCGACATGCTGCTCGGCGCCCTCCTCGGCGCCGGCGTCCCCCTCGAGGTGCTCGGTCGGGCCGTCGACGCGGTCGCACCCGAGCCGGTCGCGCTCGCCCCCGAGGCCGTCACCCGCAACGGCTTCGCCGCCACCCGCTGCCACGTCGAGATCGCCGACTCGGAGCACCACCGCAGCTGGCGCGACATCCGGGCCCTGCTCCAGCGGGCCGAGCTCGACGAGGAGGTCCGCGACCGGGCCACCCGTGCCTTCGAGCGGCTGGCCGTCGCCGAGGCACGGGTGCACGGCGCCGACCCGCTCGACGTCGCCTTCCACGAGGTGGGGGCGCTGGACGCGATCGCCGACGTCGTCGGGGTCTGCGCCGGATTCGCCTGGCTCGCCGAGCACGTGGGCGGCCCGGTCACGGTCTCGCCGGTGGCGGTGGGGTCGGGGTCGGTCCGCGGGGCGCACGGCACCATGCCGGTCCCGCCGCCCGCGGTCGCCGAGCTGCTGCGCGGCGTACCGTCCCTCGCCGGTCCCGGCAGCGCCGAGTCGTGCACGCCGACCGGTGCCGCCCTGCTGACCACGCTCGCCGACGCGTGGGGTCCCCAGCCGGCGATGGCCGTCGAGACGATCGGGATCGGCGCGGGCGGACGCGACCCGGACACCCACGCCAACGTGCTGCGGATCCTCACCGGCCACACCGCGGCCGTCGACGGGTCCCCGCTGCTCATCGAGTCCAACATCGACGACCTCGACCCCCGGGTGTGGCCGTCGGTCATCACCGCGCTCTTCGCCGCCGGGGCCAGCGACGCCTGGCTGACCCCGATCCTGATGAAGAAGGGTCGCCCGGCCCACACCCTGTCGGTGCTCACCTCGTCGACCACCGCGGAGGCGGTCCGCGAGGCGCTGTGGCGGCACACCTCGACGATCGGCGTCCGCGAGTCCCGCCTCGACAAGCACGCCCTCGACCGCGAGATGGTCGCCGTCGAGGTCGCGGGTCAGCAGATCGCGGTCAAGCTGGCCCGCCACGGCGGCGAGGTGGTCAACGCGCAGCCCGAGTGGGAGGACGTCGCCCGCGCCGCCACCACCCTGGGGCGCCCGGCCAACGACGTGCTCGCCGAGGCGATCGCGGCCACCCGGGCCCTGCTGGCCTGAGGCCCGCTCCCTAGGCTGGTCCGGTGGATCCCGTCGTCGTCGCGCTCGCCTTCGCCGCCATCTTCGTGGTGGAGCTCCCCGACAAGACGTTCATCGCCACCCTCGTCCTGTCGACGAAGTTCCGGCCGCTCTTCGTCTGGATCGGTGTCGGTCTCGCCTTCCTCGTCCAGACGCTCATCGCGGTCGCGCTCGGCAAGGCGGTGAGCTTCCTGCCCGAGACCGTCGTGCACGTGGCGGCCGCGCTGATGTTCACCATCGGCGCGGTCATCCTGCTGCGCGAGGCCCGCTCGCACGACGCCGCCGAGCAGGACGAGGAGGAGGACTTCGCCGCCAAGGCCGGGGAGGCGCAGGGCTACAAGGTCATCCTCACCAGCTTCCTCGTGCTCTTCGCCGCCGAGTGGGGCGACCTGTCGCAGCTGCTCACGCTCTCGCTCGTCGCCAAGTACGACGACCCGGTCAGCGTCTTCATCGGCGCCTGGGGCGCGCTGCTGGCGGTCAGCGGGCTCGCGGTCATCGTCGGGCCGGGTGCTCCTCGGCCGCGATCAGGCTCAGCCTGCTCCACTACCTGGGTGCGGGGGTCTGCCTGCTCATGGCATGTTTGACCGTGTGGGAGATGACGCGGGCCTGACGCCCGTCCGGCAGGAGGTCCGCGACCGCTACCTCGAGGTCAACGGGGACCACCCGATGACCGAGGTGGACGACACCTACGTGCGCGCCGGCTTCGTGGCGGCCACCGACGAGCAGCTCGAGCTGATGGCCGCCGGCCTGGTGCCGCTGCCGTCGTACCTCCTGTCCGACGGCACCCCGATGGTCCACCGCGACCACCTCGACCCCGTCGGGTGGGCCGGAGGCACCGACCGGCTGCACGACTGGTTCGTCGGCTACTGGCCGGCGGACCGCCGCGACGACGCCGAGCGGGAGTGGGCGGCCTACCTCTCGGGCCAGTACGTGTGCCTCAAGCGCGTCTCGCCGCTGACCATCCGGGACAAGGACCGCTGGAGCGCCCGGCTCGACGCCGCGGTCGAGCGCCTGGCCGCGACGCCGGGCGACCACGTCGGCCGCGGGCATGCTCGGCGAGGCCGTCGACCGGCTCGAGGACCTGCTGCTGCCGCAGACGACGTACGACGCGCTGCGCTTCGGCGGCGCGACCAGCTCGTGGGAGCGGGTCCAGCAGGTCCGCCAGGACCACCTCGTCCCGGCACTGCCCGAGCTGCCGATCCGCACCGAGCGGCTGGTGCTGCGCCGTGCGACGCCGGACGACGCCGACGACCTGCACGCCTACTACGGCCGCGAGGACGTCACCGAGCACCTGCTGCACGACGCGTTCAGCCGGCCCGAGATCGACGACATGCTGCGCCGGCGGCTGGCCGAGCCGCGCAACCACCACGCCTGCAACCTCGTGGTCGAGCTCGAGGGGCGCGTGGTGGGCGACCTGGTGATCTTCCTCAAGGGCGAGGGCCACGACATGGCCGAGATCGGCTGGGTCCTCAACCCGGACGTGGCCGGGCGGGGCATCGCCACCGAGGCGGCCACCGCGATGGCCGACCTGGCCTTCGGGCACTACGGCGTCCACCGGCTCTTCGCCGACCTCGACAGCCGCAACGAGCGCTCCCGGGCCCTCGCCCGCCGGCTCGGGATGCGACTCGAGCTCGACGCCCGGGGTGACTACTGGTCCAAGGGCGAGTGGACCGACTCCCAGCGCTGGGCGATCCTCGCCGACGAGTGGGCGCGGCGGCGTACGACCGGATCGGGGGCTGGCGCGTCCGCGTCGGGCCACTAGAGTCAGCCCATGCCCGCAACCCACGGCGCCGACAGCGAGGTCGGCACGCTCAAGACCGTCATGCTCCACCGCCCCGGCCCCGAGCTCAAGCGCCTGACCCCCCGCAACAACGACAAGCTCCTCTTCGACGGGATCCCGTGGGTGAGCCGGGCCCAGGACGAGCACGACGCCTTCGCCGACACGCTGCGCCAGCGCGGCGTCGAGGTGCTCTACCTGACCGAGCTCCTCACCGAGACCCTCGCGAGCGAGGACGCGCGCAACCACGCCATCACCTCGGCCCTCAGCGGGCTCCACCTCGGCGACACGCTCCGGCGCTACCTCGCGTCGCGCGCTCAAGGACTACGCGCCCGACGAGCTGACCCAGGTGCTGACGGCCGGCATCCGCAACGACGAGGTCCGCGGCGGGCACGGCCTGGTCACCAGCCTGCTCAGCCCCTACGACTTCCTCATCGACCCGCTCCCCAACCTGCTCTTCACCCGCGACTCCAGCGTCTGGATCCGCGACCGCGTGGCGATCACCAGCCTGGCCATGCCGGCCCGCAAGCGCGAGACCCAGCTGACCGAGCTGATCTACACCGAGCACCCGCGCTTCGCCGGCCAGACCCGCAAGATCCACGGCTGGCACAACGAGCACGTCGAGGGCGGCGACGTGCTGCTGCTCGCCCCCGGCGTCATCGCGGTCGGGGTCGGGGAGCGTACGACGCCCGCCGGCGTCGAGCGCCTCGCCCGCCAGGTCTTCGACGCCGACCTCGCGCACACCGTGCTCGCGGTGCCGATCGCGCAGGAGCGCGCCACCATGCACCTCGACACCGTCTGCACGATGGTCGACGTCGACAAGGTCGTGATGTACCCCAACGTCGCCCACACCCTCACCGCGATCACGGTCACGGTCGGCGACTGGGGCTCGGCCGAGCGGCGACCTCGTCCTCGACGTCGCCGAGCCGGAGCCGTTCCTCGTGGCCGCCGCCAAGGCGATGCAGATCGACACGCTGCACCAGATCGACACCGGCCTGGACCCGGTCACCGCCGAGCGCGAGCAGTGGGACGACGGCAACAACACCCTGGCGCTGGCGCCGCGGGTGGCCGTGGCCTACGAGCGCAACGACGAGACCAACGACCGGCTCGAGGACGCCGGCATCGAGGTCGTCCGCATCGCCGGCTCCGAGCTGGGCTCGGGCCGCGGCGGTCCGCGCTGCATGTCGTGCCCGGTCTCCCGCGACCCGCTGCCGGTGGACGAGGACGCGCTGTAGGGCGCCGCACGTCACACATCACGTCGGGGCCACTCGCTCGTTGAGCGCAGTGACCCCGCACGTGCGCACGGAAGAAAGGCACCACCCATGACGTCCTCGATCTTCGACGGCCTCTCCCCCGCCGACGTCGCCCGGATCAGGTCCGCCGGCACGACGCTCACCCTGCCGCAGGGCTGGTCCCCCATCTCGGAGCAGACCCCGGCCGACAAGGCCTACATCCTCGAGGAGGGCGAGGTCTCCGTACGCCGCCGCGGCGAGGAGGTCGCGACCCTCGGCCCGGGGCAGATCATCGGGGAGGCCGCGATCCTCAACCGCTCGCTGCGCACCGCCAGCGTCGTGGCCACCACCCCGCTGCGAGTCATCCACTTCACCGGCGAGGCGCTCGAGCGCCTGGTCGGCGAGGTGCCGGCCTTCGGCGAGGCCGTGCGGTCGGCGACCGCCGGGCGTCAGGGCCAGCCCTGACCGACGAGGTCCCCCCGGCCGCTCCGGCGACCGGGGGCACCGACGGCGGCGCCGGACGCACCGGCGTCCGCGGAGGTCCTCGCCGACGCGTACGACGACGTCGAGGCCTTCCTCCTCGGCGGCGCCCCGACCCTGACCCGGGTCGAGGTGGCCGAGCGGGCCGGGCGTGCCGCTGGAGCTCGCCCAGGAGCTGTGGCGCCTGCTCGGCTTCGCCCACCAGGGACGACGACACGGTCGCCTTCACCGACAGCGACGTGCGGGCGCTCGAGCTGACGGCCGACCTGATGCGGATGGGCATCCTGGGCGAGGACTCGCAGGCCGCGCTGGTGCGCACGTGGGGTCGCAGCTACGCCCGGCTCGCGGAGTGGCAGACCAGCCTGCTGGCCGGGCCTGGCGGTCGAGGGGCCCGACCCCGACGTCCGGATGGCCGAGCTGGCGGCCGGCGTGCTGCCCCGGGTGGAGGCGCTCCAGTCCTACGTCTGGCGCCGGCACCTCGCGAGCGCCGCGAGCCGCCTGCTGACCGCCGAGTCGACCGGGGCCGCCGAGGTGGACATGGCCGTCTGCTTCGTCGACATCGTGGGCTACACCACCCACAGCAAGAACCTCTCCGAGGGCGAGCTCGTGCAGTGGATCGAGCGCTTCGAGCAGGAGGCGACCGGCATCGCGGTCGACCGCGGCGGCCGGGTGATCAAGACCATCGGCGACGAGGTCCTGCTCACGGCCGACGACCCCGTCGCGGCCGCCGAGATCGCGCTGGCGCTCGTCGAGCGCGGCCTCGACGAGGACGACCCCTTCCCCGCCGTGCGCGCCGGCCTGTCCTTCGGGCCGGTCGTGAGCCGGCTCGGCGACGTCTTCGGGCCGACGGTCAACATCGCCGCCCGGCTCACCTCGGTGGCCCGCCCGGGGACGGTCGTCGTGGACCGGGGGCTGCACGACGCGCTGTCCCCGCCGGAGGAGGACTCCGAGTCGACCTTCCGCCGCGACGCCTCGGGACGGCGGGTGCTCCAGACGACCCGGCGGCCGACGAGCCGGACACCGACACCCCGTCGTACCGGCTGAAGCGGCTGCGGCGCGTCTCGGTCAAGGGCTACGCGCGCCTCGAGGCCTGGAGGGCTGCGGCGCCCGAAGCAGGACTGACGCACGGGAGGCCGGGAAATGTGGATGCCCGGCCGCTGTTGACGGGGGAAACAACAACGACCGGGCGAACGAAAACCTACCTTCCGGTCACAACGCCGACAAGGTCTTGAGCAAAAACAAGTTGACCCTTAACGGATGGTGACCTGGCGGTTGGCCAGGCCGGCGCGGGCGGAGCGCTGCTCGGGCGTCAGGTCGGAGGTGTCGGCGAGCGCCTTCTCCAGGTCGGCGGCGAAGCGCTGGGCGGGCTCCTCGAGCACCTCGGCGCCGGTGCCGACCGGGAGGTCCCAGACGGGGGCGAGCAGGCCGTGCGCGCGGAACATGCCCGACGAAGCGCGAGCCCTCCGCGACGCTGTCCTGCCCGGCGGCGTGCAGCCGGGCCAGCGCGTTGAGCAGCTCGTCCTCGGGGTGCGGCATCACCCAGCGCAGGTGCTCCTTGGGCCCCACGTTGGTCCAGTACGCCGCCTCGACGCCCGCGAGCCGGGTGGTCGGGTTGGCGGCGCCGTTGGCCTGCTCGAGCGCGGCCTGCGTGGAGGCGTCCTGGTCCTCGACGTCGTCGATCCAGTAGCCGAAGCCGTCGTGCACGGTGATGTCGAGCTCGGTGTCGTTGATCAGGTCCTGGAGGCGCGGGCCCTCACCGGGCGCCTCGGTCAGGCCGATGATCCCGGGCTCCTCGGTGGCGAGCGCCTTCTCCAGCACGGCGCCCAGGTCGCGGGCGGGGTCGCCGTACTGGTGGGCCACCTGCAGGCCCAGCCAGATCGCGCCGGACTCGCGCACCATCGCGGGCGCCGCCATCGGCAGCAGCGTGCACAGCCGCACCTCGCGGTCGGTGCCCTTCACGTCCAGCGGGACGGTGGCGGCCGGGACCAGCTCGCGCAGGGCGATCACGTCGCACTCGCCCGGCATGCCCTCGAAGGGGCGGCTCACGAACGCCGGGGCGGCTCCGCCGGCGGCACCGTGGCACGCCTTGTAGCGCTTGCCCGAGCCGCAGGGGCAGGGCTGGCGCGGGCCGACCTCGCCGTCGACGGGAGCAGCGTGGTCACGGGCCTTGGTACGGGACTTCTTCGCCATGGGGGCGAGGCTATCCAACGCCTCCGTCGGGCGGACCGTCGAGGAGCTCGAGGAGGTACGCCGGCCGGTCGGTGATGACCGCCCGCGCGCCGAGGCCGAGGCAGAGCTGCAGGTCCGCCTCGGAGTTGACGGTCCACACGTGCACCTGACGACCCGACCGCCGCAGCGACCGGCGCAGGCCCGGGTGCTCGCGCAGCTCGCCGATGCCCGGCCCGATGATCCAGTCGTCGCCGACGACCCGCCGCAGCATCGGCCAGTGGTGCGCCTTCTCCACGAGCATCACCACGTCGACGTCGGGCGCCAGCCGCTTGGTGCGCTGCAGCGCCGTGAAGGAGAAGCTCATCACCCTCGCCGGGCTGTCGGCACGGTCCCAGCCGAAGTCGGAGAGCAGCTCGACGACCCGCTTCTCCACCAGCCCGCCGTACCGCGTCGGGTGCTTGGTCTCGATCGCCACCTCCACCCGTCGATCGGCGTCGGCCACCGTCTCCAGCAGCTTGCGCAGCGTCAGCACCTTGCCGTCGGTGGGGTCGAGCTCGGGCGCCTCGTCGTCCATGTCGGCCCACGGGTTCTTCCACCGGGCGAAGTCCAGCTCGTCGAGCTCGGCGAGGTTCATCGTCGAGACGAGGCCGCGCGAGGACGCCGTACGCCGCAGGTCCCGGTCGTGGACGCAGACCAGGTGGCCGTCGGCCGTCAGGCGCACGTCGCACTCGAGCGCCTCGGCACCGAGCTCGATGGCGCGCGTGTACGCGCGCAGGGTGTGCTCGGCGGTCTCGTCGCTGGCGCCCCGGTGGGCGACGACCTGCGGCCTCATGCGTCGAGGGTAGGGCTCCCCGGCGCCGGTGCCTCGTCGACCTGCAGGTCACGCCCGCGTGTCTCGGGCAGGAACGCCATGCAGGTGAGCGAGATGACGGCCACCAGCGCGTTGTAGCCCGCCACCCACCACAGGGTCCCCTCGCCGACGGTGACCAGCCACGCCGCGATCAGCGGGGTCATGCCCGAGGCGAGGATCCCCGAGACCTGGTAGAGCGTCGACAGCGCGGAGTAGCGGTAGCGGGTGTCGAAGAGCTCGGACCAGAAGGCCGCGAGCGGTCCGTAGATCACGCCGTACAGGACACCGAGGCCGCCGATGAAGACGATGGCCGTCGACATCGCGGTGCCCTGCTCGACCAGCCAGGCGGCCGGGAACGAGAAGAGCAGCGCGAGGGTCGCACCCACCCGGTAGACGGGCTTGCGACCCACCCGGTCGCTGACGTGCCCGGAGAGGAGCACGAGCCCGACGCCGACCAGCGCGCCGACGATGATCGCGTTGAGGACCGTCGAGCGCGGCACGCCGACGGTCGTGACGGAGTAGGCGAGCAGGTAGACCGAGAACAGGTTGAACGTGAGGCCCTCGATGTAGCGGGTGCCCATGCCGAGCAGCAGGCGCCGCGGCTGCCGGCGGACGAGCTCGGTGACGGGCATCGCGGAGATCTCCTTCTCCTGCGCCACGACCCGGAAGGCCGGGGTCTCCATCACCGAGAGCCGGATCCACGCGCCGATGGCGAGCAGGACCACGCTGAGCAGGAAGCAGGCGCGCCACCCCCACGCGAGGAACTCCTCGTCGGGCAGCTGGCTGGCGATCGCGAACGCGCCGCTGGCGAGGAACAGCCCGCCCGGGACGCCGATGTGCGCGAAGCTGCCGAAGAAGCCGCGTCGCTCGGCGGGAGCGAACTCGACGGCCAGCAGGACGGCGCCGCCGTACTCGCCGCCGACCCCGATGCCCTGCAGGATGCGGAGCAGGACGAGGAGGATGGGCGCCCACACGCCGATGGCCTCGTACGACGGCAGCAGGCCGATCGCGGCCGTGCCGGCGCCCATGATCACCAGGGTCCAGATGAGCATCGTCTTGCGCCCCACCCGGTCGCCGAAGTGGCCGAAGATGAGCCCGCCGACCGGTCGGGCGAGGAACCCGACGGCGAAGGTGCCGAACGCGGCGAACTGCGCGGCCGGACCGTCGAGCCCGCTGAAGAAGAGCTTGTCGAAGACCAGCCCGGCGGCGGTGCCGTAGAGGAAGAAGTCGTACCACTCGATGGTGGCGCCGACCGCCGAGGCGACGGCGACCTTGCGAGCCGACGCGGCATCGGGCGTCTCGACGGTGCTGGGGCCGGGGGACGCCGGCGCGGGGGCGGCGAGGGTCATCGGGGCTCCTGGAGGGAGGGGGCGGGAAACGATTCTGTAGTAAACCAATCAACATTGGATATGGCTACTCGACGTACCGTGGCGGAACCACCACCCCTCGCGTCGGCGAGAACGGCCGGCGCCCGACGATGAGGTTGCGCGATGACCAGCACCCGACGACCCCGCGGCGCACGCAGGACCACGCTCGCCGCTGCCCTCTCCGCCCTGCTCACGACCGGACTGGCCGCGAGCCTCGCCACGGCCCCGGGGCGACGGCCGGACCGCCGGACGACGTGTTCCCGCCCCGGATCGAGCTGCCGGACGGCTTCCAGCCCGAGGGCATCACCGTCGGTCGCGGCGCCACCGCGTGGTTCGGCTCCCGGGCCGACGGCGACATCTACGAGGTCGACCTGCGGACCGGTGCGGGCGAGACGATCAGCCAGGGACCCGGGCCGGGCAACCCGTCGGTGGGCCTGAAGGTGGACCGCAAGGGACGGCTCTTCGTCTCCGGCGGCACGACCGGCGATGCCCGCGTCGTCGACACCCGGACCGGAGAGCTGCTCGCGCGCTACCAGCTCTCCACGGAGGCGGACCGCTTCATCAACGACTCCTTGATCGTCGACGACACCGTGTGGTTCACCGACTCGCGCAGCGCCCGGCTGTTCGCCCTCCCGCTCGGTCGCGGTGGCGCCCTGCCTGCGGCCGGCGATGTCGTCACGGTGCCGCTGGGCGGCGAGTGGGTCCAGCCGGCAGTCGGGGTCAACGGCGCCAACGGCCTGACCGAGACACCGGACGGCTCGGCGCTGCTTGTCGTGAACGCCGGCGTCCTCTACCGGGTCGACCCGGAGACCGGGGACGCACGCGTCGTGGACCTCGGCGGTGCGTCCGTCGAGAACGGCGACGGGATGCTGCTGCGGGGTCGCACGCTGTACGTCGTGCAGAACCGCCTCAACCAGGTCGCCGTCCTGGAGATGGCGCGCGACGGCAGCGCCGGGACGCTGGTCGACACCATCGCCGGGACCGACTTCGACGCGGCGGTGGACGTCCCGACCACGGTGGCGGCCTTCGGGCGCTGGCTCTACCTGCCCAACGCCCGCTTCTCCACGCCGGCCGAGCCCGGCACGGCGTACTGGGTGAGCCGCGCCGAGATCCCGCGGACGCGATGACCCCGCGTGGGTAGTCCGTGACGATCGGACCCCTGGGATCGACGTTCCGGGGTCCCTTCGTCACGGACTACCCCGAGGGCGCCCCTCCCCGGGCACACGCTGCCTCAGGCGTCGGCCGTCCCCGCCCAGGCGGACAGGATCGGTCCGCAGCGACCCCTCCATACTGTGCGCATGCGCGTGTCTGCCTGGCTCACCCAGTTCCTCGTCGCCGCGGTCGTCTTCAGCGTGATCGACGTGCTCTGGCTGAGCACCGTGGCCACCGACCTGTACGACGAGCAGCTCGGGGCGCTGCGGGCCGATTCGCCGAACGTGCTCGCCGCCGTGCTCGTCTACCTCGTGCTGCTGGCGGGGCTCGTCCACTTCGTCATCCACCCGGCCGTCGCGGCCGGGTCGTGGCGCCGGGCCGTCGGGGTCGGCGCGTTCTTCGGCTTCGTCGTCTACGGCGTCTACGAGCTCACCAACCTGGCGGTCATCGACGGCTGGCCGGCCACGCTGGTGCCGATCGACATGGCGTGGGGGACGTTCCTCTCGGCCGCGGTCGGCGTCGGGACGTACGCCGTCGTCCAGCGGCTCCCGGCCTGGGCCCGCTGACGCTGGCCACCCGCCCGACGCTAGTTGGCGTGCTCGCGCAGGTAGCGCCCGAAGTGCGGGACGGTGAAGGCGATCCGGCCGCGCTCGCCGGAGTAGATCAGCCCCTTCTTGAGCAGCGAGTCCCGCGCCGGGCTCAGTGACTGCGGCTTCTTGCCCAGGGCGGCCGCGACGTCCGCGGTGGGGACGGCGTCGGGGGCGTCCTGCTCGGTGCCGGCCACGTCGGCCATCGCGCGCAGGTAGTCGCGCTCCCCCGGCGTGGCCCGCTCGTAGCGGCTGCCGAAGAAGCCGACCGCGAGCTCGGCGTCGGCCTCGGGGGCGGCCACCGCGACGTCGGCCGCGGTGATCGGCGAGCGGGGGGCGCGGTCCCAGACGGCCTTGCCGTAGGCCTGGATGAAGTAGGGGTAGCCGCCCGTCGCGGCGTACATCGCCTCGAGCGCACCCGCCTCGTAGAGCGCGTCCTCGTCCTCGGCCGGGACGGTGAGCGCGAGGTCGGCCGCCTCGCGGGTGAGCCGGTCGATGCGCTGGTAGCGGAACAGTCGCTCGGAGTAGGACTTGCTGGCCGACAGCACGGCCGGGAGGTGCGGCAGCCCGGCGCCCACCACGATGACCGGCAGCCCCGACTGGCTGATCTCGTGGCAGGCCGCGCACAGCGCCGACACGTCGTCGGGACCGAGGTCCTGCATCTCGTCGATGAAGATCGCGATGCCCTTGCCCTTGTCGGCGGCGAGCCCGCCGAGGTCGGTGAAGAGCTCGACGAGGTCGATCTCGATGTCGCCGGAGTCGGCACGCCCGCGGACGGCCGGGGCGTCGATGCCCGGGCTCCACTGGTCCCTCATCTTGGCGGCGGGTCCCGCGTCGCGCTGCGCGAACGCCTTGATCACGCCGAGCACGTGGTCGACGCTGTCGGCGTCGCGGTGGCCGAGCTCGCGGACCGCCTGGTGCAGCGCGCCGCTGAGCGGGCGGCGCAGCCCCTGGTCGGGCCTGGCCTCGAGCTTGCCGGTCCCCCACTGGCGGCGTACGGCGGCCCCGCGCAGCGCGTTGAGGAGCACCGTCTTGCCGACCCCCCGGAGCCCGGTGAGCACGAGGCTGCGCTCGGGGCGACCGCGGGACACGCGCTCGAGGACGACGTCGAAGGCGGCGAGCTGCTCGTCGCGACCGGCGAGCTCGGGCGGTCGCTGGCCGGCGCCGGGGGCGTAGGGGTTACGGATCGGGTCCACGATGTGACGGTATCGGGCTCTCTAGCCGGATCCTTAGACATCGCGAGACTCGGCGATCGTGTCGCGGGTGGACGAGCGTCGTACGCCGATCAGCCGGCCTGCTGGCCCTCGTCGGGGAGCGCGCCACCCCGCTCGGCGCGGTCGCGCGCGACGGCGTACGCCTCGGCGAGACCGGTCCGGAGCATGGCGATCAGGTCGGGCACCTCGTCGACGGCCAGGCGGAAGGTCCCGGCGCAGAGGTTGTCGCGCCACAGCGACAGGACCACCACGTCGGCCTCCGGGTGCCACGAGACGCGCAGCGAGCGGTCCTCACCCCGGGGGTCGAGGAAGACGGCCCCGGTGCGGGGCAGCGGTCGCGGCTGGGCCATGGTCCATTGTGACCCCGCCCACAAGGGCCTGTCACGCGTCCTAGACTCGGCGCATGCCCGAGCTGCCCGAGGTGGAAGCGCTGGCCCAGGACCTCCGGGGCCGGCTCGTCGACCGTGCGATCGCCCGCATCGACCTGGCGGCCTTCAGCGCGCTGAAGACCTTCGACCCGCCGCTGCACTCGCTGCACGGCACCCTCGTCGAGGACGTCACCAGGCACGGCAAGTTCCTCGACATCACCGCGAGCGGCACCCACCTCATCGTCCACCTCGCCCGCGCGGGCTGGATCCGCTGGCGCGACGACGTGCCGGCTCTCCCCGCCCGCCCCAACAGCAAGAACCCGCTCGCCGCGCGCATCGTCATCGACGACCCCGACTTCGAGACGACCCCCGGGCTCGACATCACCGAGGCCGGCACCAAGAAGAGCCTGGCCATCTACGTCGTGCGCGACCCGCAGGACGTCCCCGGCATCGCCCGGCTCGGGCCGGACCCGCTGGACGAGGCGTTCACCATCGACGTGCTCGGCCGGGATCCTGCAGAGCGAGGGCCGCAAGCAGATCAAGGGCGTCCTGCGCCACCAGGGCACCATCGCCGGCATCGGCAACGCCTACTCCGACGAGCTCCTGCACGCCGCACGCATGTCGCCGTACAAGCCCGCCAGCTCGCTCGACGAGGCCGAGGTGCAGACCCTGTACGACGCGATCCGCACCGTCATCGGTGCGGCCGTCGAGCGGTCGCGGGGCCTGGCCGCCAGCGAGCTCAAGGGCGAGAAGAAGTCCCACCTCGCCGTCCACGGCCGGACGGGTCAGGCCTGCCCGGTGTGCGGGGACACGGTGCGCGAGGTGAGCTTCGCCGACTCGAGCCTGCAGTACTGCCCGACCTGCCAGACCGGTGGCAAGCCGCTCGCGGACCGCCGGATGAGCCGGCTGCTGAAGTAGCCGTCGGTCCAGGGCTCACCACGCGCAGCGGCGTGCTCGCCCGGTCGATCAGCGGGAGGTCACTGCGAGGGGGTCTCGCCCGGGGTCTCCGTCGGGATCTCCGGGACCTCCAGGTTGTCCATCGGGGAGCCACAGGTGTCGGTCGTGTAGGTGTCGAACTCGTCGACCTGCGCGGTCTCGTCCTCGGTGAGGTCCTCGTCGATCTTCTCGAAGTCCTCCTGCTTGGCGTCGTCGTCGAGGTCGTCGATGAGGGTCATGGTCGTCTCGAAGCCGGCGCGCGCGTCCTCGGGCATGTCCTCGGGGGTGCCGGTCTCCTCCATCGTCGCCGCCCACTTCTTGATCTGGGCGATGATCTCCGCGTCGGTGGCGTCGGCCATCGTCGACATGTCGTCGAAGAGGCTCTGGTAGCCCGCGCAGTAGTCCTCCTCGCTGGCGTCCGTCGGGGCGCCGCCGCTCCCACCCCCGCCACTGCAGCCGAGGGCCGTGCCGCCCACGAGGACGAGCGAGGCGGCGAGCAGTGCAGACTTCATGGGGCTCTCCTGACGAGTGGGTGCGGCGCGGGTGCCTGTCCCCCAGCCTGCCCCATCGCCCCGACCCGGCACCTGTCCCGGGGTCCCTGTCCCCCGTCCTGCCGCCTACGGGCGGGGACCGAAGGCGGCAGGCAGCGGCAGGTGGAGGGCGACCGGCAGGTCCGCGAGGTACGCCGACCGCGACCGCTCGACCACGCCGAGGCTCTCGAGGTGCGGGGTCTGCCACTGCACGTCGAGCAGCCGGTCCTCCGCGTGCTCGTCGGAGAGCAGCGAGACGAGGCCCATCAGCGCCACCTTGGAGGCGTCGCGCTCGCGGTGGAACATCGACTCCCCGGCGAAGAGGCCGCCGATCGCGACGCCGTACAACCCGCCCACCAGGCGCCCGTCGCGCCAGGCCTCGACCGAGTGCACCCAGCCGAGCTCGTGGAGCTCGCAGTACGCCGCCCGCACGTCGCGGGTGATCCAGCCGTCGGGCCGGCGCCGGTCGCCGCAGGCGTCGATGACCTCCTCGAAGGCGGTGTCCACGCGGATCTCGACGTCCTTGGCGGACCGTCGCAGCGACCGCGACACCTTGAGCCCGTCCAGGGGCAGCACCCCGCGGCGTACGGGCGAGAACCAGCCCATCGGGTCCTGCGGCGGACCGATCGGCATCGGGAACAGTCCGTGCGAGTAGGCGCGGAGCAGCGTGCCGGCCTCCAGGTCGGCCCCCACCGCGACCAGGTCGTCCTCGGCGTCCCAGAGCTCCGGGTCGGGGAAGACCCAGGGGGTGTCGGGGGGCTGGACGGGGGGCACGTTGGGCACGGTAGCCAACGAGCCGACAACTTTGCGCCCCCGGCGGGCATCCCACCCGGCACCAGATCTCGGAGGACACCATGCGAACCACCCCGCTCACCACCCTGCTCACGCCGGCGCTCGCCGCGGCCCTGTCCGTCGGCGCCCTGTCACTGGGCGCGTCCCTCGGCGGGGTCTCCCTCGGCGCTCCCGCCCACGCTGCCGCGGCGGCGACCTGCGACGGCCGCGCCGCCACCATCGTGGTGCCCGCGACGGACTACGACACCGCGCCGGTCGTCGGCACGCCCGGGGACGACGTCATCGTCGGCACCCCCGGGCGGCGACACGATCGACGGGGCCGGCGGCAACGACGTGATCTGCGGGCTCGACGGCCCCGACACCCTCTCCGGGGGGACGGGTGACGACCGGCTCTTCGGCGGGCTCGACGGGCAGTACTCCATCGACGACGGCTACTCGTCCGACCTCATCGCCCCCGGACCCGGCGACGACCACGTCGACCTGGGCGCCGACCCGCAGGCGCTCCACATCCACCCGGTGGACTTCGCCTACTACGACCGGGTCGTCTACACCGACGCCGCGGGTCCGGTGGTCGTCGACCTGACGACCGGGACCGCCACGGGCGAGGGCACCGACACGATCGTGGTCGAGGGGCCGGCCGGCGTCGTCGGCAGCGCGTTCGGCGACCGGATCACCGGCTCGCCGTACGGCGACCTCATCCAGGCCGGGGACGGCGACGACGTGGTGGACGGCCGCGCGGGCAACGACCGCATCGTGGTGGACGGCGGTCTCGGCATCACCACCTCCCTGCCGGCCCTCGACGGGGGCGACGACGTCGCCGTCGGCGGCGACGGCCGGGACGGGATGATCTCCAGCGGCGGCACCGACGACCTGTCGGGCCAGGGGGGTCGCGACTTCCTCACGACGTCGCCCATCTCGCTGGGCCGGCTCCGGGGAGGCCCCGACAAGGACCGGGTGTACGCCGAGGGTGCCGTCGACGTGTCCGCCGGCGCGGGCAAGGACGAGATCAGCTACGACCTCCGGCCGGGATTCCGCACCGAGATCGACGGCGACGGCGGACGCGACCTCCTCGACCTCGGGCTGAGCCGTGCCTTCGGGAAGGGCGAGCGCGTGCGCGTGGACCGGCCGCGGCGCCGGATCACCTTCACCGGCTCCACCACCCGGCTGGCCTACTCCGAGGTCGAGCGGCTCGAGGTCAGCGGCGGGCACCCGCACTGGACCTTCATCGGGACGCGCGCCGACGAGAGCTTCCGGGTCCTCGGCGGCCGGTCGGTGCGGGCCTTCGGACGCGGAGGCGACGACGTCTTCAGCGGCACCGGTGGGAGGGACTTCTTCGACGGTGGCCGCGGGCGCGACCGGGCCGCCGGCTCCTCGGGACGCGACACCTGCGTGAGCATCGAGCGGGCCACGGACTGCGAGGTACGCCGCTGAGGGCTGGCCGGGCCGGCTGGCGGCTGGCGGCACTCCTGCGCACCCGCGCAGGAACGAGCGCCGTCCTTCGCCAGCCTCGCGGCCGTGAACGAGCCCGAGGTCGTCGTCGTACGACATGACCCCTGCCCGTGGCTGCCCGCGGGCGGCCGGTGGCTCTGCGAGCGGCACTGGTGGCCGCTGCACCGACCCGCTGCACCGGGGTCCGTACGATCGGGAGCATGAGCATCAAGGGATCGGTCGGCCGGCACCTCGCCCCGAGGATCTCCGACATCGCGCCCGGACTGACCACCACGTTCGTCCGGGAGTCCCTCAACCGGGCCATCGACGGCGTCGGTCCCCTCCCGCCCGCCGCGGCGGCCGCGGACAAGCAGCTCAAGGAGCAGGGTGGTCACGTCGAGCGGGCGGTCCACGAGGTCATCGAGAACCACGTGCGCCTCGCCGGCGCGCAGGGCTTCCTGACCAACGTCGGCGGACTGGTCACCGCGGCGGTCGCGATCCCGGCCAACATCGCCGGGCTGACGCTGCTCCAGTGCCGGATGATCGCCGGCATCGCGCACCTGCGCGGCCACGACCTCGACGACCCGCGGGTCCGCAACGCGATCCTGATGACGCTGCTCGGCGAGGACACCGTCACCGCCATGGTGAGGCAGAAGAAGCTCCCGGCGCCCCCGATGGCCCTGGCCACCGCCCCGGCCCACGACACCGACCTCGACGGCATCATCGCCGCGGTGGTGGCCACCGACCTCCTCACCCGGGTCGCCGGCAAGCGGCTCGTGACGAGCGTGGGCCGCCGGGTGCCGGTCGTGGGTGGGGTGATCGGCATGGGTGCCGACGGCTACTTCACGTGGCGGCTCGGACGGTACGCCGACCGCGAGCTGCTGCCGCGCAACCACAGGCCGTGACCCCGGCCCCCTGACGCGGCCCGCGACACGCGTCGGTCTGCGGCGCCGGTCAGCGGCGCCGGCCGCGCGCCCGGCGGTAGGCGCCCAGCGCCTTGCGCCCGGCGGGCCGGGCCTGCAGCGCCTGGACGGTCCGCTCGGCGGTCGTTCGACGCGCGAGGTGCAGCTCGTGGCGGGCCTCCTCGAGCTCGCGGGCGAGGTTGGCCTCCGACTCCCGGAGGCGCGAGCCCTCGACGAGCAGCGCCGTGATGGCGTCCAGCGCGGCCGGCAGCAGGTCGTCGGCCGGCGCCGTGTCGGGGTCGGTGAAGGTCTCCGAGGGGGCGCCGAGGAGGTCGGCGAGGTCGCCCACCACGTCGTACCCGCGCTGCTCGACCTCCGCGATCCACGCCCGCGACAGGTCCTGGACCCACGCGTGCGTGGCGGGCGGGAGGCCGAGCCGGGCGCTCGACGTACGCCGCGACAGCGTCTGGTGGGCGAGCAGCTCGCGGACCAGCGGGCGGTAGTCGGGCGGGTCCACGACCGGGGTGACCCGCTTGTTGACCAGCCGCAGCAGGGCCGTCTCGGGCACACCGAGGGACGGGTTGGCGCGCTCGGGGGTGAGGTCGAGGTCGATGCCGTCCAGGCCGAAGGTGTGGCTGAAGCGCCGCCACAGCTCGTCGGGCGCCGAGCCGGGACGCGGCACCGTCACCAGGTGGACCTGCTCGGGCGGCAGGATCGCGCCCCAGCGGTCGAGGATGTCGGGGATCTCCTGGGCGCCCCAGAACCACGAGCCGATCCTGGTGTCGCGCGCGGGGTCGCGGATCATCTCGAGGAAGTGGGCGTAGGAGACGAGGCTGCGGTGCTTGACGTTCTCCTGCCACTCGGCCGGGACCTGCCGGACGAGGTCGCGCACGGACACGATGAGGTGCACCTCGACGCCCTCGCCGAAGGACGTCATCGCCCGGTCGATCTGCATGGGCGACGCGGTCGAGAGGATCTCGTGGCTGATGATCGAGGTGCCCGGCCAGGCGCGGACCTGCTCGGCGAGCCGGTCCCAGGCGCCGACGGCCTCCGTCTCCAGCCCGCCCCACGTGAGCCGCATCAGGTCGAGGGCGGCGAGGAAGTGCCCGTCGAAGCGGTCGGCCGGGTAGAGGATCCCGTGCCCGCGCAGCACCTCGCGGTTGCGGAAGAGCACGTCCTGCAGGTACGACGTCCCGGTCTTGGGGGTGCCGACGTGCAGCAGCACCCGCTTGGTCGGCGAGGGGGTCGTCGGGCGGGTCGTCACCGCGCCTCCTTCGTCCAGTCGTCGTCCACCAGCATCCGCACCGCGAGCTCGAGCACCGCAGCGTCGGGGCGCTCCGGCGCCGGGGTCTCGCCGGTCAGGACCGGGGCGACGGCGGCGGGATCGCCGACGACAGGGTAGCCAGCCCGCTGCAGGCCGCGGGTCATCCGCTCGGCGGCGCGCGTCACCCACTCCCGGTGCTCGTCGGGGACGCTCACCGGCGGCATCGAGGTGACCGGCATCCGCGGCCACACGGTGCGCGACATGAGGGCCGCCCGCTCGTCCGGCGGCACCAGCACCCCGACGACCGTGGCGATGCGGCGCGCGAGCTCGGCGGCGTCGGCACCGGGGCGGTGGGGCGGGGGCAGGCGTCGTACGCCGAGGGCGCGCGGCAGCGCGGTCGGGTCCAGGACGACGACCACTCCCCCGGGCGAAGCGGCGTGCCGCTCGGCCACGGCGGGCAGGTCGACGCGGGGCGGCAGCTGACCGCGCTGCTGCCAGAACCGCAGCCACTCCAGCCAGGCGCCCGAGCCGCGCTCGAAGCACCGCCGGGTCCACACGTCGGCGAGCATCTGGTCCAGCGGGGCCCCGATGACGACCATCCGGCCGCGACCCAGGCGGCGCGGGCCGAGCGCCCCGCGCGCGGCGGTGGCCAGCACCGGGTCACCGGCGACGCGGTGGTGGCGGGCCCAGGGCCGCGGCAGGCCGCCGGGACTCGCGCGGGAGGCCGGTCCGGACGACGTCCTCGGCGAGCACGCTGGTGGCGACCCGGACCAGCTCGTCGGCGGGCAGGGTCACGGGGTCGACGGGCCGGGGACCGTAGGCCGAGCCGGCCACGCCGACCAGGGCCAGGTCGGGCTTGCCGCGGCCGGGGGCGGCGGCGGTGAGCACCCGGTCGCGCCAGGCCCGGCGTCAGCGGCGCCGAGGCCGGCGAGGTTGAGCCGGCGCAGGAGCTCCAGCTGCTGGGCGCCGGGCAGCACGCGGCCGGAGGCCGGCGCCTCGCCGGTCCACGCCGACCAGGGCGTCGTACCGCCGTCGCGCAGGTGGGCCACCCAGCCCCACGCTCGCGCGGCCCCGGGGCTCCCGGCGGCCGGTGCGGCCGCGGCGTGGCTCACCGCTCGCGCAGCCGGCGGGCCTGGTCGCGCAGCCGCCGGACCGGGGTCTCGGCGGCGGTGCGCTCGGCGGCCTCGCGGGTCATCACGGTGAGCGCGTCGAGGGCGGCGCCGAGCTGGAGCTTGGGGCTGACCCGGTCGGGGTTGCGCCACGCGGCGTCCGGCTCCGGCCGGAGCGGTCGCAGGTCCTCGACGTCGCCGATGACGTCGACGCCGCTGCCCTTGATCCAGTCGATCCACACGCTCGGCCTGCGCCTCCGCGTGGTCGAAGCGGTCCGGGGGCAGGCGCACCGGGATCGAGTCCCGGCTGACCAGCACCTCCTGGGCGAGCAGCTCGCGGATGAGGCCGTCGTACGTCGCGTCGCGCCACATCGGCAGCTCGAGGCGGCGGTTGAGGCGGCGCAGCAGCTGGGTCTCGGCGATGCCGAGGCTGCGGTTGGCGCGCTCGGAGTCGAGCGGGGCCCACGCGGGGTCGATGCCGAAGGCGCGGCAGAAGCGGAACCACAGCTCGTTGCCGGTCGGGCCGCGGTCGTGCGGCACGGTGACGACGTGCACCCGCTCGGGCGGCAGCTTGGCGCCCCAGTTGTCGAGCACGCTGGGCAGGTCCATGGCGCTGCGGAACCACGTCTGGCCGCGCTCGACCTTGGTCGAGGAAGCGGTTGAAGGTCCACTTGCGACCCTGCTTGATGCTCTCCTGCCAGGCGGCCGGGAGCTGGCGGCCGAGGTCGCGGGCGGAGTAGACGACGTGGATCTCGCTGCCCTCGAGGTCGTTCATGACCCGGGCGATCTTGTCCGGCTTGGCCGGCGCGAGGATCTCGTGGCTGATGATGACGGTGCCGCTGGAGCGGCGGACGCGCTTGACCATCGTCTCCCACGCGCCCTGCGCGTGACCCGGGGTGCCGCCCCAGTCCTGCTCGAGCAGGTCGAGGGCCGCGCGGAAGTGGAAGAGGTCGGCGTCGACGAACCGGTTCTTGGTCGGGATCGTCACCCCGTGGTCCGACAGCGACGACTGGTTGAGCATCAGCCGGTCCTGCAGGTAGGTCGTCCCCGTCTTCGGGGCGCCGATGTGGAGGTAGACGACGCGACTCATGGGCTCATCCTGCCAGCGCGCGTACGACGGCGCTGGGACTGGGGCGCCCGAGCTGCCCGGCCATCCACACGCTGGTCTCCACCACCGCGTCGAGGTCGACGCCGTGCTCGATGCCGAGGCCGGTGAGCATCCAGACGAGGTCCTCGGTGGCCAGGTTGCCGGTCGCGGACTTCGCGTAGGGGCAGCCGCCGAGGCCGCCGGCGCTGGCGTCGAAGGTGGTGATGCCCTCCTGGAGCGCGGAGAAGGCGTTGGCCAGCGCCTGGCCGTAGGTGTCGTGGAAGTGCATGGCGAGCTGGTCGGTGCGCATGCCCGGCGCCGACGAAGGCGTGGACGAGGTCCTTGACGTGGCCGGCCGTGCCGACGCCGATGGTGTCGCCCAGGCTCAGCTCGCTGGCGCCGAGGTCGAAGAGGCGCTTGCCGACCGAGACCACCTGGTCGACCGGCACCGCGCCCTCCCACGGGTCGCCGAAGCACATGGAGACGTAGGCGCGGACGTCGAGCCCGGCGGCGCGGGCCCGGGCCACGGTGGGCTCGAACATCGCGAACTGCTCGTCGAGGCTGCGGTTGAGGTTCTTCTGCGCGAAGGTCTCGGTGGCGCTGCCGAAGATCGCGATGTGCCGCACGCCGAGCTCGAGCGCGCGGTCGAGACCGCGCTCGTTGGGGACGAGGACGGGGTGGTCCCGGCCCTCCTCGCCGAGCATGGTCATCAGGTCGGCGGCGTCCGCGAGCTGGGGGACCCACTTCGGGTGCACGAAGCTGGTGGCCTCGACGACCGGCAGGCCGGCGGCGACCAGGCGGCGTACGAACTCGGCCTTGACCTCGGTCGCGACGACCGCCCTTCTCGTTCTGCAGGCCGTCGCGGGGGCCGACCTCGTAGATCGTGACGCGCTCGGGGAGGCTCGGTTTCGCCCGCTCGCACTCAACCATCGGGATGCTCCTCGACGACGAGGAGGACCGCGCCGAGCGGGACCTGCTGGCCGGCCGCGACGTTGACCTCGGTGACCGTGCCGGCGAAGGGCGCGGTGAGCGCCAGCTCCATCTTCATCGCCTCCATGGCACCCAGCGTCTCACCCGCGGCCACCTCCTGCCCGACCGTGACGAGGACGTCGAGGACCGTGCCGGGCATCGGCGCGAGCAGGGTGCCGTCGCCGGCGGCGGGACCGTGGTCGGCGAAGGCGTCGGGCCGCTCGAAGCTGTGGCGCTGGCCGTGGTAGGCCACCTCGACCTTGTGCGCGGTCGCGTTGACGTACGCCGTCTCGCCGGCGGCCGTCGAGGGACAGCACGGCCGTGTGGTCGGCCAGGCGGTGCTCGCTGACGACCACGTCGTCGACGCGGTGGCCGCGGCGACGTCGACCCGCAGCTCGCGGCGCCCGCCCGGCGTCTCGAGGGCGACCAGCGTCGCGGGCGGGGTCGCCCGCGACCCGCCAGCCGTCGGTGGCGAACGGGTCGCCCGGCCGCTCGGCGAAGCGGGGACTGTGCAGCGACCGCGTCGACCCAGGCCGCCGCCAGCAGGGCGACCTCGTCGTCGGGCGCCTCGACGGTCGCGTGGTCGAGCCACGCGGTGTCGATGGTGGCGTCCCGGAACTCCGCACCGGCCGCCAGCGCCCGCACGAAGCCGGTGTTGGTGGTGAGCCCGAGGATGCCGGTGCGGTCGAGGGCGTCGACCAGGCCGGTGCGGGCGGCCTCGCGGTCCGCGCCCCAGGCGATGACCTTGCCCAGCATCGGGTCGAAGGACGAGCTGACCACCTGGCCGGACTCGAGGGCGGCGTCGACGCGGACCCGGCCCGGTGTCGACCCCGCTCGACCACCTACGGCGCCCTCGGCGAAGGGGGCCGCCGGCCAGCGCACCAGCTCGGCGGTGCCGGCCTGCGGCAGGAACCCGCCGAAGGAGTCCTCGGCGTAGATCCGGGCCTCGATCGCGTGCCCCTCGACGGTGACGTCCTCCTGCGTGAAGCCGAGCGGCTCGCCGGCGGCCACGCGGAGCTGCAGCTCGACCAGGTCGATGCGCTCGCCGCGGACCCGCACGACCTCCTCGGTGACGGGGTGCTCGACCTGGAGGCGGGTGTTCATCTCGAGGAAGTAGACGTCGCCCGTGTCGCTGTCGAGCAGGAACTCGACCGTGCCGGCGTTGGTGTAGCCGACCGCCTGCGCCAGGGCGACGGCGCTGCCGGTGACCGACGCCGCGCTGGGCCTCGGTGATCGTGGGGGCGGGCGCCTCCTCGAGCACCTTCTGGTGGCGGCGCTGGGTCGAGCAGTCGCGCTCGAAGAGGTGCACCACGTGGCCGTGGTGGTCGGCGAGCACCTGCACCTCGATGTGGCGACCGTGCTCGACGTACTTCTCGACGAGGATGGTGTCGTCGCCGAACGCGCTCAGCGCCTCGCGGCGCGCGGCGGCCAGCGCGGCGTCGTACTCGCCGCGCGCACGGACGATGCGCATGCCCTTGCCGCCACCACCGGCCGCGGCCTTGACCAGCACGGGATAGGCGAACGCCGTCCGGGTCGGCGTCGAGGTCGTACGACGGCACGACCGGCACGCCCGCGCCCACGGCGATCTCGCGGGCGGCGTCCTTCTTGCCCATCGCGTCCATCACGTCGGCGCTCGGGCCCGACGAGGAGGACCCCCTCGGTGCCCTCGATCGCGCGGGCGAACGCGGACCGCTCCGACAGGAAGCCGTAGCCGGGGTGGATCGCCCCGGCACCGCTGCGCCGGGCGGCGTCGACGATCGCGTCGATGTCGAGGTAGCCGGGCACCTCGAGGGCCTCGTCGGCCTCCCGCACGTGCGGGGCGTCGCGGTCCGGAGCGGTGAAGACGGCGACGGTGCGCAGGCCCATGGCCCGGGCGGTGCGCATCACGCGCAGGGCGATCTCGCCGCGGTTGGCGATCAGGACCGTGTCGAAGAGGGTGGTCGGGGACATGCCCATCACATCCGGAAGATGCCGTAGGAGGGGTCCGGCACCGGGGCGTTGGCCGCCACCGCCAGGCCCATGCCGAGCACCCGGCGGGTGTCGGCGGGGTCGATCACGCCGTCGTCCCAGAGGCGGGCCGTCGAGTAGTACGGCGAGCCCTGGGTCTCGTACTGCTCGCGGATCGGCGCCTTGAACGCCTCGACCTGCTCGTCGGCCTCGAGGTCGGTGCGCACGGTCGCGAGCACGCTGGCCGCCTGCTCTCCGCCCATCACCGAGATCCGCGCGTTGGGCCACATCCACAGGAAGCGGGGGTCGTAGGCCCGCCCGCACATGCCGTAGTTGCCGGCGCCGAACGAGCCGCCGATGACGACGGTGAACTTCGGCACCACGCTGCACGCCACCGCGGTGACGAGCTTGGCGCCGTCGCGGGCGATGCCACGGTTCTCGTACTCCCGGCCGACCATGAAGCCGGTGATGTTCTGCAGGAAGACCAGCGGGATCCCCCGCTGGTTGCACAGCTCGATGAAGTGCGCGCCCTTGAGGGCGGACTCGCTGAAGAGGATGCCGTTGTTGGCGACGATCCCGACGTCGTAGCCGTGGATCTTGGCGAAGCAGGTCACCAGCGTCTCGCCGTAGAGCTTCTTGAACTCGTGCATCCGGCTGCCGTCGACGATGCGGCGGATGACGTCGCGGACGTCGTACGGCGTGCGGGTGTCGGTGGGCACGACGTCGTACAGGCTCTCGGGCGACTCGTGCGGCTCCTCGACCGGACCGGGCTCGATCCGGCGTCCCGGCTGCGGGTAGCCGGAGGTGGCGGGGAGGGTGTCGACGATGCTGCGGACGATGGCCAGCGCGTGCGCGTCGTCGTCGGCGAGGTGGTCGACCACGCCGGACTTCCGCGCGTGGACGTCGCCGCCGCCGAGGTCCTCGGCCGTGACGACCTCGCCGGTCGCGGCCTTCACCAGCGGCGGCCCGCCGAGGAAGATCGTGCCCTGCTCCTTGACGATGACGGTCTCGTCCTACATCGCCGGGACGTAGGCGCCGCCGGCGGTGCACGAGCCCATCACCGCGGCGATCTGCGGGACACCCTTCGCGCGAGAGGTTGGCCTGGTTGAAGAAGATCCGGCCGAAGTGCTCGCGGTCGGGGAACACGTCGTCCTGCATCGGCAGGAACGCGCCACCACTGTCGACGAGCGCGATGCACGGCAGGTTGTTGTCGCGCGGCCACGGTCTGCGCGCGCAGGTGCTTCTTGACCGTCAGCGGGTAGTAGGTGCCGCCCTTGACCGTCGCGTCGTTGGCGATGACCACGACCTCGCGGCCGTTGACCCGGCCGATGCCGGTCACGATGCTCGCGCTCGGCACGGCGTTGAGGTCGTCGGCGTCGCGCCCGTACATCCCGTACGCCGCCAGCGGGCTCAGCTCGAGGAAGGGGCTGCCCGGGTCGAGCAGCCGGTCGACCCGGTCGCGGACCAGCAGCTTGCCGCGGCCGGTGTGCTTGGCCCGGGCGGCCTCGCTGCCACCCTGGCGCACGACGGCCAGCCGCTCGCGGAGGTCGGCGACGAGGTCACGCATCGTGGGTGCGGCCGCGGGGGCGGGGCCGCTCGAGGGATCGCTGCTGGCGTCGGTCACGAGGTCAGGTTAGCGATCGTTAACCTGACCTGTCGACCGGTCGGCCGTCCAGCCCGTTGCGAGCCGCCCCGCCCGCCCCGCCCGCCCCGTCGCCCGGCTCCCCCGACAGCGCCATCGCTTGCACCGCCGAGACGTGCTGGGTGAGGATCGCTCGCACGCCCCGGTCGGTCAGTCGGTCGGTCACGCCGAGGCCGAGCCCGCCCTCCGGCGGATCGACGGCGATGGTGACGATCTCCTCCGCCAGCCCCGTCAGCAACGCCCGCAGGATGGGTGCCTGGCGCAGGGCCTGTGCGCGACTCAGTCCCATCCCGAGGCACAACCGCTGGCACAGCTCGAGCAGCCGCCGGTCGTGGGCGCTCACCAGGACGGCCATGTCCCAGTCGTGCCTGGCCCATGCCTTGTAGGCGTGCAGCAGGCGCAGATGGTGGAGCCCGTGGCCGACCGTCGGCAGGCGGGTCGCCAGGGTCCTCACGACGTCCGCGACCGTCGCGTCCTGGTCCCGGACCGGCGCACTCCAGAGCGCACGGGCGAAGTGGTCCTCGATGCCGGCGAACGCGCAGGCCAGCAGGTGCGACTGGGTGCGGTAGTGGTGGCGCACCGTGCTCGGGCTCAGACCTGCCTCGGTCGCGACCGCGCGCACGGTGGCGGCTCCGCACCCGGATCGCAGGATGATGCGTTCGGCGGCGTCGAAGACCGCCACGTCATAGGAGAAGCTGGGTGTCCTCATGACGGGTCCCTACCCCGTCCCGACGACCTCAGCGCGTTGTCCACAGGTGTCGCGCACGTGCGCCGGAATGGAGTGGGTCGACCGCCGGAGCTCGCGCACGTGCACGACTGACGCCTGGTCCCACCCGCCAAAGTTGCGCACCTGCACGACCGACACCCGACCCCGCCCGCCAGAGCTGCGCGCCTGCGCGACCGACGCACTGTTCCCGACCCGCCAAAGCCGCGCACGTGGACGACACCAGGGACCGCGGTTAGCGGGCGCTAACCTTGGCCGGTGACCCCGCGGCGCCAGCAGATCCTCGACATCGCCGCGGACCTCTTCGCCCAGCGCGGCTTCCACGGCGTCTCGGTCGCCGATCTCGGCGCGGCGTGCGGCATCTCGGGGCCGGCGCTCTACAAGCACTTCCCGTCCAAGGACGCGGTGCTCGCGGAGATGCTGGTCTCCATCAGCGAGGAGCTGCTGAGCGTCGGGCGCCGGCGCGCGGAGGCGGCCGGGACGCCCGGTCGGTGCGGTCGAGGCCCTCATCGAGTGGCACATCGAGTTCGCGCTCGCCCACCGCGCCCTCATCGTCGTCCAGGACCGCGACTGGTCCTCGCTCGCCGACGACGCCCGCGAGCAGGTGCGCACGCTCCAGCGGGAGTACGTCGACGTGTGGGCCGCCGAGCTCCGACGCGTGCACGACGGGCTCACCCTCGACCGTGCCCGGGCGATGGCCCACGTGGCCTTCGGCCTCATCAACTCCACGCCGCACAGCGGACTGCTGCCCGACGACCAGATGCACGGACTGCTGCACGACATGGCCCTCGGCGCCCTGGTCGCGCCGGCGTAGGACCGCTCACCCCCGAGGGTGTGCGCCACGATTAGGCTGGGCGCCATGAAGCTCAGTGACAAGCTCGAGACGGCGTTCAACGCGCAGATCACGCTGGAGTTCCAGGCGTCCCTGGTCTACCGCCAGCTGGCCATCGAGCTGGAGCTGATGGACCTGCCCGGGATGTCCGCGTGGCTGCGCCACCAGGCGGACGAGGAGATCGTCCACGCCAACCGGTTCATCGACCACGTCGCCGACCGGGACAACCACCCGGTCATCGGCGCGATGCAGGCGCCCGTCGTGGCCGGTGGGTCGGTGCTCGACACCTTCAAGGCGGCACTGGCGCACGAGCAGAAGGTCTCGGAGTCGATCCGCAACCTCTACCGGGCCGCCGAGTCCGAGGGCGACCTCGACTCCCGCCCGTTGCTCAACTGGTTCCTCGAGGAGCAGATCGAGGAGGAGGCGACGGTCAGCGAGATCATCGGCCGGCTGGTCATGATCGACGACGACGGTCCCGGCCTGCTGCGCCTCGACGAGGAGCTCGGCCTGCGCCCGATCGCCACCACCGAGCCCAAGGCCTGACCGAGCGCCCTCACCACCAGCGCGACAGGTCGACCTCCGGGTCGGCCTCCAGGGCGCTCAGCATCCGGGCCGCGCGCTAGGGCGGCGTCCTCGGCCACCGCGAGGTCGTCGGTCCGCGGGTCCGTGCCGTCGCCGGTCACGGCACCAGCTCGCACCGCCGGACCCCACCGTCAGCTCGTGCAACCCGGCCAGCACGGCCTCCCGCGACAACCCACGCAGCTGGAGCAGCACGAACGGGTCGTCCTGGAGCAGCCAGCCGACCTGCGTGAGCACGGCCAGCGCGTGCGGGCACGGGTCGAGCCACGAGTCGCACGTGCAGGTCGAGCCCAGCTCCCCGCCGTACGGCAGCAGCTCGATGCCCGCCTCCTCGCAGGCCTCGACGAGGGCGTGCGGCAGCTGCCCGGCCAGCAGCGCGGCGATCCGCCCGGACTCGGCGCCGACCAGCTCGACGAAGGTCGCCGCGTCGCGGTCGTCCAGCGGCGGCACGCTGATCGTGACCGTCCGGGCGTCGTCGCCGTCCTTGACCGCCGCGATCGCCGATCCCGTGTCGACCGCGATGGCGCCCACCTCGCCCGCCCGGGCCAGGGCACGGCCGCGGCGCAGCTCGCGCGACGGCGAAGGCCGACTCCTCCACCGCCCGGCCCCACGCCTTGCTCCACCACGTGCCGGCGCCCCCGCCGCGGCGCGGCGCGATCCGCGGGTGGGTGACGGTGTGCGCGCCGGTCACGGGGACGCCACGCCGCGCGAGCCCGGGTCGCGCAGCTCCACCAGGTCGCGGAGCTCGGCGTTGCTCAGCTCGGTGAGCCCGGCCTCGCCGCGACCCAGGACCGTGTCGGCCAGCGCGCGCTTGCGGGAGAGGAGCTCGGCGATCTTCTCCTCGATGGTGCCCTGGGTGACGAACCGGTGCACCTGCACCGGCCGGGTCTGGCCGATCCGGTAGGCCCGGTCGGTGGCCTGCTCCTCGACCGCGGGGTTCCACCAGCGGTCGACGTGGATGACGTGGTCGGCCTGGGTGAGGTTGAGGCCGGTGCCGCCGGCCTTGAGCGACAGCAGGAAGACCGGCACCTCGCCGGCCTGGAAGCGCGCCACCATCGCCTCCCGCTCCGGCGACGGTCGTGCCCCCGTGCAGGAACTGGTGCGGCACCCCGGCCCGGGACAGGTGGCGCTCCAGCAGCCGCGCCATGGCGACGTACTGCGTGAAGACCAGCGCCGCCCCGCCCTCGGCGAGGACCGTGCCGATCAGCTCGTCGAGGAGGTCGAGCTTCTCCGAGCGGCCCGACAGCGCGCGGGTTGGACTGCTTGAGGAAGTGGGCCGGGTGGTTGCAGATCTGCTTGAGCCCGGTGAGCAGCTTGAGCACCAGGCCGCGACGGGTGTCCTCGTCGGCCTCCTCGATGCGGCGCATGCAGTCGCGCACGTAGGTCTCGTAGAGGACGACCTGCTCGCGGGTCAGGCCGATGAGGTGGTCGGTCTCGGTCTTGGCCGGCAGCTCGGGGGCGATGCCCGGGTCGGACTTGCGCCGGCGGAGCAGGAACGGCCCGATCAGGTCGGCGAACTGGCGCGCCTTGGTCGGCTCGAGCCCCGACTCGATGGGCGCGGCCCACACCTTGCGGAAGGCGTTGCGACTGCCCAGGAGCCCCGGGATCGCCCAGTCGAGGATGGCCCACAGCTCGGTGAGGTTGTTCTCGACGGGGGTGCCGGTCAGCGCGACCCGGGCCGCGCTCGGGATGGTGCGCATCGCGCGGGCGGTCGACGGACTGGGCGTTCTTGACGTGCTGCGCCTCGTCGGCCACGACCAGGCCCCACGGCACCGCGGCGAGCTGCTCGGCGTCGTTGCGCATCGTCCCGTAGGTCGTCAGCACGAACCCCGGGTCGCCCGCCGCGGCCGCGTCCAGGGGGGCGAGGAGGTCGTCCTCGGCCCGAGACCAGGCCGTCCAGCGTGCGTCCGGCGCCGTGGAGGCGCCGGACGGGCACGCCGGGGGCGAACCGCCGGATCTCGGCCTCCCAGTTGCCCAGCAGGGACGCCGGGCACACCACCAGCGTCGGCCCCCCGGGTGCGCCCTCCCCCTCGTGCCGGTGCAGGTGCAGGGCGATGACCTGCACGGTCTTGCCCAACCCCATGTCGTCGGCGAGACAGGCGCCGAGCCCGAGCGAGGTGAGCTCGGCCAGCCACGAGAAGCCGTGCCGCTGGTAGTCGCGCAGCGTCGCCGCCAGCCCGGCCGGCACCTCGATCGGCTCGCGCACGGCGGCGGTGCGCAGCTGGTCGCGCACCTTCAGCAGTGACGCACCGACGACCGCCTGGTGCTCGACGTCCTCGACCTGGACGACCTCGGTCAGCGTCGCGGCGAGCGCGGCCGCAGGCGCCACCCGCTTGATGAGCCGCTTGCGCGCCCGCTTGAGGACCGCGGAGTCGACGATGGTCCAGTTGTCGCGGATCTTGATGATCGGCGTCGCCGCCGTCGCCAGGTCGTCCATCTCCTGGTCGCTCAGCGCGTCGCCGTGCAGCGCCAGCTGCCAGGAGAACCCGAAGAGCGCGTCCGGGCCGAAGAGCCCCGTCTGGAGGGGCTCCTCGCGGCTCGCCGGCGGGCCGGAGAGCACGACGCGCGACGTCACGTCCCGGTCGAGGTAGCGCGGCCACAGCACCTGCACCCCGATCGCGTCGAGCGCGAGCGCACCCTCGTCGAGCAGGCTCAGCAGCTCGTCGCTGTCGAGGGTGATCTGGTCGGGCACCCGCAGCTCCAGCAGCCGGTCGAGCACCGGCCAGGCCTCCGCGGCGGCGCGCAGGGCGATGGAGGCGTGGGTGCGGGCCCGGTCCCCGAAGCCGTGGCTGCTGCCCGGCTCGTCGGCCTCGGTCCACAGCAGCGCCGCGTCGGCGACGTGCGCCGCGTTGTCGGCGGCGACGACCTGGAGCACCAGGCGGACCGCGCCCGCGACCAGCTCCTCCTCGTCGGCCTCCACCCGCAGCGCGATGTTGACCAGCTGGGGACGGTCGTCGTTGCCGCGCGAGCGGGCCCGGGCGATCCGCTCCTCGAGCCGGCGGGTGAAGTCGGGGTCGACCCGCGGTGGGGCCGGGGACGCCGCGACGGACCGGGCGGGGCTGCGTCGGGTGGCCAGCGGCGCGGCACGCGGCATCGCGTCGGCCACGGCCTCGAGCACCGCGCGGACGATGCCCTCGGCGGTGTCGACGTCGAGGCCCTCGCGGGCCCGGGCCTGGGCCAGCCGGGCGATCCGGTCCTCGTCGGAGGCGTCCAGCCCCGACACCTGCCAGCGGGTGCCCGTCTCGTCGGGGGCGAACCGGCCGGCCGCGACCAGTCGCATGCCGAGCAGCGCGGCGCCGCTGAGCAGGGCGACGCTCGGGTGCACGTCGGGCTGGGAGTGGGCACGGGTCAGCACCGGCAGCGCCCCGCGCATCGGCAGGCTGACCGTGCGGCGCTCGTCGGAGAACTCCACCGTCCCGTCGCGGGGCTGCTCGCCCGCCCGGAAGGTGGCGGGACCGCTGACCGGGACGAAGCTCACGCCTCGCAACCTAACGCGCGACACCGACACCCCACCGCCGCGACCTGCGCACGGCCAGCCGCTAGCGTCGTACCCATGACCATCCTCGACGCACCCCTCGCCCGCCTCGACGGCACGCCCGGCACCCTGCGCGACCTCACCGGCGGCCGCCCCGCCCTGCTCGTCAACGTCGCCAGCAAGTGCGGGCTGACCCCGCAGTACAACGGGCTGGAGGAGCTCCAGGAGAAGTACGGCCACCGCGGCTTCACCGTCGTCGGCCTGCCGTGCAACCAGTTCGGCGGCCAGGAGCCCGGCAGCTCGGAGGAGATCGCGGAGTTCTGCTCGGCGACGTACGGCGTGAGCTTCCCGATGAGCGAGAAGGTCGAGGTCAACGGCGAGGGCCGCCACGAGGTCTACCGGGAGCTGGTCGAGACGCCCAACGAGAAGGGCGAGGCCGGGGACGTGCAGTGGAACTTCGAGAAGTTCCTCGTCGACGGCGACGGCGCGGTCGTGGCCCGCTTCAACCCGACCCTGGAGCCGCAGGACCCGCAGCTGGTCGCCCGCATCGAGTCGCTCCTCGCCTGAGGTGGACCTCCCCGCGCTGCTCGCCGAGCACCCCGTCGTCGACGGGCACAACGACCTGCTCTGGACCGCCCGCGAGGAGACCGGCTACGACTGGGACGCCCTGGACGTCGGCGTCGGCGGCACCCCGACCCACACCGACCTGCCGCGGTTGGCCGCCGGTGGGGTGGGCGCCCAGTTCTGGTCGGTCTACGTCCCGACGCGGCTGACCGGCGACCACGCGGTGAGCGCGACGCTGGAGCAGGTCGACGCGGCGCACGCCCTCACCACGCGGTACGCCGACCGGCTGGCGCCGGCGCGGACCGCCGACGACGTCGAGGCGGCGTGGGCGGACGGGCGGATCGCCTCGCTGATGGGCGCCGAGGGCGGTCACTCGATCAACAGCTCGCTCGGGACCCTGCGCCAGCTGCACGCCCTCGGGGTGCAGTACCTGACGCTCACCCACAACGCGAACACCCCGTGGGCCGACTCCGCCACCGACCGCCCGGTCGCGGGCGGGCTGACCGCCTTCGGGCGCGAGGTCGTCCGGGAGATGAACCGGATCGGCATGATGGTCGACCTGTCCCACGTCTCGGCCGACACCATGCGCGACGCCCTCGCCGTGGCGGAGGTGCCGGCGATCTTCAGCCACAGCTCCGCGCGGGCGGTGACCGACAGCCCCCGCAACGCGCCCGACGACGTGCTGGAGTCGCTGCGCGACCAGGGCGGGGTCTGCATGGTCACCTTCGTCCCCAAGTTCGTGAACCAGGCGTGCGCCGACTGGCACCGCGGTGCCGTGGAGGCCGCTGCCGCGGAGGGGATCGCCGAGGCCGACAACGCCCGCTTCTCGCCGTTCTACGCCGCCTACCGCGCCGCCCGTCCGGAGCCCGTCGCTGACCTGTCCGACGTCGTCGCGCACTGCGAGCACGTGCGCGAGGTCGCCGGGATCGACCACGTCGGGCTGGGCGGCGACTACGACGGCGTCGAGGTGCTGCCCACCGGCCTCGAGGACGTCACGGGCTACCCGGCACTGCTCTCCGCGCTGGCCGACCGCGGCTGGTCCGCCGACGACCTGGCCCGGCTCACCTGCCGCAACGTGCTGCGGGTGATGCGGTCCGTCGAGGCGGGGGCCCGGGAGATCCAGCGGCACCGGGGGCCGAGCCTGGCCCGGATCGAGGACCTCGACCACCCCACGAGGTGAGGCAGACCACAGCCCAAGGGATTGGGTGGTTGTCGGTGGCAACTGTCACCATTCTCGGGTGACCACAGACTTCCAGCAGCACCCCGCCGGCACCCCGGCCGTCGACTCGGCCAAGCTCGACAAGAACGTCCTCCTGGTGGCGGGCGTCGTCGTGCTCGGCGCGATCATGTCCATCCTCGACATCACGGTCGTGTCCGTCGCGCTCGAGACCTTCCAGCGCGAGTTCGACGCCACGGCCGCCGAGGTCGCCTGGACCATGACCGGTTACACGCTGGCCCTGGCCAGCGTCATCCCGCTGACCGGCTGGGCCGCCGACCGGTTCGGCACCAAGCGGCTCTACCTGCTGGCCGTGCTGCTCTTCACCGCCGGCTCGGTGCTCTGCGCCACGGCCACCAGCCTCGAGATGCTGGTCCTCTTCCGCGTCCTGCAGGGCCTCGGCGGCGGCATGCTGATGCCGCTCGGCATGACCATCCTGACCCGCGCCGCCGGCCCCGAGCGGGTCGGTCGCGTGATGGCCGTGCTCGGCATCCCGATGCTCCTCGGCCCGATCTTCGGCCCGATCATCGGTGGCGCCCTGATCGACAGCGCCTCGTGGCACTGGATCTTCCTGATCAACCTGCCCATCGGCATCGCCGCGATCGCCTACGCGTGGGTCGTCCTGCCGAAGGACCAGGTCGAGCCGTCGGAGACCTTCGACTGGCTGGGCATGCTGCTGCTGTCGCCCGGTCTCGCCCTGTTCCTCTACGGCGTCAGCTCCATCCCCGAGCACGGCACGGCCGCCGCCAGCGAGGTCTGGGCCCCGATGGTCCTCGGCCTCGCGCTCATCGTCGCCTTCGTGCCGTGGGCGCTCAACCGCCGCAACCTGCACCCGCTGGTCGAGCTGCGCCTGTTCAAGAACCGCAACATGACCGTCGCGGTGATCGCGATGGGGCTGTTCGCGATCGCGTTCTTCGGCGCCTCGCTGCTCTTCCCGCTCTACTTCATCCAGGTCCGCGGCGAGGACGCCCTCGGCGCCGGCCTGCTGCTCGCCCCGCAGGGCATCGGCGCCATGATCACCATGCCGATCGCCGGGATCCTGGCCGACCGGATCGGCCCCGGCAAGATCGTCCTCACCGGCATCACGGTGATCACGATCGGCATGGCGATGTTCACCCAGATCGGCGCCGACACCTCCTACCCCTACATGCTCGGCGCGCTGTTCGTCATGGGCCTCGGCATGGGCGGCACGATGATGCCGATCATGACCGCGGCGCTCGCGACGCTGACCGCGCACAACGTGGCCCGCGGCTCGACGCTGCTCAACATCACCCAGCAGGTCGCGGCCTCGATGGGCACGGCGTTGTTCTCGGTGATCCTCACCAACGAGATCAAGGGCAGCGACACGGCCCCCGTCTACCTCGCTGCCCGGTCCACCGAGGGTGATCCCTCGGCGCTGGCCGCCCTCGCGGAGCAGCTCGGCCTGCCGATGGACCAGTTCACCGCCGTGGTGGCGCAGGGCCAGATCGCGCTGGCGGACTCCTTCGCCACGGTGTTCGTCGTGGCGACCATCCTCGTCGCCTGCTGCCTCATCCCGGCCGCCTTCCTGCCCCGCACGAAGGTCGCCCCCGTCGATCCCGCGGCGATGATGGGTCACTGACCCCCACGCGTCGAGCGAGCCAGGCCCGTCCCTCCTCACGGAGGGGCGGGCCGTCGGCGTTCGCGGGGTGGCCCGTGGAGGCCCGCGGAGCGGTGAGCCAGCCCGGCGACCTTGGACGACGTACGACGCCCACGCAGGCGCGTCGGTCAGGCCTGGGTGCCGAGCGCGACGGGCAGCACGGCCGAGGCGCCGGCCTCCCGGAGCGCGACGGCGGCGACGGTGAGCGTCCAGCCGGTGACGACCAGGTCGTCGACGAGGAGCACCGGGCCGGCGGGCACGTCGGCGCGCAGCTCGTAGCGCCGGGTGACCGCGGCCACGCGCTGCGCGGAGTTGGTGGCGCCCCGACCGGGGCCGACCGAGGGGTCGGCGATCGCCCAGGTGCCGACGACGGGGAGCTGCATGACCCGGGACAGGCCGGCCGCGAGGTCGGCGACCAGCTGGGGCCGCGTGGCCGACTCGACGTGCACGATCGCGACGGGGCGCTCGGCCCACTCGCCCGACCAGTCCTTCATCACCGTCATCAGGCCGGCCGCCAGCGACGGCGGCACGGGACCGTCGGGAACACCCTCGGCGAAGAGCTCGCGCAGGGCCTGCCCGTGACCGAGGTCGGTGAGCCGGGCGATGGCGCGCCCCTCGGAGGGGCCGCTGCCGATCTTGCCCTTGAGGCCCAGGCCCAGGTTGGCCAGCGCGGTGGGCCACATCTTGCGCGGCTCGATGGCCACGCCGGGGCGTGAGAGCCGGGCGCTGGCGGACGCGACGGCCTCGTCGGACACCGTGGTGGTCAGCGAGAGGCCGCCGCAGTTGTCGCAACGGCCGCAGTCGACGGCGTCGGGGTCGTCGAGCTGCTCGCGCAGGTAGCGCATCCGGCACACGTCGCTGTCGAGGTAGGCAAGCATCGCGGCCTGCTCGCGCTCGCGGGCGGCGCGCACCCGGTCGTAGCGCTCGGCGTCGTAGACCCACTCGCGACCGGTCGCCTCCCACCCGCCCTGCACGCGGCGGACGGCGCCGTCGACGTCGAGCACCTTGAGCATGGCCTCGAGGCGGTTGCGGCCGAGCTCGACGTAGGACTCGAGGGTCGCGGTGGACAGGGGCCGGTCGGAGCGGGCGAGCACGTCGATGGTCTGCCGGACGAGCTGCTCGGGAGGGAACGACAGTCCGGCGAAGTAGGCCCAGATGTCGCGGTCCTCGAGCTGGGGCAGCAGCACGACGCTGGCCTCGGACGTGCCACGGCCGGCGCGACCGACCTGCTGGTAGTAGGCGACCGGGGACTGCGGCGCCCCGAGGTTGATGACGAAGCCCAGCGACGCGTCGAACCCCATGCCCAGCGCCGAGGTGGCGATCGAGCGCCTTGACCCGGCCGCCGACCAGGTCGGCCTCCAGCGCCTGGCGCTCGGTCGGGTCGGTCTGGCCGGAGTAGGCCGCCACCTCGTGCCCGCGCTCGCGCAGGTAGGCCGCGACCTCCTGGGTGGCGGCGACGGTCAGGCAGTAGACGATGCCCGAGCCGGGCTGCTCGGAGAGGTGGTCGGCCAACCAGGCCAGCCGCTGCTCGGCCGTGCGCAGCCGCAGGACGCCCAGCCGCAGCGACTCCCGGTCGAGGGAGCCGCGCAGCACGAGCACGCCGGAGCGCTCGTCGGCGGCGGGGTCGAGCCCGCCCCCGAGCTGCTCGGCGACGTCGGCCGTCACCCGGGCGTTGGCCGTCGCGGTCGTGGCGAGCACCGGGATCCCCTCGGGCAGGTCGCCGAGGAGGGTGCGGATGCGGCGGTAGTCGGGACGGAAGTCGTGGCCCCAGTCGGAGATGCAGTGCGCCTCGTCGACCACCAGCAGTCCTGACGTGGCGGCCAGCCGGGGCAGCACCTCGTCGCGGAAGCCGGGGTTGTTGAGCCGCTCGGGGCTGACGAGCAGCACGTCGACCTCGCCGGCGTTGATCGCGTCGTTGATCGGCTGCCACTGCTCGATGTTGGTGGAGTTGATCGTCACCGCGCGGATGCCGGCCCGCTCGGCCGCCTCGATCTGGTTGCGCATCAGGGCGAGCAGCGGCGAGACGATGACGGTCGGGCCGGCGCCCTGCGAGCGCAACAGCAGGGTCGCCACGAAGTAGACCGCCGACTTGCCCCACCCGGTGCGCTGGACGACGAGCGCGCGCCGCCGGTCGACGGCGAGCGCCTCGATGGCCGACCACTGGTCCTCGCGGAGGACGGCGTCGTCACGGCCCACCAGCGCCTTGAGGTGGCGCTCCGCCTCGGCGCGCACGTCGGGGCGTACGGCGTCTGTCGTCACGGTCGTCATGCGCCCTGTCTACCAAGGCCTGCCGACAGTGCTCCGCACCCGCTCCCCCACCAGCAGCCGGAGGTCCTGGTCCGACGGCATCGGGTGGTGGCTGAAGTCGCCGGCGTAGTACCCGTTGTGCCGCTGGGGCGAGCGGGCGTAGGTGCCGTGTTCGTCCTCGGTGTTCATGGCGAGCTCCTCGATGACTGGTGCGATGGACTGCTGGAGATGACGTCGACGCTAGGCCCGCGGCCGCCCCGAGCGCGTCGTCGGAAGGCCGCGTCCCGGGGGGCACCCGACGACGAGGCGGCGTCCTCCTTTTGATGGACGCGGGGCGGCTCCGGGCGTCGTACCGTGGCGGGGTGAGTCGCGCGGGTCAGCTGCTCTCCCGGCACGGTCTCGACCTGCTGGTCGTCGTCACGGCGGTGGTCACCGCCGTGGGTACCGTCGTGCGTGACGACCTGGTGCATCCGGACGGCGCCCGGTTCGTGCTGGGCCTCGTCGGCATCACCTCGGCCGTGCTCGTGCTCCTCGCGCGGCGACGCTTCCCCTTCGCGGCGCCGGCCACGACGTGGCTGCTGTGCAGTGCGCTGTCCTTCATGGACCCACAGCTCGTCGTCAACGGGGCCGGCATCCTGATCGCGGGCATGGGAGCCGCCGTGCTGCTGGGCGCCCAGCGCAACGTGGCCCTCTCGCGGCTCGGGCTCGTGATCGTCCTGTCGGGGTCGGTGGTGGTCGTGGGCAACGGGCCCGGCTCCACCGCGGACGACCTGGTCTCGGTGCCCGCGATGTTCGCGATCGGCTGGCTGGTCGGCTGGGCCCTGCGTGAGCGCACGGAGCGGACCGAGGCGGCCGAGGAGCGCGCCCGGCGCGCGGAGCGGGAGCGGGAGGCCGCCGCCCGGCTCGCGGTCGCGGAGGAGCGCAGCCGCATCGCGCGCGAGCTGCACGACGTGGTGGCCCACGCGGTCAGCGTGATGGTGCTGCAGGTCGGCGCCGTGCGCCACCGGATGCCGGACTCGTCCGCCGCGGACCGGGAGGCGCTGCGCAACGTCGAGGAGTCGGGTCGCAACGCCCTGGCGGAGATGAGGCGGTTGCTCAACGCCATGCGTGAGGAGGGGGACGAGGCCGAGCTCGCGCCGCACCCGGGGCTGGCCGACCTCGACCGCCTCGTCCACGACGTGACCGCGGCCGGGATGTCCGTCGACCTCCACGTGGTGGGGGAGCCCGCAGCCCTGCCCGCCGGCCTCGACCTGTCGGCGTACCGCATCGTGCAGGAGGGCCTCACCAACAGCCTGAAGCACTCCGGCGCCGGACGGACCGAGGTCACGGTGGCCTACGAGGACGACGCGCTGCGCCTCGAGGTGCGCGACCACGGCAGCACGAACGGGAGCCGCCTCGACGGACACGAGCAGGGACACGGTCTGGTCGGCATCCGCGAGCGCGTGAAGGTCTTCGGCGGCGAGATGTCCGCCGGACCCGCCCCTGGCGGCGGGTTCCTCGTCCGTGCCCGGTTGCCGCGGCACCGGGAGCCGGCATGACCGTCCGCGTGCTCGTGGCCGACGACCAGTCCATGGTGCGGGCCGGCTTCCGGCTGCTGCTCGCCGACGAGCCGGACATCGAGGTCGTCGCCGAGGCGAGCAACGGCCGCGAGGCGGTCGTCCACGCGGCACGCCTGCACCCGGACGTGATCCTCATGGACATCCGGATGCCCGAGCTCGACGGCCTCGAGGCCACCCGCAGGATCCTGGCCACGGACACCACCGCAAGGATCCTGGTGCTCACCACGTTCGACCTGGACGACTACGTGTTCGAGGCCCTGCGTGCCGGCGCGAGCGGCTTCGTGCTGAAGGACGACCCCCCGGAGCAGCTGATCGCGGCCGTGCGCACCATCGCGTCCGGCGAGGCCCTGCTCTCCCCCGCCGTCACGCGCCGGGTCATCCGGCACTTCACCAGCGCGCGGCACCAGTCGCCACCCGACGGACTGTCGGAGCTGACGGCGCGCGAGCTCGAGGTCTTCGAGCTCATCACGCGCGGGCTCTCGAACGCCGAGATCGGCCGGGAGCTCTTCATCAGCGACACGACCGTCAAGACCCACGTCACCCGGCTGCTGCAGAAGCTCGGGCTCCGGGACCGCGCCCAGGCCATCGTGCTCGCCTACCAGTCCGGGCTCTTCGAGCAGCCCTAGCCCGACCTGCGGAGTCCTACCTGGGGAGGACCCCGCACCACCGGTTGGTCGCACCACGGTCGCGACCTGACGACGACGCGGGGACGCGGCGTCGTGCCTAGCGTCGGTGGCACCCCTTGCAGAGAGAGGACCACCAGATGATCACCATCGACAACCTCACCAAGAAGTACGGCCACACCGTCGCCGTCGACGACGTCAGCTTCGTCGCCGAGGCGGGTCGCGTCACCGGATTCCTCGGACCCAACGGCGCCGGCAAGTCCACGACGATGCGCATGATCGTCGGCCTGACCAAGCCCACGTCGGGTACGACGACGGTGGCGGGCCGTCGGTACGCCGACCTCCCCAACCCCGGCCTCGAGGTCGGCGTGATGCTGGACGCCTCCGCCCAGCACGCCGGCCGGACGGGCCGGGAGATCCTCACCGTCGCCCGACGGACGATGGGGGTGGCGGCCACGCGCGTCGACGAGATGCTCGAGCTGGTCAGCCTCACCCCGTCCGAGGCGGACCGACGGGTCGGCAACTACTCGCTCGGCATGCGGCAGCGCCTCGGGATCGCCACCGCACTCATCGGCAACCCGGGCGTGCTCATCCTCGACGAGCCGGCCAACGGCCTCGACCCCGCCGGCATCCGCTGGATGCGCGACCTCCTGCGGGACTTCGCCGACCGGGGCGGGACGGTGCTGCTGTCCTCCCACCTGTTGCGCGAGGTCGAGATCGTCGCCGACGACATCGTGATGATCGGCGGTGGCCGGATCGTCCGCCAGGGCACCAAGGCGGACCTGCTGAGCGGTGTCGGCAGCACCGTCCGCGCCGCCGACGTGGCCGCGCTGCGGGCGGCCCTGCACGCGGCCGGCGCGGACACCACGGCGTCCAGCGACGGCACCGTCACCACCGACGCGGACCCGGCCCGGGTCGGCGAGGTGGCCCTGCGGGCCGGCGTGGCCGTCATCGAGCTGCGCCCCGCCGACAGCGGCCTGGAGGACGTGTTCCTCCAGCTCACCGCGGACACCCAACGAGAGACCCAGAAGAGACAGGAGAGCAGCATGACCACCACGATCCCCACCGTCCACGAGGAGCGCGTGGCCCCCGTGCCGTCGATCCCGCTGGCCCGCGTCGTGGGCGTCGAGCTCCGCAAGATGTTCGACACCCGATCCGGGTTCTGGCTGATGGCCAGCCTGGTGATCCTCGGCGTCCTGGCCACGATCGGGACCATCCTCTTCGCACCCGACGAGGACCTGACCCACAACACGTTCGCCGCGGCGATCGGCTTCCCGATGACCATCGTGCTCCCCGTCATCGCGATCTTGTCGATCACCGGGGAGTGGAGCCAGCGCACCGGGCTGACGACCTTCACCCTCGTCCCGCACCGGGGGCAGGTCCTGCTGGCCAAGACCCTGTCGGCGGTGGTCGTGGGCGTCGCCGCGATGCTCGTCGCCCTCGTCGTGGGCGTGGTCGGCAACGTGGTCGGCACCGCCATCACCGGGACCGACCCGGTGTGGGACCTCTCGGCCGCGCAGTTCGGCACCATCGTCGTCGGGAGCCTGCTGTGCCTCCTGACGGGGACGATGCTGGGCATGCTCCTGCGGAGCTCGCCGGGCGCGCTGGTCGCCTACTTCCTCATGGCCCTCGTGCTTCCCACGGTCTTCGGCATCCTGGCCACCAACCAGCCGGACTTCGTGGACGTCCGGCCCTGGGTCGATGCCGAGCTCGCCCGCTCGTTCCTCTTCGAGGGCCCGCCGACCGGCGAGCAGTGGGCGCAGGTCGCCGTCACCGCGGCGTTGTGGCTCGTCCTTCCGGCCCTGGCGGCAATCCGACTCGTCATGAGGTCCGAGGTGAAGTGAGGACTACCCGTTGCACCGCCCGGGCGCAGGACGCCGCCCGGGCGGTGCGTCGCGTGCGAGGCCTTGGCCGACGGGCGGTTCACCGGGTCGGTGGAGCCGCCGCCACGAAGGCCTCCCCGTCCAGCACGGGGACGACGTCGCTGGCGTCGACCTGGGCCGCCACGACGACGTCGTCGGCGAAGCCGGCGGCCGCCAGCTCGCGCCCGCCGGCGCAGTCGTGGAGGTCGGTGGGCAACCGCGCCCCGGACCAGGCGTGGGTCGCGGCCCGGGCCTCCGGGCTGAGCCCTCCGACCCCGAGGGCGACCAGGCCGGACAGGATCGCGCCCGCACCCCACAGGTCCTCGACGCACGGTCGCAGCGTGCCGTCGGGCCACCGCTCCCCGGCCGGTACGACGACGCACGTCGCGCCGTCGCGCAGGAGCGGCGCGAGGTGGGCGGCGACCGCCGAGGCGTTGCGCAGCGACCCGGCCACGACCCGGGCCCCGGTGCCGGCCAGGGCGACGGTGATGGTCGACCCGTTGGGCGACGGCAGCACGATCCGGCGCACACCGGTGACCTCGGTCATCGCCGCCGGCGACAGGCTCACGCCGCCCACCTGCTCGCGGGCCTCCAGACGACCGACCGCCAGCAGCGCGTCGCGGGACGCGGCGTACGCACGGGCCCGCTCGTCGCGCCAGCCGAAGGGCAGGACCTCGATGCCCTGACCGACCGCGACGGTCACCGTCGTCGTGAAGGACAGCACGTCGACGACGACCGCGACGTCCGCCGGGACGAGGGCCGCGCCGACGGGTCCCCACTCGCAGCGGACGGCGTACGCGTCCTGGTCGTGCCCCGGCTTGATCACCGGTCCATCCAACAACCCGCCGACGGGACGGGCTGCAGGGGCCTCACTCGCCCCGGTGGGTGATCGGCACCACCACGACCGGGCACGGCGAGTGCCGCACCACCTGGTCGGCCGTCGAGCCGGTCAGCAGTCCGCGGAAGCCGCCCGCGCCGCGACGACCGACCACGAGCATCTCGGCACCGGCCGCGGCCTCGAGGAGCTTGGCCGACGACTGGCCGTGGGCAGCGTGCAGCTCGACGGTGCAGTCCCGGTGCAGGTGCAGGGCCTCGACGTCGCGGGTGAGCTGCTCGAGCACCGCCTCCTCGAAGTCCTTCTCCGGCGGGACGAAGCCGGGCTCCATCGTCTTCGGCCGCGGCGCGTTGGTGAGCACCCAGGCCCGCAGCACGTGGAGGGGCACCCCGAGCCGGGCGGCGTGGCCGGCGGCCCAGGTCACCGCCTCGCTCGAGGACTTCGACCCGTCATGACCCACGAGGATCCCGCCATCGATGCTGACCGCTGCTCCCATGGCCCGAGGGTAGACCTGTCCGCGGGTGCGGGGAATCGCCTCGATGCCGTATCACCACCCGCCCCGCGCGTCTCTTTACCTGGTGAGCCGGTGTCACGGGGGCGCCGCGGTCGAGGGGAGCACACATGTCCATGAGCGATCTGGTCCTCGAGGGAGGGGGCGTCAAGGGCGCCGGGCTGGCGGGAGCGGTGCACGTGCTCGCGGGCCGGTACGACTTCCACCGGGTGGCCGGCACGTCTGCGGGCGCCATCGTGGCCTCGCTGGTCGCCGCGGGTCTCGGAGACCGGGTGGAGGAGCTCACCATCGACACGGACTTCGCGAGCTTCCTCGACGAGGGTCCCTACGGTCGGCTCCTCGGACCGCTGGGCAACGGGCTCGACCTGCTCACCGGCGAGGGGATCCACCGGGGCCGCAGCCTGCACCGCTGGATCCAGGAGACCCTGGCCGACGCCGGCGTGTGGTCCTGGGGGGACCTACGGCTGCCCGGCACCACGTCCCGGACGCCGATCGAGCACCGCTACCGGCTCGTCGTCATCGTCTCGGACGTCTCCCGCGGGCGGATGCTGCGCCTGCCGTGGGACTACGAGCGCCTGCTCGGCTGCTCCCCGGACGGCATGTCGGTCGCCGACGCGGTCCGTGCCTCCGCGTCCATCCCGTTCTTCTTCCGGCCCTGGCGCCTGCCGGTCGACCCGGCACTGACCGGCGGCCGCACCGAGCTGGTGCTCACGGACGGGGGCATGCTGTCCAACTTCCCGATCGGCCTCTTCGACGACGAGCCCGACCACCCGACCCTCGGGATCCGGCTGTCGGCGGGCCTCCCGCTGTCCGAGGAGCGCTGGTACGACGCCGACGACCCGATGGCGCTGGCCCGGGCCCTGGTCGCCACCATGACCAACGCCCACGACCGGGTGGTCGAGGAGCGACCGTCGGTGGTGTCGCGCACCGTCTTCGTGGACACCGGAGAGGTGCGCTCGACGGACTTCCGGCTCACGGCCCGGACCAAGCGGGAGCTCTTCGACAACGGGGTCGAGGCCGCGACGGCGTTCCTCGGGCGCTGGGACTTCGACGCGTGGCGCCGGGAGCACGGCTCCCCCCTCGTCGCGGGGGGAGCCGCCTGACTCACCAGATGCGGACGCGCTGGTCCGGCTCGACCCAGAGGGCGTCGCCGTCCGAGGTCTCGAAGGCCTCGTGGAACTCGTCGAGGTTGCGCACGATGTTGGCGCGGAACTCCGGCGGCGAGTGCGGGTCGATCGTGAGGTACTGCTGCTCCTGCTCCTTGCGCCGCTTGGTGCGCCAGACGTAGGCCCAGTTGAGGAAGACCTTGCGGCGGTCCTCGACGGACGCCTCGCCACCCTCGGCGATCACGAACGCCTTGTGGCCGATGGTCAGGCCGCCGAGGTCGCCGATGTTCTCGCCGACCGTCAGGGCGCCGTTGACCTTCTCGCCCGGCAGGTCGCGCGGCTCGAAGTCGTCGTACTGCTCGATCAGGGCCTTGGACTTGACCTCGAAGGCGGCCTTGTCGTCGGCGGTCCACCAGTCGTTGAGGTTGCCGGCGCCGTCGTACTGCGCGCCCTGGTCGTCGAAGCCGTGGCCGATCTCGTGGCCGATCACCGCGCCGATGCCGCCGTAGTTCTCCGCCGGGTCGGCGTCGGGGCTGAAGAACGGCTTCTGCAGGATGCCGGCGGGGAAGCAGATCTCGTTGGTGCCGGGGTTGTAGTAGGCGTTGACGGTCTGCGGCAGCATGAACCACTCGTCGCGGTCGACCGGCGATCCGATCTTGGCCAGCTCGCGGTCGGTCTCGAACGCCGCGGAGGCGGCGACGTTGCCCATCAGGTCGCCGGGGCGTGACCCGCAGGTTGCTGTAGTCGCGGAACTTCTCCGGGTAGCCGATCTTGGGCCGGAAGGTGTCGAGCTTGTCGTAGGCCCGCTGCTTGGTCTCCTCGGTCATCCAGTCGAGCGCCTCGATGGAGACGCGGTAGGCCTGGAGCAGGTTGGCGACGAGGTCGTCCATCTTCGCCTTGGACTCCGGCGGGAAGTGGCGGTCGACGTAGACCCGGCCGACGGCCTCGCCGAGCGCCCCCTCGACCAGCGAGACGCCACGCTTCCACCGCTCGCGCAGCTCGGGCGTGCCGTTGAGGGTGCGGCCGTAGAAGTCGAAGTTGGTCTCGACGAACGCGTCGGGCAGGTAGGGCGCGGCCGAGCGCAGCACGTGGAACTGAGCAGCCACGGGCGCCACTGCTCGATGTCGACCTCCTCGAGCACCGTGGAGAGGTGCGCGAGGTAGGACGGCTGCCGGACGCACGACTCGGCGATGGTCTCGGCGCTGCCGCCGAGGTTGGTGGCGTAGGCCTCCCAGTCGAAGGCCGGCGCGAGCGCCTGGAGCTCCTCGAGGGTCATCAGGTTGTAGGTCTTCTGGACGTCGCGGGTCTCGGCGCGCTCCCAGTGCCCCTTGGCCAGCCGGGTGTCGAGGTCGAGGACCGTCTGCGCCGCGGCGGCGGGGTCGGCGTGGCCGCCCAGCTCGAGCAGGCGGGTGAGGTAGCCGACGTACGCCTCGCGGATCTCGGCGAACTTGTCCTCGCGGTAGTAGCTCTCGTCGGGCAGGCCCAGGCCGCCCTGGGTGATGTGGAACAGGTAGCGGTCGGAGTTGCGGTCGTCGGTGTCGATGTAGGACCCGAAGAGGCCGGCGCCGCCGATGCGCTCGAACTCGCCGAGGAACGCCGCCAGGTCGCGCACGTCGCGCAGCCCCTCGACGGCGTTGACCAGCGGCTGGATCGGCCGGGTGCCCAGCCGGTCGATCGCCTCCTCGTCCATGAACGAGGCGAAGAGGTCACCGATCTTGCGGGCCTCCTCGTCGAGGTCGTCGGCCGGCGTCTCGGCGAGCGAGGTGATGATGTCGCGCACCTGCTGCTCGGCGACGTCGGCGAGCTGGACGAAGGGGCCCCAGCTCGATCGGTCGCTGGGGATCTCGGTCTCGTCGAGCCAACGCCCGTTGACGTGGCCGAACAGGTCGTCCTGGGGACGGATGTCAGGGTTCATGCCCGGGCGGGCGTCATCGAGGATGCTCACGCACCCGACCCTAACCGGCACCACCCACAGTGGTCAGCCGGCAGGGTCAGCCCCCGGGTCAGCGCACGCGTACGACGCTCTTGCCGAGCGTGCGTCGCTCGTCCATGTCGACCAGCGCCCGACCGAAGTCCTCGAGGGCGTACGTCGCGCCGATCGGCGGCTTCACGACGCCGCTCTCGATCATCGGCACCAGCTCGGCCCACTGCTGCTGCATGAAGTCCTGGCGGGTCATCGCGTAGGCGCCCCAGCCGACGCCGCGGACGTCGATGTTGTTGAGGAGCAGCCGGTTGACCTTGACCTCCGGGATGCCCTGGCCGGCGGCGAAGCCGACCACGAGCAGCCGCCCCTGCTCGGCCAGGCAGCGCAGCGAGTCGGTGAAGAGGTCGCCGCCCACGACGTCCAGCACGATGTCCACGCCCCGGCCGCCGGTGAGCTCCTTGACCCCGTCCTTGAAGCCGTCGACCAGCACCGCCTCGTCCGCACCCGCCCCGCGGGCCACCTCGGCCTTCTCCTCGGTGCTGACGACGGCGATGGTGCGGGCGCCGTACCCCTTGGCGACCTGGATGGTCGCGGTCCCGACGCCGCCGGCGGCACCGTGCACGAGCACGGTGTCGCCCTCGCGGACCGAGCCGCGGTCCTTGAGGGCGAACTGCGCGGTGAGGTAGTTCAGCGGCAGCGCCGCGCCCTCGTCGAACGACGAGACGTCGGGCAGCGGGAAGGTCCAGGTCTTGGGCGCGGCCACCCGCTCGGCCGCGTTGCCCCAGCCGGCGACACCCGCGACGCGCTGGCCCGCGACGAAGTCGCTGCTCCCGGGGTCGAGCACCTCGCCGGCGAAGTCGACGCCGAGGTTGAAGGGCGGCTCGGGCTTCATCTGGTACTCCCCGCGGCTCAGCAGCAGGTCGGGGAAGGCCACCCCGACGCTGTGCACCTCGACCAGCACGTCGTCGGGTCCGGGCGTGGGCTCGGGCACGTCGTTGACGACGACGTCGAGCGGACCGGTGAGTGTGACGACCTGGGCTGCGCGCATGCCGAGGAGGCTAGCGGTCCACCCGGTGGTCGAGCGGAGTCGAGACCTTGACCTCGAGTGCACGTGAGCACCGACCATCGCCGGATGAGCAACAAATGCGATGGCCCGGTGTCGGTGCCGCCCGTCAGACTGTGCGACATGCCCGACCCGCTGATCGACCAGCTCCAGGACACGGTCGGCGACCAGGGGGTCGGCCGGCGGCTCCCCCGCGCGCTGACGCCGTTCCGCACGCCCGCCTACCGCTGGCTGGCGGTGGCCCTCGCGGCGAGCTCGTTCGCGAGCGGCGTGTGGATCGTGGCGCTCGTCTGGGAGGTCATCCGCCTCGGCGGCGGCCCCGGCCAGCTCTCCACGGTGATGACCGCCAGCGCCGTCGGCGTGCTCGTCCCCGCCCTGCTCGCCGGCGTCGTCGCCGACCGGGTCCCGCAGAAGCTCATCCTGCTCACCGTCGCCCTGGTCGAGCTGCTGGGCATGACGCTGGTCGCGTTCCTGTCCGCCGCCGACCTCAACGCCCTGTGGATGCTCGCGTGCGTCACGTTCGTGACCGGGATGGGGATGGCGTTCTACTACCCGGCCTACTCCGCCTGGCTGCCCGCGCTGATCCCCGAGTCCGACCTCCAGGCCGTCAACGGCTTCGAGGGCATGGTGCGCCCGACGATCGGGCAGGCCATCGGACCGGCCGTGGCCGGTGCCGTCGTCGCCGCCGCCTCGCCCGGGACGGCGTTCACCGTCGCCGCGGTGTCGTCGGCCGTGGCGCTCGTCGTGCTCACGCAGGTCCCGAGCACCCCCGTACGCCGCACCCTCGACGCCGCGCACGCGGGTCACCCGATCCGCGCGGCCGTCGCCGACATGCGCGAGGGCTTCGTCCTACATGGTGCGCACGCCGTGGCTGCTGGCCACGCTGCTCTTCGCCTCGCTGATGATCCTGGTGATGATGGGCCCGCTCGAGGTGCTCATCCCGTTCCTCGTCAAGGACCGGCTCGGCGGCGGACCCGACGACCACTCCTACGTCCTGGCGGCCTTCGGCATCGGCGGCGCGCTCGGCTCGCTGGTGATGGCGTCCGTGCCGATGCCGCGGCGCTACCTCACGGTGATGAACCTCGGGTGGGGCCTCGGCGCGCTGCCCTTCGTCGTCATCGGCCTGGCCGACGTCGTCTGGGTCGTCATCGCCGCGGCCGCGGTGATGGGCGCGATGTTCTCCTTCCCGATGGTCATCTGGGGCACGCTGCTCCAGCGCCGGGTGCCGCCGCACCTGCTCGGCCGGGTCGCCTCGCTCGACTTCTTCGTGAGCGTCTCGCTGATGCCGGTGTCCATGGCGCTGGCCGGGCCGGTCGCCGACGCGATCGGGCTCCGCAACACCTTCTTCATCGCCGGGCTGGTCCCGGGCGTGGTGGCGGTCGTCGCGACCCTCTGGGCCCGGCTGCCGGCCGACGAGATCGCGCACCCGCTGCGCGACTGACCGTCGCCGCCGTCAGCGCGGCAGCGGGCGATCGCACGACTCACTCCGGGTCGACGATCGCGTTCATCTCGAAGTGCATCGGGTCGGTGTAGCCCCAGTCGCCGCCCCAGCGCGAAGCCCCACCGCTTGAAGATGCTCACCACGTCGCGGTCGATCTCGCCGACGGTCCCGCGCTGGTTGCCCGGCACGTTGATGTCGAAGGCGATCCCGAAGGAGTGCAGGGAGAGCTGCTGGGAGCCGGCGATGAAGCGCGGGTAGAAGCACCCGGCGTACTCCTCGACGTTGATCTCGTCGGCGAGCCCGCGCTGCTCGATCTCGAGCAGGGCCGCCCGCAGCTGCGGGAAGACCACCCGGTGGCACGTCATCGATGCCGAGGATCGGGACCGGCTCGGTGCGGATGTTGGCGTCGACCCACGACTGCTCCGGGCGCGATCCGGCCCGCCCCGAGCACGGTGTAGCGGAACGTGCCGACCGCGTCGGCGACCGAGCCACCGGTCAGCACGGCGGTCTGCGTGGCGCCGGGGTCGAGGTTGGGGCCGAGGATCGTCACCGAGGCGTCGTCGCCGACGAGCCGGACGAGGTCCTTGCGGACGTCGCGGGGTGAGTGGATGCCGGTGTAGACGAGGAGCGCGTTGCCGGTCTCGATGCCGAGCTCCTGCGCCCCACTTCTCGTTGACCACCGCGTCGACCTGGGGCACCTGCGGGGCGAACGCCCCGATGTGGACGCGGGCGGCGTCCTTGTCGTTGCCGAGCTTGAGGTAGCCCGTCGCCGTCCTGGAGCCGACGTCCGAGCGCCTTGTCGATGGCCAGCTCGCCGCCGGCGACCCGGTCCCAGATCTCCTGCAGCTCGGCCGCCTCCCGCACCGCGTAGTTGCGGTAGGTCGCCGGGTCGACCGCGGCGACGGTGATGACGCCGTTCTGCACGCCGAAGTCGCCCAGGGAGATCCGCTCCACCCGCTCCACCCGCCGGTTGCCGGTGATCTCCTCCACCAGCTCGTCGCTGAGCGGCTCCTTGGAGTAGATCCGCAGGTCCGGCCCGACCAGCGTGCCGGTGCGCTTCCCGGGCGGGTCGACGGCGTGCTCGGGGTCGGCGACCGGGGCCGCGGTGGAGCCGTCGCCCGGGTCGTCGGGCCCCTGGTCGTCCTCCGTGGGCTCGGGGGGCGGAGCGGTGCCGGACGGCGGCGGCTCCTCCGCCGATCCGACGGGGTCGTCGCTGCACCCCGTGGCCAGGGCGAGGGAGAGCAGCACGGCGACCACCGCCGCGCGCAGGCGTCGTACTCGCGTCATTGTCATCTCCCGCATGCACGCTAGATCCGTCCGACACCAGTCTGTCCGATACTGCTGCGAACGGGCGCAAGAATTCCCGGTCGGCTGAGACGCAACGATCATGAGCTGGAGTTCTGGCCGGGCCGCCAGCGCCTGCTCCAAAGCGGTGCGAGCAGGCTCCGCGTACGGCGCTGGCATGCTCGTGTAAAGCGCATCGGTATCGGCCGTGAGATCTCCACGTAGCGATGCCAGCCACCGGTTCGTCAGAAGATCTCCACCGTCCCACACGACCACCGTACGGTGCGGGCGCGCTTTGGTCTTCTGATACGCCATGGCCACCACGTCCCCCTGGGGGACGTTGCGGAACGCCTCCCACCGATCGAGTACAGCCTGCCCCGCACCGGAATCGCGTAGTAGTCGATCGATCCGTTCGGGGCATTCTCGGTCGGAGTGCTGAGCCACATGACGGCGAGAGCCGTCAGGCCTATCCCGATCGTCTTAGCGGACCGGGGCCGACGAGTGGCGGACGACGGCCGGTCCTGCGGCCCCGCGGAGCGCAGAACGGACGCCATGCACACGGCGGTGAGTGTTCCCAGCAGCGGTAGCAGCGCCAAGTACACAATCCACACGGCCTTGGCCACGTAGAGGAGTCCAGGACCGGGAAGCCTGCCCGGGCAGAGTTGATGGCGAAGGCAATGCTGATCGACGCAGCAGCGACGGGGAGCGCCAACGGGGCCCACCACAGCGCTCCGACCCTTCTGCGCCCAAGGACCAGCGTGAGGCCCAACGCCATGAGGAGCACCAAGTGAGGTACCGGTACCGCTGGCTGGCCTCCCCCCACAGCGGCGAGCGTCTGGGCGATGGAGGTGGCAGCTCGACCATGGGAACGATCCGGGAGACCTGCCAGAACGCAACCCAGCACCTGCAACCGCTAGGACCGCTGCGCACGCCAGCGCGCCCCACCGCCTGCCGCGCGCCATCCGGAGCAGCAGGACAAGTCCTGCAGGAACCATCAGGAGCACGAGGGGCGTCCAGAGAAGACCCATGGCGGCAGCGCCAGCCACCAAGAGGCCACACGCTCGGCCCGGAGAGTACTCGAGCTCCGCGATGACCGTCCATGACGTCGCCGTCGCCAAGGAGATCGCGAGGAAGAAGTTGGTGAATCCGTAGTCGAAGAACGCATTGTCGGGCCCAGCACGACGTAGCCGCCCACGACCAGTCCCGAGAACGTAGCGACTGCTTCCGCGTGGACGACACGAGACGCTCCCCTGACGAGGTACGCCCCGGCCCTCGCTCCAGTCCAGGCCATCAGGCCGGCTGCGAGCCCGAACATCGCAGCTGAGGTCTGGACGTAGTTGGCCATCAGTTGCGTCGGCTCCGCACTCGGCAACCCCAGAAGCGTCGCAGCCGACACCGCGGCGGCTCCGGCGAGGGGTGGATAGTCGAGGAAGAGCGACGCCTTATCCGGGGGTCCAGCACGCCAGACACCTCGCTGCTCCTGGAGGTAGCTGAAGATCGTCTGAAATGGGACTGGTGATCCCACCCCAGGAGCATGAGTCCCCCCACGGCGTCACCGAGGTCGACTCCATGCGCGGGGTAACCCGTAGCCCACCAGCCAATAGCCGTGGTGACCAGCAACGGCACGGTCGCAGCATCCACGCGGGCCACGTGGAGCGGAGCACGTGCGCGACGGCGAGGATGACCAGCACCATGGCCGCTGTGGCCAGAACCAAGAACGCGATCTGCAGGCGGCCGAGTGTGAGCACCCGAACTCGAAGGTGTCTCCCAAGGCCAGGAGCAGCCCCAACAGGCCGGCCCCCCAGAACGACACTGCTCACCAGCCTGGCGCTCAGATCGGAGCCAGCGAGCGGCACCACAGTTACGAAGGCAGCGAGAAGTGCCCCAGCGGGAGGCAGCGCGTCTATCGACCAGATGACCAGCCACAGCGCCGCGCAGACAAGTACTCCGTGAAACCGCGAGCCCCTCCCGACAGGCGGCAGTACACGCCACTCGGAGACCACTGCCCGCGGAGCTGCGGTCCGCTCAGGCGACGTCGGGGACTGGTCCATCAATTCTCCCTCCGGGTTCGTGTCAAGGTCGAAGCTCAGCGTCTGATCGCTTCGGTCGAATAACCCATCCCGCAAGAGCTCGTATGACGTCGGCAGCAGATGGGCTGCGCTACGGCGAGGCGTTGATCAGCGGGCTCGTCCTCTGCCTGGCGGCGGTGCAGCGTTCGTACGGAGCAGTCAGCGCCGAAGGCGCGCCGCCGCTCGACTACGAGCCCCCTCGATCCGACGTCTGTCCGGTCTGTCGGCCCACCAGCACCGCGAGAGGTGTTCGATTCGTCGTGCGACACCTTGGGGCTCTGGGCGCGCTTCCGCAAGCGATGGATCCTCTTGCGCAGGGTTGCAGAGCGACCCTGTTCCCGCCGCAGCTTGGTCAATAGATCGAGCGCGTCCGCCTGCAAGGCGTCAAGCCGCATCGTCAGGACCCGGTTCTGGTCGGTCTGCTCGAGCAGTGCTCGGCCTCACCGAGACGTAGCAGCTTGTCCCGGAGCAACCGGTCTCTGCAGCAGGAAGCAGGAGCGGCTCCGCTGGTCCAGGGCGTCGTTGCACCTCCCGTGTAGTTCTAGAGCGGACCACTCGGACTGTCGTGTTGGGTGCGCGACGACTCGTGACTGGTCCACCAGTGGTATATCGCCAGCACCGTAGGGACGTCCCACACGCCGACGACCTCGGTCTCCCCAATAAGGAACTCCCAGTCCTCCGTCGTCGTCATCGACTCGTCGAAGACCATGCCGAAGTCCCGGTGGAAGTCACCGGGAACGCCCCACGTGTGAGTGGGTGAGTTGTTGGTGACGAGGTGCTCGGCCAGCGAGAATCGGGGCTCGAACGGAGTCTTGGGACCGTCAGTCCCACGCACGACGGTGAGGCCGCGAACCTCGGAGCGAGTCACTTCGTGGACTGCTGCCAGGAGCCCTGATGATCCGGCCCGGCTGTGAGAGCTCGTTGCGCTCGGAGGTGTCCACCCAGTACCTCGAGGACCAGGTCGTCGTCATCAAGGATGACCAGGTAGCGCCCGCGGGCGTGGCGCATTGGGGTTGAGTGGCGCGGCCCGACCACCGCTGTCGAGCAGGAGCAGGCGAATCCGCGCGCGGAACTCTGCAGGCTGGTCCTCGATGACGCGCTCGATCTGGACTTGCTGATGGACCGTCACACGATGTGCCACCAGGAGCAACTCAAAATCGGTGCTGGACTGCGACGCGAGCGTGAGGAGGGCCTCACGGAGCTCCTGGTCCCTACGGCCCTGCGTCCGCATGATCACGCTGAGGAAGGGTCCTGCGTCTCAGGCATCGTTCTCGTGGGACGAGCAGGTGCAGGTGCGACGGCCCACTCAGAATTGGTTGGTCTGCCCATACTGTCGATCGAGGCTCTCAGCGAACGCAGGTACTGCCCGATCGCGGTCGCACGACTCAGGGCGCCGTGGTCGCGTGGGAAGTGCTGATCGCTCTCGGCCATGACAACGTCATGGGTGTCCACCTTGACCAGGCCGGCCGAGCCGAGGGCGTCCTCCAGGGACGCGGCACTGAAGAGGGCGGTAGTGGGTCTCTGTCCAGCAGCCCGGTGTCGGTGTAGTCCCATTAGCCGAGCAGCGCCTTGATCCCCACGTCGAGATGGGTGACGTTGGGGACGCTCAGGACGCAGAGGGCACGGTGCTCGGCGATGAGGTTGGAGATCGCGGCCAGGACGTGATGCCCCTCGACAAGGTGCTCAAGCCCGTCGAGTATGGACACCGACGCGAGCGGGCGACCCGCCAGCACTGTTCGCAGGTGCGCCTCCACCTCGTGGCTGTTGAGGTCCGCGGTGTGTGCCTCGAAGCCGCGGCCTCGGAGGATCTCGACGCACGACTCGTCGAAGTCGACCCCTACGTACTCGATCCCGTGCGACTTCGATCAGCGGCTCGGCTATAGGAGCGAGGCCGCAGGCCAGGCTCGAGATGCACACCCGTCGACGGGACGTGTGTCGACCGATCAGTTCCAAGCAGTGGCCATAGGCGTTGTACGGACCGACGGCGTTGTCATACTTGTGCCCGCTCACAGGCCGTACCTGTGGGTGGCGTACTGGCCGTCGACGAAGACGCCTACCTCGTGGTCCGGGTCTCGTTGGTCCACCAGTTCCCCCACTGTCTCGCGCCGCCGGAACTCCGCAGCTGCCCGCAGATGGTAAGGATCTTCGCCCGACTCGAAGCTCCCGAGGAGCTCCTCGAGGAGCTCGTCGCGCGACCACTTGTGTGCGAGGAGGAGCGCCGCTTCTGCCGAGTAGTAGCGCTCGGCATCAGTGGGGACCCAGCCTCCTTCCCGGACAAGCTCTTGCCGTGGAAGACCACTGCTGCGGGTTGCATCACCGTCTCGTAGCCCGCCTCCCGGACCGCCAAGAAAGGTCCACGTCGTCGCAGTACAAAAAGAAAGTCTGCTCGTCGAAGCCACCCACGTTGTCGAAGACTTCCCGACGCACCATCGAACGCACCCGAGCACCATGAGGTCGCTCCGGACATCGACGCGTAGTCCTTCGATGCTCGACCGGGAGCTGCTTGGCCTCCGCGATGCCGATCCGTTCGTCGTCCAGAAGCGCAGCCAACCGCCACATGGCTCGAGCGTCAGGCACGACGTCCGGTTGCAGAGGAGAACAAGGTCCGATCTGGTGCGTTTCGCCAGCCTGTTCTGGCCGCGTGACGTTCCTGTGTTCTCAGCGAAGAACTCGTAGCGGATCTCGTCCAGATGAGGGGCCAGACCACGCAGCTCCTCCAGCTGGTGCTCGTCCAGGAGCGCGGCCTCCGAGGCATCGCCCAAGACCATGGTGAAGCCCGCCGAGAGTCTCGCTCTCCAGGCCGATCCGCACCGAATTGTCGAAGGCCGCGACGGTGCGTTTCAGTGAGGCGAAGGAGTTGTTGTACAGCACCGTGAGGGCTGCGATGGAGACCGGTCTGCTCGGTACTGGCTCCGGCACGAAGTCCCCCTCGACTCTGCGGCTTCCGTATGGACGCACAGGAGTGTAGGCGAAGCGGTGTACGTGTCTCGCTCGGCCCACGTCCATCGATACCGCCTTCGCAGCAGCGGACCATCGTGTTAGATCTGCGGCTCATAGTTCGGATGCGTGCGCCACCATCCGCAGGTAGTCGGTGTCCCCCAGGGCGAAAGGCACCTCACCGGGAGCGAGGTCCAGACGCCACAGGAGGTAGGGCAAGCTCAGCTGGTCCTGCCACGTCCACCGGCGGTTCTCCCGCCACCAGCGACGGCCCATGGTCCTCACTACGGAGCGTGAGTCGCGTCCGATGATGCCTCCGGCCCACAATCCCGACTCATCGGGAACCCTTTGGCCTGGTAGTGCTCCATCTGCTCCGAGCATCCGTTGCCCTTGGTACTTCGGGGAGGTCTTGGCAGAACCGCGCCTCGTCGACGACCCTGTCACGTGCCGGGTGCCGCACCAGCGACAGGCCGGTGTCCGTGGCCGCTCCAAGCACGAGCTCAGCGAAGTCCGGGCGCTGGACCTGGATGCCGGCGTCGATCCACACGGTGTGTTCGTGCCGGGGGAGCACCTTGTGCGGGTTGGTCTTGAACCACTTGGCAGACATCCGGGGATGGCGGTGACGGGGAGGGACGACCTCGACGCGCCATTGGTCCAGGTCAGGGTGGGGTCGTCAGTGAAGCAGACCATGTCGAGCGCCATCACGGGCTGGTCGCGGAGGGTGTCGTACCGCACCGAAGATCGCGGTGTAGACGACGATCTCGGCTCACGTCCGGGAATGTAGCGGAACTCCCGCCGCGCCCTGTGTCTCGAGCACGTCGTGACGAGCTGTCACGTCGGCATCCGCGCCGGGATGGTCAGCCACGAGACGAGCCCGCCGACGGCGAGGAGGACGGCACAGGCGATCATCGCCGAGCCGTACGCCGCGTCCAGCGCGACCGGGTCGGCGTACGCGTCACCACTGAGCCCGAGGGCGACCGGGAACGCGGCGACGGCGATGAGCGACCCGGCGCGGGCGATCGCGTTGTTGATCCCGCTCGCGATGCCGGCGTTGTCGTCGGGGGCGGCGGCCAGCACGGTCGCGGTGAGCGGGGCGACCATCAGCGCGAGGCCGAGGCCGAAGACGGTCAGCCCGGGGAACACGTCGACCCAGTAGTCGACGTCCTCGCCCACCCCGAGGATGAGCAGCGTCCCGGCCGCCATCACGAGCGGACCCACGGTCATCGGGATCCGGGGCCCGATCCGGACGCCCAGTGCACCGCCTCGAGCAGCGAAGAGGAGCATGCACACGGTGATCGGCAAGGTGGCGAGGCCGGCCCCGAGGGCGCCGTACCCGCTGACCGTCTGGAGCTGGAGGACGAGGAAGAACAGCACGGCGCCGAGGGCCGCGTAGACGAGGAAGGTCATCGCGTTGCTCGCGCTGAAGGTGCGGTCCCGGAAGAGCTCGGGCGGCATCATCGGCGACGTCTCCGCCCGCTCGAGGGCGACGAAGGCGACCGCGGCGATGATGCCTGCCGCGGCGGCCCAGGGCGCGCCCCGCCCGCCCCACTCGATCAGCGCGTACGTCGTCCCGGCCAGCGCGAGCGAGGCGAGCACGGCGCCGGTGTAGTCGAAGGTGGTCGGCGCGTGCGGGTCACGCGTCTCCGGCACCGAGCGCATCGCGATCACCACGGTGACGACGGCGAGCGGGAGGTTGATCAGGAAGATCCACCGCCAGCTCGCGTGGTCGATCAGGACGCCCCCGACGAAGGGGCCGATCGCCGACGCCACCCCGCCGAAGCCGGACCAGGCCCCGATCGCCCGCGCCCGGTCCGTGGTCCGGAACGAGCCCTGGATCATCGCCAGGCTGCCCGGCGTGAGCAGCGCGCCGCCGACGCCCTGCAGGATCCGCGCGGCGATGAGGACCTCGGCGGTGGGCGCGAGACCGCACAGCAGGCTGGCCGCGGCGAAGAGCACCGTGCCGAGCACGAACATCCGGCGCCGGCCGAAGCGGTCCCCGAGCGAGCCACCGATCAGGATCAGGGACGCGAGCATCATCAGGTAGCCGTTGTTGATCCACTGCAGCTGCGACAGCGAGGCGTCGAGGTCCTCCCCGATCGTCCGCAGCGCGACGTTGACCACCGAGCCGTCGAGCCAGGTCATCCCCGAGCCGAGGCTCGCGGCCGCGATCACGGCGCGCGCACGCGGCGTACCCCACCCGATCGGATCCGCGCCCACCTCCGCAGGCTAGGGCACCGGGATGATCGAGGGGTCGCTCCAGCCCTAGGATCCGTGGTCGTGAGGACACGTTCGACCGAGCTGCGGCTCGCCGCCCACGTCGACCGACTGGGCGAGGAGCACCCGCCGATCGAGCTCGACTCCGTCGACTGGACCGTCCACGACCCGGCCGCCTTCTCCGCGCGCTTCGGCCACGTCCTCGACTACATGGCGCGCGTCGAGCTCGAGGTCGACCGCAACGTCCTCGAGCTGGTCACGATGCTGCCCGACCCGCCGGAGGTCGACCGGCGCTTCTACGCCGACGTGTGGCAGCCGCAGGAGATCCGGCACGGGCTCATCCTCGACGAGCTGCAGACCCGGGTCGGCCGTCCGCCGGCGACGCCGGACCGCGACACCGTCTCCGCCAAGCTGCGGGTGCTCGGCGTGCTCGGCCACCTCGACCGGGTCCAGGACGTCACCCGGATGCTCTACTACCTCACCGGCATGGCCACCGAGCGCTCCGCGGTGCTGGCCTACAACCTGCTGCACGACGGCGTCGTCGAGATGGGCGAGACGGCCGTCGCGGAGACCGTCGTGGCGCCGATCCGCCGCCAGGAGCCCGGTCACTACGCGTTCTACAAGATGTCGGCGATCGGGCTCGCCGAGCAGCTCGCGCCCTGGCAGCGCTGGCTCGTACGCCGCCTGCGCCAGCTGTCCTTCGCCCCCGTCGGCGCCAACGACGCCACCCAGCTGGCCGACTTCGGCGACGTGATGGAGACCCTGGGGATCACCGAGGACCTCGAGGACTTCACCGAGACCATCGCCCGCGTCGAGCGCGAGCTGCTGTGGGCGCAGGCCGACGGGATGCGGGTCCCGCCCTACGTCCTCGCGGCCTTCCGCGACGCCGCCGAGCGGGCGGCCGAGCGCCGCTCGGCCTGACCGCGACCGTCAGCCGGCTCGGGCTCAGCCGCCGAGCACCTGCCGGGCCATCCAGGCGAGGTCCGCGGCGGTCCGCTCCGCCGAGCCCGACGGCTGCATGATGTGGCTCAGCACCACCCGGACCACCATGTCGATCGCCGGCGCCAGCCGGTGCGGGGCCAGGCCGAGGTCGAAGGCCTGCACCCGCTCCTCGATGACGCTCTTGGCGGTGGCGAGCAGGGTGCCCGCGTGCGTGGTCAGGAGCGGGAGCAGCTCGGTGTCAGCGCCGTGGGTGGCACTCACGACCGCCTTGAGCAGGGCGTTGTCCTGGGCCAGGACCAGCACGTCGTACGCCGCCGCCTCGATCGCCGCGGAGATGTCACCGGGGTGCCGCTCGAAGGCCCCGTCGACCACCGTGAGGAACCGGTCGAGCTCGCCGAGGATCATCGCCTCGGCCAGCGCGTCCTTGGTCCCGATCTCGTTGTAGACGGTCTGCCGGCTGACCCCGGCCGCCTCGGCGAGGCGGGCCATCGTCACCTTGGCCCAGCCCACGTCGGTGGTCATCACGACGGCGGCGGTCACGATCCGCTCGCGCAGGACGGGCACGCGAGGGGTCGACATGGCGCCGAGTCTAGGCAGGCGCGCGCGGGCGGCTCCGCTCAGTCGGCGAGCAGCCGCCCGATCCTCATCGGGCCACCGCCCGGCTCGGGTCGAGCGGCACGAAGTCGGCCTTGTCCCGGACCCCGCAGTCGGGGCAGGTCCAGTCGGCCGGGACGTCGGCCCAGGCCGTGCCCGCGGCGAAGCCCTCGTGCTCGTCGCCGGCGGCGACCTCGTAGGTGTAGGAGCAGCCGGGGCAGCGGGCGGCCAGCACCTCCTCGACGAGGCCGGGCGTCTCGTCCTCCCGCTCGTCGACGACGGCGACCGACAGCGCGCCGTACCGCTGCAGGTAGCGCTCGCGCTGGCGCGGGCTGATGTTGGCGCGGCTCACGTCGCCGCCGAAGTGCGCGACCACCCGGGGGTCCATCACCCGCCGCCAGACGGGCGGGACGATGGCCAGCACGATCATCCCGGCGTAGCCGGTGGGCAGCACCGGCGACTCCTCGAAGTCGCGCAGCGCCTGGTAGCGGCGGGTCGGGTTGGCGTGGTGGTCGCTGTGCCGCTGGAGGTGGTAGAGCAGCACGTTGGTGGCGATGTTGTTGGAGTTCCAGCTGTGGCTGGGCAGCACGCGCTCGTAGCGCCGGCGCTCGCCGGTGCCGACCTTCTGCCGCAGCATGCCGTAGTGCTCCATGTAGTTGACGACCTCGAGCAGCGAGAAGCCGACGACCGCCTGGAGGACGAGGTACGGCGCGACACCGACGCCCAGCCAGGCCAGCAGGCCGCCCCACAGGACCGCCGTCATCAGCCAGGCGTTGAGCACGTCGTTGCCGAGGCGGAAGGGGTGCTGCTGCTTGCGGGCGTAGCGGCGCTTCTCCAGGCGCCAGGCGGACCTCAGCGACCCGAGGACCGTGCGCGGCCAGAACCGGTAGAAGCTCTCGCCCAGCCGGCTGCTCGCCGGGTCCTCCGGGGTGGCGACGCGGACGTGGTGGCCGCGGTTGTGCTCGATGTAGAAGTGCCCGTAGGCGACCTGGGCGAGCGCGATCTTGGAGAGCCAGCGCTCGTTGGCCTCCTTCTTGTGGCCGAGCTCGTGGGCGGTGTTGATCCCGATGCCGCCGATGCAGCCGATCGAGACCGCCATGCCCGACCTTGTCGAGCACGCCCATCCCGCCGATGACGTCGGGGTGGGCGAGCAGGTAGAACGCGCCGACGAACCCGGCGTACTGGATGGGCAGGAAGAGGTAGGTGATCCACCGGTAGTAGCGGTCGTTCTCCAGCGCCTCGATGACGTCGTCCGGCGGGTTGGCGCGGTCGAGCCCGACCACCAGGTCGATGGCGGGGACGACGCCGAGGATGACGATCGGGCCGAGCCAGAACCACACCCCCCAGCCGGTGAGCTGGTGCAGGCCGATGCCGAGGAACGCCAGGCTCGGCACCACCAGCCCGATCAGCCACAGGTAGCGCTTCTTGTCGGTCCAGCCGTCGGTGGAGCCCGAGGGGACCGTGCCGCTGAGCGAGTGCTCGAGGCTCATGGCCATCACCTTCCGTCGGGGAACGTCGTCGTTCCGGGGTTTACAGGACCATAGGGTTTGTAAACCTCGTTGACAAGAGGGCGCTGTTTGTAAACCTGTCGGAGTCCCCGCTCAGCCGGGGACCTTGTCACCGTGTGACCGTTGCAACGGTCACAGAGTGAGGGAGTCCCCGCTTGAGCGGGGACTTTGACGGAGCCTCAACCCCAGGTGATCCCGGCGGCGCCCCAGGTGTCGTCCCAGTCGTCGTCGGAGCAGGGCGTGACCTCGTCGCTGCGGTTCCAGAGGGTCAGGTAGAGCGCCACGGCGGAGCCCCGGAGCAGCGAGTCGCCGTCGGGGCGCGCGGCGGGGTCGACCCGGGTGGTCACCGCGGGCGTCGGGCCCACGTCCACGGTCCAGGCCACGCCCCCGGCGTCCGGGAGCACGACGATGCGGTGCGGCTCGGGCGACCGCAGCCGGGAGCGTGGCCGGGTGACGAAGCCGGTGAGCAGCTCGTCGATGCCGTCGAGGGCGACCTCCTCGGCGATCCAGCCGGCGTCCGCGGCCCGCGGGAGGCGGCCGAGCTGCGCCGCGAGGGCGTCCACGGCGTGGATCGTCGTCTCGTGGCACTGCCGGCGCGCCCAGAACTCCCGCGGCGCCGGGGCGTCGTGGAGGAAGACCGGCGCGTCGAGGTCGTCGGGCGCCCGGACCAGCGCGGTGACGAGGTCGATCGCGCCGTCGCCCAGCCAGTCGAGCGGGTCGGCGGCGTCGATCCCCTCCTGCTCGAGGGCGTCCGGGTCCGCGGGCAGGCCGCCGATCGTGGCGACCGCCCAGCGGTGCACCATGCCCTGGTGGGCGACGAGCCTCCGGACGCTCCAGTCGGGCGTGGTCGGGACGGGCGCGCGCAGCCCGGCGCGGTCGGCGTACCGCACGAAGGCGACCATCGCCTCCCGCAGCCCCTCGAGGTGGCGCGGGACGCCGAGGCGGGGTCGTGCGGACGAGTTCGTCATGTCGCCACGGTGACAGAGGACGGGACGCGTCCGCTCGTGGTTTTCGCCGTCCCCGCCGCCCCCTAGCGTGGGGCCCATGACCGACATCCTGCTGTTCCCCTCCGTCCTCGGCGTGCGCACCGGGGTCACCGACACCGCCGACCGGCTGCGGGCCGCCGGACACCGCGTGGAGGTGGTCGACGTCCTCGACGGCACGACCTTCGACTCCTACGAGCCGGCGCTCGAGCGGGCGCGCGCCGACGGCGCCACCAACGAGGCCACCGCCCTCGAGCGCTCCACGGTGGTCGACGGCCCCTTCGTCGCCGTCGGCTTCTCGTCCGGTGCCGCGCTGGCGATGTACGTCGCGACGCAGCGCCCCGACGACGTCCGCGGCGTCGTGGCCATGGGCGGCGCCATGCCGACGAAGTACCTCGGCGACGGCACCGCGCCCTGGCCCTCCGGCGTGCCCGCCCAGGAGCACATGGGTGCGCACGACGACTTCGACGACGGCCCGGAGGTGCGCGCCGAGTTCGTCGCGGACGTCGAGAAGGCCGGGGCGACGCCCGAGCTCTTCCGGTACGACGGGGGCGGCCACCTCTTCAACGAGCCGGGCCTGCCCGCCGAGCACGACCCCGAGGCGGCCGAGCTGTTCTACGCCCGCCTGCTGGCCTTCGTCGCGGACTGACGCAGGGCCTGCAGCCGACGCCGCGGCCGGGGTCGACTGGTCGCCGGGGACGCCCTGCGGCAGGGTGGACCCATGAGCAACGACCCCTTCGGCATCGACTTCGGCGGCACCGGCATCAAGGGGGCGCCGGTCGACCTCGACGCCGGCGGCTTCGCCGGCGAGCGCGTCAAGATCGCCACGCCCCAACCTGCGACCCCCGAGGCCGTGGCGCAGGTCTTCCGCGACCTCGTCGACCAGTTCCCCGCCTCGACCTCGCCCGTCGGCGTCACCGTGCCCGCGGTCGTCCGCCACGGCATGGTCTCCTCGGCCGCCAACATCGACCCGTCCTGGATCGGCACCGACGCCGACGCCGTCTTCACCGAGGCGCTGGGCCGCGAGGTGCACGTCGTCAACGACGCCGACGCCGCCGGCCTGGCCGAGGTCGAGTACGGCGCGGCGCGCGGCCGCAGCGGACTGGTCATCGTCACCACCCTCGGCACCGGCATCGGCTCGGCACTCATCCACGACGACGTGCTCGTGCCCAACTCCGAGCTCGGGCACCTCGAGATCGAGGGGTACGACGCGGAGTCCCGGGCGGCCAACAGCGCCCGCGAGAAGGAGGAGCTCTCCTGGGCGGACTGGGCCGAGCGCCTCACGACCTACTACCGCACGGTCGAGCGGCTCTTCTCCCCCGAGCTGATCGTGGTCGGCGGCGGGGTCAGCAAGAGCTTCGACAAGTTCGGGCACCTCATCGACATCGAGACCGAGATCGTCCCGGCCAAGCTCCGCAACAAGGCCGGCATCATCGGCGCCGCCCTGGTCGCGACCCGGGCCGCGCACGGCGCCTGAGGATCAGCCCACGGGATAGGGCGTCAGCAGCTGGTCGACGGGGGCGAGCTCGTCGGTGAGCACCTCGGCGCCGTCCACCCACGCCCGGAGGTCGCGGCCGGTGATCACCCGCCAGTCGGTGCCGCGCTCGTCGAGCCGGGCCTGCCAGGCGGCGGTGTCCAGCGGGCGGTCCGAGGCGAGGGCGACCAGGTTGCCACCCGCCGCCGCGGTGCGTCCGACGGTGTCCGCGTCGGCGGCCAGGGCCACGTGGTCGAAGGTCGAGGCGAGGGTCGCCAGCTCGGCCCGGGCGAAGGCGAGCGGCCCGTGGTCGATGAGGTTGGCGACGTACACCCCGTCGTCGCGCAGCACCCGGTCCACCTCGGCGACCGCCTCGCGAGTGGCGAGGTGCCACGGCGCGCTGACCCCGCCGAAGGCGTCGCCCACGACCAGGTCGCGACTGTCGTCCCCGAGCCGGCCGAGCCCGAGGCGACCGTCCTCGACGCGCACCTCGATGTCCGGGGACAGCTCCACGCCCACGCGCGAGACGGCGGCCTCCACGACGCCCCGGTCGATCTCCGAGACGAGGCTGCTCGAGCCCGGCCGGACGGCGTCGACGTAGCGCGGCACGGTCAGCGCCCCGGCACCCAGGTGGTAGGCGTCGACCGCCTCCTGCCCGGGGAGCGCCGTGTCCACGGCCGACGCGATGGCCTGCACGTAGGCGAACTCGAGGTGCGTGGCGTCGTCCAGGTCGACGTAGGAGTGCCGCAGGCCGTCGAGCACCAGCACCCGGCCGGACTCCCGCTCGGGGTCCTGCTCGACCACCACGCAGTGGTACGTCGTCTCGGCGTCGCAGCCGCCCGGGCCGAAAGCGCCGCCGAGCCCGCCCAGCGCCACCAGCACGAGCGAGGCCCCCGCGGCCCCGCGCACCAGCCGGAGCCCGGCCTCGACCGCGACGGCGGCGACCACCAGCGCCAGCCCGAGGCCGACCATGATGCCGGTGACCGGGACCCGGGAGACGAGGACGAAGCCGGTCACGACGGTGCCGACCACCGCGCCCGCGGTGCCGATGCCCGACAGCCGGCCGACGACGGTGCCGGTCTCGGCGATGCTGGAGAGCCGCAGCTTGGTCACCGCGGGGGTCACCGCCGAGAGCAGGGCGCCGGGCACGAAGAGCGTCAGCCCGGCCGCGAGCAGGAGCATCGAGCCGTCGGCCGACTCGGCCGCGAGCCGCACGAGGAACGGCGTGGCGGCCACCGTCACCCCGGACACGAGCAGCAGCGGCCCGATCAGGCGCCGGGCCGGCACCAGGTCGGCCAGCCTGCCGCCCCACCACGAGCCCACGGCGATCGCGGTGAGCGCGACGCCGATGACGACGGTGTTGGTCTCGAGGGTGAGCCCGAGGTACGGCGCGAGGAGGCGCAGCGCGACCAGCTCGACCACCAGGACCGCGGCCGAGGAGCCGAAGACGAGCGCCGCGGCGGCGGGGCCGCCCATCGTGGACCGGACGGGCGACGGGTCGGTCGGGTCGGGTGCCGGGTCGCCGTCGCTCATGGGGCGATCATGGCAAGCGGGGTCACGGGGCAGGGTCGGCAGGCGGCTCGGTGACCGCGCGGAACGCCGCGAGCGCCCCGCGCAGGTAGCGCTCGACGACCGCCCGCTCGTCGGCGTCGAACGACGCGTCGAGCCGCTGCAGCGACACGAACATCGGCATCAGCCGCCGCAGCACCTCCTCGCGTCCCGACGGGGTGACGGTGACCTGCGTGCGACGCCGGTCCCCCTCGTGCGGCTCGCGGGTGACGTGCCCGTGGCTGGCCAGGCGGTCGACGATGCCGGTGCCGGCGGCGGTGCTCACCTCGAGGAGCCGGGACAGCTCCGCGGGGCCGAGCGGCCCCCGCACGAGGTGCTCCAGGGCGCCCAGCTCCGACTCGCTGAGGCCGGCCTGCCGGGCCACGATCGGGCGCATCCGGGCGGCCGCGTCGGAGAACTCGCGCAGCGCCTCGAGGCTGCCGGTCTGCTCCCACGCGTCCGCGAACGCGGTCGCGGGAGCGGCGTCGGGGGGTGCCCCGGCGTCACCGCCCCGCTCGTCCGGCGTCGTGTTCATGCTTGGTCTTTCACCTACTTAGCGACTAAGGTACTGAACGATTATTCCACACCCGCCCCCGCCAGGAGACCGTTCATGTCCACCTCCACCCTTCCACGCGACCGCGCGGACGAGGAGCAGCAGCGGATCTCGCCGCTGCTGCGCCGTCGTACGGCGTGGCTCGTCGCCCTGCTCCCCCTGCTGGTCGCCGTGGCCCTGATCGTGGGCATGGGCGAGGGCAGCCGCGAGCGCACCAGCCTGGACAACCTGCCCGAGGGCTACGACAGCACGCTGGGCACCGAGCTGCGCGACGCGCTCCCGGACGAGGACGCCCCGGTGGCGGTGGTGCTGTGGACGAGCGACGACGGCGAGCTCAGCCGTGCGGTGGTTGCGGACCTCGGCCGCCAGGCGGAGGCGCTCGGCGCCGTGCCCGCCGGCCCGACCGGCCCCGTGACGGTGGCCGAGGACGGCACCGCCGCGATCGCCGTGGTGCCCGTCGAGTCCACGTCGGCCACCGACAACTCCGACCAGGTGACCGAGCTCCGCGACACCCTCGCCGCCGACCGGCCCGACGGGGTCACCAGCCAGGTCACCGGCCCGGCCGCCGTCGAGGCCGACCTGGCCGCCGTCTTCGAGGGTGCCGACACCAACCTGCTGCTGGTCACCGCCGGCGTCGTGGCGCTGCTCCTGCTCATCACCTACCGCAGCCCGATCCTGTGGCTGATCCCGCTCACCGTCGTCGGCATCGCCGACCGCCTCGCCGCCGTGACCGCGACGCAGGTGATGGCCGTGCTCGACGTCGCCTGGGACGAGTCCACCGTCGGCATCCTGTCCGTGCTCGTGTTCGGAGCGGGCACCGACTACGCCCTGCTCCTCATCTCCCGCTACCGCGACGAGCTCAAGACCCACGAGTCCCGGTACGTCGCGATGAGCGTCGCCGTGCGGCGTACGGCCGAGGCTGTGCTCTCCAGCGCCACCACCGTCGTCCTCGGCCTCCTCACCCTGCTGCTGTCGGTGGTCCCCACCACCCGCGGTCTCGGCCTCGCCTGTGCGATCGGTGTGGTGATCGCGGCGACCTTCGTCCTGCTCGTGCTCCCCGCAGCCCTGGTGCTCTTCGGCCGGTGGGTGTTCTGGCCGCGCGTCCCGCACGTCGGGGACCCGGCCCTGGTCGACACCGACTCGCTGTGGCACAAGGTCGGCGCCCGGGTCGCCAAGCGGCCTGCGGCGTTCGTCACCGGCACGTTGGTGGTCCTGGCGATCATGGCGATCGGCGTCTTCCGGATCGACACCGGTCTCGACCAGGCCGACCAGTTCCTCGTCGAGCCCGAGGCGATCTCCGCCTCCGAGCGCCTCGCGGAGTCCTTCCCGGCCGGCGTCTCCGACCCGGCCCAGGTGCTCAGCCGGGACGACGGCGAGGAGGTGCTGGCCGCGGTCGAGTCGGTGGACGGCGTCGGCACCGCCGCGATCACCCAGCAGGGCGACGGCATCACGCAGATCGACGCCGTGCTCACCGCCGACCCCGGCACCGACGAGTCGCGGGCGACGATCACCGACATCCGCGACGCGGTCGCCCCCTTCGAGGACACCCACGTCACCGGGACGGAGGCGACCTTCATCGACGAGGGCGAGAGCGCCCAGCGGGACCGGCAGGTGATCCTCCCGCTGATCCTGCTGCTGGTCCTCGCCGCGCTGTTCCTGCTGCTGCGGGCCGTCGTGGCGCCGCTGCTGCTCGTCGCGACCGTGCTGGCGACGTACGCCGCGAGCATGGGCGTCGCCTGGTGGCTCTTCACCGGGCCGCTGGGCTTCGAGGCCCTCGACTCCGGGGTGCCCCTGCTGGCGTTCCTGTTCCTGGTGGCGCTGGGAGTCGACTACAACATCTTCCTGGTGACCCGGGCCCGGGAGGAGGTCGGCGGTGCACGGCTCCCGTCAGGGCATGCTGCGGGCGCTCACCGCGACCGGCGGCGTGATCACCAGCGCGGGCATCCTGCTCGCGGCGGTGTTCGCCGTGCTCGGCGTGCTGCCGCTGGTCGTGCTCGCCCAGCTGGGCACGGTGATCTGCATCGGCGTGCTGCTCGACACCCTGGTGGTCCGCACGGTGCTGGTGCCGGCGCTCGCGCTCACGCTCGGCGACCGCTTCTGGTGGCCGCGCTCGGTCGGACCCGACGCCCGGGCCTGATCCGGGACGAGGACCCGCGGGGTCGGGTCAGCGCTGGCGCTGGCCCGACACCGCGGCGTAGAAGTCGCTCGACTCCCGCCTCCACAGCAGGAAGACGATCACGGCCCCGAGCACGAGGTTGCCCACTCCCAGGAGCGTGGTGACCACGCGGCTGGGGCTGGGTGAAGGAGAAGAGGAACGACGCGGCCGAGAGGCCGAACAGGATCGACGACACGATCCTCGCCCAGCTGCGGCCACGGCCGTTGGCCCAGGCCATCCACAGCCAGAGCGCCACCCCGACCAGGCTGAAGAAGATCGCGAACGCCACGCCCACCGCGACGGCGGCGTCGAGGGTGGTGCCCGAGAACTCGGTGCCCTGCTCGGCCAGCGACCGCTCGGCCTCGTCGCGGATCTGGTCGATCAGGAAGAACGTCGACAGCAGGCTCACCAGGGACAGCAGGGCACCCGCGCGCATGAGGAGCACCGCGGTGCGGATCGACGCGGGCGGCTCGGCCGGGACGGGCGGTGCGCCGTACGACGCCCCCGGCTGCCCGTAGCCGGGCTGCTGCCCGTAGTCGGGCTGGCCGTAGCCGGCCCGGCCGTAGTCGGGCTGGCCGTAGGGGGACTGCCCCGGTGCCGGCGGCTGCTGGTCGCCGTACGGGTCCTGTCCGTCGGGCGTGCTGGTGCCGTCGTTGCTCACGTCGTCTCCCCCTCCGTACGACGACCCGGTCGGCCGTCACGCAGGGAAGCCTAGTGAACGGCGGCGCTCAGGACTCCTGGTGGCTGATCGCCGCGGCGACCTTCTTGGCGACGTCGGGGTGGAAGACGCTGGGGATGATGAAGGAGGCGTTGAGCTCCTCGTCGGTGACGACGAGGGCGATCGCCTCGGCCGCCCGCAGCAGCATGTCGACGGTGACGTGGTCGGCGCGGGCGTCCAGCAGGCCGCGGAAGACGCCGGGGAAGGCCAGCACGTTGTTGATCTGGTTGGGGTAGTCGGAGCGGCCGCTGGCCACCACGGCCGCCCGCTTGCCGGCCTCGGCCGGGTCGACCTCGGGGTCGGGGTTGGCCAGCGCGAAGACGATCGCGTCGTCGGCCATGTCGTCGATCCACTCGGGCGCCAGGATGCCCGGCGCGCTCACCCCGATGAAGACGTCGGCGTCCACGAGCACGTCGTGGAGGCCGCCGGTGACCCGGCGCGGGTTGGTCGCCCCCGCGAGCTCGAGGTGGGCGGGCGACAGGGTGGTGTCGTCGGCCGAGAGGGCGCCCTCGCGGTCCACGACCACGACGTCGCCGGCCCCGGCGGCGAGCAGGAGGGTCACGATCGCGGTGCCGGCGGCGCCGGCGCCCGAGACCACGATGCGCACGTCGCCGAGCGACTTCTTGACGCAGCGCAGCGCGTTGGTGAGCGCCGCGAGCACCACGATGGCCGTGCCGTGCTGGTCGTCGTGGAAGACCGGGATGTCGAGCGACTCGCGCAGCCGGCGCTCGATCTCGAAGCAGCGCGGCGCCGCGATGTCCTCGAGGTTGATGCCACCGAAGCCGGGCGCGATCATCTCGACCGCGCGCACGATCTCGTCGGTGTCCTGGGTGGCCAGGCAGATCGGCCAGGCGTCGATGTCGGCGAAGCGCTTGAAGAGCGCGGCCTTGCCCTCCATCACCGGCAGGGCGGCGCCGGGCCCGATGTTGCCGAGCCCGAGCACCGCCGACCCGTCGGTCACCACGGCGACCGAGTTGCCCTTGATGGTGAGCCGGCGGACGTCCTCGGGGTTGTCGTGGATCGCCATGCTGACCCGGCCCACGCCCGGGGTGTAGGCCATCGAGAGGTCGTCGCGGGTGCGCAGCGGGACCTTCGACTCCACCGAGATCTTGCCGCCGATGTGCAGCAGGAAGGTCCGGTCGCTGACCTTGTGGACCACGACGCCGTCGAGGCCCTCGACCATGGCGACGAGCTCCTTGGAGTGGGTCTCGTCGGAGGCCGAGCAGGTGACGTCGACGACGAGGCGGTCGTGGCCGCGACTCGGTGACGTCGATGGCGGTGACGACCCCGCCGCCCTCGGCGATCGTCGTGGCGACGGTCCCCACGACGCCGTGGTCGGGCGCGGTGTGCAACCGCATGGTGATCGAGTACGACGAAGCGGTGGCGGCCATGGGACGACCCTCCCCCGCTGCGGAGGTTACGGGCAAGTCACCTGACGTGTCGTGAGACGGCCGCGCGCGCGGCGCCTCAGAGGACCCGCTCGATGTCGGAGGTGATCTTCTCCGGCTTGGTGGTGGGCCCGAAGCGGTCGACGACCGCGCCGTCGCGACCGATGAGGAACTTGGTGAAGTTCCACTTGATCTTGCCCCCCAGCAGCCCCGACTTCTCCTTGCGCAGCCACGCGAAGAGCGGGTGCGCCTCGTCGCCGTTGACGTCGACCTTGGCGAACAGCGGGAAGTCGACACCGAAGTTGCGCTCGCAGAACGACGAGATCTCCTCGTCGGTGCCGGGCTCCTGGCCGCCGAACTGGTCGCACGGGAAGCCGAGGACGGTGAAGCCGCGCTCGCCGTACGTGTCCTGCAGCTCCTGCAGCCCCTTGTACTGGGGGGTGAAGCCGCACTGGGAGGCGGTGTTCACGACGAGCACCACCTGTCCCTCGTACGACGCGAGGTCGGTCTCGGTGCCGTCGATGCCGGTGGCCTTGAAGTCGCCCAGGGAGGTCATGCTCGTCCTTCGGAGTCGCGGGTGGATCGGATGGGTGGGGTGCTCACGCCTCGGGTCGGGGCTCCGTCCCCGCGTCCCGGCGACCGAGGACGCGGACCCTCCAGACCAGCACCAGCACGGCGAGCAGGATCGCGTCGAAGAGAAGTGTGCTCCACAGCCCCACCCAGCTGCGCACCTCGCCGGAGACCGTGTGCCGCGACGGTGAGCCCTCGAGGACGCGGACGGTGATCGACCCGCTCTCCTCGGCGGCCGTCCAGGTGGCGCGGTCGACCTCGCCCGCCCACGTGCCCTGCTCGGGGTCGACGTCCTCCGGGAAGCGGTAGCTCACCCACCACCGCGGCTCCTCCGCCGTGCCGAGGTTGCGGGCGGCCGTGACCTCGGCGGTCACGTCCGTGCCGGCGCTCTCGACGCGGAGGTTGGTCCACGTGGCCAGGGCCAGCGGCAGGTTGACCATCACGACCACGAAGGCGAGGACGGCGACGTTCTTGGCGCGTCGCCGGTCGGCGAGCAGCGCCTTCAGCCACTCCACGGCGGGGCCTCGGCGGTCGGCGGGAGGACGGCGTCGGTCGCGACGGCTGGTCCGGACATGTCGACCAGTATCGGCGAGGGGGGTTTGCGGGCCGTCCCCCGGTGGCACAAGGCACCTGATCGCGACCACCACGAGGGGACACCCATGACGCACCGATCTCGCCTGGGAGGCATGGCGCTCGTCGCCGTGCTCGCCCTGGTCCTCACCAGTCTCGCCGCCTCACCGGCCTCCGCCGCCGACAAGCGCACGAAGGGGAAGGTGTCCTACGGCACCACCTCCTGGACGGCCGGCACCTCCGGCTACGCCATCAAGGGCAAGGCCTCCGGACCCCGGCGCAAGGTCGCCCTCCAGGTGAAGTGGGCCGACGGCTGGCACACGATCGACAAGACCCGCACCAAGCGCAAGGGCAAGTACAGGTTCACCGGCTCGTTCGACTGGTACGGCGCCCACAAGCTGCGCGTGCTGGTCCCGAAGAAGAAGAGCTTCCGGGCCAGGACCTTCAAGGCGAAGAAGTTCTCCGTCGCCGTGCCGTGGACGCCGCGCGGCGCCACCACGTCGTACCTCCCGTTCTCCGACCGTGGCCTCACCTTCCGCTGGAACCCGTGCGAGACCGTGAAGTACCGCATCAACCCCGGCCTCGGCGGCCCCGGCGCGGTCCCGGTCACGCAGCAGGCGATGGAGCTCCTCGAGCGGGCGACGGGCTTCAAGTCCAAGTACGTCGGCACGACGACCGCCGTCCCGATCCGCGGCGGCCGCCACCCGCGCGGCACCGACCTCGTCATCGCCTGGTCGCACCAGGACCTCGACCCCCGCCTCGTCGGTGCGGTCGGTGTCGGTGGCACCGGCCCCTCGCCGGTCGCGCAGTTCAAGAAGGGCAAGAGGCCGACCTGGCGGATCAAGACCCCCGGCGTCACCATGAACATGGCGTACGGCGCGGAGTACCCGATGACGATGGACGACCCGGGCCACGAGACCATGGGGCTGGTGCTCATCCACGAGCTCGGTCACGCGTTCGGCCTCGACCACTTCGCCGACGACATCCAGGTCATGCACCCGGGCAACCGCTCGCCCGCCGTCGGTGGCTACTACTCGCGCTACGAGGCCGGCGACCTGGCCGGGCTCCGCTCGCTGGGTGCCTCCAAGGGCTGCCTGACCAAGTACCGCGGTCGCTTCCAGGCCCGGACCGGCGGTCCGGTCCTCACCGGCGGCGTCGTCTCCCCCGGTCGCGAGGTCGTCGACGTGGTCGAGGAGCACGCGGCCCACTGACCCCCGCGGTGGCGGCGGACGACACGGGATGCTCGGGTCCCGGCGTCGTCCGCCGCCACTGTGGCGTCCGGGCCGCGTGCGGGACACTCGGGCGTGACCTGGCTGTCGATGGCGTGGGCGCGCGACGACGCGGCGTACGTCGCCGAGCGGATGCTGGCCGAGCTGTGGCAGCGGCGCCACGGACCGGACGCGCGCTACCCCGGGACGGTGCGCATCTGCCCACGCTGCGCGAGCACGATGCACGGACGCCCCACGATCGCCGGCCTCGACGCAGCGGCACGCCCCGCCGTGAGCATCGCCCGGACCTCCGGGGCCACGGTGGTGGCCCTGACCGGGTTCCGCTCCGTCGGCGTGGACGTGGAGGCCACCGCACTCTTCAGCGCGGCGGACGTGGCGGACGTCCTGCTGCACCCCGCGGAGCGGGTCGCGAGCGCGCGCGGGTCGGCGGCGGCCTGGGTCCGCAAGGAGGCCCTGCTCAAGGCGTCCGGCTGGGGCCTGGCCGTCGACCCGTCGACCATCCGCCTGGACGACTCGACCGGATCACCGGTGGTCGTGGAGTGGCCGACGTCGGTGCCGCGGCCGGACTGGGTGATGGACGTGACGCTGGCCGCCGACCTGACCGCGGCGGTGGCAGGGAGCGGCCCGGTGCGCCCCCGCGACGTCACGGTGCAGGAGGCAGGTCCGGGAGGGTCCCTCGGTTGAGCCAGGCGTCGAACAGCTCGGCGAGGTCCTGTCCGGTCGACAGCTCCGCGAACTCGACGAAGGCCCCGGTGTTGACGGTGCCGTGGGCGTGCTCGTCGGTCCAGCCACGCAGCAGGGCGAAGAAGGCGTCGTCGCCGACCGTGCAGCCGCAGCGCGTGCAGGGTCAGCGCGCCGCGCTTGTAGACGCGGTCGTCGAACATGAGCTCCGGGCCGGGGTCGGCGAGCACGAGGTCCTGGTCGAGGCCGGCGAGCTGCTCGTGGTGCTCGCTCGGCGCGCTCGTGGGCCGAGCGGCCCCCCGGACTCCTCCGACCAGATCCACTCGGCGTAGCAGGCGAAACCCTCGTGCAGCCAGATGTCGCTGCCAGCTGCCGAGCGTCAGGCTGTTGCCGAACCACTGGTGGGACAGCTCGTGCGCGACCAGCCGCTCGGACTCCCAGTCGGAGGTCAGGAAGTTGGCGCCGAAGGTCGGAGAGCCCCTGCGCCTCCAGGGGGATCTCGAGGTCGTCGTCGGTCACGACGACGGTGTAGGCCGGGAACGGGTAGGGGCCGAAGAGGCGGGTGAAGGTGTCGATCATCGTCGCGCTGCTCGCCGAACGCGTCGTCGTACGACGACAGCGAGGCGCTGCGGCAGGACCGCGTGCATCGGCACGTCCGCCGTCGTGGTGCGGACGCTCGTAGCGGCCGATGTGCACGGTGGCCAGGTAGGTCGCCATCGGCTCGTGCCTGCTCGTAGACCCACGTGACCGTGCTCGAGCGCCGCCGGTCGCCGAGCAGGCTCGCCGTTGGCGACGACGCGGTAGCCCGTCGGCGCCGTGACGCTCGATCCGGTAGCTGGCCTTGTTGGACGGCCGGTCGTTGCAGGGGAACCACGAGGGCGCGCCGTGCGGCTGGCCGGCGACGATCACGCCGTCGGTGAGCTCCTCCCAGCCGGCGTCGCCGAGGTGGCCGCTTCGACCGGGGTCGGGTGGCCGGCGTAGCGCACCGCGACGGTCGACGGACTCGCCGGCCGCGATCGGTCTCCGCCGAGACGGACCGTGAGCCTGTCCCGCGTGCGGTCGCGGTACTTCACCGCGGCCGCCGTCGACGCTCACCTTGGTGACGTCGAGGCCGTGCAGGTCGAGGGCCGAGCTCGTCGAGTGTCCTCGCGCGACGATGCAGTCCAGCACGCGCGCGTGCCGGTCGAGGCGGTTGCCCTCGACCTTGTAGGTCGAGCTCGAGGTCGTAGTGGGTGACGTCGTAGGCGAGGTCACCGTGCCCGGGCACGTAGGGGTCGGCACCGGTCGCTCATGCGTGCGGCCTCATGCGTCCGGCGTCGGGACGTCGTCGTCGAGCCACGGGCCGATGGGGTTGCCGATCCAGCGGGTCTTGTCGGGCACCGCTCACCCCTCATCACCAACGACACCGGGCCCACCGTAGCGTGCCGGCCGATCGTGGCCGCGGGCAGGATGACGCTGTTGGGGCCGAGCGTCGAGCCCCGCGCAGGACCACCGTGTCCATGCTCAGCACCCGGTCGTGGAAGAGGTGGGTCTGCACCACGCAGCCCGCGTTGACGGTCACTCCGTCGCGCAGCTCGACGAGGTCCGGCTCGGGCAGCCAGTAGGTCTCGCACCACACGCCGCGGCCCGACCGTGGCGCCCAGGGAGCGCAGCCACAGGTTGAGCGCCGGGGTGCCGGTGGCGGCCCGGGCGAACCACGGGGCCGCCACCACCTCGACGAACGTGTCCGCCAGCTCGTTGCGCCACACGAACGAGCTCCACAGCGGGTGCTCGGTCGCCGGATGCCGACCGACCAGCAGCCCACTTGGCCGCCGGGTGACGTCGCGGCCGCGACGAGCCCGGCGACCATCAGCACGGGCCCCGCGAGCCGCGGCGGCCACGAGCCACGTGCGTCCGATCGACCAGCACCTCGAGGGCCACGACGACGCCCGAGGCCGAGCGCCGCGGCCACGACCACGGGGACGAGGCGGCAGGCCTCCACCGACGGCGCGGGCGACCCGCAGCCGGTCGGCGGGTCGTAGGTGCGGCTGTCGTCCGCGTCGCCGCTGGTCCGGCGCAGGCTGCGTCGGCGGGCTGCCGAGCCACGAGGTGCCGGCCTTGGCCTTCTTCCGCCGGGGCGCCGCCGACAGCACGGCCACCAGGGCCTGCTTGGGGACCTTGCGCCCGGCGCGCCGCCATCCCGGAGTTGCCGACGAACGCCCGCTTGCCGATCTTGACCTGCTCCACGCGCAGCCAGCCGCCGCCGAGCTCGTAGCTGCCGATCAGGGTGTCGTCGGCGAGGAACGCCTCGTCGTTGACGGTGGTCAGCCTCGGGATCAGCAGGACCGTCGAGGCCTCGACGTTCGTGCCGACCCTGGCGCCGAGCAGCCGCAGCCACGACGGGGTGAGCGCGCTCGCGTAGAGCGGGAAGAGCCAGGTGCGCGCCTCGTCGAGGACCCGCAGGGTCGCCCACGCCTGCCAGGCCGGCCGGCTGTGGACCGGGTGGTGCCCCGGTCGCAGCCCGAGCCCGAGCAGCCGCACGGCGACCAGGACGAGCGAGGCGAGGACGACGAGGGTCGACCGCGGCGGCGACCGGCAGCAGCGAGCAGGGCGCCCGTGGCCGCGTCGCCGAGTCGCGTGCGCGTCCCTGCAGAGCGGGGACAGGACGAGCGAGCCCGCAGCGCCAGGGCGACGAGCGGCAGCGACGCGATGCCGAGCGGCGGCAGCGCGCGTACGCCACGACCCAGCGACGTGCGCCGCGGTCGGACGCGTCGCGCGACCACGGCCCGCGCGCCTCGGCCACGGGCTCGGCGGGAGAGCCCGACCAGAACTCGTCGCTCCGGGACGGCCGCCGAGGACGGCCGACCCGGGCGCGACCTCCGCGTCGCGGCCGACCCGGGCGCCCGGGCCCCAGCGTGCTGCGCGTGCCGACGCGGGCGCCGGCGCCGACCTCGACGGCGCCGATGTGCAGCACGTCGCCGTCCAGCCAGTGACCGGTGAGGTCGACCTCCGGCTCGACCGAGCAGCCGTCGCCCAGGCTGAGCATGCCGGTCACCGGCGGGATCGAGTGCAGGTCGACGTCCCGGCCGACCTCGGCCCCGAGGGCCCGGGCGTACGTCGGCATCCAGGCGGCCCCGGCGAGGTTGGCCGCGCCGCACTCGTCGGCCAGCCGCTCGGCCAGCCACAGCCGCAGGTGGACCCTGCCGCCGCGCGGGTAGTCGCCCGGGCGCACCCCGCGCAGCAGGAGCCGCGCGCCCAGGCACGGTGATGCGCCATCCGGCCCAGCGGCGGGACGAGCACCAGCCAGCCGAGCACGACCCACCACCACGGACCGGTCGGAGGTAGGCCAGTCCCGAGGACCCAGACGGCGAGGTTGCTGCCGATCGCGACCCAGGTCAGCCAGCGGAGCCCCGTGAGCGTGCGCAGCGGCACGGTGAAGGCGATCTGCCCGACCTGCGTCTTGGTCGGGGTCGGCCGCACGTGCCGGTCGGTGCGCGCCGCGCGGCGCGGCCATCGCGTCGAGCGCGCTCGGCCAGGCCGGCCACGGTCGGGTGCTCGTAGATGTCGGCCACCGTGACCTCGGGGTAGCGGCTGCGCAACCGCGACACGATCTGGGCGGCGGTCAGGCTGCCCCCGCCGAGGTCGAAGAAGTCGTCGTCGCCCGAGCGCGACGGCGGCCCCGATGACCTCGCCCCACAGCTCCGCGACCCACGCCGCCGGTCCCGGCCAGGTCGTCGTGCGCCCGGGCGTCGTCGGCCCGCCTCGGGGAGCGGCCACGGGAGCGCGTCGCGGTCGATCTTCCCCGAGGTCCGGGTCGGGCAGCGACGCCGACCTCGGCCAGCCGGGGGACGAGCGCCGCGGGCATGCGACTCGCGCAGCAGCGTCGAGGCGCGGTCGGCGGCGTCGAAGGTCTCGTCCACGGCTGGACGTAGCCGACCAGCAGCTGGTTGCCGGCCTGGGTCCGCCGCACGGCGGCCGCGGCACCCCGCACGCCGGGCAGCCGCGAGCAGCACGCTGTCCACCTCGCCGAGCTCGATGCGCCGGCCACCGAGCTTGACCTGGTCGTCGGCGCGGCCGACGAAGAGGAGACCCGTGCCGTCGTCGCGCACCAGGTCACCGCTGCGGTAGGCGCGCGGCCCAGCCCAGCGACGGCATCGGGGCGTACTTCTCGGCGTCCTTGTCCGGATCCAGGTAGCGGGCCAGCCCGACGCCACCGATGATCAGCTCGCCCGACCTCGCCCGTGCGGCACGGATCCCCCGCCGCGTCGACGACGGCGAGGTCCCACCCGTCGAGCGGCAGCCCGATCCGCACCGGCCCGTCCGGGTCGAGCCGTGCGCCGCACGACGACGACGGTCGCCTCGGTCGGACCGTAGGTGTTCCAGACCTCGCGGCCCGTCGTGGGCCAGCCGGGCGCCGATCTCGGGCGGGCACGCCTCTCCACCGAGGATGAGCAGACGTACGGCGGCCAGGGACTCGGTGGGCCACAGGGCGACCAGCGTCGGCACGGTGGAGACGACGGTGATGTCGTTGGCGACCAGCCAGGGCCCGACGTCCACCCCGCTGCGCACCAGCGAGCGCGGGGCCGGGCACCAGGCAGGCGCCGTGCGCCCAGGCCAGCCACATCTCCTCGCAGGACGCGTCGAAGGCCGACCGAGAGACCGGCCATCACCCGGTCCTGGGGTCCCAGCGGGTCGTCGCGGAGGAACATCCGCGCCTCGGCGTCGACGAAGGCGGCGGCCGACCGGTGCGACACGGCCACGCCCTTCGGCGTACCGGTGGATCCCGACGTGAAGATCACCCAGGCGTCGTCGTCGGGACCCGCTGGCCCGTCGGTGCGGGGCGGCCGCGGGCGGCCTGCGCAGGGCGACGGCGAGATCGTTGCCGATCACGGCGGCGACCTCGGCCTCCCCGAAGACCAGGCGGGCGCGCTCGTCGGGGTCCTCGGCGTCGACCGGGACGTACGCCGCCCCGGCGAGCGAGCACGCCCATGATCGCGACGTACAGGTCCGGCGTGCCGGACGTGATCCGGACGCCGACCCGGTCGCCCCGGCCGACGCCCATGCCGTTCAGGTCGTCGGCCAGGGCGAGGGCCGCGTCCGCGAACTCCTCGTAGGTCAGCTGCTCGGCGCCGTTGTCGAGCGCTCGAGACTCCGGGTGGGCGTCGAGCGCCGCCTCGAAGACGTCGACGAGGGTGCGTGGCGGTGGGGCGAGCCCTCCGCGACGCAGGCGGGTGTCGGTCACCGGTGGGCGGGACGAGGCGGGTGACGACACTCGAGGAGTCTCGTCGAGTCAGGTGAACAACGGGTACGCCGTCCAGACCTGCGCTGCGCTCGTGGTCACGGCCGGATCTGTTCACCTGCGGTCGCTAGCGTGCGTGCCGCGACCGGACGAGGCCGGGTCTCGCGCCGCACAGAGAGCTCGGTGAGGTCCACCCACATGGCCAGGCAGGACACGACGCGTCGACCCGTGACCGCGGCGGAGGCCCTCACGCCGGGGTTGCGTCGGCAGGTGGCCGCCCTCCGGTCGGCGGAGAACGAGGTCCGCGCCGGGACACCCGAGGCCGTCCACCACTTCCGGGTCGCGACCCGGAGGTTGCGGAGCAACCTGTCCGGCTTCGAGCCGCTGCTCGACGCCCGGACCTGTCGCATCCTGGTCGACGACCTGCAGCGCACCGCCCGGGCCGTCGGTCCCGCCCAGGACGCGGTCGTCGTACGCCGCCAGGTCGACGCCCTCCTCGGGACCCACGCAGGGGAGGCAGCGGCCCGCGTGCACGATCAGCTCGGACGGTTGCTCGAGCCGTCCTCGCACGAGTCCCGGCAGCGCGCGATCGACCATCTCGACGACCCGGCGTACGACGAGCTCACCCGGGGCCTCGAACGCCTCGCCGACCTCCCCCCGTGGCTTCCCGCGGCGCACCGGCCCGCGGACGAGGTCCTGGTGCCGCTGCTGCGCTCCGAGTGGTCCCGCTTCCGCCGACGCTCCCGCGCCGCCCTGGACCCGTCCGGCGAGGCCACCACGGACGACCTCCTCCACGAGGCGCGCAAGGCGAGCAAGCGCGCCCGCTACGTCGCCGAGTCGCTGACCGAGGTGCTCGGCCGTCGGGCCGGACGCCTGGCGAAGACGGCCAAGGGTGTGCAGCGGGCGCTCGGCGACCACCAGGACCGGGTCCTCGTCCACGAGTTCCTGGTCGACGCACCCCTGAGCCTCGATCTCGCCGGGGAGGAGGCCCGCGTCCTGGCGGGGGTGCGCGACGCCCAGGCCGTGGCGCTCGAGGCGGCCCGCGAAGACCTCCGGCGCGTGCTCCGCGATGTCGACCGGACGTCGTTGCGGGCCTGGATGCGCTGACGAGTGCGCCCCCCGGACGGGTCATCGGCGACTCAGTCGGTGACCACCTCGGCCAGCCGTCCCTCCGCGACCGGGTCGTACCGCTCGCCGGGCAGGGCGAGCCACGACGCGGCGGCGCCGAGGAGGCACAGCACTCCGACCAGGAGGCAGCCGGCGGACAGGCCGTCCATGAAGGCGACGTTCATGGCGTCGGTGACCTCCGGCGACCGGGCCGCGAGCGCGTCGGTGAAGCCGACCGAGTCGCCCGCCCGCTCGAGCAGGTCCGCCGGCAGCCGGCCGTCGAGGGCCTCGACCAGCCGGGCGGCGTACAACGACGAGAAGAGCGATCCCACGACCGCCACCCCCAGGGTGCCGCCCAGCTCGCGCGCGGCGTCGTTGACCGCGGATCCCACCCCGGCACGAGCCGGTGGGAGCACCTGCATGATCGACTCCGTCGCGGGAGTGGTGATGAGTCCCAGCCCCAGGCCCATCAGCACCATCTGGGGCACGATCGTGCCGGCGTACGACGCGTCGACGCCGATGGTGGACACCCAGACGAAGGACGAGCCGAGGGATGCCATCCCCGCGGTGACCACGATCTTCGTGCCCACCCTCGGGGCGAGGTTGGCCCCGACGATCGACGCCACGGCGATGGACAGCGCCACGGGCAGGATGCGCACCCCGGTCTGCAGTGCCGAGTAGTCGCGCACGAACTGGAAGAACTGCGTGATCAGGAAGATGAAGCCGAAGAGGGCGAAGAACGAGATCGTGACCGCCGCGCAGGCCGCGCTGAAGCGCCGGTCGAAGAAGAGCGTGACGTCCAGCATCGGGTGCGCCGCCGCCCGCTCCACCAGGACGAACCAGACGGCGAGTCCGGCCGCGGCGGCGAAGCCGACCAGCGTCGACACGCTGGACCAGCCCTGCTCGGGGGCCTCGATGATCGTCCACGTGAGGGTGCCCAGCGCGGCCACCGAGATCGCGATGCCGGGCAGGTCGAGCGGAGGGACGCCCGGGTCCCGGGACCGCGCCGGTGCCCCGCGACACTCAGCGTCATGGCGATCGCCAGCACGCCGGGCACGGGCGACCACTGGCCCAGAAGACGCTGTGCCAGGACGAAGTCCGCCGCCTGAGCCGTAGGCGCGCCGCTGTTACCGGCCCGAGGGCTCGACGCCGGGCGATGCCCACGGTCGCTGCCCGCACACCCCGCAGGGCCCCCGGTTCCCGGCGGTCCCCGGGGAGGTCGCTGGCGATGATCGACAGCGGTCGTGGCAGCGAGGATCAGAGCCGCGCGATGCCCATGAGCACGACGTATCACCGAGGGACCTGACGACGGCGACCAGTCGCCGCGGGGGCACCCCGCTGCACCTCGTCAACACCGCCGTCCGCGAGGGCACGCATGTCCTCGACGAGTGGCCGCGCCGTGCGGGGTCCTGCCCGACAGACCGGGAGAGCACGGTCGACGGATCTCGTCGTACGGCGGCCCTCCCGCTCGCACCAGCCGCGCACACGTCGAGCTTTGCGCGACCTGGCGGGACCGGCTCAGGGCCGACGAAGACGTTGCTGGCGTCGGCGTACTTCGCGACGAGGCGAAGCGTCTTCTCTCGCCACCCCCGCCGACCATGATCGGCGGTTGCGGCTTCTGCAGAGGTTGCGGTGACTTGAGGGTCTCCGCGAGCTGTAGTGCTTCCCGTCGAAGGGCGCCGACCTCGTCGCCCACATCGGCGCACGATCCGGACGGCCTCGTGGAGCCTCTCGAGCGCTCGGCCGAGCGGCGGGAACGGCCCGCCGAGGGCGAGGTGCTCGCGCTCGTACCACGCTGCTACCGATGCCGACCGCGGCGCGCCCGCCGGAGAGCATGTCGAGCGTCGAGACGATCTAGCCAGAAGGCCGGGGTGGCGGTAGGTCACCCGGTCATCGAGGGCTGGAGCTCGGCGCGGTCGTCGAGTTCGCCCCCGAGGAAGCCGGGCCGGTTCAGGCTGCTCTTCATCGGCCTCCCCGAGGCCCCGGACCCCTCCGGCGACGACGACCCCTACGGCATGCTCAACGCCGCCCTCGACGACCTGGTCGCCGTCGGCTACCTCCCGGCCCGCGACCGCGCCGGTGCCGACGTCACCTGCTGGTCCGTGGTCCACGGCTTCGCGGTCCTCAACGCCGAGGGTCCGCTCCGGGGGATGTCCACCGAGGACCGCGCCGGTGCCCTCGCGACACTCCTCCTTGCGATCGACCGCGCGCTGGGCGCGGGCGGCGACTGGCCGGAGCTGGCCGGACCGCGGCCCGACGCCTGAGCCGGCGACTGAGCCGGTCGGCGTACGACCCCCGACATGCACCGAAGGCCCCGGGGTGACCCGGGGCCTTCGTGGTGGTGCGCGAGGGGGGATTTGAACCCCCACGCCCTTTCGGACACTGGCACCTGAAGCCAGCGCGTCTGCCGTTCCGCCACTCGCGCGTGAAGCGAGGGCAAGGCTATCCCACGGCCCGCGGGGCGCGTCACAATCGCCGCCTCCCGGGGCGGCGTTCGGGCCGCGGTCGGTGCCCGGACGGCCGGTCGCCCGTGACAGTACGATCGGCGCAGACCCGACGGCCGGATCGAGAGGAGGCGCACGACGTGAATGCACTGCAACGCTTCGAGCGCAGGCTCGAGCAGATGATCTCCGGGGTGTTCGCCCGCGCGTTCCGCAGCGCGGTGCAGCCCGTCGAGATCGCCGCCGCGCTCCAGCGCGAGTGCGACAACAACGCGCAGATCATCAGCCGCGACCGGCGCCTGGTGCCCAACCGTTCCACGTCAGCTCGCCGGCGTCGACCTCGAGCGCCTGCAGGGCTACGACGACGCGATGGAGCGCGAGCTCATCGACCAGCTCAAGGACCACGCCGACGCCCAGGGCTACGTCTTCACCGGCCCGGTGCACGTCGACTTCGAGGCCGCCGACGACCTGACGACCGGCCGCTTCCGCATCCGCAGCCGCGCCGAGGCCAGCGTCACCGACAACGACCAGCGCACCCGCACCCGGGCCGCGCGCGCCGTCCTCGAGGTCAACGGCACCCGCCACCCGCTGCGGGCGCCCGGCCTCGTCGTCGGGCGCGGCACCGAGGCCGACCTGCGCATCAACGACCCCGGCGTCAGCCGCCGGCACATCGAGTTCATGGTCAACGGCGAGGACCTCGAGGTCGTCGACCTCGGCTCCACCAACGGCATGCTCGTCGACGGCGCCAAGGTCGGCCGGGCCGCCCTGCGCGACGGCATCCGAGGTCAAGATCGGCCACACCACGATGACGGTCCGCGTCGACCGAGGAGGGCTGAGCCGTGTCCGAGCTCACCCTGTTCCTGATCCGCTTCGCCTACCTCGCGATCCTGTGGATCTTCGTGCTCTCGGCGATCTCGGTGATCCGCTCCGACATGTTCGGCGCCCGGGTGCCCGAGACCGCGCGCGGGGCGGCGCCGGCCCGCGCGCAAGGGCAAGTCCAAGGCGCCGTCGCGAGCGCCGCGGCTCGCCCACCCACCTGATCGTGGTCGAGGGCGACAACACCGGCGCCCGCGCCGAGCTCGACGACGCCCCGCTGCTGATCGGCCGCGGCAGCGACGCGGCGATCCGGCTCGACGACGACTACGTCTCCACCCGCCACGCCCGGGTGGCCGCCAGCGGCGACGAGTGGTTCGTCGAGGACCTCGGCTCGACCAACGGCACCTACGTCGGCTCGGTGCGCATCACCCAGCCGACCACCATCGGCCTCGGCATCCAGGTGCGCATCGGCAAGACCATCCTCGAGCTGCGGAAGTAGGGACCTCCTCCCCATGACCGGACCGCTCCACCTGGCGTACGCGCCATCTCCGACGTCGGCCGCGTCCGCCGCGACAACCAGGACTCCGGCTACGCCGGACCCTGGCTGCTCACCGTCTGCGACGGCGTCGGCGGCGCGGCCCGCGGTGACCTCGCCAGCAGCACCGCCGTCCAGCAGCTGCGCAAGCTCGACGCGCGAGCCGACCGACGACCTGCTCGCCCAGGTCGCCGGCGCGATCCACCGCGCCGACGACCGGATCGCCGAGCTCGTCGACGAGGACCCCGGGCTCAACGGCACCAGCACCACCGCCACCGTGGCGCTCTTCGACGGCACCCGGCTCGGCGTCGGGCACCTCGGCGACAGCCGCGGCCTACCTCTGCCGCGGCGGCGAGCTGCGCCAGCTCACCCACGACCACACCTTCGTCCAGAGCCTCATCGACGAGGGCCGGATCACCGAGGAGGAGTCGCGGGTCCACCCGCACCGCAACCTCATCCTCAAGGCCCTCGACGGCGTCCGGCACGAGGAGCCCGACCTCTTCGAGGTCCCGCTCGAGGTCGGGGACCGCATCTTCCTGTGCAGCGACGGCGCGTGCGGCACCCTCGACGACGCCCGGATGGCCGACATCCTCGCCACCGGCACCCCCGACTACGCCGCCGTCGAGCTGGTCCGCGCCAGCCTCGAGGCCGGCAGCAGCGACAACGTCACCTGCGTGGTCGCCGAGTCATCGACACCGAGCCCGACCCCGACCTCCAGCCGCTGCTGGTCGGCGCGGCCGCCGACCTGCCCCGCAAGGCGAGCCGGCGGCGTCGCGGGCCGCGGCCTCTTCCGCGGCCACCGCTCCGGCGACACCGGCGAGATCGACCCGGTGCCGGACGACCTGCCGGCGGACGTGCACGCCATCCCCTCCGACCCGATCGACCCCGAGGCCCAGCGCTACGCCCCGCGTCCGCCGGCCCGGCTACACCTGGCTCAAGCGCCTGCTCGCCCTCGCCGTGGTCCTCGGCCTCGTCTGGGTCGGCCTCGCGGCCGCGTGGTCGTGGAGCCAGCAGCAGTTCTACGTCGGCGTGGCTCCGACGACCGGGTGACGATCTTCCGCGGCCTCAACGCCGAGATCCCCGGCATCGAGATCTCGCACCCCTACGAGGTCACCGACGTCGACGCTCGCCAACCTCAGCGAGATCGACGCCGAGCAGGTGGCCGAGGGCATCGAGGCCAGCGACCTCGACGACGCCCGCGCCACGGTGGACAACTACGCCGCCCGTCAGGACGTGCCCACCGAGACGAGCACGGGCTGATGAGCCAGAACCACACCCTGATGGGATTCGTGCACCGGCGCGCCGGGGCGCGGAGCTCTTCCTGCTCCTGCTCGCCCTCGCGGTCGGCATCGGCGCCTACGCCGCGGTCGGCCTCGGCGATGGAGGGCACGATCCCGGCCGACATCGTCGGCTACGGCGGGTGGCTGACCGCGCTGATCATCGTCGCCCACGTCGCGGTCCGCATCTTCGCGCCGTACGCCGACCCGGTGCTGCTGCCCCTCGTCGCCGCGCTCAACGGCCTCGGCCTGGCGGTCATCCACCGCCTCGACCTCGACAACACCGCCCAGTGCGTCGACAACGACACCTTCGCGCGCCAGCAGCTCATCTGGATGACGCTGGGCGTGGTGCTCTTCGTCGCCACCCTCGGGCTGCTGCGCGACCACCGCCTGCTCCAGCGCCTGACCTACACCACCGGCCTGGCCGCGATCGTGCTGCTGCTGCTGCCGATGTTCCCGATCATCGGCAACACGGTCAACGGCGCCAAGATCTGGATCTCCGTCGGCCCGTTCAGCTTCCAGCCCGGCGAGGTCGCCAAGGTGCTGCTGGTCATCGCCTTCGCCGGCTACCTCGTGCTGCACCGCGACGCGCTGGCCCTGGCCGGGCGCCGGGTGCTCTTCATCGACCTGCCGCGCGGTCGCGACCTCGGCCCGATCCTGGGCATGTGGGCGGTCAGCATGTTCATCCTGGTCTTCCAGCGCGACCTCGGCTCCTCGCTGCTGTTCTTCGGGATCTTCCTGATCATGCTGTACGTCGCCACCGAGCGACCCGGCTGGCTGGTCGTCGGCACGGCCGCTGTTCGCCGCCGGGGCGTTCGCCGGCTGGCAGGCCTTCGGCCACGTCCAGAACCGCGTCAACATCTGGCTCGACCCGATGGCCTACTACGACCAGACCCCCGGCTCGGGCCAGCTGGTGGAGGGCCTGTTCGGGATGGGCTGGGGCGGCCTCATCGGCCGTGGCTTCGGCGAGGGTGCGCCGTGCCGCATCCCCTACGCCGAGTCCGACTTCATCGTCCCGGCCATCGGCGAGGAGCTCGGGCTGACCGCGGTCCTGGCCGTCATCCTCTGCTACGGCCTGATCGTCGAGCGGGCGCTGCGCATCGCGCTGATCTCCCGCGACGGCTTCGGCAAGCTGATGGCCGTCGGCCTGGGCAGCATCTTCGCCCTGCAGGTCTTCGTGGTCGTCGGCGGCGTGACCGGCCTGATCCCGCTGACCGGTCTGACCACGCCCTTCCTGTCCTACGGCGGATCGTCGCTGGTGGCCAACTGGGTGGTGATCGCGCTCCTGCTGCGCATCTCCGACCAGGCCCGACGCCCCGCCCCGCGCCTCAGCGAGGCCGACTCCGACACCGGCTCCGACAGCGAGTCGACCCAGGTGGTGAAGCTGAAGTGAACAAGCCGATCCGCACGATCTCGCTCTTCTGCCTCGTGCTCTTCCTGGCCCTCATGCTCAACGCGACCTACCTCATGTACGTCCGCTCGGGCGAGCTCACCGAGGACCCGCAGAACCGCCGCGTCATCACCGCGGCGTTCTCCCGCGAGCGCGGCGCGATCCTGGTCGGCAAGGACCCGGTCGCGCGCAGCGTGCCCAGCGACGACGCCGTACGACTTCCAGCGCGTCTACCCGCAGCCCTTCAAGTACGCCCCGCTCACCGGGTTCTTCTCCTACTACAGCCAGTCCGGCATCGAGCGCTCGCAGAACGACGTGCTCTCCGGCGACGACTCGCGCCTCTTCGTCACCCGGCTGGTCGACATGCTCAGCAACACCGACCCCAAGGGCGGCAACGTCCAGCTGACCATCGACCCCGAGGCCCAGACCGCGGCGTACGAGGGGCTGCGCGCGCTGGGCGAGGACGTGCAGGGCGCCGTGGTCGCGCATCGAGCCGGCCACCGGCAAGGTCCTCGCGATGGTCTCCAACCCGACGTACGACCCCAACACGCTGGCCTCGCACGACTTCGGCTCGGTCACCGAGACCTACCAGGCGCTCGAGCAGGACCCGGCCGAGCCGCTCATCAACCGCGCCATCGGCACCACGCTGCCCCCGGGGTCGACCTTCAAGCTGGTCACCGCGGCCGCCGCGATCGAGTCGGGCGACTACGACGCCGAGTCGATCGTGCCCGGCGGCACGTCGTACCAGCTCCCGCAGTCCACGACCAAGGTCGGCAACCAGGGCGGCGGCGACTGCGGCGGCAACCGGATCACCCTGACCCAGGCGCTCCAGGTCTCCTGCAACGTCACCTTCCTGTCCCTGGCCGACGAGCTCGGCATCGAGGCGATGACCGAGCAGGCCGAGAAGTTCGGCTTCAACGCGACCTCGCTCGAGGACCTCGACGGCCAGGCCCGCTCGCTCTACCCGCCCGACATGGACGCCGCCGCAGACCGCGCTGTCGGGCATCGGCCAGTCGAGCGTCACCGCCACCCCGCTCCAGATGGCCATGGTCTCGGCCGGCATCGCCAACGACGGCGTGGTCATGCGGCCCTACGTCGTCGACGAGGTCCGCGCGCCCAACCTCGTCGCTGCTCGACAAGACCGAGGAGTCCGAGCTCTCGCAGGCCGTCTCCGTGAGCACCGCCGACGACCTCACCGAGATGATGGTGGCGACGGTCGACGAGGGCACGGCGTACGCCGCGGCCATCCCCGGCGTGCGGGTGGCCGGCAAGACCGGCACCGCCGAGTCGACCGACTCGCGGCCGCCGTACGCCTGGTTCACCTCCTTCGCCCCCGCCGACGACCCCAAGGTCGCCGTGGCGGTGCTCGTGCAGTCCAGCAGACACGGCCCCCGGCGACATCGCCGGCGGCCGCCTCGGCGGCCCGATCGCCAAGGCCGTCATGGAGGCGGTGCTCAACCCGTGACGACTCCTCCCACCGGCCCACCCCCACCGGCGACACGCCGGACCGCTACGCCGACGACGGCCACCGCTACGCGCTCACCTCGCGGATCGCCACCGGCGGCATGGGCGAGGTCTGGCGCGGCACCGACACGGTGCTGTCGCGCCCGGTCGCGGTCAAGGTCCTCAAGCCGGAGTACGCCGACGACGCGCTCTTCCGCACCCGCTTCGAGACCGAGGCCCGGCACGCCGGCTCGCTGCACCACCCCGGCATCGCCAGCGTCTTCGACTTCGGCGAGGCCTCCCCGGTCGACGGCTCGACCACGCCGCGGCCGTTCCTCGTGATGGAGCTGGTCGAGGGACAGCCGCTGTCCAACCTGCTGCGTCCCGACGCCCCGATGGACCCCGAGGTCGTGCGCGACCTGCTCGGCCAGGCCGCCGTGGCGCTCGGCGCCGCCCACGCGACCGGGATCGTGCACCGCGACGTCAAGCCCGGCAACCTGATCATCACCCCGGACCGACGCACCAAGGTGACCGACTTCGGGATCGCCCGCGCCGCCGAGGGCATGTCGCTCACCGAGACCGGCCAGGTGATGGGCACGCCGGCCTACATCTCCCCCGAGCAGGCCGAGGGCAAGCGCGCCACCGCGGCCTCCGACGTCTACGCCCTCGGCGTGGTCGCCTTCGAGTGCCTCGCGGGTCGCAAGCCCTTCCTCGCCGACACCCCGGTGGCCACCGCCATCGCCCACCTCCGCGAGCCGGTCCCCGACCTGCCCGACACGGTCCCGGCCGACCTCGCCGCGGTCGTGCGGCGGTCGATGGCCAAGGACCCGGCCGAGCGGTACGCCGACGGCCAGGCCTTCGCGGCCGCCCTGCGGGACCCCGCCGGTGCCGGTGCCGCCGCGGGTGCCGCGACCGTGGTCGCCCCGCTGGCGGCCGCCCTCCCGGATGACGACGAGCCGACCCGGACGCAGGTCATCGCGCCGGTACCGCGCGGCCGGCCCCGGCCCCCGTACCGCCCTCCCCGCCCGCCGACGACCGTCCCCGCCGCGGTCTGCCGGGCTGGGTGCCGTGGGTGCTGCTGGCCATCGCGCTGCTCGTGGCCGCGCTCGTCCTGGTGCAGGCGCTGGGCGACGACACGACCACCGAGGACCCGGAGCAGCCGACGCCGTCCCAGACGCCCAGCCGGAGCCCGAGCGAGACCGACCGTCCGAGACGCCGTCCGAGACCCCGACCTCGGAGACGCCCACCGAGACGCCGACGGACAGCCCCAGCGAGCCGACGACGGAGCTCGACTCCCACGGAGACCGAGGACGACCCCGACCGAGACGCCCACCGAGTCGACGTCGCCCACGGAGACGCCGACGACGCCCACCGAGACGCCGACCGAGCCCCACGGACCCGACGGACAGTCCGACCTGATGAGCGACACGACGAGCCACGACCACCAGCCGGACCACCACCCCAGCGAGAGGGCGACGATGAGCAACGAGCCGACCGTGATCGGCGGCCGCTACGAGCTCGGCGAGCTGCTGGGCCGCGGCGGCATGGCCGAGGTGCGCAAGGGCCGGGACACCCGGCTCGGACGCACGGTCGCGGTCAAGCGGCTGCGCACCGACCTCGCCAGCGACGCGACGTTCCAGGCGCGCTTCCGCCGGGAGGCGCAGAGCTCCGCCTCGCTCAACCACCCCTCGATCGTGTCGGTCTACGACACCGGCGAGGAGATGTCCACCGACGGCTCCGACGTCGCCCAGCCCTACATCGTCATGGAGTGCGTGCAGGGCCGGACGCTGCGCGACATCGTGCGCGAGGGCCGCAAGATCCTGCCCGAGCGCGCGCTCGAGATCACCAGCGACGTGCTCGCGGCGCTCGACTACAGCCACCGCGCGGGCATCATCCACCGCGACATCAAGCCCGGCAACGTCATGCTCACCCCCGGCGGCGACGTCAAGGTGATGGACTTCGGCATCGCCCGGGCCGTCTCCGACGCGTCCTCGACGATGACCCAGACCGCCGCCGTGGTCGGCACCGCGCAGTACCTCTCCCCCGAGCAGGCCCGCGGCGAGACCGTCGACTCCCGCTCGGACGTCTACTCCACCGGCTGCCTCCTCTACGAGCTCCTCACCGGCCGCCCGCCCTTCGTCGGCGACAGCCCGGTGGCCGTCGCCTACCAGCACGTGCGCGAGCAGCCCTCCCCGCCGTCGGACCACGACCAGGAGCTCGACCCCGAGATCGACGCGATCGTGCTCAAGTCGCTGGCCAAGCGGGTCGAGGACCGCTACCAGAGCGCCGCGGCGATGCGACAGCCGACATCGAGCGCTACCTCGCCGGCCACCCGATCCAGGCGGCTCCGCCGCCGGTCGCGCCCACCGAGGTGGTGCCGCCGGTCGCCGCCACCACCACGATCCCCGCCGCCACCGCCGTACGCCCCGGAGGACGACGACCGCCCGCGCGGGCGCACCGGCGCTGATGGTGCTGCTCGCCCTGCTGGTCATCGCGGCCATCGCCGGCGCGGCGTACGTCCTCCCGAGCATGTTCGAGGAGCAGGTCCGAGCGCGACCCAGGTCCCCGCCCTCGTCGGGCTCACCGAGGAGGAGGCGCGGCTGGCCATCGGCGAGGCCGGCCTCGCCGTCGGACGGGTCACCCGCGAGGCGTCCGACGACGCCCCCGCCGACGAGGTCATCCGGCAGGACCCCAACCGCGACGTCTTCGTCGAGCCCGGCACCGAGGTCGACCTGGTCGTCTCGTCCGGCAAGCCCGAGGTGCGAGGTGCCCTTCGTCGTCGGACAGCCCCAGGCCAGGCCCGCGACGCGCTCGAGAGCCGCGGGCCTCAAGGTGCAGCCGCGACCGAGGTGGAGTCCGACGAGCCCCAGGGCAAGGTCGTCTCGCACCGACCCGGCCGCGCGGCCAGCGGTCGCCGAGGGCACGACCGTGACCCTGTCGTCTCCGACGGTCCCGAGGCCGTCCCGACGGTGGTCGGCCTCCGTCAGGGCGAGGCCGACGCGGACCCTGCGGCAGGCCGGCTTCGAGGTCGAGGTCCGCACGGACTCCGACGCCACCGCGCCCAAGGGCGACGGTCGTCGACCAGTTCCCCACGGCCGGCGGCGAGGCCGACCAGGGCGACACGGTCACCATCTTCGTGTCCACCTTCGAGGAGCCGCCGCCCCCGACCGAGACGCCCACCGAGACCCCGACCGACGAGACCGCCGACTCCCCACGGAGACGCCGACGGAGACGCCCACCGAGACGCCGCCGACCACGCCGGCCGCGCGGCGTACGCCCTGACGGGTCCAGCCGGTCGGGCTCGCTCGGCTCGGCGTCGGCCATCGGGCGTCGCGTAGGTCAGGTCGAGCAGGCCCTCGTAGGCCGGCGCGGTCGCCCGCGGCAGCGCGGCCACGTCGTAGCCCACCCCGCCCGCGGGGTCGGCGGCGTACTGCGCGGTAGATGTCGAGGTAGCTGTCGCCCTCGAGCGAGGCGAGGATCTCGTCCGGCACGCCGATGCCGACGATCTCGTACGGCGGGGAGTAGGGCACGCCGTGCAGGGTGACCGAGTTGCCCTCGCACTTGATGCCGGTGGTGGAGATGACGCCGCTGCCCCTGGATGGTGACGGCCTCGGCGCCGGCCCGCCACATGGCGTTGACGACGGCCTGGATGTCCTGCTGGTGGACGACGAGGTCGTTCGGGTCGCGGTCGGTGTCCTCGATGCACGTCCTGGCGGGGCGTCGGTGAGCGTGACCTTGACCGCGGGACCGGTGCGCGGGGTGAGTCCGGCCGGGTCGACCAGCGTCTCGATCTCGTCCTGGTAGCGGTTGACCGTCGCGGTCGCCGAGCCCGGCGCTGAGGGTCTCGATCTCCGAGGTGAGGTCGGCCACCTCGTCGGTCAGCTGGTTGGTGTCGCTGCGCTCGGCCTGCACGACCGAGGCCAGGTCGGTGTAGCGGCCGCCGCGCAGGTCGGTGCCGCCGCTGTGCTCGGCGCTGACCGCGAAGAGGGCCCCGCACAGGATGCACCATCGCGGGCGTCCCGACCCGCCACCCGAGGCGCCGGCGACGGGCGCGCGCGGCGTCCTCGTCGGGGCGCGAGTCGGATTCGGGCGGGCATGGCGACTACGCTAACCCCCCGGTGGGCGCCCGACGTCCCACGCCCCAGTTCGTGAGCTACGAGGAGTGGTCGTGGCCAAGTCCAGCGAGGCGTTCGTCGACAGCCCGAGGCGAAGGTCTTCTCCGTGAGGTTCGTCGTGGCACTGCTGCTCATCGCGGCCGGGATCGCGCTGGATCCTCTACTACTACCTCGGCGTCCGGCCCGACCCGGCCGCCTTCCCGGCCGAGGAGGGCTCGCCCAAGGCGATCGCCGACCTCGGCCTGTGGAACTACGCCATCGGCTTCGGCGCTGCTGATGGTCGGCCTGGCCATCTCGGCCCACCCGTCCACCCCGCTCGGTCGCGGCCGCGGCGTCGTGGTCGGCATGCTCGGCTGCTTCCTGATCGGCCTGCTGTGGATCTGCACCTTCTACGTCTTCTCCGACGACCTCGTCGGCGCTCCCGGTCTTCAACGACCTGGGCCAGTGGAACCTCGCCGTCGGCATCGCCTTCATGGCGGTCGGCTTCACCTTCGCCACCCGCTGGGAGTGACCCTCCCCCTCGTCGAGCACACCGGCGCCGGCTCCCGCCAGGGGGTCGGCGCCGGTGTCATTTCCCGGGACCACGGCCGTGCGGGAGAACTACACCGCGATGTCGGGTCTCGCACAGGCGATGCTCCACACCTGTGGACGAGCGGTGCACCGGCGCACCGTCCGCGGCGTGGTGACACACCGCCGGGTGACTGCCGGCGATGCTCGCGCATCGGGTGTCGACACCGTGCGGCGACCGGCGACCACTGCTCGACGGTGACTCACACCGTGTGGCGCGGGCGTCGTACGCCGCGGCATCAGCGCGGGTCGGACGCCGCGGCTCAGGCCGAGGGCGAGCGACGCCGGAGCGGCGGCCAGCGCCAGCGCGAGCAGCGACACGGTCAGCGCCGCCATGCCGGCCCACTGGACGAGGGCGCGGCGCTCCCGGGGCGCGTAGACCAGCAGGGCGGCGATGGCGGCGCCGCCGGCGAGACCGCCGAGGTGGCCCTGCCAGGAGATGTTGGGCACCGCGAAGGTGATGAAGACGTTGATGGCCAGCAGCGCGAACGATGCTGCGCAGGTCGCCGCCGACCTTGTGGGCGACGACGCAGAGGGCGCCGAAGAGTCCGTAGATCGCACCGGACGCACCGACGGTCAGCCCGATCTCCGGCGAGAGCCACAGGACCGTGACCGAGCCGGCCAGCCCCGAGAGCAGGTAGAGCGCCAGGAAGCGCACCCGTCCGAAGACGGCCTCCAGCTGCGGGCCGAGGACGTAGAGGGCGAGCATGTTGCCCGCGATGTGCCACAGCTGCACGTGGGTGAACTGGCTGGTGACCACCTGCCACCAGGCCCCGTCGGCCACGCCCGGCGAGGAACTGGCCGCCCACGGCGTCGCACGCGTGCGCGGTCGATGTCGTACAGGAAGCCGTCGCCCGGCGCGCAGGCCCCGTTGGCGCGCAGCCCGAGGCGGTCGACCAGCACGCTGGACGAGCCGGCCGGTGACCTGGATCGCCAGCCAGACCACGACGTTGATGGCGATGAGCACCATCGAGGTCAGCGCCGGGTTGCCCGAGCGCGACCCGCCGTACGGCGCCCGGATGCTGCGCGTCGTCCGTCGCGCCCTCGGCGATGCACGAGGGGCACTGGAAGCCGACCGCCGCGTCCCGCATGCAGTCGGGACAGATGGGGCGCTCGCAGCGCTGGCAGCGGATCCAGGTCTCGCGACCGGCGTGCCGATAACAGGTCGGGACGCCGGCCGCGGGATCGCCGGAAGGCGGCTGGGTCATCGCGGGTGGGTGCCTCAGCGCTCGATGGTGACCGACTCGATGATGACCGGCTCGGCCGGTCGGTCCATCGCGCCGGTGCGGGTGGTGCCGATCGCGTCCACGACGTCGCGCGAGGACTGGTCGGCCACCTCGCCGAAGATCGTGTGCTTGCGGTTGAGCCACGGGGTGGCGCCCAGGGTGATGAAGAACTGCGAGCCGTTGGTGCCCGGGCCGGCGTTGGCCATGGCGAGCAGGTAGGGCTTGTCGAAGACGAGCTCGGGGTGGATCTCGTCCTTGAACGTGTAGCCCGGGCCGCCGGTGCCGGTGCCGCTGGGGCAGCCGCCCTGGATCATGAAGCCCTCGATGACCCGGTGGAAGCCGAGCCCGTCGTAGAAGGGGCCGGTCTTGCCGTCGCCGGTGGTGTAGTCCTTGGTGCCCTCGGCGAGGCCGACGAAGTTGTCGACCGTCTCCGGCGCGTGGTTGGGGAACAGGTTGATGACGATGTCACCCTTGTTCGTCTTCAGGGTGGCCTTGGTGTCAGCCATGGTCTGCCTCTCGCGTGTCAGGAGTGCGTACGACGCCCCAGGGGCGCCGCGCACGTGTCGCCGTCGATCCTGCCATGTGGTCGTGCAGCCCGACCGCACGGCCGACGTTCACCCGGACGGGGCTGTCGGTCGGTTCACGCGGCATGGTGAGATGGGTGCACTACTCGCTCCACTACACAGCAGGAGGCCTTGCATGCACATCGGCAGGAAGAAGTCGGTCATGGAACGGGCCCACGACTACGTGGAGTCCGTCGCCGACACCGTCATCCCCCAGCTCGAGGCTGCGATGGAGAACGCCCGCGACAAGGCCGGACCCGCCCTCGCCGACGCGCGGGACAAGGCAGCGCCGCTGGTGTCCGACGCCCGCGACCGCGCCGTTCCCCTCCTCCAGGACACCCGCGAGCGCGCGGTGACCCTGACCCACGACGCCCGGGACCGTGCCGTCCCGCTGCTCGCCGAGGGCAAGGCGCTGGCGGCCGAGAAGGCCGCCGTCGCCGCCACGATCGCCGCGGACAAGGCGGCCGAGGGTCGTGACCTGGCGGTGGCCAAGGTCGCCGAGCTGCGCCAGGAGCCGGAGCCCCAGCGCAGCAAGATCAAGACCGTCCTGGTCATCGGAGGCATCCTGGCCGTCGGCGCGGCCGTCTTCAGCAAGCTGCGCCAGTCGCAGAAGACGAAGGACAACTGGCAGTCGAGCTACACCCCGGCTGCGCCGGCCAGCCCGACCGGCTCCGGTGTCTCCTCGCCGCTCCCCGCGACCGGTGCGGCCGGTGACCCGCTCACCGACCCGATCAAGACGCCGCTCGACGCGGACACCCCCACGGCGGTCGACGCCGCCGAGGCGTCCGACGCGATGACCGACCCCACCCACCGCGTCACCGTGGAGGACCCGGGCGGCGGCGACCCGACCGAGGCCATCAGCGACTCGGCCGAGCAGCCCCACGACGTGACGACGCCGGACGACCCGGCCGAGGTCATCGACGTGGACGAGTCCCGGACAACAAGCACACCTGAGCCTGGCCCACCGCAGCCAGACCCGCGAGCCCCGGACCTGCTGGTCCGGGGCTCGTGGCATGTCCGGGGGTCGGGTATCCGGGGTAGTCCGTGACGAACGGACCCCGGGATCCCCCCGGGAGGGGTCCGTTCGTCACGGACTACCCCGAGATGAGGCCTCAGGCGACGGGGCGGTTGTCCTCGACCCAGGCGTCGATCTGCTCCCACCAGCCGTAGAGCCACTCGATGCGCTCGTCGCGTCCGACCGGGATCTCCGCAGCGCGGGACCTCCCACCAGCGCATGACCAGGGTCTTGTCCATCGGCAGCTCGCGCCACACGTCACCGACGGTCAGCAGGTGGTCGAGCCCCGTGTGGGCCACCATCACCACGTCGGCCTCCGGGGCCGCGTCCAGCGCGGCGAGGAACCCGCCGGGGCGCGGGGCGAGGACGTGGGTCATCCGCTCGGCACGGTCGGCCATGTGGTGCAGGCCGAGCTTGTGCAGCCGCGCGATCGCGCGATCGCGGCGCGCGGGGGTGAAGTTGCCGCCCTCGGGGAAGATCACGAAGGCGTCGTTGGTGTCCAGCCCGGCGGCGAGGGCGGCGATCTGCGACTCGAGGTCCTCCCCGGCCCCCGGGTCGGGGGAGATGAAGCTGGCCGGGATCCGGCGCAGGATCACGTCGATGGCCGGGTCCCACGCGAGGGTGTCCTTGAGGACGACGCGCGGCTCGCGGCCGTACCAGTGCAGCAGCGCGTACATCAGGGTGAACGAGTCGCCCGGCCCCGCGTGGCGGCAGCAGACGAGAATCGGCCGCTCGGGGTGCCGGTCGGGTGCCGGCCCGTCGGTGCGGATCCGCAGTGCCAGCACCCGGCGCGCCTCGCGGAAGAAGCCGACCAGCGTGAACTGCACGAGGTCGTAGTGGATGCCGGCGAAGTACGGCGACCGGATCTTCCACCCGAAGCCCGACGCCAGCCACAGGCCGAGGAGCACGAGCAGCAGCAGCGACTCGGCTGTCAGGTAGAGGAACGCCACCCAGAAGCAGCCGCAGCGCCCGCCAGCGGCCCGGGATCACCGGCGAGAGCGCCGCCGCCCCGATGATCCAGAGCGGCAGGCTGACCCACAGCAGGCCGGTGACGACGACCAGGGCCGGGGCGAGCACCAGCCGACGCAGCACCCAGATCACGGCAGGCTCACCGGGCGTCCGGCCCGAGGTGCTCGTCGAGATAGGCGATCGAGGCGTCGTACGTCGCGTCGATGCGGCGCTGGACGGACGAGAAGTTGCGGAAGGCGAGCATCGAGTCGTCCTTGGACGACGTGCCGGCCGCCGGGAGGACGTGGGCCTCGACGTCGTCGGGGATCTCGGCGAGCTCGCGCGTGAAGCGGTGCCGGCGGGCCACCTCGAAGCTCACCCGGGCCACGTCCCACGGCCGCCTGGGCACCGAGAGCGGCCGGTCGATGCGACCGACCTGGAGCACGAAGACCCGGGTCGCGCCGAGCGCGACGGCCCTCCCGACCGGGATCGAGTTGACCAGCCCGCCGTCGAGGAAGTGCTCGACGCCGAACTCGGTCTCGACCCGCGCCGGCGGGAGCAGCCCGGGCACCGCGGCGCTGGCCACGATCGCCGGCACCAGCGGGCCGGAGTCGAACCAGTGCTCGGCGGAGCGCTCGATGCTGGCCGCGCACACCTGGAACGCCACCTCGAGGTCGGCGAAGGTGGTGTCGCCGAACTCCTCGGCCAGCCGGGCGGTGAGCGGCTTGGCGGAGTAGATGTGGGTGCCGGTGGAGACCGCGCGGCGGACGGTGCGCAGCGGGCGGTCGCCGTACACGTCACGCGACTGCGCGGTCTGGGCCCACAGGTCGGTGAGCCGCTCGATCACCGGGAGCCGCGGCTCGCGGGCCACCATCGCGCCGTTGAGGGCGCCGACGCTGGTGCCGAGCACCAGGTCGGGGGTGACGCCGCGCTCGAAGAGCGCCCGGAGCATGCCGACCTCGACGGCACCGAGGATGCCGCCGCCGCCCAGGACGAACGCGGTCGTCACGATCGAGCGCCGTTCACGTGCTCATCGCAGCTCGGGTTGCAGCTCGGGGTGCTCGGCGCGGGTCCGCTGCGTGGCGCGGTGCTCGGCCCAGAAGGACAGGATCGGCACCGTCCCGCAGACCAGGGTGACGACCAGGAAGGGCATCTCCCAGTGGGCGCGACGTCCGAGCATGAAGGCGGTGACCAGGAAGATCATGTAGAGCCACCCGTGCGCCACGCCGAGGTACTCGGTGATCGCCTCGCCGAACTGCTGCACGGAGGATCCGGGGGTGACCAGCTCGGGGGTGGTCGGGAAGACGCCCCACATGCTGCTGCCGTCGAAGTTGGCCAGCGGGACGCCGATCAGGATGAGGACGACGAGCAGCACACCGACGACGGTGGCCATGACGCGGTAGCGGAGCAGGGCAGCCTTCACGCGGGCGAGTCTGTCACGCGGTCCGCAACCTGCTGGTCGCGCACCCAGCGCCACCAGATGAAGGCGGCGAAGGCACCGAAGACCCACCACTCCACGGCGTACAGCAGGTTGCGCAGCGCGGTGAAGCGGCCCACCTCCGGCAGCGACCCCAGGCTCGCCGCCTCCAGGCCGGGCGAGGGTTCCTGCGCCACCACGTAGGCGCCGTACAGGTCGGCGTCGACGCGCTGGACGGCGTCGGCGATCCGCAGCTGGGGCACGACGTCGTCGCCCGGGTCCTCGTCGACCGCGCCGGTGCCCTCGGCGGGCTGGAGCCATCCGGTGAGCTCGGCGGGGCCGTCGGGCACCTCACCCTCCGGGGATTCGCTCCAGCCGCGCACCACCAGCACCGCGGTGTCGGTCCCGGAGAGCTCCAGCGGGGTCACCGCCCAGTAGCCGTCGCGGCCGTCCTGCGCCCGGTCGGAGACCCAGAACGAGCCCTCGGGGAGCCACCTGCCGGCCACGTCGACGGGGCGGCCGACCTCGTTGCCGGGGAACGGGTCGTCGGAGCCCATCACCTCGTCGATCGCGCATCGGGGTCAGCTCGGTGAGGTCGCGCGCCTCGGCGTCGCGGCGCGCCTGCCAGGCCTCGAGCTGCCACCAGCCGAGCCAGCCGGCGATGCCGACGAGCACCAGGGCCAGCGCCGTGGCGGCGACGGTCCGGGGGGTGGATGACACGGCCAGAGTCTGCCACTCGGCCCCCAGCGGCCCCGCGCCCGCGTACCCTTCGCACGACAGGGAGAGGCGGACATGACTGACACCCAGCCGACGGTGGTCGACGGCAGCACCGGATCGATCACGGCGCACGAGGCGGAGTGGTTCAGCCGCACCTTCACGCAGGTCGCCGACCACATGGGCCGGGCCGTCCTCGGCAAGGACCACGTCGTCCGGCTCGCCATGACCTGCCTGGTGTCCGAGGGCCACCTGCTGCTCGAGGACCTCCCCGGCACGGGCAAGACGATGCTGGCCCGCGCGCTGTCCAACACCATCGAGGGCAGCCACGCGCGCATCCAGTTCACGCCCGACCTGCTGCCCACCGACGTCACCGGCGTGACGGTCTACGACCAGCACAAGGGCACCTTCGACTTCCACCGTGGGCCGATCTTCCACGACATCGTGCTGGCCGACGAGATCAACCGCGCCTCGCCCAAGACGCAGTCGGCGCTGCTCGAGGTGATGGAGGAGGGCCACGTCACCGTGGACGGCATCACCCACGACGTGCCACGCCCGTTCATGGTGATCGCCACCCAGAACCCCATCGAGCAGGCCGGCACCTACCGGCTGCCCGAGGCCCAGCTCGACCGCTTCCTGATGAAGACCTCCGTCGGCTACCCCGACGCCGAGGCCACCGAGGAGCTGCTCCTCGGCTCGGCGGTCCGCGACCGCGCCTCGCTGGTCGCCCCGGTGGTCTCCCGCGAGGTCGTCTCCGAGCTCACCCGCGTCGCCGGGGAGGTGTACGTCGACCGCGCGATCGTGCGCTACGTCCGCCAGCTCGCCGAGGCCAGCCGCGAGCTCCAGCACGTGCGGATGGGGCTGTCGGCCCGCGGCTGCCTCGCCCTCGTCCGGGTCGCCAAGACGTGGGCCGCCGCCGACGGTCGTACGACGGTCGTCCCCGACGACATCACCGCCCTGGCCACGCCGGTGCTGTGCCACCGCCTGCTGCTCGACCCGCAGGCCCAGTTCAACGGTGTCTCGGTCGACGACGTCATCGAGCGCCTGCTCGAGTCCGTCGAGCCCCCGACCTACCGCGGCTGACCAGGGGACCGGCCGTGCTGTCGCGCGCGCTCGCGGTGACGAGGACGGGGTCGCGGGTGGTGACGTCCACCGGGCGCGGTGTCCTCCTGCTCGGTCTCGTGGCGTTCGCCGGGTCGCTCGCCTGGGGCCTCGTCGAGCTGCGCCTCGTCGCGGTGATGTGCCTCGGCGTGCTGCTCGCCGCGGTGCCCTGGCTGCTCGTCCCCATGCGGGTCGAGGCCGACCTGCGGCTCCGACCGCCCCGCACCACGGCCGGCGAGGCCGTCGAGGCCTCCCTGACCGCGACCAACAACGGTGCCCTGCCCCTGTGGCAGCCCCTGGTGCGGATCCCCGTCGGCGCCCGGGAGACCTGGGTGCGGATGCCGTCGCTCGACCGCGGCAGCCGCGAGCGCGTCGAGGTCGTCGTCGACGACCTGGCCCGCGGGGTGCTCCAGGTGGGCCCCGCCACGGCGGTCCGCTCCGACCCGCTCGGGCTGTTGCACCGCCCGGTGCGCTGGGGCGGTGCCCGGGAGCTCTTCGTGCGACCGGCGATGGTGGTGGTCCCGACGCTGGGGGCCGGCCAGGTCCGCGACCTCGAGGGCACGCCGAGCGACCGGGTCTCGATGAGCGACCTGGCCTTCCACGCGCTGCGCGAGTACGTGCCCGGGGACGACCTGCGGCACGTCCACTGGCGCTCCTCGGCCCGCGCCGGCGAGCTGCTGGTCCGGCAGTACCACGACACCCGACGCAACCACGCCACCGTCGTGGTCGACGCCGACCCGGCGGCGTACCCCACCGTCGCGGCCTTCGAGCTCGCGGCGTCCGTCGCCGCGTCGCTGCTGATGTGCGCAGCGCGCGAGGAGTACGACGTGAGCCTGGCCTGCGGCGAGGTGCAGCTGACCGCGCTGCCGGCCCCCGCCGTCCTCGACGGCACGTGCCGCATCGACCCGGCGCCCGGTGCCGCGCCGCTGAGCGAGCAGGTGGCCACCGCGATGGTGCTGGCCCCGGAGACCAGCGTGCTGATGCTCGTCACGGGCAGCAGCACCGACCTGGAGACCGTCGCGCGCGCGACCGCCACGCTGCCGGCCGACACCCGCGTCGTGGTGCTGCGGGCCGCGCCCGGCGAGACGGCCGGCGTGCTGCGCCAGCACGGCCACGACGCCGTCACCGTCGGGCTGCTCGCCGAGCTCCCGGGCCTGATGGCGGCCGCGTCGTGAGCGCACGCACCCGCCCCCTGCCGCCGTACGCCGCCGCCGACCTGCTCGCGGTCGTCGTGCTGTCGGCGATCACGCTGGTGGGCCTCACCGACAGCTTCGCCGGGATCCGCTGGATCCTGGTCGGCGTGGCCGGGGTGGCGATCGGCCTGGCCTGGACGCTCGTCCTCGTCACCCTGCGGCTGGGGCTCGGGGTGGTCGTGCCGCTGCTGCCGGTGCCCTACCTGCTCACCGCCGGGCCTGGTCGCCCTCGGGTCGACCGGGCTCCTCCTCGGCGTGCCCGACATCGAGACGATCACCGCGGTCGTGGTCGGCACCGTCGGCTCCTGGCGCGTCCTCGTGGAGACCGCCCCGCTGGTCGACGGCGAGGGGTCGGTGCTGCTGATCCCCTACGCCCTGGGACTCTTCCCGGCCGGTGCCGCCTCGGCGCTGGCGCTGCGCAGCCGCCGGGCCGCACTGCCGCTGCTCCCGATGGCCGCGGGGCTGGTGGTCGCCCTGGTCCTCGGTGTGACCGACCCGTTCTCGACCCTCCTCCAGGGGATCGGGTTCGGGCTGGTCTCCCTCGCCTGGGTCTCGCACCGCGGGCTGCGCTTCGAGGCCGGCCGGCACAGCGACGCGGCCCTGGGCCCGGTGTCCGCACGTCGCCTGCTGGTGGGCCTGGCGGTCGTCGGCCTCGTGGCCGCGGCGTCGTACGTCGTCGTCGACAAGCCGGACGGCCAGCGCCGCTTCGTGCTGCGCGAGGCGGTGACGCCCTACGACTCGGTCTACCTCGAGACGCCGCTGTCGGCCTTCCGCCGGTTCCGCGACGAGGGCCCCGGCTCCTACACCAACCTCGCGGACCGCAAGCTCTTCCGGGTCCGGGGCGCCGGACCCGGGACCCGGGTCCGGGTGGCGGTGCTGGACCGGTACGACGGCACCCGCTGGTACGCCGACGACGACACCAGCCCCGACGACTTCACCGACCGGTTCCTGCGCGTGCCGTCGCGGCTCGACAACCCGGCCCGGGGCGAGGAGCAGCTCTACACGTTCTTCGTGCGCAGCACGTGGGACCTCCCGTGGGTGCCGACGATCGGCGCGATGCAGGCCTTCGAGTTCTACGACGACTACGCCAGCGACCGGCTCCCCGACCTGCGCTACAACCGGGCCACCGACACCGCGGTCCTCCCCGGCGGGCTGCGCGTCCAGGAGGACTACGTCCTCACCGCGATCCCGACCCCCGACAAGCTCACCGCGCGGATGAAGCCGTTCCGGCGGCCCGACACGACGCTGCAGGAGGCGGCCGAGTTCCTCGACGTGCCCGCGCAGGCGTGGTCGCTGGGGGCGAAGACGCAGATGGCGGCCGTCTTCCGCATCGCCGACCGGCTCCGCGAGCGCGGCCGCTACTCCGACGGCGCCTTCGGGTGGGAGACCCGCTTCGACGCGGGCCAGGACGAGCGCCGGCTCGACGAGGGCTTCGTCAACGCTCCGATGATGGTCGGCAACGACGAGCAGTACGCCGCGACCATGGCGCTGCTCGCCAACCGCATCGGCGTGCCCGCCCGCGTGGCCGTCGGCGCCGTGCTCGGCCGCAACGGGGTGATCAAGGGCAAGCACCTCGACGCCTGGGTCGAGATCCGCGTCGCCAACGGCTCCTGGCGGGTGCTGCCGACCCGGGCGTTCATGGGGCGCCGACCCCCCAAGCGCGACTCGGCGCCGTTGCCCGAGGTGAGACTGCCCCCCGAGCAGCGTCCCGAGGACCGGCCGCAGCAGCCCGAGCCCGAGGTCCGGGAGGACGCCGAGGCCGAGGACCGGCAGGACGAGGCCACGGACGAGCCGCTGCCCCGGTGGCCGCTGGTGCTCCTGGTGCCGCTCGCCCTGGGGGTCGTGCCGCTGCTCAAGGTGCTCCGGCGCCGTCGGCGACGGGCGGCGGCCCCGCCCTCGCTGGCCTACCTCGGCGGCTGGGACGAGCTGGTCGACACCGCGCACGACCTCGGCGTCGCGGTGCCCCGCAGCACCCGGGCCGCGCAGGCCACCGCCCTCGGCGTACCCCGCACGCTGGCCCGCGACGCGGACGTCGCCACGTTCTCCCCGGACGAGCCGGACACCGCGGAGGAGTTCTGGACGCTCGTCGACGAGGGACGCGCCGGACTCAGGTCGTCCGCCCGTCCCGTACGCCGCGTGCTCGCGCCGCTCGACCCGCGCTCGCTGCTCCGCCGCCGGCGCTGAGGGTCAGCCGAACCACTCCCACAGCCACGCCCGCATGGTGAGGATCTCGGCGTGCTGGCTGCTGCTGATCGACCGGGCCAGGTCCTCGACGTCCTCGTGCACGGCGAGGTCGCGGACCACGAGCTGCTGCGACATCATCACGGCGGCCATGTGGTGCCCGATCATGTCCTCGAGGAAGACCCGGTCGAGCTCGTCGCCGGCGAGGTCGTCGAGGTCGCGCATCATCGGCTCGTAGTCGGCGCTCGTCGACGTGCCGGGGTACCACTCCTCGAGCCACCCGCGCATCTGCTCGACCTCGGCGGTCTGGCCCGCGACGATGGAGCGACCGAGCTCGCGCATCTCGGGGCGATCGGACCGGGCCAGCTCACCGGCCGCGTCGATGGCCTCCTCGTGGTGGGCCACCATCTCGACGAGGAACTCCGCCTCGCTGCGGACGGCGACGTGCATCCCGGCACCCATGAAGCCGCCGTTCATCATCGACCCCGGCCCCGATCTGCCGGGGTCGCGGTCGTCGCGGTCGTCGCTCCTGGGCGGTCGACGTCATCATGCCCGGACCCCAGTCGCGGTCCCGGTCCCCCAGCGCGAGGGCGAGCACGGCGGTCACCAGCGCGGCCGTCATGACGGCCACCACCGCCACCGAGAGCGCCACCACCGTCGTGCGCTTCATGCCGGGCCTCCTCGCAGGGTTCTCCTGCTACCGAGCATGCGCCGGAGCCGGCCGCTCGGTCAGAGGCGGGCTCCCCGAGGCGCGGTGCCGGAGGTCCCGCCGCGGGTGCGTCCGGCTGTCGTTCGCGCACGTGCGCAGCCATCGGGGCGACGCGGGGGGATTCCCTGCGCAGTGCGCGGCGAAGCCACGCGGAACCGCGGTCAGTCCTGCGCAGTTGCGCAGGAACGACGACGGACGGTGATGGTGGAGCCTAGGGGACTCGAACCCCTAACCCCCTGCTTGCAAAGCAGGTGCGCTACCAATTGCGCCAAGGCCCCCGGGTCGGCCCGCGAGGGCCGGTGAGGATCAGGACTTGTGGACGGTGTCCGTCGCCTCGGCCCACAGGGCCTGCTCGGACTTGCCCTCGTCCATCTTCTTCTTCGCGAAGGCGGCACCGGCGGCGGCCAGCAGGACCAGGATGATCTTCTTCATGGTGCGCTCCTGAGGGGCGGGGCTGGTGCCGGGATGGGGAACTGCGGTGGGCCTAACAGGACTTGAACCTGTGACCTCTTCCTTATCAGGGAAGCGCTCTAACCGTCTGAGCTATAGGCCCGAGTCGCCGCTGACGACGACACGGCCGCCACCGGCGGCCGAGGGGGAACACTACCCCACCGCCGAGGGCCGTCACAAAACGTCGGTACGCCGTCCGCGGGGGGTGTGCGCCGGTCTCAGCGCTCGTCCTCCGCGAGGGTGACCTCGATGCCCCCGAGGAGGGCCGCGGCCATGTTGTAGAGGAAGGCCGTGAGGGTCGCGATGGCGGTCAGCAGGATCACGTCGATGATGCTGACGAGCAGGGTGAAGCCGAGCACCCGACCCATGCCGACGTAGTTGGTGACGTCGAAGTCGCTGGTGTTGGTGTCACCCTCGACGACGCTCGCCACGGTCGAGTTGATCGAGTCCCACACGCCGGCGGCGCCGAGGACCGACCAGACCATGAAGACCGCGACGAACGTGACCACGCCGAAGGCCACGGACAGCAGGAACGACGTCTTCATGACCGACCAGGGGTCGATCCGGGTCAGTCGCAGCCGCGCGCGGCGGGGCGACTTGCCGGGCCCCTTGCCGGGCTTGGTGACCCGACGACCGGTGCGGCTGTCGCTCGCGTCGGCGTTGGCCTTGTGCTCGGTCGCGGCGTTCGACAGCTTCGCCTGGACGCGCTCGCTCAGCGACGGCCGAGACGCGGCAGGGTCGTCACCACGCGGGCTGCCCTGCGATCGGGAAGCGGTGCGCTCGGACATGGATCACTCCTCAGCGGACTCGGACGGACTCCCGATTGTTGCATCGTCGGCGACCTCGGGCGATTCGACGGCGTCGGCGACCTCGGTCCCGGTGCCGTCGACGGCGTCGGTCGCGTCCGGCGTACCGGCCTCGTCCTCGCCCTCGACCGGGCCGTTCTCGACCTCGTCGGCCTCCTCCTCGCGGGCCTCGACCGAGCGGGCGACCACGACGACGGAGTCGTCCTTCTTGGGCTGCACGAACTTCACGCCCATGGTCGAGCGGCCGGTCGGCCGGAAGTCGTCGTTGATGGGGCTGCGCACGACCTGGCCGCCCTGGGTGATCGACAGCACCTCGTCGCCGTCCTCGACGATGAAGGCGCCGACCAGCCCGCCGCGGTCCTCGTTGGCCAGCGACATCGCCTTGATGCCGAGGCCGCCGCGCGACTGCGTGCGGTAGTCGTTGATGCGGGTGCGCTTGGCGAAGCCGCCGTCGGTGATGGTGAAGACGTACTGCGGCTTGACCTCGCCGGTGCCGGCGGCGGTGGCGACCTCGTCGTTGCCGTGCGCCTCCTCGACAGCACCCTCGGTCGGGGCCGCGACCTCGTCGCTGGGCGTCTCCGCGTCGAGCCCGGCCGCGACCTCGGCGGCCACCTGGGCGGCCCGGATGATCGACATCGACAGCAGCGAGTCCTCACCGCGGAACTTCATGCCCGACACACCGCTGGTGGCCCGGCCCATCGGCCGCAGCTGGGAGTCGTCGGCCTTGAAGCGGATCGCCTGGCCCTTGCGGGAGACGAGCAGGATGTCGTCCTCGGCGTTGGCCAGCTCGGCGCCGATCAGCTCGTCGTCGTCCTCACGGAAGTTGATGGCGATGACGCCGGCCTGGCGCGGGGAGTTGTAGTCGCCGAGGCGGGTCTTCTTGACCAGGCCGTTGCGGGTCGCGAGCACGAGGTAGGGAGCCTGCTCGTAGTCGCGGATCGCCAGCACCTGCGCGATGTCCTCGTCGGGCTGGAAGGACAGCAGCCCGGCCACGTGGCCGCCCTTGGCGTCGCGCGCGGCCTCGGGGAGGTTGTAGGCCTTGGTGCGGTAGACCCGGCCGGCCGTGGTGAAGAACAGCAGCCAGTGGTGGTTGGTGGTGGAGATGAAGTGCTCGACCACGTCGTCGCCGCGCAGGGTCGCGCCCCGCACGCCCTTGCCGCCCCGCTTCTGGAGGCGGTACTGCTGGCGCAGGGTGCGCTTGGCGTAGCCGCCGCGGGTGATCGAGACGACGAGCTCCTCGTCGGGGATGAGGTCCTCCATGGAGAGGTCCCCGTCGGCGGCGATGATCTGCGTACGCCGCTCGTTGCCGTACTTGTCGACGATCTCGGTGAGCTCGTCCATGACGATCTGCCGCTGGCGGGTCTCGTTGGCCAGGATGTCCTCGAGGTCGGCGATCTCGAGCTCGAGCTCGGCGAGCCGGTCGATGATCTTCTGGCGCTCGAGGGCGGCGAGGCGACGCAGCTGCATCTCGAGGATGGCGTCGGCCTGCACCTCATCGATGTCGAGGAGCTGGATGAGCCCCTCGCGGGCCTCCGCGACATCGGGGCTGCGGCGGATGAGGGCGATGACCTCGTCCAGGGCGTCGAGCGCCTTCACCAGGCCGCGGTAGACGTGGGCCTGGCGCTCCTTCTCGGCGAGCCGGAAGCGGGTCCGCCGCTGGATGACCTCGATCTGGTGGGTCACCCAGTTGCTGATGAACTGGTCGATCGTCAGGGTGCGCGGCACCCCGTCGACCAGCGCGAGCATGTTGGCGCTGAAGTTGGTCTGCAGCTCGGTGTGCTTGAGCAGGTTGTTGAGCACCACGCGGGCGACCGCGTCGCGCTTGAGCACCACGACGAGGCGCTGGCCGGTGCGGCCCGAGGAGTCGTCGCGCACGTCGGAGATGCCCTGGACCTTGCCGGAGTCGGCGAGCTCGGCGATCTTGAGCGCCAGGTTGTCGGGGTTGACCATGTAGGGCAGCTCGGTGATCGACAGGCAGGTGCGCCCCTTGGCGTCCTCGTCGATCTCGATGACCGCGCGCTGGGTGACCGAGCCGCGACCGGTGCGGTAGGCCTGCTCGATGCCCTCGCGGCCCACGATGAGCGCGCCGTTGGGGAAGTCGGGACCCTTGACCCGCTCGATGAGCGCGTCCTGGAGCTCCTCGCGGGTGGCGTCGGGGTGCTCGAGGGCCCACCGGGCGCCGTCGGCGATCTCGCGCAGGTTGTGCGGCGGGATGTTGGTCGCCATGCCGACCGCGATGCCGGCCGAGCCGTTGACCAGGAGGTTGGGGTAGCGCGACGGCAGGACGACCGGCTCCTGCGAGCGACCGTCGTAGTTGGGCTGGAAGTCGACGGTGTCCTGCTCGATGTCGCGCACCATCTCGAGCGCGAGGGGGGCCATCCGGCACTCGGTGTACCGCATGGCGGCCGCGGAGTCGTTGCCCGGCGAGCCGAAGTTGCCCTGGCCGTTGACCAGGGGCGCCCGCATCACCCAGGGCTGGGCGAGCCGGACCAGGGTGTCGTAGATCGCGGTGTCGCCGTGCGGGTGGTACTGACCCATGACGTCACCGACGACGCGCGAGCACTTGGAGAAGCCGCGGTCGGGCCGGTAGCCCCCGTCGTACATCGCGTAGAGCACCCGGCGGTGCACGGGCTTGAGGCCGTCGCGCACGTCGGGGAGCGCGCGACCGACGATGACGGCCATCGCGTAGTCGATGTAGGCGCGCTGCATCGAGGTCTGGAGCTCGATGGGCTCGATGCGGCCGCCGGGGCCGGGGCCGCCGAGGTTGTCGGTGGTCTCAGTCATGGGTCTGTGTCCTTCTCGGGAGATCTACTCGAATCTAGGTCTGGTCTTAGACACCTAGATATCGAGGAATCGGACGTCCTTGGCGTTGCGCTGGATGAAGGAGCGTCGCTGCTCGACGTCCTCGCCCATCAGCGTGGAGAACACCTCGTCGGCCTGCGCGGCGTCGTCGAGGGTCACCTGGAGCATCAGGCGCTGCTCGGGGTTCATCGTGGTCTCCCACAGCTCGTCGGCGTTCATCTCACCGAGGCCCTTGTAGCGCTGGACCGGGTTCTCCTTGGGGAGCTTCTTGCCGTTCTCGAGGCCGTCGCGCATCAGGGCGTCCCGCTCGGAGTCGGAGTAGACGAACTCGTGCTCGGCCGGCTTGTTCCACCGGATGCGGTAGAGCGGCGGCTGGGCCATGTAGACGTAGCCGTGCTCGATGAGCGGCTTCATGAAGCGGAACAGCAGCGTCAGCAGCAAGGTGTTGATGTGGTGGCCGTCGACATCGGCGTCGGCCATCAGCACGACCTTGTGGTAGCGCAGCTTCTCGAGGCTGAACTCCTCGTGGATGCCGGTGCCGAGTGCGGAGATGATCGCCTGGACCTCGGTGTTGGCGAGCACCTTGTCGATGCGGGCCTTCTCGACGTTGAGGATCTTGCCGCGGATCGGGAGGATCGCCTGGACGCGCGGGTCGCGGCCCTGGCGGGCGGACCCGCCGGCCGAGTCGCCCTCGACGATGAAGACCTCGCACTCGGCCGGGTTGGTCGACTGGCAGTCGCTCAGCTTGCCGGGGAGGCCGCCGCCGCCCAGCAGGCCCTTGCGGTTGCGAGCCAGGTCGCGGGCCTTGCGGGCGGCGATGCGCGCCGACGCCGCGGCCTGCGACTTGCGGACGATGTCCTTGCCCTCGGCGGGGTTCTGCTCGAACCACGCCCCGAGCTGGTCGTTGACGACCCGCTGGGTGAAGCCCTTGGCCTCGGTGTTGCCGAGCTTGGTCTTGGTCTGACCCTCGAACTGGGGGTTCTCGAGCTTGATCGAGATGATGGCGGTCAGGCCCTCGCGGATGTCGTCGCCGGAGACCCGGTCCTCCTTCTTCTTGATCTGGCCCCACTCCTCGCCCCAGTGGTTGACCAGGCTGGTGAGCGCGGAGCGGAAGCCCTCCTCGTGGGTGCCGCCCTCGTGGGTGTTGATCGCGTTGGCGAAGGTGTGGACCGACTCGGTGAACGAGGTGTTCCACTGCATCGCGACCTCGAGGCTCATGTGTCCGCCCGAGGACTCGGGGGACTCCGCCTCGAAGGAGATGACCGTCGGGTTGGCCTTGTCCTTGCGCCGGTTGAGGTGCTCGACGTAGTCGACGAGGCCGCGGTCGTACTTGAAGACCCGCTCGAGGCCGGTCTCGGTGCGCTTGATCGCGTCGGTGCCGCGCCTGGTCGACGGCGGGGTCGATCGTGCCGTCTCCGACCGCGTCGGCGACCTCGTCGGCGTGCTCCCGCTCGTCGCGCACCACGATCTCGAGGCCCTTGTTGAGGAAGGCCATCTCGCGGATGCGGTTGGTGATGGTCTCGAGGTTGTAGGTCGTGGTCTCGAAGATGTCCTCCGACGCCCACCAGGTGACCGTGGTGCCGGTGCTCTCACCGTCCTCCATGGGACGGACCTGCTCCAGCTCCCCGTCGGGGACGCCGAGGCTGAAGGTCTGGCGCCACAGGTGGCCGCGGTTGCGGACCTCGACGTGCAGGTGGGTCGACAGCGCGTTGACGACCGAGACGCCGACGCCGTGCAGGCCGCCGGACACCTTGTAGCCGCCGCCGCCGAACTTGCCGCCCGCGTGCAGCATCGTGAGCGCCATCGTCACCGCGGGCATGTCCTGCCCGGGCGCGGTGTCGGTGGGGATGCCGCGACCGTTGTCCTCGACCCGGACGCTGCCGTCGGCGCGGAGCGTGACGACGACCTGGTCGCAGTAGCCGGCCATCGACTCGTCGACCGCGTTGTCGATGATCTCCCAGATGAGGTGGTGCAGGCCCCGCTCACCGGTCGAGCCGATGTACATGCCGGGCCTCTTGCGGACCGCTTCGAGTCCCTCCAGCACCTGGATCGCGGAAGCGTCGTAGTCGACGCCGTTGGGCCTCTCGGGGGCGGATCCGTCGCTCACGCGTACCTCATCTGCTTCTCGACCGCACGGGTCGGTGACATGGGAGAGGGTCGCGACTGGTGAGCCGGCGACCCAAACGCCGAGTCTACCCGTCACGGGCCCACAATCCACGCATGTGCCGTGGGAATCGGGTCACCTGTGGACGAAAAGTGGCCCTGAGCGCCCCGTGAGGGGCTCGCGGAGCGCCGATCAGGGGGTCGGACAGGTCCCTGTACGCCGGTGCGGCCGGGAGATCGTCATTTCGGGGTACGCCGTCGCGGGGCGCTCAGCCGTAGGTGTCGCGGGGCCCGCGGCCGTCGCGGCTGGTGAAACGGCCCTTCTTCCAGCTCGGCAGGTGGGGCCCCTGGATGTCGATGACGGTGACCGTCCCGTGCCCGAGCTCCTCGTTGAGCCGGCGCACGATGGTCGGTGCCAGCAGCTTGAGCTGGGTCGCCCACGCCGTCGAGTCGGTGCGCACCACCAGCCGGGTGTCGCCGAACGACTCGGGCGTGCAGTGCGAGGCGACCTCGTCACCCACCAGCTCGGCCCACCGGCCGAAGACCGACTGCACCCGCAGGTCGAGCTCCCACCCGTGGTTGGCGATGAGCCGACCCATCGCGGTCTCCATCAGCTGGGGGTCGCGGTCGGAGGGGAACGCCCCGGACGTGCGGGGGCCACCGCGGCGACGCGGGGCGTCGTACGGCGTCTGGCGCTTGCGCTTCTTCGCCGCGGGCTGGCCGGGGACCGCGCCGGCGGCCCGGCGGGCGGCGCGCGCCAGGTCGAGCCCGTCGTCGCGGTGCTCGGGAGCGGGATCGGTCGCCGGCTCGGACGTCGGCAGCTCGTCGGAGGCGGGCGCCTCGTCGGGAGGGTCACTCGTCACGGCGCACCTCCCCGTCGGCCACGACGTACCGCACGCCCTGCAGCGCGACCGGCACGTCGGCGGCCACGGCCGCGGTGACCAGCACCTGCTCGGCGCCGGCCACCAGCTCGGCCAGCTGCTGTCGGCGCTCGCCGTCCAGCTCGGCGAACACGTCGTCCAGCACCAGGATCGGGTCGTCGCCGTCGGCGCGCAACAGGTCGTACGACGCCAGGCGCAGCGCGAGCGCGAAGGACCAGGACTCGCCGTGGGAGGCGTAGCCCTTGACCGGCAGGCGGAGGTCGTCGTTGCCCAGGGTGAGCTGGAGCTCGTCGCGGTGCGGCCCCACCAGGGAGATCCCGCGGTCGAGCTCGTCCTTGCGGCGCCGCTCCAGCTCGGCGAGCAGCGCCTCGGTCAGGTCACCAGTCTCGGTGGCGCCGTCGAGGTCGAAGGACGGCTTGTAGTCGATCTCGGCGTCGTCGCGGCTCGCCCCGCGTGCCACCGCCTCGTAGGACTTGCCGAGGTAGGGGCGCAGGTCGTCGACGAGCCGGAGCCGGGCGGCGAGCAGCTCGGCACCGACCCGGGCCAGGTGGGCGTCCCACACGCCGAGCGTCGAGATCGCGGTCTCGCGGGCCTCGCCGCGGGCGATCCCGGCGGTCTTGAGCAGGGTGTTGCGCTGCTTGAGCACCCGGTCGTAGTCGGAACGCACCCCGGCCAGCCGGGGGGCGCGCAGGATCAGCAGGTCGTCGAGGAACTTGCGCCGGTCGCTCGGGTCGCCCTTGACCAGGGTCAGGTCGTCGGGGGCGAACACCACGGTCCGCACCAGGCCGATGATCTCGCGGGGGCGGGGGAGCGGGGACTTGTTGATCCGCGCCCTGTTGGCCCGACCCGGGTTGAGCTCGACCTCGAGCACCGCCGTACGCCCGTCCTTGACCACCGCGGCGCGGACGACCGCCTGGTCGGTGCCCGCCCTGACCAGGGGAGCGTCCGAGGCGACCCGGTGGGACGAGAGCCGCGAGAGGTAGTCGATGGCCTCGACCAGGTTGGTCTTGCCCTGGCCGTTGCGGCCGATGAACGCGGTCGCGCCGGGACCCAGCTCCACGTCGAGGTCGGCGTAGGAGCGGAAGTTGTGCAGCGTCAGGTGTGCGACGTGCACGTGGGACCTAGCTCTCGCCCGTCTGGCGACCCTCGCCGGCGCCGGCCTGCTGGGCCGCACCCGACTGGTCGGGGGAGTGGCCGGTGGCCCCGGTGGCCCCGGAGGCGTCGCCGCCCTTGGGGGCCGCGGTCCGGACCGCGTGGCCGCCGAACTGGTTGCGCATCGCGGCGACGGCCTTCATGGTCGGCGAGTCCTCCTGGCGGGAGACGAACCGGGCGTAGAGCGCCGCGGTGATCGCCGGGGTGGCGACCGCGTGCTCGATGCCGGCCTCGACGGTCCAGCGACCCTCGCCCGAGTCCTCGGCGTAGCCGGCGACCTGGCTCAGGCCGGGGTCGTCGTCGAGCGCCGCGACCATCAGGTCGAGCAGCCACGACCGGATGACGGTGCCCTCGCGCCAGGAGCGGAAGACCTCGGTCACGTTGTCGGTGAGCTCGGCCGCCTCGAGCAGCTCCCAGCCCTCGGCGTAGGCCTGCATCACGGCGTACTCGATGCCGTTGTGGACCATCTTGGAGAAGTGGCCGGCGCCGACCTTGCCCGCGTGGACGGCCCCGAAGTCACCCTCGGGCTTGAGGGAGTCGAAGGCGGGCTGGACCTTCGCGATGTCGGCCGCGTCGCCGCCGTACATGAGCGCGTAGCCGTTCTCCAGGCCCCAGACGCCTCCGGAGACGCCGCAGTCGACGTAGCCGACGCCCTTGCCGGACAGCAGCTCGGCGTTGGCGATGTCGTCGGTCCAGCGGGAGTTGCCGCCGTCGACGACCACGTCGCCCTCGCCGAGGAGCTCGCCGAGCTCCTTGACCGTGGCGCGGGTGGGGTCGCCGGCCGGGACCATGACCCACACGACCTTGGGGGAGGGCAGCGCCTCGACGAGCGCGGCGAGGGAGTCGACGTCGCTGACGTCGGGGTTGCGGTCGTAGCCGACCACGGTGTGGCCCGCGCGCCGCAACCGCTCGCGCATGTTGCCGCCCATCTTGCCGAGGCCGACGAGTCCGATCTCCATGGCGTGTGCCCTCCAGACGATGTAGCTGCTGCCGTCACTCAACCACGCGCTCGGGCGCGGTCGGTGACTCGCGTCAGGACAGCAGGCGACGGGGCATCAACAGGTAGCGGAAGCCGTTGTCGGCGCTGCCGTCGGTGCTCGAGATGACCACCGGCTTGGTGGCCTGGGTGAACGACAGGTCGATGAACTCCCCGTCGAGCGCGGTGAGGCCGTCGAGCAGGAACTGCGGGTTGAAGCCCGTCGTCAGGTCCTCGCCGGTGATCTCCGCGTCGATCGCCTCGGTCGCCATCGCCTCGTCGCCGCTGCCGGCGTCGAGCACGAGCTGGTTGTCGCCGAACTTCAGCTGCACCGCGGTGTTGCGCTCGGCCACCAGGGCGACGCGCTTGACGGTGTCGATGAGCTCCTGCTTGTTGACCTTGGCGACGGTGAGGTGCTCGCTGGGGAACAGCGCGCGCACCTTGGGGAACTCGCCGTCGAGCAGGCGGGTGGTGGTGCGTCGTACGCCGCCGAGGCCGGAGCCCTGGAAGCCGATGAGGCCCTCGCCGCGTGCCGCCGGTGCTGAGGGCGATGGTCACCTCGGCGCCCGAGGTCATCGACTTGGCGGTGTCGCCGAGCACCTTGGCGGGCACGAGGGCCGCGACCGAGGCGTCGGGGGTCTGGGGGTTCCAGGTCAGCTCGCGGTGCGAGAGCCGGAAGCGGTCGGTGGCCAGCAGCGACATGGTCGAGCCGTCGATCTCGATGCGTACGCCGGTCAGCACCGGCAGCATGTCGTCGCGACCGGCTGCGGTGACGGCCTGCGCCACCGCGTGGGCGAAGTCGTTGCTGGAGACGGTGCCGGTGGCGGCGGGCATGTCCGGGAGCTTGGGGTAGTCCTCGACCGGCATGGTCTGGAGGCTGAAGCGGGCCGAGCCGCAGGTCAGCTAGACCTTGGGGCCCTCGAGGACCACGTCGACCGGCTTGTTGGGCAGGCTGCGGCAGATGTCCGCGAGCAGCCGGCCGCTGACCAGCGCGCTGCCGTCGTCGCTGACCTCGGCCGTGAGGTCGGCCCGGGCGGACGTCTCGTAGTCGAACGTCGAGAGCACCAGGCCCTCGTTGCTGGCCTCGATGAGCAGACCCGCGAGCACCGGGGCACTCGGACGGACCGGGAGGCTTCGGGCCGCCCAGGCAACGGCATCGGCGAAGACGTCGCGTTCGACGCGGAACTTCACTGCGGGCTCCTCGGTGCTGTGGAAGGCGTGCTGCGGTGCAGGCTGGAGAACGATCCACGAGCAGGATCGGGGCAGGGTCGAACTACACGAACCTGTCCGTGGGAGGCGAATCCTGCCATGCCGATCCTCGTCGTGGGGCGGTGCAGGTCAGGTTGTCCCCAGGCAGGGGGCCGTATGACGTTGGACTGGTGATCGATCCGTGTAGAGGTTCGTGGGAGTCATAGCGTCGGTGGAAACTGTGGACAACTCGCGTTGTCGCAGGTCGTCGCGCTCGATCTCTGTGCACAGGGGGTGTGCACGAGCCTGTCGACCCGCGGACCGAGGTGTGTACGACGAGGGGTCCGTGGACGACGCTGCGTGTGATTCCCACAGGGGGTGTGCACGACAGGCCGGGTGGAACCACACGTCCTCCACACCCTCGACGTGTCATTCGTCGGGCGCGACGGACCGAGGTCCGGTCAGGACTGGCGGGCCTGCATCTTGACCCGGTTGGTGAGCTCGCTGACCTGGTTGAACACCGCGCGGCGCTCGGCGAGCAGCTGGCGGATCTTGCGGTCGGCGTACATGACGGTCGTGTGGTCGCGGTTGCCGAACTCGGCGCCGATCTTGGGCAGCGAGAGGTCGGTCAGCTCGCGGCAGAGGTACATGCCGATCTGGCGGGCCATCACCAGGTGGCGTCCTCGGCTCGGGCCGGTGAGGTCCTCGATCGAGACGCCGAAGTAGGCGGCCGTCTGGGCGATGATCAGGCCGGGGGTGATCTCCGGCTCCCCGCCCTCGGGGATCAGGTCCTTGAGCACGATCTCGGCCAGGGTCATGTCGACCTCCTGGCGGTTGAGGTTGGCGAACGCCGTCACCCGGATCAGCGCACCCTCGAGCTCGCGGATGTTGGTCTGGATCTTGCTGGCGATGAACTCGAGCACGTCCGGCGGCGCCGTGAGCCGGTCCATGGCGGCCTTCTTGCGCAGGATCGCGATGCGGGTCTCGAGGTCGGGCGGCTGCACGTCGGTGATGAGCCCCCACTCGAACCGGTTGCGCAGCCGGTCCTCCAGCGCCTCGAGCCGCTTGGGGGCGCGGTCCGAGGTGAGCACGATCTGCTTGTTGGCGTTGTGGAGGGTGTTGAAGGTGTGGAAGAACTCCTCCTGGGTCTGCGTCTTGCCCTCGAGGAACTGGATGTCGTCGATCAGCAGCACGTCCACGTCGCGGTAGCGCCGCTTGAACCGGTCCTGCCGGTCGTCGCGGATCGCGTTGATGAACTCGTTGGTGAACTCCTCGCTGGAGACGTAGCGCACCTTGGCCTCGGTGTAGAGGCTGCGCACGTAGTGACCGATGGCGTGCAGGAGGTGGGTCTTGCCCAGCCCGGACTCGCCGTAGACGAGCAGCGGGTTGTAGGCCTTGCCCGGCGCCTCGGCGACGGCGACCGCGGCGGCGTGGGGGAACCGGTTGGACGAGCCGATGACGAAGGTCTCGAAGGTGTACTTGGGGTTGAGGCGCGTCTCGAGCGCGGAGCCGGCGCGCCGCTCGGCTGCCTGCTCGTCCGCGACCGACGGTGCGGGGCGCAGCTCCCAGCGGTGCCGACATGTCGTCATGTGTCTTTGTCGACATGTCGATGCCCTGGGGCGCGGCGACCTCGGGGAGGGGGGTCGTGCTGCCGTCCTCCAGGGCGGGGTTGACCGTCACCGCCAGCCGGATCTCGCGACCGAACGCGTCGCTGAGGGAGTCCTCGAGCTGACCCCGTAAGCGACCCTCGAGCTGGTCGCGGGTGAAGTCGTTGGGCACGGCGATGATCGCGGTGCTCTCGTGCAGCGTGACGGGCTCGCTGGCTCGCAGCCAGGCACGCTGGTTGGGCTGGAGGTCACGGACGATCGAGCGCCAGACCGTTCCGAGGTCGGTCTCCGGGTCTTCCACGACTGCCTCCACGCCTCGCTGGTCTCGACCCGGCCGCGGTGTGCGGACCTCGGGTGTCCACAGAGTTTTCCACAGTCTGTGAACCATCGGTCAGCGAACGCCGTCGTCGGCGTCAGAGCGCCGTACCGCGGGGGAAGCAGCGGTGGTGCGGGACCATCTCGGTCGCACCGGACCTCGGCCCGCAACCTAACAAGGTCGCGACACTCGCGGCAAGAAGTCATCCACAGGCGTGGGACTCGTGTCATCATCGCTGGTTTGACCCTGTCTTCGCCTCCCGCGTACCGTTGGCCGGTCGCCTCTGGGCGATGGACTGACCTTCCCCTGTCCCCACTCCGTGTCGACGGGTGCCGCATGTCCACGACTCCACGCCCACCGGGGCGTGCGCGTGGGTGGGCGGTGCCGGCCGAAGCGCCGTCCCGCACCGGTGCCCAGCACCGGGTCGGAGCACCGATCCACCGGCTGTGGAGTGGACACCTTCAAGAAAACGCATCGGAGACAAACTCGTGAGCAAGCGTACGTACCAGCCGAACAACCGCCGCCGTCACAAGGTGCACGGTTTCCGCCTGCGCATGCGCACGCGCGCCGGCCGGTCGATCCTGTCCTCGCGCCGCCGCAAGGGCCGCAAGAACCTGGCCGTCTGAGCGACGCCTCGGCGTCCGCTCAGGGCCACGGCCGTGCTGCCGGCGCACCACCGGCTCGTCGACAGTGACGCTTTCCGCGTCACGGTCCGCTCCGGCCACCGCTCCGGCGCCCGGACCCTCGTGGTCCACCTGGACCGGAGCGAGCCGGACCAGCCGGTCCGTGCGGGATTCGTGGTGAGCAAGGCCGTCGGCAACGCCGTGGTCCGCAACCGTGTGAAGCGTCGGCTCCGACACCTGACCCGGGAGCACCTGCCATCGCTGGCAGGGGCTCTCGGGTTCTGCCGTGCTCGTGGTCCGCGCCCTCCCGGCCAGCGCCACGGCGTCGTACGCGGAACTCGGGGCCGATCTGGACCGTTGCCTGACGAGGGTGATGTCGTGACCGGGGTGCATGCGTGAGACTGCTGTTGATCGGACTGCTCCGCGCCTACCGCGCGGTCATCAGCCCGCTCTACGGCCAGGTCTGCCGCTACCACCCCTCCTGCTCGGCGTACGCGCTCGAGGCTGTCACCCAGCACGGCTCCCTCCGCGGCAGCTGGCTCGCCGTACGACGACTCGCCCGGTGCCACCCGTGGGCCGCCGGCGGCTACGACCCCGTTCCACCCCGTGCCGCAGCAGCCGGCCCGGATCCGACCTCCACCCGAGGAGCATGAGTGATCGACTTCTTCACCTCCATCGGCAGCTTCATCATGACGCCGCTGTACTACGCGATCTCGTTCGTGCTGACCCGCTTCCACATCCTGTTCGGTGACATCTTCGGACCCGAGACGGGCATCGCCTGGGTGCTGTCGATCATCGGCCTGACCCTGGTGATCCGGGCGGCGCTGATCCCGCTGTTCGTCAAGCAGATCAAGTCCAGCCGCAACATGCAGCTCATCCAGCCCAAGGTGAAGGAGCTGCAGAAGAAGTACGGCCACGACCGGGAGCGTCTCGCGCAGGAGACGATGAAGCTCTACAAGGACTCGGGCACGAACCCGTTCGCGTCCTGCCTGCCGATCATCTTGCAGATGCCGATCTTCCTGGCGCTGTTCCGCCTGATCGACCAGGCGGCGAAGAACCCGAGTGACCCCAAGGGCTTCATGACGGTGACGCTCAACGAGCAGTTCCGCGACGCGACGTTCCTCGGCGCGAAGATCTCCGACACCTTCCTGAGCACGGACGACTGGAGCGTGCGCCTGCTGGCCGCCGTCCTCGTGCTCGCCATGACGGCCACGACCTTCCTCACCCAGCGCCAGCTGATGAGCAAGAACATGCCGGCCGACGCCCTCACCGGCCCCTACGCCCAGCAGCAGAAGCTCCTGCTCTACGTCCTCCCGGTCGTCTTCGCGGTCGGCGGCATCGCCTTCCCGATCGGGGTGCTCTTCTACTGGACCACCTCCAACCTGTGGACGATGGGCCAGCAGTTCTACGTGATCCGCCGCAACCCCGCGCCCGGCACGCCCGCGTTCACCGCCAAGGAGGATCGCGACAAGGCCAAGGCGAAGCGCAAGGGCCTGGTGCCCGAGGCGCAGGCGACGCAGGACGAGCTCGGCGCCACGACCGCGGTGGAGGAGCCCCCGGCCCCCCGCGTCCAGCCCAAGCGCCAGACCAAGGCGCAGCGGCAGGCCGAAGAAGAAGCCCAAGGGTTCCTGACCCTCCCCAGTTGTCCGCGGGGAGACCCGCTGCCCATCGAATGATCGAGGAGTGACCACGTGAGCGACCCGACCGAGACCCTGCAGGACACCGACAGCACCGACACCTCGGCGGAGGACGTCGCCACCGGCTCTCCCGAAGCCGATTCCGACGACACCGGTTCCGACGACACCGGCCGAGGCAGGTCGCCTCTCCAAGGTGGAGCGCCTCGAGCAGGAGGGCGACATCGCCGCCGACTACCTCGAGGAGCTGCTCGACATCGCCGACCTCGACGGTGACCTCGACATGGACGTCGAGGGTGATCGCGCCGCGGTCTCCATCGTCGGAGCCGACCTCTCCCAGCTGGTCGGACGGAACGGCGAGGTGCTGGACGCGCTCCAGGAGCTGACCCGGCTCGCGGTCTACCGCGAGACCGGCGAGCGCTCCCGCCTGATGCTCGACATCTCCGGGCACCGTGCCGACCAGCGCACCCGCCTCGTGGAGCTGGCCGCCGAGAAGATCGCGGTGGTGAAGGAGACGGGTGAGCAGCTCTCGCTGTCGCCGATGACGTCGTTCGAGCGCAAGGTCGTCCACGACGCCGTGGCAGCCGCAGGCCTCACCTCCGAGTCCGAGGGCGCCGAGCCCAAGCGGTACGTCGTCATCCTTCCCGCCTGATCGGATCCCCGATCGGGCCTGTTTCACGTGAAACGAGCACCGTGAGCGAACAGCACGACCGCGCACCCTCCCCGCCTGCCGAGGCCGGGAGGGTGTTCGCGTCGGACCGCCTTCCCCTGGCGGAGGCGTACGCCGACCTGCTGGCCACCGAGGGCGTGGTCCGCGGCCTGATCGGCCCTCGGGAGGCGCCCCGCCTCTGGGACCGCCATCTGTTGAACTGCGCCGTGCTGGCCGAGGTGGTGCCGGAGGGTGCCACCGTCTGCGACATCGGCTCCGGGGCGGGGCTGCCGGGCCTGGTCCTCGCCATCGCGCGACCGGACCTCCGGGTGACGTTGGTGGAGCCCCTCCTGCGCCGGACGACCTTCCTCGAGGAGGTCGTGGAGGCGCTGACGTTGTCCCACGTCGAGGTGGTGCGCGGCCGGGCCGACGCGCTGCACGGCGAGCGCACGTTCGACGTGGTCACCTCACGAGCGGTGGCGCCGCTGGAGCGGTTGCTGCAGTGGTCCATGCCCCTGGTCTCCCCCGCCGGGGCCCTGGTGGCGATGAAGGGGTCGAATGTCGCGGACGAGATCGACGAGGCCCGCCCGATGCTCACGCGAGTGGCGCTGCGCGGAGCCGGAGGTCCTGACGCTCGGTGAGGGGGTCCTCGTCCACAGCACGCACGCGCTGAGAGTGGCCTGGGCGGACCCCGCGCAGGTAGGTTGGCCGCTTGCTCGGGCGAAGCGCAGCACTCGTCGCCGTCGCTCCCGCTGACCGGCGCGGGCCCGGCGCGATCCGTGACCCCCGTGCCCCGCTACTTCCCACGATGTCCGCTCCTGCACCATGTCCGTCCTGAACACGCGTCCCGCGTGAGACAGCGAAAGGCCTCGCCCGTGTCTGAGGACCACCCGATGCACGCCTCCCTCCCCCGGGACGACCGGGACGGCGTGTCCGGAGCCCCCACAAAGTTTTCCACCGGTGCTGAGCGCTCTGCTGAGCGTGAATATCCACAGACGCCCGCATTTCATCCACAGGGTGGAGGGTCCGCTGTTTCACGTGAAACACGCGGCCCGGAGTCTGTTTCACGTGAAACACCGGCTCGACCCTTCCAGGTGCGCACCGCCGCGGAGGTGGCCGAGGGCACCACTGGGTTCCGACGACGAGACCACCCCGTTGGCGCGGGCGGCGGAGCACTCCGTCCTGGCACGCACGGGCGGACTGCACCGCGGACGCGAGGTCCCCCGTCCGGAGGAGACCCGCGTCTTCGTGGTGGCCAACCAGAAGGGCGGGGTCGGCAAGACGACGTCCACGGTCAATGTGGCCGCCGCCCTGGCGCAGCTCGGGCAGCGCGTGCTCGTCATCGACCTCGACCCCCAGGGCAACGCCTCGACCGCCCTCAGCATCGACCACCACCGCGGCGTGCCCTCGACGTACGACATGTTGGTGGAGGGTGAGCCCCTCGCCGACGTGATGACGCCGAGCGAGGAGCTGCCCGGACTCTGGGTGGTGCCCGCCACCATCGACCTGGCCGGCGCCGAGATCGAGCTCGTGAGCGTGGTCGCCCGCGAGAGTCGCCTGCAGAAGGCCCTCGCCGCGCATCCGCTGGATCGGGACGGCCGCCGAGGCGGGCGAGGAGCGCTTCGACTACGTGCTGGTCGACTGCCCCCCGTCGCTCGGCCTGCTCACGCTGAACGCGTTGGTCGCCGGCCGGGAGATGTTCATCCCCATCCAGGCCGAGTACTACGCGCTGGAGGGCCTCGGCCAGCTCCTCGAGACCGTGGAGATGGTGCGCAAGCACCTCAACCCGGCGCTCGTCGTCTCCACGATCCTCCTGACGATGTACGACGCGCGCACCCGGCTGGCGGCCGGCGTCGCGAGCGAGGTGCGCGAGCACTTCGGCTCCGAGGTCCTCAAGACCGCGGTGCCGCGCTCGGTCCGCGTGTCGGAGGCGCCGTCGTACGGGCAGACCGTGATGACCTACGATCCGGCGTCGGCGGGTGCCCTCAGCTATCTGGAGGCGGCCCGCGAGATCGCCACCAAGGGAGCACCACGATGACGTCCACACCCAAGCCGGTCCGCCGCGGCCTCGGACGCGGCCTCGGGTCGCTGATCCCCACGGCTCCCCCCGAGGCGGCCCTGGCGGAGGCGCCCACGCACAACGGTGCCGACGTCGCGGCGCGCGAGGCGTCCGGGTCGGACACGTCCACGTCGAACCACACCGCGCCTCCCGCCCCCGCGGCGGGCGGGGAGGTGGCCGGCTCCTGGTTCGCCGAGCTCCCCATCGACCAGGTGCGCCCCAACGCCCGCCAGCCGCGGCAGGTCTTCGAGGAGGAGGCGCTCGCCGAGCTGGTGCACTCGATCCCCGAGGTCGGCCTCCTCCAGCCGGTCGTCGTACGCCGCACGGACGAGGACTCCTACGAGCTGATCATGGGCGAGCGCCGGTGGCGCGCGTCGCAGGAGGCCGGTCTCACCGCCATCCCGGCGATCGTCCGGCACACCGACGACAACGACATGCTCCGGGACGCGCTCCTGGAGAACCTCCACCGCTCGCAGCTCAACCCCCTCGAGGAGGCAGCGGCCTACGGCCAGCTGCTCGAGGACTTCGGCTGCACCCACGACGAGCTCGCCCAGCGCATCGGCCGCTCGCGCCCGCAGATCAGCAACACGCTGCGTCTCCTCAAGCTCTCGCCCGCGGTCCAGCGCCGGGTGGCGGCCGGCGTGCTGTCCGCCGGGCACGCCCGGGCCCTGCTCAGCGTCGAGGACGCCGACCTCCAGGACCGGTTGGCGGCCCGGGTCACGGCCGAGGGCATCAGCGTGCGTGGCCTCGAGGAGATCGTCTCCCTCGGCCCCGGTCAGACCGGGTCCCCGCGGGCCCAGCGCTCCCGCCCGACCGCGCCGGGCCTGGGTGACCTGGCCGAGCGCCTCTCCGACCGGTTCGAGACCCGGGTGAAGGTCGACCTGGGCAAGTCCAAGGGCAAGATCACCGTGGAGTTCGCCTCGCTGGACGACCTGCGCCGGATCGTGGAGGTCATGGACCCCCGCAACCGCACCGACCGCCCCATCTGAGAGGCCGCCCGGCGTCCGCCGGCGGGGGCAGGGCGTCGTACGCCCCGCGTCGTACGCCCGGTCCCGACCGCCCTCCCAGCGCGCGTAGTTTGGGACGATCTGGTCGGAAGTCTGCCGCCGGGCCGACAAGTTCGTCCCAAACTACCCGTCGCTGCAGGCCGCTGACCTGCACGAAACGCATTTGTCGACAAAGCGACGTAGCGCTAAGTCGTTGTATCGACGTGATCGACTGAGCGGTAGGTCTGCGCGCGCGAGAGTCCCCTGGAATAAGGGGTGGGCGCAGCCTCGACAGGGGGAGGGGTCTAGCCGCCCTTGGCGGCGGCCCGCTTGGCGGCCCGCTTGCGTGCCCGCTCGCGCAGCTCCTCGGCGTCGAGCAGCTTGGCCTCCGCCAGCGTGGGGGCCGAGCCGCCGTGCCGCTGCGGCAGCCACCACGAGCCGGGCGGCTGCTCGTCGGCCGGGTAGGCCGCGATCGTCTGGTCGAGCATGGCGCTCATCCGGGACTTGAGCTCGGCGTTCTCGGCGGCGGCGTTCTCCCCGGTGGGGTGCATCGGCTCACCGACGGTGAGGGCGATGGTCTTGCCGCGGCGGAAGTCGCGCGGGTGGTCCTTGGTCATCATCCGCTGGGTGCCCCACAAGATGACGGGGACGAGGGGGACGCCGGCCTCGGCCGCGATCCGGACCGCGCCGGTCTTGAAGTCCTTGAGCTCCATGGCCCGCGAGATGGTCGCCTCGGGGAAGATCCCGACGGCCTCGCCGGACTTGAGGTAGTCCAGCGCGACGTCGAGCGACTTCTCGCCCGAGGCGCGGTCCACCTCGATGTGGTGCAGGGAGCGCATCAGCGGACCCACGGCCGGGTGGTCGAAGAGCTCCCGCTTGGCCATGAAGCGCACCAGCCGTCGGGACGGGTGCGCCGCCAGGCCGCCGTAGACGAAGTCGACGTACCCGATGTGGTTGTAGGCCAGCAGCACCCCGCCGGTGCGGGGCACGTGCTCGGTGCCGGTCATCTGGATCCGCTGGCCGAGCAGCTTGAAGCCGGCGAGGGCCGTGTAGATGATCGGGGGGTACGTGAGGTCTCGCATGCGGTGAGCCTAGGGCGTCGCGCCGGGGGTCGTACGCCGCGCCGTGGCGCGGGTGGGACGCTGCGCCGGGCGCACGGGCGTCAGCGGCGGGTGGCGAGGAAGTCGCCGATCCGGCCGATGGCCTCCTCCAGCACGGCGGCCTCCGGCAGCGTCACCAGCCGGAAGTGGTCCGGCTCGAACCAGTTGAAGCCGGTCCCGTGGGTGACCAGGATCTTCTTGGCCCGCAGCAGCTCGATGACGAACTCCTGGTCGTCGTCGATCGGGTAGACCTCGGGGTCGAGGCGCGGGAAGCAGTAGAGCGCGCCCCGCGGGGTCACGTTGGAGACGCCCGGGATGTCGTTGAGCAGCCGGTCGGCGAGCATCGACTGCTCGTAGTAGCGACCGCCGGGACCGACGAGCTCCTCGACCGACTGGTAGCCCCCCAGCGCCGTCTGGATGGCGTGCTGCGCCGGCACGTTGGCACACATGCGCATGTTGGCGATCAGGGTGAGGCCCTCGAGGAAGTCGGTGGCGATCTCCTTGGGACCGGAGATCATCACCCAGCCGGCGCGGTAGCCGCACACGCGGTAGGCCTTGGACAGCCCGCTGAAGGTCAGGCAGAGCACGTCGTGGCCGGCGTACGTCGCGGCGTGGTGGTGCTGGGCGTCCTCGAAGATGATCTTCTCGTAGATCTCGTCGGACAGGATGACGAGCTCGTGGCGGCGGGCGATGTCGACGAGCCCCTTGACCGTCTCCTCGCTGTAGACCGCGCCCGTGGGGTTGTTGGGGTTGATGATCACCAGCGCGTGGGTGTTGTCGGTGATCTTGGCCTCGATGTCGGCGAGGTCGGGGTTCCAGCCGTCCGCCTCGTCGCAGCGGTAGTGCACCGCCGTGCCACCGGAGAGCGTCACCGCGCCGGTCCACAGCGGGTAGTCGGGGGCCGGGACCAGGACCTCGTTGCCGTCGTCGAGGAAGGCCTGGAGCACCATCGAGATGAGCTCGGAGACGCCGTTGCCGATGAAGACGTCCTCGACGCCGACCTCGCGCAGCCCGCGCGACTGGTAGTAGTTCATCACCGCGGTGCGGGCGGAGTAGATCCCCTGGGAGTCGCTGTAGCCCTGCGACTTCGGCAGGTGGTGGATCATGTCGGCCAGGATCGCCTCGGGCGCCTCGAAGCCGAACGGCGCGGTGTTGCCGATGTTGAGCTTGAGGATCCGGTGCCCCTCCGCCTCGAGGCGCTGGGCCTCGAGCAGGATCGGACCCCGGACGTCGTAGCGGACTCCGCGCAGCTTCTGGCTCTGGACGATGGGGCGCACGCGACCATCCTCGCAGGCCGCGGCGCGGCCTAGCATGGGGATTGCGTGCGTGGACGACGTCGGGGTCGTCGCCCGTGGCGCCCCGGACGCAGGAGGTCCCCCATGACACGTCGTACCGTCCCGATCACGGTCGACCACCTCGCCGAGGTGGGCGAGCCCTGCCGGTCCTGCCTGTTCTGGGAGCTCGACGCGGTCAACCGCGCCCGCCTCGACCACGACGAGCGCATCGCGGAGAAGCAGCAGTGGCTCTCCACGGTGCTGCGCGAGTGGGGCTCGTGCGGCCGGGTGGTGCTCGTCGACGGCCGGGTGGCCGGGCACGCGATCTACGTCCCGGCCGCCTTCGTGCCCGGCCAGGCGGCCCTGCCGACGGCCCCGGTCTCGGCGGACGCCGTCCTGCTGACCACCGTGCAGGTCGAGCCGTGGGCCCGCGGCGGCGGGCTCGGCCGCCTGCTGGTGCAGGGCATGGCCCGGGACCTGGTGACCCGCGGCCAGGTGGCCGTGGAGGCCTTCGGGGACACCCGCGGTCGGGCGGTCGGCTGCGTGATGCCGGCGGAGTTCCTCGGCCGGGTGGGCTTCAGGACCCAGCGCGCGCACGTGACCACCCCGCGGATGCGGATGGAGCTCCGCTCGGCGATCACCTGGAAGGACGAGGTCGAGGCGGCGCTGGAGAAGCTGTGGGGCGTGGTGCGTCCCTCCCCGGTCCGCGCGCCGCAGCAGCCCCGGACCCTGCCGACGCGGCGTACGCACGACGCCCCGGGCGCTCCGTGAGGAGCGGGCCGGGGCGTCGTGGGTGGCGCGGTGTGGAGACTCGACTCAGATGAAGTCGGCGAGCTCCTTGAGGAGCGCGGCCTTGGGCTTGGCGCCCACGATGGACTTGACGACCTCGCCGTCCTTGTAGACGTTGATGGTCGGGATGCCGGTGACGCGGTAGGACGAGGGGGTCACCGGGTTCTCGTCGACGTTCATCTTGAGGAAGGTGACCTTGTCACCGTGCTCGGAGTTGATCTCGTCGAGGATCGGGGCGACCTGGCGGCACGGGCCACACCACTCGGCCCAGAAGTCCACGAGGACGGGCTTGTCGGACTTGAGGACCTGCGCCTCGAACTCGGCGTCGGTCACGGCGGCGATGTTGGCCACTGCTCCACCTTTCTGTGGGGGTCTCGGGTTGTGCTCAGTCAACACCGTGCCGGGGACATCTGTTCCCCGACCGGCCGGGATCAGAGTCCCGCGGTCTGCACGACCTCGGTGACGATCTCGTCGGTCTCCGCCGGCGAGGCGTCCACGAGCGCGGCGTGGTCGAGGGCGGCGACGTAGCGCTCGGCGTCGAGGGCCGCGGCGCAGCCGGTGCCCGCGGCGGTGATGGCCTGGCGGTACTGGTGGTCGACGAGGTCGCCGGCGGCGAAGACGCCCTGGACGTTGGTGGCGGTCGAGGGGTGGTCGACGAGGACGTAGCCCTCGTCGTCGAGGTCGACCTGGCCGGCGAGCAGCTCGGAGCGCGGGTCGTGGCCGATGGCGATGAAGAGGCCGGTCACGTCGAGCTGGCGCTCCTCGCCGGTGGTGGTGTCGCGCAGCACGACCGACTCCAGCTTGTCGGCGCCGTTGATCGCGGCGACCTCGGAGTTCCACACCATCTCGAGCTTGGGGTCGGCGAAGGCGCGCTCCTGCATGATCTTGGAGGCGCGCAGCTCGTCGCGGCGGTGGATGAGGTAGACCTTCGAGGCGAAGCGGGTGAGGAAGGTGGCCTCCTCGATGGCGGAGTCGCCGCCGCCGACGACCGCGATGGCCTGCTCGCGGAAGAAGAAGCCGTCGCAGGTGGCGCACCAGGAGACGCCGCGACCGGAGAGCTCCTCCTCGCGGGGCAGGCCGAGCTTGCGGTAGCCCGAGCCGGTGGCCAGGACCACCGAGCGCGCGGTGTAGGTGTCGGTGGCCGTCTTGACGACCTTGACGTCACCGGTGAGGTCGACCTCCACGACGTCGTCGGAGACGAGCTCGGCACCGAAGCGCTCGGCCTGGGCGCGCATCTCGTCCATCAGGGCCGGGCCCATGATGCCGTCGCGGAACCCGGGGAAGTTCTCGACCTCGGTGGTGTTCATCAGGGCGCCGCCGGCGGTCACGGAACCCTCGAAGACGAGCGGCTCCAGGGCCGCGCGGGCGGCGTACACCGCGGCGGTGTAGCCCGACGGGCCCGAGCCGATGATGATCACGTTGCGGGTCTCGGTGCGCTCAGTCATGGAAGGTTCAGGGCTCCTGGAGGGTGCTGGGGGGAGGGTGCTGCGTACGTCGGTCCCAACCGATCGTAGGCGAGGGATGTTCCCGGCGGTGGCGCACGCCACGACGGGGGAGCGGTGGGGCGGCGAGGGGCTCAGGGGGCGCGCAGGGTGGTGCTGCCCACGACCTCGTCCGACCCGCAGACGTAGACCTCGACGAGCCGGCGCCCCTCCTCGGCGGGGCGCAGCACGACGACCGCCGGGAGCCCGTCCCAGGTGGCGTCCACGCGGTCGCCGTCGCCGACGTCGAGGGCGCAGCCGGGGCTGGCGTCGTACGCCGTCACGGCGCCCTGGCGCGCCAGCGGACGGACGGCGGGCCGCAGCGCCTCGCTGCTGCTCAGCGCGAGGGGGGCGACGAACGCGGAGCCGGACCGCTCGCTGCCGGCGCCGGGGCTCTCCGCCAGCTCACTGGGCGCGGCCTCGGCCGCGGCACCGCCCGAGTCGCCCGCGTCGTCTCCCTGGCCGGGCCCGGCCTCGGCGACCGAGCCGCCGCTGTCCGCCGCCGAGCCCGAGGACGCCGAGTCGGAGCCGCCCGTGGAGTCGAGGACCTGGGGGAGGGCCACGCCGAGGGCCACGACGGCGGCGGCGGCGACCAGCCCGGTGGCGAGGACGCGCCGGCGCCGGGAGGCGAGGGGTACGACGGGCGCGACCGGTGCGTCGTCCTGCTCGCGGCGGTCGGCGGTGAGGTCGGCGAGCGACCGCGTCGAGGCGGGCGACGACGTGGTCGGGGACCGGGTCGGTGTGCCGCGCCTCGGCGAGGCGGGCGCGGACGGCCGCGTCCTCGGCGGGGGACAGGGCAGGGTCGTCGGCGGTCGTCGTGCTCACCTCCTCGGGAGCTGGCGGGGTCGGGTCGGTCCGGGCGTCGGGTGCGGGCGCACCTCAGCGGCCGCTGTCGGGAGGCCCGCGGGGTGCACCGGTGGATGGGACGTCGGCGCCGGTCGGGGGGTTCCCCGCGGGGGCGGCGGGTGAGGCGGGTCTCAGTGCGCCCAGCAACGGCGCGAGACGGGCCCGGCCGCGCGAGCAGCGCGACTTGATCGTGCCCTCGGCGCACTCCAGGATCGCCGCCGCCTCGGCGACGGAGTAGCCCTCCATGTCGACGAGCACCAGCGCCGCCCGCTGGTCGACCGGCAGGGTGGCGAGCGCGTCGAGCACCGCCCGGCGACGCTCCGCCGGCGAGGGCACTGGCCTCGGGGTCGGCGCCCTGGTCGGTGGACGCGACGAGCGCGCCGCGGTCGGCCCGCTCCTCCAGGTCGTCGGGCAGCGCGTCGGCGGCGCGGACCTTGGCGGCCCGGATCCGGTCCAGGCACGCGTTGACCACGACCCGGTGCAGCCAGGTGGTGACGGCGGCCTCGCCGCGGAACGAGCCGGCCCGGCGGAAGGCCGCGATCATCCCGTCCTGGAGGCCGTCGGCGGCGTCCTCGGGGTTGCCCATGGTGCGCAGCGCGACCGCCCAGAGCCGGTCGCGGTGCCGGGCGAAGAGCTCGCCGAAGGCGTCGGCGTCGCCGGCCACGTGCGCGGCCAGCAGCTCGGCGTCCGACCGGTCGTCCGGGCCGCCGGGGAGGGTCACCCGGCCACCACGACGTCGGCGATGGTGCCGCGGAAGGTGCCGTCGAGCTGCGGGAGCGCGGTCAGCCACACGGTGACGTACCGCCCGACACGGCCTCGTCGAGCTCGACGGTGAGGGTGCCGCTGCCCGTGGCCGTGCCGACCGGGGTGAGGTCGGCGACGCCTGCGGGCGACTGCCCGGTGATGTAGACGGCGAGCGACGTCGGACCGCCGAGGGTGGCGACGTCGACCTGCCGGACGCCGCGGGTGCGGCCGAGGTCGAGGACCAGGCCCACGCCGGTCTTGAGACCGCCCGGGCCGAGCTGCTGGTTGTAGCTCGACGTGTTCCACGAGGTGGCGGTGTTGCCGTCGAGCGCCAGCGGCACGAGGTCGGAGTTCTCCACCTGCCGTCCGTGCCCTGCGGGTCGAAGTCGCGACCCGTCACCTCCGGGAAGGGCGTCGGGGGCGCGGTGGTCACCGGTGAGCCGGGGGACTCGGTGGTCGGACTCCTCGCCGTCGCCGCGACCGATCTGGTACGCCGCGAGCGGCGGCCAGGGCGACGAGCAGGCACAGGCCGATCAGCAGGGCGAGCCGGATCCAGCTGCGGCCCGGGACGTCGTCGTCGCCGGTGCCCGTGTCGTAGAGGGGAGCGCGACCCGCCCCCGTGTGGGCCCGGTGTGAGATCCGGTGTGCTGGCCGCCGGACGTGCCCTCCCACGGCCAGTAGCCGCCGGACGTGGCGGCGCTGAACCCCTCGCGGGGCCGCCTCGCGGGCTGGCCCTCGGGCGGCTCGGGGGCGAAGAGCGGCTTGGCGGGCCGCTCCTCGAAGGGCGGCGGCGGGGGCGGCGGGTCGCTGCGGGCCGCCACCCAGCCGATCTCGTCGCGCTCGTCGTCGAAGACCGGCATGCCGGCCTGGGTCGGCTGGTCCACGGGACCGGTGCGCGACGGCTCCCCGGCGTCGCCGACCGGCTCGTCGGGGAGGTCGGTGCGTGTCTGCGCTGGTGTCCCGGTGGTGTCGATGGCGGTGTCGATGGCGGGGGGAACCGGTGCCACGACCCGGGTGGGCTCGGTGACGCTCGGCACCGCGCGGGTCGCGTCGGCGGGGTCGGGCGCGGCGGTCGGCCCGTCGGCCGGGCCCGTCGGCCCGTCCGTGGTCCGCTCCGCCGCCTGGTCGGGTACCTGGTCCGGCGGGGGCGCCCACGGCGGGATCGTGGCGTGGTCCTGGGTGGACTCCCGCATGCCGGAGGCGTCGCCGACGTAGTCGCGCAGCATCTCGGCGATGACCGCGCGCGGACACGCCGGCGTCGGCGGACCGGCCGGAGTTGATGACCTGGTCGCAGAGGGCGTCGAGCGCGCGGGGGATGCCGGCCCGGACCCGCCGCGGACGCAGCACGGCGCCGTGGTCGGTGGGCGCGGCGGGGAGCTGCGAGGAGGAGACGCCCGCCCACTTGCCGGTGAGGGCGGCGTACAGCAGGGCGGCGGCGTCGACGAGGTCGGCCGACCGGCGCCCGGGCGGCAGGCCGTGGAGGGCGGCGTCCACCCCGAAGCCGATGATCCGGACCTGTCCGTGGTGGTCGACGAGGACGTTCTCGGGGACCAGCCGACCGTGCGCCAGCCCGGCGGCGTGGGCCAGGGCGAGGCTGTCGGCCACCTCGGAGACGATCCACGCGGCGCGGCGCGGCTGCCAGCGGTCCGTCGTTGGCCAGCATGACGTCGAGCGACGTCCCCTGGCCCCACTCGTTGACGACGAAGCAGAGGTCGTCGAGCCGCTCGGCGTCCAGGACGCGCAGCAGTCGGGGGTCGAGGTGGGGAGCGACGTCGCGGGCCGCCTCCAGGAGTCCCTCGGCCCGCGGGTCGTCGCGGGGGATGAGGTGCACGGCGACGTGCCGGTGCAGCACGGAGTCGTGGGCGCGCCAGAAGCGGCCGCCCTCGCTCTCGGCGAGCAGGTCGTCGAGGCGGTAGCGCGAGGCGAGGACCTCGCCGGCGTGGATCGAGTCAGGCATCGCTCACCTCGCTCCCGAAGGCTCCCGGCTGGTCGGTGGACGACCTCATCGTAGGTGTCACCGTCGCGCGAGCCGACCGGCCACGCTGTCCACGAGCGAGGTCACCTCACGGATCCGCATCAGGTGGGCCGCGACGAGCAGGACGAGCCCGCCGGCGAGCCCGGCGAGTCCGCCGCGCAGCAGCGAGAGCAGGATCCCCGGCTGCTCACCCAGCCCGTCGAGCGCCAGCTCGACCGACCAGGCGGCCACCCCGGCGAGGCCGCAGGCCAGCACCATCCGCACCAGGAAGCGCACGAGCGCGGGGGTCTGCAGGCCGCCCAGGGTCCGGCTCAGCACGGCGTAGCTGATCGTCGAGCCCACGACGTACGCCGCCAGCCAGGCCAGCACGAGCGCCGGCGAGGTCTGGTCGGCCGAGACCCGGCCGACCAGCCACACCGCCACGGCGATGTTGGTCGCGGAGATGGCGCACTGGATGAAGAACACCAGGCGGGTCTGCTCGAGGGCGTAGAAGCCACGGAGCATCAGGTAGTGGACGGTGAAGAACACCAGCGCCGGCCCGAAGACGGCGAGCGTCGGGGCGAAGGCGGCCGGGTCGCCGGCGCCGACGTCGAAGAGCACCCCGGCGATGTCTCGCGACACCACCGGCACGAGCACCGCGAAGGGCAGCACGACCACCAGCGCGGTGCGCAGGGTGGAGCCGATCATGGCGCCCATGTCGGCACGGCGCTCGTCGTTGGCGTAGCCGGAGAGGCGGGGCAGGATCGCGGTCGTGAGCGAGACCGTCACGATGGCGTGCGGCACCATCATGATGAGGAAGCTGCTGGAGTAGACGGTGTTGCCGGTCCCGCCGCCCTCGACGGTGCCGCTCGACGCGAGCCGGGTGACGACGAGGTAGGCCAGCTGGTTGACCACCACGAAGAGGACGGTCCACACGCCGAGCCGGGCGGTGTGGCCCAGGCCGGTGCCGCGGAAGTCGAAGCGCGGGCGGTAGTGGAAGCCCGCCCGGCGCAGGAAGGGGATCAGGATCAGGAACTGCACGACGATGCCGAGCGTGGAGCCGAGGCCGAGCAGCAGCTCCTGCCCGTCGGTGTAGGGGCCGACCTGCTCGACGGCGTTCGCGGGACCCCAGACCAGGAGGTAGAGGCCGAGCACCGCGATGGCGATCAGGTTGTTGGCGATGGGCGCCCACATCATCGGGCCGAACTTCTGGCGGGCGTTGAGCACCTGCCCGAGCAGCACGAACATGCCGTAGAAGAAGACCTGCGGCAGGCAGTAGCGGGTGAACGCGATCGCCGACTCGAGGTGCGCCGCCCGGTCCGCGTCGAAGTAGCGGGGGGCCAGGTAGACCCGCATCAGCTGCGGCGCCACCAGCACCAGCACCACCGTGACGACGGCCAGGAAGATGGCCGAGAGCGTGATGATCCGCGAGGCGTAGGCGTCGCCGCCGTCCTCGTCGTTCTTCATCGCGCGCACCAGCTGGGGCACGAGCACGGCGTTGAAGATGCCGCCGGCGACGAGGATGTAGACGGCGTTGGGGATGGTGTTGGCGATCGTGAAGATGTCGGCGTGCAGGACCTGGCCCAGCGCGGCGACGATCAGCAGGGTGCGGAAGTAGCCGCTGAAGCGGGAGAGGATCGTGCCGCTGGCCATCACCGCGGTCGCGGAGAGCACCCGGGAGTCGCTCACGAGGCGGCCTCGGGCTCGCCGGCGTCCGGGTCGCCGTCGCGGCGACCGGCCCGCACCTGGCGTACGACGCGTACGGCGATCGTGCCGAAGAGCAGCACCGCGCCGAAGACCATGATGTACCAGATGATCGCGCTGACCCGGGCGGCGCGGATGGGCAGCGACGCGGTGCCACCGAGGGGCGTGCCGTCCTGGTCGGTGACCACCAGCCGGACCTGGTGGATGCCGAGCCGGGAGGCGGTCACGTCGAGGAGCAGCCGGGAACGGGCGCCGGGGGCGAGGTTGAGGACCTCGGAGTCGGCGACCTCGAGGGACCCGTCGGTCGCGGCCTCGACCCGGACGGTCACCGGCTGGTCGAGCCCGTTGACGACGGTGGCCCCCAGGGTGCCGTCCTCGCTCGAGAGCGTCACCGACGGCGGCGCGACCACGTCGATGTCGGCGAGCTGGTCGTCGAGGTAGCCGGCCGCGGCGCGGGCCGACGCGGCGGCCGCGGACTCCCGGGGACGCTGGCGGACCGACAGCGTGGCCAGGGCCTCGTCGGTCGCCTGCTGCTGCACGAGGTCGGGGCTGGTGAGCACCCCCGACATGACCGCCGCCTGCTGGCGCAGCGCCTGCGCCGCGGAGAAGCTGGTCGCGCCGAGCTCGGTCGCGGCGTCCTCCTCGGTGTAGCTGAGGTCGGCGGCGGTGAGGCCGACCGCGGGGCGGGCGCTGATGTCGGTGACGGTGACCGGGTCGAGCCAGGGCACGTCGAAGGCGCTGAAGAGGTCGGCCGGGTCCTGGGGGTACCAGTCGTCGGGGAGCACGAGGACCACCGGAGCGGTGGACCCGGCGTACAGGCGCAGGGCTGCCTCGCTGAGCAGCCGCTGGCGCAGGGCGAGCGGCTCGTCGGCCGTGGTGGGTCCCGGGCCGCCCGATGCCGCCCCGGAGGACGCCACGACCACCTTGTGGCCCAGCAGCCGGACCATCGAGTTCGGCGCGTCCGGCGGGTCGGCGAACGACGTGTCGCCGAGCAGGACGATGCTCTCGTCGGTGGCGGCCTGCAGCGCGTCGGGGCTGATGAGGCCGTCCGGGGGAGCGAGCACGGGGGTGTGGGCGATGCCCAGCGCGGTCATCACCTCGGCGCCCCGGGCCATCGCGTCGGTGTAGAAGACCGGTCCGTGGGTGGCCGCGGCCGACACGTCGAGGTCGCCGTAGGGCAGCGACAGGACCGTCTCGCCCGCGACGAGGGCGGTGAAGCGGTCGAGCCAGGCCTGCGCCACGGTGGCGACGGCCTGCTTGTCGTCGGAGAGCTCCTCGGGCGCGGGCGCGGGCGGGCCGAGCGGCGCGCCGCCGAGGTCGGCGGGGAAGGGCGCCTCCGCGACCCCCGTGCCGGGCTCCACCCCTGATCGTCCGCCGGCTCCTCCTCGGCCTCCTCCGGAGCCTCGGCCTGCTGGGCCGGGTCGGCGGCCAGGCTCCGGCTCGGGTTGCCGGCCGCCAGCCGCGCGACGGTGGCCAGCACCGCCGGGTCGACCAGCCAGCTGATCGGGGTGCCGCCCGACGCCTCCCCGGCGTCGAGCACGGCGTCGAGGCGGCCGCCGTCGCCGAGGGACGTGGCCCAGCGGCGTACGCCGGACACCCGGCCGCTCGCGGTGTGGCGGACCTGGTCGCGGACGGGCATGACGACGGCGGCGTCGATGGTCCCGGCCGAGGGCGCGACGTACGGGATGAAGGTGCGCGCCTTGCCGTCGGCGAAGGCGTCGCGCGGGACCGAGGAGTCCCCGATCGCGTGGACGCCGATCCAGTAGGCGCCGGGCTCCACGATCCCGAGCAGCTCGCGGGGCACGCTGAGCGAGAAGTCGGTGGTCTGCCCGGGCTGGAGCAGGTCGACGGTGTCGAAGGTGCCGGGCTCGACGACCCGGTCGCCCACCGACGCCGAGGGATCGACGGCCGCGGACGCCGCCAGCGAGGTGGCGTCGAGGATCGGGGTGGTGGACCGGAAGGCGTAGAGGTTGACGTCGGTCCACGGCTCGGCGCTCTGGTTGGTGACCGTGCCGGTGATCTCGACCGGGTCGTCGTCGTCGCCGAGGGCGGCCGGGGTGATGGAGTCGAGGTGCACGATCAGCGGCTCGGCCTCGGCGGGCGCGGCGACGCCGGCCGCCGGCGCGGTGACGGGTACGCCGAGCAGGATCGCCGCCAGGCCCGCGGCCAGGAGCCGCCCACCGGTGCTGCCGTCGTCGCCACCTGCCGCCTCGGGGCAGGCAGGGGTGAGGACGGGCGCGGCACGGCACCGACTCTAACGGCGGTGCGGTCGTGCCAGCGGAGGACTCGGCGGGTGCCGGGGGAGCCGTCCGGACCCCCTAGACTGCTCCGTCGTGCCAGACGCCCCGCTGCCCCCGCTCCAGATCGTCGACGTGCAGCGTCGCGTGGGTGCCGAGCTGGATCGCATCGGCCCCGTCATCGACGAGCTGGGCGCCCGGTTCGCCGACGCCGGCGAGGAGCTGGCGCTGGTGGGCGGTCCGGTCCGCGACGCGATGCTCGGCCGCCTCCAGAACGACCTCGACTTCACCACGTCGGCGCGCCCCGACGTGACCGAGCGGCTGCTCAGGGGCTGGGCCGACGCCATCTGGGACATGGGCCGCGCGTTCGGCACCATCGGCTGCCGCAAGGGGCCCTGGCAGGTCGAGATCACGACCTACCGCGCCGAGACCTACGACCCGGCCTCCCGCAAGCCCGACGTGGAGTACGGCGACTCGCTGGCCGGCGACCTCGGCCGCCGGGACTTCACGGTCAACGCGATGGCGGTGCGGGTGCCGGGCCGCGAGTTCGAGGACCCGCACGGCGGGCTCGTCGACCTCGCCCAGCGGGTGCTGCGCACCCCCGGGACGCCCGAGGACTCCTTCTCCGACGACCCGCTGCGGATGATGCGCGCCGCCCGCTTCGCCGCCCAGCTCGGCTTCACCGTGGCCCCCGAGGTGGTCGCGGCGATGACCGCCATGGCCGGGCGGATCGAGATCATCTCCGCCGAGCGGGTCCGCGACGAGCTGGTCAAGCTGGTCTGCGCGCCGTACCCCCGCCTCGGCCTCACCCTGCTCGTGGAGACCGGCCTGGCCGGCGCACGTCCTGCCCGAGCTGCCGGCCCTGGCGCTCGAGCGCGACGAGCACCACCGCCACAAGGACGTCTACGAGCACACCCTGACCGTGCTCGAGCAGTCGATCGACCTCGAGCACCGGCTCGGCGGCGGCCCCGACTTCGTCGTCCGCTTCGCCGCGCTCATGCACGACGTCGGCAAGCCGCGCACCCGCCGCTTCGAGTCGGGCGGCATCGTGACCTTCCACCACCACGACGTCGTCGGGCGCCAAGATCACGCGCAAGCGGATGCGCGCGCTGCGCTTCTCCAACGCCGACATCGACGCGGTGAGCACGCTCGTCGAGCTGCACCTGCGGTTCCACGGCTACGGCTCGGGGGAGTGGACCGACTCGGCCGTGCGCCGCTACGTGCGCGACGCCGGCGACCAGCTGGAGCGCCTGCACATCCTCACCCGGGCGGACTGCACGACCCGCAACCAGCGCAAGGCCGACCGGCTGCGCCGCACCTACGACTCCCTCGAGGAGCGCATCGCCCGGCTCTCCGAGCAGGAGGAGCTCGCCTCCATCCGGCCGGACCTCGACGGCAACGAGATCATGGAGATCCTCGGCATCGGGCCGGGCCGCGAGGTCGGCGAGGCCTACCGGTTCCTCCTCGAGCTGCGGATGGACGAGGGCAACCTCACGCCCGACGAGGCGCGGACCGCGCCTGCTGGAGTGGTGGGCCCACCGCTAGCCTCCCGGCCATGGATTCTTCCCAGCCGCCCGCCCATGGATTCTTCCCACCTCCCGCCCAGGAGCACCCGTGGAGTCACCGAGGACGTCGAGCCGCTGATCGAGGAGTCCGTGGAGGTGGCGGCCGACCCGGCGCGGGTCTGGTCGCTGGTCTCGGACCTGCCCCGGCTGGCGGAGTGGAGCCCGCAGGTCGTGCGGTCGTTCGTGCGGACCGAGCGCCCCATCCGGCTCGGCACCCGGTTGGTCAACGTCAACCGGCGCGGCCTGCTGGTGTGGCCCACGCAGTCCAAGGTCGTGCGCTTCGAGCCGCACCAGGAGATCGCGCTTCCGGGTGAAGGACAACTTCACCATCTGGTCCTTCACCCTGGAGCCGACCGCGACCGGCACCCGCGTCGTGCAGCGCCGCGAGGCGCCGGAGGGCATCTCGGCCATCTCCGCCGGCTCACCAAGCGCTGCTCGGCGGCGTGCCGTCCTTCCAGGCCGAGCTGCGCGAGGGCATGCGCTCGACGCTGGCGGGGATCAAGGCGACGGCCGAGGCCTGAGCCGGCTCCCCGGGGTCACGACGGACAGGGCGACCCGCACCGTGTCGGTGCCGATCGCCCTGTCGACGCTGTCGCCCCCCGTTCCTACGACAGCGTCACCCCCGTGCTCCGCAGCGGCACGGCCCGGGTCCCCCCGGCCCCGGCGTGCCGCCTCGTGCGGATGGTGCGAGTGGTGCGACCGGAGGGGGACGCATCGGTGCCGTCCCCCTGGACGCGACCCGGGTCGCGTCCCCCTCCGGCCGGTGTCCGCGGACCCTGCGGGTCCGATGCCCCCGTGGCACCGGCGCCGCTCCCGGACCCGCGGACGCCGCTGACCCCCCTCGCGTCGTCGCTGCCCACGAGGAGGCGCGCAGCGAGGACCGTCGCCACCGCCGCGAGGATCGCGACGAGGTTCGGGAGCTCCTGCATGCTGCTGCCTCCTGGGTGACGGACCGCCGACGCTTCCCCCGTACGGCGAGTGCACCCGGTCAGAGCGGCGTCCGGCGGTCCTGATACACCCCGTCCGACCGGTCTGGACCAGTGAGCGTGGTGTCACCCGGGAATGCCGACAGCCCCGGCGCGCGGCCGGGGCTGTCGGGGTGGTGCGGGTTGCGTGCAGGGGGCGAGGTCACTCGCCCGCGATGAACTTCTCCAGCTCGGAGCGGCCGAGGTCGTCGGGCATCTGCACCGGCGGGGACTTCATCAGGTAGGTCGAGGCCGGGATGATCGGGCCACCGATGCCGCGGTCCATGGCGATCTTGGCGGCCCGGACGGCGTCGATGATGATGCCGGCGGAGTTGGGCGAGTCCCAGACCTCGAGCTTGTACTCGAGGTTGAGCGGGACGTCACCGAAGGCGCGACCCTCGAGGCGGACGTAGGCCCACTTGCGGTCGTCGAGCCACGCGACGTAGTCCGACGGACCGATGTGGACGTTGCGGTCGCTGATCTTGTCGGCCAGCTCGCCCTTGAGGTTGGACGTCACGGCCTGGGTCTTGGAGACCTTCTTGGACTCCAGGCGCTCACGCTCGAGCATGTTCTTGAAGTCCATGTTGCCGCCGACGTTGAGCTGGTAGGTGCGGTCCAGCGCGACGCCGCGGTCCTCGAACAGCTTGGCCATCACGCGGTGCGTGATGGTGGCGCCGACCTGCGACTTGATGTCGTCACCGACGATCGGGACGCCGGCGTCCTCGAACTTCTTGGCCCACTCGGGGTCGGAGGCGATGAAGACGGGCAGCGCGTTGACGAAGCCGACACCGGCGTCGATGGCGCACTGGGCGTAGAACTTGTCCGCCTCCTCCGAGCCGACCGGGAGGTAGGAGACGAGGACGTCGACCTGGGCGTCCTTGAGGACCGGGACGACGTCGACCGGCTCGGCGGGCGACTCGTCGATGGTCATGCGGTAGTACTTGCCGAGGCCGTCCATGGTCGGGCCACGCTGGACCTCGACACCGATGGTCGGGACGTCGCAGATCTTGATGGTGTTGTTCTCGGAGGCGTTGATGGCCTCGGAGAGGTCCTTGCCGACCTTCTTGTCGTCGACGTCGAACGCCGCGACGAACTCCACGTCACTGACGTGGTAGTCGCCGAACTTGACGTGCATGAGGCCGGGCACGGTGGCCTGCGGGTCGGCGTCCTTGTAGTACTCCACGCCCTGGATGAGGGAGGTGGCGCAGTTGCCGACCCCCACGATTGCTACTCGTACCGAACCCATGGGGCTCTCCTTGTCTGCCTGGTCTTGCTACTGGTCAGTGCTGGTGACGGGGCTGCTGCTGCTGCTGATGCTGTGCCGGGTCGAGCTCGCCGCGCTCGGCCCGGATGAGGTCCGAGAGCCAGCGCACCTCGCGCTCGACCGACTCGACGCCGTGCCGCTGGAGCTCGCCGGCATAGCGGTCGACCTCGGCCTGGGTGCGCTCGAGGTCCGGCTGGACCCGGGCGAGCCGCTCCTGGAGCCGGGTGCGACGTCCCTCGAGGACGCGCAGCCGGATCTCCATGTCGGTGGAGGAGAAGAACGCGAACCGGATGTCGAAGTTGTCGTCCTCCCACGCCGTGGGACCGACCTCCGACATCAACCGCTAGAACTCCTCGGTGCCGGCGTCGGTGACCTCGTAGACGATCCGGGGCCGCCGCGATGCCGGGGTGGTGGTGGTGAGCTCCTCGATGAGGCCGGCGCGCAGCATCTTCTTCAGGGCGGGGTAGAGGGAGCCGTAGGACAGCACCCTCCCCCAGCCGAGCATCAGGTTGAGCCGCTTGCGGAGCTCGTAGCCGTGCATGGGTGCCTCGTGCAGCAGTCCGAGGACTGCGAGCTCGATGGTCTCTCCACGACGTGCCATGAGACCTATCGTAGCGATATATCCGATCGGCGCCATCCAGCGTGGCTGTGGCGTGCGATACCCCTGCGTGCGCGACGACAGCGGCCTGCCACCGCTCTGGCCGTACCCTTGCCGCCGTGAGTGCGAAGCGCAGAGCAGACGGTCCGGCGGTCAAGCGCCGACCCACCAAGCCGAAGAAGACGACGGGCCAGCGGGTCCGCGGGATCCTCAAGAAGCTGCTGGTGGTCGGACTCGTCCTCGTCCTGCTCGGGGCACTGGCGTCGTTCGTCCTCTATCGGTCCATCGCCATCCCGGCGCCCAACGAGGCCTTCAAGGCCCAGACGACGTTCGTCTACTACAGCGGCGGCAAGGAGGAGCTCGGCACCTTCTACGACGACCAGAACCGCGTCTCCATCCCGCTCTCGGAGATGCCGCAGCAGATGCAGGACGCGGTCGTCGCCGCGGAGAACCAGACCTTCTGGACCGACCAGGGCATCGACCCCAAGGGCATCCTGCGCGCCGCGTTCTCCAACGCCCGGGGCAACGACCGCCAGGGCGCGTCGACGATCACCCAGCAGTACGTCAAGATCCTCTACCTCACCAGCGAGCACAGCTACCAGCGCAAGATCAAGGAAGCGGTCGTCTCGCTCAAGATCCAGAACCAGCTGAGCAAGTCCGAGATCCTCGAGGGCTACCTCAACACCATCTACTTCGGCCGCGGCGCGTACGGCGTGCAGGCGGCGGCGCAGGCGTTCTTCGACAAGGACGCCGCGCAGCTCAACCTGCGCGAGAGCGCGGTGCTCGCCACCGTCCTCAACAACCCGTCGCGCTACGACCCCGACGGTGGCAAGGAGGCGCGCGAGGCCCTCAAGGAGCGCTACACCTACGTCCTCGAGGCGATGGTCGACATCGGCGCGATCACCGCGGAGCAGGCCGAGAAGGCCACCAAGCGGCTGCCGAAGTTCCCCGACATCGCGGCGCAGAGCCAGTACGGCGGCCAGCGCGGCCACATGCTCTCGCTGGTCAAGCAGGAGCTGCTCGCCACCGGTGACTTCACCGAGGAGCAGATCGACGGCGGCGGCCTGCGGATCACCACCACCTTCACCCCCGAGGCCATGGAGGCCGTCGAGCAGGGGGTCACCGAGCAGCGGCCCGCCGGCTTCGACAAGCAGCTGCACGTCGGCGCCGCCACCGTCGAGGTCGGCACCGGAGCCCTGCGTGGCTTCTACGGCGGGCAGGACTACCTCGACTCCCAGATCAACTGGGCGGTCGCGGGGGGCATGGCCGGCTCGACGATCAAGGCGGGCACCGACGTGGCCGCGATCCGCGAGGGCTTCTCCCTCAACGACACCTTCGAGGGCAACTGCCCGATCGACATCGCGGGCACCGAGTTCGAGAACCAGGGCGACACCGACTACGGCTCCGCCGTCTCGATGCTGGAAGCCACCGAGAACTCCATCAACACCGCCTTCGTCGACATGGTCGACGCCATGCCCGACGGCCCGGCGAAGGTCATCCAGGCCCTCGAGGACATGGGCGTCCCCGGCAACAAGCCGGGTCCGTGGGGCATCCCCAACCGCTCCATCGACATGCAGGAGAACGTCGGCGTCACCCTGGGCACGGCCCAGGTGAGCCCGATCAACATGGCCAACGCCTACGCCACCCTCGCGAGCGGCGGCGAGCGCAGCGACGTGCACGTCGTGGAGAAGGTCGTGGACCGCAACGGCGAGACGGTCTACTCCGCGGAGCCCGGGATCGAGCGGACGGTCGACGAGGACATCGCCGCCGACGTCAGCTATGCCCTGCAGCAGGTCGTGCAGAGCGGGTCCGGCACCGAGGCGCTGGCGCTGGGCCGCCCGGCCGCCGGCAAGACCGGCACCGCCACCAACGACGACGGCGAGGTGTCCTCGTCGTGGTTCGTCGGCTACACCCCGCAGATGTCGACCGCGGTGATGTACGTGCGCGGCAAGGGTCGCGAGGCCCTCGACGAGTGGCTGCCGACCAGCTCCGACGGCAAGCTCGGCTACTTCGGCGGCAACTACCCCGCCAAGACGTGGACCTCGATCATGCAGACGGTGATGGAGGGCATGGAGGTCGAGGAGTTCCCGGAGCCGGTGTTCGTCGACGGCGAGACCCCGGAGGGCTACGAGACGCCGTTCGTCCCGCCGGAGACCACCTCGCACCGCCGTCGCCGCAGCCGTCGCGGAGCCCGAGCCGGACGCCGACGATCGAGACCGAGGAGCCGTCCCCGACGGAGACCCCGACGGAGACGCCCACGGAGACGGTGCCGCCGACCCCGGTGCCCACCACCCCGGTCCCGACCACCCCGGTCCCGACCGCGCCCGTCCCGACGACGCCGGCGCCGACCGAGACGGCCCCGCCCCCGAGCGCGCCGACGACGAGCCCGACGGCGGCGCCCCGGCGCGCGACGTACGCCTCGCCGACGAGGCGACGCGTGGCCACCTGGCGTCCGTGACTCCGGACCCGCGGGCCCGGGGCCCGCGATGACCGACCGGGTCCACCCGAGCCGCGACGACGCCCTCGTCCGCTCGCTCAGCGAGGTGGTCGGCGGCCCGCTCGGCGACCACGCGGGCCGGCACCCGTGGTGGACCCCGCTGCGGGTGGTCCTGCTCCTCGCGACGCTCTCCCTGTCGCTGGGCATGGTCGCCAAGGCGCCGTGCCTCGACGTGGCCGGCGAGGGCGGCACCGGCCGGTACGCCGCGCTCTGCTGGTCCGACGTCTCCCAGGCGTACGTCGACCGCGGCCACGCCGAGCTCGCCTGGCCCTTCACCGACGACCAGGCCGTCCGGGAGCGGTATGCCGCGGGCTGGCACCCGCCGGTCCCGGCGTACGTCGCGTGGGCCGCGGCCCGGGTCACGCACGTGGTCTCCGGGTCGCCCGACCTCGCCGACCGGCGCGGCGAGGCGGTCGCGGACGTCCCGGTCGACGACGCGGTGCACCGCGAGGCGCGGGTCTTCACCGCGGTCAAGGCACTCTGGCTGGCGGCCGCGGGACTGCTGGCCGCCGGGCTCCTCGTCGGCGTGCGCCGGCGCCGCCCGTGGGACGCCGCGGCGTTCGCGGCCGCGCCGGTGCTGGTCCTCCTCTGGCCGATCACCTGGGACCTGCTGGCGGCGACCGCCGTCGCCGGCGTGCTGTGGGGATGGGCCCGGCGCCGGCCGGGGGTGGCAGGAGCCGCCCTGGGACTGGGGGCGGCCACCTCGCCGCTGGTCGCCGTGCTGCTGGTGCCGCTGGTCGTGGTCGCCGTGCGTGAGCGGCGCGGCAGCGAGGCATGGCGCGTGGCCGCCGTGGCCGTCGGGACCTGGGTGGTCGCCAACGCCCCGGCGTACCTCTCCTCGTCGACGGCCTGGCGCGCGTCGTGGCAGGGCTACCTGCACGGCGCCGACGTCGGCTCGGTGTGGCTGCTGGTCGAGCAGGCCGGCAACGTCGACCTCTCCCGCGGCACGGTGCTCACCGCGTCCGCGGTGCTGGTCGCGGCCTGGCTGGGCGTGGTCGCCGCGGTGGGACTGCGGACCCGCCTGTCGCTCGCGGCGCTCGGCACGCTGGCCCTCGCCGGGACACTGGTCGTGAGCCCGGCGTCCGCCCCGTCGTACGCCCTGGTCCTGCTGCCGCTGGCCGCGCTCGGCGTGGCGCGCTGGCGCGACCTGCTCGTGTGGCAGTCGGGCGAGGTGCTCCACTTCGCGATGCTCGGGTGGTACCTCGGCGGGCTCCTCGCCCCGGCGGGCGGCGGCGACGCGCGGGCCTACTGGTGGGGCGTGCTGGCCCGGGTGGTCGGCCTGGCGTGGCTGGTCACGTCCGTGCTGCTGCGGGCCCGGACGGCCGACTCAGGTGACGACGACGCTGTCGAAGTCGGTCGCGGTGAAGCGCACCCGGACGTCGATGTCCTCACCGACCGCGGGCACGCGCGCGCCTGACGGCACGAACAGCATCGAGGCCTGCATGTGCGGGGGCTCGGCGAAGAGCCGCTGCTTGCCGTCGATGGAGAACGGCGAGCGCACGAAGCCGACCGCGTCCATGCCGCCGCGGGCCAGGGTCGCGGCGCGGGCGCGGATGGACTGGTCGCCGGTGGGCGCCTCGAGCCCGATGCCGTGCGCCGTGCCGCCGCTGACGACGAGCAGGTGCCCGCTCTTCGGCATGGAGCGGCCGCGGTAGCCGAACGCCTCGCCGCGCTCGATCGGGTGCACGTCCAGCACGGTGGAGCTCACCTGCAGCGCGCCGCGGTCGCCGAGCCACAGGTCGGTGCCGACGCGCGGGCGGATGGTGAAGTCGGGGTACGTCGCGCGCAGCGTCGCCAGCTCGTCGCGGGTCAGGTGGCTGACGAAGATCGTGCGGGTGCCGATGCCGGCCGCGACCATGTCGTTGACGAGCCGGGTGACCTCGCCCAGGTGCGAGGAGGTGTTGAGCGGCAGGTGCATGGCCATGCCCTCGAGGCCGGGCAGGCGGCGCTCGGCCAGCAGGTGGCCGGCCTCGACGAGCTCGCGCCGGGTCATGCCGTGGCGACGCATGGAGGTGAGCTGCTCGAGCACGAAGCGGGCGCGCGGGTCGCGGTCGGTGAGCTCGCGCAGGTCCTCGAGCCGGCTGATCGTGTGCACCACGCGGTGGCCGTGGGCCTCGGGGACCTCGACGGCACCCCCGACCGGGCGCCACGGGGTGAGGACCAGCAGGTCGCCGTCGTAGCGCGTGGCCGCCTCGGCGAGCTCGCGGTAGGTGCCGACCGCGAGCATGTCGACCGGGGTGCCGGTCTGCTCCGCGTGCTCGTGCAGCCACTGCACGCGCCGCGCCAGCCGACCGATGGTGAAGCCGTAGCCGTTGCCCTTGCAGACCGGGACGATGCCGGGGTGCGCGGTCGCGGTCGCGAGCAGGTGCCGGCGCCAGCGCTCGCCGTCCACGGTGAGTCGCAGCGTCATCCGCGACGCCTCATGTAGAGCTCGAACGCCTCATAGAGCGGCCGGCTGAGCGGGAGGTCCCACTCGCCGACGTACTCGACGGCCTCGCCGCCGGTGCCGACCTTGAACTGGATGAGCCCCACGTGGGAGTCGTCGGCGTCCAGGGTGTCGGTGATGCCGCGCAGGTCGTACACCGTGGCGCCGGCGGCCAGGGCGTCGCTGATCATCGCCCACTGGATCGCGTTGGAGCCCCGGACGTCGCGCTTCTCGGTGGAGCTGGCGCCGTAGGAGTACCAGGAGTGGGTGCCGACCCGGATCGCGATCGTGCTGGCGACGAGGTCGCCCTCGTGGCGGGCGGTCCACAGGGTGATGCGCCCGTCCGCCTCGGCCGACAGGGCGTCGTACATCGTCTCGAAGTAGCGCAGGCCGCGCGGGGTGAAGTGGTCGCGCTCGGCGGTGTGGACGTAGAGGTCGTGGAAGGCCTTGAGGTCCGCACGGGTGCCGCGCTCGACGACGACGCCCTGCTTGGCGGCCTTCTTGATGTTGCGCCGCCACAGCTGGTTCATCCCGGCGAGGACCTCGTCCTCGGTGCGCGGGGTGCCGTCGTCGTGGGCGAGCGGGATGACGAAGTTGTACTGCGGCTGGCCGGCCGCGAAGCCGCCCTCGACGGCCTGCGGACGCCAGCCGAGCTCGTGGAGCTGGGACACGACGCAGGCGCCGGTCTGGTTGCGCTCGAGCGGGGGCACGTCCGTCAGCCGGTGCACGGACTCGTCGGCGATCCCCTCCTTGACCTGGGCGGCGCTCCAGCGGCGGGTGACCACGGGCGGGCCCATCCGGACGCCGAAGGCGCCCTGCCGGGACAGGTGGCCGGTCATCGGCGCGAGCCACGAGTCGAGGTCGTCGGTGGTCCAGTCGATGACCGGTCCCTCGGGGAGGTAGGCGAGGTAGCGCTTGAGGCGGGGGAGCTGGCGGTAGAGCACCAGCGCGGCGCCGACCAGCTCCTCGCCGTCTCGGAACCAACCCAGGGACTCCGCGCGCCACTCCGGCTTGACCTGGGCCCAGCCGGGGGTCTGCAGGAAGCTCGCGCTGGGTTGGGCGGCGACGTACGCGGCGTGCTCGGCGGTCGTGATGGTCCGAACGGTCAGGGGGGTCGGCGTCGTCACCCGGGTGAGGCTACAGGGGCTGAAATGGTGGCAGGGACCAGACAAGACCCCCGTGCTTGTCCGATCCCTGCTCACCACCTAGACGTGGCGGGGACCGGTTTGGTTGCGCGGTTGCGGCAACTTTTTACCTTGCCCCTTGCCCAGGGGCGGGGGTCAGTCGCGACCGGCGCCGCGGGAGGGCCTCACGTCGAGGACGACGGGAGCCTCCAGGCCGGCGTCGGCGGCCGCTTCGGCGACGGCCGCGCGCACCGCGGGCACGGCGTCGCGGGGCACCAGCGCGACCACGGCGCCGCCGAAGCCGCCGCCGGTCATCCGCGCACCGAGGGCGCCGCCCCCGAGGGCCGCCTCGACGGTGCGGTCGACGACCGGCACCGAGTTGGCGAAGTCGTCGCGCATCGAGGCGTGGGAGGCGGTCATGAGCGGGCCGATGCCGGCGAGGTCGCCCCGGCGGGCCAGGGCGACGCAGTCGAGGACCCGCTGGTTCTCGGTGAGCACGTGCCGCGCCCGGCGCCGGGTCTCGTCGTCGGTGAGCGAGGCCAGCGCGGCGTCGACGTCCTGCACCTCGCGCAGCGTCGCGACGCCCAGCTCGCGGGCGGCCCGCTCGCAGGCCTCGCGGCGCGAGGCGTAGCCGCCGTCGACCAGCTGGTGCGGGGCGTGCGGGTCGACGACGAGCAGGGTCAGCCCCGCGGCGTCGAGGTCGCAGGGCACCGGCTCGACGGTGAGGTCGCGGGCGTCGAAGAAGGAGAGGTGACCGTCCTGCGAGCGCAGGATCGCGGTCTGGTCGAGCAGCCCGGTGGGTGCTCCGACGTAGTCGTTCTCGGCGCGCTGGACGAGCAGGGCCAGCTCCTCGCGGGGGACCTCGGCGCCGGCGAGGCCCAGCAGCGCCAGCGCGACCGCGCACTCGAGGGAGTGGGAGGAGGAGAGCCCCGAGCCCACCGGGACCTCGCTGGAGATCTCCAGGTCGGCGCCGGGGACCGGTGCCCCGAGGTGCTCGCCGAGCACCCAGGCGATGCCCGCGACGTACGCCGCCCAGCCGGTCACGTCGCCCGGCTGCGTGGTGGTCGGGAAGTCACCGGGCTCGAGGTCGCCGGACGTGGCGGTGATGCGGCCATCGGTGCGCGCGGTGGCGACGACGGTGGTCCGCTGGGGCAGCGCGAACGGCAGCGCGAAGCCGGCGTTGTAGTCGGTGTGGTCGCCGATGAGGTTGACCCGGCCGGGCGCCGACCAGGTGCCGCCGGTCGTGTCCTGCCCGCTCATGCGACCCGCTCGCGCAGCCAGTCCGCGTCGGCGGTGTGCTCGGCCGCGCCGCCCGGGGTCTCCAGGCAGACCGGGGCGCCGGCGTCGCGGATCACCGCGGCGAGCAGGTCGGCGTCGATGTGGCCGGCCCCGAGGTTGGCGTGCCGGTCGGCGCCGGAGTCGAAGTCGTCGCGGCTGTCGTTGCAGTGCACCAGGTCGATCCGTCCGGTGATGGCCAGGACGTCGGCGACCACGGTCTCGAGCGGGTTGCCGCCCGCGTGGGCGTGGCAGGTGTCGAGGCAGAAGCCGACCATGTCGGCCTGCTCGGTGCCGGAGATGGCGTCCCACACCCCGGCGATGCGGTCGAGGTAGCGGGTCATCGCGTTGTCGCCGCCGGCGGTGTTCTCGATGAGCAGCGGCAGCTTGAGGTCGGTGGCCTCGACGGCCTTGCGCCAGTTGTCGAACCCGATGCTCGGGTCGTCGGTCTTGTTGACGTGCCCGCCGTGCACGATCAGCCCCTTGGCGCCGATCTCGGCCGCCGCGTCGACGTGCTGCTGGAGCAGCTTGCGGCTCGGGATGCGGATCCGGTTGTTGGTCGTGGCGACGTTGACGATGTACGGCGCGTGGACGTAGAGGTCGACCCCCGCCTCCCCGGCGGCCTCGCGCAGGGCCTGCGCGCCCCCGGCGTACCGGACCTCGGGGCCCTTGTAGCCCTGCGGGTCGCCGAGGAAGAACTGCACCAGCGGCGCCTGCCGGGCCTGCGCCTCGGCGATCGGGTCGGTCTGGTCCACGTGCGCGCCGATGGGAATGCTCATGGGCGTCAGGCTAGTGGGGAGCGGGGACACCGGGCAGGGGCGTTCTGCCGGGCGATCGGTGGGCGATCGATAGGCGCTCAGGTGAGGGCGGCGGTCACGACGACCGCGCAGGCGACGAGCACGACCAGGCAGCCGGCGACGGCGGCCCAGGCCGGCCAGTCGACGGATCGGGTACGCCGCGCGGCCGGCAGCGGGGGGAGCCGGTCGGCGACGACCGGGCCCGGCTCGGTGGGGATGTCGAGGCGGCGCAGCAGGCGCAGGGCGGCCTCGGCGGACGCCAGCCGCTGCTCGGGGTCGACCACCAGGAGGCGCTCGAGGAGCGGGCGCAGCCGGCTGGACCCGATCTCCCCCTGGCGCGACGGCGGCAGGCCGGTGAGGAGCTGGAGGCCGACCCGGCCGACGGCGTACAGGTCCTGGCACGGGTCGGGCGGCGCCCCCCGCGCCTGCTCGGGCGCCATGTAGCCGTCGGTGCCGATCGCGCCCGGGACGGTGGTGAAGCGCCGGTCGGCGACGGGCGCGGCCACCCCGAAGTCACCGAGCCGCAGGTGCGGGTCGCCGGCACCGGTGGCGTCGAGGAGGAGGTTGGCGGGCTTGACGTCGCGGTGCACCAGCCCGGCCGCGTGGACGGCGGCGAGCGCCATGAGGAGCTGCTCGACCAGCCGCGCGGCGTACCCCACCGGGAGCGGGCCGTGCTCGTCGAGCAGCTGCTGGACCGAGCCTCCGGGCACGAGGTCCATGGCGAGCAGGACGAGGTCGTCGTCGGCGGCCCAGCCCGTGGGGGCGACGACGTGCGGGTGCCGCACCCGGACGGCCTGCTCACGCACGAAGCGGGCGAGCAGGCCGGCGGAGTGCTGTCCGAGGACCTTGACGGCGACCAGCGCGCCGGTGCGGGTGTCGCGTGCCCGCCACACCGAGCCCATCCCGCCGGCCCCGACCTGGTCGAGCAGGACGTAGCGGCCGGCGACCGCCGGGCGGGCCGTCCGGGGTGGCGCCTGCCGGGGCGCTGCGTGGGCTGGGGGACGCACGACCACGACGCTAGCGACGTACGCCGATCGGTGCCGCTGGTCATCCACAGGCCCGGTCCCGCACGGATTCCACGGGGGTGGCCGGGCGCTGTTAGCCTTTCCTGTCGCTCCCTATCCGCTGGGGGCACATCCTCCTGCCACGGATCGTCCGTGGCCGCATGAGTCCGAAGGAGGTAGACACGCATGACGCGTGCCTACGAAGTGTTGGTGATCCTCGACCCCAGTCTCGAGGAGCGCACCATCGAGCCGTCCCTCGACAAGTACCTCAACGTCATCCGCAAGGACGGCGGATCCGTCGACAAGGTCGACGTGTGGGGCCGGCGTCGCCTGGCCTACGAGATCAAGAAGAACGCCGAGGGCATCTACGCGATCATCTCGCTGCAGGCCGAGCCTGCGACCGTCAAGGAGTTCGACCGCCAGCTCACGCTGAACGAGTCGATCCTGCGCACCAAGGTCCTCCGCCCCACGCTCTGAGCGTGTTTGTGGAAAACCTTTCCGATGTCGGTGGCCTCCGCAACGATGGCCCCCGACCTCACATCGTGATCATTAGGGAGTCCTGACATGGCAGGCGAGACCGTCATCACCGTCGTCGGCAACCTCGTCGACGATCCGGAGCTGCGCTTCACCCCCTCGGGTGCGGCCGTGGCCAACTTCCGGATCGCGTCGACGCCGCGCACCTTCGACCGCCAGAGCAACGAGTGGAAGGACGGCGACGCGCTGTTCCTCTCCTGCTCGGTCTGGCGCCAGGCCGCGGAGAACGTTGCCGAGTCCCTCCAGCGCGGCATGCGTGTCGTCGTGCAGGGGCGTCTCAAGTCGCGTCAGTACGAGACCCGCGAGGGCGAGAAGCGCACCGTCTTCGAGATCGAGGTCGAGGAGGTCGGTCCGTCGCTCAAGTACGCGACGGCCAAGATCTCCAAGACCACCCGCTCCGGCTCCGGCGGGGGCGGCGGTTTCGGTGGTGGCGGTGGCGGCAACGCGTCCGGCGGCGACGACCCGTGGGCCACGCCCGCCCCCCAGGGTGGCGGACAGGCCGGCGGCTTCGGTGGCGGACAGCCCGCGCAGTCCGGTGGCGGCTTCGGCGGCCAGCAGGGCGGCGGCGGCTACGGCGGCGGCTCCACCCAGGGCGGCCAGGGCGGTGGCCAGCCGGCCAACGACCCGTGGGGCGCTCCCGGCGTGGGCGGCTCCGAAGAACCCCCCTTCTGACACACAGCACCAACCAGTCCCGAACACCCCTCAACCATTCCGGGCCAGTAACCAACCTGGTCCGGGCTTCTAGAAAGGAAGCACCACAATGGCCAAGGCAGTGATTCGCAAGCCCAAGAAGAAGGTTTGCCAGTTCTGCAAGGAGAAGGCGACCGGTGTCGACTACAAGGACACCACCCTGCTCCGCAAGTTCATCTCCGACCGCGGCAAGATCCGTGCGCGTCGCGTGACCGGCAACTGCGTCCAGCACCAGCGGGACGTGGCCATCGCGGTCAAGAACGCCCGCGAGGTCGCCCTGCTGCCCTACACGTCCACCGGTCGCTGAGGAAGGGAAGAGAACACATGAAGCTCATCCTGACCCAGGAGGTCGACGGACTCGGCGCTCCCGGCGACGTGGTCGAGGTCAAGGACGGCTACGGCCGCAACTACCTCGTGCCCCGTGGCCTCGGCATCCGCTGGACCCGCGGCGGCGAGAAGACCGTCGAGTCGATCAAGACGGCCCGCACGACTCGCGCCGCGCGCGACGCCGACCACGCCAAGGAGATCAAGACCAAGATCGAGGCCGCCCAGGTCGCGGTCAAGGTCCGCTCCGGCGCCGGCGGCCGCCTCTTCGGCGCCGTCACCACCGCGGAGATCGCCGAGGCGATCACCGAGGTGTCCGGCGAGCCCGTCGACCGCCGCACGATCGTGGTCGACCAGCCCATCAAGGCGCTCGGCGCCCACGAGGTGTCGGTCAAGCTGCACGACGAGGTGTCGGCCACGGTCGCCCTCAACGTGATCCCCGCCTGACGCACACAGCACTGCCGGCGCGGCCCGCTCCCTCCGGGGGGCGGGCCGCGCTGCATTCCCGCCGGGCTCCTGGTGGGTGTCGTCAAAGTCGGCCAGTGAGTACGCCGCTCAGTCGCCCTTGCGCGCATTGGTCCGGGCCGGCACCGCGTCCGCCGTGTCCTCGGCCACCGCCCAGGGACGGGCGGCGTAGGAGAAGAGCAGCACGATGAGCAGCAGGACGACGCCCGCGGCAGCGGCGTAGACGGCGGCGAGGACGTCGTCGGAGGAGTCGGTGGACAAGACGACGACGGGCGCCACGGCGGAGACGGCCACGAGGACCGTCGCCGTCCGCAGCCACGCCGTGGCCCGCCGGTCCGCGGCCGCCGTGGCCCGGGTCGCCAGCTCGCGGCAGAGCTGGGCGCAGGCCGCCAGCTGGGGCAGGGTCGCGGCCCACCAGAGCGAGGGGTGCAGGTCACCGAGCCCGTCCTGGACCGGGGGCCACCAGACCACGAGCGACACGGCGAGGGCGGCGCCGACCAGCCCGGTGAGGAGGTCGGAGAGCCCGAGGCGCCGGGCGCCGAGGAGGACCAGGACCCAGCCGACGAAGTCCGGCAGGGCGTCGTACCCCTGGACGCGGGCGGTGAGCGCCACGACCAGCAGCCCCATCGCGACGGACTGGAGGGGCTTCATGCGCGCGAGGCTAGCGCCCCGGTCACCAACCAGGCGTCGCCGCGGGCGCGACGGGTGAGGACGACGTACCGCGAGCCCATGAAGACCACGACCATGGCCAGCCAGACCGGCACCAGACCGCCGGGACCGGCGGCGGCGAGCAGCGCGGCCGGGGCGTAGGCGGCGAGCACCAGCAGCCCGCCCCACGCGAGGTAGCGGCCGTCGCCGGCGCCGATGAGCACGCCGTCGAGCACGAAGACCACCCCGGCGATGGGCTGGCCGAGGGCCGCGACGAGCAGCACCGGGACCAGGAGCCGCTGGACCTCGGGGTCGGGCGAGAAGAGCGCGCCGATCCAGGGCGCGCACAGCGCCAGCAGCAGCCCGGTCGCGATGCCGCCACCCCAGCCCCACCGGACCAGGCGGCGGGTGAGGCGCCGGGTGCCGTCGACGTCTCCGGCGCCGAGGGCGCGGCCGGTGATGGCCTGGGCGGCGATGGCCAGGGCGTCGAGGGTGAACGCGAGGAAGGTCCACAACGTGATGGCGATCTGGTGCGTGGCCAGGTCGGTCTCGGGGTCGGTCCCGGCGAAGGTGACGGCGTACGTGCCGACGAGCAGGCAGGCGCGCAGCGTGAGCGTGCGCATCACCAGCGGGGTGCCGGCATGGGCGGCGGCGCGGATCCCGGGCAGGTCGGGGGACAGCGGCGCCCCCTCGCGGCGTGCGGCCCGCACGACGACCGCGACGAGCACGACCGCGCTGCCCACCTGGGCGAGCACCGAGCCGATCGCGGAGCCGGCGATGCCCAGGTCGAGGCCGTACACGAGCGTCACGTTGAGGACGACGTTGGCGACGTTGCCGCCGACGGCGACCCACAGCGGGGTGCGGGTGTCCTGCAGTCCGCGGAGCACGCCGGTCGTGGCGAGCATGAGCAGCAGCGGGGTGGTGCCCCAGATCGCGATCCGGAGGTACGTCGTCGCCTGCTCGCTCACCGCGTCGCCCGCGCCGAACAGCCCCGACCAGCTGCTCGGCCAGGACGAACGCCGACCGCGGTCGCCACCCCGCCGATGAGCACGGCCAGCCAGCAGCCGTCGATGCCCTGGGCGAGGGCGCCGCGCAGGTCACCGGCGCCGAGGTGGCGCGCGACGCTGGCGGTGGTGCCGTAGGCGAGGAAGACGCACAGCCCGACGATGGTCTGGAGGACGACGCCGGCGATCCCGAGGCCGGCGAGCGGGGCCGTGCCGAGGTGCCCGACGACCGCCGCGTCGGTGAGCAGGAAGAGCGGCTCGGCCACCAGGGCCAGGAAGGCCGGGACGGCCAGCCTGAGGATCTCGCGGTCGGTCGTGTTCACTCGTGGAGCGTAACGACCAGATGGGGCTGATGACCATGACATGTGACGCAAGTGAAAGTTCGGATGGCCCTAAGTGACTACCTGTGTACAACCCGGTCGGACCTGTGGGAAATGGCCGCGACGTGCTGCATGTCGACAAACCGACCGGCGACTCCCACATGTCGAGAAGGTGGACGGCCGGTTCGGTAAAGAACTTCTCGTCCACAGCCGTCAGCATCACGTTTATGCAGGTCAGAGACGTGCGATGTAGTCAAGATCGACCAGTATCCACAGGCTGGTCCCCAGCTGGTGCACAACATCGTGCGTGTCGTCCACGGGCCTGCGCCGGTTATCCCCAGCACCTGTGGATAACTCGGCGTCGCGGAGTGGCAGGGCGGGTCGCGGGCGACGTACCGTCGCGCGGTGCGGGACCCGGGCAACCGGACGACGCACCACGACCGATCCGGGACCGGATCGGTCGCCGGACCGGTGTCGAGCGGGTGTCGGTGGTCGGCCCTAGGGTCGGCCCCGGCGGGACAGCGGGGTCGGATCCGGCAGTGGCCACGGGCGCAGAGCGGCCAGGAATGAGGAGTGGGACCGGTGAGCATCGCGGGCCAGGACCTGGGGCACGACAGCGGACCTCGCGACCCCGAGTACGACTGGGGTGACGGGCCGGCGGCCTACGAGCCCGGCAACGCACCCCGTCAGCCCGGCGACCGCACCCCGCCCCAGGACAACGCGGCCGAGCAGTCCGTGCTCGGCTCGATGCTCATCTCCAAGGACGAGATCGCCAACGTCACCGAGACGCTGCGCGGGGTCGACTTCTACCGTCCCGCCCACGAGAAGATCCACGACGCGATCATCGACCTCTACGGCCGCAGCGAGCCGGCCGACCCGGTCACCGTGGCCGCCGAGCTCCAGCGCCGCGGTGAGCTGTCCAACATCGGCGGCGCGCCCTACCTCCACACCCTCTCGGCCAACGTGCCGATCGCGGCCAACGCGGCCTACTACGCCGAGATCGTCCGGGAGAAGGCGATCCTGCGCCGGCTCGTCGAGGCCGGCACCAAGATCGTGCAGATCGGCTACGCCGGCGAGGGCGCGGTCGACGACGTCGTCGACCAGGCGCAGGCCGAGGTCTACAAGATCACCGACCGTCGGACGGCGGAGGACTACGCGCCGCTGTCGGACATCATGAACCCCGTCCTCGACGAGATCGAGGCGATCGGCAACCGCGAGGCGGGCCTGTACGGCGTGCCCACCGGCTTCGCGGACCTCGACGACCTGACCAACGGTCTCCACTCCGGCCAGATGATCATCGTCGCGGCGCGTCCCGCCATGGGCAAGGCGCTCGCCCTCGACACGCCTCTCGCGACCCCGGACGGCTGGACGACGATGGGCGAGGTCGCCGTCGGGGACCGCCTGTACGACGCCCACGGTCGACCGACTCGTGTCGTCGCGGCGACTGAGGTCATGGTCGATCGGCCCTGCTACGAGGTCCGGTTCTCCGACGGCTCGTCGATCGTGGCGGACGCCGAGCACCAGTGGCTCACCGAGACGCGCGCCGCGCGCAAGTCGAAGTGGGCCGCCGACAACCACTACAACCGCGCGCGGCACCAGCGGGTGCACCCGTCGGTGGTCACTACGGAGCAGATCGCGTCCACCGTCCGGCTCGGGGTGGAGCAGCGGGCCAACCACGCCGTGCTCAACGCGGCGCCCCTGGAGGGTGGGGTCCAGGACCTCCTGATCGATCCTTACGTCCTGGGCGCCTGGCTCGGCGACGGACACAGCGCCGGCAACCGGATCACCTGCGAGACCGACGAGATCCCGATGTACATCGAGGGTGCGGGTTATCGAGTGCAGACCCAGGGGGAGATGCTCTACTCCATCCGGCTGCACGAGGACGATGCGCTCGAGGCCACTCGTGGAATCTGCGTGGACTGTGGTGGTACGTGCTCCGGCGCCCGACGTGCGCTGCCTGTCACGCCGAGCACTCGTTCACGGCACAGCTCCGCCGACTGCGCGTGCTGGGTGACAAGCACATCCCGACCGCTTACCTCCGGGCGAGCGAGTCGTCGCGTCGTGCCCTGCTCGCCGGTCTCATGGACACCGACGGCACGGTCGTGCGCGGGGTCGGCAGCTGCCAGTTCGCGGTCACCGATGAGCGGCTTGCGCAGGACGTGTACGAGCTCGTCGTCAGCCTCGGTTACCGCTGTGGCCGCCGGACCAAGCGCGTCCAAGGACGCAGCGAAGCCTCCTCGACGTGCTACATCCTCAACTTCTCGACCACGGACGACGTGTTCCGGCTGGAGCGCAAGCACCTCCTGCACAAGGAGGAGCGTCCGACGAGCACGACCCGCATCGGCAGGCGCTACATCACGAGCGTGACGCCGGTGGCCTCGGTGCCCGTCAGGTGCGTGCAGGTCGACAACGAGGACCACCTCTATCTCGCCGGTGAGTCGATGATCCCGACGCACAACTCCACCCTCGCCCTCGACTTCTGCCGGGCGGCGTCGATCCACAACAACCTCACCAGCGTCTTCTTCAGCCTCGAGATGACGCGCTCCGAGATCATGATGCGACTCCTGTCCGCCGAGGCGAAGGTGCCGCTCAACCACATCCGCAACGGCCAGATGGGCGACCAGGACTGGGACGCGCTGGCCCGCAAGATGGGCCAGGTCTCCGGGGCGCCGATGTTCATCGACGACTCGCCCAACATGACGATGATGGAGATCCGGGCCAAGGCGCGACGGCTCAAGCAGCGCCACGACCTCAAGCTCATCGTCATCGACTACATGCAGCTGATGAGCTCGGGCAAGAAGGTCGAGTCCCGCCAGCTCGAGGTCTCGGAGTTCTCCCGCCAGATCAAGCTCCTCGCCAAGGAGCTCGAGCTGCCGATCATCGCGCTCTCACAGCTCAACCGTGGTCCCGAGCAGCGCGGCGACAAGCGCCCGATGATGAGCGACCTGCGTGAGTCCGGGTCGCTCGAGCAGGACGCCGACATGGTGATCCTGCTCCACCGCGACGACGTCTACGAGAAGGAGTCGACCCGCCCCGGCGAGGCCGACCTGATCGTGGCCAAGCACCGCAACGGCCCCACCCGCGACCTGACCGTGGCCTTCCAGGGCCACTACTCGCGGTTCGTCGACATGGCGCACTGACGAGGCCCGCCCGCTGCCCGCGTCAGCGGCTTTCGGCGTACCAGGTCTCGTGGATGCTCTGACGCAGGACGGCTCGCTGCCTGACCTGGACGGCGATGCCGCCGATCGCGAGCACCAGCACCAGCAGTGCCCAGCCGAAGCTGTCCGAAACGCGGTTCGTGAAGTCGCCCTCGGTGAAGTCGGACGAGTTCAGCGAGCCGACCAGGAGCATCAGGCCACCGGTCACGCCCACGGCACCGGCGACGGAGCCGATGACGACGAGCACGATCATCGGAACGTTCGCGAACGCCGACACGAGGCCGAACGCGATGCCGAGTGCCAGGCCCACCGAGGCGGCCACCCAGTCCCAGTCGAACCCGAAGGCAAGGATGATGCCCGAGCCGATCGCGTAACCGGCCGCGCCCATCGTGATGACGACGCCGAGCCAGTAGAACATGTAGGCGAGGAGGGCAAAGATCACGGCGAAGAGCAGGCCCAGCGCCCAGCCGAGAACGGTGCCGAGAAAGTGCTCGTCGGCAAACGCCGCAACGATGCCGGCACCGAAGGCGAACCCCGCGAAGAAGGCCCAGATGGGGATCACGAGTCGCAGCACGAACTGCCCTGCGACGAGCATGGCGCTCCCGGCGAGGATCGCGAGGACGCCCAGAACGATGTCGGCCATGACTGCAATGTAGGGCCCACTGTCCCGGGCGCCCGCGGCGACACGACCATGCACAGTGATTCCGCCGCGGGGCGCGGCGCACCGACGCCGGGAATCCTCCGGACGGACGCTCTTTGGAGCTACTCGGTGTGCCCGCCCGCCGCCGCCTGCCCGGTGGATGCGGCGCACCCGGCGGGCGACGACGACGAAGACGATCGCGACCGCCACGCTGGAGGCCAGGCCCGCGATGATGACCGCGGCCAGGGGGTTGTCGACCAGCGCCGTGCCGACGGCGTACGCGACCCCGCAGATGTAGATCGACCACGCGACGCCGCCCACCGCGGACCACCGCAGGAACTCGCCGTACGGGTGCCCGGCGAGCCCGAGGGTCGCGTTGACGACGAAGCGCAGACCGGGCACGTAGCGGCCGAAGACGAGCAGGGACGCGGCGGACGACCCGATCACCTCCATGGCCGTGGCGACCTTCTCGTTGGCCATGGCGGCGGTCAGCTGGCGCTCCATCCGGCCACGGTTGCGGCGGGCGATCCAGTACAGGGCGGAGTCACCCAGCACGGCACCTGCGGCGCCGGCGACCATCACCCAGCCGAGCTCGACGAATCCCTGCGCGGCCAGCGTCGACGCGGCGTTGAGGTGGTCTCGCCGGGCAGGATCGGGATGACCGCGTCCCCGAAGACCAGGGCGAAGACGGTCAGGTACGCCCAGGGACCTTCCGCCTCCTCCGGCGCGGGACGGCCCTCGAACGGCGCGATCGCCACGAGTGCGACGAGCAGGAGCACGAGGACCAGCAGGGCGAGCGCGGCCCACATCCAGGCGCGCCTGTGTCGCCGAGGCCCCGTTGCCGGCTCGGAGTGGCTCATCGGCACACGATCCCTTCCACGTCGCCCGTGGACTCGGGCTCGGCCCACTGAACCATCCGGGACGAGTTCGCACCACAGCGCAGGCGGTACACGGTCCGGGCCGGCCCGGCAGAGCCGCAGCGGGTCGATGGGATCCCACCCGATTGGGGTGATCCCCGGGGTCACCACCGAGTGCGACGGTCGGAATCCGAGGGTGCGGCGGATCCACCCGGAGCGCGATCATCATCATGCGGACGTCACACCGAATCGACCCGGAGGCAGGCGATGGCAAGCCCGGATCTCACCACACCCAGACCTGCGAGCGACCACACCGGTCGCCGCCGAGGTCGCACAGGTGGCGCGCGAGCTCGAGGTCGACCCCGCGCTCGGGCTGTCGGCCGAGGAGGCCAGGTCGCGGCTGGAGTCGCACGGCGCCAACCGGCTCGCGGGTGGCAAGAAGGAACCGGGCTGGCGGGCCTTCCTGCGTCAGTACAGCGACTTCATGCAGCTCATCCTGCTGGGCGCGGCCC
>CAVZOU010000014.1:0-254931 GCA_963776975.1 uncultured Actinomycetota bacterium | reverse complement strand
TGTCACCCCGACCGCGAGCTCCCGGACCCAGACATGGGTCCGGGAGCTCTTCTTTTCCCTGCCGTCGCAGACGCGCGGACCGAAGTCTCGTCGCGGCCCACCGCGCACGCTCAGCACCTCAGGTCCAACCTGGGTTGGGTCCGCGCGTCTACGGCCACGCACGGTCGGGCCCCCCGGAAGTTGCCGTGGCACACTGCCCGCATGGCAGACAAGCCGCAGGACGAGCCCTCCCTCGAGATGCCCGCGTTCTCGCTGCGGCGCGCGAAGGGGCGTACGACCGGTCCCGAGGATCAGATCGACGAGACGACCATGGCCGCCACCGCACCCGAGCAGACCCGCGCTGTCGACGCCGATCAGCCACGCACGACCCCGGGGACGGCTCTGGCCGAGCCCCCTCCTGGACGGCGTCCCGCGAGCCACGGCTCTCGTTCCCGGCCCTCCCCCCGCTCGCTGCCGCGGCGATCACCGGTGCCGCGGTCGGTGGCCTTGCCGTGCTGCTGACGTGGCTGTCCACGACCGCCTGCGACGCCGTACGCGGCACCTCGTCGTGCGGCGGCGGTCCGGGCTTCCTCATCCTGGTCGCCACCCTGGTCGTGCTGGCCTACGCCGGCGCTCTGCTGCTGGGTGCCCTCGGCGTGCCCGAGGCCGGGTCGACGAGCGTCCTGGCCGTGGGCATCACGGCCGTGCTCGTGATGCTGTTCCTGCTGGACTCGATCGACGACGGGTGGATGGTGATCGCGATCCCGGTCGTCGCGGTGCTCGCGTTCGTCGCCTCGTGGTGGATCACCAACGCGGTCGTCGAAGCGAGTAGGGCTCAGCGCGCAGCGGCGATCAGCTCGGCGATCTGCACGGTGTTGAGGGCCGCACCCTTGCGCAGGTTGTCGTTGCTGATGAAGAGCGCGAGGCCGCGGTCGTCCGGCACTCCCGGGTCCTGGCGCACCCGACCGACGTACGACGGATCCTTGCCGGCCGCCTTCAGGGGAGTCGGCACCTCGTCGAGCTCGACGCCGGGGGCGGACGACAGGAGCTCGTGCGCCCGGGCCGGGGTCAACGGCCTCTCGAACTCGGCGTTCACCGCGAGCGAGTGGCCGGTGAAGACCGGGACCCGCACGCAGAGGCCGGAGACCAGCAGGTCGGGCAGGCCGAGGATCTTGCGCGACTCGTGGCGCAGCTTCTGCTCCTCGTCGGTCTCGTTGAGGCCGTCGTCGACGATGGAGCCCGCCATCGGCAGGACGTTGAAGGCGATCGGTGCGACGTACTTCACCGGGTCGGGGAACGCGATCGCGTTCCGTCGTAGGCCAGCTCGCGGGCCTTGTCGCCCGCGGCCTCGACACCCCCGGCCAGCTCGTCGACGCCGGCGACACCGGAGCCGGAGACGGCCTGGTAGGACGAGATGATGAGGCGGGTCAGGCCGGCCTCCTCGTGCAACGGCTTGAGCACCGGCATGGCGGCCATGGTCGTGCAGTTGGGGTTGGCGATGATGCCGCGCCCGGCCTCGATCACGGCCTGCATCGCGTCGGGGTTGACCTCCGAGACGACCAGGGGGATCGCGGGGTCCTTGCGGAACGCCGACGAGTTGTCGACCACGATCACGCCCGCGTCGACGAAGCGCTGCGCCAGCGCGCGGGACGTGGTCGCACCGGCGGAGAAGAGCGCGATGTCGAGCCCGGTCGGGTCCGCGGTCTCGGCGTCCTCGACGGTGATGTCTCGGTCACCGAACGGCAGCACGGTGCCGGCCGAGCGGGAGGAGGCGAAGAACCGGACCTGGTCGGCAGGGAAGTCGCGCTCCAGCAGGATCTGGCGCATGGCCACGCCGACCTGGCCGGTGGCGCCGACGATGCCGATGTTCACGCCCATGTCAGCGCCCCGATCCGCCGTAGACGACGGCCTCGACCTCGTCGGCGTCCAGGTCGAACGCCGTGTGCGTGGCGCGGACGGCGGCGTCGACGTCGTTCTCGTCGACGATCACCGAGATGCGGATCTCCGAGGTGGAGATCATGCCGATGTTGACCCCCGCCGAGGCGATGGCGGCGAAGAACTTCGACGTGATGCCCGGGTGGGAGCGCATGCCGGCGCCGATCAGGGAGATCTTGCCGATCTTGTCGTCGTAGAGGAGCTTGTCGTAGCCCACCTCGGCCTGGATCCGGGCCAGGGCGGTCATGGCCGCCTGGCCGTCTGTCCGCGGAAGGGTGAAGGAGATGTCGGTCAGGCTGGTCGCCGCCGCAGAGACGTTCTGCACGATCATGTCGAGGTTGATCTGCGCGTCGGCGAGCGCCTCGAAGATCCGGGCCGCCTCGCCCACCTTGTCGGGCACGCCGACCACGGTGATCTTGGCCTCGCTGCGGTCGTGGGCGACGCCGGCGATGATGGGCTGTTCCATGCTGTCTCCCTTGGTCGGGTCGTCCACGACCCAGGTGCCTTCGAGCTGGCTGAACGATGACCGGACGTGGATCGGGATGCCGTAGCGACGGCCGTACTCCACGCACCGCAGGTGCAGGATCTTCGCGCCGCACGCGGCAAGCTCGAGCATCTCCTCGTAGGAGACCCTCTCGAGCTTGCGGGCCGTGGGCACGATGCGCGGGTCGGCGGTGAAGACGCCGTCGACGTCGGTGTAGATCTCGCAGACGTCGGCCTCGAGCGCCGCAGCCAGCGCGACGGCGGTGGTGTCCGTGCCGCCGCGACCGAGGGTGGTGATCTCCTTGGTGTCCGCGCTGACGCCCTGGAAGCCGGCGACGATGACGATGTGTCCCTCGCCGATCGCCTGGGTGATGCGCCCCGGAGTGACGTCGATGATCTTGGCCTTGCCGTGCACTGAGTCAGTGATCACGCCCGCCTGCGAGCCGGTGAAGGACCGAGCGGTGTAGCCGAGGTCGCTGATCGCCATCGCCACGAGCGCCATCGAGATGCGCTCGCCCGCCGTGAGCAGCATGTCCATCTCGCGGGCCGGCGGCAGCGGCGAGACGCCGGTGGCCAGGTCGACCAGGTCGTCCGTCGTGTCGCCCATGGCCGAGACGGCCACGACCACGTCATGGCCGGACTTCTTGATCTCCACGATGCGACGCGCGACGCGCTTGATGGCGTCGGCGTCGGCGAGCGAGGAGCCGCCGTACTTCTGCACGACAATGCCCACGGTTTGGTCCTCGGGATCTCGATGGCGGTCACTGGGCCGCGGTCGGTGAACGGGTGCCCGCGGGCGCCGTTGCCGGCAGGTCGAGGACGATTCTACGGCTGCGGGCGCGGGGCGACCGTCCAGCATCTCATCGGCCACCGCTACGGCCTCGGCGTTCTCCTCGAAGTCGGTGTCGAAGCGGTCGTGCGCGACGACGGTCAGCAACGCGTTGAGCGCGGCTCCCGCGAGGTTGCCCCAGTTGTTGACGTAGGAGAACTGCCACCACCACAGAGCCTCGTCGATGTTGCCGGCGCGGAAGTGGCGCAGGCCGTTCTCGAGGTCGATCGCGATGGAGGCGAGGTCGTCGGAGAGCCGGCTCTCGACCACCTCGGGGACGTAGGGGTCGAAGACGAACGTGTAGGGGTCGACGCTGTCGAGCATCTCGGCCAGGCGCAGGCGCAGCTCGTCGATGTCGGCCTCCGGGCCCACGTCGGGCTGGAACTCCTCACGCGGCGTGAAGTCGAGCTGCGCACCCAGCCGGGCGCCGGCGAGCAGCACCTGGCTGATCTCCAGCAGGAGCAGCGAGACCGCCTGGGCGCCGTTGCCCTCGCGCGCGATGGCTCGCAGGGCGAGCAGGAAGCTCTCCACGGAATCGGCGATCTGGACTCCGAACTCAGGGAGCTCGAGGTCGGTGGACTCACTCATTGCGCTGTTCTCCTTCCGGCGAATGCTCGGCCGAGGGTGACTTCGTCGGCGTACTCGAGGTCACCACCCACAGGCAGTCCACTCGCCAAGCGGGACACGCGCAACCCCATCGGGGACAACAGCCGGGTGAGATAGGTCGCGGTGGCCTCACCCTCGAGGTTGGGATCGGTGGCGAGGATGACCTCGGTGACCACACCGTCGGCCAGGCGGGGCATCAGCTCCTTGACGTGGAGCTGGTCGGGACCGATGCCGTCGATGGGCGAGATGGCGCCTCCCAGGACGTGGTAGCGGCCGCGGAACTCACGCGTGCGCTCGATGGCGACGACGTCCTTGTACTCCTCGACGACGCACAGCAGGGCCGGGTCGCGACGCGGGTCACGGCAGATGCGGCACTGCTCGTCCTCGCTGACGTTGAAGCACACCGAGCAGAACTTCACCTTCGCCTTGACCTCGATGAGGACGTCGGCAAGGCGGCGTACGTCGGCGGGCTCGGCCTGCAGCAGGTGGAAGGCGATGCGCTGGGCGCTCTTCGGACCGATCCCGGGCAGACGGCCCAGCTCGTCGATCAGGTCCTGGACGACGCCCTCGTACAACGGGTGCCCCTCAGCCCAGGCCCGGGAGTCCGCCGCCGAGGCCGTCGGTCAGCGGACCGAGGGACTCCCCGGCGATGGCCTCGGACTTGGCGCGCGCGTCGCGGTAGGCCGCGACGATCAGGTCGGAGAGGTCGGAGAGGTCGTCGGCGTCCGTGCCGTCGAACTCACCGGTGCGGATGGCCACGCCGACGAGCTCGCCGACGCCGTTGGCCGTCACGGTCACGGCGCCACCGGCGACGGTGCCCTCGACGGTCTGCTTGGCGAGGTTGGCCTGCGCCTCCTCGAGCTGCTGCTGCATCTGCTGGGCCTGCTGGAGGAGGGCGTTCATGTCGAACCCGCCATCTCCGAGGGCGTCGAAGGGGTTCTGGGTCATCGGGACTCCTGGTGGGTGTCGGTCATGGTCAGTCGTGCCTGATCTCTTCGATCAGTCGCGCGCCGAGCGTCTGGCTGAGCAGGGACTCGGTGTCGAGCGCGGCGGTCTCGGCATCGGGGTCGTCGGGGTCGACGTCGTCGTCGGCCGAGCGCACGGGCTCCGCGTTGTCGGTCGCCACCCCGGTTCGCGCCTGCTCCAGGGCCTCGCGTGCCGGCGCTGCCGAGACGGGTGGCGCGGCCGACGGCGGGGCCTGGGGCGCGGCCTGCTCCTCGGTCACCCACCCGGGCGGGCCGTCGGGCGGGGCGGGTCCGTCGGCGGCGTCGCTCGACGGTGCCGGCTGTCGCTGGGCGGCAGGCGGCTCGGTCGCCGACTGGCGTACGACGGGGGCCTCGGCGGCGGCGCCGCTCGGGTCCACGATCGACTCGATCCGCCAGTCCATGCCGACCACGTCGATGGCGCTCTGGCGCAGGATCTCGTCGCACCCGCCGTTGACGAACGAGTCACGGGCGCCGGCGTTGGCGAAGCCGACGGTGAGGCGGCTGCCGTCGACGTCGACGACGTGGGCGTGCTGGGAGAGGACCATCCAGGCCAGCCGGCGACGGTTCTTGGTCTGCTCGAGGATGTCGGGCCACAGGCGGCGCACGTCGACCAGGCTGAGGCCGCCGCGCGGGCCGGCCGGCTGCTCGGCCACCGGCTGGGTGGACGAGGGAGCCGCGTCGGCCTCCGGCGTGGCGGGCGCCGGCGACGACGGCTCGGACGCGGCCGGAGTGCTGGAGGCCGCGGACGGCATCGGCGGAGGCGGCGGCGGGGCCTGGACGTCGTCGGTCGAGGCAGCCGGGGCCGGGGTCGATGGGTCCGGGCCTCCGGTGCCTGGGCCTGGGGTGCCGGAGCCGTGGCGGGACGGGTCCGCGCGGGCTCGGTCGGTGCGGCGATCGGCGCCGCGGGGCGACCGGTCGACGCGGGGGCGGGCGGGCCACCGACCACGTCGAGGCGACGCTCGAGGCGCTCGATGCGGGCCATGACGCCCTCGGAGGAGTGGTCGGCCCCCGGCAGCAGCACACGGGCGCACAAGAGCTCGAGGAGGAGCCGCGGTGCGGTGGCACCACGCATCTCGGTGAGCCCCTGGGCCACGATGTCGGCGGCCCGGCTCAGCTCGATCGCACCGAAGCGCGCGGCCTGGGCGACCAGCCTCTCGCCGGCATCCACCGGGACGTCGATGAGCCCGGTCGCGGGCGCGTCGGGCACCGCGGTCACGATCACCAGGTCGCGCAGCCGACGCAGCAGGTCCTCGGTGAAGCGCCGCGGGTCCTGCCCGGTCTCCACCACCTTGTCGACGACCGAGAAGACCGTGCCGCCGTCGCGGGAGGCGAAGGCCTCGACCACCTCGTCGAGCAGGGTGTCGGGCGTGAAGCCCAGCAGGTCGGTGGCCAGCTTGTGGGTGACGCCGGCCGGTCCGGCACCGCCGAGCAGCTGGTCGAGGACGGAGAGCGTGTCGCGTGCCGACCCCGCCCCCGCTCGTACGACGAGGGGCAGCGCCGCCGGCTCGATGGCGACGCCCTCCTCGGTGGCGAGCTGGGAGAGGTAGTCGCTGAGGAGACGCGGGGGGATCAGGCGGAACGGGTAGTGGTGGGTGCGCGAGCGGATCGTCGGCAGCACCTTGTCGGGCTCGGTCGTGGCGAAGATGAACCGCAGGTGGGGCGGGGGCTCCTCGACCAGCTTGAGCAGGGCGTTGAAGCCCTGCGTCGTGACCATGTGGGCCTCGTCGATGATGTAGACCTTGTAGCGGTCGCGCACGGGCGCGAAGAACGCCTTCTCACGCAGGTCGCGCGCATCGTCCACACCACCGTGGGACGCCGCGTCGATCTCGATGACGTCGATCGATCCGGACCCGCCGCGCGCCAGCTCGCGACAGCTGTCGCACTCACCGCACGGATCGGCGATCGGAGCCTGGACGCAGTTGAGCGCACGGGCGAGGATCCGGGCCGAGGTCGTCTTGCCACAGCCGCGCGGGCCGGAGAAGAGGTAGGCGTGGTTGACGCGGTTGGCCGCGAGCGCAGCACGCAGCGGCTCCGTGACGTGATCCTGGCCGATGACCTCGGCGAACGTCTCGGGCCGGTAGCGGCGATAGAGCGCGAGCGGTGACTCCACGTCGTGAACACTAACCGTGCCCACCCACACCGACCACCGCGCCTACGTCGCTCGGCGGTCGAGCCGGGCCCGGACCCGTGCCCGGACATGAAGAGGCCCCCCACGCACCCGTCAGAGCTCACTTGCCCTTGCTGCCTTCCGGCCCTGGGGGATTGGGCGAGGTGACGCCGCGTGGGGGGTTGTCCCGGAGTCTAGGCGAGGCGATATTCGCTGCCCAAACCCAGGGTGGGCCGGTTACCGTCTGACCAGTGGAGCCGTTGACCGAACCCCAGATCCGCAAGGCCTTCGTCAACTGCACCCAGGGCGAGGCCAAACGGCTCAACGTGCCGCGAGGGCTTCCTGACCAGCCGTGGGAGCACCTCGACTACTTCGGCTGGCGCGACCCGCAGTCCCAGGCCCGCGGCTACCTCGTCGCCGACCACGGCGGCACCCTCACCGGCATCGTGCTCCGCGCACCCGAGAGCTCCGTCGGCCACGCCCGCAAGAGCCTGTGCACACTGTGCCTGACGGCCCACTCCGGTGGCGTCTCGCTCATGGTCGCCCCGCGCGCCGGCAAGTCGGGCCAGCGCGGCAACTCGGTCGGCACCTACATCTGCGCCGACCTCGCCTGCTCCCTCTACATCCGCGGCAAGCGCGACACCGGCACCGCCGCCATGCACGAGACCCTCACCCTCGACCAGCGCATCCAGCGGCTCCTGGTCAACCTCGACGCCTTCGTCACGCGCGTACGCACCCAGCCCGGCTAGCGGTCATGCGGACGCCAGACGATTTCTCCCCGCCGACACCGGCCGGTACGCTCCTCGGCGGAGGTATCGCCTAGTGGCCTATGGCGCTCGCTTGGAAAGCGGGTTGGGTTAATAGCCCTCGGGGGTTCGAATCCCCCTACCTCCGCCGAGACGAAGGCCCCGCACCGTCACCGGTCGCGGGGCCTTCGCAATGTCGTACGCCGCTCAGCGCAGCTGGGCCTTCAGGCCGTAGCGCCACTCCTCGGAGATCAGCAGGCTGTCGTCGGCCAGTCGCCGTTCGACCGCGTCGACCAGCATCGTCGAGGCACCCTCGGGGTAGACCCGGTCCCACGTCAGCTCCGAGCGATGCTCGAAGACGTTGTGGACGACGCTGACCAGCAGCGCCTTGTCGATCGGCGGCGCGAGGAAGTTGCTGCCGGCCAGGAAGGTCTCGGAGCGGTCGGAGCCGAAGCGCAGGGTCACGCACGGCACCTGGAGGACGTTGGCCTCCTCCACGATGCTGCCCGAGTCGGTCACGATCACCGCGCACATCGACATGGCGGCGACCACGTCGAGGTAGCTGTCCCACACAGGCGTCGTGATCAGCGCGTCGCCGTACCGCGCCTCGAGGTCGTCGAGCCACTGCCGGCGGCCGAAGTTGTCGATGGCTGCCTCGGTGCCGAGGAGCCGGATGAAGAGGACGTGGTGCCCCTGCTCGAGCAGCGCCTCCATCGCGTCCATCAGCAGGTTGAAGCGCTCACGGTTGGTCGTGTTCTCTCGGCGGTGCACGCAGAAGCGGAGGAACGAGCCGTCGCCCATCTGCGGGAACTTCTCCAGCACCTGGTTCTTGTCGCTGCCGGCGATGGCCTGCTCGAGCGCGTCGACGACCGAGTTGCCGACCACGTCGATCGCGGCGGGCGCGAAGCCCTCGTCGATGAGGAACTCGCGGTTGAGCTCGACGGGCGCCGCGTGCAGGTCGGAGCCGGCGTCGGCGACCCGAGTGTTGAACTGCTCGGGCGAGGGCTCCTTGCTGCCCTTGGACCAGCTGTCGCGGTTGACCGACTGCTCGCGGAACGACGCCCAGTCGAGGTCGGCGCCCTGCTCGATCCAGCCGCGGAGCACCTCCGGCTTGGGCGAGAGCGTCCGCAGCCCGGCCTCGACGTGCACGAGCGCCTGCCGCTCACCGAAGGTGGCGAGCGACCCCGCCATCGCGGTGGTCGTGTCGCCGTGGACGTAGGTGATCGGGAACCCGCCGCGCTCCGAAAAACCCCGCAGGTAGAGGGCGAGCTTGGCGGTGATGCCGGAGACGAGGTCGTTGACCCCGCCGCGCACCTCGAGGTTGACGTCCTCGCGCACGCCGAACTCGTCGAGCATCGACTGCGACAGGTTGTGGTCGTAGTGCTGCCCGGTGTGGCACAGCACCACGTCGTGGCCGCGGTTGCGCAGCTCGTGGTAGATCGGCGCCTGCTTGATGATGTCGGGCTTGGTGCCGACGACGACGATGTGCTGGCTGTTCTGGTGGGACATGGGTTCCTTCGAGTCAGGTCTGGCGCGACGCGTGGGTCAGAGGAGATCTTCTCGGGTGCTGGCCGCGAGGAGCGAACGCAGGCGCTCCAGGGTCGGGGTGTCCATCGCCTTCTCCTTGTCCAGGACGTAGACGGCGTCCTCGTGGGTGACGACGATCAGGCCGCGCGCGCCGAGCGTCACGACGGGACGCCCGTCCATGCTGGCGACCAGGACGTCCTCGGCGTCGAGGTGGAGCGCGGGCCCGATGGACGTGACCCGCTGGTCGGCCAGCACGCGCTCGAGTCGCGGCCACGTGCCGACGTCGGTCCACCCCAGGTGGCGCGGCACCACGAGGCACTCCATGCCGGCGTAGAGCAGCGGGTAGATCTCGTGGCCTCCGATGGCGGCGCCGCGGTAGCCCTGCTCGGAGGGAGCCGCGCGGGCGAAACGCTCGATCGAGTCGAAGATGAGCGGCAGGGCGGCACGGTAGGCGTCGCACGCCGCCTGGACGCGTACGCCGTAGCAGGCGGTGTTCCAGTAGAGCGAGCCCGATCCGGCGAGCTCGTCGACGGTCTCCTCGTCGGGCTTCTCGTGGAAGGAGTCGATCACCTCGACCGCACCGTCGCCGCCCAAGGTGTGGATGTAGCCCAGGCTCGGGTCGTAGCGGGTCGGCTCGGCACCGAGCACCACCATCGACTCGGGGGTCGTGGCGAGCTGGTCGAGCATGTCGCGGGAGGCCGCGTTGAAGGCCTCCTCCTCGTTGATGAGGTGGTCCGAGGGCGCGATCAACGCGGGGGCGTTGCCGTAGAGGTGCGCCAACGTCGCGATGCTCAGCGCGAAGGCCGTCGCGGGGCCGGCCGGGTCCTCCTCGAGGATGAGGTTCTCCGGCGGCACCGGGCCGAGGGTCGCGCGCGCGGCGTCCGCGAAGCGGGCCCGCGTCGACACGTGGATGCGACTGGGATCGACCAGCTCGCTGAGCCGCTCGATCGTCCCGGTGAGCAACGGCCGGTCGCGCACGACGGGCTGGAACTGCTTGGGTCGACGGTCGCGGCTGATGGGCCACAGCCGCGAGCCCTGTCCACCGGCCAGGATGACCGCGACGGGCTCGTCGGAGGCCTTGTTCTCGGCCACCAGCGACCACTCCCCTCGTTGTTCACGCAACTGGACGTGCTGCGGTGATTCCATCACACGACCGGCTGCCAGCTGGCTACCCGGGGAACGGGCCTGGGCCCGCGGTGGTTCAGCGCCGGATCAACGGACGGAGCATGAACGCAAGGGCCAGCAGCGCTCCGGCCCCGAGGCCCGCCCAGAGCAGGATGGCGCGTGGCTCGCTGAAGAGGTCGATCCGCGCCGGCGGCGGGGGCGCCTGCGCATCGGCACGCGTCTCGGCGACGGTGCCCTCGACCTTGCCCTCCCGGCCGGGTTTCATCTGGCGGGTCAGCGCGTCGTGCGCCTGGACGACGCCCGCTCCGGTCCACGGGTTCTCGACCTGCTGGTCGGGGTCGGTCGGTGCGCCGGCGCCCTCGGTCGTGGCCTGCAACCGCGCGACGATCTGCTCCGGCGTCTCCCGCGGGAACCGCTCGCGCAGCAGCGCCACGACCCCGCTGACCTCCGCCGCTGCCCACGAGGTGGCGATCTCGTCGACCACGCACCGCTGGCCCGTCGCGTTGACCGAGACGGCGCCGAAGGTGGGGGCCGCGACGTCGGTGTCCATGTTCGGTACGACATAGGTGCTGGGGTCGTCGGCGCCGGGCGGGGTGGCGCTCACCGCGAGCACCCCGGGGTAGTCCGCCGGGTAGACGTCCGCGTCGTTGCCCTCGGTGCCCTCGAAGCCGCCTACGTCGGAGTCGGCCGGTTTGTTGCCCGCCGCGGCCACCACGACCACGTCGAGGTCGACCAACCGTGCGATGGCAGCCTCGAGGGCCGGGTCGGACAGGGTCATCGCGAGCGAGATGTTGACGACGTCGAACCGCTCGCGCGGCTGGGCGGCGATGACCGCCTCGATGCCGGCCACGATGCCCGAGGAGGTCACCGGCAACTGGTCCTCGGTGGGGTCGGCGCCCTCGGCGTCGAACACCTTCACGTCGTAGACCGTCGCATCGGGCGCGACACCGTCCGGTCCGGCGATGAGTCCGGCCACGATCGTGCCGTGGCCCGACAGGAGCGCACCCGGCGACGCTCCCGGCACGGTGAAGAAGGACGCCCGCTCGAGGTCGGGCACCGGCATCACCCCGCTGTCGATGACGGCGACCTTGGTCCCGCGGCCCGTGGCCAGGTCCTGGGCCTCGGTGACGTGCATCCGGTCGAAGGCGGGGTTCTCCTCGGTGTCCGCGTCGGCGAGACGCTCCGACCCCGGCACCGCGGCCACGTCGCAGGGCGCGTCCTCCGCCGCGCTGGCAGGCGTGGTCCACGCAGGCGCGGACGCGAGCGCGATCGCAGCGGCCGCGAGCGTCGTACGGAGCACAGCGCGGTGGGTCATGACCCGGTGTCCGCCGCGGAGTCCTCGGTGTCCGCGGCCGGGGCGTCCTCGGGAACGCGGCGGGCGCTGTTGGTGGACAGCGGCACCCCGACCTCGAAGAACTCCAGCCACGTGCTCGGCACCAGCGGCGGTGAGACCTCGCCGTAGCCGATGTACTCCGGGACGGAGGGCCCGATCAGGGCGTACTTCTGGCCCTTGGTGTCGATGACGTAGGGCGTGCCGCCGGGCGCTGCCTCGTCGGAACCGGACAGGACGTACGCCCCGGCGCTGGGCTCGACGTCCACGTCGTGGCGCCCCGAGCCGATACCGGTCGCGTCGGCCAGGCCGGTCGGGTTCGTGGCCAGGCTGACGGCGGGAGCCTCACCGTCCCCGGGGTGAAGCACCCCGCACAACGCTCCGCCCAGGACCGGTGTCGGGAGACTCGCCGGCCACTCCGCGGGGTAGTCGGCCGTGACCTGGTTGGAGCGGACGTCGCCGTCGATCTGGATGGCCCGGCCGGCCACCGCGTCGTAGACCATGCCGGCGAAGTCGCCGAGCGGCTGCACGCCGTCGTCGGCGAGGAGGTAGTACTCGCCGGTGTCGGACTGGAGCAGGTCGCCGACGGAGTACGACGAGGGGTCGGCGGAGGTGACGTCGTAGCCAACGGGCTCGCCCTTCCTCGTCACGCCGAACTCGGACTCCTGGAGGGGAGAGCCCGGGAAGAACAGGTTGAGCCAGTCCTCGGACACCTCGGGGGCGGAGGCAGAGGCGCCGAAGTCGAGCTTGTCGGCGATGGTGGAGGCCATCACCTCGTCCGCGGGCATCTCGAACCGGTAGGCCCGGCCCGGCTCGCTGCCCACCGACGGCGCGGTCGCGATCAGCCACAGCTTCTTGCCGCTGCTGACGAGGAAGGCGGAGTCCGTGAGGTCCTCCACGGTCCGGTCCTGCTGCACCGCGATCTTGATGCCGGTCTCCGGTGCGGTGCAGGCGGTCCAGCCGTCGTCGACGAGCTCGTCGGCCGCGGGCAGGCTCGGCCGGAGCACCCTCGATGCCGAGGTCCTCGCCGAGCCGGACGGTGCGGATGTACTTGTCGCGCACGGTGGACGGCGTGAGCTCGGACTCGCCGAGGAGCAGCTGCGCGGAGACGTAGTTGGGGACCCGCTGGATCACCGGGTCGTCGCCGCCGCGGAGCACGACGTACTGCTCGCCGGTGTCCTTGGAGATGATGAAGCTGTTGGCGTCGAGCCACTGCGCGGGCGGGCGACCCAGCAGGAAGCCGGCGATCGCGGCGCCGGCCAGCAGAAGCACCGAGAGCGCGATGCCGCCGATCAGGACGCGGCCGGGACGGACCGGCTCGACCTCGCGGCCACCGGGGGCGCCGGAGACGAAGGCGGTGACCAGGCGGCGTCGGCTGAAGGCGTAGGCCTCGACGAGATCCTTCTTGGTCGCCACGGTTCAGCCCGCCACCGCGCCGACGAAACCAGCCGCCAGCACCATCAACGGCAGGAGGGACAGGAGCGTGAACGTCTCGACCACGTCGCCCAGGCGGCCCCGGCGCACCGACGGCGAGGCCGGCACCAGGGTGAGGCCGAGGAGTCCGGCACCGACTCCGGCGAGCGCGAGGGCGGCGCCGGAGCGCCACTCGTCGTGGATGAGCAGCATCGACACCGCGACGGAGACCAGGCCGAGGATCCCGGAGATGAGGCCGGCGAGCACCTCCGCGCCGGTGCGGTACTGCCTGGTCCGGAACATCACGGCCAGGCAGCAGACGCCGGCCAGGATGGTGCCGTAGACGCCGCGCCCCACCGCGAAGGGGGCGAAGAGCACCAGCAGGGTGCCCACCGTGGCCGACACCGCCAGCAGGATCTCGTGACCGACCCGGGCGTCACGGCCGACGTCCTCGGGGTCGATCTCCTCGGGGTCGGCGGTGATGTCGTGGAGGGAGTAGAGCTGCTCCACGCGCGTGCCGGTGACGCCGAGCGCCAGCCACGGGAAGATGCTGCCGGCCAGGACGACCAGCGTCATCAGCACCGTGAAGACCACGCTCGGCTCGAGAGACGCGACGCGGATCAGCACCGAGCTGGCCACCAGCACGGCGCCGACGACCACCGCCGGGATGACCAGCACGCGGCCCTCCTGCAGCCCGATGACCGCGATCAGGCCGACGGCGAGCACTCCGAGGCCCGCGCACAGCAGCGGTGCGTCGAAGAACCCGTCGGCGAGCGGCCACGACCACGCGGGGAGGTCGCCGGGGGCGAGCAGCAGCCCGGCCACCGCCGCGTAGACGGCGGCGAGCAGGGAGACCGCGACCGCAGCCTCCGGCTCGCCCTGGGCCCGGGCCAGCACCACGCCGCCGACGACCAGCAGGGCCGCGATGACGGCGGCGGCCACGCCACCGAGCATGCTCTCGCCCGTGAGCAGCAGCGCCAGGGCGCCCAGGCCGAGCAGGATGCTGCCCGCGCCCAGTGCCGTACGACGTCCGGCCGCGGGCTCCCACGGCTTCAGCTCGTTCTCCACGACGTCGGCCATGGCCTCGACCACGTCGTCGTAGACGCGGGGGGGCCGGTCGTCGACTCCGGCGGTGACCGTCAGGAGACCGCCGTCCTCGATGCCCTGCATCGTGAGGCCGGCGTCGTTGGCCAGGATCCGGCCCTCCTGGGTCACCAGTCGGTAGCCGCCGTAGACCGTGGAGGCGTCGAGCAGCCCGACCGAGCGCGCGAGCTCGGGGACCAGCTCCGCCACGGGGATCGACCCGGGCAGCACCAGATCGACGCGTCGCGACCCGGAGGCGACGGTCACCCGGACCAGGCCGGAGGTGACCGAGGACCCCTGACTCATGTGTGGTTCCCCCCGCAGGACATGGATGAGCGTCTGCGTGGGCGCCCGCCCGAGCGGCCAGGTCGCAGAATCGAGAGCAGCCTAGGCGAACCCCGGCCTGCGCGGAGCCGGACCCCGCACGAGCCGCGAGGCCGGTCACCCCCCACTGGGGATGACCGGCCTCGGGTCGGGATCGGGTCGTTCAGAAGCGGCCGGCACCGCGCTGGTCGGCAGCGCGGTACTCGGCGTTGGACGAGTCGACGCCCTGACTGGCCTGCTGCAGGAGCGTGGTCATCTCGACCATGGCCGCGTCCCACTTCTTCTTGGCGTCGTCGTAGGCGAGCTTGGCGTTACCGTTCCAGTCCGACTTGAGCGGGTTGAGGTCGCTCTCGAGCTGGTCGAGGCGGGCCTCGATGTCCTTGGCCGCCTTCATGACGTCGGCGGCACCCGTCTCGAGGTGGCCGTGCTGAACCTTGATTCCGTCAAAACTCATGATGATCTCCTTGTGGGGAAAAGTGGGTGGAGCAGGATCAGCCGAGGCGGCCCTGCAGGTTGGCGGCGGCAGCGGACTGGCCCTCGTCGGTGGCGACGTTGTCGCGCTCGGTCTCGACCATCGACGCGGAGAGCTGGTCGAGAGCCTTCAGGATCGTCTCCTGCTTCTCGTTCCAGGCGATCATCAGGTTGTTGAACGCGGTGGCTCCCTGGCCGCCCCAGCCGGCCATCATGCTCTGGATGTTGGAGGTGAGGACGCCGCACTTGTTCTTGACATCACCACGGGCCTGGTCGACATAGTCGGCACCCTTGGAGAGCGCCTTCTCTGTCTGGCCGTAAATCTCACTCATGGTCGATCCTTGTCCCTCGGCGGTCGAACCGACCGAGTCTCATTGGTGGTGAACAGTCTGTCGTCGGGGAGACGTCCCGACCCCCCGCGCTGACGACTCTCTACCCGGCGCCTCGGCGGCTAAACATCAGGACGTCATTTCCCACAGGCGCCGGAAGACTCCGGCGGCGACGACCGCGGCGGCGAAGGCGAAGCTGCCGCACAGCGACTCGGCGACCTCGGCGCGGCGCGACCACCAGACCGAGCGCCAGCCGCGCCCGGTGGCCACGGCCGCGGCGAGGGCGAGCACCCCCAGCCCGACGACGACGTAGAAGAAGGTGCTGAGGTGGGGAGCACCCGGGCCCGGCCGCCAGGTCGACGGCGAGGGAGGTGAGGGCACTGAGCCCGGCCAGGCGCAGCAGCGCACGGGCTCCGGCGAGCCGGTAGGAGCGGCCGGCGAGGAGCAACGACAGTCCGGAGAAGAGGACCAGGCAGCGGGCACCGATGCTGTCGAGGTCGATGTCGGCGCTGTCGAGCAGCAACGGGCTCGCGATGCTCGTGACCACCAGGACCGCCACCGCCGATCCCGTGACGATGCGCGAGGCCCGGTGGACCAGGCGCTCCATCGCCTCGCCCGCGACCACGATCCTGCCGCGCTTGCCGCTCTTCCTGGTGTCCCGCGCCGACCAGGCGGTCACGGCGAGCCGGTCGAGGTCGAGCAGCGCCTCGTCGGGTACGGCGATGGCCAGCGACGGCGCGAAGCGCGCGGCCATCATCGACAGAAAGACCAGCAGCGTCCATGAGACGCGCGGATCCCACCCGAGGAAGGCAGGTACGGCGCAGCACACGAAGACCGTCAGGCCGCCGGCGATCCACACGGTCGTGATCTCGTCGCCCTCGTCGGCAAGCGCCCTGCCGATGCCGGCGATGACGGCGGCGGCCATGCCGCAGGCTCCCAGGATGGCCGGCAGCAGGTGTGCGCCGGGCTCGTAGAGGGCGGCGAGTGCGGCGGCTGCGGCGAAGCCCGGGGCCGCCGCAGCCCGCTGGCGGGCGTGCCGACCGGCGGGCAGGGTCGCGACCAGCGCACAGGCCAGCAGGATCCCGACGGTGACGGTGCGGGTGACGTCCTCCCCCGCGCGAGCGGCGTACGTCGCTGCGACCACGGCGAACGCGGCGGCCACCGTCGCGATCATCGACGCCAGCGCCGGGCTCTCGGGCGCGTTCTTCGCGGACTCGAGGAGGGTGACCTTGCGGGGGCGGTGGACACCGGTGGCAGCCACGAGCACGTCGCCCGCCTGGACCCCGCACTCGCCGAGCGACGCGCCGGCGTGCAGCAGCGTGCCGAGGGAGGTCTGCAACAGCGGGATCCCGGGGACGTCGGCCTGCGCGGCGTACTCGCGGGCGACGTCGACCGACGTCGCTGCCGCGGGGACCACGAGGTCGAGGACACCGGCCGCGCCGTGCACGCTGATCGCGATGGTCGCGTCGGGTGACACCGAGACGTCGGACACTCGTCCCCCCTTCGCGTGCATGTCGTGGCCGGACCGGGCAGGATCCGGGCGTGGTCCGCCTCTCCGGGCGCCACAGGCAGGGTAGTCGCGGCCCGCTCGGGAGCACACCTATCATCAACGCGTCTTGATCGGGTGAGTGACTGGGGGATGCGTGAGCACCACACTTCGTGGCGGACAACGGCTCGACGAGCCGGAGATGCCCGGTGGTCAGATCGTCCTGCAACCGCCGCCCGAGCTCCAGGAGGGCGAGGGCGCCAGCGGCGTGCTGATGAACGCCATCCCCATGCTCGGCAGCCTGGGCTCGATCGTGCTCGTCGCGACGATGGGTGGCGCCAACCGCGGTCGCAGCTTCCTGGCCGCCGGCATGTTCCTCTTCGCCACCCTCGGCTTCATCATCGTGCAGATCGACCGGCAGCGTAAGCAGCGGGCCCAGCAGGTCACCGGCTCGCGCACCGAGTACCTCCGCTACCTCAGCAACATCCGCAAGGTCGCCCGCGACGCAGCCGACCAGCAGCGCCGGGCCCTCAACTGGCACCATCCCGAGCCGACCGCCCTGCCGTCGCTGGCCGAGGACCGGACCCGACTGTGGGAGCACGGCCCGACCGACGACAACTACCTCCACGTCCGCTACGGCCTGTGCTCGCAGCCGCTGTCGCTCGAGCTGGTCCCGCCGGAGAGCGCGCCGGTGGACCAGGTCGACCCGGCCGCCGCGTCCGCGCTGCACCGCCTGCTCGTCGTCCACCGACTGCAGCCCAACCTGCCCGCGTCCATCGACCTGCGCGCCTTCGACCGCATCGAGCTGTGCGGCGACGCCGAGGAGGCGCGCTCGGCCGCCCGGGCCATGATCTGCTCGGCCACGGCCTTCCACAACCCCGACCAGCTCGTCGTCGCGGTGCTCAGCTCCGAGCAGAACCTCACCCACTGGGACTGGGTGAAGTGGCTGCCCCACGCCCAGAGTGCTCGCGAGTCGGACGCCGTCGGCCCGATGCGCCTGGTGTCGACCTCCCTCGACGACCTGGGCCAGCTGCTGCCGCCGGACCTCAGCGAACGTCCCCGCTTCGGTGCCGATGAGCGGGCCGCGACCCCGCACATCCTGCTCGTGATCGACGGCGGGCAGCTGCCTCCGGGCAACCACATCGTTCCGCCCGACGGCCTCCACGGCGTCACCCTGCTCGACCTCCCCCACCGCTGGGACGAGCTGGAGGACTCCACCCGGCTGCGCCTGGAGTTCGTCGAGGGACCCGACGAGCTGGACAAGCGGCCCGTGCTCGCGCTGCGGCTGCGCGACGAGCCGATCAAAGCCCTGGCCGACCAGTGCGACCTCGCCACGGCCGAGGCCTTCGCACGCCGGATGGCTCCGCTGAAGACGGCCACCACCGAGTCGTCCGCCGGGGGCGCCGCGGTCGACATCACCTCGGCCACGCCCGACCACATGGAGCTCCTGGGCCTCGGCGACATCCACGCCTACGACACCACCACCGCCTGGCGTCCACGTCCGGCGCGCGACCGGCTGCGGGTGCCGATCGGCGTCGGCGACTCCGGCGGCCTGATCCACCTCGACATCAAGGAGTCCGCCCAGCAGGGAATGGGCCCGCACGGCCTGGTGATCGGTGCGACCGGCTCGGGGAAGTCGGAGTTCCTCCGCACGCTCGTGCTCGGCCTGGTCATGACCCACTCGTCGGAACAGCTCAACCTGGTGCTGGTCGACTTCAAGGGCGGCGCGACCTTCGCCGGCATGGCTGACATGCCGCACGTCTCTGCGGTCATCACCAACCTCGCCGGCGAGCTCACTCTCGTCGACCGCATGCAGGACGCCCTGTCCGGTGAGATGACGCGGCGCCAGGAGCTCCTGCGCGAGGCCGGCAACTACGCCTCGATCCGCGACTACGAGAAGGCCCGCGCCAACGGTGAGCCGCTCGAGCCGATGCCGTCGCTCTTCATCGTGGTCGACGAGTTCTCCGAGATGCTCTCGGCCAAGCCGGAGTTCATCGATCTCTTCGTCGCCATCGGTCGACTCGGCCGCTCGCTGGGCCTGCACCTCCTGCTCGCCTCGCAACGCCTGGAGGAGGGCCGGCTGCGCGGCCTGGAGTCCCACCTGTCCTACCGCGTAGGCCTCCGCACCTTCTCCGCCGGCGAGTCCCGCGCTGTCCTGGGCGTCCCCGACGCCTACGAGCTCCCCGCGGTGCCGGGCCTGGGCTATCTCAAGCCCGACCAGTCGACGCTGCTGCGATTCAAGGCGGCGTACGTCTCCGGCCCGCCGTCGAGCCGCGCTCGGGTCACCCGAGACGAGGGCGGCGCGATCCGCGGCATCCTGCCCTTCACCATCTCCGAGGTGCAGGCGCTCGCCCCGGTCGAGACCGACTCGGCCGAGGTCGTCGTGCCGGTGCCCCAGCAGCAGGGCGAGCAACCGTCGTTGCTCGACGTCGCCGTGCAGCGGATGATCGGCAAGGGCCCGGAGGCCCATCAGGTCTGGCTGCCGCCGCTCGACGTCCCCGACACCCTCGACGAGCTCATGCCCGACCTCGTCGAGCACCCCGAGCTGGGCCTGGTGTCCCAGCAGTGGCGCAACGTCCCGGGCCTGGTGATCCCGCTCGGCACCGTCGACCGCCCGCGCGAGCAGCGCCGCGACACCATGACGCTCAACCTCACCGGCTCCTCCGGCCACGTCGCTGTCGTCGGCGGTCCCCGCTCGGGCAAGAGCACGCTCCTGCGCTCCATCGTGACCAGCATGGCTCTGGTGACGACGCCGAAGGAGTCGCAGTTCTTCGTCCTCGACTTCGGTGGCGGCACGTTCGCGCCGCTGACCCGGCTCCCGCACGTCTCCGGTGTCGCGACCCGCTCCGAACCCGACGTCGTACGACGCGTGATGGCCGAGGTCGAGGGCATCGTCGACCGGCGCGAGGCCTACTTCCGCGCGAACGGCATCGACTCGATCGAGACCTATCGCTCGCGCCGCAGCCAGGGCCGGGCCGACGACGGCTGGGGCGACGTCTTCCTCGTCATCGACGGGTGGAGCACGCTCCGGGCGGAGTTCGACGACCTCGAGATGGCGATCCAGCAGCTGGCCGCGCGCGGCCTCACGTTCGGTCTCCACATCGTCACGTCCTCCACGCGCTGGGCCGACTACCGCGCCGCCATGCGCGACGTCTTCGGCTCCAAGCTCGAGCTGCGCCTGGGCGACCCGCTCGACTCCGAGGTCGACCGCAAGGTCGCCGCACTCGTGCCGGCGGGCCGACCCGGCCGCGGTCTCGTGCCGTCCAAGCTGCACTTCCTCGGCGCACTGCCGCGCATCGACGGCGACGGCAACGCCGACACGCTCGGCGAGGGCGTGGACGACCTCATCGAGAGGATGGCCGCAGCCTGGCAGGGCCCGACCGGCCCCAAGCTGCGCCTGCTGCCCGAGCTCGTGCTGCTCGACAAGGTCCGCGAGGACGCCGTACGCCGCACGATGCCCGAGCGCAGCCTGATCCTGGGCATCAACGAGAAGGAGCTCGCCCCCGTCGCCCTCGACGTCGACGCCGAGCCGCACATGCTGGTCTTCGGCGACGGCCAGTCGGGCAAGAGCGCGCTGCTGCGGACGTACTGCCACGAGATCCTCCGCACCCGCACGCCCAAGGAGGCCCAGCTGGTCCTGGTCGACTATCGGCGCTCGCTGCTCGGTGAGGTGCCCGACGAGTACCTCCTCAACTACCTCACCTCGGCAACCCAGGCGACGCCGACGCTGAAGGACATCGCGACCTACCTCGAGGGCCGCATCCCCGGCCCGGACGTCACGCCCGAACAGCTGCGCAACCGGTCGTGGTGGACCGGCGCCGAGGTCTTCGTCGTGGTCGACGACTACGACCTGGTGGCGACGCAGCAGTCCTCGCCCGTGGCGGTGCTGCAGCCGCTGATGGCGCAGGCCCGCGACGTCGGCCTGCACGTCGTGGTGGCGCGGCGTACGGGTGGCGCCTCCCGCGCCCTCTACGAACCGGTCATCCAGTCGCTACGCGACCTCGCGATGCCCGGCGTGATGCTGTCTGGCCCCCGCGACGAAGGTGTCCTCATCGGCAACCTCCGGCCGCAGCCCGCACCTGCGGGTCGGGCACGTTTCGTCACCCGCGACCGCGGCACCGAGACCACGCAGCTGGCCTGGCTCGACCCGACGATGTAGATCGCTCCCTCGAGCGGTGAGTGAGGCCGGTTCTGCGTCGCCAGAATCGGCCTCACTCACCGCTCGATCGGGGATTCAGCGGCGTCCGGACTTGAACATCCCCCGCGCGATCTCGCGCGCCGCCGTGCTCATGAAGTCCTTGAAGGCGCGCGACGTGACCACGTCCATCACCATGCCGTCGTCGTCCTTCGCCACCTTCTTGTCCGCCTTCTCGGTGACGCGGGTGTTCTTCTGCTCGCGCGCCATCTCCTTGACCCGGGCGTCCTCGGCAGCCTTCCTCGCGCCCTCCTCCAGCTTCCTGGCCAGCAGCTCGCGGGCCGACTCGCGGTCGATGCCCTCGGCGTACTTCGCGCTCAGCGGCGACGCGGCCACGACGGCTTCCATGTCGGCCTTCTCGGCCGCGTCCATCAGTGACTCGGGCGCGCGCAGGCGGGTCCACGCGACCGGCGTCGGGGCGCCGCGCTCGTTCATCACCGTCACCACGGCCTCGCCGATGCCCAGGCTGGTGATGACCTCGCCCAGGTCGTCGTACGCGCTGTTGGGGTAGGTGTTGACGGTGGCCTTCAGCGCCTTGGCGTCGTTGGGCGTGTGGGCCCGCAGCTGGTGCTGGATGCGCGACCCGAGCTGGCCGAGCACCTCGTCGGGCACGTCGGTGGGCGACTGCGTCACGAAGAAGACGCCGACCCCCTTGGAGCGGATCAGCCGCACGGTCTGGGCGATCTGGTCGAGGAACGCCTCGGACGCATCGTTGAAGAGCAGGTGCGCCTCGTCGAAGAAGAACACCAGCTTCGGCTTGTCGAGGTCACCCTCCTCCGGCAGGTCGTGGAAGAGGTCCGCGAGCAGCCACATGAGGAAGGTCGAGAAGAGCGCCGGCCGGTCCTGCAGGTTGGGGAGCTCGAGCAGGCTGATGATGCCGCGCCCGTCGTCGGTGAGCCGCAGGAAGTCCTTCGTCTCGAACTCGGGCTCGCCGAAGAACACGTCGGCGCCCTGCGCCTCGAAGGTGACCAGCTCGCGCAGGATGACACCCGCGGTCTGCGGGGAGAGTCCGCCGATTCCCTTGAGCTCGGCCTTGCCCTGCTCGTCACCGGTGAGGAACTGCAGGACCGCGCGCAGGTCCGCAAGGTCGAGGAGCGGCAGCCCGGACTTGTCGCAGTAGTAGAAGACCAGCCCCAGCGAGGACTCCTGCGTCTCGTTGAGCCCGAGCACCTTGGCGAGCAGCGTCGGCCCGAAGGCCGTCATCGTCACTCGCACCGGTACGCCGACGCCCTGGCCACCGATCGCGTAGAACTCCGTCGGGAAGCTCGTCGCCGTCCACGTCTGCCCCACGGCGGCGGTGCGTGCGGAGAGCTTGTCGCTCGGGCTCGCCGGGTCGGCTGATGCCGGAGAGGTCACCCTTGATGTCGGCGGCGAAGACCGGCACCCCGTGGGCGCTGAGCTGCTCGGCCAGCAGCTGAAGGGTCTTGGTCTTGCCGGTGCCGGTCGCGCCGGCGACCAGCCCATGCCGGTTGAGCATGGCGAGCGGGATCCGGATCTGGACGCCGCCGAGGTCATCGGCGTTCAGCATCAGGCCCCCGAGCTCGAGCGCCGGCCCCTCGAAGGCATATCCGGGTGCCACGGCGGCAGAGATCGGATCGGTCGGGACAGGCGCCTCGACGGGCTCGGCCTCGGTGGTCGTCGGCTGCGCCTCAGGGGTCTCGGTCATGCTCGGAGCCTAACCAGCGCTCGTGGTGAGGACGAGGGGTCGCGGGAGGCGTCGTTATGATCACCGGCGTGATCTTCAAGCGGGTGGGAGTCGGCCGCCCCTACCCCGAGCACGGGCTCACCTCGCGGACGTGGGCGCAGCTCCCCCCGCGGCAGGTGCGCCTCGACGAGCTCGTCACCACCAAGGACACGCTCCAGCTCGACACGCTGCTCGACGAGGACTCCACGTTCTACGGCGACCTGTTCGCCCATGTCGTGGCCTGGCGCGGCGATCTCTACCTCGAGGACGGCCTGCACCGGGCCCTGCGCGCCGCACTGCACCAGCGCTCGGTGCTGCATGCCCGGGTCCACCAGGCGAGTGACCAGTGACCGCGGGCGTCAGGTCGGGCCTGACGTTGCTGGGCCTGGGGCTGCTGCTCGTCGCTGCCACGGTGTGGGGATGGAGCGCACTCACCAAGCCGTTCCCGAAGGACGAACCCGTCGCCATCTGCGAGGACACCCCGGTCACCGCCGGGTCGGAGGTGCGGCGCGACGAGATCGTCGTGAGTGTCTTCAACGGCAGCGAGCGCAGCGGCCTGGCGAGCGCGACGGTCGCGCAGCTCGAGGAGCGCGGCTTCGTGGCGGGCGACGTCGGCGACGCGCCGCAGCAGATCAGCAGCACCCAGATCTGGGCCGACGACGCGACCAACCCGGCGGTCCAGCTCGTCCAGCGTCAGTTCAAGGGCGCCGACGTCGTCCCCGGCACCCAGATCGGCCCCGGGGTCGTCGTGGTCGTCGGCGAGAAGTTCACGGCGCTGCGCAAGAAGCAGGTCGAGTCCGTGGTCGTCGAGGCCGACGCCACCTACTGCAAGGCCACCGGCTCGGAGTGAGCCCGAGCGCGCCCGTCAGTCGGTGCCCGACCTGCTCCGCTTGTCGCCGATCCACAGCGCCAGCCGGCCGTTCTGCGAGACCTGGCGCAGCCGCTCCTCGGCCTGCTCGCGCACCTTGCGCGGGGTGACGACCACGAGGTCGTCGCCGTGGCGCAGGACCGTACGGCGTTCGGGCACGAGGATGTCGCCGTTGCGGATCACCAGCGAGACCGACGCACCCGGTGGCAGGCGGAGCTCGCCCACCTCGACGCCGTGCATCTTCGAGCCCGGCGAGATGCTCACCTGGAGAAGGTCCGCGGCGACCTTCTCCAGCGGGGCGGCCTCGACGTCGAGCCCGCGCGGCTCCGAGCGCCGGGCGAGCTTGAGCCAGCGCGCGGCCATGGGCAGGGTCGGCCCGGTCAGCAAGGTGTAGACGACGACCATCACGAAGACGATGTCGAAGATGTCCTCCGCACCGTCGACCCCCTCCGACAGCGGGATCGTGGCCAGGACGATCGGCACCGCGCCGCGCAGCCCGGCCCAGGAGATGAAGGCCAGGTCGCGCAGCGCCATCGGTTGGGCGAGGCTGCTGATGAGGACCGACACCGGCCGGGCGACCACGGTCAGCACCAGGCCGGTCACGAGCGCCTGCACCACCGTCGTACCGTCGATGCGGGCCGGCGAGAGCAGCAGCCCGAGCATCACGAAGAGCCCGATCTGGGCCAGCCACGCCACGCCCTCCGCGAACGACCTTGTGGCGACGCGGTGGGGGAGCTCGCTGTTGCCGAGGATGAGGGCGGCGACGTAGATCGCCGCGAAGCCGGACGCGTGGACGACGGAGGCGGCGCCGTAGGCGATGAAGGCCAGGCACAGGACGGCGATCGGGTAGAGGCCCGAGGACGGCAGCGCCGCGCGCCGCATCACCCAGGAGCCCAGGAAGCCGCACGCGAGGCCGATGACGGCTCCGGCGGCAAGCTCGAAGGCGATGATGCCGGCGATCTCGAACAACCCGGCGTTGCCGACGGCCCCCGTCGAGATGACGCCGACCAGCACGACCGTGGGTGCGTCGTTGAGCCCCGACTCCGCCTCGAGCACACCGGTCAGCCGCTTGGGCAGCGGCACCACGCGCAGGACCGAGAACACGGCGGCCGCGTCCGTCGGGGAGCAGATCGCGCCGAGCAGGATCGCCAGCTCCCAGGGCAGGCCGAGGAGGTAGTGGCTGCCGACCGCGACGACCGCGACCGACACCGCGACTCCCACCGTGGCCAGCGAGACGCCCAGCCGGATGCTGGGACGCATCTGTCGCCAGTCGGTGGTGAGGCCACCCTCGGCGAGGATGATCGCCAGGGCGCCGAAGCCCAGCGCGTGGGCCAGCTGAGCGTCCTCGAAGGGGATGGCGAAGGGACCGGCCTCACCGAGGAACACGCCGATGAGCAGGTAGATCAGCAGCGAGGGCAGCCCGGCACCGGCCGAGACCCGCACCGCGAGGATGGCCGCAAGCGTCACCATGGCCCCGACCAGCACGAACAGGTCGAGCTGGTGGACGTCGAAGGTCACGGGCACCTCGTTCGTGGTCTGAGAGGGGCTGGCGGCGATCCTATCGGTGGGAGAGTGCTCGTCCGACCATCCGCCGACTGCCGGAACCGGGCCGTACGCGATGGTTTGACCAGGGCGGGTGCTGGGTAGGCGTCCCGCGGAGGGAAGGGGAGTGGTCCATGTACGGCGACACTGCCGCCGGCCGCAAGCGCGTGGCCCAGCTGCGCGAGCAGGGTGGCGACATCCGGGCCCTGGCCGCACGCCTGGTCGCGCAGGCCGAGGCGGTCCCGTGGCACGGGAAGGCGGCCGAGTCGATGCGCGACCGCATCAAGGGCCGCGCCCACCACCTCCGCGCCGCCGCGGCCCAGCACGAGACCGCAGCCGAGTCGCTCGCGGCGCACCTGAGCGAGGTCGACTCGCTCAAGGACGCGATCGAGACCCGCAGGCACAAGGCGACCACCCTCGTCGAGGACGCCCGCACACGTGCCTCCCAGCTCCCCGACGGCGCCGAGCCAGACGACGCCGACGCCGCCCTGCTCGCGTTCGACCCTCCTCCGGCCGGTCACCAGGACTGGCTGACCGTCGACCTCCCGGGGCTCTGACATGGTGACCATCGACCTGACCACTCCCCCGGCACCGGCAGCGAGCTTCCTCGACGGCCTGGCCCGCCGGCTCGCCGTGACGCTGCCCGAGCTGCGACTCCTCGCCGAGCACGCCGGAGACGCCCCCCTGCCCTTCGACCTCCACGAGCCCGCCGACGACGGTGCCGGCCTGTCCGGTCGGCTCGGCCAGAGCCGCGGCTCGGTCGAGGACACGGCGTACGCCGATGCCCTGGCGTCGCTGCACGACGCCGCCCAGACCCTGCGCCGCCGCGGGCTCGTCACCGACGACGGGCCGGACCCCGGCATCCTCGGCGCCGTCGGGCTGCTCGCCACCCCGAGCCTGGCCCTCGACATCGACGTCGCGGCCGACGGCACCCAGGTCAAGGCCTGGCACCGGCACGCGGACGGCGCGGTCGCCAGCCTGTCGACCTGTGACGGCATCGTCTTCGAGCTGGCCTGGTTCCCCGTCGACCGATGGACCGAGGAGCTTGCCCGCATCACGGCCGTGCCGTCCGACCTGCCCCTCACGACCTCCGCGGTCCCCGGCGTGCTCGACCTGCCCTACGCCCTCGTCGACTCCATCGGCGAGGCCCTCCGCGCGGGACGCGCCGACCTGGTGCCGGTCCTGATGGGCCAGGCCGGGGGTGACGTCCGAGCCGACGGAGACCCGATGGATCAGGCCGAGGCTGCGACTGCCGCGTCCGCCCTCCACGAGGAGAGCCGCGGTCGGCTGCGCATCCTGGCTGCCGAGGTCTCCGAGCAGACGACGACCTCGGTCGGTGTCGTCTCCTGGGTCATGCTCAAGGACGGCTGGCACTCCATCACCCCTCGCCACGACGACGACGGCGCCCGCGTGGCCGTCGCGCGCGTCGACCCCGACGACCTGGCGACCGAGCTCGCCCCGGTCCTGGCCCAGGTGAGCAACTGATGAAGTCACCCCACTACGTTCTCGCCCTCCTCCGCTGCGCTCCCCCGACCGACAACGCCGCAGGGACCCCGACATGAAGTCACCCCACGACGTTCTCGCCCTCCTCCGCTGCGCTCCCCCGACCGACAACGCCGCAGGGACCCCGACATGAGCGACTTCACGATCCCCCGCACCCACGACGGTGACGTCAGCCCGGCCGACTCGTCCGCTGCGGTGGCAGCCGACAAGTACGACCAGATGCTGGCGCTGGCCGACCTCTTCGACTCCTCCGGCAGCGACATGCGCATCCCGCGCCCGGCTCGGCGAGCAGATCCTGCGCGACGACGACGTCGCCGACACCGAAGAGCTGTCCAGGGCCACCTTCGGACAGGCCGAGGAGGACATCCGGGCTGCCACGACCGGCAAGCGCGGCCTGCTGACCCGCTCCGTCGAGCTCGACGCCGACGCCCTCGTCGTCCGCGCCACGGTGTTGACCTACCGCTGGATCGACGAGCTCCAGCAGGCGGCCTACAAGACCCTCGGCTCCATCGCCGGCCGGGCGATCGGCTACCTCGCGCCCGAGGTCGCCCTCGGCGGCGCCATCGTCAGCGCGGGCCTGATCGAGACCGACGCGCTCGACCGCGACAGCGTCACGGCCTACCTCAACGAGCTCGCCGAGAACAACCCCGAGCTCATGGACCACATGTCCGGCGGCGGCGGCTTGCTCGAGGGGCTCCACATGCGTTCGCTGCTCACAGCAGGCGTGCTCGCCTCCGAGCACGGCGCCCACGCGGCACGCGGCGGGCTCCGCGCGATCGGGGTCGACCCGTTCCCCGCGGACGCCGTCTCCGCCTTCCGTGACTCGGCGGGAGCGTTCGTCGAGGCCGAGGCGAGCGCGCCGACGGTGGACGCCGACGAGGCCCAGGCGCCACGCTCGCTCGAGGAGCTGATGGCCAACCTCGCCGCCGAGGACCGCAGGATCAGCATCCAGCGGGTGGGAGCAGGTCGCTACATCGCCTACCTCCCCGGACACCACGGCGTCGAGTCGGGTCGCCTGAGACTGGTCGGCGCCGACCCCACCACCCAGGCGGCGCAGGTGGTGCGTGCCATCGAGGAGGCTGTCACCGACGACGACGCCCGCGTGATGCTCGTCGGCTCGGCGTCGGGCGGCACCGTGGCGGCGGAGATCGCGGCGTCCTTGACGTCGGAGAGGTTCGTGGTCGACCAGGTCGTGACGGCCGGCTCCCCGTCGGCCCAGGTGCCGGTGATCCCCGAGCCCACGCGCGTGCTGTCGCTGGAGGACCGGGCCGATCCGGTCGCGCAGCTCGGCTCGCTCATCAACGCCAGGATCACCAACCGCCTCACCGTGGTCTTCGACGGCTCAGCGGCCGACGGCAGGCACGCCTACGTCGACGGCGCCCGTGCCGCCGACAGCGCCGACCACCCCGAGCTGCGCGCGGAGATCGCCCGGATGCAGGAGCTGGGCTACCTCGCCGGTTGAGCCGGCATGATCGACCGCCGCCGGCTGTCCATCATGGGATGTCGGTGAGCAGTCGCTTCCCCGGGTCAATTGACGTGGGGAGGTGCCCATCCGTCGACATACCGTGATGAATCATCAGGACCAGCAGCTCAGAGGATGTCGTGCACGAACTCCCCGAGCTGGGCGAGATTGCGGCACTCCACCATCGGCACGATCTCGCCGTAGGCATCCGCGGCGCTGTCGCCGGTCCCCCAGTGACGCGGATGCTCGGGGTTGAGCCACCACGAGTTCCGCGAGCGCCCGGCAAGGTTGCCGAGCACCGGCAGGGCAAGATCGCTGTAGTTGGACCGGGCGTCACCGAGGATGAGCAAGGACGACTTCGGGCCGATGGCGTCACCGTGCTCTTCGGCGAACCGGGTCAGGGCGCGGCCGTAGTTGGTCCGGCCCCACAGCGCAGCGTGCGAGACGCTCGCCGAGAGCGACTCCATCACGTCGACCACGTCTGCGCCCGGACGGAAGCGGTCGGTCACCTCGACGACGTCGTCGACGAAGGTGAAGGCGCGCACGCCACTGAAGGCCTCTCGCAGCGCGTAGACGAGCAGCAGCGTGAACTGCGCGAAGTTGGCCACCGAGCCGCTGACGTCGCACAGCACGACGAGGTCGGTGCGGTGCGGCCGCTTCGGCTTGTGGTGGGTCGTGAGCGGCACCCCGCCGGTCGAGATCGACGCCCGGACCGTACGGCGTACGTCGAGCGGGCCGCGCCGTTGGGCGTGGTGCTCCTTGGTCAGCCGGGCCGCGAGCCGACGTGCGAGGGGATAGATCTCGCGCCGCATCTCGTCGAGGTCGCTGCGTCGGGCGGAGGTGAAGTCGAGGCGATCGATGGTGGGACGGACGGTGACGTCAGCGACGTGCTGTGGGCCCTTCTCCTCGGCGATCCGCCGGCGGGCGTCCGCCTCCACCAGGCGGGTGAACGCGCCGATCCGTCGGTCCGCTGCGCGCCGGGCGTCCTCGTCGTCCATCCCCGCCGCGAGGAGCCCCTGCACGAGCCGGTCCATCAGCTCGCTGGGAGCCACCCGCTGGAGCGAGGTGTACGCCGACCAGCTCGAGAGGCCGGGACCGCGACCGGGCATCGAGCCGAACCGCGCCACCGCCTCCGCGGCGAGGTCCCGCAGCGCCTGCTGGTCGCCGGCGGCCAGGGCCTCGGCGAGTGACGTGCGGAACCGTTCGAGCGCTGGCCCGCCGTCGCGTACGCCCTCCTCCTCCTCCGCACCGTCGGCCGCCACGCCACCACCGACCAGCGCGGGGTAGTAGATGTCGAAGACGGCGTCGAAGGTGACCCGCTGGGGCTGGCGCTTCACCAGGGTGGCGGCATAGGCGGCGCGCACCGTCTCGCGGTCGTGCCAGGCCAACCGGTCCAGCGCGGCGATCGCGTCGAGGCCCTCCGCCAGCGACACCGACAGGCCGGCGGAGCGCAGCGCCTCCACGAAGCCGATGTGGGTGTCGAGCAGGCTCATCGCCGGATCAGCCCGTCGCCAGCTTGAGTTCCTTGATCGCCCGCGCGTGGTCGGACGCGTGCTTGAGCACCACGCCCAGGGTGCGGGCGACGGTGGCCTGGTCGAGGTCGTCGATCTGCAGGGCGATCAGGGTCCTCGCCCAGTCGACCGACTCGGCGATGGAGGGAGCCTTCTTGAGCTCGAGGTCACGCAGCCGCACGACGACGTCGACGAGCTGGCCGGCGACCTTGTCGTCCAGTCCGGGCACCTGGCTGGTGACGATCGCACGCTCGCGTTCGGCGTCGGGATAGTCGAGGTGCAGGAAGAGGCAGCGACGCTTCACCGCCTCGGACAGCTCACGGGTGGCGTTGGAGGTCAGCACCACGAACGGACGACGGGTGGCGACGACCGTGCCGAGCTCGGGGATCGTCACCTGGAAGTCGCTGAGCACCTCGAGCAGCAGGCCCTCCACCTCGACGTCGGTCTTGTCGACCTCGTCGATGAGCAGGACGGTCGGCTCGTCGCGGCGGATGGCGCTCAGCAGTGGCCGGGTGAGGAGGAACTCCTCGGTGAAGATGTCGTCGTGGGTCTCGCTCCACGCCTGGTCGGTGCCGTTGGCCTGGATGCGGAGGAGCTGCTTCTTGTAGTTCCACTCGTAGAGAGCTCGCGCCTCGTCGAGTCCCTCGTAGCACTGCAACCGCACCAGGTCGGCGCCCGTCGCCCGCGCCACCGCCTTGGCAAGCTCGGTCTTCCCCACGCCCGCCGGCCCCTCGACCAGAAGTGGCTTCTCGAGGGCCCCTGCGAGGTACGCCGTCAGCGCCGTCGCCGGGTCGGCGAGGTAGCCCGATCCGCCCAGTCTGGACGCTGCATCGTCCGCGGACTCGAACCATGTCGTCGTCACCCGACGACCTTAGTCCGTCGCTCTAACGCCGCAGCCGCCTGCCCGGCCACGCTCCCTCAGCCCGCGGCTCGCTGCGCTTCGCCTTGGCAGAGGGGGCGGGATTCGAACCCGCGGTAGGTCTCCCTACGACCGCTTTCAAGGCGGTTCCGATCGGCCGCTCCGGCACCCCTCCTCGTGCGCACCAGGGCACGCACATCGAGGGACTCTACCGAAGCCCGATGCTGCGGCCGCGGCGTACCGGACCGGAATCGGCGGCGACCCGATCGCGTGATGCAATGTGCGGGTGCCGACCGACGACGAGACCGCCGACTACCGGCTCGCACCCGCGGTCGCGGCGCGTGTGCTCGGCGTGGTGCTGTGGCGGTCGCCGCGATCATCCTCGTCAGCACGATCGCCATCGCCGTGCTCGACCTGCACACCGTCTTCCTCCTGGTGCCCGTCGTCCTCACGGTGGTGGTCCTGGTGGCCAACTGGTGGGTCTGGCGGACCCGCGGGTGGGTGGCGCGCCTGACCCCCGAGGGCTACCGCGTCCAGTGGGTCCGCGGCGTCGGCTCCCCCTCCGGACGGTGGAAGGACGTCGAGGACGCCGTCACGACCACCGTGGCCGGCGCCCCCGTCCTGGTGCTGCGTCTGCGCGACGGGCGCGCCACGACGATCCCCGTGGAGATGCTCGCCGCCGATCGGGAGGCGTTCGTCCGCGACGTGCAGGACCACCTGCAGCGTGGACACGGACTCCGCAACCTGTGACCTGATTCGGCGTCGACGCGTCGGGCCTTGTAGCCTGTCGGCGCTCGACTCTTGGGTCGCGCGTGGAGGCGTCGCCTAGTCCGGTCTATGGCGCCCGCCTGCTAAGCGGGTTTGGGGCTAAAACCCCATCGAGGGTTCAAATCCCTCCGCCTCCGCCAGCGTGGTCAGCCCCCCTTCCTCGGAAAGGGGGGCTGGTCGCCATTGCAACAACATGCATTGCACAGACCTGCAGGTCAACCTCGGTGACGCATGGGGAAACGTGGGAGAGAATGAGCGAGTCATCCCCTGTGACACCGTGACAACGAGGTGAGAAGCATGACCCCTGTACGCCGAATCGCTGCTGCCGTTCTCGTGGCGACCCTGGGCCTTGGTTTCGTCGGAATCGCTGCGTCGCCCGCGACCGCGTTCGACACCACCTGGGGGGACCGGCCGAAGGCCCGCTGACCTGGCCCTGGTATCGGGCATACTCACGATCTGAGACGCGGACCCCTCAACCCCCCACGAGTCCTGGTCCGAGAGCCTCCCCCACAGGCCGTCTCACGACGAGGACAGCAGTTCTCCCCGAGCTGCTGTCCTCGTCCATTCCCTGGATGCTCGCGGCAGACCAGGGTCTCGGAAAGCCGTCGCTAGGGCGTGGCCGCGTCGTCGGTCTCGCGACCGGAGATGCCGCGCTTGCCCATCTCGTAGCCGAGCTGGAACCGCGTCTCCACCTCGAACTCGTTCTTCAGGTCGGCCACATACGCGGCGTACGTGCGAGGGCTGACTCCCAGCCGCTTGGCACCTACCGGATCGGCCCGGCCCTCCAGCAGCATCCGGATCGTCATGGATCGCTGCTCGGCGGCGATGTCGCGCACGAGCGGGGTCTCGCTGCTGGTGAACGGGCGCGCGCGCTCCCAGTGGCGCTCGAACATGTCGACGAGGTAGGCCACCATCGAGGGCTCGCTGATGACCATGGCCCCCGATACTCCCTGGTGGCTGGGGATGATGGCGACGCGACGGTCGAAGACGAGCAGTCGGTTGAAGAATTCATCCAGGGTACGGACCTCCGCACCGGCTGCGGTGACCGCGGCGACGTACTTGCGGGTGTGGGAGTTGCGTCGGGCGGCGTGCTGGTAGAGCGTGCGCATGCTGACGCCGCGCTCGATGACGGCGACCTCGCGGGCCACGACCTCCGAGAGCTCCTTGATCCCACGCCTGTCCTGGGGCTGGGCGGTCAGGATCTCCACCTCGAGGTCGCTGAAGAGCGAGGCGAGGAAGCTGCGGACCGTGGCGGCCCCACGGATCTCGGCGAACGGACCTCCCTCCGCGCTCGGTGAGCGCCGCCACGAGTGCGACACCGCGCTGAACGCCTGGGCCCAGCTGGCCGACTCGGCGATCAGCTCGGCGCCCTGCTGGCCCAGCGGGGCCACCACCCGCGCCTGGACGGCTGCCGGGTCGACCGCACGCCAGTGCGGACCGTCCTCGCTCTTGATGACGAGCCCAAGCTCGCGCAGCAGGTCGAAGGCGGCCTGGAGCTCACCACCCTGGACGATGCGAGGGTCCTCGGCGCTCATCCCGCCGGCGCCCACGATCTCCTCGTAGAGCGGCGTGGACTCCGTCTCGAACAGAGCGCGTTCGTGTTGCCCCAGCGCCATACTGACCTCCCTCAACAACCCCCACGGCAATCGGGAGGATCGTCCCACACGCCCCCTCCGACGCCGGGGAAGTGCGGTCGCACACGGCTCGACCCGCCGTCCCCGGTGCGGGGGCGGCGGGTCGGACCGTGAGTCGCGTCGTACGACGCCTCAGGCGTCCAGGCGGGCGGTCAGGGTGTCGAGCTCGGTCCAGAGCACGGCCGGGAGGTCGTCGCCGAACTTGTCGAACCACTCCTTGATCTGCGGCAGCTCGGCCTTCCACTCCTCCGGGTCGACCGCGAGGGCCTGCGCGAGCTCGGCCTCGGAGAGGTCGAGGCCCTCGACGTCGAGCGAGCCGGGCGCGGGCACGTGGCCGATCGGGGTCTCGATCGCGGCGGCCTGGCCGTCGATGCGCTCGATGACCCACTTGAGGACGCGGCTGTTCTCGCCGAACCCGGGCCACAGGAACCCGCCATCGTCACCGCGGCGGAACCAGTTGACGTAGAAGATCTTCGGCAGCTTGGCAGCGTCGTTGTCCTTGCCGATGGTGACCCAGTGGCCGAAGTAGTCGCCGGCGTTGTAGCCGATGAACGGCAGCATGGCCATCGGGTCGCGGCGCACGATGCCCACCTCACCGACCGCGGCGGCGGTCGTCTCCGAGGAGAGCGTGGCCCCCATGAAGGTGCCGTGGTTCCAGTCGCGAGCCTCGGTCACGAGCGGGATGGTGGTCTTGCGACGGCCGCCGAAGAGGATGGCGTCGATCGGGACGCCCCGCGGGTCGTCGTACTCGTCGGCGAGGATCGAGCACTGCTTGATCGGGGTGCAGTAGCGGCTGTTGGCGTGGCTGGACAGCTCGGTGGACTCGGGGGTCCACGGCTCGCCCTTCCAGCTCGTCGCGTGGGCCGGGGTGTTCTCCAGGCCCTCCCACCACACGTCACCGTCGGGTGTGAGCGCGACGTTGGTGAAGACCGAGTTGCCCTTCTTGATGGTCTCCATGGCGTGGGGGTTGGTGTGCTCGTTGGTGCCGGGCGCGACCCCGAAGAAGCCGAACTCCGGGTTGACCGCCCACAGGCGGCCGTCCTCGCCGATGCGCATCCAGGCGATGTCGTCGCCGATGGCCTCGACGGTCCAGCCGGGGATGGTCGGCTTGAGCATCGCGAGGTTGGTCTTGCCGCAGGCACTCGGGAAGGCTGCGGCGACGTACTTGGTCACGCCCTGCGGCGAGGTGAGCTTGAGGATGAGCATGTGCTCGGCCAGCCAGCCCTCGTCGCGCGCCATCACGCTGGCGATGCGCAGGGCGTAGCACTTCTTGCCGAGCAGGGCGTTGCCGCCGTAGCCGGAGCCGAAGCTCCAGATCATCCGCTCCTCGGGGAACTGCACGATGTACTTGGTGTCGTTGCACGGCCACGCCACGTCGGCCTGGCCCGCCTCGAGCGGCATGCCGACCGAGTGGAGCGCGGGCACCCACTGCGGCGTCCTCGCCGGCGTCGGCGAGCTCCTCGATGCGGCGCAGGACGTCGGCGCCCATGCGCGCCATCACGCGCATCGAGACGGTGACGTAGGCCGAGTCGGTGATCTCGACGCCGAACATCGGCTTCGCGGCCTCGAGGTGGCCCATGACGAACGGGATGACGTACATCGTGCGGCCCTGCATGCAGCCGGCGTAGAGCCCGCGCATCAGGTCCTTCATCTCGGCCGGGTCCATCCAGTTGTTGGTCGGACCGGCGTCGCGCTCGTCGACCGAGCAGATGTAGGTGCGGTCCTCCACGCGGGCGACGTCCGTGGGGTCGGAGGCGGCGTGGAAGGAGTTGGGCATGATGTCGGGGTTGAGGCGCGTGAACGTGCCCGTCGCCTCGAGCGACGCGGTGAGCGCGGCCCACTCATCGTCGGAGCCCGTGCACCAGTGGATGCTCTCCGGCCGGGTCAGCTCGGCGACCTCGGCGACCCAGGCGAGGATGCCCTCGTGGGTGGTCGCGGGTGCGTGTCTGGTGCGTGGCGTCGTCCGGGTGTCGGTGGTGGCGGTCATCGCGGGTTCCTCCAGCGTTCGTCGCGGTTCGCGCGGCTTCGTTGTCGGCGACTTGGCCGCGACGCTAACGCTTGTGAATGGGCGCACATATTGGATCGATCAAAGGGATGTGACGTGGCTCTCGCTACCCATGCGTACGCCCCGGAGTCGGCGGACGCACGAGTGCGGCCCCTGTGGAGCGGCGGGCGCACCACGGGGACCGCACTCGGTCGGCTCGGGTTCAGTCCTCGTCGTCGAGGTCGGCGGCCACGCGGCGGTGGGCCTCCCAGATCTCCTCGGGCATCCGGTCGAACTGGGAGAGGTGCTCCTCGCGGAAGCCCATCTCCTGCTGCCAGCGGGCCTTGTCGATGGTGAGGATGCGCTCGAGGTCCTCGGCCGGGATGTCCATGCCCTCGAGGTTGAGCTCCTCCTCGGTCGGGATGATGCCGACCGCGGTGCGGCGCCCCTCGACCTCGCCGTTCTTGAGCTGCAGCAGCCACAGGAGCGGGCGCAGGTTGTCGCGGTAGCCCGGCCACAGGAAGTGGCCGTCCTCGGCGTCGCGCTGGAACCAGTTGACGTGGGCGAAGATCGGCTGGTCCGACGCCGCGCCGACGATGTCGAGGTAGTGCTGGGCGTAGTCGCCCTCGCCGTAGGCCATGAAGGGCCGGTTGGACATCGGGTCGTAGCGGAGCACGCCCTCCTTGCCCTCGGCCGCGGACGTCGCCTCGGCGCCCAGGGTCAGGCCGTCGTAGACACCCTCGGCGAGGTCGGTGATGGCGCGGATCAGCGGCTCGCGGTCACGGGTGCGGCCGCCGAAGATGATCGCGTCGATCGGCACACCCAACGGGGCGTCGTAGTCGTCGGCGATGTTGGGGACGTTGGCCAGGGTCGTGGTGAACCGACTGTTGGGGTGGGCCCACGGAGCCGTGTCGTCCTCCTTGCGGTCCGCAATGGGCGAGCCCATCCAGTCGAGCCAGCCGTGGCGGTCCGACGGCTTCTTCTTGGTGCGGCCCTCCCACCAGACCTCACCGGTCGTGGGGTTGTAGGCGACGTTGGTGAAGATGCAGTCGGTGCCTTCGCCGACCGAGGCCAGCGCATTGGGGTTGGTGCCCTCGTTGGTGTCCTTGGCGACCCCGAAGACGCCGTACTCGGGGTTCATGCCGTAGAGCTTGCCGGACTCCTCCTCGACCCAGAGCCACGCGATGTCGTCGCCGTAGAAGGACACGTGGTAGCGGTCGCCGAGCGCGTCGGGGGCAGCCATCATCGCCAGGTTCGTCTTGCCCGAGGCACTCGGGAAGCCACCGCAGATGTGGTAGTCCTTGCCGGTCTCCTTGTCGTGGATGCCGATGAGCATGTACTGCTCGGCGAGGAACTTCTTGCTCGCCCAACCGTCGTACGCCCCCTGCCGCAGGCCGTGGGCGATCTTGCCCAGCAGCGCGTTGCCGCCGTACGACGAGCCGAAGTGCAGGATCGTGCGCTCGTCGGCCACCGTCACGAAGTAGCGCTTGTCGCCGTCGGTGCCCTGGCCGAGGTTCTCCAGGTCGCCGCTGACGTGGACGGCCCGCACGAAGTGGCCGGGGTCCTCGAGGTCGTTGACGAACTGAACGCCCACGCGCGACATCCGGATCATGTGGAGCACGACCGTGCGGGTGTCGGTGATCTCGACACCGGCCGCCCAGGGTGCCAGCGCGTTGCCCGCGGGAGCCATCAGGTAGGGGACGACGTACATCGTCTTGCCCTCGCTGGCACCGCGCATGAGGTCGTGGAGCTTGGGCTTCATCTCCGAGGAGTGACGCCAGTTGTTGTAGACGCCCTTGTCCTTCTCGTCGCTCGTCGCGACGATCGTGCGCTCCTCGGAGCGGGCGGTGTCCTTGTAGTAGGAGCGCGAGTAGTAGCGACCCTCGCCGGCCCGCTCCAGCTCGCCGGCCTCGACGGCCTCCTCGAGCAGGCGCGCGTCGTCGGAGGCGTTGACGACCTCGATCCGCTCGGCGCCGGTGAGCTCGGCGTACTCCTTGACGAACTCACGGACCTCCGGGTTCGTCAGACCTGCTTCGTCCAGGACTGCCTCGACATCTGCCATCGCCAGCTCTGCCTCTCGTCGTGCGGCGGGTCGCCCCTCCGCGTGTGCGGGTGCTAGGCACCTTAAAGCACGGTTCACGGATCCGAACCGGCCAAGGGGCGTCCGCCTGATTTCGCTCGCCCGGCGGCGTCGGCTATCCTCGTCCAGTCCTCGCGGCGCGCAAGCGGTGCGGGCGACGGGCGCCTGTAGCTCAACGGATAGAGCATCTGACTACGGATCAGAAGGTTTGGGGTTCGAATCCCTACAGGCGCGCAGATCCAGAAAGCGCGTTTTCGCTGGTCAGACGACGCGAGGCCCGTCCCCACTTCTGATGGGGCGGGCCTCGTCCGTTGGCAATCCAAGAAGCCGTCTAAGAAGTCGGCAGTCGCCGCCTTGGTCATATCCGGCTCCCCGTTGAACAGCGGCTCGGACAACGCCATGTCCCGGAAGGAACGAGGCGCTGGATGTTCAGCCCGGATCAGTGACCGATGGCGGCCTGTACCTGCGCGGCACGGTCGGCGCGCTGGTCCTGCCAGCCGTCGAGGCCCGTGTTCTTGCCGGAGACCCACTGGCCGTTCTGGGTGATCTGCGAGGACTGCTTGCCGATCTGACCGGCGACGAAACGTGGATCCTGGGTAGCGAGAGCGGGGTTCCGAACCAGGTGCTCCTTGTTCATTTCCGAGCGGTTCTGGAGACTGGGCGTGCAGGTGCCGAGTTTCGGCGCGGATGGGCGACTCGGCAGGCGGGGCGAGCATGGGCATCTCCGGCAGGAGCCTGGTCCGTCGGTGGGGTGGCCGTGCAGTCGGGTTGGCTGTCACGGGCGTCGGCCTGTACATCGTGGCGCCGAGCTTGTTGACCATGTTCGGGGCGTGGCCCCGACTGTCGGACGTTGACGAGCCCTGGTTCGTCATCCTCGCCGTACTAGAGGCATGCAGCCTTGCTTGTCTGTGGTGGCTGGCGCGGATCGCGCTCGCGAGTCCCGACGACCCGGTCCCTGACGGGGCGGCAGATCGACAGGCTCAGACGCCACCTCGATTGGGTTGGGGGACAGCCGCGGCTGCCCAGCTCGTTGGCAACGCCGCCAGCAAGGTCGTCCCGGGGGGTGCCGCCACCGGTGGAGTCGTCCAGGCCAAGGTCCTCATCCAGTCCGGGCAGCCAGCCGGCGCGGTGGCGTCGGGGCTCACGGCCACCAACCTGCTGGGGACAGCGGTGCTCTTGATCCTGCCAGTACTCACCATCCCGGCCCTGATCATCGGGCCGCCGCCGGCGAAGCAGCTGCAGCTGGGGTTGCTGGTCTCGTTGATCCTGGCAGCAGTCATCGTTGCCATCGGGGTCACGGCGCTGACCTGGCCATCAGTCGTGGCCGCGACCGGCATGGTCACCGGACGTGTAGTCCATGTGTTTTGGAAGTCTGTGACGCCGCACGGTCTTGCGGACGGGCTCCTGGAGCAGCGTGCGCGGGTCGCCGCTGCGTTTCGCGGTCATTGGTGGAGGGCCGTGTTCGCTGCGGCCGCGAACCGCATGTTCGACTACGCCGCTCTGGTCGCCGCCTTGGTGGCATTCGGAGCGCACGTGCGTCCCGCCGAGGTGCTGCTCGCGTATGTGGTCGCGCAGGCGTTCGCGATCATCCCGATCACCCCCGGTGGTGTGGGCTTCGTCGACGCGGGACTGACCGCGCTTCTAGTCCTGGTCGGCGTCCCGGCCGACATCGCGCTCATCGGCACGCTGCTCTACCGACTCTTCTCGTTCTGGCTGCCGATCCCGATTGGCGGGCTGGCCTGGGGCTGGTGGCGGATTCACCACCGGGTCGCGGATCGCCGGTTGACGGACATCGACTAGCACCCCCTCCCCAGCGGCTCGTCGACGACGGCGACCTGAAACGCGCAGCTGGTCTCAGAACAGCTGGGCTCCGCGCCTGAGGTCGACACGAACTCGGGCACGTCGACCTTGTTGGTGTCCCTCCGAAGCGATCGTGTCACGAATGCCCACGTGCCCCCCGAGCTCGGCATCCCCCAAGGAGGTACATGTGCGCTCCCGGTCAGACGTCTGCGACGGGTCGTCCAACTACCAGGGAGGCGAGAATCTCCGGAGCGAACGTCTCGGCGGTCTCGACATCGAGTTGTGCCCCTAGCCCGTCCAGGACGCGAGTGAAGAAAGATCGGGCGGCCGCCGCGAAGACGATGTCGGCGACGTCGATGTCGGTGAGTCCGAGCTCGTGCAGGGTATCGACGTCGTGCTGCTGGATCGACGACGCATCGCGGGCGACCTGGCCTGCAAAGTTGTAGACAGCCCGGTCCTGTTCGCCTAGACCCGCACCGCTCGGGTCTTCGGCAATGGCGATCACCGTGGCCTCGTCTCCACACTCGTCCCGCAGGAACTTGGCGTGCGCGGCCGTGCAGTATGTGGAGTGAAGCGCCTGGGCGGCACCGATGGTGGCGATCTCGAAACGGCGACGGTCCATTCCGTCACGCACGGTCTTGTTCAGAAGGGTCCACGCCCTCGCAACCTCCGGACGAGTCGAGAAGGCTTCAGCGAAGTTCGGGAGAAAGCCCCAGGCACTCCTCTGCTGTTGATAAAACTCCGCCAGCGCGCCGGCAGCGGACTCCTCCGGGACGGTGTCGATGAACATGCCCACATCTTCTGCCTACAGACCATGTCCCGCCATAGCCCACACGCGGCGAGTTCGAGCCTCAGCGGGACTACGTGAACTGCCTTGAGGCCGAGAGGATGCACCGGATCACGTCCATGCGTAATACCGCCGCCTCTGACTGTCAACGCAGAGGGGCTGCACTGAAACCCCCAACGTTGTTCGGCCCGCCCGTCGCCGCCTCGGTCCACAACGCGAGCGGCGCCGCCGTTTGGGAGGACGACGCCGCTCGAGAAGGGGTGACCAGCCTCGCGACCCAGGACCGCGAGCTGACCGCGATCACCTCAGGGTGGCCTCGACGACGGCCCGCGGCCGCAGCGTCACCGGACCTAGCAGCCCGGAGGGCGGAGGAGTCTTGCTTCGACGGTTGAGCAGCGTGTTGGTCACGCGCACCTCGACGGTGTTCGCTCCTGGCCGCAGCGCGTCGGTGACGTCGACGACGTACGGCGCCCACAGCGCGCGTGGAAGCACGACGCCATTGACCGTGACTTGCGCGAGCTCGCGCACCTTGCCGAGGTCGAGCAGGAGCTTGCGGTCCGCGAGCTCGCCCTTCGTCAGGCTGAGCGAGGTCTGGTAGACGCCACTGCCGGAGAACGTCGGGTCGCTCGAGGTCCACGAGCCGAGCTCGGTGGGCCTCGCCGTCTCGCCGTCCCGCTCGAGGCGCAGCGTCCACGGACCGTCGAGCGCGATCGGCTCCAGCGTGTCTGTGACCGTGGCCCGGCCCCGGTAGGTCTTGCCCTGGAACTGACCCTGCAGGTCGAACGTGCCGGGCCGGTCGAAGACCAAGCTCGCCTCGATCGTGTTGCGCGCCTGCGCGGCGGACTCGGCCACGAGATCGCCGACCAGGTGCGGCTCCACCTCGGTGCCCTCTTCGAACACCACTGCGACGGTCTCGTACGGGTCGAGCTCGAGCGGGACGGTGGTCTCGCCGCGGCCGGCCTCGTCGTACGTCGTGAACGCATCCGTCTCGCCCGTACGCGGGTTCCACAGCTCCGGCACGCCCTCCGTGGGGAGGGTCGCCTGGGTGCTGACCGCCGCTGGGCTCTCGTTGTTGATGAGGTACGCCACGTCGCCGCCGCGTCCAGTGCGCAGCACGCGCACCGCCGGCACCGCGGGGGACAGCTCGGCGGCGGTCACGCCGGCGGCCTCGGCCAACGCGTCCAGGCCCTCGACGTCGGCGACGACCGCGACCCGGCCGGCCCCGCGCTCCGTCCAGCCGCTGGTGGCGTCCTTGAACAGTGAGCCGAGCGCTGCGGTCATCGCCGCGTCCCGGCCGCGGGCCTCGTGCTCGGGCAGCGGGCCGACGACCGCGACGCGACCACCGGTGCTGACGAAGTCCTGCAGGGTCTGGACAGTCTCCAGGTCCAAGACGGGCGTGGTCGGGACGACGACCATGCGGTACGACGCCGCGCCGATCCTCAGCTCGCCTCGCTCGGCCCGCGCGTGGAAGCGCGTGTGCGGGTCACCCGAAAGCGACCCGTCGCTGACCAGGTCGAAGTCGACCTGCCCGCGCTCGAGCGCGTACGCCGTGCCGCTGAGGTCGGCGTCGAGCTGGTGCTCGGCGTCGGTGGTCCGGGTCTGCTCGGCCGCGCGCTGCGGCTGCAGCAGCAAGGTCTGCGCGAGCGACTCGCCGCGGGCCATCTCGCTCACGCGGCCGATCCAGGCGTCGACGTCACCCATCGCATCCCAGAAGGTGCTGGCCGGACCGAACGGCGGCGCGAAGAACACCTGTTGCTCATCGGTCCAGAGCGCGTGCAGCGCGAAGGAGTTGATGCCCCGGGTCGCGAGCCCGCCGATGGTCGCGTGCATGAACGCCGGTGCCACATCCCAGCCGGAGTTGCCAAAGACCTCCGACAGCGCGCGGTCGCCGCCACTGAGGTGCATGGAGGAGGCCGCGTTGCGGCCGAGGGTGGTCTGCTTGCCGGCGACGTAGTCGGCGGTGATCATGTCGGTGCCGGGCACCTGGGCGTACTGATTGTTCTTGCTCAGGTCGCCGGTGCTGTGCATCCGCTTCTGCGGGCTCAGCTCGTCCAGAAGCGGATTGGTGATCAGCTGGAGTCCGCGGTCCTCCATCCACTCGGCCTGGCGCTGGAAGTAGTTGGTCGCGAACGCGTCGTTCACCGCACGCCAGTAGGTGCCCGAGTACTCCTCACCCGTGCGGCCGAGCTCATCGAACGCCGCGGTGTAGGCGACACCGGGAGTCGACCCACCCTCCTTCACGAGCGCGTCGAGGCTCGCCGACCACGGGAGCCGCTTGAAGGGCCACGGTTCGGCGGAGGAGATGAACGGCTCGTCGTCCCAGAAGCCCGGCACGACGGTGCCCATCGCCCATGGGAACCGGCGGACGTACTCACCCTGCGCGACCTCGAAGAGCCGGTCGGTGGCGACCGGGTCGAGCAGGTCGAGGTAGCCGCGGTGGTAGCCGCTGCTGTCGTCGGTCAGGATCGCCTTGCCGTAGGTGTCGACCTGCCAGCGGCCCTCGGGGACCGTCCAGTTGCCGGTCTTCAGGTCTGGCGTGATCTCGACCAGGTCTGCGGCGTCGGTGGAAGCAACGGGGCGAGCGGCGGCCGCGACGGCGTCGTCGATCCGCACGGTGGGTCCACCGAACGCCTCGACGTCCTCACCGTGCTCGAACGTGCTCGCCCAGCAGCTCTGCGCCGGCCGGGTCGGTGACTGCGAGGTTGTTCCAGGTGACGCGCTGCAGGCCCTCGACTGCGTCCTGCACCCCGACGCCCCCGAGCTCAGCGCTGACGGCCGGACGCGCCGGAGGCGTACGTCGCGTCGACGGCCACCGGCTGCACGGTCTTGTTGATGACCGGCGCGATCTTGTCCCCGGAGACGGTGACAGTGATCGTCTGCTCGTTGCGCGGGTGGAAGCCCGGCGCAGGGACGCCCGTCGTCAGCTTGCGTCCGCGTCCGTCGCCGTCCAGGCGCCACACGCTGGCGCGCCCCTTGACGTCGACGTCGATCAGGTAGCCGCGGGTGCCGTCGGCCGAGGACCGCACGATCAGCTGGGCGCCCGAGGCGGTCAGCCTCACCTTGCCGCTGACGGTGTAGTCCGTCCACTCGTTCCCGGCCAGCAGCGGGTGCCCGCCCTCGTGGATCGCGGCGTCGACGACGAGTCGACCCTCGGCGATGCTCAAGCCGCTGGACTCGTTGGGGTCGATCGTCGCCGGCCCTTCGACCACCCGGGTCGGAGCGCTGCAGCGCCTTGAGCCGCAGCTCGGGGCTCGGCTCATAGGTCGTGTCGCCGACGGTGCCGCCGTTGGCGATGATTCCGCCGGCCTTGCCGCTGGGAAAGTTGCTGTCGTTGAAGAGCCAGATGCGCATGCCGGTGCGCTCCGCCTCACGCAGGACGTGCTCGACGATGTCGAACCACGCCTCTGTGAAGTACGCCGGTTTCATGCCAGGCCCGCCGTACGGGAACAGCACGGCCTCGTGGATGCCCTTGTCGCGCAACTCGGCCATCTGCGCGTCGACGACGTTCAGCGGTGACGGTCCCGGTCCAGTACCAGTAGACCGACGGGCGGCTGTCCTTCGGCGGATTCACGAAGGCCGCGGGATCGAAGCCCCGCTCGCGCTGGGCCGCTGAGGCGGCCTCTTCAGGGCCTGCCACGGCCGAGCCGGTGGGTGTGGCCGCGACCGACAGGGCGAACGCAGCGGCCGTCGCGGCAGCGGTGACCGACACCAGCCGGCCTGGAGTATTGAATCGACTCATGGGGAGTCCCTTCCGAGTTGAGGTTCCACACCCGCCGGCAGGCGCCGGTGGTGTATACCGCTGCGTCCCTCAATCGGAGCTGATCGTCAGAAGGGCCGCGCTTGTGAGCTACTACGACATCGTCAGCGTGGGACCTGCTGCCTTGGGGAGCCGACTCCACCGCGGAACGTGTAGGAGCCAGGGACCACCTTGTAGACGGCGTACGTCGTGTCGCCCCTCGTCTCGTCGCGGTCGTACGTCGCAGCCGGCGGAGACACCACACCCTTGCCGAGGGTCGGGACCCACACCTCACCGGTCGTGTTGCCGGGGATCGTGACGTCAAGGCGGAGCATCCCGGCCGGCGTTGCGCGTCCATTCGCTGGACACGGTGCCGTGCGGGGTCTCGCGGCGGCCCGCGACGTGGTCGAGCGTGCCGACGGGCTGGGGCCTGACGATGACCTCGTCGAAGCCCGTGGAGTCCGCCGCCTGCCCGATGCCGGCAAGTCCGGCGTTGAACCACTCGTCGACCTGAAGCAGGATCATGTGGTTCTGCGAGCCGGCGAAGTCCCACGACTCGGGGATCGTGGTGCGTCCCTGGGCCACGAAGTTGGCGTAGCTGGGAGCCGTGGGCTCCTGGATGACGTCCCACAGCAGCTCGCCACGACCGTTGTCCATCAGCACCCGGTAGGTCGGCTGGAGGCCGACCGTGCCGCCGGACATGTGCGGACCGGCGCCGTTGGCGCCGGGGTGGTAGTCGCGGATGCGCTTCTCGAGGTCGTCGAGCACCGCCTCCTTGTCCTCGGCCGGGACGATGCCCATGGCCAGCGGGAGCGCGTCGAGCGTCTGCGAGCCCGTCGTGCCGGCCGGGCCCGCGTTGGTGTACGACTTCGTCGTCGGGTTGTAGAACTTGGCGTGGAACGCCTCACCCAGGTTTGTGGCCAGCTGCCGGTAGTCCGCAGCGTCGCCGGTGTGACCGAGCTCGGCCGCCATCTGGCTCAGCTTGTCGGCGATCACCCACAACCCGTAGGTGCCGGTGGCGTCCTTCGGGGTCGTGGTGTCGCCGGCGATCCAGTCGCCGAGACCGCTGACCAGCAGTCCGTCCTTGACCTGCGCCCGGACGTAGGAGAGGTAGTCCTGCATCGGCTCGTAGTACTCGGCCATCGTCGCCGTGTCGTCGTAGGTCTTCCACAGCTCGTACGGCGTCAGGATGAACGCGCCACCCCAGTTGACGTCGTCGCGGTAGCCGCCACCGAAGATCGGGAACTCCGGTGCGGTGCCGGGGATCAGGCCGTCCGCCTGCTGCGACTCCAGCATCTGGCGCTGCATCCCGCGCAAGTAGGCCGAGACGTCGAAGTTCGACTGGATCGAACCCATGGACTGGATCATGTCGGCCAGCCAGCCCAGCTTCTCGCGGTGCGGGCAGTCGGTGAAGATCGACTGCATGTTGGAGCGGATGGACCACTCAGACATCGGTGGATCCGGTTGATCAGCTCGTTGTCCGTCGTGACGGTGCCGCCCGAGGGCACGTCGGCGTTGGTCGCCAGAGCCGACGAGGGTGTCCGGCGTCGGGGTGAAGCCGCCGGGAGGCCGTCGACCTGGACGTGCTGGAAGCCGTGGTACATGAACTGCGGGGTGAAGGTCTCACCGCCCGCGGCGCCCGACGTCGTGTAGGTGTTGAGGATGCCGGTGGCCGAGCCGGCGGAGGCCGTGCTGACCACGCCGTTGCCGCCCCTGCTCTCCCCCGGGGTCATCCGGATGGTCGTGCCGGCGGGGACGGCGCCGCGGGGAGGTTGAGCTGGGGCATGCCGGCAAAGTTCTGGCCGAGGTCGAAGGACCACGAACCCGGGCCGATCTGCTTGATGGCGGCCTGGGTCGACCGCAACTCTTCCTGCACCCGCACCGGCGGGGCCTGGCGCCACGCGAGCTCGGTGTCGAGCGACGGCGGGGAGGTGATCCACGAGTCCGCCCAGCCCTTGTCGTCGGAGAGGTCGGCACCCGGCTTGTCCCAACCGGGCTGCACGAGCCGCGCGTCGAAGTCGGTGCCGGAGTACCAGTTGTCGGTGGTCGTAGGTCCGTCCTTGTAGCGCCACGACGGGTCGCTGGCGATCGAGGACGTGGTGCCGTCGGCGTACGTCACCTCCAGAAGTGCGAGCAGGCGCGGCGAGACGGCCATCTGAGCGACGTTGGAGGGTCCCGAGCCGAGCACGGCGGCGCCGCTGGTGTGTGCCTGGTCGAAGGCGCTGCCGACGGTCAGGACGTTGCCGTCGATGGCGGCTACCCGACGCGACTCCAGACGGCTCCCGCCGTCGCCGGTGTCGACGTTGACCGTGTCGCCAACGGCGTAGCCGGTGACGCCGGACACCTGGACGGTGGTGGCGCCCGGGGCGACGTCCGCGGTCAGCGTGCCGGCGGGGACCGGAAGGGTTGAACTTCGTGTAGACGTCGGTACGACCCGTCTCGGCGTTGGCCTGCGGGTACACGTTGGCCTGCCCGTTCCCGAGCGCGACCCCCAGCGTGTTGTCGCCGTCCTCGACGAGGTCGGTGACGTCGTAGGTGCCGTACTCGACGGACCGCAGGGGGTTGGTGACCCCGGGGTTGAGCACGGTGTCGGTGACCTTCTGGCCGTTGACCGTGGCCTCGTAGGCGCCGAGGCCGGCGACGTACAGGCGCGCGTCGGCGACCTTCTTCTCGGCCTCGAAGGGCTTCGCGAAGATGGGCAGCGGGTTGCTGGTGTCCGGACCTTGGGGGTTCGGCTGGTCGGTGACCGTCTTGAGGTGTTGGCCGGCGGTCGGGGCACCGGTCGATGAGACGCGCACGGTGAAGTCGACCGGGAAGTGAGGGATCAGCCCCTCCGGCGTCCGCGCATCGGTGCGCGGGTAGAGCACGACGCGGTCGAAAGTCTGGACCGAGCCGAGGTCGATCTGGATCCATTTGGAGGTGGTGGCTCCTGGGTGGTCGACTGCCGGCTGGCGTAGCCGGGGCTGATGATCTTGCCGTCAGTGAGGAGCTTGGTGCCGCAGCCGGGGCAGGCGAACTGGTCGTAGACCGAGACGTTCCGGCCGACCGCGAGGTTGGTGCCGTCGGGCGCGAGGACCTCCATCTCCGACAGCATGATGCGGGAGACGAGGCCGTAGGAGGGCTCGTGGAGAGGCAGCCCCAGCTTGGTGACGTCCAGGCGGACGTAGCGGCCGGACTGCTCACCGAGGTCGATCGTCTCGCCCCGGTTGGACGGCGGCTGCGGGACTGGATCCATGTCGCGTCGCCCCAGTCGGACTTGTCGAGAAGGCCCATCTCGAACCTCGACGCGTCGCTCCACGCCGAGGCATCGCCGTCGCCGTCCCAGACGCGGACCTGCCACGACACCTCGGCGCGCGACACGAGCGGCGCCCCGTCGTACTCCACCTGCGCGACCGAGCCGGTCACCTTGCCGGTGTCCCACAGGGACCGGCCGGTGCCGTCGGCGACGCGCACCTCGTACGCCGACTGTCGCGCGTCAGGTCCTCTGCCGGCGAGCTGCCAGCTGAGAACAGGCGTGGTGTCGTCGAGGCCGAGCGGCTGGTCGTCACGGTTGTCGATGCGCAGTACGCCGACGGTCACCGCGGCGGGGTTCGCCGCCACTGCGGCGAACCCGCCGGACAGCATGGGGCCGGCGATGACCGCGGCGGTCGCGATTGCACCAAGCCATCGCCGCGATGTGCGACCCGCCGCCGCGGGTTGTGGGGCACGAAGTTGATGCACGATGGACTCCTCAATCAATGAATCGTTTCAGTGAGGAGGGTCACACGGCGCGACGTCGAGCACAAGATTGCTGTCCGGTATCGGACAGGCGACCGCTGCAAGAAGCGCGTCGAAGCCCGTGGGCAGACTTCTCGGGGTGGCTCTGCGCCGAGGGTCTCGAAATGTGGGCGATGGGCCTGGGTCCGCGTCCGAAGCTAGCGCGACGGGTGCGTCTATCCGCCGCCGGGACTGTCAAACCCTCAAACCGCTTATGCACCCCCCGTGCAAGTAGACCCTTGGCAGGTGGAATCGCCTCTCACGAGACCAATGCGGACGTGCGGAGCGACCCACGTCGGCAGATACGACTCGCCGTGGAGCCACCAGCAACGCGCGCGGCCACGCTTGTGAAATGCAGTAGGCGACGCCAGACATTCGTTGTCACGCCTGTCTCTGACACCTACCGTGTAGGCATGAGCGAGGTGCTGGAAGGCATGGATCCGCGCTGCCCTACCTGTGGACAGCCGCTCCGTCACGGCGGTCACATGTCGCGCGAGAACGCGTCGTTCATCACCGCCTCCGGCAACGCCGGGATCACGTTCGAGACGCAAGGCAGATGCGAGAACGAAGCCTGTGTCGACTTTGGTGGCGAGTTCGCACCAGAGGAGTGGCTCCACCCTGCCGACGGAGAGGATTGACCGGGGAAAGAGCCCGCTTCTACCGTAATTCGCGGGCCTGCCACGTTCCGACGTCCCCGCACTCCAGTAGCCCACATCGCCGCGAACGGCTCAAGCCCGCGGCGCCCTGCGACCGGACGTTTGAGCGGTAGGGGGGTGCCGCAATACCGTCATCTGGACGACGCGATCACGCCGCCGCCGTACCTGTGCGGCGACGTCGGCCCTCACTACTGCTCGAGCCTGCGCAGGGCGAGGCCCTGCGTCCCCGAGAGCCGGCCGGTCCTCCTTGCCCATTCGGAGACGTCGGCGTCGCGCAGGCTCGCGAGCTGGTGGGGGTCGCGCTCGAGGTCGTAGAGCTCCCACTCCCCGGTGCCGTGGTGCTCGACGTAGGCGTGGGAGCCCTCCCGGAGCAGCGACCAGTCGAGGTTCGTGTTCTCGATGATCAGGCGGCGTCGCCAGGAGGACCAGTCGCCGGACCTGAGCGGCTCGAGCATGGATCGGCCATCGAGCTCGCGCCCGGTGTCCGGGTCGAGACCGGCGATGTCGAGGGTGGTGGGCATCAGGTCGACCTGCGAGACCAGCGCATCGACGGTGCGCGGCTCGACACCCGGCCCGCGCACGACGAACGGGATGCCCGCCGCCTCCTCGTACGGCTGCGACTTGGAGAGCAGCCGGTGCTCGCCCAGCAGGTAGCCGTTGTCGGAGACGAAGAAGATCCACGTCCTCCTGAGCTGGCCGGTGCCGCGCAGGACGTCCAACACCTTGCCGATCTGGTCGTCGACGTCCTGCAGCTCCTCGAGCTTGCCCTCGTAGATCTGCCGCATCCGGCGACGGTCCTGCGGCGGGAGGTCTCGCAGCCACGTGGGCTTGTCGCTCATGTCGGCTTCGTTGAACGCCGGCGGGTCCCAGGGGACCCCGTCGAAGTCATCGGCGTGCTCGGGGCTCGGCGTGTAGGGGCCGTGGGGCGCTGTCGGCGCGTACACCGCGAACCACGGACCGTGTCTTCGTGGCGACGGATGAAGCGGCGCAGCCGCTGGGCGGCGAAGTGGTCGAACTCCCGCTGCGAGGCGACTCTCCGGACGGTGCCGTCGACGTTCACCCTGGGGTTGTCGACCATGCCGTCGAGCAACGTCACCCAGCGGTCCCAGCCGGGGGCGACGTACGACGGGTGCTCGGCGAGTCCGTTCATGTACTTCCCGAAGTAGCCGGTGTCGTAGCCGGCCTCCTTCATCCTGGTCGCCGCCGTGTCCTGGTCATGCCCCTGGGCCACGAAGGGCTGGTGGGTCATGTTGGTGTCGCACCCGTGGTTGTGGGGGTAGCGACTCGTGAGGATCGAGGCGCGCGCCGGCCCGCACAACGGCATCGCGCTGTACCCCCGCCGGAAGTGCACCCCCTTGCGCACCAGCCGTCTCCAGGTGCGGTCCATCGACCTCAGCGTCGAGCGCATCTGATCGTCCGTGACGATCCACAGGACGTTGTCGGCCACGTGCCACACCATACGCACGCCGAAACCCTTCTCACCTGCCTCGGTCCGGAAGGCCTGGCCCCACGCGCCGCGATCGACACCTCATGTCGCCGCCAGATGGTCCACAGACTCAAGTTGGTGTGGCGGTTGTACTGGACAAGCCCCCAGTGTTTTCACCCATGCTCAGCTCATGACAGACACGTGGACGATGCCCGAGTTGATGAATGCGCTGCGCGAGTTCGAGAGCGACCTTCGTCGTGCTGGCAAGAGCGACAACACCGGTGATCGCGCTGGCGCTGCTGCTCTCCGGCTGCTGATGCCGCACGACGCCGGAGCCGACGCCGACGCCGACGAGTCGACCGGTTCCTGACGTCGGGTAGGTGGCGGTGCTACTGCGTGACTAGGTTGCTCGACCCGGACCGCCCACATGAGGATGCGGTCGACCTTGACCACGTCGGTGGCGTCACCCGAGTTGTTGTGGCAGATGAGCTGTGCGGTTCCTGGCCCGGTCAGCTGGCCGGCCTGGCTCAGGGTCAGCGGCACCGTGTAGACGTTGCCCGTGAAGGCCGCCTGCAGGATCGTGCCGTGCTGCGAACCCGGTTCCGATCCGAGCTGGACACGGCACAGGACGGGCTGGAAGGTGCTCTCGGAATGGCCGAGCTGGGCGGTGGCCGTGACCGCGTAGGCCCCCGCGGGGAGGCTCAGGGAGGCCACAATCGCTCCTCCCCCTCCCGGCAGGTTCACGTCGGCCGGTGACACGCGGTAGACGGTGCTCGGCCCGATCGGCCCCGTCGGCCCCGTCGGCCCCTGAGGCCCTTGCGCTCCGGTGGATCTCCGGTTGCTCCCGTCACGCCTTGCGGTCCTTGCCCGGTCCCTGCGGCCCGGTTGCCCCGGCGGCGCCGGTCGCTCCCTTCTCGCCCTGCGGCCCGGTTGCTCCCGTCGGGCCCTGCGGCCCGGTGGCTCCAGTTGCTCCCGTCTCGCCCTGCGGCCCTGCCGGACCGGTCGCACCCTGCTGACCACGAAGTGACTCGCGTGCCGTGGGTGAGATGTCCTTGACCTTGAGGGTCTCGTTCCTGACGTCGGCGGTGGTGATGGTGCCGTCCTTGATGTCGGCGCCAGTGATCAGCGCCGCTGCGAGCGCTCCACCGGAGAAGCTGACGGCGAGCGCGGTGGCGGCCACGCCCAGGACGATGGTGCGGGAGCTCGGCACGACGCGCATCCGCCGAGGCTAGGTGCCGCCTCGGCGGCGCGCTGGCTTATCGGGCGGTCTCCAACCAGTGGTCTAGCCAGGACGCCCGGACAATTCCCCAGGAGAGCGCGGCCCCCGACCACGACACGGGGACCGGCCCGATCTGACCCGGGAAGCAGGATCCCCAGCCAGGACGCGCAGCGGTAGGGATCTGCTCCCAGGTGATGACCTCGGGGCCGCTGCGGTGTACCTGGACCTTGAGCCAGTCGGTGTTGTTGGACGAGCCGTCGACGGTGAAGCGGGTCAGGTTGTCCGCGGCACCCTCCACGCCGTAGCGCGAGCCACTTCGACGCGGTGGCGAGCGGCTTGTCGACGTTGTAGACGTGGCTGTCGCCGTCGAAGAGGTACACCGGCCGGCCGAAGGCCGTCCGGCAGCCTCGCCGAGTGGAACGCGATCTTGGCCGTGCCGCATCCACGCGGGCTACGGGAGGACGCTGTACCGGGTCTCCGGCGACGGGTAGAACGGACCGATCATGCCGCCGAGCGTGATGCTGGTGGCGCTAGCGCTCGCCGTCACGTTGACGGTCGTGTCGACCGGCTGCTGCCAGGTCGCATCGATCTGTCCGCTCAGCGCTCCGTCGCGCCTGACGCGGAACGAGGCACCTCCGACTGTGGAGTGGTGGACGCCGCGCTGTTGCCGGACGTAGGCAATGACCCCTCGGCCGTTGGCGCTGACCGACATGTCCAGGGCGAGGCCGGACACTGCGGCGTCTGTGAGAGTCGTGCGCCACTTCAGGTCATGCACGGACGGCTTGCGCTTCGGCGCCCACGTCGCGAACCAGGGCTTGGCGGTGCGTCCGTTTCCGACGGCTTGCCAGCTGCCACCCCGACCCCTTCCTGGGTGATCGCGGCGGAAGCGGTGAGGATCTGCCGGTTCCAGCGAGGTGACGACCAGAGCCGTGGGTTGCTCGGCTTGCCGGACAGTATGACGGCCTTGTCCTCGAGGCCGATGAGCTCGCCCGTCGATCGCGACTGGACCACGGTGGCCACGACGCGGCCACCGGCCATGTCGATTCCTTCTGGGTCGATGCCGCCGTTGGGGTAGGTGCGGGCGAACCGTTGAGTCCACTTCCCTGACGTGTCGTCGTACGTCTCGATGAGCAGCCGACCGCCTGTCCAGGACCCTGGCTCGTCCTCGGAGCCGGCTCCGCGCAGAGCCACCAGGTTGCCGGAGTCGGTGATGGCTGCCACCAGGTCGTCATTGGTCAGCGGGAGCTCGCGGCGGGTGAGGTCGCGCCAGCCGAGGTCGGCGTGGTAGCTGGTCAGGTGGTGTGGGCGCCCGTACTCGCTGTTGGTGGTGAACACGGCGTACTGACCTTGCGGCGAGTAGTCCACCGCCCCCAGTTCGCTGTCAGGCTGCACGTACCACACCCAGCCGTCGTCGCCGGTCCACACCAGCTCGACGATGGTGGTCGGCGGGTCCTCGAGTCCGGTCTTCGTCAGGCACTCCACGGCCACCGCGAAGTTGCCGACGGCCGTGACGGCCTCGACGGGGCGGCAGGTCTCCACGCCGCCGACGGTCGTGACTTCGGTCGGGGGTTCCACGGTGCCTTCAGCCGTACGGCGTTGGTCGTAGATCGTCGCGTCGTCCGCGCCGCCGACACTGAGCAGAGCGGTGGTCTGGTCGTCCAAGGCGATGGCAAGGGTGCTGCCCTCCGCCTCCTGCAGCGGACTCCACTGGTCCTCGGCTGCGTCGGCCGGGCTCAGTGCCACCAGCGCAGAGGCGGCCGCAACGGACAAGAGCGTGGACAGCCTGCGGCGCACGTGCACAAGGACCCCCGAGACAGATGGAGTTCCGAGGATAGCCATGGCGCACACCATGCCGACCACGCCCGCCCTGACCACGCGACCTTCAGCGTGCGATAGCCCACCCGCGGGACGCGCGCCAATCAGCCACAACAGGGCGTGCCCGCGCAGGCGCTTGCACGTGCACGTGGGCACGAGGGTCGGCGGGGGACCATGGTCGCGAGCCGAGGACCACCTCGGCCGCGATCATGCCTCGGCGACGTCGATCAGCACCTTGCCGACGGCACCGTCCTCGACGGCCTTGTGCGCTTCGGCCGTGCGCTCGAGGGAGTAGTGATGCACCGGTAGACCATGCTCCTCCCCCACTCCGAAGGCGCCGTCGGCAACCGCCAAAGTGATGTCCTCGGCTGCTGCGCGGAGCGCCGCCTTGCCGACCGTGTAGAGGAGCACCCACTGGAAGCGCGCATTGGTGGTGAAGGTCTCCCGCACGCTCAGGGTGACTTCGTCGCCTCCGTTGTTGGCGTAGATCGCGATCGTCCCGCGGGGGCGGATGACCTGAACGTCGAGCCGCAGGTTCTGAGCCGGCGCCACCTCGACGACGATGTCAACGCCGTCGGGGGCCAGGTCGCGGATGGCCGCGACGATGTCTCCCTCCCGATAGTTGACTGCGTGGTGGGCGCCTGCGGCTGTCGCCAGGACAGCCTTCTCCTCGCTGCTCACCGTGCTGATCACCGTCGCTCCTGCCCAACGGGCGAGCTGGATGGCCGCATTGCCGACCGCTCCTGCTCCACCAGCGACGAGCACCGTCTGTCCGGTCAGTGCCCCGCGCTGGAGCCGGTCGGGGCCGTCCTCGGACGTGGTCAGCGCGCGATGGGCGGTGACGACGGGTACACCGAGCGAGGCGCCGACGTCGTACGAGGCCGTGTCGGGCAGCACCGTGACGTTGTCGACGGGCAGCACCACCTGCTCCTGCGCCGTTCCGCCGGGACGCGTGTGCTGGGCCAGCATCGTCCACACCCGGTCGCCGACGACGAATCCTGTGACTTCGGGACCCACCGCATCGACCACGCCAGCGCCGTCCTGACCCGGCACGACCTCGGGGAACGCGAGGTGACCCATGCCTCCGGCCCGGAACTTCCAGTCCGTCGGGTTGACTCCGGCGCGGAAGATCCGCACCCGGACCTCGCCGGAACCCGGCTCGGGGAGCTCGCGCTCGACCAGCTCGAGCACGGAGGGGTCACCGCTCTCGGTGTAGACCACAGCCCGCACAACATCCTCCTTCACAGGGTTTCTGTGCAACGTAGTCGGCACGCACAGCACGTGTCGCCCACCACATGAGATCACCGCCGCCGTCACGGGCGCACCTGACGGCCATGCTCCGATCAACGGGCGAGGTCGAACAGGCGTTACCCGTCGGGAATGGCTGAGACGACCGCCCACGTCCGCCGCCTTTGCATCAGCCAAGCGAGCCGACATCCAGCGCCGATGGGTCCGCAGATGCGCGTCAGGCACACTGCAAGAGTGTCCGACCCGCTGCGCAACCTGCTCGCCGCGCCGCCCGACCTCCCGGTCACCGCGGGTCTGGCCGCTCTCGTCGAGGCGCTTCGCACTCGCGGAGTCGCGGTGGTCCACGCACCGCCGGGCACCGGCAAGACGACCTTGGTCCCACCCGCGGTCGCCGAGGTCGTCGCCGGACGGGTCGTCGTCACGCAGCCCAGCCGCATCGCAGCCCGCGCTGCTGCCCGTCGGCTGGCGCATCTGCTGGGCGAACCGGTGGGCGAGACGGTCGGATACTCCGTACGCGGAGACCGACGCAGCAGTCGACGTACACGTGTCGAGATCGTCACGACCGGTCTGCTGCTCCGGCGGATCCAGCACGATCCCGAGCTGGTCGGCGTCGGGGCCGTCGTGCTCGACGAAGTGCACGAGCGCCACCTCGACGCCGACCTGACCTTGGCGCTGCTCATCGACGTCCGGGCCAACCTGCGTGAGGACCTGTCCCTGGTGGCGATGTCGGCCACCATCGAGGCCGAACGGACGGCCGCCCTGCTCGGCCGAGGTGACGATCCCGATGGTCCCGACGATCTCTGGGGCGCTCCGGTGATCCGCGTCCCGGGTGCCCTGCACCCGGTCCAAGCGGTCTGGTGCCCGCCGCCTGCGGGGGTGCGCCGCACCGACGACCGGGGGATCACCCCGGCGTTTCACGACCATGTCGCAGCGACCGTGCGTCGTGCGCTGGTCGGGCACGAGGGGGACGTCTTGGTCTTCGTGCCGGGTGTCGCGGAGGTCGAGGCGACCGTACGTCGCCTTGCCGGCGTGGACGCGGCCGTGCACGCCCTGCACGGACGTCTGTCCGGCGCCGAGCAGGATCGTGCGCTCAGCGAGGGCCCGCGTCGACGAGTGATCGTCTCGACCGCGGTCGCCGAGTCGTCGCTGACGGTGCCCGGGGTACGCGTCGTGGTGGATGCCGGATTCTCGCGCGAGCCGCGCACCGATCACCGTCGCGGACTGGCTTCTCTGGTCACCGTCGCGGTGAGCCGGGCAGCGGCCGAGCAGCGGGCGGGACGGGCCGGACGGCTGGGGCCGGGGACCGTGCTGCGTTGTTGGTCCGAGGCGGAGCACGCGCATCTGGCCGCTCACCCGGAGCCCGAGATCGCCACCGCCGATCTGACGGCCTTCGCCCTGGAGGTGGCGTGCTGGGGCAGCCACGACGTCCACGACATGGCGCTGCTCGACCAGCCACCGGCGCACGCACTGTCGGCGGCCAAGGAGGTGCTGGTGGGGCTGGGGGCGATGACCGAGGACGGGAGAGCCACCTCGCGGGGCCGGGTGATTGCTGGCGTGCCGGTCGATCCCAGGCTGGCGCGTGCCCTGATCGACGGGGCTGGTCTCGTCGGGGCCAAGCGGGCCTCAGAGGTGGTCGCGATGCTGAGCGAGGACGTGCGCGCTCCCGGCGGAGACCTGGTTGCTGCGCTCCGGTCACTGCGCGCTGGCCAGCGTGCAGGATCGTGGCGCCGCCAGGTCACCCGGCTGGAGGAGGTCGTTGCGAAGCAGGGCACCGCCGGCGACCGGAGAGGGGCGTCGGGCCACGCCCGAGCACTCACCGATGACGTGGCGGTGGGTCTGGTGGTGGCCCTGGCGCATCCGGACCGGATTGCACGCAAGCGCTCCGATACGTCGAGCTACCTGATGGCGTCCGGGACAGGCGCGGCGCTCGACTCGCGCGCCCCGGGGCCGCTGGCCGGACTGGAGTGGCTCGCGGTCGGTGACGCGGAGCGACGGCCCGGGCAACGTGAGGCCCGGATCCGCGCGGCGGCCCCCCTCACCGAGGACCTCGCGCTGGAGGCAGCGGGATCGCTGTGGACCGAGGTGGATGAGGTCACCTGGACCAGTGGGCGGGTGCTGGCTCGCCGACGGACGTTGCTGGGCGCGATCGAGCTCAGCTCGACCCCGCTCAGCGATCCACCCGCGCAGGCCGTGAGCGACGCGATCCGAGAGGCGGTCGCGAGCGAGGGGATCGCTCTCCTCGCCTGGACGGAGGCGGCCACGGCGCTGCGCGCCCGCCTCGACTTCCTCCACCGCGCGCTCGGTGACCCGTGGCCCGACGTGAGCGACGCAGCACTGACGCAGAACCTCGACTCCTGGCTCGGGCTGCAGCTGGCGCGGGTCCGCTCGGCCCAGGATCTTCGTCGTATCGACGTGACTGCCGCCCTGCGAGCGATGGTGCCGTGGCCGGAGGCGGGCAGGCTCAACGACCTGGCCCCTGAGCGCGTCGAGGTGCCCAGCGGGTCGAGCGTGCGGATCGACTACTCCCAGGATCAGCCGGTGCTCGCCGTGCGTCTGCAGGAGGTCTTCGGCTGGACCGCAGCACCGGTCCTGGCCGACGGCAGGGTCCCGCTCCTGCTGCACCTGCTCTCCCCCGCGCGACGCCCGGCCGCCGTCACCGCAGACCTGGAGTCCTTCTGGGACAACGGCTACCCGGGCGTGCGTGCTGACCTGCGCGGGCGCTATCCCAAGCACGCCTGGCCTGAGGATCCACGCAGCGCACCAGCCACCGCGCGGACGAACAGAGCTCGCCGAAGTTGAGTGGCGTGTTGACCCGCCTGGGGTGAATGTGACGGCTTATTGGGGGCGCGTCGCGGAACCCACTCCCTGCGCCCGAGCCCTGCCAGTGACGAGCCGTTCGCCGACCCGCCACGTGGCGGGGTACGTCCCGGCTCGCGAGACCAGGGGGCTCATGTGACCGCGAGCTGCCCGCCTCGCCGGTGAGGCGCGGCAGCCGGACCGCGCGCTGGTGCGCGGCCCCGGGTTGACGGCCACGTGACGAGCGCCGCGGACAGCAGGAGCGCGGCGCTCACCACCTCCACCCACGGCGTGTAGTCGTGCGAGACGTAGCCGAGCGCGGCGGAGCCGATGAAGTAGTCCGCCAGCGGGTTGGCGAGCCCGAGCAGGCACGCGGCGAGCACTCGCCACCGGGTGGTCCCGGGGGGCGCATGGTCCATGCGGACGGCGGCCGCAGCCAGCAGGACCGCCGGCAACCCGAAGCACCAGAGGATGCCGGCGAGCGGCACCCAGCCTTCGGCCCCCGACACGGGGTTGCCCGAGAGTCCGGCACTCAAGGTCGTCAGACCCATCAACGCGATCGCCCCCGCCGGCACAGATGCCGCCAGAGCGACGCCCACGTGGCGCGGCGGCCACAGCCACGGCAGCGTTGCCACAGCCACCGCCAGGCATACCAGCGCGATTCCGGCCAGCTGGGCGGCGTCGCCGGCCGGGATCCACGGACCCGGCGGCACCAGGTAGCCGTAGTCGTCGTTCTGCACCCGCACGCACGCCGGCTCGTCGAACCGGCCCAGCTTGCACGCGGGCCACCAACGTTGGGCCGCGGCCATCAGGTACAGGACCCCGGACGTCGCGAGCAGACCGGAGACCACTACCCGCAGCAACAATCTCATCCACCTGCCCCGTTCCCTGACCGTCGCGTGACGCTAGGGCTTGGTGGGCTGCGCAGCCGTCCCTCGTCACCCGACTACCCAAGGTTCGGGATGGAAGACCCCCGCGCTGGGCCCAGGCATTCGCGCGGACCGGACGAAACCGCCGTACCTCGCTGCTGCGGCTGACCTCAGTCCGGCGCTTTCACGTGGTAGTGCCTGAACAAGGCCTGGGCGGCGCAGGCAGGACGGTCCGCCCCGTCGATCTCGATGAGCAGATCCACGGTCAGCTGCTCGCCGCCTCCCAGGTCGACCACGTCCACGATGTCGAGGCGCATCCGGACGCTGGACCCGACGAGGACCGCCGTGGGGAACCGGACCCGGTTGTATCCGTAGAACATCGCGTCCTCCCGATCGGCGAAGCCGACCAGGGATGAGAAGAGGTGCGGGATCAGGCTCAGCGTCAGGTGTGCGTGAGCGATGGTCCCGCCGAAGGGGCCACGGGACGCCCGCTCGACGTCATCGTGTGCCCAGTGCCAGTCGTCGGCCGCCCGGGCGAACGCGTCGACGCGGTCCTGCGACACAGGGAGCCACGCGGACGGCCCCAGCGTGCGCCCCTTCAACGCGAGCACGTCCGTCGTAGTGAGAACGTGGACACGATCCGTCTGAGAGCTCACGCTGACCTCCTGTGCTCGACCCAGAAACATCCTGTGTCCGGGCCTCACGGTCATTCAAGGGTCAGGTACAACAAGACCCGCGCTATTCGCGATCGACCTGCGTGACCGCTCGGGTCGTGGCACGATCCCGGGCATGAAGATGATCACGCGTGCCGTGATCGCGGCGGCGGCGATGCTCTTCTCGGGCTGCGGCGGTGGGGGCGAGACGGTGGATTCCGGCCAAGCGGTCGCCGACATGATCGGCTGCACCGGTTGGTCCGACACGTCGGAGGAGCGGTACGTCACCGAGGGCGGTGAGTGCGACCGCGATGGCTTGAAGCTCGGGGTCTACTACTTCGCCGCCGAAGACGATCGGGACAAGTACGTCGAGGCCGGCTCAGCGTTGGACGGCAACTACCTCATCGGGGACGGCTGGGCGATCGACGGCCCGTCTGCCGTGCTCAAGGACATCCAGGGCGAGCACGGCGGGGACTTGTCGGCCGACGGTTGAGGCGTGTCAGTCCGCCGCCTGCCGACTACCAGCGCGAGGAACGACTCAGCGAAGCCGCAGCGTCGACACCACTCCCGCGTGGTCCGAGGGCCAGATCGGTCGGGGCTGCTGCGGAGTCTGCGCCCTGAACGGGTCGTCGCCCACGAGGTGGGCCTCGACCGTGCCGACGGCCCCGTGGACGAGAACGAGGTCGATCCGCTGGTCGAGCGTCGACGTCGGGTTGGTGAGCGTCTGGTTCTGCCCGCTGCTGTAGCCGGGGTCCTGGGGGTTCACCGCCCAGGCGTCCCGGAACCGGTCGGTGAGGAGGGCGTAGGAGCTCGTGGTGCTGCCGTCGGCGGCGGAGTTGAAGTCGCCCAGGGCGACGTCGGCGCCCGGACCCTCGGCGGGTCCGTCGAGGAATTCCTGCGCCTGCGCCTCCTGCACCTCAGGGAAGCCGGACACCTCGAGGTGGGTGTTGGCGACGTGGAACCGCCGGCCCCGGTACTTGGCGTCGATCGTCACCCAACCCCGACCGAAGGAGGCCGCGGGGCCTCCGGGCAGCGGAATGCTCTGCTGGGCGTCGTAGGTGCCGGACTGCGGGTTGTCCCAGTGCAGCGCCGGGGTGTCGGCGTTGACGAGGATCACGTCCCGGTCCTGGAGCGTGACGACGCAGTCAGCCGGCGCCACGGCAACGCACCCGAACTGCGGGCTGAAGAGCGGCGCCGGACCGATGTTCGCGTTCTGTGTGACCCCCGCGACCTCGTAGTCCAGGCCCCGGGCTGCGAGCGCGGCCATCAGGATCTCGAGGAAGTCATAGCTGGGTGGGTTCGCGGTCGAGCCCGGAGCGGTGGCCTGCGCGATCCACTTGGTGACCTCCTGCAGCCCGATGACGTCGGGCTTCTCGGCCGCGATGATGTCGGCGACCGCTTCGGCCCGGGTCGGGAAGTCGGTGAAGACGGCGGTGCCGTAGATCGTCGCCACGGCAGCGACGAACGCTGCGGGCTGCTGGGCCGGCGGCAGTGCGGGGACCTCCAGCGCCGGATCGAGGCTCGACCCGAGGTAGAGGTTGTACGACATGAACGTGAGGTCGCGCTCCGGTGCTGCCTGAGCACTACCGCCCAACGGCGCCACCAGGGTGAGCCCCAGCAACGCGACGAGCAGACCCCGGATCGTTGTGTGTGCGCGCATGGCGACCTCCCAGTCAGGCTTCTCTCCAGACCTGACACTGAAACACACACTGACGGGCCCTGCTAGGGCCATCGGACCCCCCGGGTTGACGTCAACGCACGGCCATGGACGTCGGGGCGCGCCTAGACCGACAGCTTGTTGACGGTCCTGGATACGTGATCACCCGTCTTCTCGAGGAACACGATCTCCCCGAACTCGACGTACGACCAGCCGTCGGCGTCGTCCGTCAGGGCCTCGGAGGCGAAGATGGCGGCCGATGCCTCGCTCTCGTCGCACGCCTCGAAGTCGTACGCCCTGTTGTCCCGCGGGACGTGGCGCCCCATCAGCATGTACATCGGCTCCAGCAGCATCGAGAGGGCGAAGTCGTCCGTGCCCGGACCGGACTCCCGCAGCTTCTGCCAGTCCCCGGACGGGTTGGTCTCACCCTGGTGTCCGAGGCCGACATTGACTCCGATGATCCGGTTGGGCGACACCAGGGCCATCTTCATCTTGGTCAGGGCAGGGAGATCGAGGTCCTCCATCGCCTGGGCGATGAGTCCGACCATCTCCTCGATCGCGCGTTGGACGTCCTCGTCGCTGTCGCCGTCGAGCAGGGAGAGCAGGAGCGCGTAGAGGAACTCCGTGTCCGTCGTGCCCCGCATCTGCTTCAGGTACCTGTCCTCGCAGTGCTCGAGCAGCTCTCTCTGCAGGAGCATCCAGTTCGGCAGGTTGCCGTTCTGGGCGATGATCCAGGGGGTCTCGTCGAAGGAGAAGGGGTGGCAGTTCTCGTCGACCATGACGACCTTCGAGTCGTAGCTCGCAGCTCGCACGTGGCCGAGCACCGTGCTCGCCTGGAGGCTCGGAATCATCCGGGTGGCGTTGTCGTCGTAGAAGGCCGCCGTGGGCCGGCGGTAGATGAAGGGATCCTCCGGCTTGAGCAGGTGCTCGCTCCAGGCACCGAAACCCCAGCCTGCCAGCTGCAGATCTGGGTAGTGCTCAGGGTCGAGAGCCTGGTTGACCAGGCTGTTCGACGGCGTGAGCAGCAGGCTCTCGAGCGGGGCCTCGGGCCCGATGTAGGCGAGCACTCGGCACATACGATTCCTTCACTGACGGGAGGACGTGCCGCGGTCGGCGTCCACGAGCGTCGCCACCCTACGGGGCCCACCCGTGGTGCTCGGACCCCCCGAGTGACACCCGCGGCACGACCTGCGCGCCGCGCGCGAGTCGCTCGTCTGCACCCCGTGCCCGCGCGCGTGCGTCACGCACGGCTCGACCCGACCGGCCGGAGCGCAGGTTCTCGCAGCTCGAGACCCGCTCGGCGCCGAGACAGGTGTCCCTCCCCTTGCGGCCGTTCGCGAAGTCGCCGCGACCCTTGCCCAGGTCCAACACGTCCCGCCCTGGTGTGGCGACGACGGAGTCGCGACCTCCGCGCATCACGGCCTCCAGGCTGCGTCCTCCCTGCATGAGCAGGTCCTCGCTCCGGTTGGTGCCGCGGAACTTCCAGCGTTCGTCCTTGCCGATGATCGCCATGACCTCGAGGGCGCGCACCCCACCGGCCCGCGCCTTGGTCCGGAGAACTCCGCTGCCAAGGTCCACGGTGATCGTCGAGCCCTTCCCGAAGCCCGCCTTGCGCACGTCGAGAATGGCAAGGTCCCTGGAACCGCCTCCGTCCACCGACACCCTGCGGGACGAGGGGGCGAGTCTGAAGTAGATGTCGTCACCGCCCCCACCGCCATCGACGTCGACGTCCTTCACGGCCGCGACCAGGATCTCGTCCGCCCCGTCCTCACCGCGCAGGACGGCCGGGCCGGTCGCCGGATGGACCTCGAGGTGGTCCGTGTCGTCCCCGCCACGCGCCGTACCTCCGGCCTGCCCCAGGACGATCCAGTCGCCGCCCGACCCTCCGTCGATGTCGTCCGGGCCGTCGGATGCCGGGTCGACGTCGGTGTCCGTCAGGTCGGCGTAGAGGGAGTCGTTGCCGCCGGCGCCGTCGATCTGGTCAGCGCCGCCATGACCCGTCAGCACGTCGACGTACGGCGATCCGATCAGGACGTCCGCCGTGCGCGTGCCCACGATGCCCAAAGCCTCGGTCACGACGATCTGGTCGGTGCCTGACGGCTCTGCCACGACGCCCAGTCCGGCGACCGGGGTGAGGTCGGCTCTGATCCCGCCCGGGAAGCCGGCGGCGAGGAGGTCCGCGTAGACCACGGTGTCCACGGGGACGGAGAAGTCGTCGCGCGTCAGGGGATCGAGGCCGGCATCGACGTAGTCGTTGCCCGCTCCCGGCCAGATGACGTCGCCGGCGGCATCGCTGTCCAGCCCGCCCAGGATGCGGTCGTCGCCCGCCAGCCCCTCCAGGCGGTCCGACCCCTCGTCGCCGCAGATGACGTCGTTGCCGAGCAAACCCGAGATCGTGTCGTCGCCGCCCAGGCCGACCATCACGTCGTCACCGTTGGTCCCACTGAGGACGTCGTCTCCCGGCGTGCCGACATGCGTCGCGGCCCGTCCCTCGCACGTCCCCGCAACGGCACTCGCCGAGACAGCGGGAAGCAGCGGCGCGACGAGCGCGAAGCCGGCGAGGATCAGGCGAGCTGCGCCTCGGCGTGTGTTCATGTCATCGTCTCCTTCGATGTGTGGGCCGGCACCAACGGCGTCAGCCGCCGAGGAGGCGTGGGTGTTTGGGTGGGGCTGAAGTTCCCCTGCCCAGCCGGTCCTGATGGTTTCTCCCCGCATCCGATGCGATTCAGGATGGGCGCATCTCGAGCACCACGCACGGGACGGGAGTCCCGAGCGCTTCGGGAAAGATGGGAAGTCGTCAGCGTCGGCGTCATGCCGCCGCTGGGGCGTCGTTCACCGACCGAGGACGGTCACCCAGGGGTGCTGGACCCCTGCTCGAAGGAGGCCTTGAGCGCGTCGACCGTGATGGTGCGCTCCTTGATGGCGAACCGGCGCAAGATCGGCGTGGCCAAGCGCCACACGCCGTACGACACCAGCTTGCCGCGGTGGCGAACGAGCGTCTCGCCCTCGCCGGAGGACTGCAGGCGATAGCTCGGCCAGCCCTCGAACTTGAGCTTGCCCGACCTCGACTTCTCCCACCAGTGGAAGACGATCGTGTGCGGCGCCTCCAGCTCGACGATCTCTCCGGGCATCGACCCTTGGCTCGTCTCGTCGACGAACGTCGTACCGACGGCGGGCGGGCCCGGCGACGTCTGGCGGGTCTGCTTCAGCATGCTGCCCGTGTCGGCCATCCAGGCGTTGTGGCCGTCGATGTCGACGAGCCGAGCGAACACGTCCTCGATCGGCGCCCGGACCGTGCGCTCGATCTCGAAGTCGATGGGCCTCATGCGATCAGCATCCTCGCCGACCTGCGGCACCTCAAGGCCAGCAGACACCAGCGATGGACCGCGGGTTGATAGGTCTCGTGTGCCAGACCTCTGACGTCCGTCGGCCGTCGACACTTCAGCCAGCGGCGTACCGGCCGTGGAGCCTGTGCAGCTGCCACGGGTGCGGTCCGCTCGGGGGCGACCCGGTGCGCTGCCGGACGAGCCGATAGACCTCAGCCAGGGCCGGGTCGTGCCACCGTTGGTCCTCGCCCAGATCGAGCACCTCGGGCATCGGTCCACCGCGCCGGTGTCGTCGCACCGCTGGTCGTGCCTGGCCTTCGAGGTGCTTGATGGCGCCCAGGACGAGATGCGCGTCGGCGAGGGGCGCTCCCGGCCACAACAGCTCCACCAGCTCGGGCGCAGCGCGGAGCTCCGCGAACTCCGGGGCGAGGTCGGCGACCACGGATGGCGCCAGCTCGAGCGCCGCGGTCCACAGCTCGTCCTCGCCGTACCACCACAGGACCCGCGCCAAGGAGAGCGGGGACGTGATGACGTACTTGACCGCGGACGGGTACACCCAGCCATCTTTCCAGTCTCACGAGTCCCGCGACCTCATAGCGGCGAAGCCCTGAGAGTTGCCCGGCGACTGAACCTGGCCGGTGCCCCGCGGCGTTGAGCAGTCAGGAGGGGCGACGACGCCAGGGCGCATGTCGCACCTGGCTCAGCAGGCCATCTACTGGCCGAGGCCGAAGGCGATGGCCCGTTGACGGAGTACGTCGGGGAGCAGGTGCTCGAGGACCCCGACCTCCTCGACGTTGTGGACCACCCAGGCCCGCGCCATCTTCTCCGGGAACGCTCTGGTGCTCAGGTAGCGGTTCACGGGCGTGAAGAGCGGTGACCTCGCGCCCAGGTCCAGGACGCTGACGTAGTGGGTGCCTTGCTGACAGGCAGACCACGTGTGCTCCAGCTGGAACACCGGCGTGCCTGCCAACCGACGTACGAGCCGGATGCCGGTGTCGTCGAGCTTCTCCACGGTCTCGGTGGTGTCGACGTAGAACTCCTGCCGCCGGTCGAATGCCTCGACGATCCGGAAGCGGGCTCCCTCCCCGACGCCTCCACCAGGAGCGGCCCGGGCGAGCTCCCAGTGGATGTGGTCCAGCGGGTGCCAGGCCAGGTAGCTCGAGATGTCCTGACCGGCGTACGTCGTGGGGTCACCGATGTGCCGGAACCACCACAGCAGCATCTCCGGTGTGATCCCGGCGAGCGGCTGGTGGTCGATGGTGACCCGCATCCGGTGGTGCGACAGGAGCTGGACCGCGCTCCGCGCGCTGTCGACTGCACGCAAGGGATGGAGCAGCGGCCGAGGAGCGGGCAGCGGCAGACGGCGGGCCATCAACCCACCATGGAGACTCGTCCCGGTCTTGGCAACGCCGTTCCGGGGGGCGAGTCCGGGGACGACCCCAACACGACCTGGGCGCTGACCAGGAGCAGGTCGTGGTCACTGAATCGCCACGGCAGCACCTGCACGACCGGGTCCTCGAACGCCGGGCTTCCGTAGATGTGGTGGAGTCCCGGGAACCGGTCGGATGCAGCGTCGGTGTGGCTCCAGTACCCGAGGGGGGCACAGGCCTTGCGGCGGTTCAGGTCACCGCCGAAGAGCGTGAACCGTGACGCGCGGAGCGTGAGCACCTGGCCGAGCTCCGCACACTGGGCACCGCGCGTGCGGCGAACGGGCGACCGGCTCGGCGGATCATTGCCTCCGACGATACTCGCGGACATGGCGGGTCGGCGCCGTCCGCGTCTAGTGTGCGGAGACATGGAAGAGCTTGTGCTCCGGGTCCGGCTGCTCAGCGGTGACACGCTGGATGTCACCTACGAGGACGGCACCGCGGGGAGTGAGAGCGAGGTCATCGATCACGTCGTTCTCACGCTGTCGCAGGATTCCGGCGCGCTGCGTTGCCGGCACGGCGATCGGCTCCTGGTGCTGTACGCACGCGGTGTTGCCGCGGTGAGGTCGCGCCCCGCGGAGCAGTGCTCTAGTCGTCTCCCAAGGGGCAGCGTCCACAGCCCGAGCCGACCCTCACGAAGCGTGTCGGCGCCGCACGACCAGAGCAACCACGACGACGAGGCCGACACCGGCCGCGACGCGCAGTGCTGGGCTGTCGAGCGGACCCCCCGGAGCCAGGCCGATGAACGCCGCGATCGCCGTCCCTACCCCCTCGAGTGGCCGCGTCCCGCTGCTGACTTCCTCGACGTACACGCCGGGGCTCCGATAGGTCATGTGCCCGCTCCTTCCACCTACCAGTCCATGGAACCGCAGCGGGCCGTCTTCTGTCGACCGTGATCCGGGCCATGACGCAGGTCGCGTATGCAGGTTCTCGGTGAACTGGGTGACCTGGCTCCCGGCCTCTGAAGTCCTCGTCTGAGCGCGGCGTCGAGGTCGGCGGCGATCGGGGTCGCTTGCTGCCCAAACGATCTAGTCTGGTGGAGTGCTCACGAACCGGTCAGCGCCGCACGCTCGAGTGACACCCGTCCTCATCGTGGCCGACGTCCGCATGGCGGTCGCGTGGTACGCGGACGTCTTCGGCTTCGTCGAGCACGTCCGTATCGGCGAGGGGCATCGTGCGCAGCTCGGCCTGCAGGACGGGCCGCCGGCCGAGCTGGTGGTGGCCGAGGTGCGGCCGGGACGACGGACGCCGGAGCGGGGACGGTCCCACCAGATCATGCTGAAGGTCGAAGACCTGGCGATCGTGGTCGAGACGGCGGTGGCACGGCAGGCCGTCCTGGTCGATCCGCCTCACGACTGGGAGTACGGCGAGCGGCAGGCCACGATCGACGATCCGTTCGGGCACCAATGGGTGCTCAACCAGACCCTGACCGACGTCGCTCCCGAGGAGTGGGGCGGGACGACCGTGACCCCACGAGCGCCCTGAGGCAGCCGCGGGAGCCGCACCCTGCCGTGGGGACATCCCGGACGTGGTTCATACTTGGGCGTGTCAGGCTCGTCAGAGGCTGGCTTCGCGGACGTGGTGTAGTTGCAGCACGCTTCCCCTCCAGGGAATGGGTCGAGGTTCAATTCCTCGCGTCCGCTCCACAAGCTCTCACTGCTCGGCTAGCTGCTCGTGACGCCCGCTGCGGACCTGGACCGGCGTTCCGGCTCACGCGTCGTCACGACCGCGCCTGCGGGTGTCGTGCCGCCGGTCGATCACAGAACGGTGACAGAGATTCGCGATGCGTGGAACATCCTGCGCTGGCCGCAGCCCGTCAATGGAGGCGGCGGACCGGAGTAGTCATGGACCCGCTATGCAATCGGAACCATAGCTGTCGGGTGGCCGCACCGGTACCTTGGAAGACCGGCATCCAGACACCTTCGAGGTGGCCAACCATATCCAACAGCGCCGCACGTTAAATTCCCCGCGTGGTGATAGTGGCGTAGCGCTGAGCATATCGCTACACCTTCCTCAAACACAGATAACCCCACCGCTAACGTGACATCAACAATCTCCTATCGAGTGCCACATCATCATCTACCTCCAAGTGACAGTCTAAACAGTGACAGATACATATAAGAGCTACACAGTAATCATCTAGCGTTAACACCCACAAGCGCATCGTCGTGTAAGCCCCACCCACCATATGTAGCGAAGCATTCATTCCCACACAGTTAACAAGCCAAGCACCTCAGCGCACTTCATCCACAATCGCTATAACATACAAACATCACCATCGCGTGAAACCATACGCGCACGAGACCTGCTGCGTCGCACATCTATCTCACACTATGCGTGCACACACACGCTGTGCGCACCTTATACACAACCCCAATCGCATGACCACAGAGCGTACCGTATCATTCAAGTTCACCAAACACCTACTCGCATATGTTCACACCACACACCGCTAAGTATCCACATACTCAACGCACCCACCACACACCTAGCACACGTGTACCATCACGCGTACGTACAGTTACCTAACACACACAAAACATCATACACAACCATATATGCACTCTTACTCCGCGTGTGAAGTAGCAGCCACACTCATTAACACACCGTGCAACATATTGAATACCACCACATCGCATCTTCTACATGTTCACACTACATATGTATCGCTCCCCCACGCGTATACTAACGCCCTCACCCCCCTCACCTCTTCGTCTATGCTGCCGGTGACGACATATCGTCGCGATGTATCCTAGTTAGCATGCTCCACACACCTCTCATCACAAAGTGTCGCTCCGCACCGCACGCATAAGCACTTAACCACGCTACCAACCGTAGCGCATACCGCATAACAGTCAAGCCATCACTGCACTATTAACCAAAATCACCACCACTAAACCCTCATCTCACCACAAACCCCTCTATCATCTTAGCACACCATCACGCTGCAACACTTCCGCTTCCAATCAATACCATCCCCCAACTTCACTATACCAGCTCCGGCGGCCCCCAGCTCCTCGCTACGCCTCCAGCGGTGCAGCTCTCGCCGCGCAGGTGCAGGCTCGCGCAGCTCGTCGGCGAGCGCGGGGACCGGCCCGGCGACCGGCAGGTCCGGCGCGACGGCGTTGATGGGCAGGGGCGCCACCGGTCCCGGCTCGAGGCCACGGGCCTGCCGCCACTCCGTGAGCTGCGCGGTCGACCCGGCGTACACGATGCGGCCGAGGCCGACCCAGGCGTGGGCGGCGGCGCACATCGGACAGTGCTCGCCCGACGTGTAGACCGTGCAGGCGGGGCGCACCTCCGGCGCGACGTGGGTCGCCGCCCAGCGCGCGAGCTCGAACTCCGGGTGGCGGGTCTGGTCGCCGTCCGCCGTGCGGTTGCGGTCCTCCCGCAGCACGACGCCATCGGGGTCGACCAGGACCGAGCCGAACGGCTCGTCGCCGGCGTCCAGGGCCTCGCGGGCGAGGTCGATGCAGCGGCGGAGGTGGGTGAGCTCGTCGGGGGACGGATCGGTGAGTTCCATCCATCGACACTAGAACTCGCCGGGGCGGCAGCAGCCCATCAACTTCGACCAACCGCCCAGTCACAGACTCCACCGATCTCCTGCAGCGATCGCCACTGATCGACCTTCGTGCCTGCTGCCAGCACCGCCAGCCGTTCGTCGTCCTCATCCCTCTGCCTTCTGGAGCCAGGCGGAGATCTGTTGACGATCGCTCTCGTCGAGGACGAGCGCACGTTTTCGCAGCGCCGCAGTCACGGTGGCGACGTCGATCGCCTGCTACCCCGAGGTCCCTTCCGTCCCGGATGCCTCGCTCGGACAAGATCTCGATCACTTCGTACTTCAACTCGGCGAGCTCTCTGGCGCCTGCACGAGAATCTCGGCAAGGCCCCGCATCTGTCTGGCCAGGAGATAGGTCCCCATGTCGCCCAGCCTCGCCCACTGCATGGTCGAAGGCGAGGCCAAGCTCTCAGGGGTCGTGAGGCTCGCCGCGCGTAGACGTGTCGGCGTGGGTCTTGAACGGGTCGACGTCGAGCATGTCGGTGCGTGGCGTGCCCGGGTAGCGACTGAGGAACTCGTCTGGTCTCTGCGAGGTCGCCAGGAAGGATCGCTTGCCACTTCGTCCCGACCGCCCGCGCTCGCCATCACCGACGCGAGCCGATTCGATCGCCTCCTCCGTGTCATTCTCTGTGCGTGGAGACACGCGAGGTCGTAGTCCAAGGTCGTCGAGCCAAGCACCGGAGGGACAGCAGGGTTCGGGACGAGCCCGTAGGCATGGCATGCAGGACGTCGGCGACGGGGCGCATCGTGCTCCCGAACGGATCCGTCCGTCGCCAAGGCATGACATCTTCGACGCGCAACCGGTTGGCCAGCTCCTTGGCACAGAGCTGCTCTCTGTCTTGCGCTCGCCCGCCAGTTCGTGCCATCGATTCAGCGCGACCGCCGTCGCAGTGTGCAGGAGTCGTACGCGGACCGCCCGGCTTCCCGCTCCCGCGATCTGCCGGGTCGACAGTGCCGAGCGACGAGCCACTTCCGTACCGCTCCAGACGGCGTCGTCGGTGCTCTGCCGGTAGAGCAAATGTCGAAGCGCGATCTGGGCGGCCAGGTTCTGCCGGGTCGACGTCGATGGCGTTGGTGAGGAGCGCGACCTTGTGATCCTTCTCGACGTCATCGTCGGTCGCCCCAAACTGCCACCCAAGACTGCGCCAGTCCTGGCGCCCGCGAGACCGTCGAACCCAGACCCTAGCCTTGGCTCAGTGTGAGCAGCACGAACGCCGCGGCCATGTCCACCGGATCGACCTTCGGTCCGTCGGTGCCGAAGGGGCTCGCCTCGAGACTGCGGATCCAACGTTCCGGCCGTTGCGGTCATCACCGCGTGCGCTTCTCCGCTGTCGCGGAGGTCGACAGCGACTCGCCACGGCGTCACTCCCAGGAGACCTGCATGGCCGTGAGCGCGGCGGCGAGCCATCCGTCCCTGACGTCCGTGATGGCCTTGCCGTTCAGACCTCCACATCGGTGCCGCGGGGTACTTCGAGCCCCGCCGCGGATCGCCGCCGAGCTCGCGGAGCATCGCGATGAGTTGGGTGGTCGCACCCTCATCGTCCTTGCCCGCCGCATCGCGAACCTGGACCGTGAGTCGCATCCGCTGCCGAGACGATGGCCCAGGCGACAGCGCTTCCCACGTACAACAGCACAGTCGCCAGCACCACCCATGGCCTGCGGAGTCCAACCACCACGGAGACGCGAGGCTGACCACCGCGGTGATGACACCTGCATCGCCCACAGGTCAGTACCTCAAGCTCGGAAACGCGGCCACTTCGTCGGCCCCACGAGCACCAGAGCGCGCAGCGGTGGCGATTCCGAGGACGATGGCGAGTCCCGCGAGCACCAGCGTCGAGGACAGATCCAGGACCGCTGTCTTGAACTTCTTCCACTCTGATTCGTCGGCGTCGACCCGCGTCAGCACGTTGCTCTCGGCTGCTTCGTCGGGCACGTCGAGGATGTTCGCCTCGGCGCGATCATGGATGGCCTCGGCCTCGACGTTGTCCGCATCGATCTCGAGGACGGCGTCCGCTGCGGCCAGTGCCGCGCGCCACGCGTCGACCACCGCTGCCTCGTCCGAGCCGTCCAGCTCTTCGGCGTCCTTCTCGGCCTTGGTTGCGGCCGGGACCAGCGTGGCGGCCTCGGCCACCTTCACTGCGGCGGCGGACTCTTCCGGGCCACAGATCGCCGGTAGCGCCGCGTCATCCCGCGCGCCGCGATGAGAGCGAGGGCCTTCTGCGGTTGATGTGCCTCGGTGAGACTCGTGGCCACCGAGCACACCGGAGAGTCGGACGCTGCCGCTGCGGGGGTAGCCGTCAGCGCAAGGAGCCATGTGCTGGCTGCCAGGGCGAGCAGGAAGGAGTGGAGACGTGTGTGCCGGACCATCGCAGGGCTCCCAAATCTCCCGGTGGACCACCGAGACCCCAGCAAAGAGCGACGGCGACACAAAACGGGGGGAGGCGCAGAAATTTACCGAGATGAGGGGTCAGTGAATCGGCAAACGCACCACCGTCCCTTTCTGGAAAAGCGCCTCAATGGACCGTGGCAGCTGAAAGCAATTGTAGATTCGGGCGCCGGGCAGCACTTCACTCGACTCGGGGGCGAAATGCGTATGACGAGAACACGGGCAACCGGAGAGATGGCTCCTTGCGCTCGGCGCTGTTCGTCGACTTTGACAACATCTATCTCGGCCTGCGCAAGCTCGACGAGAAGGCTGCCGAGGCTTTCGCGACCCGTCCCGGGCAGTGGATGCGATGGCTTGAAGAGGGGTTGGACAGCGAGAGGGCCACGCCCAGACGCTTCCTGATCCGCAACGTCTACCTGAATCCGGTTGCCTTCGGCTCCTATCGGGCTCTGTACACACGCGCAGGCTTTCGCGCGATCGATTGCCCCCCGCTGACGAGTCACGGCAAGAACAGTGCCGACATCTACATGGTGCTCGACATCCTCGACTCCCTCGAGCGTGGACACCACTACGACGACTTCGTCATCGCGTCAGCCGACGCAGATTTCACGCCTGTTCTGCAACGACTGAGGAGCCGGGATCGGCGGACGACAGTCCTCACCGCAGGAGCAAGCGCCGCCGCCTACCGGGCGGTCTGTGATTCCTATGTCTCGCCCGAGGTGCTCGCGGACGTCGCCCTGGGTGAGTACGAGGAGGCCCGGGAGGCCGCAACAGGGGAGCCGACCCAGGCCGGGCCGGTCGCCGTTCAGGCGAAGGCGCGGTGGGTGGAACCGTCGTATCGCCCTCCGACAGTGATCTTGACGAGGTGCGACAGGCAATTCATGCAGCGGTCGACGGGGCTTCCAAGCCCATCGTTGCCGCGCTTGCGGCCCAGGCGGCGCTCAAGGTGGTCCCGAACATCAAGGACTCAGAGTGGTGGAACACCGGGTCGTTCGGGGCCTTCGTCGCCGCCCACGTTTCGGACCTGGCCTATTCAGGAAGTCCGATGCCCGGGTATGTCTTCGACCCCAAGCGACATGACACCAGTGACCTGCCTGTTCCAGTGGTGACGGAGCTGAGCCCCCTCATCCAGCGCGTTTGCCTCGTGAGCGGCGCTCCTGGCTTGAGCTCCGACAAGTACGCCGCACTGTTCACTGCCTTCGTCGAGCAACTGAGTGAACGCGCCTACCAACGAAACGAGACCGAGAAGCGTGTGCGGGACCGAACCGATCTCGCTGGCAGGTCCGTAGGGCGCAACAGTGTCAACTTCGTCACTCAGAACCTCATCTACTCGGGCACCGACCTGGTCGCAGGTGCCACCGTTCTGGAGCTGGCCGAGGCGTGGGTGGCGACCGTGCAGGGTCTGTGCGCCAGCGCGCGCATGGCCCTGACGCCCGATGACGAGAGCGAGATCGAATCCTGGATCCTGGGCTCCTTGCGTTAGGCACGCGCAAGGCGCTGTACCAGTCGCGGGTCGGCGCTGCGGAGCAACGTTCAAGCGCCGTACGAAGGCCGCGAGACGGCTCAGTTGATGATCTCGCCGCGCTCCGCGCGGATCGCCGCGAGCCGGTCATGCCAGGCCTGGAGGGCCTCCGGTGTCAGGCGGGTCCAGTCGTCCACCTCGCCGACGACCCGGATCGGGTCGCTGCTGCGGTAGGACCGGGTCGGGTTGCCGGGGAACTTCTTGTCGGTCACGTTGGGGTCGTCCTCGAACGCCCCCGTCGGCTCCACGGCGTACACCCGGGGAGCGCCCTCGCCCGCGGCGAGCTCCGCCGCGAGCCCGGCACCGTCGGGCAGCGCCGTGAAGTAGATGTGGTTCATCACGACCTCGGGCCGGTAGTTCGACCTGAAGCCGGCCGTGAGGAGATCCCCCACCTGCAGGTCGGCCTTGGTGCCGTGGAAGAACGGCCCGGCGTCCAGCGCGTCATTCACGCGCCCAGACTAGGTGCTCTTCCACGGCTCCTCAGTGGCTCAGAGCAGGCGACCGCACGTCGGCCACGGGGAGCGGCCGCGCGAGGCGTAGAGCAGCTTGGCGCGGTAGGTCTGCTCGCCGGCCGACGCGTGGTGCGGCATGCCGGACCCGCCGACGCTGCGCCACGTCGCGACGTTGAACTGGTAGAGGCCGTAGTAGCCGGCCGCGTTGACCGCGCGCGGGTTGCCGCCGGACTCGCACCCGGCGAGGGCGCCCCAGTTGAGCCCGTCCGTGCCCGGCACGGACCAGGGCTGGCGGCCGACGAGCACCCGGCGGGCCTGCGGCTTGCGGACCATCTTGCGGGAGACGACGCGGTACTTCGCGGGCTCGCCGTTGTGGAGCGTGCGCACCGCGACGATCCGCCGCATGCCGGCCTTGCCCGGGCGGACCACCTTGCGGCGACCGGGGGCGAGCTTGGTGGTGGGGACCTCCACGACGCCGGCGCGGACCCGCGCGGTCTTGGTCTTGCGGTCCTTCTCGACGGCGACGAGCCGCACGGTGTCGCCGTACTGGACGCGCTTCCTGCTCCCGCTGACCTTGCGCCCGTCGCGGACGACCTCCACCAGGTCGTTGCCGTCGACGGCGACGCCCTGGTCCTCGACCACGGCGGTCGGCCAGGCGCGGGGCGCGGCGGCGACCTCGACGGCGGGCGCGGTGGCCACCTTCAGCCGGACGGACACCTGCCCGTCGGCCCGGGTGGACTCCTCGGCCGAGGCGGCGCCGGGCACGAGGGTGAGGGCCAGGGCGGCCGCGGCGGTGCCGGCGGCGATGCCTCGGAGACGGGTGGGAAGGAGGGTTCTGGGAGTGGCAAGCACAGGCAGTGACCTCACGCAGTGGGGTGCGCCGGCGGCGGCGCTCGGACGCGACGCCGTCGGTCCGGGCGTCGAGGCCGCGGCGTGCAACACCTCACGAAGGGAGGCGCCTCTCGGGTGGAGGACACCGCCAGCGACCCCTTCACGACAACACGCGATGGTGGGGTCGGTCGAATCGGGATGCGGCCGCATCCGGCGTTTCCACGCTGGCGCGACGCAGCGAATGTGAGCAGGTTCACGCCCACAGCAGACGGATCTCGGGAGACCGAGGCCGTCAGGGCCTACTTCGAGCGTGCCTTCTGGACGATCGGGTGAGCCCTGCGCACCCGGGTGGATCGCGGGTCCGTGTCCGCGTCGTGTAGTCATGGAGCGAGCCGAGCCACCGAGGGAGTGCCGATGAGCCAGATCATGTCGCGCCGGGACCTGGAGTTCCTGCTCTTCGAGTGGCTCGACACCGAGACGCTCTTCGAGCGCAAGCGGTACGCCGAGCACTCCCGCGACGTCGTCGAGGACCTGCTGGGACCTCGCCGAGCGGATCGCGACCGACCACTTCGCCCCGCACAACCGCGCGGCGGACCTGGCGGAGCCGCGCTTCGACGGCGAGCGCGTCGAGCTGGTCCCGGAGGTGCGAGCCGGCGCTGCGCGCCTTCGCCGACGCGGGCTTCCTGGCGGCGCCGCTGAGCGAGGAGGCCGGCGGGCTGCAGCTGCCGTCTCGGTCTTCGGCGCGTGCATGGCGCTGGTTCCATGCGGCCAACGTCGGCACCGCGGGCTACGCGCTGCTCACCCTGGCCAACGCCAACCTCCTCACGCGTGCACGCGACCCCGGAGCAGGTCGGCCGGTTCGTCGAGCCGATGACCACAGGCCGGTTCTTCGGCACGATGGCGCTCTCCGAGCCGCACGCCGGCTCCAACCTGGCCGACATCACCACCCGGGCCGAGCCGCAGCCCGACGGCACCTACCGGCTCTTCGGCCGCAAGATGTGGATCTCCGGCGGCGACCACGAGCTGGCCGAGAACATCGTCCACCTCGTGCTCGCCCGCACCCCCGGCGCCCCGGCTCGGCACCCGCGGGATCTCGCTGTTCCTCGTGCCCAAGTACCTGGTCGACGACGACGGCACGGTCGGCGAGCGCAACGACGTCATGCTGGCCGGGATCAACCACAAGATGGGCTTCCGCGGCACGGTCAACACCGCCCCCGTCTTCGGCGACGGCGCGTTCACGCCCGGCGGACGGCCGGGCGCCGTCGGCTACCTCGTCGGCACCGAGAACCGTGGCCTGCCGGCCATGTTCACGATGATGAACGAGGCCCGCATCGAGCGTCGGCCTGGGCGCCGCGGCCCTGGGCTACACCGGCTACCTCAAGTCGCTGGCCTACGCGCGCGAGCGGCTGCAGGGCCGGCCGCTCGGGTGCCTCGCCCGAGTCGCCGCAGGTGCCGCTCGTCGAGCACCCGGACGTCCGCCGGATGCTGCTCGCCCAGAAGTCGTACGTCGAGGGCGCGCTGGCGCTCATCCTCTACTGCTCGCGGCTGGTCGACGACGTCGCGTCCGCTGGACGACCCAGCCGTACCGCCGAGGCGGAGAAGCTGCTGGGGCTCCTCATCCCCGATCGCCAAGAGCTGGCCCTCGCAGTGGTGCCCGGCCGCCAACGACCTGGCCATCCAGGTGCTCGGCGGCGCCGGCTACACCCGCGACCACGACGTCGAGCAGCACTACCGCGACAACCGGCTGAACGCGATCCACGAGGGCACCCACGGCATCCAGGGCGCTCGACCTCCTCGGTCGCAAGGTGCTCGATGGACGCCGGCGCCGGGCTGGCCCTGCTCGTCGGCCGGATGCAGCGAGACCGCCGCGTCGCGCCGCCGGCACCGGGACGCCGACGGGAGCCGGTACGCCGCGCAGCTCACGGCGGCCGCCGACCGGCTCGTCGAGGTCACCGGTGCGATCGCTGGGCGCGCGGCGACCAGCAGGCCATGCTCGCCGACGCGACGGCGTACCTCGAGGCCGACCGGCCACCTGGTCGTCGCGTGGCTGTGGCTGGAGCAGTGGCTGGTCGGCCGACGGCAAGGAGGGCGCGTTCTACGACGGCAAGCGCGCCGCGACGGCGTACTTCTTCGGCCGTGAGCTGCCGAAGGTCGGGCCGATGCTCGACCTGCTCGCCGCCGGGGACCGCACCACGCTGGACCTCGACCCCGGCGTCCTGTGACCGGGCCCGAGCCGGGCCGAACGTAGGCTCGGGCGTGCCAGCCCTCCCTCATGCGTAGCCCGAGGAGTCTCGTGTCCCGCTCATCCACCCGCTTCCGGACCGTCCTGCCCACCTCCGGCCGCGCCGCCCTCGGCGCGACCATCGCCGGTGGCGTCCTGTCCGGACTGACGGCTGCCCCCGATCGCGTGGGTCGGTTGTTCCGGCGGCGCTTCCCGACGGTGGCCGTCACCGGCATGACCGGGGTCGGCAAGACCGAGCTGGCCAACCGGCTCGCGCGGCGTACCTCCGCCGGCGGCGTGGGCGAGGTCGGCTCCGCGGTCATGGAGCGGCGGACCCGCCGCTCGCGCCGGCTGCAGGGCTTCCGGTTCCTGGTCGTGCCGGGCGACAACGCGGCGACGCGGCTCTCGGCCCTCGACGAGGTCTTCCACGACGAGCCCGTCGACGGGATCATCCACGTGGTCGCCAACGGCCACGCCACGCCCCGGCGTGTGGCCGGCACGTCCGGCCAGGCGACGGCCACCCGCGAGGAGCTGCTCGCCGCGGAGCTCGAGGACTGGGCGATCACCGCGCACCGGATCGCCTCGATGGCCGTGCGCCGCGACCGGCCGGTCTGGCTCGTCATCGCGGTCACCAAGACCGACCTGTACGCCGACGAGCTGGACGACGTCGTCGCGTACTACTCCCCGGGGAGCGGCTCGGCCTTCGGCACCAAGATCGACGAGCTGCGGGCGCTCGCCGGCGGCGCGAAGCTGTCGGTCGACGTGCTCCCGGTGTCGAGCCACGGCGGTGACCGCACGTCGGCCGTCTCGGCCAAGAAGGCCAGCGCGATGGTGGACGCCCTGGCGGTCCGGCTGGCCCAGCTCAGCGGTCACGTCTGACCTCTGCACATGCTCGCGCGCGGATCGGTAGCGTGCGACGCATGCCCATCAAGCTCGAGAACGTCGGGATCGCCGTCCGCGACCTCGAGGCGACGATCGCCTTCTTCACCGACCTCGGTCTCACCGTCCTGGGTCGGGACACGGTCAGCGGGGAATGGGCCGACACCGCGGTCGGCCTCGACGGCAACCACGCGAAGATCGCGATGCTCCAGACGCCGGACGGCAACGGGCGCCTCGAGCTCTTCGAGTACATCCATCCCGACGCGATCGACACGGAGCCCACGCGGCCCAACGACATCGGTATGCACCGTGTGGCCTTCTCGGTCGACGACATCGACGAGGCCCTCGCGATCGCCGCTCGGCACGGCTGCCACCCACTACGGGGCGTCGCGACGTACGAGGAGATCTACAAGCTGACCTACCTCCGCGGACCCAGCGGCATCCTCGTCATGCTGGCCGAGGACCTGCAGAAGGGCTGATGCCCCTGATCCACGTCCGACCTCGGCAGGGGAAGCCGGGGTCGTGGCGATGCTCACCCTCGGTACGGCGGCGCGACGCCCCACCCCCACCGTGGGGTGGGAGCGTGCTCGACCGGGGTGGCCCCCGGCTGGGAGTTGTCCATGGCCAGCCGGGTGCCCCACTCGAGGTAGCCGATGATGGCCGCCCGGAACTCCGGGTCGGCGGGCAGCTCCGCGTCGTCGGCGGCGAGGCTCATGGTGGCGGCGAACCGATGCCGCTGCTCCGGGGTGATGGCCAGCCCGAGGTGGTGACGGAGCATCGCCTCGTATCCGCCGTGCTGCTGCGTGTAGGTGTCCGGACCGCCGAGCACCTCGGCCCACCAGGCTGCGACGTGCTCCCGGTGATGCACCGACACCCCGCCCGGGAAGAAGCCGGACAAGGCGTCGTCGGCCTCCACCCGGTCGTAGAAGCAGTCGATCATCCGGCGCAGTGGCACCAGACCGCCCGCCCACTCGTACAACGAGGGCAGTCCTTGCTCGCTGACGTCGCTCATGGCGCCATTCCACCTCAGATGCGGCTCCACCGCACCGGGACTTGTGACCCTGACGGTCCACCACCCTGCGGTCTACGCTCCGATCCATGGCCTACGAATACAGAGTGGTGGAGCTCCGCGAGAAGATGCTCGGCGGCAAGATGTCGGGCGACAAGCTCGAGACCCTGTTGAACGAGCACGCCCAGCAGGGGTGGCGGCTCAAGTCGATCACCTCGACGGAGATCAAGGGCCGTGTCGGGCCGGGCGGGGTCGACGGTCTCATCGTCACCTTCGAGCGATCGGTCTGAGCCTCTCAGGGGCCGACCACGGTCGCTCGTCGACGCCTGCCGGACGGCCCTCGGGGTCGTGTCGACGGGTCCGCCTGTCCACCGCAGCGTCGCGATGCACCGTGCGACGTCGTCCGGGCCTACGATGCGCGCTCCACCCCGAAAGGACCCCACGTGGCCACCGACTACGACGCATCACGCAAGACCGAGGACGAGCAGAAGGAAGAGAGCCGCGAGGCGCGACGCCTGACGTCGGGTGAGCAGGACAAGACCTCGGGCAAGATCGACGAGGACGAGACCGAGCTGGCCGAGTCCTACGAGCTCCCCGGCGCTGACCTCTCGCACGAAGAGCTCTCCATCGAGGTCACGCCCCGGCAGAACGATGAGTTCACCTGCACGTCGTGCTTCCTCGTCCAGCACGAGTCGCGTCGGGAGTCACCGGGCAAGGACCTCTGCCGCGACTGCGCCTGACGTCCCAGGGGATGTCCGGCCGCTACTCGGCCGGCGCCTCGGCGGCGTGCTTGACGGAGTCGGCCTCGGTCCCGACGTACCTCCTGGTCAGTGACCTCGTCATCAGCCAGCCGATCCCGGAGACCGGACCGGACACGGTGACGGCGAGGGTGAGCCGACTCCCGGTGGGGTGCGGCTCGACGACGTGCGAGGCGGTCACGGTGACGCCCGGCGAGCGCGACTCCCAGGTGTAGGACGCCCCGTCGGTCAGCTCGGTGACCGTCCACACCGCGGTGGGCAGCCGGGGTTGCTGCAACCGCGTCCGGGACCCCACGCGCAGCGGGCCGTCGTCGAGCCGCTCCACGGCCTCGACCGTCGGGATCCGCTCGGGCCACTGCTCGACGTCGACGACCACCGCCCAGACCGCCTCGGGCGGAGCCGCGATGGTGACGGTGTGCTCCAGGCCGGGCATGCGCCGAGTCTACGAGCCCGCGTCCGCCTCCGGCCCGCTCCTGGCACTGAATTGTCGTGGACGCGCTGCCCGCGCTCGACGACACTGCGCGGGTGACGACCTCCGCTGCACAGGCCTCCCGCGTGCCCGCCCTGCTGATCATCGGGGCGATGGGGACCGGCAAGTCGGACACGTCGTACCACGTGTTCTCCCGGCTCTACCGTGACGGAACTCCGACGGCCCGGCTCGACCTCGACGACGTGGGCATGTCGCACCCGGCGCCGCCGGACGATCCGGACAACGTCAGGGTCAAGGCCGCGGCCATGGCGGCGTGCTGGCAGGTCTTCCGCGAGCAGGGTGCTCGGTGCCTCGTCGTCTCCGGCGGGCTCGACTCGGCACCCCTCATCGACCTGACCACGAGCCGGATCCCCGAGGCGGAGTGGACCGTCGTCCGGCTCCGCATCGGCACCGACGAGCGGCGCCGCCGGGTGCTCCGCCGAGGGCTGCTGCTGGGCTACGGCGAGGACGAGATGGGACCCACGGTGGCGGCCGGTGACGCCGACGAGGCCCACGTCGCCACCGCCGCCCTGCCGGGGATCGTCGTCGACACGGACGGCCTGACCTCCCAGGACGTCGTCGACCGTGTCCTGCGGGCGACGGGCTGGCCGTCCCTCCCCAGCGAGGGGTGACCCCGCGTGCCGCCGCGGCGCCGTCTACTCCGAGCTCGGGGCCAGCACGCAGAACTCGTTGCCCTCCGGGTCCGCCAGCACGACCCACGGTCGATCGCCCTGGCCGATGTCCACGCGCCGTGCGCCGTGCGCGATCAGGCGAGCCACCTCGGCGTCCTGGTCGTCCTGGCTGTCCGGCCGGAAGTCGAGGTGCAGCCGGCTCTTGCCCTGCTTGGCCTCGTCGAGGCGGACGAAGTCCAGCCCCGGCGTGCGGTCGGCCTCGGGGCGGATCTCGAACTCGTGGACGTCGTCGGTGTAGACGACGACCCAGCCCAGCGCCTCGGCCCACCACCGGCCCAACGCCACCGGGTCCTGCGCGTGGACGATGACCTGCTCCCACTTCAAGCTCATGCGGCAGAACCTAGAGGAGCCCGTGGTCCACGACCAGTGAATTCGCGGCGGTGCCGTGTCACCGACGGAGCGGACCCTCGGCCCGACGTTGTCGCTCGGCCAGGTGCAGACCCGCGTCCCATCCCGGGGCGCGACCGGCGAGGGGCGGGCGGAGCGAGTCCATGTCGTGACCGGTGCGCGCGAGCGCCCACGAGACGACGGAGTTGGAGTTCCACATCTCGCCGGCGTGCAGCTCGTCGCGACCCCAGGTGAGGGGCGGGACCTGCGCGAGCACGTCGAGCACGGCCGCGACCTGCGCCGGGTCGTCCGTCGTACGGACGGGGCTGGCGACGGCCTCGGCGATGTCGGGGATGCGGCCGCCGGGCCAGCAGCGCACCTCGTAGCGGAACGCGCGGAAGCGCCCGAGCCGCTCGGACGCGACCGGGCCCTCGCAGAGGACGCCGCGGTGGGGGTCGGAGACGTTCCAGACCGGCCCCATCTCGACCGCGTACGTGACGCCGTCGACGCTCACCATGAGCCCGGAGTGGTAGAGGTCCAGGGGTGGGCGGTGCTCGCGACGCGCGGTCAGGCGCTCGTAGAGACGACCGTTGAGGCGTACGACGTGTCCGCCCGCTCCGACGGGCAGCCAGTACAGGTCGACCCAGGCCTCCACCGCTCCACCTCCCCGCTCACCTCCCAGCCAACAACCGCTCGCAGCCGCGGGTAAGGGCCGAACGTCACTCCGTGGCGAGCTCGTCGTCCACGTACACCGGTCGGGACACGCGCAGCCCGGCCCAGGTGAAGGGGATGACGGTGGACATCAGCAACAGGATGGGGATCGTCCAGCTGTCGGTGGCCGCGTGCAGCAGCCCGACGGTCACGGGGCCGAGCGCCGCGAGCAGGTAGCCGACCGGTTGGACGAAGCCCGACAGCCGGGCCGTGATCCTCCGGTCGTGGGTGCGGGCGGTGAGCAGCGCGAGGGTCGTCGGGAACGCGAGGCCGGAGAAGCCGAGCAGCAGCGCCCACAGCCACGGCAGGGTGGCCGGGATGGTGGCCAGCCCGAGGTAGCCGCCCAGCATGGCCACCGCGAAGCCGAGCATCCACGGCGCCAGGCTGGGGAGCGGGCGATGACCGTCGGCATCAGCAGCGCGCCGGCGATGCCGCACGACGTGAGCGTGGCCAGCATGGCGCCCGCATGGCCGGGGGAGAGACCGGCGTCGCGGTAGATCTGGGGCAGCCAGCCGAACTGCACGTAGGCGTGCATCGCCTGCACGGCGAACAGGGTCGTCAGGGCCACGGCCGTGCGGGAGTGGTAGATCCGCAGGGTCGGGCCCGGCGGGGCGGGTGCCTCGGCCGGTCGCGAGGAACGCTCCCGGACGGCCAGCCACGCCCAGAGCGGCAACGAGACCAGTGCCAGCACCCCCCACATCGCGAGGGCCATGCTCCAGCCGACCTGCGCGGCGGCCGGGGCGGTGAGGGCGGAGCCGAGGGTGCCGCCGACGATCAGGGTGGTGCCGTAGACGGTGGGCAGCAGGACGTTGTCCGACGGGGCGTGCGCCTTCATCCACGCCGGGACCATCACGTTGCCCACCGCCATGCCGGCCAGCGCGAGCGCCGACAGGACGAGGAAGAGCCACGGGACGTCGGTCAGCCCGCGCAGGACGAGGCAGGTCCCGGTCAGGGCGAGGCCCGCGGCGATGCCCGTCGTGACGCCGATCCGTCGGGAGATCCCCACGGCCGTCGCGCCGACCAGCCCGAAGCACAGCCCGGGCAGGCCGGTGAGGATGCCCGCGGTGCCGGAGCCGATACCGAGGCCGGCGGTGACCTCCTCGAGGACCGGGCCGACGGACGTCGCGCCGGGGCGCAGGTTGATCGCGATGAGGGCGGTGGCCAGGATCGCCACGGCCCCGGTCATGGGCTTGTGGGAGCGCTTCGCTCCGTGCTCCGGAGGTGTCGGGGCGAGCCTCCGGCTCTCCTCAACCACCGGTGACGGACAGGTCGACGGAGACCTCGCCGAGGCCGGGGGCGACGACGTGCCAGGCCCCGCCGCCGCTGACGTCGAGGGGTGGGATGACGGATCCGGTGATGACCACGTCGCCAGCAGACAGGGACGCGCCGCACGATGCAAGTGTCGAGGCCGCCGAGGCGAGGATCGACCCCAGCTCGCCGGTCAGCTCGAAGGGGGTCGAGGTCGACGCGACGACCTCCCCGTCGCAGGACACGGAGAAGGAGAGGTCGGCGGGCGACGACGGGGACAGCGGCCCGAGCAGCACGTGGCGGTGGAAGATGTTGCCGGCCAGGACCTCCTCGATGTCGGTGGGCGGCGGGTCGAGGTCGGCGAGCTCGATCGCCACCGACCAGCCCGCCACCGCGGCCAGCGCCTCGGCCGGCGAGGCGTCGGCCGCCACGTCGCGGCCGAGGTGGGCGGCCACCTCCGCCTCCAGCATCGGCGCCGTCCACCCCGAGACGTCGACCGTCGGACGCCGGAGGCCAGCAGCCGGTCGTCGGTCAGGAAGCCGACGAGCGGGCGGTCGGTGGCGAACCTGGCCAGCGCCGCGGGCGCCCCGAAGCCGAGCTTCCACCCCAGCGGCGCGCTCTCGGCGGAGAGGACCGCTGCCCGGGCGGCGAGCATCCGCGTCGTACCGGCCGCGATGCGCGGGTCGAGCGCTCATGACGGGTCGTCGAACTCGTCGTCGGGACCCGGCATCCCGTAGCCCGCGGCGGCCAGCGACCCGGCGCCGCTCCAGCCCCAGATGAGCAGCACGTCCTCGTCGCCGGTGTTGACGAACCCGTGGTAGTTGCCGCGCGGGGTGAAGATGACGTCGCCGGCCTGCGAGGGCTCGCGACCCTTGTTGGTGTGGATCTCGCCGCGGCCCGACATCACCACGAGGAACTCGTCGGCGTCGGTGTGGAAGTGGCGGTCGTGGCGGGCGCCGGGCGGCAGCACGGTGCGGCCGACGGTGAGGCCGTCGGAGCCGCCGCGCTCGGAGTTGATGAGGTACTGCACCTGCATGTCGATCCAGCCCTCCTCCTCGCGCAGGCCCTGCTCGAGGGGGACGTCGGCGACGGTGGTGCGGTACGGCGCCCGGGCCTGGTCGGGGGTCGTCATCGGACCTCCACCCCCGCGGCCCGGCGGTAGACGTCGGCGACGCTGACGAGGAAGTCGCGGTCGGCCAGCTCGCTGCTGCGCGCGGCGCTGAGCATCTCGCTCGCGGCCGAGCACGTCGGCAGCATGCGCCGAGCTTGCGGCCGAGCTCCTGGGCGAGGACCAGGTCCTTCTGCTGCAGCTCGACGTCGGCGAAGACGTTGTCGTCGTCGACCAGCAGCGGCGCGCGGTAGCCGATCACCGGCGAGGCGATCACGCTCTTGAGTGCCGCGTCGACCACGGCGGCCCGGTCGACGCCGGCCTTCTCGACCAGCGTCACCGCCTCCGCGAAGGCCGTCACCGACACCACCAGCGACAGGTTGATGGCCACCTTGGTGAGGATCGCGTGGCCGTTGGGGCCGATGTAGGTGACCTTGGGGCCGATCGCGTGCAGCAGCTTCTCGACGTGGTCGTACGCCGACCGCTCGCCGCCGACCATCACCGACATCTGGCCCGCGGCCAGGGTCGCCGGGGAACCGGAGACGGGGGTGTCGAGGTAGCGGGCGCCGGTCGCGGCGACCTCCTCCGACAGCGCCACGCTGCGCTCGGGGGCGATGGTGCTCAGGTCGGCCCACACCGTGCCGGCACCGAGCCCGGCGAGCAGGCCGTCGTCGCCGTGCGCCGCGCCCTCGACGGCCGCGGTGTTGGTGAGCATCGTGAAGACGACGTCGCACTGCTCGGCGACCTCGCGGGGCGTGTCCGCCCACCCCATGCCGGCGTCGAGCAGGTCCTGCGCCTTGCTCCTGGTCCGGTTCCAGCCGACCACGGGGTGGCCGGCGTCCATGATCCGCCGGGCGATCCCGGAGCCCATGGCCCCGAGCCCCACGAATCCCACGCGTTCGATGTCGTTGTACATGCCTCGCTCCTCTCGTGCCTGTGGTCGGTCCGTCACGCGTTGTGCCTGTCCAGGAAGTCGACGATCACCGCCAGGGCCTCGCGCTGCACGTCGTCGACCCGCGCCACCCCGTCCGCGTCGGACTCGGGGTAGATGTAGCCGTGCACGTCGTGCGACCACGACCGCCACTCGGCGTCCGCGCGCTTCTCGGCCAGCAGCTCGTAGGTCAGCCGGAAGATGCCCTGCAGCTCGTCCTGCTCGCGGCCGAGCACCAGCACCGGGATGTCCACGCCGTCCAGGCGTGCCGACACCTCGTCGGGGTCGGCGACCCGGGCGCGGGCGCGCTCGGTGCTGCGGATCTCCATGCTCTCGATGTCCCGCAGGCCGCCGTCGCTGGTGACGGTGGGCACGTCGTCGAGGCGCAGGGTGAGCAGCTCGTGCGAGGCGGGCTCGGCCGCGACGCCCGCGCGCAGCAGGCCCGGGTACTGCGAGAGCAGCTTGAAGAGCATCTCCCCGGCGTGGCTGACGCCGACGTGGAAGAGCCGGTCGGCGTCGATCGCCGGGTGGGCCGCGACGTGCCGCAGGATCGCGACCTCGTCCTCGTACTCCAGCGGCGCGCGGCTCATCAGGCCCATGCCCTGCCGCACCGTCGTGCGCAGCGGCCCGCCCGTCTGGTAGCCGAGCTCGACCTCCGTGCGGTAGCGGACCCACGCGCACGCGTAGCCGGCGTCCAGCAGCACGTCGGTCACGTGGCGGAAGCGGTGGACCCGGTCGCGCAGCCACCCGACGCCGCCGCCCCCGTTGCCGTAGGCGACGAGCACGAACGGGTGCGGTCCCGGCCCGTCGGGCAGCCGGAGGGCGTACGGCGCGTAGAGGCCGTCGAGGGTCTCCGCCATCAGGTAGTGCGCCGGCCGGTCGGAGCCGGCCAGCGGCTCCACCAGGACGGGTGTGTCGGGCGAGCCCCGGTCGGCGGCGCCCACGCTCACCGGGAGGCGCCGGAGGTGCCCGGCGCCCCGGCGGCCCAGTAGTCCTCCTTGGCCTTCGACGCGGCCAGCGCCTCGGCGTCCTCGAAGCCCGGCGCCATCGACGCCGCCGTGCCGGCCATGTACTGGTGGTGGTCGACGTCGAGCAGCCGGATCCAGCTCTGCTGGCCGAAGGTCAGCGCGATGACGCACCCGAGCTCGACCAGCTCGTCCTCGCTGAAGTGGGCGTGCAGCCGGCTCCACAGCCCGTCGCGGTCGTCCTCGTTCCAGGCGATGGCCTGGGCGTAGGCGAGCGCGGCCTTCTGCCGGTCGTCGAACTTGTCCGACGACTCGAAGTTGAGGAGGTCGTCGTACTGCCCCTCGACGAGGCCCTGCTGGCTGCCCTTGACCGAGCGCTGGTTGCCGCAGAACTCGCAGCTCACCGTGCGGGAGATGTAGACCCGGCACAGCTCCTTGATCGCGTGGTCGCACACGCCGTTGCGGAACATCTTCTCCCACGGCTCGGCGAAGGCCCAGAACGCCGCCGGCACGTGCGCGCGCACCGCGTTGGTCTCCGGGCGGGGCGTGCCCTCGCGGGCGCTGCGGTCCATCTCGGCCTGCATGCGGGCGTCCATGTCCTCGTAGGCGACGTAGGAGATGCGGGGCTGCTTCATGGTGGCTCCTTGGGTGTCAGTCGGACTGTTCGATGGCTCGGACGACGGCGTCGTGGGTGAGCGGGAGGTCGCGGACGCGGACCCCGAGGGCGCGGTGGACCGCGTTGGCGATCGCGGCCGAGGTCGGCCCCTGCGCGGCCTCGCCGGCACCGGTCGAGGGGGCGTCGCTGTCGACGAGGTGGACGGTGACCTCGGGGGCCTCGGAGAAGCGCAGCACCGGGTAGGCCTCCCAGTCGGTGCCGAGCAGCCGGCGCGAGTCGAAGGGCATCCGCTCCTTGAGCGTCCACGACGTCGCCTGGGTCGCGCCGCCCTCGAGCTGGTTGCGGGCGCCGTCGGGGTTGACGACCCGGCCGACGTCGGCGACGACGACGAGGCGGCGTACGACGACCTCGGTCGGTGACCTCGACGTCGGCGACGACCGCGCAGTAGGCGCCCCGGTCCTTGTAGCGGGCGTAGCCGAGGCCGCGGCCGGTGTCCTCGGGCAGCGTCCTCGTCCCAGCCGGCGAGCCGGGCGGCCTCCGCGACCACGTGCGCGGCCCGCGGGTCGGAGAGGTGGTCGAGCCGGAACGCGACCGGGTCGGCGCCGGCGGCCTCGGCCAGCTCGTCCATGAACGACTCGATCGCGAAGACGTTGAGGTGCGCCCCCAGCGCGCGCATCGCGGAGGTGCGCAACGGGGAGTCGGTCTTGCGGTGCCCGACCACGCGCCGCGGCCCCACGTCGTACGCCGGGACCGCGTTGCGGGTCGTCCCGCCGCCCGCCGCCGGGGGCGGGTCGGTCGAGCGGAGGCAGCGGCAGCGGTTCGGCGAGGTGGGCGCCGGCGAGCAGGCCGGGGTGGCCGGCGTAGCCGGGCCGCGCGCTGTGCCCCGTGCTCCACACGTCGTAGGACCAGCCGGTGATCCGGCCGCCGTCGAGCCGGGCCCGCAGGGTCGCGGTCATGGCCGGGGCCAGCGGCCCCCAGGTGAGCTCGTCGGGCCGGGTCCAGCGCAGCAGCACCGGCCGCCCGGGCACCGCCCGGGCCAGCAGCACCGCGTCGAAGGCCGCGTCGTCGGCGGCGTTGTGGCCGTAGCAGCCGGCGTTCTCGACGTGCTCCACCACGACGGTCGCCGGGTCGAGGTCGAGCGTGGCGGCGATCGCGTCCCGCAGCGCCGTGGATGCCCTGGCTGTGCGAGGAGACGTGGACGCCGTCCGTCGGTCCACACCGCCAGCCCGGCGCTGGGCGCGATCGAGGCGTGGGCCAGGAACGGTCGCGAGTACGACGCCTCGACGGCGCCCGGCCCGGGGCCCGGGGCGCCCTCCTCGTCGAGGACCGGCGACCTCCTCGTGGGTCCCGGACCGCAGCCAGGCCGGCAGGTCGTCGGCGTCGGGCAGCAGGTCGTGCTCGTCCCACGTCGACGTCCCGACGGAGCTGCTCGAGCGCCCGGTCGACGTCGGCCTCGCGCTCGCCGACCACGCCGAGGAACGAGCCGTCGCGCACCAGCGTCACCCCCGGCGCCGTTCCTGAGGAGGTGAGGGACGAGCCGTCTCGAAGGGCGCACTGGTCGGGCACCGACCGCAGCACCGCGCCCACCGACGGCGGGCGCAGCACCCGGCCGTGCAGCAGTCCCTCGGGTCGCAGGTCGGCCAGGAAGCGGGGCCGGCCGAGCACCTTGTCGGGCAGGTCGAGCCGCGGCTCGCTGCGGCCCGACGGCCGCCGCCGCGACCGGGGCGAGCGGCTCGACCGTCGTGAGGTCGAGAGTCGGGGTCGAGGGCGGCGATGCGGGCGACGTACTCCTCGACCGGGGACGTCGGGCCGGCCAGCGCCCGCACGACGCCGCCGACGTGGGCCAGCGCCGGTCCGGTCTGCAGCACCGACAGGCTGCCGGCGGTGAGGCCCTGGTCGGGCCCGAGCGCGGTGTGCGGCGCGACCATCCGGACCCGGTCGAGGGGGAGCGCCGAGCGCGTCGGCGGCGAGCTGGGCCAGCGCGGTCGCGATGCCCTGGCCGAGCTCGGCCTTGCCGACCCGCACCTCGACGACTCGATCGGACGCGCCCGCACCGTCCGCCACGGCCACCCAGCTCCCGAGCCGGGGGTTGGTGGTGACGTGGGGAGGGAGGTCGGTCACGCGGTCGGCTCCCGGGCGGCGAGGACCGCGTCGACGATCCGGCGGTGCGCCCCGCAGCGGCACAGGTTGCCGTCGAGCGCCTCGGCCACCCGGGCGGCGTCGGCCGTCGGCTCCTCGTCGAGCAGGGCGGCCGCGCGGACGACGATCCCGGAGATGCAGAAGCCGCACTGGGCGGCCTGCCGGTCGAGGATCGCGCGCTGCACCGGGTGGGGCGTGCCGTCGGCGGACAGCCCCTCGACGGTGGTGACCGCGCGACCCTCCGCCTGCCACACCGGGGTCTGGCAGGACGGCACCACGGCGCCGTCGAGGACCACGTTGCAGGCGCCGCACAGCCCCTGGCCGCAGCCGAAGCGGGTGCCGACCAGTCCGAGGTCGTCGCGCAGCACGGTCAGCAGCGGGGTGTCCGGGTCCCCGCCGACCTCGACGCGCGTGCCGTTGACCTCGAAGCCGGTCACCCGAAGACCTCCGGGTGGTGGGAGAGCTCGATGCGGGTGCGCCGGATGTGGCCGCCGAGGAAGCGCTCGCCGTCGTCGGCGTCGCGGCGCACCACGGCGTCGAGGATCAGCCGGTGCTCGGAGTTGACGACCCACATCCGGCTGCGGCCGCCGAGCGCGACGAACGCGCGGCGGTAGTGCTGGGTGGAGTTCCAGAGCCGGGTCACGTTGGACATCAGGGGGTCGATGTGGCAGCCGGAGTAGGTGAGCATGTGGAACTCGCGGTCGAGGTCGAGGAACTTCTCGAGGTCCTCGTTGTCCTCGATCCGCTGCTGCACCTCCTCGAGCCGGGCGTGCTCGTCGGGGCCGAGCTGCGGCATGCTCTCCGCGAGGGCGAGCGGCTCGAGGCGCTCGCGCATCCGGTAGACGACGTCCACCTCGTGCGGCGACAGCCGCGGCACCCGGGCCCCCTTGTGGGCCTCGTGCTCGGTGAGGCCCTCCGCCTCGAGCATCCGCAGCGCCTCGCGGACCGGCAGCCGGCTGGCGCCGAGCCGCTCGGCGACCTCCTCCTGGCGGATGCGGTCGCCGGGCTTGAGCTCGCCGCCCAGGATCGCCTCGCGGAGGTACGCCGCGACGCGGGTGCTGCCGATGTCGGAGGTGCTGCCCGTGGATCCGCTCGTCTCGCTCATGGACGGGGATTCTCCCGGTCCCAGCGCTTGCCGTCCGGGGCGGACACCAGCTCGAACTGCATCCCCCACGGGCTGCGGAAGTAGATCCACCGGTTGCCCTCGGCCGGGCCGCGGCTCGCGGTCGGTCCGTCGAGGACCTCCACCCCCGCCGTACGCAGGTGGTCGACGGCGGCGTCGAGGTCGTCGACGTACAGCGCGACGTGGTGGCCGCCCACGTCGCTGTTGCGTGGGGGCTGCGTCTGCTGGTCGGGCGCGGAGTAGTGGAAGACCTCGAGCAGGGTCTCGCCGGCGAGGCGGAACCAGCGGTTCTCGACCATCACCGTGTCGGGGTGGACGGCCAGGTGGCGGGTCATCCAGTCGTCGCCGGCGTCGGGGTGGGAGAACGGGTCCGAGGGAGTAGAGGTACTCGCAGCCGAGCACGTCGACGAGGAACCGGTGGGCCTCCTCGAGGTCGGGCACGGTGAAGCCCACGTGGTCGATCCGACGCAGGCCCGGCAGTGCCATCGACACCCTTTCTGGATCCGAAACGGGACAGACAGCCAGCAAAGCACGCCCAACCGTGTGGCGTCCATCACTCATCACCCTAGATTTTGGATCCAATCGGTGTCAGAGTGGCGACGTCACCGAGGAGGAGAGCCATGCCCCAGCACCGCCCGCTCACGCCCGCGGCCCCGTGGGTCGAGGTCGTCGCCACCGACGAGGACTGGGACGCCGCCGACCCGCAGCTGCTGCGCACGTTCTACGCGCAGCTGGTCTGGATCCGCGCGTTCGAGCAGTACGTCCTCGACCTCGCCGGCGCCGGGCTGATCCACGGGCCCGCCCACTCCAGCATCGGCCAGGAGGGCGGCGCCGTCGGCTCCGTCCTCGCCCTCACCAGCGAGGACTCGGTCAACGGCTCGCACCGCGGCCACCACCAGTTCCTCGCCAAGGCCCTCCACCACGTCGAGCCCAAGGGCATGGACCCGCTCGCGGCCCCGTCCGACGAGGTGCGCGACGTGCTGCTGCGCACCCTCGCCGAGATCGCCGGCCTCGACCGCGGCTGGAGCCACGGCCGCGGCGGCTCGATGCACCTGCAGTGGAAGGAGGCCGGCGCGATGGGCACCAACGCCATCGTCGGCGGCGGCGTCCCGCAGGCGGCCGGCTTCGCCTTCGCCCACCAGCGCTCCGGCACGGACGCGGTCTCGGTCACCTACTTCGGCGACGGGGCGGTCAACATCGGCTCCACCCTCGAGACGATGAACCTCGCCGGCGCCTGGTCCCTCCCGGTCTGCTTCTTCATCGAGAACAACCGCTACGCCGTCTCCACCTCCGTCGAGGAGGCCACCGCCGAGCCCCGGCTCTCCGCCCGCGGCATGGGCTTCAACCTCGCGTCCTGGAAGGTCGACGGCCAGGACCCGCTCGCCGTCCACCTCGCCATGACCGAGGCCGTGGAGCACATGCGGGCCGGTCGCGGCTCGACCGTGGTCGAGGTCGACACCTACCGCTTCTTCCACCAGAACGGCGGCTTCGCCGGCAGCGCGTTCGGCTACCGCGACAAGGAGGAGGAGAAGGCGTGGCGGCTGCGTGACCCGCTGACGATCACCTCCGCCCACCTCGAGCGGCTGGGCCTCCTCGAGGACGGCGACGCCGACCGGGCGCTGGCGCAGGCCAAGGCCGTGATGGAGGAGATCGGCGGCATCCTGCTCGAGCCGGTCCCCGACGGCAAGCCCGGCCAGCGCCGGATCCGCGCCGCCGAGTGGCCCGACCCCGCGTGGGTCGACGTCGGCGTGCGCGGCGACCTCTCCGAGATGGACGACGCCCGGGTGGTGGCCGCCGAGGGGCACGCCGTGCCCGTGCACGACATGAAGCTGGTCGAGTCGATCGCCGCCGTCCTCGGTCGCCGGATGGAGACCGACCCCGGGGTGATCGTCATGGGCGAGGACGTCCACCGGCTCAACGGCGGCACCAACGGCGCCACCCGTGGCCTCAGCGAGCGCTTCCCCGACCGGGTGCTCGGCACGCCCATCAGCGAGAACGCCTTCACCGGCCTCGCCTGCGGCGTCGCGCTCGACGGCCGCTTCACCCCGGTCGTGGAGTTCATGTACGCCGACTTCATGTGGGTCGCCGCCGACCAGCTCTTCAACCAGGTCGCCCGCGCGCGGCACATGTACGGCGGGGACGGCGCCGTACCCCTCGTCCTGCGCAGCAAGGTCGCGATGGGCACCGGCTACGGATCCCAGCACTCGATGGACCCCGCCGGGATCTTCGCGACCTCGGCGGGCTGGCGCATCGTCGCGCCGAGCACGCCCTACGACTACGTCGGCCTGATGAACGCGGCCCTGCGCTGCCAGGACCCCGTCGTCGTGCTCGAGCACGTCGACCTCTACAACGCCGTCGGTCCGGGCCCGGTCGACGACCTCGACTTCTGCCTGCCCGTGGGCAAGGCCGCGATCCGCCGCGAGGGCAAGGACGCCACGATCCTCACCTACCTCGGGATGGTGCCGTTCGTGCTCGAGGCCGTCGAGGAGTTCGGCCAGGTCGACGCCGAGGTCATCGACCTGCGCTGGCTCGACCGGGCCAGCATCGACTGGGACACCATCGAGGCGTCCCTCACCAAGACCAACCAGGTGCTGATCGCCGAGCAGGGCGCGGTCGGCACGTCGTACGGCGGGTGGCTGGCCGACGAGATCCACCGGCGGTTCTTCGACCTGCTCGACGCCCCCGTCCGCCGGGTCACCGGCGCCGAGGCCTCGCCCAGCATCAGCAAGGTGCTGGAGCGCGCGGCGATCGCCCAGAAGGACGAGGTCATCGCCGAGCTCACCGAGATCGCGAGGTACTGACGTGGCACGGGTGCTGCGGATGCCGGGCGTCTCGGCCAACGCGACCGAGGCGGTGCTGGCCGAGTGGCTGGTGGCCGAGTCGGCGGAGTTCGCCGCGACCGACGCGCTGGCGACCGTCGAGACCGACAAGGCCCTCGTCGACGTCGAGGCCGAGGCTGCGGGCGTCGTCCTCAAGGCCCTGGTGGCCGCCGGGTCGCAGGTCGAGGTGGGCGCCCCGATCGCCGTGCTCGGCGCGGTCGGGGAGCGGGTCGACGACCTGGCGGCCCTGCTGCGCGAGCTCGGCGTCGCCGAGGAGTCCGCCCCCGTCATCGCCGAGCGGCGCGACGTCCCCGACCAGCCGGTCGAGCGGGCCGAGCCCGACGTCGACCCGGGCTCCGGCGCCCCGGTCGTCGAGCCCGCGCCCGAGTCGCCGGTCGTCGAGGCCCCCGCGCCGTCCGCCGAGCCCGACCCTGCCACCCCGGCCCGGCCACCGGGCCGGGTCTTCGCCAGCCCGCTGGCGCGCAAGATCGCCCGCGACGCCGGGCTGGCCATCGAGGACATCCCCGGCACCGGCCCGCGTCACCGGGTCCTGCGCCGCGACGTCGACGCGCTGCTGGCCTCGCGTCGGGTCGCGCCGCCGGCCGTCCCGTCCGCTGCGACCCCGGCCGTGTCCCCTCCCGCGACGGTGGCGGGGTTCGAGGACGTTCCCCACACCCGGCTGCGCCGGGTCGTCGCCGAGCGGCTGGCCACCAGCAAGCGCGAGGCGCCGCACTTCTACGTCCGCACCACGGTGCGGGTGGAGCGATTGCTCGCCCTGCGCGCCGAGCTCAACGAGGCGCTCGACGGCGAGGTGAAGGTCTCGGTCAACGACCTCGTGGTCAAGGCCGTCGCCCTGGCCCACGAGCGGGTGCCCGACCTCAACGTCACCTGGACCGACGACGCCGTACGCCGCTGGCACACCGCCGACATCGCGGTCGCGGTCGCCACCGACCGCGGCCTCGTGACCCCGGTGCTGCGCGACGTCGGCCACCGGTCGGTCTCCTCGGTGGCCGCCGGCGTGCGCGAGCTCGCCGGCCGCGCCCGCGAGGGACGGCTCCGGCAGGAGGAGCTCGAGGGCGGGTCGATCACCGTCACCAACCTCGGGATGTACGGCGTCGAGGAGTTCGCCGCGATCATCAACCCGCCGCACGCCGCGATCCTCGCGGTGGGTGCGGTGCGCGAGGAGCCCGTCGTCCAGGACGGGTCCGTCGTCGCCGGCTCCGTGATGAGCCTGACCCTCTCGGTCGACCACCGGCCCGTCGACGGCGTCGTCGCCGCGCGCTGGCTGGCGGAGCTGACCGGGTTGCTGGAGCGCCCCGTGCGGCTGCTCGCCTGAACGACGGCGCCGCCCGGCGCCCGGGGTCCCAGGAGGACACCAGATGGAGAACAACCAGAATGCAGGGCTCAACCGGCGCTCGGTGCTCGGGGGCGCCGCGGCGGCCGCGGGTGCGCTCGGCGCCACGGCCGTGGCCTCACCCGCGGTGGCGGGGCGCGGGGGCGGTCGCGACCACGGGCCCGGTCCCCGGGAGTACGTCCTCACCGGTGGCTACGTGCTGTCGATGGACCCGGCCGTCGGTGACCTCGACGGCGGCGACGTGCACGTCAAGGACGGCCGGATCGTCGCGGTCGGGCGGGACCTCCGTGCGCGGGCTGCCCGGATCGACGCCAGCGGCACCATCGTCATGCCCGGCCTGGTCGACACCCACTGGCACCTGTGGACCACGCTGTTCCGCTCGATGTCGAGCTCGTCGCCGGCCACGGCGTACTTCGCGCTCAACGTCACCAACGGCGTCCGCGCGTTGCCCTCCGACCTCTACCAGGGCGCCCGGCTCGCGCTGGTCGACGCCCTCAACAGCGGCGTCACGACCGTCAACGACTGGTCGCACAACCTGCGCTCGCCCGACCATGCCGACGCCAACCTCCGCGCGCACCGCGAGATCGGGCTGCGGGGCCGGTTCTCCTACGGCACCCCGCAGGGCTATCCCGGGACCTCGGTGATCGACCTCGACGACATCGCGCGGGTCAAGCGGGAGTGGTTCGACAGCGGGCGGCTCCCGCTGATGCACCTCGGACTGGCAGGACGTCCTCCCGGGCTGGTCGGCGAGGCGGTCTTCCGGCCGGAGTACGACGCCGCGCGCGCCCTGGGGCTGCCGGTCAGCTACCACGCCAACTCGACCCGCGCCCAGGGTGCGCTCGAGATGGTGCGCCAGCTGGGCGAGCAGGACATGCTCGGCCCGGACACCCAGCTGATCCACGCGCTCTACACCACCGAGGCGGAGCGGGCGGCGATCCGCGACACCGGCACCAGCGTCAGCATCTCCCCGATGTCGGAGCTGCTGATCGGCTACGGCATCTCCCCGGTCAAGGCCATGGTCGACAGCGGGGTCAAGCTGACGCTCTCGGTCGACACCTTGTCGCTGGTCGGGTCGGCCGACATGTGGGCGGTGATGCGGCTGACGACCGGGCTGCACCGCGGCGTCTCCGAGCAGGAGCTGTCGATCAACACCCGTCGGGTGCTGCAGATGGCCACCCTCGACGCGGCCGACAGCCTCGGGCTGGGTGACGTCACCGGCTCGCTGACCCCGGGCAAGCGGGCCGACGTCCTGATGGTCCGCCGCCACGACGTGGCCATGGCCCCGGTCATCGACGTCGCCAACAGCCTCACGCTGGCGGCCGGGGCGGAGAACGTCGACACCGTGATCGTCGACGGCCGCTTCCGCAAGCGCGGCGGCCGGCTGCTCGGCATCGACACCGAGCGGGTGGTGCGCGGCACCGAGCAGGCGATCGCCGCACTGCTCGCCCGCTGAGACCCTCGTCCGCCCCGGGGACCCGTGAGCTCCGGGGCGGACGAGCTCGACCTCGCGGCGCGCGGCGGTGCGGTGGCGCTCCCCGTGGGCGCGCCGGGTGGGCGCGCCTGGCGTGGGGCCACATCTCCTCGACCTGGAATGTGGCTGGCGCACCCGTCGTACGGCGTGTCGCTGGGGCGCGCCGGGTTGGCGGTGAATGGGCCACGTTTCCCCGACCCGGAATGTGGCTCACTCACCGCTGGCCGGGGCCCGGGGGCCCCGGAGGGCGCAGGGCGCAGGCTCAGGTGGGTCCCATCACGTCCAGCGGGTCCCGGCCGAGCGCGGTGAGCACGGTGCGGGCGGCGTTGCGCCCGGGCCGCCCCGAGACCGACCCGCCCGGGTGGGTCGTGGAGCCGGTGAGGAAGAGACCCGCCAGGCCGGTGTCGTAGCGGGGCCAGCCCGGCAGCACGTGGCCGTCGAGGAGGAACTCCCCGCCGTGGCAGGAGCCGCCGAGGTTCTGCGGGTTGTGGGCCGCGACGTCCACGGGCGACTCGGTCCGCATCGAGAGGATGTCGACCTCACCCAGCCCACGGGTGCGCTGCCGCACCAGCTCGACCAGCGCCGCGCCGTACTCGTCCTTGGTGTCCGCCCAGTCCTGTCCGTCGGCGCGCTGCCACGGTGCGATGGTGAGGATCTTGAAGGTGCCTCCGGTCTCCACCACCCGGCTCGGGTCGACGACGGTCTGGTTGACGACGAGCAGCCACGGGTCGTCCGCGTCGACCTCGCCCGCGGCGCAGCGGTCGAGGTGGCGGGCCATGCCGTCGGTGGTGCCGAACCCTGCTGCGGCGCTGCCGATGCCGGCGTCGCCGAAGGCGAGGTCCCCGCGCAGGGCGGCGTGGACGGCGAGCACGCTGAGGCCCGGACGCCAGGTGTCCCGCGCCTCCACCAGGTCGGGGGAGGGGGCGCCGCCGACGACCTGGTCGGCCACGACGGCGAGGTGGCCGCCGGTCACCACCGCCCGGTCCGCGGCGACGGTCCGCCCACCCACCCGGACGCCGGTGACCCGGTCGCCGTCGGTGACGTAGCCGGAGACGGTCGCCGAGCAGACCACCCGGCCGCCGTGGGCGGTGATGACGCGCACCAGCGCGTCGGGGAGCGCCTGGCTGCCCCCGACCGGGGTGGTCCAGCCGTGGTCCAGGCGACCGACGGCCAGCGAGGACGGGAGGAAGCCGGTCCCCGGGCGACGCGGGTCCTGGATCGTCGCCATCGCCAGCCACAGCACGAAGGAGCGGACCACCGGGTGCTCGAAGGTCTCGTGGACGACGTCCCAGGCGCTGCGCGACCGCAGGTCCAGGTAGGCGCGGGTGGTGGCGCCCTCGGGCTGGGGGAGTGCGGAGCTCCAGCGGCCGTGGGCCGCACCGAGCCCGCCCCGCCAGGCGCGCACCATCACCTCGAAGGCCCGCGCGTCGTGGGTGGACCACCGGGCGAGCTCGTCGGCGGTGGCGGCCAGGTCGGGGCGCATCACCAGCACGTCGCCGTCGGGCTGTGGCATCACCACGGCCGGGTCGGTGGTGAGGTAGCGCAGCCCCTGCTCGGCGACCAGGCCGAGCTCGTCGTCGCGCACGAGGGGGTTGTTCTGGATCAGCACGTGGGCGCTGCTGCACGAGTCGTGGGCGAAGCCGGGCAGGGTCAGCTCCTCGGTGCGGGTGTTGCCCCCCACCGTCGGACCCGACTCGAGCACGAGCACCTCGAGCCCGGCCCGGGCGAGGTAGGCCGCCGCGACGAGGGAGTTGTGCCCCGCGCCCACGACCACCACCTCCGCGCGCTCGGGCAGGTCGTCCGGGACCGGGATGCTCTCCATGTCGTGCTCCTCTCCGGGGCCAGAGTGGCAGCGGCCACAACCGATTGCAACCGTGAAACGGGGAGCGTTCCCTCCGCGCGCCGTCGGCGGCGACGTCCGCGGCCTCCCCGATTTGGGGCGACTTCGGCGCGTGCAGGGGCGCTTCCCGCGCTCCCGAGGTTGCAATTGGGCGGCATCCCTTGACACATGTGGCGCAGTTCACAACACTGGCGATGCCGCAATCGATTGCGGATTCACCGAGGAGGAAGCATGGTCCAGATTTCCCGAGGTCGTGGCCGAGGACTGATGGCCGCAGCAGTGACCGGTGTCCTGGTCACCAGCCTGGCCGCGTGCGGTGGCGACGACGGTGGCGGCGAGGGTGGCAGCGACGACCCGATCGTCATCGGCACCTCACTCCCGCTGACCGGCGAGTTCTCCCAGCCCGGCCAGGCGGCCGAGCAGGGCTACAAGGTGTGGCAGGAGATGGTGAACGCCGAGGGCGGGCTGCTCGATCGCGAGATCGAGCTGGTCATCAAGGACGACGCCTCCAACCAGAACACCATCGTGACCGACTACAACGCGCTGATCAGCCAGGACCAGGTGGACCTCCTCCTCGGGACCTTCTCCTCGCTGCTCAACCTGCCCGCGTCCGCCGTCGCCGAGCGTGAGCAGATGGTCTACGTGGAGCCCGCCGGTGGCTCTCCCGACATGTTCAACCGCGGCTTCGAGTACCTGTTCTTCGCCCAGCAGTCGACGGCCGACAAGCAGGGCAAGGTCTTCGCCGAGTGGGTGGCCGAGCTGCCCGACGGCGAGAAGCCGGTGACCGCGGCGTACCCGACCCTCGACGACCCGTTCGCCGCGCCCAACGTCGCAGGCATCCAGGCCATCCTGGAGGAGGCCGGCGTCGAGACGGTCTACGAGGAGACCTACGCCATCGACACCAAGAACTTCGACACGATCGTCAGCGCGATGAAGAACGCCGACCCGGACCTCGTCGTCCACGGCGCGCAGTTCGAGGACGGCATCGGCATGACCCGCGCGATGCTCAAGGCGGACTTCACCCCCGACATGTTCTTCCAGACCAACGCCCCGTCCTTCGGCAGCCAGTTCACCGAGGGCATCGGCGAGGAGAACACCGAGGGCATCTTCTACGCCGTCAGCCACTCGCCCGACGCGGACACCCCCGGCAACGCCGAGTTCGTGGCCAAGTACGAGGAGATGTACGGCGAGGGCGAGGTCCCCGAGGACGCCGCCGACGCCTTCGCGGCCGGCGAGGTGCTCCAGGCGGCCGTCGAGGCGGTCGGCAGCATCGAGGACCAGACGGCGCTCGCCGACTGGCTGCACGAGAACGAGGTGGAGACCATCCTCGGTCCGCTCTCGTGGGACGAGACGGGGGCACCCCAGGGTGAGTTCCTGATCGGCCAGTGGCAGGACGGAGCACCGCAGATCGTGCTCCCCGAGGAGGCCGCGACCGCCGAGATCACCCGCACCTGGGAGCCGGGCGGCGCCGGCTGATGACCGTCTTCCTCCAGAGCCTCGTCCTCGGGCTGCTGCTGGGTGGCGTCTACGCCCTCGCAGCCAGCGGACTGACCCTGATCTTCGGGGTGATGAAGGTGATCAACATCGCCCACGGGGCCTTCCTGGTCCTGGCGTCGTTCATCACCTACACCCTGTGGGACGTGGTGGGCATCGACCCGCTCCTGGCCATCGTGATCACCACCCCGGTGATCTTCGCGATCGGCTGGGCGACCTACAAGATCGTCGTCTCTCCGATCAGGTCCGCCCCCATGGCCTCCACCGTGCTGCTGACCTTCGGGCTGGCGCTGGTGCTGGAGGGGGCGATGGGCGAGATCTGGGGGAACAACTCCACCGCGATCAGGCCGGCGTACGGCGACGAGTCGTTCACCATCGGCGGGATCTTCCTGCCCAAGGCCCAGGTGTACGGCGGCCTGATCGCGGTCGCGGTGCTGGTCGTGCTCTGGCTCGTGCTCGCCCGGACCTGGCTGGGGCGGGCGATCCGGGCGGCAGCGACCAACCCGTCGTCCGCGCAGCTGGTCGGGATCCGCACCGCTTCGGTGGCAGCCCTGGTGTTCGCGATCGGCATCGCCGCCGCGGGCGCCGGGGGCGCGATCACCGGCGTCCTCTACCCGTTCGTGCCGGGATCGCACTACCAGTGGATCGCCCGGCTGCTCGCGATCGTCGTGCTCGGCGGGCTGGGCAGCCTCAACGGGGCGGTGCTCGGCGCCATCCTGTTCGGCCTCGCCGAGACCTTCACCTCGACGTACGTGTCTCCGTCGTGGGCGACGGCGGTCCCCTACGCCATCGTCTTCGCCGTCCTGCTCATCCGTCCGCAGGGCCTGCTCGGGACCCGACTCCGAGAGGATGCCGTCGCCGCATGACCGACAGTCCTGCCGCCCGCACCCCCGCCGGTCGCCCGTGGACCCAGCCGATCTGGATCGGCCGGGCGGTCGCCCTGGCCGCCGCGGTCGCGCTGCTCGTCTACCCGCTCGTCACCGACGACCGCTACTACCAGAACATGATCATCCTCTCGCTGGTCTTCGCGATCGGTGCCAGCGGGCTCAACATCATCTCCGGCTTCGCCGGCTACATCTCCCTGGGCCAGGGCGCCTTCATCGGCCTCGGCGGCTACACCATCGGCGTGCTCGCGGCCCGCAACCCCGACGTCCCGATCTGGTGGTGGGTGCCGGTCGCGGGCGTCGTGGCGGCGCTGATCGCCCTGGTGCTCGGGCTGGTGTCCCTGCGCTCGTCGGGCCCGGCGTTCGTGATCATCACCGTCGCGTTCCTGTTCCTGGTGCAGGTGTTCGCGGTCAACTGGGTGTCGGTCACCAACGGCACCGCCGGGCTCACCATGCCGCTGCCCGACTGGGACCGCGACATCATCAACCTGCCCTTCTACTACGCCCTCGTCGTCGTGCTGGCGCTGCAGCTGCTGATGTCCTGGTGGATCCGCCGGACCAAGCTGGGCATGGGCCTCATCGCGATCCGCGAGGACGAGACCAAGGCCGCCACCATCGGCATCAACCTGCCGGTGGAGAAGATCATCGCCTTCATGGCCAGCGCCGTCTTCGTCGGCATGGCGGGCGCGATCTACGGCTACTACCTGACCTTCATCGACCCGCGCGGGATGTTCAGCATCCTCATCAGCGTCCAGCTGGTGCTGTCGATGCTGATCGGCGGCAAGGCCACCCTGTGGGGGCCGGTCCTGGGCGCGTTCCTCATCGAGCCGCTCAACGAGATCGCCAACAACAGCTTCGGCGGCGGCAACGCCCGGCTCTTCCTCTTCGGGGGACTGCTGATCCTGGTCGTCATCTTCCTGCCGCGCGGCATCCTGCCCGCGATCGAGTCGACGCTGATGCGGCGGCGTACGCGCAACAAGGCCGGCCTGGTCGGCGCCCGCATCGGCACCGGCGGCAGCCTGGCCTCGCTCACCGACCGGGTCCAGGTCGTCGACCGGTCCGAGCTGCCCGACCGCCCGCTGCTGGAGGTCAAGGGCCTGGTGAAGCACTTCGGCGGCGTCAAGGCCGTCGACGGGGCCAGCTTCGTCGTCCCCGAGGGCTCCATCACCGGGCTGATCGGACCCAACGGGTCGGGCAAGACGACGCTCTTCAACCTGATCGACGACACCATCCGCGCCGACGCCGGGGAGATCGTGCTGGCGGGGGAGCGGATCGACGGCATGCGGTCCTGGCAGCGGGCGCACCGCGGCCTGGGTCGGACCTTCCAGATCACCCGGCTCTTCCGCGAGATGACGGTGCTGGAGAACGTCGTCGCCGCCCAGTCCTCCTTCTCGATGCGTGGGCTCGGCAAGATCGCCGTCAGCGGCAGCGAGGCGCGCGCCGCGGAGGAGCTGCTGGAGTTCGTCGGGATGCGCGACTTCCGCGACCAGCGGGCGCAGGCGCTCTCCTACGGCCAGCAGAAGCTGGTCGAGCTCGCCCAGATCCTGATGCTCGACCCCAAGCTGATCCTGCTCGACGAGCCCGCCGGCGGCATCAACCCGGTCCTCATCGACCGGATGGGCGAGATGATCCGCGAGCTCAACTCCTACGGGAAGACGTTCCTCATCGTCGAGCACAACATGCCCTTCGTCCTCGGGCTCTGCGACCCGGTGCACGTCCTGGGCCGCGGCAAGACCATGGCCTCGGGCACCGCCGAGGAGATCAAGAACGACCCCGCCGTGATCGATGCCTACCTCGGCGAGGACTTCCACATCGAGGAGGCCCGCCGATGAGCGAGGCGAACGAGCCGGCCGCGGCGGGCGGGCCGGCCGCGGCGGGCGGGCCGACCGGGGCGGGCGGGCCGACCGGGCCGGAAAGGACCACCCCGCCGGACACCACCACACCGGGGGCGACGGCCGAGCCGATGCTGCGGATGCAGGGCATCGTGGCCGGCTACGGCGGCGGTGACGTGCTGCAGGGCGTCGACATCTCGGTGGCCAAGGGATCGGTCGCGTGCATCGTGGGTCCCAACGGCGCCGGCAAGTCGACGGTCCTCAGGACGGTCAGCGGTCTGCTCACGCCGCGGCTGGGCGAGGTCCACCTCGACGGCAAGCCGATCCACGCCTGCTCCGCCGCCGAGATCCTCGAGCTCGGCATCTCGCAGGTCCCCCAGTCCAACGCGCTCTTCCCGACGATGTCGGTGAGGGAGAACGTCCTGCTCGGGGCCTACATCATCCGGCGCGACAAGGCCCTGGTGAAGCAGCGCTACGACGCAGGTCGCCTCGATGTTCCCGATCGTGGCCGACCGCTCCCACGACAACGCCGGCAACCTGTCCGGCGGCCAGCGGCGGATGGTGGAGTTCGCCCGGTCCCTGATGCTCGACCCGGTCCTCCTGCTCCTCGACGAGCCGTCGCTGGGCCTGGACCCCAAGTCGCTGCAGGTGCTCTACGACTCGGTGATGCTGCTCTCCGACAGCGGCAAGACGATCCTCCTCGTCGAGCAGAACGTGCGGTTCGGCATGCGGATGGCCACCGACGGCATCGTCATGGAGAGCGGCCGGGTCATCACCCAGCGTCCCGCCGCCGCGGTCCTCGGCGACCCCGAGCTCGCCCAGATGTACTTCGGGGGCTCGGTCTCCGAGACCAAGAGCGAGGAGCCGGTCGCGCCGCCGACCTGACGCTGACCAGCTGGCGGCGGACGACCGCCTCGGACCCCCCGCCGATGTCGTCCGCCGCCAGTTGCGCGTCCGGGCGGCGCGCGGCGCCGGGCGGTCGGCCCCAGATGCGGTCGGCCCAGAAGCGGGCGGGCTCAGAAGCGGTCGCTGCGGCGCAGCGGCCGGGGTCGGCCGTCCGGGTCGTGGACCCAGAGGTACGGCGCGAGCGCGAGCGCGCGTCGTACGGGCCCGAGCGTCGGCGGGTCGAGCCGCCGGAGCCGGCCGGGCGGGCGCGGACCGACCGGCCCCCGGCGTGCCAGTCGTCCAGGGCGGCCGCCGCCTGCGGCGTACGCCGCGAACATCGCCTCGGGCTCGGCGAGGTCCTCGACGTCCTCCGCGCGTCCGGTCGAGGTGCTCGGCGGCCAGCGTGAGCCGCAGGTCGCGGGCGTACTCGCCGTCCGGGTCGACCACGACCGCCGACAGCTCGGAGTCGTGGGTCCAGGAGCGGCGGTTGAAGTTGTCGGAGCCGATGGTCGCCCAGGTGTCGTCGACGATGCAGGTCTTGGCGTGCACGTAGATCGGCGTGCCCGCGTGGTTCTCGATGCCGTAGACCGCGACCCGGTCGGGCGCCGTGCGGTGCATGTCGAGCATCGCGCGCCGGCGGCCCAGCAGCTGGGCGGTCCGGTTGAGGCCGGCCACGTCCGGGTGCATCGGCACGACCGCGATGACGTGCAGGTCGGGGTGGCGGCGCAGCGCCTCGACGAAGACGTTGCCGACGTGGTCGCCCCACAGGTACTGGTCCTCGACGTAGATCAGGCGCCGGGCCCGCTCGACGGCCTTGGTGTAGCCGCGGGCCACGCTGCGCTCGCCGCCGCGGGCGAACTCGTAGTCGCGCCCCTGCCGCAGGTTGGGGTAGGTGCGCAGCAGCTGGACGGCGTGCGGGCCGCGCCGGCGGTGGCGGTGGGCGCTGCTCGGGCAGCGGGTCGGGCGTGGTGTCGAGGCCGCGCAGCCGGTCGCGGAGCAGCACGATCGGGCTGCGGCGCAGCGTGGTCGGGTCCTCCCAGCGCTCGCGGAACACGGTCTCGACGTCGTGGACCGCCGGGCCGCTGATGGCGGCCTGGATGTCGTGCCAGGGCGGGGTGTCGCCGTACTCGTCGGCCATGCGAGTCCAGCGCCTGCGGGTCGCCGCCGTGCGCCGCGTCGTCGCGGCGCGAGTGGCACAGGTCGATGCCGCCGACGTAGGCGATGTCCCGGCTCGGGTCGTCGCGGTGCCGGATGACCACCAGCTTCTGGTGGTGCGAGCCGCCGGTGCGCACCCGCATGTCGAGGATCGACCTCGGCGCCGCGCCGCTGCAGGGCCCGGCCGAGCTGCAGGTTCTCCCGGGCGGTGAAGCCGATCGAGCTCGTGTGCGAGCGCCACACCGAGCCCGCGCACGTCGACCCCGCGCTCGTCGGCGCGGCCGAGCACCTCGACGACCTCGCTGCCGGGCTCGCCGGTCAGCCGCTCGTCGGCGTCGCCCTGCCAGTCGGTGAAGAGCACCAGGTCGCCGGCGCGGGTCGCCTCGAGCCGCTCGTAGAGCTCGGCGAAGTACGTCGCGCCGTGCGACCAGCGGCCGGACGAGGTTGCCCTCCGACCAGGCCTGCTCGCCCGGGTGCCGGTCGTCGAGGCGGGTCGCCGGGTTGCCGCGCTCGGCCTGGGTGAGCAGCCAGTCCTCGGGTGCGCCCACCCTCGCACTGTAGGCGCTGGTGGTCGCCGGACTAGGGAGCGCGGCGCACCTGCTCGGCGACCGGTCGCAGGTCGTCGTACGCCGCGTGCGCGCCCGCGTCGAGCAGCTCGCCGGCGTCGCGGCTGGTCGTGACGCCCACGACGTGTCCGACCCCGGCCGCGACCGCGGCCCGCACACCGGCGGTGCTGTCCTCGGCGGCCAGGGTCGTGCCCGGGTGGATCCCGAGGCGCTCGCAGGCGAGCAGGTAGCCGGCCGGGTGGGGCTTGCCGTCCACCACGTCCTCGGCGGTCACGACGACTCGACCAGGTCGAGCAGGCCCAGGCCGTCGCCGAGGGCCTGCTGCACCCAGGCGGGTCCGGCCGACGTCACGACGGCGACCCGGACGCCCCGGCGGCCGCCGCCCGGACGAGCTGCCGGCGCGCCGGGCACCGGCGCGGAGCGACGTCGGTCGGCACCAGCGCCGTGACCTCGCGGGCGATGGCGGCGTGGTCGGCGTCGCGCCAGGGGCCGTCGCGGTGGGGAGCACGTCCTCGGCACGGCGTCCCGTGAAGAGCGACAGGTCGGGCACCTCCCACCCGCGGGCGGTGAAGAACCGGCGGTAGCCCTCACGCTGCAGCGGCTCGGAGTCGACGAGCGTCCCGTCGAGGTCGAGCAGCAGGGCGCTCGGCCTCATGCGGTGGTGAAGAGCAGGTCGCCGGCCGCGACGGACCCGCCGACCGCCTCGCTGGTGACCGAGCCGCGCGGGGCGTCCATGACGACGACGGGGACGACGGTCGACATGTCCTGGCCGTCGGCCGACGACGGGAGCGTGGCGGGTCCCACCGGATCATCGGGTCGCCGGCGGCCACCGTGCTGCCCTGGCTGGTGAGCACCTCGAAGCCGGCGCCGTCGAGCCGCACCGTGTTGATGCCGAGGTGGACGAGCACGCCCACCCCGTCGCCCGAGCACGACGAAGGCGTGCGGGTGGACCTTGAGGACGGTGCCGGCGATGGGCGAGACGACCACCGTGTCACCGGGGTCGGGCTCGATCGCCACGCCGGGGCCGACCATCTCCTCGGCGAAGACCGGGTCGGGGACGTCGGCCATGGCGATCACCCGGCCGGGGCACGGCGCGAGGACCTCGGGCCCTCTCACATCAGGTCCTCGATGTCGTCCGCGAGGTTGTCGGCCTCGGGGCCGACGACGACCTGGACGATCGTGCCGCTGGCCATCACGCCGTGCGCGCCGGCGGCCTTGAGGACGGCCTGGTCGACCAGGGAGCCGTCCTTGACCTCGGTGCGGAGGCGGGTGATGCAGGCCTCGATCTCGACGACGTTGTCCGCGCCGCCGAGGCCGGCGAGGATCTGCTCTGCCTTGCTGCTCATGTGCTTGCTCCTTCGATGGGTGGGGTCAGGGTGCGTCGGTGCGGGTGACCTTGGCCAGGCCGCGGGGGTTGTCGGGGTCGAGGCCGAGGTCGCGGGCGAGCCGCTCGATGGTGAGCTGGGCCGGGACGATCGAGGCGATGGGCGCCACCACCTCGGGGAGGTCCGGGCCGGGCAGGTGCACGTCGCAGCGGTCGGCGAACGCGGGGGTGCCCCCGATGCCGAGGATGCGGGCACCCCGCGTGCGGAGGTCGTCGGCGAGCTCGACCATCGGCCCGGCCAGCGGACCGTCGGAGGCCGCGACGAGGACGGCCAGGACGCCGTCGGTGACGACCGAGATCGGGCCGTGGCGCAGGTCGGCGTACGAGTAGCCGCGCACCGGCCGCAGGCAGGTCTCCTCCAGCTTGAGCGCGGTCTCCAGGGCGGTGCCGAGCAGCAGCCCGCGGCCGGAGACCACGACCTCGTCGGCCGCGGCGAGCGCCCGCGCGGCGGCCGAGACGTCGGTCGGCAGGAGGGCGGCGACCGCGTCGGGGACCCGGGCCAGGGACCGCGTCCACGCCGGCCGCCGAGGGCGTCGGCGACGACGGCCAGCGCGACCAGCTGGGTCAGGTAGGTCTTGGTCGCGGGGACCGCGAGCTCGGGCCGGCCTGCGTCACCAGGGCCACGTCGGCCTCGGCGGCCAGCGGTGAGTCGGCCACGTTGGTCACGGCGACCGTGGCCGCCCCGCAGCGCCGGGCCCAGTCCTGGGTCTCGACGATCTCCGCGGTGGCGCCGGACTGGGAGACCGAGACGACGAGCGAGTCCGACAGGTCGAGCCGGGTGCCGTAGTGGGTGGCCACGCTGGGCGCGGCCAGGGCGGCGGGCACGCCGGCCGCGACCTCGAGCAGGTAGCGACCGTAGATCGCGGCGTTGTCGCTCGACCCGCGGGCCACGAGCAGCACCCGACGTCGCCCGGCGCCCAGGGACCGCAACCGGTCGCGCTCGGGCAGCAGGTGGTCGAGCGTGCGCCGGGCCGCAGCGGGCTGCTCGGCGATCTCGGACGCCATCTGGGTGGGGGTGCGTGTCGTCATCGTGATCCTTGACAAGTGCGGGGCCTCGGAGCCATGCTCCCAACTGGTACGGACCAGACCGTACCAATGCGATCGACGCCCACGTCGAGAGGTGAGACATGCCCCGCAGCATCAGTGACGGCCCCCGGCCCAAGCACGTGCAGCTCAGCGACGTGCTCGCCGACCTCGCCGTCACCGAGCTCGGTCCCGACGCCGCCATCCCGTCCGAGCGCGACCTGATGGCGACGTACGACGTCTCCCGGGCCACCGTGCGCGGGCGATCGAGAGCCTCATCGCCGAGGGGTTGCTGCACCGGATCCAGGGCAAGGGCACCTTCGTCGCCCGCCCGCGGGTCGAGAGCAACCTGCACCTGGCGTCGTTCTCCCAGGACATGCGCAGCCGCGGGCTCACGCCCTCGACGCGGCTGATGCGGGTCGACGAGGAGCGTCCGCCCGCGGAGGTGGCCCGGGCCCTGCGGCTCGGCGCCCGCGGGACGGCCTGGCGCGTCGACCGGGTCCGGCTCGCCGACGACCAGCCGATGGCGCTCGAGCAGGGCTGGTACCCGTGCCCGCCGCTGCCCGACCTCGACACCCAGGACCTCACCGGCTCGCTCTACACGCTCTTCGCCGAGCGCTACGGCCTGGTCATCGACGCCGCCGAGCAGACGCTGTGGGGCGAGGGCGCCGAGGGCGCCACGGCCCGTCGCCTCGAGGCGCCCGTCCACACCCCGCTCCTCGTCTTCCGGCGCGTCTCCAGCGCGGGGGACGACCGCTGGAGTACGTCGTCTCGCGCTACCGCGGCGACCGCTACCAGCTCCACATGACCCTGCTCGGTCCCGGCGCCCAGGACCGGGCCCGACCGCCTAGAGCACGACTGTGCTCACGGCAGCAGGGCGCACGACAGCACGCAGCAACGCCATCCAGAAGGGACGCATCTCGTGACCACCACCGACCCCGCCGTCAGCGGGACCTCCGGGCGCAGGCTCAACCTCGCCCCGCTCCAGAAGTTCGGCCGCAGCCTCATGCTGCCCATCGCGGCACTCCCCGCGGCGGCGCTGCTGCTCCGGCTCGGCCAGCCCGACCTCCTCGGCGAGGACGGGCTCGGCTGGGAGCGGGTCGCCCCGGTCATCGGCGCCGCCGGTGACGCGATCTTCGCCCACCTGCCGCTGCTCTTCGCCGTCGGCATCGCGATCGGCATGGCCCGCAAGTCCGACGGGTCCACCGCCCTGGCCGCCGTCGTCGGTTACCTCGTCTTCGAGGGCGTCGGCGACGCGATGTCGCCCTTCGTCCTCGGCCTGCCCGCGGAGGGCGCCGACCAGGAGCTGATCAACTACGGCGTCCTGGGCGGCATCGTGATGGGTCTGGTCGTCCGCCTGGCTGTGGCAGCGCTACCACCGGATCTCGCTGCCGCCCTACCTCGCCTTCTTCGGCGGTCGCCGGTTCGTGCCGATCGTCACCGCCCTGGCCGCGATCGTGATCTCGGTGCTGATGAGCCTGCTCTACACCTGGTTCGACGCCGGCATCACCGCGCTGGGCGACTGGGTCACCGCCAACACGGTGCTGGGCGGCTTCGTCTACGGCACCGCCAACCGGCTGCTGATCCCGCTCGGCCTGCACCACATCCTCAACAACCCGCCGTGGTTCATCTTCGGCGAGTACACCCCGACCGGCGGCGAGACCGTCACCGGCGACATCCCGCGCTTCCTCGCCGGCGACCCGACGGCCGGCGCCTTCATGACCGGTTTCTTCCCGATCATGATGTTCGCCCTCCCGGCCGCCGCGCTGGCGATCTGGCACGAGGCGCGCCCGGAGAACAAGAAGCTCGTCGGCGGCATCATGCTCTCGACCGGCCTCACCGCCTTCCTCACCGGCGTCACCGAGCCGCTCGAGTTCGCGTTCATGTTCGTCGCCTTCCCGCTGTACGTCGTCCACGCGCTGCTGACGGGCACGTCGCTGGCCCTGGTCAACGCCCTCGGCATCAAGGACGGGTTCGGCTTCTCCGCCGGTCTCTTCGACTACGTCCTCAACTGGAACATCGCGACCAACCCGGGGCTGCTGATCCCGATCGGGCTCGGCTACGCGGTGGTCTACTACGTCCTGTTCCGGTTCGTCATCCGGAGGTGGAACCTGCGCACGCCCGGTCGCGAGGACGAGTCCGACCCGGCCGGCGGTGGGTCGCTCCTCGAGCAGGACAACAAGGCCTGACGTGATCGTCTGCGCAGCACGGGTGGTCACCCCGACGCGGGTCCTCGCGCCGGGGTGGCTGCACCTCCACGGCGACCGGGTGGTCGCCGTGGGCGAGGGCGCGCCGCCCGCGGGCGGGGAGGTGGTCGACCTGGGCGGGGCGACCGTCGTCCCGGGATTCGTGGACATGCACGTGCACGGAGGCGGGGCGCGTCGTTCGACACCGGTACGGCGCGCGCCGGCGCCGCCGTCGCGGCCGCCCACCTGGCCCACGGCACCACGTCGATGCTCGCCAGCCTGGTCACCGACACCCACCCCGCGATGGTGTGCTCGGTGCGCGAGCTCTCCCTGCTGGTGCAGGACGGCGCGCTGGCGGGCGTGCACCTCGAGGGGCCGTGGCTCAGCCCCCGGCGCTCGGGCGCCCACCAGCCCGGCTCCCTGTCCGAGCCCGACCCGGCGTCCGTCGACTCCCTGCTCGCGGCCGGGGACGGTGCGGTCCGGATGGTCACCCTCGCCCCCGAGCTCCCCGGCGGGATCGCCGCCGTCCGGCAGCTCGCGGCGGCGGGCGTGGTGGCCGCGATCGGCCACACCGACGCGACGTACGACGTCGCCCGGGACGCGCTCGACGCCGGGGCCCGCGTGGGCACCCACCTCTTCAACGCCATGCGCGGGCTCCACCACCGCGAGCCGGGACCGGTCGGGGCGCTGCTCGAGTCGGACGCGCACGTCGAGCTGATCGCCGACGGGGTGCACCTGCACCCGGCCGTGCTGCGCACCGCCTTCGCCGCCAAGGCGGGCCGCTGCGTCCTGGTCACCGACGCGATGGCGGGGGCCGGGGCGACCGACGGCGACTACCGCCTCGGGCCGATGTCCATCGAGGTCCGCGACGGCGTGGCCCGCCTCGCCGACGGCGGATCCGGCCGCGGCGCGATCGCCGGGTCGACGCTGACCATGGACGCGGCCGTGCGGTACGCCGTCCGCGAGGCCGGGCTCCCGCTGCTCGACGTCGTCCACGCCGCGAGCACCGCGCCCGCCGCGGTGCTGGGCCTCGACGACGTCGGCGCGCTGGCGGCCGGCCGCCGCGCCGACCTGGTCGTGCTGTCCGACGCCCTCGAGGTGTCGCGCGTCATGCGCGCGGGTGCCTGGATCGGGTGACCCGCGGCCGTACCCTTGCGGCCATGTCTGACGCGGGGGAGGGCCGGTGATCTGGCTGCTCCTCGCGCTGCTCGTCGCCTGGGTGGCGCTCGGTCCGTGGGTGCTCGTCGCGCTCGTGGTCGCGCTCTGCGTGCCCCGGGTCCGGTGGTGGGTGCTCGACCGCTTCTGGGTGACCTGGCGCGGTGCGGGCATCGCCGCCGCGGTGGTGGCGGTGGTGGCCGGGATCGTGGTCCTGGTGCCGGACGGCTGGCTCCCGGTCCCGCAGTCACCGGGCGTGCTCGTCGCCCCGTCGTACGTCGGACGGCCGGCGTCGGCGACCCCCGTGCCGGTGGGCACGATCCCGCAGAACCCGCACCTGGCCCGCAACGGCGCCGGCACCGCGCTCGGCGACGCGTGGAGCACGGGCACCAGCCCCTGGCCCGGCCCGGTCGGGCTCCAGCCCGAGGTCGACACCGCCTGGTACGGCCTGGAGCAGTGCGCCACCCTCACCCTCGACAGCCGCGACCGGCTGGTCGGCCTGTGCGGGGACCGCGGGGGCCGCGCGCTGCACGTCATCGACCCCGACTCGATGCGGCCGCTCGCGACCAAGCGGCTGCCCGCTCCCGAGGACGGCGACGACGAGGTCTGCGGCGCCCACCCCTACCTCGACGCCGCCGACCGGATGGTCGTGGCGACCTCCGACCGCCGGGTGCTGGCGGTCTCGACGGCCGACGCCGACGGCGAGCCCGACCTCACCACGGCGCGCACGTGGGACCTCTCCCCGCACGTCCCCGACGACGACTGCCTGGTCGCCCTGCTGCCCGACTGGGCCGGCCGCATCTGGTGGGCCACGCAGGACGGGCTGGTCGGCACCGTCGCCCCCGACTCCGGCGAGGTGCGCGTCCTCGACCTCGGCGAGGAGGTCGCCGGCCCGTTCAGCACCGACGAGACCGGTGCGACGTACGTCGTCACCACCCATGCCCTCCACCGCCTCGTCCTCGACGGGTCGGGCACCCCGGGCGTGGCCTGGCGCACGGAGTACGACCGCGGCACGGAGCGCAAGACCGGCCAGGCCACCCGGGGCAGCGGCACCGCGCCGGTGGTCCTCGACGGCGGCGTCGTGGCGATCACCGACAACGCCGAGCCGCGCATGCACGTCCTGATGCTGGAGCGGTCCACGGGCGTCGAGATCTGCCGGGCGGCCGTCTTCGAGGACGACGCCAGCGCCAGCGGCACCGCGCTGGCCAGCGTCGGGAGCGGAGTGGTCGTCGCCAACACCCACGGCTACGCGAGCCCGGTGCGCACCCTGCTCGGCCGGGGCACCGCCGGGGGGATGGCCCGCGTCGACGTGCCTGCCGACCGGTCCGGCGGCGAGTGCCGGGTGAGGTGGACGAGCGACGTGGTCGCCCCGTCGAGCACCCCGCGGGTCTCGCTGGCGACCGGCCTGGTCTACGCCTACGCCAAGCGCCCGACCTGGTGGGGCGTGGGCGCGTGGTACCTCACCGGGATCGACGTGCGCACCGGGCGGTCGTACTTCAGCGTGCGCACCGGCACCGGGGTGCTGATGGACAACGACCACGCGGCGCTCACCCTCGCGCCCGACGGCACGGCGTACGTCGCGACGCTGGCCGGGATGGTGCGGGTGCAGGACCGCCAGCCCAAGGACGCGTCGGACTGAGCTGCCCCGGGTCCGTCAGGGGCAGGGGTGCACGCCCGGGCGGCCCGGTCGCTCGATGCCGCGCTCGTCGAGGATCCGCTCCAGCAGCGTCGGGCGAGCGGGCATGAGGCCGTCGACGCAGGCGTCGATCATGGCGTTGTAGGTGGCCGCGTCGTCCGGGCGCCGTGCCGCTGAACCACACGTGCACGGCGTAGCCGTCGCGGTGGGCCCGGGCGACGAACTCGGGGGTGAGGACCCGGATGCCGGAGTTCTCGACCGGCACCTGGAGGGCCACCGTGCCCTCGATCGGGCGGGTGCCGTAGAGGAAGTAGGCCGTGATCCCCTGCTGCCCGGGCGCGAGCGCGGTCTGCGGCGAGCGCCGGTGGAAGTCGGCGAGGGCGGCGTCGTTGAAGGACGTCACGATGACGTCGTCGCGACCGGCGTCGGCGAGCAGCGCCGCGAGGAGCCGGCCGGTGCGCAGGTAGGAGGCGGTGTCGGAGTCGGCCGTGCCCTTGATCTCGATGTTGATCGGGCACGCCGGGGAAGCGGCGGAGGACCTGCGTCAGCGTGGGGACCGCGAAGTCGGTGCGCTTGTAGCCGTCCGGTGCCGGCCGGTCACCGGTGCGCACGCCGCGGAAGCGGTACTTCCGCGCGGCCGCGTCGTGGGTGGTGCCGCGGCGCGGGACGAACCAGTGCGCCGCGTCGAGGCGGCGGACCTGGCGCAGGGTCATCGCCTCGACCTTGCCCCTGCCGTCGGTCGTCTCGTCGACCCGCGCGTCGTGCAGCACGACGAGCTGCTTGTCGCGGGTGGACTGCACGTCGAGCTCGATCATGTCGGCGCCGAGCGCCACCGCGCGCTTGAAGGCGTACATCGTGTTGGTGGGGGCCTCGCGCTCACCGCCGGAGTGGGCCATGTTGAGCACCCGCTGCTGGAGCCACGGGTTGTCCTCGGCCCGGGACTGGGCCTGGGCCGGGGCGGCGACCAGCGTCGCGAGCAGGGTGGTGAGCAGCGTGGGGAGGGCGAGCGCGGCGCCGAGGTTCTTCACGCCGCCGACCCTAGGGGTCGGCACCGACGCCGGGAAGGCCTCACGGATAGGTGATGCCGGTGACCTCTTCGCTGATCTCCCACAGGCGGCGCTGGGCGTCGGCGTCCAGCGCGAGGCGGCGCGGGGTGACGACCTGCGGGGTGCCGGACATCTCGCCCAGACCGCTCGGCCCGACGTACGTCGACCCCGGCAGGTCGGCGGTCGCGGCCATCAGCGTCGGCCACGCGCCCATCGCCGCCGACTGCGACACGGCCTTGACCGCGGCGTCGAGGATCGACGCGGCACCCCCACGGCCGCGGCCGAACTGGCCGTTGGCCATCAGGTGGGTGCCGGCGAAGCCCGGGTGGGCGGCCAGCGCCTTGACGGGCAGGCTCGCCCTGCGGCACCGGCGGTCGAGCTCGAAGGTGAAGAGCAGGTTGGCCAGCTTGGACCGGCTGTAGACCTGCCAGCGGCGGTAGCGGCCCTCCTGGTGGCGCGGGTCGCCGAGCGGGGGCTGGCGGGCCGCCTTGTGCATGTTCGACGAGAGGGTGACCACGCGGCCGCCGGCGGCGGTGACCTGCGGCAGCAGCAGGCCGGTCAGCAGGAAGGGGCCGAAGTGGTTGGTCGCCATGTGCGACTCGAGGCCCTCGGCGGTCCGGCGCAGCGGGACGGCCATGATGCCGGCGTTGTTGACGAGCACGTCGATCGGACCGAGGGCGGAGGCCCGGTCGCCCGCCCGGCGCACCGAGCCGAGGTCGGACAGGTCGACCACCAGCCGCTCGAGCCGGGCGCGGGGGACCTCGGCGGTGATCGCGGCGGCGGTGGCGGCCAGCTTGTCGTCGCTGCGGCCGGCCAGGACGACGCGGGCGCCGACGCGGGCGAGCTCGAGCGCGGTGTAGTGACCCAGCCCGCCCAGCGTGGTGCCGGTGACCAGGGTGGTGCGGCCGGTCAGGTCGGGGATGTCGTGGAGGTCCCAGGCGTTGCTGGCGTGCGGCCGGGCGACGCCATCGGTCACGGGGTGACCGCGAGCCCGGCGAGCACCCGCCGGGCGAGGTCGGTGTCGCCGAAGACCTCGACGCGGCCGGGCTCGGGATCACGGCGACCGCCGGCCAGCAGGATGAAGGACTCGCGGTCGGTGCGCAGCCCCACGGTCGGCTCGGTGGGGATCTCGTCGAGCAGGCGTCCCCGCCCTTCCTCGTTCACGGTCGCGGCGACGGGCTCGTGCCCCTCGACCTCGACGACGACGGTGGTGCCCGGGTCGGCGCCGACCCGCTTGGCCAGCACGTAGCCGAGGCTCTCGCAGAGGTAGTCGGTGGAGTGCGCGGCGGCGTCGGCGCCGAGCCCGCCCGGCTGGCCGACCGCGCGGCGTACGTCCTGCTCGTGCATCCAGAGGTCCAGCGGACGGTTGCGCAGCAGGGTCAGCGTCGACCAGCCGATGGCGCCGAAGAGACCGGGGGCCGGGGCGTCGGGGTCGGTCGGCGGGTCGGCGAGCAGGGCGGTGTGGCGGGCGGTCGCGGCGGCCCGGATCTCGTTGATGAGGTCGTCGGGGGTGGCGTCGCGGCGGGCGACGACGCCCTGCTCGGTGAACTGGCCCATCATCCCGCGGGCGTGCGGGGCGTCGCCGATCTCCACGTCGACGTGCTCGCCGCCGGCCAGCAGCGACTCGAGGTGCGCGGTGTGCGCGGCGACCGCGTGCACGTCCCAGCCGGGCAGGTCGGTCGGGGTGGCCCACTGCTCGGCGGGCACCTTCTCGAGGAGGGCGGTGAAGTCGTTGACGGCCTGCCACCACAGGTCGACGTAGCCGGTCAGCGCGACGTCGCCGCTGCCGTCCTCGGGGGATGTGCTCATGGGGCGCACCCTAGTGGCACCGGTGTCACCGGCGCCGCGCGAGAATGGGCGGGTGCATGTCCGCGCCCCCGAGCTCACCGGCCGAGGCTGGCTCAACACCGCCTCCCCGCTGTCCATCCGCGACCTCCGCGGCCGCTTCGTCCTGCTCGACTTCTGGACGTTCTGCTGCATCAACTGCCTGCACGTCCTCGACGAGCTGCGCCCGGTGGAGGAGCAGTACGCCGAGGAGCTGGTCGTCGTCGGCGTGCACTCGCCGAAGTTCGTCCACGAGGCCGACCCGGACGCGCTGGTCGCCGCCGTCGAGCGCTACGCCGTGCACCACCCGGTCCTCGACGACCCCGAGCTGACGACCTGGCAGGCCTACACCGCGCGGGCCTGGCCGACCCTGGTCCTGGTCGACCCCGAGGGCTACATCGTGGCGCAGTACGCCGGCGAGGGCCACGCCCACGCCATCGCCTCGCTGCTGGAGGAGCTGGTCCCGCAGCACCGCGAGCGCGGGACGCTCCAGCCGGGCGACTCGCCGTACGTCCCACCCGTCGTGGAGCCCAGCGACCTGCGCTTCCCGGCGAAGGCCGTGCCCCTGCCGTCGTCCCTGCCATCGTCGGTGGCCCCGTCCGGCTCCGTGCTCGTCGCCGACGCCGGTCACGACGAGGTGGTCCTCCTCGACGGCGACGGCGCGGTGGCCCGCCGCTTCGGCGGCTTCCGCGAGCCCAACGGCCTGTGCCTGCTGCCGTCCGTTGTCGCCGACCGGGTCGGGTACGACGTGGTGGTCGCCGACACGGTCGGCCACCGGATCGCCGGGCTGGCCCTGGCGACCGGGGAGGTGCGCACCCTCGCCGGCGACGGCACCCAGTGGATGCAGGGCGACGGCACCGAGCGGCTCAGCAGCCCGTGGGACGTGGCCTGGTGGCAGGACCGGGTGTGGATCGCGATGGCGGGGATCCACCAGCTGTGGACCTACGACCCGGTCTCCGGTGCGGTCGAGGTCGCCGCGGGCACCCTCAACGAGGGCCTGCTCGACGGCCCCGCCGCCACCGCGTGGTTCGCCCAGACGAGCGGGCTCGCGCCCGACGGCGACCGGATGTGGCTGGCCGACTCCGAGACGTCGTCGCTGCGGTGGATCGAGGCGCCGGTGCCCGACGGCGGTCCGGCCGTGGTCCGCACGGCGGTCGGGACGGGGCTCTTCGACTTCGGCTTCCGCGACGGTCCCGCCGACGAGGCGCTCCTCCAGCACCCGCTCGGGGTCGCGGTCCTGCCGGACGGGTCGGTCGCGGTGGCCGACACCTACAACGGCGCCGTCCGCCGCTTCGCGGACGGCGAGCTCACCACGCTGGCCGTCGACCTCGCCGAGCCGAGCGGGCTGTACTGGTCCGAGGACGACGGCGGCAGCCTCGTCGTCGTCGAGTCGGCCGGCCACCGGCTGACCCGCGTGCCCCTCGACGCCCGCGTCGCGGCGGTCGACTTCAGCCACACCACCCAGCGCCCGGTCACCGACGTGGCCGCCCGGCTGGTCCTCGACATCTCCTTCACCCCGCCGCCGGGGCAGAAGGTCGACGACCGCTTCGGGCCGCCCTCCCAGCTCCTGGTGACCGCCACCCCGCCGGCGCTGCTCCGGGAGGGCGAGGGACGCGGCACCGACCTGCGCCGCGAGCTCGTCCTCGACCCGGCCGTCGGTGACGGCGTGCTGCACGTCGCCGCCCGCGCCGCCTCCTGCGACGAGGGTGGCGGCGACGGCGCGGCCTGCCACATGCACCAGCAGGACTGGGGCGTGCCGGTCCGGGTCTCCGCCGACGGAGTCGGGGTGCTGGACCTGCCCCTCGGGGGCGCTACGACCTGAGTCGCTGGGTGACTCAGGTCGTACTACTCGGGCAGGTTCTGCGCGGATTGCGACCTGAGTCGCTGGGTGACTCAGCTCGTACTACTCGGGCAGGCTCTGCGCGAATTGCGACCTGAGTCGCTGGGTGACTCAGCTCGTAGCGCGCGCTTGACCCCCGGCGGTGCACGGAATCCGGACGCGCCCGCCCTACCCTCGGGGGAGAGGCGGCGCACCGGCGCCGTCGTACGAAGGAGTGGATCATGGGTATTGGTCTCGGCATCGTCCTGCTCGTCCTCGGTCTGATCCTGCTCACCGGAGCCGTGGACCTGGGGGGCGCGCTCGACGAGTACGTCGCCAGCGAGACCCTCGGCTGGATCCTGGTCGCCGCGGGCGTGCTCTCGCTCGTGCTCGCGCTCGTGATGAACCAGCAGCGCTCGCGCACCACGCACGTCGAGGAGCGCCGCGAGGTCTGACCCTCCGGGGTCTGAATGCCCTGGGTGTGTGGCGCCCGCAGCAGCAGCGCGCGTAGCGTGCGAGCGTCCGCTCATCGCGGCCGGCGCACTCACCCAGGGGCACTCATGGACATCGTCATCATCGGCGGGGGCATCGCCGCCGCGAACGCCGCCCGCGAGCTCCGCGAGCGTGGCCACGAGGGCGGGATCGTGGTGCTCGCCGCCGAGCGGCACCTGCCCTACGAGCGGCCGCCGCTCTCCAAGGGCATCCTGCTGGGCGACGCGACGCCGGAGTCGGCGCACGTCATGGAGCAGCACTGGTACGACGACAACGACGTCGACCTGCGCACCGGCACCGAGGTCACGTCCATCGACCTCGACCGCCGCCAGGTCCACGCCGGCGCCGAGTCGGCGCCGTACGACCGGCTGCTGGTCGCGACCGGGGCCACGCCCCGGAGGCTCGACGACCTCGACTCCGCCGGGGTGCCCGTCACCTACCTCCGCACCCTCGACGACTCGCTGGCCCTCAGGGACGCCCTCACGGGCACGATCCTGGTCGTGGGTGCCGGCTGGATCGGCCTCGAGGTCGCTGCCGCGGCCCGCCTCGCCGGGGCGGACGTCACCGTCGTCGAGCCCGCGGAGCAGCCGCTGCTGGGGGTGCTCGGTCCCGAGCTGGGGGCGAAGTTCGCAGAGCTCCACCGCGGCCACGGCGTCGACCTGCGCCTCGGCACGAGCATCGACTCGGCGGCCGACGGCACGGTGCGGCTCTCCGACGGCCACGAGGTGACCCTGACCTGGTGGTCGTGGGCATCGGCGCCGTCCCGGACGACCGGCTCGCCCGGGAGGCGGGACTGAAGGTCGACAACGGCATCCTGGTCGACTCGACGCTGCGCACCAGCGACCCCTACGTCTTCGCGGTCGGCGACGTCGCCCACCACGACCACCCGACGCTCGGACGCCGCATCCGCGTCGAGCACTGGGACACCGCGATCCACCAGGCGCAGGCCGCCGCGCGCGCGATGCTCGGCGAGGACGAGCCCTACGACCGGATGCCCTACTTCTTCACCGACCAGTACGACATGGGCATGGAGTACGTCGGCAGCGTCGGGCCCGACGGTGCCGACGAGGTGGTCGTGCGCGGCGACGACCTGGTCGCCGGTCTCACCGTGCTGTGGGCGGAGGGCGGCACCGTCGTCGCCGGGATGCAGGCCAACGACTGGGACGCCACCGACACGATCCGTGCCCTCGTCGGCAAGCCGGTCCCCGAGAAGTTCTCCGACACCAGCGTCCCGCTCGCGGAGCTCGGTTCCTAGCGCCTCACAGCCATCCCCGTGACTGGGCGACCCGGGCCGCCTCGGCCCGGGTGGTGGCGCCGGTCTTGCCGATCGCCGCGGACAGGTGGTTGCGCACGGTGCCCTGCGACAGGTGCGCGGCCCTGGCGATGGCGGCCACCGGTGAGCCGTCGAGCGCCAGCCGCAGGATCTCGGCCTCGCGCACGGTGAGCGGCGAGGGCCCGGCCATCAGTGACTCGGCGGCCAGGCCGGGGTCGACGACCCGCAGGCCGGCGTGCACGCGTCGTACGGCGTCCGCGAGCTCGCGCGCAGGCGTGTCCTTGACGACGAACCCGGCCGCGCCGGCGTCCAGGGCCCGGCGCACGTAGCCCGGCCGGCCGAACGTCGTGACGATGAGCGACCGCACACCGGGAAGCTCGGCCCGCAGCTGCTCGGCCACCTCGAGGCCGGTCAGCCCGGGCATCTCGATGTCGAGCAGGCAGACCTCGGCGCCGGACTCGCGGGCGGCGGCGAGCACCTCGTCGCCGCGACCGACCTGCGCGACGACGGTGAGGTCGGTCTCCAGGTCGAGCAGCGCGGCCAGGGCGCCCCGCACCAGCGCCTGGTCGTCGGCCAGCAGCAGCCGGATCACGGCAGCACCACCTGCACGCGGGTGCCCGGGCGCGCGTCGAGCAGCTCCAGGGTGCCGCCCGCGTCGGACACCCGCTCGCGCATGCCGCGCAGGCCGTTGCCCTCCGGCGTCGTCCCTCCCGCCGGCCCCGCGAGCCCGGTGCCGTCGTCGGTGACGGTGATGCCGTGCGGCCCGAGCTCGACGACCACGCAGGAGGCGCGGGCGTGCCGGACGACGTTGGTCACCGCCTCGCGCAGCACCCAGGCGAGCAGGGTGCGGTGCCGGGGGTCGGTGTCGGCGACGGACCCGAGCACGCGGGTCTCGATGCCCGCATCGGCCAGCACCTGGGGCGCCGCCGCCAGCTCGGCCTCGAGGTTGCCCGCCCGGAGCCCGCCGACGGTGGCGCGCACCTCGGCGAGCGCCTGGCGGGCGGTCTCCTGGATCGACTCCAGCTCGGCGCGGGCCCGCTCGGGGTCCACGTCGATGAGGCGGGCGGCCAGCTCGGCCTTGATGCACATCGCGGTGAGCGAGTGGCCGAGCACGTCGTGGACGTCGCGCGCGACCCGCTCGCGCTCGGCGACCAGCGCGAGCATCGCCCGGCTCTCGTCGGCACGGTGCTCGCCCTCGGTGAAGAGCCGCAGCAGGACCATCCCGATGATGATCGGCCAGACCATGAGGAAGAAGAACACCGGGAACCCGTCGCCCGCGACCAGGGACAGCAGGGGGAGCAGCGCCACCGCGAGGGTGGTGCGCTGCCACCACGGGGACGGCAGCATCAGCGCGGAGTAGACGCCGAGGTAGGGCGTCAGCCCGATCGCCTCGACGCCGATGATGGTGGCGGTGGCCAGGGCCAGGCGACGAGCAGCCCGAAGACCAGCCACGGCCGGTGGGCGAGCCAGCCGTAGCCGGCCAGGTAGACCACGGCGAAGGCCGCGATGAAGGTCAGGCCGAGGGCGGTGACCACGACCGAGTCGGTCGACTGGAACGTCTCGATGACCGGGTAGACCAGGAAGACCAGCCAGACCGCCGGCGAAGACCCACGCCCACCGCTCCCACGGGGAGACCGGTGCCGCAGGTACCGCGGGGAGGACGGGTCCGTGGGTGTCACACCCGCTCCTGCCCCCGACGCAGGCCCCAGAGCGCCACCGCCGCGAAGATCACCGTCCACCCGAGCACGTTAGCGACCGGGAGCCACAGCGGGTCGTGGGTGCCGGTCGGCGTCCAGCCCTCGGTGAGCGGATAGCGGGCCAGGGCGGCGTACCCGTAGAGCGGGGTGAAGCGGCCGATGTCGAGGATCAGCCCCGACATCGGGGTGAAGACGTTGCCGAGGAAGGCCATGATCACGATCAGGCCCGAGGCGATGCCGACGGAGTTGTCGCCGCGGAAGACCAGGCAGACGGCCAGCCCGTAGAGCGCGAAGAGCGCCGAGCCCGCCCACACGACGACCGCGGACAGCACCCAGTCCGAGGTGGTGCCGGACGCACCGGTCGCCGCGCCGATCGCGTAGATCAGGGCGACCGGGACCGCGGCGACGACCATCGCCAGCCCGGTCTTGAGCGCCAGGAAGGACAGGGGCTGCAACGGGGTCAGGGCGAGCTGGCGGCCCCAGCCGGTGGTCCGCTCGAGGGCGGCGCTGCCGGCCACGCCGGTGGTCGCGGTGACGGCGCCGTACGCCGCCATCGAGACCATGACGTACATCGCGACGTTGGCGCTGCCGGCCGGCTCGTCGGAGCCGAGGCCGAAGACGAAGAACATGAACGCCGGCAGCCCGACGACGAAGAACATCTGCACCCGGTCCCGCGCCTGGCGGCGCAGGTCGAGGGCGGCGTAGCCCGCCAGCGCAGCCGGGGAGCGACCGGCCGAACGGCCGGGGGTCCGGGACGGAGGGAGGGTCGTGGCGGTCATCGGGGAGCTCCTGCGAGGTCGGTGAGGTCGAGGGGTGCGGGGTCGGTGGTGGGGACGTCGGCGGCGGTCAGGGCCAGGAAGGCGGCCTCGAGGCTGGCGCTGGAGACGTCGACGCCGGTCACGCCGAGCGGGGCCAGGGCCTGGCCGACCCGGGCCAGCCACGCCGGGTCCACGCCGTCGCGGTGGACCACGTCGGCGGGAGGTCGGAAGGAGACGGTGCGGCCACCGAACGCGGCGCGCACGTCGGCGGTCGGGCCGTCCTCGACGATGCGGCCGCCCTTCATCAGCACCGTCCGGGCGGCGAACTCGTCGGCCTCGGCGAGGTAGTGGGTCGCGAAGACGATCGTCCGGCCGCTGGCCGCGTCGGCGCGCATGGCCTCCCAGAAGGACTGGCGGGCCTCCACGTCCATGCCGGTGGTCGGCTCGTCGAGCACGATGAGGTCCGGGTCGGGGACCAGGGCCAGGGCGAACTTGAGGCGCTGCTGCTCGCCGCCCGAGCACGCCTTGACCCGGCGGCGCGCGAGCGGGGCGAGGCCGGCCCGCTCGACGACCTCGTCGACCCGGTCGCGGCGGCCGTGGAGGACGGCGATCGCCTGCACGGTCTCGAGCACCGTGAAGTCGGGGAGCAGGCCCCCGGTCTGCATGACGGCGCTCACCCGGCCGGCGGCCACCGCGCGGGCGGGCGCCTCGCCGTACACCTCGACCGTGCCGCCGGTGGGCGTGGTGAGGCCGAGCAGCATGTCGACGGTGGTCGTCTTGCCGGCGCCGTTGGGGCCGAGGAAGGCCACGATCTCGCCGGGCGCGACGGTCAGGTCGACGGCGTCGACGGCGGTCACCGTCGAGCCGTCAGGGAGGCGGAAGGACTTGGTGAGGGCGGTGGCCCGGATCGCCGGGGGCGGGACAGGTGTGCTCATGCCTCCAGCGTGGCGGCGACGGGAGACGCGTGCCCGGTCCGGCTGTCACGACCTGGGGGTGACACCTGTCATGCCCCCCGAGACGAGTAACGCGGTGTCAGTCGGGCGAGACGAGGCATCGACGCCTTGTCTCGACCGACCAACACCGCGTTACTTGCGCGGGACGCTCAGGTCAGAACGCGGCCTCGTCGAGGTCCATCAGCGCGAGGTCGATGCCCTCGGCGATGGCCCGCTCGGCCGTGAGCCGGGGCAGGTTGGTCTGCGCGAAGAACTGCGCGGCGGCCACCTTGCCCTCGTAGAACGCCTTGTCCTTGCCCGGGTCGCCCCCGAGCTTCTCCAGCGCGACCTCGGCCTGGCGCAGCAGCAGCCACCCGCAGACCACGTCACCGAGCGCCATCAGCAGGCGGGTGGTGTTGAGGCCCACCTTGTAGATGTTGCGCAGGTCGCCGTTCTCGGACGACGCGTCGGCCGACATCAGGTCGTTGATCATGTGACCGACGATGGCGTTGGCGTCCTCGAGCGCGGTGGCGAGCAGGGCCCGCTCGTTCTTGAGGCGACCGTTGCCGGCCTCGGAGGCGATGAACGACTCGATCTCCTTCGCCAGGTGGCCCAGGGCGCGGCCCTGGTCCTTGACGATCTTGCGGAAGAAGAAGTCCTGGCCCTGGATCGCCGTGGTGCCCTCGTAGAGGGTGTCGATCTTGGCGTCGCGGACGTACTGCTCGATCGGGTACTCCTGGAGGAAGCCCGACCCGCCGAGGGTCTGGAGGGACTCGGTGCCCAGCAGCACCCACGAGCGCTCCGAGCCGTAGCCCTTGACGATCGGCAGCAGCAGGTCGTTGACCGCGGCGGCCAGCTCGTCCTTCTCGCCGGCGTGCTCGGCCACCTGGACGCGGTCCTGCCACGTGGCGGTGTAGAGCACGAGCGCGCGCATCGCCTCGGCGAACGACTTCTGCGTCATCAGCGAGCGGCGTACGTCGGGGTGGTGCGTGATGGTGACGCGCGGCGCGGTCTTGTCGGCGGCCTGGGTCAGGTCGGCACCCTGGACGCGCTCCTTGGCGTACTCGAGGGCGTTGAGGTAGCCGGTCGAGAGCGTGGCGATGGCCTTGGTGCCGACCATCATCCGGGCGTTCTCGATGACGTCGAACATCTGGGCGATGCCGTTGTGCACCTCGCCGAGCAGCCAGCCGCGGGCCGGCTCGCCGCCACCGACCTGCGGGTCGCCGAAGGTGACCTCGCAGGTGTTGGAGACCTTGATGCCCATCTTGTGCTCGACGTTGGTGACGTAGACGCCGTTGCGCTCGCCGGTGAGCTCACCGGTCTCGTGGTCGAAGTGGTAGGTCGGCATCCAGAACAGCGACAGGCCCTTGGTGCCCGGGCCGCCGGCGCCCTCGACGCCCTCGGGGCGGGCGAGGACGAGGTGCATCGTGTTGTCGCTGAGGCCGCCCTCGGCCGACGTGATGAAGCGCTTCACGCCGGTGACGTTCCAGGAGCCGTCCTCGTTGGGCGTGGCCTTGGTGCGACCGGCGCCGACGTCGGAGCCCGCGTCGGGCTCGGTGAGGACCATGGTGCACGGCCACTGGCGCTCGACCATCAGCTCGGCGACGCGCTTGTCGCGCTCGTTGCCGTTGTTGTAGACGACGCCGGCGAACGGCGCGCCCGCGGCGTACATCCACACGGGGGCGTTGGCGCCGAGCACCATCTCGCCCATGGCCCACACGAGGGAGGAGGGGGCGGGGGTGCCGCCGAGCTCCTCGCGGATCTGGAGGCGCCAGTACTCGGAGTCCATCCAGGCCTGGTAGCTCTTCTTGAAGGACTCCGGCACGGGGGCGGTGTGGGTCTCGGGGTCGAAGACCGGCGGGTTGCGGTCGCTGTCGACGTACGACGCGGCGAGGTCGTCGCGGGACAGGCGGGCGACCTCGGCGAGGATCTCGCGCGCGGTCTCGCCGTCGACCTCGGCGAAGGGGCCCTGGCCGAGGACGTCGTCCCGGCCGAGCACCTCGAAGAGGTTGAACTCGATGTCGCGCAGGTTGCTCTTGTAGTGGCTCACGATCCACCTATTCCGTTTCGGGGCACCGGTCCTGGGAGGGATCCGGTCCAGTGGTGGCCGTCCCCGCGGAGCGGGTCCGGCGGCGAGCAGCCCGTGCTGCTACTCGCCAGTAACAAAATGATGCCTCGCCGGACGGTCCTGCGCAACACGAACGGCACATGTTGCGGATCACTGGTTCTGGGTATCTCCACGTCTTGACCTCCTAGATTACGTATCTCTACTCTCTCCATAGACATACGCAATCGAAGGGTCGCACCTCCATGCGCAAGCTCATCGTGCTCGGCTTCGTCGGGCTCATCGCACAACTCATCGACGGATCCCTGGGCATGGCCTACGGCGTCACGTCCTCCACGCTGCTGATCGCTGCCGGTGTCGCCCCGGCCGCCGCGTCGGCCGCCGTCCACTTCTCCGAGCTCGGCACCTCGCTGGTCTCCGGCGCCTCGCACCACAAGTTCGGCAACGTGGACTGGCGCACCGTGTCGATCCTCGCCGTGCCCGGCTTCGTCGGCGCGTTCCTCGGCGCGACGCTCCTGTCCAACATGGACGCCGCGGTCGCCAAGCCCGTCGTCGCGGTCATCCTGCTGGGCCTCGGCGTCTACGTCGTCTACCGCTTCCTTCGCCTCGGCGGCGCCCGCCCGACCTTCAAGGGCCGGCCCTCGGTGGCCTTCCTGGCTCCGATGGGCCTCGTCGCCGGCACGCTCGACGCCGTCGGTGGCGGCGGCTGGGGTCCGGTCGGCACCACGTCGCTGCTGTCCAGCGGTCGCCTCGAGCCGCGCAAGGTCGTCGGCTCCATCGACACCTCGGAGTTCGTCGTGGCCGTCGGTGCCTCGCTCGGCTTCCTCTTCGGCCTCGGGTCGGCTGGGATCAACTGGGGCTACGCCGGTGCGCTGCTCGCCGGTGGCGTGGTCGCCGCACCGATCGCTGCCTGGCTGGTCAAGCACCTCGCCGCCCGCGTGCTCGGGGTCGCGGCCGGTGGCCTCATCGTGCTGACCAACACCAAGACGCTGCTCGAGTCCGTCGGTACCCCCGGCGTGGTCATCGCTCTCACCGCCGCCGTGATCTTCACCCTCTGGGTGACCGGCATCGCCTGGGCGGTCAAGCAGGAGCGCCTCGCCCGCGCCCTGGCCGTCTCGGACGACCGTCCGGTGGAGCCCGCGACCGCCTGAGCGGCGTACGCCGTCACGCACCCCCGGCCGGCGGTGACAGGACTCTCGGGTCCCTGTCACCGCCGTCACCGTCGGTCGTCGCGGGGCGGCGCGCGCACCATCAGGCTCAACGTTGAGTGACTTGACCGACATGTCTGACAAACTGACCCCATGCGCGTCTCCGCCAAGGCTGACTACGCCCTCCGGGCGCTGATCGAGATCGCCGTCCGCTCCGACGGCTCGGCGGTGAGCGCCGAGCAGCTCGGCAAGGCCCAGGACATCCCCCACGGGTTCCTCCAGGCCATCCTCGCCGACCTGAGGCGCGCCGACATCGTGGTGTCCCAGCGCGGCCAGTCCGGTGGCTGGCGCTTCGCCCGCGGTCCCGAGACCGTCACCGTCGCGGACGTCATCCGCGCCGTCGACGGGCCGCTCGTCTCCGTCTACGGCCTGCGGCCCGAGGCCGTCGCCTACGGCGAGTCCGCCCAGGTCCTGCAGCACGTCTGGATCGCCGCCCGCAGCTCGCTGCGCGGAGTCTTCGAGAGCGTCTCGATCCAGGACCTCGCCGACGGCACCCTGCCGGCCGAGGTCGCCTCGCTCACCGCCGACGAGGACGCCTGGCAGCCGCACTGAGGGTGCGGATCGGTTCGTTGTCAAAGTCCCCGCTTCGGCGGGGACTTGGCGCATGCTGGCCGATGCATCGGCCAGCAAGCGGAGGAGTCGGCCAGCAAGTCAGGCCGCGTCGACCCGCGTGAGCCGCTCCCGGACCTTCCGGCGCTGCTTGGTCAGCTTGAGCAACCGGCGCTCGACCTCGGCCTCCCGCGCCTCGAGGACGATCCGCGCGAGCTCCGTGCCCAGCGCGTCGACCGTCGGGTCGTCGCCCACCGGCAGCACGTGGATGCGCGACTCCTTCTTCACGTACGCCGCCCAGGGTCCGAGGAAGTCGGCCGGTGAGACCCCGTCGGGCTGCGCGGCCGGGGTGACGATCACGTGGAGCCGCATCCCGACCAACCCGTCCATCGCCAGCGCGACCTGCTCGGCGTCGGCGTCGAGGAAGCCCGGCTGGCTGACCAGCACGGCACCCTTCAGCTTGTAGGCCTTGCGGCAGACCTTCGCCCAGGAGCCCTCGACGTCCTTGCGTCGGACGCCGACTGCCTGGTGCCGGCGACGGATCTCGACGTCGGCCCGGTCCATGACGCCCTGGGACACCGCCGGGAGGGCGACGCCCGCGGCGACCAGCGCGGGGTGGTCGCGAAGCGCCGCGTGGGGAGCGGCGACGCCCGGGACGGCGGGACCGACGTGGAGGTACACGGTGCGCTTGGCCATGTCGGCACGGTGGCATCCGCGGCCGACCGGACGGTGAACGCCGGGGTGGGCGTGTGCAACAACTCGGGGGTGGGGCGCGTCTGAGGAGTGACGCCGGCCCACCCCGAGGAGCGAGATGTCCCGCAGGCACGACGAGTTCGAGGAGTTCGCCCGCGCGCGGACGCCCCAGCTCTACCGGTCTGCGTGGATGCTCTGCGGCGACGCGCACCGCGCCGAGGACCTGGTCCAGGACACCCTGGCCAAGGTCTTCGTCCGGTGGCACCGCCCGTTGGTGGGGGCGATCGACAACCCCGCCGCCTACGCCCACACGACCCTGGTGCGCACCTACATCAGCGCCCAGCGCCGCCGCAGCACCCACGAGCGCCCGACCGAGCACCTTCCCGAGCGGGCCGACCACGGAGGCGAGCGGGCGGTCACGACCCGGCTCGCGCTGGCCGCCGCCCTCGACGAGCTCGCCCCGCTCGACCGCGCCGTGCTGGTGCTGCGCTACCTCGACGACACCTCCGTCGCCGACACCGCCACCGCGCTCGGCGTGAGCGCGCAGGCGGTCCGCAACCGCACCATACGAGCGCTCGACCGCCTACGGGCCGTGCTGGGCACCTCGCTCGACGACCTCATCGAGTCCGGAGGCTCCTGATGACCACCCCCGACCACGGCGTGGACCTGCTCCTGCGCCAGACCGCGCAGGACCTCGCCCTCCCCGACGTCGACCGGCTCGTCGCCGGTGGCGTGACCCGCGGCCGCACCCGACGCCGTCGCGCCCGGGTCGGTACGACGTTCGCGTCCGTCGCCCTCGTCGGCGCCGGGGCGCTCGTCGTACCCCAGCTCCTCGGCGGGGACCCGCAGACCGCCCGCGACCCGCGGCCCGTCCAGCCCGCCACGTCGGGCCCGACCGCCGGGTCCCCGGACGTGGCGCCGCCCGCGGACGTGCTGCGGCCGCTGGTCTCACCGAACGAGATGGCGCAGACGATCCGGGACATGACCGGAGCAAGCGACGTGCACGAGGTCTTCGTCGACGAGTCCGGGAAGGACCTGCCCCGGCTCTTCTACGGGTCCGTCCGTAGCGGGTTCGTCTCCTTCCGCATCCGGTGGTACAACAACCCCCTGGTGGTGGAGGACGGTGGGCAACCACTGGCGCCGAGTCACATCTGCGAGCCGGCCGTCGAGCCCGACTGCACGACGCTGTCCGACGGCTCCCGTCTGCTGCGCGAGGACGTGCGCCAGTCCGGCGGGACCGGGGTCCCGCCGACGTTCCTCGAGCGGTCACTGACCCTGGCCACCGCCGACGGCTGGCAGATCGACGTGATCGCATACAACAGCACCGGCGAGAAGGAGGGCGTCGTGGTCGCCCCCGAACCGGTGCTGACGATGGCCGAGATGGAGGCGCTCGCCACCAGCGATGCCTGGTACGCGTGAGGCGCGTCAGGCGCGCGCGAGCCACTCCACCAGCGGGCGCAGGGCCCGCCAGTCGTCCCGCACGAGCTCGAGCAGCTCGGGGGTGTGCACGACCGGCTCGAAGCCGATCGTCCGGCCGGCGAAGAGCTGCTTGTGCCGCAGCAGCCCGATCCGCGGGTGCTCCCGGTCGTAGCCGCGCGGCGCGGTCTTGAGCTGCTCGCCGCTCACCTCGAAGCCCTCGGCCTCGATCGCGGCCAGGACCCGCTCGAGCTCGGTGCCCCGGCGCTCCTCGGCCACCGCCGTCCGGAAGGCCGCGAGCTGCTCGCCGTCGGCGTCGTAGAAGCCGGCGCCGGTGCGGACCCCGCGCGCCGACACCTCGACGTACCAGCCGGTGCGCGGCGCGATGCCGACGAAGGCGCCCTGGTGGGTCTTGTACGGCGTCTTGTCCTTGGCGAAGCGCACGTCGCGGTAGGGGCGGAACACCTTCGCGCTGCCGAACTCCGCCTCGAGGTCGGTCACCAGTGCGGTCATCGGCGCCTTGACGGACTCGGTCCAGACGGCCTTGTGGGCCTCCCAGAACGACTTGGTGTTGTCCATCTCGAGGTCGTCGTAGAAGTCGAGGGCGGCGACGGGGAATCCGGTGAAGCTCACCCGACGACCCTAGCGATCTCTGCCAGACTCACCGCCATGAGCAAGCCCCACCTGGCAGCCGTCGTCGAGGACCGGTGGAACCGCGCGCTCGGAGGTCTCCTCACGCGCGCCGGGTGGCAGCCGAGGATCGTGGGGTACGCCGGCTACGGCGGCGCCGACTTCGTGCGCGTCCTGGCCCGCGTGGTCCTGGACCGTCCGCCGGAGCGGACCGGCCGCGGCAACGAGCTGCGACGCGGGTGGCGCAACTTCCTCACGGCCGAGGTCGGCGGGGTCGACGTCACGATCACCGTGGCCGGGGAGTCGTTCGTGGTGACCACGGACCGGTCCGGCATCGTCGACGCCCGCCTGCCCCGGGCCGGGCTCGCACCCGGCTGGCACCGGGTCGAGCTCGCCGTCGACGGGGCGCAGCCGGGCGCCGCGGACGTCGTCGTGGTCGCCGACGACGTGGACTTCGGGATCGTCAGCGACATCGACGACACCGTGATCACGACGTGGCTGCCGCGGCTGCTGCTCGCGACGTACAACACGTTCGTGCTCGCCGAGGAGGCGCGCAAGCCCGTCGACGGCATGGCCGGGCTGTACGCCGGGCTCCTCGCCAGCCGTCCGACCGCACCGACGATCTACGTCTCGACCGGTCCGTGGAACGCCGCGCTCGCGCTGACGCGGTTCCTCGCGCACCACGACTTCCCGCGCGGGCCGCTGCTGCTGACCGACTGGGGCCCCACCAACACCGGGTGGTTCCGCAGCGGCCGCGAGCACAAGATGGCCTGCCTGCGCGGGCTGGCCACGGACTTCCCGGCGATCAGCTGGGTGCTGGTCGGCGACGACGGCCAGCGCGACCCGGTGATCTACGCGGAGTTCGCGCGCGAGCACCCGGAGCGGGTGCGGGCGATCGCGCTGCGCGAGCTGTCGATGGGCGAGCAGGTCCTCGCCCACGGCACGCCGACCGAGATGCGCGAGGACCCGACGTGGCACGGCCGACCGGAGGTCCGCGGCGCAGACGGCCACGAGCTCGCCGAGCGGTTGCGCGACCTGGGGTGAGGCGTCAGCCGACCTCGGCCCAGACCTGCTCGTCGCCGGCCTCGCCGAACGACGACACGGTGACGACGCCGTCGGCGCACTCCGGCTCGCCGAGGAAGGCGTTGCCGGTCGACTCCGACTCGTAGGCCACGCTCAACGAGGCGCCGTCCCAGCGCATCAGCCGGGCCGGGTCCGTGCGGCGTGCCGGGTCGCGCACGAAGAACGCGTCCCCGCCGCAGGGGACCAGGGTGCCGGTGGTGCCCCTGCCCAGGGACTCCACGGTGCCGTCGACGCTCGCACTGAAGCGCGCGACCTCCTGGCGCTGCTCGCGCGGCACCTCCGACCAGATCACCCCGGTCGAGGTGGGGGCGACGTCCCAGGCCGTGCAGTCGGTGGGGCCCTCGACGGGCTGCGGCTGACCCGTCTGGTCGAGCACGTGGACGGTGCGGCAGGCGACCGGGCGCGCGTCGTCGAAGGTCATCAGGCCGACCCCGTGCTCGCCCGCGGTGAGGTTGCTGAAGCCGGTCCGCTCGGGCGCGCACCAGCCGTCCTCGCCGTTGCCGTCGGAGACGGCCAGGGTGGCCAGGCAGTAGGCGCCGCCCTCGCCGAGCGTGGGGTACCAGAGGCTGTCGTCGTGCATGGCCCACGAGCCACCGTTGGCGGGCTCGGGGGAGACGATCTCGGAGGGGGTGCTCGCCGCCAGGTCGACCCGCACGGCCGCCCCGGTCGGGGTCTCGCCGCCCGCGGCGAAGGACACCACGGCGCGGTCGCCCTCGAGGAGCACCGCGTCCACGGTGCGGCCCTCCACGGCCGGTACGACGACGGGCTCGCCGTCGCCGACCGGCTCGAAGGTCACCTCGGTCCCGGTGGCCACCGCCGTCCAGCCCGCGCCGCGGACGACCCGGTCCTCCACGTCGTGACCGGTCGGCTGCCAGTCGAGGGGACCCGCGGTCCCGGTGCCCTCCGGCTCCGACGGTCTCGCGTCGTCTGCTCCGTGGGCTCCGGGGTCGGGCTGGTCGTCCCGTCCGGCTCGTCGGCACCGCCCCCGCACGCTGTCAGCGCGCCGAGGGCGACGAGCAGGCCGCCCGCGAGCGTCGTACGGGTGCGCGTGCGGAGCATCAGACGCCGACGTTGTGCTGGAAGTGCGCCTTGTTGGCCCGGAAGCTCTTGTAGGCGTTCTGCCACTGGGTGCGGGCGATCCGCGGCTCGGACGGGTCGAACTTGCTCTGGTCCCACGGCTCGAAGTAGCCGAGCTTGGGGCGGCCGCCGGGGTTCTGGTCGAAGCCGCGGCCGACCTGGAAGTGACCGGACGCGTCGTCGTCGAGGTAGGGGAAGTACTGCTTGAGCAGGATCGGGTGGAGCACCACGGGCGCGCGGTAGTCGTGGACGTGCTTCATCATCAGCAGGTACCACTGCTTGAACGTGAAGTCGCCGATGTCGAGGACGATGTACTCGCCGGCGTAGTCGGCGCCGCCCCAGCCGGTGGTCTCGTTGACGGTGCGGACCATGTCGGTGATCGCGGTGCCGGCGGTGGTGGTCCCGAGCTGGTCGGCCCAGTAGGCCTGGCCGCGCCGCGCGCCGTTCCAGCCCCAGCCGATCATCTGCGCCGTGGCCGGGCCGCACCAGTAGTAGCGCTGCTGCGGGCGCACCTGCTTCTGCTTGAGGATCGTGAAGGTCTCGGGGTAGTCGGCCGCGGTCTTGGGTGACGCGGCGGCCGGGGCCACGGGAGTGCTGGTCGTCGTCGTGTCGCGCGCCTGCGTGGAGAGCATCGCCTCGGGGTGACGCTCGGCGAAGTCGGCCGGCAGCGGCACGCCCTGGATCTCGTGGCGCAGCAGCCAGACCTTGGCGACGGACGTGGCGGCGGCGGTCAGCTCGGCGCGCTCGGCGGCGGCGCGGGCCGTCGGGGTCCGGCGGGCCTGCTGGCGCAGGGCCGCGGCGGGGTCGAGGTCACCGGTGCGCTCGCGGCCGGCGGGGGTGCTGCGGGCCATCCGGGCGGCGACCTCACGCTCGGTCGAGGTGGTCCAGCCGGTGCCGAGGCAGTAGCGCTGGCCGTCGAAGGTCGCGCACCGGGCGGCCGCGTCGGCGAGGGCGCGGGTCGAGCTCCGGGCGGAGACGCGAGCGCTCATGCCCTCGCGGACCACGCGGTCGATCTCCGCCTGCATCTCGGGCGTGACGACGCCGGGCCCCGCGGTGCTGCTCGTCCGCAGCCCGGTGCCGGCCTGCGGCGTGATCGCAGCGTCGGGTGCCGAGCCGTCGGGCAGCAGGGGCGCCGTGGTGACCAGGAGGACGAGGGCTCCGAGGCCCGCCGCGACGGCGCGTCCGGGGCGCCGACGACCGGGTGCGAGCGTCGTACGACGTGGGGCTCGACGGCCGGATGCGGGGGTGCGGTCCGAGAGGGGCATGGGGGAAGACCTCGATCAGAGCAGTGACGCGGACCGTCACACTGTCCCCTCTGATCACAAAGGGCGCAAGTTTCCCATCCGCCCCACGAGAACCACGGGAGCGACACGCCGTGAATCACATGGATGTCATTCGCCGCGCCTGCGTGGTTGGGGACGAAATCGACGGAAATCCGTCCGGTGGCCCACCATTTCGTCCCCAACTACCCCGGAAATGGGCGAAGGCCCCGCCGATGATCGGCAGGGGCCCTCTGGGAACTGGCGGAACGGAGCTGACGAGACTCGAACTCGCGACATCGACGGTGGGCGAGCTGCGCGACGATCGTTGAGACTGGAGCGGATGACGAGACTCGAACTCGCGACATCGACGGTGGGCTGAGCGTGCCGCGCGCGCCTCGCGACTGATGACGGATCGAACTCGCGACATCGACGGGCTGAGCGTCCGCAGAGCCTCGTGTGAGACTGGAGCGGATGACGAGACTCGAACTCGCGACATCGACCTTGGGAAGGTCGCGCTCTACCAACTGAGCTACATCCGCAGGATGCGCCGGAATCGTACCCGACCGCTGCCGGGTGGGTACGACGGGCGCACCGGCGCTCAGTCGGCCGGCAGGTGGAGCGGGGCGAGGGCGGGGCGCCGGGCGTGGACGCTGTCGCCCGAGGAGCGCCCGGTGAGGCGGCGGTGGATCCAGGGCGCGAGGCACTCGCGGGCCCAGGCGGCGTTCTGCGTCCAGGCGTCGCGGCGGCCGGGGAGCGCGGCCTCGGGCAGGTCCTCGACGGAGAGGTCGTGCGGGACCTCGAGGGCGTCGAGCACGGCGATCGCCATCCGCTGGTGGCCGAGCGGACCCATGTGCATGCGGTCGGTGTCCCAGTAGCGCCAGTCGCGGTAGTCGTGGATGCGCCAGAAGTCGACGACGGTCGCCCCGTGCCGGTCGGCGGCCCAGCGGACGTGCTCGGTGTAGAGCGCGAAGCGGCCCCGCAGCGGGCGGTAGATCGCGGAGTGGCCGGGGTCGAAGGCGGTGAAGACCAGGAGGCGGGCGCCGGTGTCGGCCAGCCGCCCGAGCGCGGCGTCGTACCGCTCCGCCAGGGCGTCGAGGTCGACCTGCGGCCGGAGGATGTCGTTGGCCCCGGCGTAGATCGTGACCAGGTCGGGGCGCAGCGCGATCGCCGGCTCGACCTGCTCGGCGACGATGCCGTCGAGCTTGCGGCCGCGGATCGCGAGGTTGGCGTAGCCGAAGTCGTCGGTGCGGGCGGCCAGCACCTCGGCCACCCGGTCGGCCCAGCCGCGCAGGCCGTTGGGGCGGGTGGGGTCGGGGTCGCCGACGCCCTCGGTGAAGGAGTCGCCGAGGGCGACGAAGCGGTGGAAGGTCACCCGACCATTGTCCAGACCCGGTGGTACGCCGCGCGCAGGCCCTAGGCTGCCTCCGTGCTGCTCTCCGACCGCGACATCATCGCCGAGCTCGACCAGGGCCGGATCGCCCTCGACCCGTGGGACCCCGAGATGCTCCAGCCCTCGAGCATCGACGTGCGCCTCGACCGGTTCTTCCGGGTCTTCGAGAACCACAAGTACCCGCACATCGACCCGGCGGCCGACCAGTCCGACCTCACCCGCGAGGTCGAGCCGGAGGGCGACGACCCGTTCATCCTGCACCCGGGCGAGTTCGTCCTCGGGTCGACGTACGAGGTCGTCAGCCTGCCCGCCGACATCGCCGCCCGCGTCGAGGGCAAGAGCTCGCTGGGCCGCCTCGGGCTGCTGACCCACGCGACCGCCGGCTTCGTGGACCCGGGCTTCAGCGGCCACGTCACCCTCGAGCTGGCCAACGTCGCGACGCTGCCGATCAAGCTCTACCCGGGCATGAAGATCGGCCAGTTCTGCTTCTTCCGGCTCACCTCGCCGAGCGAGCACCCCTACGGCTCGGAGAAGTACGGCTCGCGCTACCAGGGCCAGCGCGGCCCGACGCCGAGCCGCTCGTTCCAGAGCTTCCACCGCACCAAGATCTGATGGGCCGCGGCCGGGCCTGGCACCTGGCGACGGCACTCGTCGCGACCTTCGCGGTCCTCTTCCAGCTGGTGCTGGTCTGGCAGGGCAACGCCGTCCTCGACGAGGTGGACCCGCCGGCGCTGGGGGAGCGGCTGGTCCGCTTCGTCGGCTACTTCACCGTGCTCTCCAACATCCTGGTCGCCGTCGTCACGTGGACGCTGGCCCTCGGCCGGGACCGGGACGCGGACGGGCTGGCGCGTGCTGCGCCTGACGTCGCTGGTCGCGATCGCCGTGACCGGGGTCGTGCACTGGTTCCTGCTGCGCCCGATCCTCGACCTGTCCGGCGCGGACTACCTCGCCGACAAGCTGCTCCACGTCGTCGTACCGCTGCTCACGGTCGTCGGCTGGGTGGCCTTCGGTCCGCGTGGGCGGATCCGCGGGCGCGACGTGCTCACCTGCCTGGCCTTCCCGGTCGCCTGGCTCGTCTACACCCTGGTCCGGGGCGCGGTCACCGGCTTCTACCCCTACCCGTTCCTCGACGTGGACGAGCGGGGGTACGCCGCCGTGGCGGTCGCCTGCGTCGGGATCGCGGTGCTCTTCGTCGCCCTCGCCGGCCTCGCCCGGACGGTCGACCAGACGAATTTCCTGGACCCCCCAAGGTAGGTAAGGGAATCCTAAGTTAGGCTGGCCTCACTAAGGCTTGCCTCACTAGATGGAGATCCCCATGAACCGCGCCTCCCTGCGCACCACGGTCGCCGCCACCACGGTCGGCCTGGCCGCCGCGCTGCTGACCGGGTGCAGCACCGGCTCGACCTCGAGCGACGCCACGGCCAGCGAGCCGACCGCCACGACCTCGGCCGAGGCCGACGCCTTCCCGGTCACGATCGAGCACGCCTTCGGCGAGACGACCATCGAGGAGGAGCCCACCCGGGTCGCCACCCTCGGCTGGACCGACCACGACCACGCGCTGGCCCTGGGCGTCGTCCCCGTCGGCGCCACCAAGATCACCTGGGGCGGCAACGCCAGACGGCTCGTCCGACTGGTTCGACGCCGCCCTCGAGGAGGCCGGCGCCGAGGCGCCGGTCCGCTACGACGACGCGGACGGCGCGCCGATCGACGAGGTCGCCCAGCTCGAGCCCGACCTGATCCTGGCGACCAACTCGGGCATCACCGAGGCGGAGTACACCAAGCTCAGCAAGATCGCGCCGGTCGTCGCCTACCCCGAGTTCCCGTGGACGACCCCGTGGCAGACCTCGCTCGACGATGGTCGGCGAGGCGCTGGGTCGCACCGACCTGGCCGCCGAGGCCGAGGCCGACGCCCAGGCCGCGATCGACGCGGCCAAGGCGGACTACCCCGAGCTCGACGGTGCCTCGCTGATCTACGGCTACCTCACCCCGGCCGACCTCTCGACCGTCGGCATCTACGCCCCGCAGGACCCGCGCGTCGCGCTGCTGCGCGACTTCGGCATGGTCGACGCCGACGCCGTCGCCGGTGCGATCAAGGAGGGCGAGTTCTACGGCACGCGTCTCCGCGGAGCAGTCCTCCGAGCTCGACTCCGACGTGCTGCTCACCTGGGTCGAGAAGCCCGGAGACGCGCAGACCTTCGTCGACGACAAGCTGCTGGGCCAGATCCCGGCGATCGCGTCGGGCAACTTCTACGCCGAGTCGGACAAGGCGATCGCGATGGCCTCCACCAACCCGACGCCGCTGTCCATCCCCGTCGTCATCGACACCTTCCTCCCGAAGGTCGCCGAGGCGGTCACGGGCTCGTGACCTCGACGCCCGTCCTCGAGCACGGGGCGGAGGCCGGCCACGGCGGCCACGCCTCCGCGCCGGCTCGGCACGCCGACCGTGGCCGCCCTCCTCGTGGGTGCGGTCGCGGTCGCGTGCGTGCTGTCGGTGGTGGTCGGCGCACGGTCGATCCCGCTGGCGGCCGATCTGGGACGGGTCGCACCCGCTGCACAACATCTCCCAGGCCCGGGTCGAGCGGACCCTGCTCGGTCTCGCGGTGGGCGCGGCCCTCGCCCTCGCCGGCGCGGTGCTCCAGGGCCTCACCCGCAACCCGCTGGCCGACCCGGGCATCCTCGGCATCAACGCCGGCGCGAGCTTCGCCATGGTCGTCGGGCTCTCCGTCTTCGGGGTCTCCGAGCTGCGCGACTTCCTGTGGGTCGCCTTCCTCGGCGCGGCGGTGGCCGCCGTGCTGGTGCACGTCATCGCCTCCGTCGGCCGCGACGGCGCCACCCCGATGAAGCTCGCCATCGCCGGGGCCGCCCTGACCGCCGCCACGACCAGCTGGACGACCGGCGTCCTGCTCGTCGACCGCCAGACGATGGAGACCTTCCGCTACTGGCAGGTGGGCACCATCGGGGGCCGCGACCTCGAGCGTGCTGCTCACCGGCGCGCCCTTCCTGCTCGTCGGGGCGGTCCTCGCGCTGAGCGGCGCCCGGCTGCTCAACACCCTCGCGCTCGGCGACGACCTGGCGCGCGGCCTCGGGCGTCGTACGGCGATCGACCGGATCGTCCTCGGCGTGGCCGTGGTCCTCCTCGCCGGCACCGCCACCGCGCTCGCCGGCCCGATCGCCTTCGTCGGCCTCGTCGTGCCGCACGCCGTCCGTGCGCTCGTCGGCTCCGACCACGCCCGCCTGCTGCCCCTCTCCGCGCTGGGCGGCGCCGCGCTCGTGGTCCTCGCCGACACCCTCGGCCGCGTCGTCCTGCCGCCCTCGGAGGTGCAGGTCGGGGTGATGGCCGCCGTCGTCGGCGTGCCCGTCTTCCTCCTCCTCATCCGGCGCGGCCGGTCGGGGAGCGGAGCGCTGTGACCGACGATGCTGACGCCCACCGGGACCGCCGCCGCGTCGCGACGTCGATGCGCTCGACGGTCGTCCGGGCCGCCCGCCGTACGCCGCGCCGCCGGTCCGCGCTCGTCATCGGCGGCCTCGCCGTGGCGCTCGTCGCTGCCTTCGCCGCCCGGGTGCTGCTCGGCGACTACACGATCACGGTGCCGGACTTCTTCCGGATCCTGACCGGCACCGACATCCCGGGCGCGACGTACATCCTGATGGAGAGCAAGCTGCCCCGCGCGGTGCTGGCGCTGCTCGCCGGAGTCGCCTTCGGCGTGGCCGGCGCGCTGTTCCAGACGACCCTGCGCAACCCGCTGGCCAGCCCCGACATCATCGGCGTCAGCCTCGGGGCCAGCGCCATCGCGGTCGTCGCGATCGCGCTGTGGGGCTGGCAGGGGCTGCCGGTCTCGGGCGTCGGCCGTCGCTCGGCGCGATCTCGGTGCGCCCTCGTCGTGCGGCTCGTCGCCGGCCCGCACGGCGGGCACCGGCTGATCCTGGTGGGCATCGGGCTCGCCGCGGCGATGCAGTCGGTCATCCAGTACGTCTTCACCCGGGTCGACGAGTACGACGCGCAGCTGGTGCTGCGCTGGCTCACCGGCAGCGTCAACGGCGTCGCCTGGCCGACGATCCGCCTGCTGGCCCTCGCGCTGGCGGTGCTGCTGCCCGTCACGTGGTGGCTGTGCCGGTCGCTGCGCGACCACCGAGCTCGGCGACGACACCGCCGCGGGCCTGGGCGTCTCGCGCGCCCGCAGCGAGCTCCTGCTCCTGATGGGGGTGCGTGCTCGTCGCGGTCGCCGTCGCGGCGGCAGGACCGATCGCCTTCGTGTCCTTCCTCGCGGGACCGATCGCCCGGGCCCTCAACGGCGGGCGGACCACGATCCTCGGGTCCGCGCTCGCCGGCGCCGTCATCGTCGTCGCGGCCGACTACGTCGCCGACTACCTGATCCCCGACACCAACCTGCCGGTCGGCGTCGTCACCGGCGCCGTCGGTGCACCGTTCCTGCTCTGGCTGCTCGCCCGCGGCCGCACCGGAAGGAGGGCGGCATGACCGCCACCCCCATGCACTCCGCCACGTCCGCGTCTCGCGGCAGCCGTCTGACGCTCGGCTACGCCGACACCGCGGTCGTCCACGACCTCGACCTCCGGGATCCCCGACGGCAAGGTCACGGTCATCGTCGGGGCCAACGCCTGCGGCAAGTCGACCCTGCTGCGCGGGCTCGCCCGGCTGCTGCGGCCGCAGTCGGGCGCCGTGCTGCTCGACGGCGAGGTCATCCACCGCCAGCCCACCAAGCAGGTCGCCCGCATCCTCGGCCTGCTGCCGCAGAACCCCGTCGCCCCCGAGGGCGTCACCGTCGTCGACCTCGTCGGTCGCGGACGGCACCCGCACCACGGCACGTTCCGGCGCTGGACGAGCGCGGACGACGAGGCCGTCGCCGAGGCGCTGACGCTGACCGACACCCTCGGCCTGGCCGACCGCGTCGTCGACGAGCTCTCGGGCGGCCAGCGCCAGCGCGTGTGGATCGCGATGGCGCTGGCGCAGGGCACCGACCTGCTGCTGCTCGACGAGCCCACGACCTACCTCGACGTCGCCCACCAGGTGGAGATGCTCGACCTGCTCGCCGAGCTCAACGCCCGTCGCGGCACCACGATCGTGATGGTGCTGCACGACCTCAACCTCTCGGCCCGCTACGCCGACCACCTCGTCGCCCTGCGCGGCGGCGCGGTCGTCGCCGAGGGGACGCCCCCGCGAGGTCGTCACCGAGGACGTCGTCCGGGCGGTCTTCGGCCTCGACAACCGCGTGATCGACGACCCCGTCTCGCACACCCCGCTCGTGGTCCCCGTCTGGCCGGCACCTCAGCGCCACCAACCAGGAGGAACCGATGACCGTGACCACCGACCGACTGCCCATGCTGCTCTGCGAGGTCGAGGTCGTCGCCGTCGAGCGGCTCAGCCCGTCGTTCGTCCGGGTCGAGCTCGGCGGTCCCGAGCTCGCCGACTTCGGCGTCGACGGGCCGCGCTACGACCAGCGGATCAAGCTGGTCTTCCCCGACCCGCTGACCGGCGGCCTCACGACGGTCGCCGGGCGCCGACGAGTCGTGGTTGTCCACGCTGGCTCGACCGGCCGGTCGCCGAGCGCGGACACATGCGCACCTACACGATCCGCGACGTCCGCGGCATCAGGCGCCGACACCACGATCGTGGTCGACATCGTGCTGCACCTCGACGGCGACGCGGTCGGGCCCGGATCGCTCTGGGCCGCGCGGCGCCGCCCCGGGCGACCGACTCGTGATGATCGCGCCGCGGCGCGGCTTCCCCTACGGCGGCATCGAGTTCACGCCCGCCGCCGGGCGCCGAGCTGCTGATGGTGGCCGACGAGACCGCCGTGCCGGCCGTGTGCGCGGTGCTCGAGCAGCTGCCGGCCTCGGCGACCGGGGCCGTCTTCATGGAGGTCCCGGAGACCGGCGACGTCCTCGACGTACGCCGCCCCGACGGCGTCTCGGTCACCTGGCTGCCGCGCGACGGCGCCCCCCTCGGGGAGCGCCTGCACGACGCGGTGGTGGCCCACCTCGGCACGCCCGGCGCTGTCGTCGAGGTGTCGCCGGACGAGGTGGACCCCGACCTGTGGGAGACCCCGTCGTACTCCTCCTCGGGCGAGGAGATCGACGCCTCCCGGGCGGTCGGCCACGAGCTCGACGGCCTCTACGCGTGGATCGCGGGGGAGTCCAAGGTCGTGACCGGTCTGCGGCGCCACCTCGTGCGCGAGCTCGGGATGGACCGCAGCCAGGTCGCCTTCATGGGCTACTGGCGCCGTGGGGTCGCGATGAAGTCCTGACTCATGCCTTGCGGGTCCAGCGCCGGGCGGCGGCGCGCTGGCGCTCGTCGCGGTGGTGCCGGGCGATCTGCTCGATCTCGGTCGTTCCGTACATGGCCTGCTCCTTCCTGATCGGGTGGATGTCATCGCTGCTGGAGGGTGATGTCGCCGGTGGCGACCTGCGCCCGGACCTCGACGTGGTCCTGGCCCTCGGCCGGCTCACCGGTGCCGCCCAGGTCGCTGTGGATGCTGCCGGTGACCGTGGTGATGTCGGTCCAGACGGGTGTGCCGGCGGGGATGCCGAGGCGGACGTCGCCGCTGGCCCCCTTGACGGTGAAGCGGCCCCGCCGGGCGACGCCGACCTGGAGGTCGCCGCTGCCGGTGGAGAAGGACACGTCGTCGGTGCTCTCGCCGACACGGACGTCGCCCGACCCGGTCTTGACGGCGAGGCTGCCGGCCACCGACTCGACGGTCGACGTCACCCGCTCCCGGTGGAGAGGGTCAGCGCCGCGCCGACGCGGCCGACCCGGACGTCGCCGGAGCCGCTCTTGATCCGGCCCTCGCCCCGGAGCTCGACGAAGCTGAGGTCGCCGCTGCCGGCCTGCACCTCGAGGGGGCCGCTCGACCAGCTCCACGCTGAGGTCGCCGCTGCCCGTGGTGGCCCACGTCGCGCCGTACTCGCCGTGGGCCCGGGTGTCGGCGCTGCCCGTCTTGAGCGCGAGCGCGCTGGCCGTCGGCAGCACGACCGAGACGGTGTAGCGGCGGCTGCCGCCGGTGAGGAAGCCGGTCGGTGCGGGGCACCACCACGGCCACCTGGCCGTCGCGCTGCTCCACGACGAACTCCTCGGCGTGGTCGCCGGTGACGGTCACCGAGGTGGTGTCGGTGTCGGTCGCCGTGACGTCGATGCGGCCCTTGCCGAGCTCGACGTACAGCTCGATCGGGTCCGGGGTGTCGAAGGTGTGGTCCATGGGTGTCTCCAGGGTGTGTTCGTCCCACGGTCCAGCCGGATGCTGGACCGCTCGTGGGGCTGGCGGTCGGTGAGGGGTCAGTGCTCCCGGGCGGTCACTGCCACCCGGTCATGCGGCGCTTGCCGTGCGTGCCCCCCTTGAAGGGGTCGTGGCCGAAGAACGGGATGCTCGAGAGGTCGATGTCCACGTTGATCGCGTGGTCGCTGGTGGCGGCCCGGATGACCGATGACGAGCCAGGTGTTGAGGCTCTGCCCGCCGGCCGCGGCCTTCTCCTCGGCCCGGGTCTTGATCGACTCGGGGATGCGCAGGGTGATGCGGGCGAGGTCGCCCTCCTCGACGTCCTCGGGCCGGGGCGGAGCCGGCGGCGCGGGGGCGGTCGGTGCGACGCTGCGTCGGCGCCACCTCGACCACGAAGTCGAGCTCGCGGCCGTTGAGGCGGACGTCCACGCCGCCCTGGGGCAGCTCGGCGCTGATCTCGGCGGCGGCCTGGGAGATGGCCTCCATGAGGGCCAGTCGGGCGCTGGCGTCCAGCGCGTAGCTGAGGCGCTCGGCCACCTGGCGGGCCTCGTCGCCACCGGCCTCGGCCGCGGCCAGCAGGTCGCGACGGAGGCTGTCGACGTACGGCGTGATGTCCATGCGCACCACTATGACATCACTGTGACGTCATGACAAGGGTTTCTGGCGTCAGAGTGTTGTCATGCTGGTGCGGTGCCTCGCCTCCGGCCCGGCCCGGGTGCGTAGACACGCGGACACAACCCTCGGACTCGGGCGTCTCCAGGCGTACGACGGCGTGCCCGGCGGAGGTTGTGTCCGCGTGTCTACGCGGGCGACGGCCGGGTACGACGAACGCGGCCGCCGGATGTCCGGTCGGCCGCGTCCGTGGTGCTGCGGGGTGATGCCCGAGGGCCTCAGAGGTCGAAGAGCGAACCCGAGCCGTGGATGTCCACGTCGGTCTTCGGGGTGTGGGTGGCCCCGCTCGACGTCGGCGCCGGGGAGTCCGGCTCCTCGTCGGTGTCCGGCGCGGGAGCGTCCGCCTCCTCGTCCGAAGGCTGCTCGTCGGCCGACTCCGGCTCGGGCTGGGCCTCGTCCGCCTGGGGCGTCGCCGCGGCCGTCGCGCCGTCGGCGGTCCCGTCCTCGGCCGCGGCGACGGTCGCCGCCTGGCTCAGCGCGGCGCCGCCGGCCAGGCCCTCGGGCGTCGACGTCTCCTCCGGGGTGGCCTCGGGCTCGCCGGTCTCCGGTGCGACCTGCTCGTCGGACGGCGCCGGCGTCTCCTCCGGGGTGGCCTCGGGCTCGGTGGCCCGCGGCTCCTCGGGCGTGGCCTCGGGCGTGGCGGTCGGGGCAGCAGTCGTCCCGGCCGTCGGGGTGGGGGCCTCGATGTCGAACAGCGAACCGCCCTCGGGGATCGAGGTGGCCGGGGTGCTGGTCCGTCCGGAGCTCGCGGCCGGGGCAGCGGTCTCCTCGGCCGGGGCGTCCGGGACCTCGGTCGTCGGGCTCGTCGCCTCCGCGGACGGCGTCGAGACCTCGGTCGGGGCGGGTGCCGGGTCGGTCGCCTCGTCGGTGGTCGCCGCGGGCTCCTCCGCAGGAGCGGCCGCCTGGGTGGACTCCGCCTCCGCGGGAGCCTCGGGCTCGACGGCCTCCGGCTCCGCCGCGGTCGGGGCCGCCGGTGCGGCTGCCGGGGCGGCAGTCGGGGCGGGGGCCTCGAGGTCGAAGAGCGAACCGCCCTCGGGGATCGAGGTGGCCGGGGTGCTCGCCCGACCCGAGGTGGTGGCCGGTGCGTCAGCCACGTTCTGGGTGGGCGTGGAGGTGGCTGGCTCACCGCCGGCGGGCGTGTCGGCCGTGTCGGTGCCGGTGGGCGGTGCGTCAGCCACCTTCTGGGTGGGCGTGGAGGTGGCTGGCTCACCGCTCGGAGCAGGATCGGCGGCGATGTCGAAGAGCGAGCCGCTCGAGGCGAGACCGGCGGCCGGTGCGGCCTTCGGAGTCTCGGCCTTCGCCGGGGCCGGCGCCTCGGCCTCGGCCGCAGGGGTGGGCTTCGCCGGGGCCGGCTCGTCGGCGGTCAGGTCGAAGAGCGAGCCGCCCGAGCCCAGGTCGGGCTGGGGCTTGGTGGCGGGCTTCTCGGCGGGCTCCGCAGCAGCGGGCGCGGCCGACGCTGCAGCCGCGGACTCCTCGACCGGCTTCGCGGCGGGCTCGTCGCCACCGAGGTCGAAGAGCGAGCCGCCCGAGCCCAGGTCGGGCTGGGGCTTGGTGGCGGGCTCCGCAGCAGCGGGCGCGGCGGACTCGGTCGGCGCGGACTCCTCGACCGGCTTCCCGGCCGGCTCGTCGCCACCGAGGTCGAACAGCGACCCGGACTCCTCCTTCTTCGGGGTCCCGGACGCGCGCGTCGCGTCGGAGGGGGTGTCGGCGACGGACTTCTGGGGGGCGGAGTCGGAGGAGGAGTCGTCGAGGTCGAAGAGCGACGAGCCACCCGAGGCCTTGGCGGCGGGGCCGACGTCGGCGGTCTCGGTGACGGTGTCCTCGGTGACGGTGACGTCACCCGGCTCGGGCTCGGCCTGGGTGGCCACGTCGGTGTCGGCCGACGAGGCGACCCCGGCCGCCGCAGCGGCGGCCGGCACGGACGTCGTACCGGGCCCGGCCTTGGTGGCCGGCTCGCCCTTGACCGAGGCGAGCAGCATCTGCGCGACGTCGAGGATCTCGACCTCCTCGCGGGCGTTGCCCTTGGCCTGCTCGGAGGTGAGGCCGTCGGAGAGCATCACGCGGCAGAAGGGGCAGCCGACCGCGATCTGGTCGGCGCCGGTGCCGACGGCCTCCTTGGTGCGGTTGACGTTGATGCGCTCGCCGATGTTCTCCTCCATCCACATGCGGGCACCACCGGCGCCGCAGCAGAAGGACTTCTCGGAGTTGCGCTCCATCTCGGTGAACTCGGCGCCCGGCAGGATCTGGAGCAGCTCGCGCGGCGGCGAGTAGACCTGGTTGTGGCGGCCGAGGTAGCAGGGGTCGTGGTAGGTGATCGAGCGCTTCGCGGCGCCGGCGCCGTCCTTGATCGGGGTCAGCCTGCCCTCGCGGACGAGGCGGTTGAGCAGCTGGGTGTGGTGCACGACCTCGAGCTCGATGCCGAAGTCCTTGTACTCGTTCTTGAGGGTGTTGAAGCAGTGGGCGCAGGTCGAGACGACCTTCTTGACCTTGTACTCCTTGAACGTCTCGACGTTCTGCATCGCCAGGCCCTGGAAGACGAACTCGTTGCCCGCACGACGAGCGGGGTCGCCGGTGCAGGTCTCGCCGTTGCCGAGCACGCCGAAGGAGATGCCGGCCATGTCGAGCAGCTCGGCGACGGCGCGGGTGGTCTTCTTCGCGCGGTCCTCGTAGGCGCCGGCGCAGCCGACCCAGAACAGCCAGTCGACGGACTCCAGCGACTCGAGGTCCTCACCGACGACGGGGACGTCGAAGTCGAGGCCCTTGGCCCAGTCCATCCGCGCCGTGGACGACATGTTCCACGGGTTGCCCTTGTTCTCCAGGCCCTTGAAGAGCTGGTTGAGCTCGGCGGGGAAGTTGGCCTCGACCAGCACCTGGTAGCGGCGCATGTCCATGATGTGGTCGACGTGCTCGATGTCGACGGGGCACTGCTGGACGCAGGCGCCGCACGAGGTGCAGTTCCACAGCACGTCGGAGTCGATGACGGCCGTGCCGTCCTCGGGCATGTAGAACCACTCGTCGCCCGTGTCACCGACCAGCGGACGGGCGGCCTCGCGGGCCAGCACCTCGTCCTTCTCGAGCAGGGCCGTCGCGGCCTCGCTGCCCTCGCCACCCGCCTGGACGTACGGCGCCTTGGCGTAGGCGTGGTCGCGCATCGCGGTGATGAGGAGCTTGGGCGAGAGCGGCTTCTCGGTGTTCCACGCGGGGCACTGGGACTGGCAGCGACCGCACTCGGTGCAGGTGGTGAAGTCGAGCATGTTCTTCCACGAGAAGTCCTCGACCTTGCCGACACCCAGGGTGGAGTCCTCGTCGAGCTCCTCGATGTCGTCGAGGGTGACCGGGACGCCCGCCGAGGTGAGCGGCTTCATCGCACCCAGCGCGGTGGAGCCGTCGGACTCGCGCTTGTAGAAGATGTTGAACCACGCGGTGAACCGGTGCCAGGCCACGCCCATGGTGATGTTGCGGGCGATGACGATCAGCCAGGTCATCGAGACGACGATCTTGACCATCGCGAGGAAGTAGACGAGGTTCTCGAGCGTCCCGAGCGAGAGCCCGGACCACAGCTCGCCCAGCCATGCCGTGGTGGGGAAGTGCAGGAGCCCGTTGTGGTCGGCGGCCTCCGGGTGGTCCGCGACGTACGACGCGTTGTTGAGCAACGCGTACTCGATGGTGCGCAGCAGGATGCCGAGCAGCACGACGCTCAGGATCACTGCCTCGACGAAGTAGGCCTGCCAGAAGCTCGACCCGAAGAAGCGGGAACGGCGGCCCAGCGTGCGGGGGTGGTTCTTCTGCCGCACCACGATCAGGTAGACGATGCCGATCAGGGTCAGCCAGGACAGCAGCTCGACGGGCCACTCGTAGACGATCCACGTCCCGATCACCGGGAAGGCCTGGTAAGCGTCGAAGATCAGCAGGTAGGCACCGAAGACGAGCGAGGACAGGAAGATGAAGCCCGCGAAGACGAACCAGTGCATGATGCCGATCCACGTCCACTGGAGCATCCGGGTGTGACCCAGCGTCTCCTTGAACATCGTCGCCAGCCGGCGCCCCGCCTGGTCGCTGCGCGTGGTGTCGGGCCCACCGGTCCGGATCACCGCCAGCATCGAGCGGATGGCCAGGACGGCGAGTCCGACCGCGACGGCCGTGATGGCCAGCGAGACGACGATCGCGATGATCTGCATGAGGGGTTGCTCCTCGGGTTCGGCGGGTCCGACGTGCCGTCGTGCGGACGTCTGGCGAGCGTAGTGCCGCGGCGTGCCCGGAGCGCGCCGCGTCTCGCGTACCCGGAGGATCCTACCTGCCGGTAACTTCACCCGTGGAGGTGAGAGTGGTCACTGACCCCGGTGCCCGAGGCCCGTCCGCCCGGGCTCGACCCGTCGGCCCGTGAGGCTGGGGCATTTCCTGCTTTGTTACCAACTGGTGGATCTGTGGTGGGAGAGCCGTAGAGGGCTCCTTGCGAAGGTTGACCCATCGAGATCGCAGGCTTCGGCCAAGCGAGGCGCTCGAGCAGCACCACGGATCCGGGGGGGTCCGCGGCACGGGAACATGGGCCCGTTCCGCAGTCACGGTGTCATCTCGATCGCAGACAAGTGAGACAGCGCCGGGTGGTCATCGACCACCCGGCGTTCGTCGTCTCCGGGGATGACCGGTCTGCCGCCGAGACGCTCGGTCAACCGCCGAGGCACTCCGCCGTCAGCCGCCCAGGCGGCGTGTCAGCGACTGCGCCGTCGCACGGACGGCGCTCGCCAGGCGCTCGCGGTCGACCTCCTCGGCGACGGGGAACGTCACCGCCACCCCGGCCACCGGGTGCTGGTTGTGGTCGAGCACGGGCGCCGCGACGCTGGCCAGTCCGGGGCTGACCTCGCCGTCCTCGACGGCGTGACCGCGCTGTCGTGCCTCCGACAGCACGGTGCGCAGGGCGCTGGGCGAGGCCGGTCCGGTGCCCACCCGGTCCACGAAGCTGGCCCGGTCGGGGTAGAGCGCGCGGACCTGGCTCGCCGGGAGCGACATCAGGATCGCCCGGCCGCTGGCGGTGAGGTGGGCGGGCAGGCGGACCCCGACGTCGGTGACGAGCGGCGGCCGGCCGGGCGCCCGCTCCTCCAGGACGTAGAGGACGTCACGACCGTGCAACACGGCGAGGTGGCCGCCGTGCCCGGTGCGGTCGACCAGGGCGGCGAGCGGTCGGCGGGCGATCCGGCCCAGCGGCTCCTGCCGGGCGTAGCCGGTGCCGACCTCGAACGCCGCGACGCCGAGGCCGTAGCGCCGGTCGTCGGCGAGGTGCACCACGAAGCCCTCGTCGATCATCGTGTTGACGAGGTGGTACGCCGTGCTGCGCGGCAGGTCGCACGCGCGCATGATCCGGTCGAGGGGCACCGGATCGGGCTGGCTGGCCAGGAAGCGCAGCACCCGCAGCGTGCGCGACGCTGCCGGGACCTGGCTCATGGCGCCACATCCTGCGCGATCCGGACGCGTCGATCAGGCGCGGTGCGAGCCTCCGGAGGTGTCACCGGCCGTCCCGTCCCGCTGGTCGGGGTCGGTCCAGTCGGGCTCCGGCGCGGCATCCGGGTCGATGCGACGGCCGGGCGTGGTGGGGGTCTCCGACGAGGAGGCGTCCGACGAGGAGGTCTCGGAGTCGCGGCTGTCGAAGATGGTCTCGGGGTCCCGCGTCGTCGCGTGCTCGTCGCGGGTGTCTCCCTCCGTGGCGTGCTCCAGCGTGGGGTTCTCGCGGGTGTGCTCCTCCGTGACGTGCTGCTCAGTGGGCTGCTGCACGGTGGGCTGCTGGTCCACCGAGACGGATGCGGCGGAGGTTCCTTCCCCGTGCTCGTCGGTGTGGGTGGCGGTGTCCGCGGCGTGCGTGCCCATCGAGGCGCCCGAGGGGTGCGGGTCCGCGGCCTCGGGCTCGGTGCGCTCGGCGGCGTGGCTGCCGGGCGTGTAGTCCTTGGCCTTGTGGTCGACGTCGGGGTCGAGCCGGTCGGCGGCGCGGAGGCGGTCCTCGTGGAACGCCTCCTCCTGGGCGACCGCGCCGCGGGCCTCGCGGGCCCGCTCCTCGGCACGCTCGGCCTCGAGCCTGACCTGCTCGGCGCGGGCCTCCTCCGCCTGGGCCTTGGCCTGGGCGGCGGGGATGACCGCCGCCTTGGCCTCGGCCTCCTCGCGGATCTCGGCCGCTCGCGCCCGGTTGTCCTGCTGGCTCCGCTTGCGCATCGACGAGACGATGAGCCCGATGAGGGCCAGCGCGGCCACGGCGATGACGACGATCCAGATGATCTGCTCGGTGGTCACGGTTGCTCCTTCGTCCCGTACGGCGACCTCGGGCGGCGCCGTACCTCTCGCCACCCTAGGCGCGTGTCTCGCCCACGAGATACCTCCTCCGGGATGGAGTCTCTGATGCGAGATCCCGACCCGGAGGAGGAGCGGTCCGTCAGTAGAGCGCCCTCATCACCCTGCGGGCCGTGGTGTGCCCCAGGCGGTAGCCGTCCCGCATGGCGTCGCGGAAGTGCAGCCCGCCCCAGATCCGCGCGTGCAGGGCGTCGTGCTCCAGCGCGGTCAGGGTGGCGTAGCTCCGCTCGACCACGACCCCGGTGGTCGGGTCGGGGATCGCCCGCAGGACCAGGGGCACGTCGTCGCCGAGCGTCCGGCGGACGACCTCGGCGAAGGGGGAGGTGCCGGCGGCGTGCCCGGACGTGTAGTCGGAGTACGCCGGGTTGGGCACGAGCGGTGCCCAGCCCACCTCGGCCGTGGTCGCGTCGTTGCCGTCGGTCGCGGCGCCGGCGATGGCCTGGTAGGGGCGCCAGAAGCCGACGTCGAACTTGAGCCGCCAGGCGGCGATGAAGGTCGTGGCGACCGCCACGTCGATGCGGGCGAACATGCGGGTGGTCGCCAACAGGCCCAGCGGCGCGTCGTCGAGGTAGCGGCAGAGTGCGTCGCGGTAGGTCACCACGGCGTTGGGCACGAAGAAGAGGGCGGTGGCCGTCTGCCGCGCCGTGCGCTCGGTGGAGGTGGCGGAGCCGAGTCTGCGCACCTCGTCGTAGTCCTTGGCGTAGCCGGGGCTGGTCAGGGCGTCGGGACCGTTGAGTGCGACCGGCTCGACGTCGATGAGGGGGTCGACGAAGCCGAGCCACGCGGCTCCCATCCCGCCGGGGCCGCTGGCCGGCCAGACACCCGGGGCCGCCGTCTTCGTGTACACGATCGACGGATCCCCCCGCCCGTCGTCGACGCGCGAGGCGATGACCGCATCGGCCGCCGCGGCCCCGATGGCGGTCCCGATCGCGGCGCGGGCCGTGGCCCACTTGGCCGCGGGGAGCGTCGCCATGGTCGCGGCGAGGTCGGCGTCGAGCGCGGCGTCGGAGGCCACGAAGTACTCCTCCAGGACGTCGTGGGCCGCGGTCGCCACGGCCGCGGTGGCCACCACCCGTCCGTGGTGCCGGGCGCCGCGCGCCGCGTCGTACACCGCCTGGGAGGTGAAGGCGAGGTAGAGCCCTCCGACGGGCGGGGCCAGCGCCCCCTCGGTGTAGATCGTGCGGATGGCGATGCGTTGCCACGCGATGGCCGTCTCGGCCGCCGTGGCGTGGTCGGACGTCGTCGTCCGTGCGGCGGCCGGGGCCGCGACGCGGGCGGCGGTGTGGGCGGTGGTGCCGGCGACGAGGAGCGGCACGACGAGGAGGCTGCTCCCGAGCGCGGGCAGAACGCGGCGAAGTGACGTCATGAGGGTGCCTTTCGACAGGGGTGGTCCCTCGAGTGTTCTGCTGGTGCGGAGCCGGCGACATTCGCCTTCAGGCGAATTTCGGGATCCTCGGGTCGCGCTCGAGGCGTGCGGCCGGACCACCCTCCAGGGCCACGACCGCTGCCATCCGGTTGTGCACGCCGAGCTTGCGGTAGGCGTTCTCCAGGTGCTTGCGGACCGTGCAGACGGACACGAAGAGGCGGGCTGCGATCTCCGCGTTGGACATGCCGTCGGCCACCAGCAGCAGGACGCGCTGCTCCTGCACGGTCAGGGTGCCCGGGAGCTGCGGGACGGCACGCGCGCCCATCAGGCGTTGGAGGAGCGGGATGATGAGCTCGAGCCGCGCGACGTCGTCGTCCGTGAACTCCTGGTGCCTCCGGTCGAACCAGACCTGGCCGACCGCGTCGAACCCCAGGGGGAAGCCGACGGCGAGGCCGTCGACCACGCCCTCCAGGGCGCCGCACGCGTCGGCCTCGTCCCGGCGCCGGCCCCAGTGCACGACCCCGAGGGGGACCGGTCCGGACACCTCGCCGTCGAGGAGCATGCCCGTCCAGGAGGGCGGCAGGACGACCTCCTCCGCGCAGGTGCCGTCTTCGTCGACCAGCGCGACGCCCATGGCGTCGCACGGCACCAGAGCCCCGATGAGCCGCAACGTCTCGGGCGGGGGGAGCGTCCGCTCGCGGGCGGCGTCGAACGTCATCAGTGACCGCAGCGCTGCCTGCTGGACATCGGTCAGGGTGAGCGTGGGCACAGGGCAGCCCTCCTCCCGTTCCCTGCCTCGAGGGTACGAGTCCGGTACGTCGCCGGGGAATGGCACGCACGGGGCAGTCCGTGGGGGGCCGGACGGGGCAGCGGCCCCGACGGGTCCGGGCACCCTCGTCTCGGATCCGAGACGAGGGCGCTCGCCGAGCCCTGTCGCCCGGGGCCGCTGCGGGATTGGATGAGGTCATGAGCCACACCCCCTCCCCGCCGGCCGTGACCGTCGGCACCGGCCCCGTCTCCTTCGCCGACGTCCTCGCGGTCGCCCGTGAGGACGCGTCCGTCCGCATCGGCGACGACGCGCTGGCGGCCATCGACCGGGCCCGCGCGGTCGTCGACGAGCTCGCCGCAGCCCCCACGCCGGCGTACGGCATCTCGACCGGGTTCGGCGCGCTCGCCACCCGGCACATCCCGACCGAGATGCGCGCCCAGCTGCAGCGCTCGCTGGTGCGCTCGCACGCGGCCGGCTCCGGCCCCGAGGTCGAGCGCGAGGTGGTCCGGGCGCTGATGCTGCTGCGCCTCTCGACGCTCGCGACCGGCCACACCGGCGTACGTCGCGAGACCGCGGGCCTGATGGCCGACATGCTCTCGGCGGGCATCACCCCGGTGGTGCGCGAGTACGGCTCGCTGGGCTGCTCGGGCGACCTCGCCCCGCTGTCGCACTGCGCGCTCGCGCTGATGGGCGAGGGCGAGGTCCGCGACGCGACCGGCACGCTGCTGCCCGCCGCCGAGGCGCTGGCCGCGGCCGGCCTCACCCCGGTCGAGCTCGCCGCCAAGGAGGGTCTCGCGCTCATCAACGGCACCGACGGCATGCTCGGCATGCTCGTGATGGCGATCAGCGACCTGCGGATGCTGCTGCGCACCGCCGACGTCGCCGCCGCGATGAGCGTGGAGGGCCAGCTCGGCACCGACCGGGTCTTCGCCCCCGAGCTCCAGGCGATCCGCCCCCACCCCGGCCAGGCCCTCTCGGCCGCCAACCTCACCGCGCTGATGGCCGACTCGGCGATCGTCGCCTCGCACCGCACGGGTGACTGCAACCGGGTCCAGGACGCCTACTCGCTGCGCTGCTCGCCGCAGGTGCACGGCGCCGCGCGCGACACCGTCGAGCACGCCGCCACGGTCGCCGGCCGCGAGCTCGCCTCCGCCGTCGACAACCCCGTGGTGCTCGCCGAGGAGGGGCGTGTCGAGTCCAACGGCAACTTCCACGGGGCCCCGGTCGCCTACGTGCTCGACTTCCTCGCCATCGTGACGGCCGACGTCGCCTCGATCAGCGAGCGGCGTACGGACCGGTTCCTCGACAAGGCGCGCAGCCACGGACTCAACCCGTTCCTCGCGAGCGACCCCGGCGTCGACAGCGGTCACATGATCGCGCAGTACACCCAGGCCGCGATCGTCTCCGAGCTCAAGCGCCTCGCCGTCCCGGCCAGCGTCGACTCGATCCCGTCCAGCGCCATGCAGGAGGACCACGTCTCCATGGGCTGGTCGGCCGCCCGCAAGCTGCGCCGGTCCGTCGACGGGCTCACCCGGGTCGTCGCGATCGAGGTGCTCACCGCCGCGCGGGCCCTCGACATGCGCCAGCTCGAGCCGTCGCCGGCCACCGGCGCCGTCGTACGCCTCCTCCGGGAGGCCGGGGTCGAGGGTCCTGGCCCCGATCGCTACCTCTCACCCGAGATCGAGACGGCCGTCTCGCTCGTCGCCAGCGGTGCGGTCCTCGAGGCCGCCCAGTCCGTGATCGGAGAACTGCAGTGAACGATCGCCTGCCCATCCACGCCGCCACCGGCACCGAGCTGTCCGCCAAGTCCTGGCAGACCGAGGCGCCGCTGCGGATGCTGATGAACAACCTCGACCCGGCCAACGCCGAGCGGCCCGAGGACCTCGTCGTCTACGGCGGCACCGGCAAGGCGGCCCGCAGCTGGGAGGCGTACGACGCCCTGGTGCGGACGCTGCGCGACCTCGAGGACGACGAGACCATGCTCGTGCAGTCCGGCAAGCCCGTGGGTGTCATGCGCACCCACGCGTGGGCGCCCCGCGTGCTGATCGCCAACTCCAACCTCGTCGGTGACTGGGCCAACTGGGAGGAGTTCCGCCGGCTCGAGGACCTCGGGCTCACGATGTACGGCCAGATGACCGCCGGCTCGTGGATCTACATCGGCACCCAGGGGATCCTCCAGGGCACCTTCGAGACCTTCGCGGCGATCGCCGACAAGCTCGCGGCCTCTGGCCGGCCAGGGCACAGCGACGGGACGCTCGCCGGCACCATCACCCTCACCGCGGGACTCGGCGGCATGGGCGGCGCCCAGCCGCTCGCGGTGACGATGAACGACGGCGTCGCCATCTGCATCGAGTGCGACCAGGCGCGGATCGAGCGGCGCATCGAGCACCGCTACCTCGACGTGCAGGCCGACTCGCTGGAGCACGCGCTCGAGCTCGCGGTGGAGGCGCGCGACGCGCGGCGGCCACTCTCGATCGGGGTGCTCGGCAACGCGGCCGAGATGCTGCCGGCCCTGCTCGAGCGGGACGCCCCGATCGACATCGTCACCGACCAGACCTCCGCGCACGACCCGCTCTTCTACCTGCCGGTCGGCGTGCCCTTCGAGGAGTGGCAGGCCCAGCGGGAGGCCGACCCGGCCGGCTTCACCAAGGCCGCCCAGGCCTCCATGGCCACGCACGTGCGGGCGATGGTGGAGTTCCAGGACAAGGGCGCCGAGGTCTTCGACTACGGCAACTCGATCCGCGACGAGGCGCGCAAGGGCGGCTACGACCGGGCCTTCGAGTTCCCCGGCTTCGTCCCGGCGTACATCCGCCCCCTCTTCTGCGAGGGCAAGGGCCCGTTCCGCTGGGCGGCGCTGTCCGGCGACCCCGCCGACATCGCGGCCACGGACAAGGCGATCCTCGAGCTCTTCCCCGACAACGAGCGGCTCCACAAGTGGATCACCATGGCCGGCGAGCGGGTGGCCTTCCAGGGCCTGCCCGCGCGGATCTGCTGGCTCGGGTACGGCGAGCGCCACCTCGCCGGGCTCAAGTTCAACGAGATGGTCGCCTCGGGCGAGCTCAAGGCCCCGGTCGTCATCGGCCGCGACCACCTCGACTGCGGCTCGGTCGCCTCGCCCTACCGCGAGACCGAGGCCATGCTCGACGGCTCGGACGCGATCGCCGACTGGGCGCTGCTCAACGCGCTGGTCAACACCGCGTCGGGCGCGAGCTGGGTCTCGATCCACCACGGCGGCGGCGTCGGCATGGGTCGCTCGATCCACGCCGGCCAGGTGTGCGTCGCGGACGGCACGGCGCTCGCGGCCGAGAAGATCGAGCGGGTGCTCACCAACGACCCCGGCATGGGCGTCATCCGGCACGTCGACGCGGGCTACGACCGCGCCGCCGAGGTGGCCGCCGAGCGCGGCGTACGTATCCCGATGCAGGAGGGCTGACGGCGGACGGCCGCGGGGCTCCCGCTCGGGCAGTGTTACCGACGGGGATTCGTTGACAAGGTCGCCTTGACGGTGGGTGGATGCAGGGAACCTATCGGGAGGTTCCACCACATGTCCGTCACACGCCCACTCGCCGCCCTGGCGTCCCTCACGCTCCTGCCCCTCGGCCTCGCGCTCGGGTCCCCGGCCGTCGCCGATCCGGAGACCGTGCCGGGCGGCCCCTGGCCCGGCCAGGAGAACACCAGCGCGATCCGCTCCTACGACCAGCTGTGGAAGACGCTGCAGTCCATCGACCGCCGCGCGCAGGGCCGCTTCGACCTCGAGCCCGCCCCGCTCACGTCCAACACCGGCCGGGAGATCCCGGTGGTCACCCTGGGCGACGGGCCCACCGCGCTGATGCTCATCGCCAATCAGCACGGCGACGAGTACGTCGTCAGCGAGGCGATGGTGGAGGTCGTCCGCTCGCTGAGCGGCGGGTCGGCGCACGCCCGCGACGTCCGCGACGCGCTCACCCTCACCATCGTGCCGCGGGTCAACGTCGACGGCTTCGACGCCGACGTCACCGACCTCTCCGGCGACACCACGCCCTGGCGGCAGAACTACGACACCGCCTGCCCGGCGTTCTGCGAGTTCTACGAGGAGGGACGCGGCTACGACATCAACCGGTACCACTCCTACTCCGCCAACGCCTACGACCACCCCTACCAACCGGGCGAGGACAGCGCCAACCCCGTGCCCGAGGCGATCGCGATGCGCCTCCTGTGGGACGAGCGTCAGCCCGAGCTGGTCATGGACTTCCACCACCAGGGCACCTACGTCGACGAGGGGGGCCGGATGATCACCGGCTCGATCATGTGGCCGAACGCCGAGGCCGAGGCGGAGCGCCTGGGGATCGGCGAGCAGTTCGCCGAGACGGTGGTCGACTCCAAGCGTGCGGTGTCGCAGATGGTGACCGCCCTCGAGGGCAAGGGCTACGCCAACATCACCCGCTACCCCAGCACCGAGTTCCCCGGGATCGCGCGCAACGCCTACGGCCTGCTCGGCTCGGCGTCGGTGCTCTACGAGGCCCGTGGCGGCATCGGGTCGGCGTCCAACGGCTACATCACCCAGCAGACGATCGTCGCGGCCGAGTCGGTGGTCGACGCGGCCGCCGACGGGTCGCTGTGGACGGCGAGCACGACCCCCGCCGACGAGCTGCGCGAGCGGGGACCGTCGGTGAGCGACCCGCACGAGTGACCCACGACTGATCTCGTACGCCGAGTGTGCGCGGCGGCACCACGCCGTGCCGCGAGGACGTGCTTCCACGCACACTCGGCGACGTGCCCCCCAGTCGATCCCCGGTCGACCCTGAGCTGCCGCCGGCGGCCGGTCAGTCGGTGACGGCCGGCTCGCCGGTGGCCGGGTCGGTGTGCAGGGTGGTGTCGCCCGCGGTGATGCCGTTGACCTCCGGTGAGATCGACCGCTCGAGGACGAGCGCGAGCACGCCCATGAGTGCGCAGCCGGCCACGAGGAGGGACACGAAGCCCCAGGACCAGCCGTGGTTGAGCATGAACCCGGCCGCGACGGGACCCAGGATCGTGCCCGTCTGGAAGGCACCCGCGTTGACGGCGTTGTGGCGCCCACGCAGGTGGTCGGGTGCCATGTCGTTGGTGATCGCGGGGATGGTCGGCTGGAGCAGCGTCTCGCCGAGGGCGAACACGAAGTTGAAGGCCAGGACGCCGAAGGCGGCGGCGGCCGTGCCGGGCACGAGACCGGTGAGGCCGAGCACCAGCCAGGCTGCGGCCCACAGGACGGTCATCACGACGAGCACGCGGGTGCGGCGGTGGCCGCTGATGCGGCGCAGCACGAAGAACTGGAGCAGCACGATGGTCGCGGTGTTGACCGCGAAGCCGATGCCGATCACCCGGGTGGAGACCTCGCTGACGGTGCGCGCGAAGGCGGGCAGCCCGGCCTCGATCTGGCCGTAGCCGACGAACGTCCCGAGGAAGGTGAGCGCGGTGAGCCACAGCACGACCGGCTGGCGCAGGATGGAGAGGTAGGAGCCCTCGGACCCGTCGGCGTCGTGCGGGCGCTCGGCCCGGGCGTGGACGTGGCGCAGTGGGCCGAGGAGCAACGCGATCGGCACCAGCATGCAGGCCGCGTCCGCGAGGAAGATCGCGGTGAAGGTCGACGGGTCGCCGACGTCGGCGTAGAACCCGCCGATGATGCCGCCGACCCCGATGCCGAGGTTGACCAGCGCGAAGTTGATGCCGAAGTACTGCTGGCGCGTCTCGCCGGTGGTCACGGCCGCGACCATGGCGTTGAAGGCCGGCCAGGAGACGCCGAAGTTGAAGCCGAGGAACACGAACCCGACGGCGAACTCCAGCGGGGTGGCCGCGAAGGCGATCAGCGTGCAGCCCACGACCTGGGCGCTGGTGGACATCAGCAGCATCCGCCGGGCGCCGAAGCGGTCCGTGAGCGCCCCGGCCGGACCGGTGACCGCCAGCGCCACCACGGCGATGAAGGCCATCAGCAGGCCGGCGAGGTCGAGGGAGATGCCCCGGACCTCGTGCATGTAGATGATCGTGAAGGGGAGGGTGAGCCCGCGCCCGAGGGTCTGCACCACGACCGTGGACAGCAGCCAGCGCGCCTCCACCGAGAGGGAGGACCAGAACGCGCGCATGCCCGGTCGTGTCGTCGTGCTCACGGGCAGATCCTCACCCCTCGCACCGACACTCCACGAATCCCTGCCCCGGACATGACGGTGGCCCGGCCCCCACGAGGGGGACCGGGCCACGCAGTGTCGTGATCCTGGTGTGGTGCTACCAGACCCGGCGGCTGTTGCCGCCGATCGGCACGAAGTTGAGGATCAGGCCGACGACCAAGAGGATCGCGCCGATCGTGGTCAGGATGGAGATCTTGGCCACGAGGCCGACGATCAGAAGAATCAGGCCGAGTACGACCATGGGTGCTGCCCTCCTAAGAGGTCTCACTTTGAGACCGGCCAGTCACATTGCACGATATGCGGACGAAACGCCAACACCCGCACGGGTGGGACTACTCCAAAAGGGTGAGGTCGCGCCCGCGGACCTCGGTCACCTTCGCGGGCAGGGCGCGCAGGATGTCGGCCACCACGCCGCCGAGCTCCCAGCGCGACGCGGGCTCGGTGGAGCTCACGATGTCGTCGAAGGTGACGGCCTGGAAGACCAGGTCGACCAGGTGTGCGAGCACGAGCGCGCGGTCGATGTCCGCCCGGGGGTACGCCGCGCGCCACGGCTCGGCGTACGCCGCCTCCAGGGCGGGTCCGCCGGTGCGGGACTGCTCGAAGTGCGCGAGGTGCGACGCGTCGAGGAAGGGGTGGCTCACGCAGCCGTCGGTCCAGTCGAAGATCCGGAGCGACCGCCCGTCCCACGCGACGTTGCCGAGGTGCAGGTCCCCGTGGCTGAGCGTGTCCGGCACGCCCGCGGACCAGAACTCCCGCACGAGGAGCTCGACGTCGGCGGCACACCGCCGCACGGCCGCGACCTCGTCGTCGCCCAGCAGGGGGAGCTCGATGCTCCCGGCGAGGACGCGGTGGAACCCGGCCAGGGTCTCGTCGACACCCCGGCGCGAGCAGCCGCCCGCGAGGAGGTCGTCGACGTGCGCGACCGCCGCCAGCTGCGCGGCGGCCCAGCGGCGTACGACCTCCAGGTCCGCGCCGTCGGCCCGGTCCGCGTCGTCCGCCCCGGCCATCGGCTCCATCAGCAGCCAGCCCTCCGCCTCCTCGACCGCGACCAGGGTCGGGACCAGGTCCGGGAACAGGCCCGCCACGGCCGGGTGCACGCGCGCCTCGGCCCGGAAGTGCTCGCAGGGCGCCTTGAGCCACAGGTCCCCGGCGTCGGTGACGACCCGGGCGACGGCGGAGATGCTCCACATCTTCACCGGGACGAGCGGGGCGGTGCGGCGTCGACCGGAACCGGCCAGGACCGCGTCCACCCAGGCCTCGACCCGGTCGAACCAGCCCGGGCGGTACCACTCGGGCCGGGCGTCGGGGGTGTGGGCCGGGTCCAGCTCGGTGACCGCACGGGCCACGACCTCGGCGACCGCGGGGTCGGCGACGTCGCCCGGGAGCACGAGCCGGCCGGAGGGCGCCGGTCCGCGTCGCCCGACGACGTGCACCTTCCGGCCGTCGGGCAGCTTCGCCGTCGGGGCGAGGGCGATGTCGGCGCTCACCAGCGCCAGGGCGGTGGCGAGGGTGCTCTCGTCCTCCGGGTCGACGAACGACGGCAGCGCGCCCGTCGGGTCGACGAGGACCCGGCCCTCGTGGAGGAGGGCGACGTGCTCGGTCATGGCGCCGAGCGTGCCACGCGGGTCAGCCCTGGAGCGACCGGATTGCCTCGTGGATGGCGAGCGTGCGCTCCGCCGACTCGACGTGCAGGGCCTCGACCAGGCGGCCCTGGTGGGTGACGACGTGGGACGTCCGGCCCTCCCAGGCCTCGAGGATCCCGCGGGCCGTCTCGACCGCCTGCTCGCTGGGGGCGAAGGCCTCGTTGGCGCCCTCGACCTGGCCGGGGTGGATGAGCGTCTTGCCGTCGAAGCCCATCTGCCGGCCCTGCGTGCACTCGGCGAGGAAGCCCTCGGTGTCCTTCACGTCGTTGTAGACGCCGTCGAGGATCACCTTGCCGGTGGCCCGCGCGGCCAGGAGGGCGAGCGAGAGCCCGGCCAGCACCGGCGCGCGGCCCGGGACGTGCTCGGCGTACAGCTCCTTGACGAGGTCGTTGGTCCCCATCACCAGCACGGTGAGGCGATCGGAGGCCTCCGCGATCTCCTCGGCGTGGAGCATGGCGTACGGCGTCTCGACCATCGCCCAGAGCTTGGTGTGCTCGGGGGCGTGGTGGGCCACCATCGCCTCCACGAGGGCGAGGACGGCGTCGGCGCTGTCGACCTTGGGCACGACGATCGCGTCCGGACCGGCGGCGCACGCGGCCGCCATGTCGTCGGCGTGCCACGCCGTGTCGGCGCCGTTGATGCGGATCGTGAGCTCGCGGCGGCCGTAGTCGCCGCTCGCGACGGCGGCGCACGCGGCGACCCGGGCGGACTCCTTGGCGTCGGGCGCGACGGCGTCCTCGAGGTCGAGGATCAACCCGTCGCAGGGCAGGGTCTTGGCCTTCTCCAGCGCCCGCTCGTTGGAGCTGGGCATGTAGAGGACGGAGCGGCGGGGACGGAAGTCGGTCATCGGGTCAGTCCTCGATCGTGATGGCGTCGTACTGGGCCTTGAGCTGCGGGTCGATCGCGGCCAGCTGCTCCGCGAGCTCGACCATCACCAGGCACTGCTTGAGGGAGGCGTCGTCCTCCATCTTGCCGTCGAGCATGACGGCCCCGGTGCCGTCGCCCATGGCCGCGACGACCCGGCGGGCGTGCCTGATCTCGTCGGCGCTCGGCGCGAAGACGCGGTTGGCGATCTCGATCTGCTTGGGGTGCAGGCTCCAGGTGCCCACGCAGCCGAGCAGGAAGGCGTTGCGGAACTGGTCCTCGCACGCCACCACGTCGGCGATGTCGCCGAACGGGCCGTAGTAGGGGTAGATCCCGTGCATCGCGCACGCGTCGACCATCCGCGAGATCGTGTAGTGCCACAGGTCCTGCTGGAAGATGTCGCGGTGCGCCTCCGGCTGGGAGGGGTTGGCGTCCTCACGGACGAGGTAGCCGGGGTGCCCGCCGCCGACGCGGGTGGTCTTCATCCGGCGGTCGGCGGCCAGGTCGGCCGGGCCCAGCGAGAGGCCCTGCATGCGCGGGCTCGCCGCCGCAGATCTCCTCGACGTTGGCCACGCCGCGGGCCGTCTCGAGGATCGCGTGCACCAGGATCGGGCGCTCCAGGCCGGCCTTGGCCTCGAGCTGCGCGAGCAGCCGGTCGACGTAGTGGATGTCCTCGGCGCCCTGCACCTTGGGCACCATGATCACGTCGAGCTTGTCGCCGATCTCGGTCACCAGCGTGGTCAGGTCGTCGAGCACCCAGGGGCTGTCGAGGGCGTTGATCCGCGTCCACAGCTGGGTCGGCCGCCCACCGAAGTCGGCTCTCCCGCGCGATCCTGACGAGCCCGGCGCGGGCCGCCTCCTTGTTGTCGGCCTTGACGGCGTCCTCGAGGTTGCCGAGCAGGACGTCGACGGTGCCGACCATCTGCGGCACCTTGGCCGCCATCTTGGCGTTGGACGGGTCGAAGAAGTGGATCGCGCGGCTGGGGCGGGCCGGGATCTCGGTCACGGGCATGGGTGCCCCGACGGCGAGCGGGCGGAAGAAGTCCTTGGCTGGGCGCATGGGGCGGAACCTATCGAAACCCGGTTACCAGCAGGTACGACGTGTGGGATTCCCGACACCGGCGGGTCCGGGTCTCACCGTCGGCGGCCGAACCACCGGCGGGGCCGCGGCTCCGGCTGCTGGGCCGCGAGCGCCACGCGCTGGGCCTCGACCCGCGCCGTACGACGCTCGCGCCAGGCCTCGACCTCGGCGTCCACGTCGCGCTCGGGCGTGATGACCGGCGGGCCGCCGAGCAGCTGCATGCGGGCGCGGCGGACGCGGGCGTTGAAGGACTCGACCTCCTCGCGCACCTCGGACTCGGCGGTGATCCGGTCCAGGCGCGCGGCCATCTCCGCGTCCTCCTTGCGCAGCTCGAGCGCGGGCGGCAGCACGCTGATCTGCTCGCGCTCGACGAGCCTCTTGACCCACCAGTCGGGGTCGTGGTCCGTGCCGAGCCCCTCCAGCGGCTTGCCCGCGCCGGGCAGGTCGTCGAAGTCGCCGCGCTCGAACGCGATCCGCAGCTGCTGCTCGACCCACTGGGTCTGGTGCTGGATGCGGGCGGCCGCCGCGGACTGCCCGGTCCGGTCGTCGCGGGCGCGCTCGTGCTGGCGCTGGTCCCCGTGCCCGTCGTGCCCGTCCCCGTGCTGGTCCTGCTCGGTCATGTCGTCACCTCCGAGGCCACCAGCGTAGGTCGGGGGCGGTCGTGCTTCGAGGGGCTGGTCGACAGGCCGGCTCCGGTGGCACACTCGATCGATGGGCAGGCTCCGCACCGAGCGGATCGACAAGTGGGTCCGCGGCCGCCTCGGCGACACGCTGGTCGTCGAGACGCGGGACCCGCTGCTGGTCTGGCCGGGCGCGTTCCCACCCGTCTACGGCTTCGCCCTCCCCGAGGTGGCCGCAGGCGTCCTGCGGCCGGCGAGCGGGTCGTCGTACGCCGGGGGCTGGTTCTTCGGCCCGCACCTCCCGGTCGCGCAGTGGTACGACGTGGTGGTCGACGACGCCGTGGTCGAGTGCGGCGCCTGGACGCTGGAGGACCTGCCGGACCGGGTGATGCTCACCTGGGAGCCGGGCGTGCTGGCGTGGACCGAGGAGGACGAGCCGGTGGGCCTGCACCCGCGCGACCCGCACCAGCGCGTCGAGACCCTGCGCAGCTCGCGGCACGTCGAGGTGCTGGTCGGCGACGTGGTGGTGGCGGCCAGCGACCGGCCGGTGCTGCTGCTGGAGACGCGGTTGCCGACGCGCTACTACCTGCCGCGCGAGGACGTCCGGCTCGGCCTGCTCGCGGCCACCGACAACGTCTCGGCGTGTCCCTACAAGGGGACGGCGGACCGCTACTGGACCTTCACCGGCCCGCCCGAGCTGGCCAACGTGGCATGGTCGTACTCCTCGCCGCTGCCGGCCGTCGCGGCGATCGCGGACCGGGTCGCCTTCTACAACGAGCTCGTCGACCTGCGGGTCGACGGGGTCCTGCTCGAGCGGCCGGAGTCGCCGTTCAGCAGGGCCGAGCAGCGGCCGGGCGGGGAGTGACGGGTCCGTTCCGCCTAGGGTCGTCCCGTGGCCACCGAACCCGCCGTCCTCTCCGTCAACGTCGGCGCGCCCGCCGTCCTCCGCGAGGGTCGGGCGCCCACCGGGATCGGCAAGGTCCCCGTCGACGCGATCGACGTCGCGGACCCGGGACGCAAGCGGCGCGGGCCGTCGGGAGAGGGATTCTCCGGGGTGGCCGGCGACTTCATCGGCAGCGGTCGCCATCACGGTGGCTCCGACCAGGCGGTCTACGCGTTCGCCCGCGAGGAGCTCGACCACTGGGAGCGCGAGCTCGGCCGCACGCTCGCGCCGGGGCTCTTCGGGGAGAACCTCACCACCATCGGCCTCGACGTCGACGCCGCCGAGCAGGGCGACACGTGGCGGGTCGGCACGGCCGTGCTGCGGGTGTCCGCCCCGCGGGTGCCCTGCGGCAACTTCGCCGCCCGGATGGGCGAGCGGGCGTGGGTGCGACGCTTCGCCGAGCGCGGTCGCGCGGGGTGCTACCTCGCCGTCGAGGAGGCCGGCCGGATCGTCCCGGGCGACCCGGTCGTGGTCGAGCGGTCCAGGTCCGGGCTGGCGATCCCGCTGCTGCTCGCCGGGTGGATGGGCGACCTCGACGCGGCTCGCGAGGCGATGGGGCACGGCTCCCTCGACGGCGAGAGCCGCGGGCACTTCACCCGGTTGCTCGCGAAGCGCGCCTGACGTCTTGCATCCCCGGGTAGTACCGGACGTTTGGGTGGCGACACGCCGGGCGCGGCCACGCGAACGTCCGGTACTACCCCGGCGAGGCATCACGGGCCATCCCGCGTACGACGCTCAGCTGGAGCGGCGCATCGTCCGCAGGCCCACCACGAGCCCGACGGCCGCGACGCCGACCGCGGCCAGCGCGCCGTACGCGACCGTGTCGACGGGGAAGGACCCCGCGAACAGCGCACGCTCGGCGTCGATGATGTAGGCCAGCGGGTTGAGGTCGGAGAGGAACCGCAGCCATCCGGGCGCCGACTCGTCGACCGGCAGCAGCACGCCGGCGAGCAGCAGGATCGGGAAGATCAACGTCTGCTGCACCGTCCAGAACAGCCAGTCCTGGCCCTCCGAGACGATGGCCAGGGCGAAGGACAACGCGCCGACCCCGACGCTGAAGAGCGACAGGATCAGCAGCCCCAGCAGGGTGCCGCCGAGGTGCAGCTCGAAGCTGAACGGCGTGACCACGGCGATGATCAGCACCGCCTGCGCCAGCATCGGCACGACCTCCTTGAGGGCCCGGCCGACGAGCAGCGACGAGCGGCTCAACGGGGAGACGAGCAGCCGCTCGTGGGAGCCGCTGTTGATCTCGAGGGTCAGGTTGGAGCCGGTCATCGAGGCGCCCATCAGGGCGGTCATGGCGATGATCCCGGGCACGAACCACTGCAACGCCGAGCCCGACCCGACGTCCGGGAGCAGCGGGGCGAAGAGCGCGAGGAAGACCAGCGGCTGGACCATCGCGAAGAGCACCGACGCAGGCTCACGGAGCATCGGCTTGAGCTCGCGGGTCATGACGTTCCAGGTGTGGGCGACGAAGCCCGGGTCCTGGGTGTCGTCGTAGGTCATGCCGCGCACCTCGGTGCGGGCGACGTCGGTGGCGCTCATGCGGCTGCTCCTTCGGTGTCGGCCGGTCCGGCCTGCTCGGTGGTCTCGTTGCTCTCGCGCAGGCTGCGTCCGGTGAGGTGGAGGAAGACGTCGTCGAGGGTCGCGCTGGCGACCTCGATGCGGCGTACGGGGGTGTCGTGCGCCGCCAGCTCGGTGACCAGTCCTGCGGCCAGGTCGCGCCCGTGGGCGACGCGGACCGTGACGTCCGGGCCGGCGACCTCGACGGAGGCGCCGTCGATCCGGCCCGCCCGGGCGGCCGCGGCGGCGGCGTCGTCCGGGTCGGCGAAGCCGAGGGAGACGAGGTCGCCCAGCCCCGCCTTGAGGCGGGTGGCGCTGTCGTCGGCGATGACCTCGCCGTGGTCGATCACCACCACCCGGTCGGCGATGGCGTCGGCCTCCTCGAGGTAGTGCGTGGTCAGCAGGATCGTGGTGCCGAGCTCACGGTTGAGCCGCTGCACCTGCTCCTGCAGGTTGACGCGGTTCTGCGGGTCGAGCCCGGTGGACGGCTCGTCCAGGAACATCAGCCGCGGCCGGTGGACCAGGCCGATCGCCACGTCGAGGCGGCGGCGCTGGCCGCCGGAGAGCGTCGAGACCGGGCGTCCGGCGTGCTCGGTGAGGTCGAAGGCCGCGAGCAGCTCCTCGGCCCGCTCCCGTGCGACGGCCCGGGACAACCCGTGCGCGCGGGCCTGGCTGACGATCTCGTCGCGGCCGCGCTGCTGGTGCCCGGCGGCGTTGCCCTGCCCGACGTACCCGATCGAGCGGCGTACGGCGCGCTGCTCGCGCACGACGTCGTACCCGGCGACCTCGGCCGTGCCCGACGTCGGGGCGATGAGCGTGGTCAGCATGCGCAGCGTCGTCGACTTGCCGGCGCCGTTGGGCCCGAGGAAGGCGACCAGCTCGCCGTCGGCCACCTCGAGGTCGAGCCCGCGGACGGCCTCGACCGTCTGCTTGTGACGCGTGAACGTCTTGGTGAGTGCCTGCGTCCGGATCACCGGACCGGTGCGGTGTGTGGTCATGCCGCCACGCTAGGAGGCCTGGCGGTCAGGTCCTGTCCGCTATCGGGCGGGTGCCTGGACCGCTTGTCGGGGTAGTACCGGACCTTCGGGTGGCGACACGCCGAGGGCGGCCACGCGAACGTCCGGTACTACCCCCGGGCAGGGCGGGGGCAGGGACCTCAGTTGAGGATGCGCATCGACCTCGGGACACCGCCGCCGCGCTGGACCTCCTCGGTCAGCTCCTGCAGCGCGGTGAGCGCGACGTTCTGCGAGAGCGGGCCGTGCGAGACCCGTGCCACGCCGAGCTCCTGCTGGCGCTCGAGCGAGGGCGTGCCGGGGATGGCGATGGTGGTCAGGCGCTGCGGGCCGAACGCGTCGACCAGCGTGACGATCTCGTCCTCGGTGAGGATCGCGGGCACGAAGACGACCGGAGCGCCGGCGTCCAGGTAGGCCTTGCCGCGCTCGACGGCGTCGGCCAGCACGTCGCCCCGGTCGCGGTCGCGGCCGAGGTGGAAGGCGTCGGTGCGGGCGTTGAGCACGAAGTCGGGGACACCCTCGGCCGCCGCGGCGGCCATCACGGCCTCGACCTGGGCGACGGCCTCGGCGAGGGGCTTCATCTGGTCCTCGAGGTTGGCACCCACCACGCCGACGCCGATCGCGCGGCGGATCGTGTCCGCGGCGTCGCCGTACCCACCCTCGAGGTCGGCGCTGACCGGCAGGTCCGTCGCCTCGACGATGCGGCGGCACATGTCGACCATCTCCTCGACCGGGATCTTCTCCCCGTCGGGATAGCCGAGCGTCGCGGCGATCGAGTGGCTGGCGGTCGCGAGGGCCTTCGTGCCGGGCACGTCGGCGACGGTCTTGGCGGTGATGGCGTCCCAGACGTTGACCACGGTGAGGAGCTCCGGGGCCTGGTGGAGGGCGAGCAGGTCGGTGGCGCGAGCGGAAGCAGTCATGTCAGTCATCAAAGCAAGCCGGGGCGAATCTGTTCCCGGACCTGTGATGTCGGTGGACTCCGCCAGACTGTCGGCATGACGGACGTGTGGACCCTGGTGCATGCCGAGCGAGCGGCGCTGATCGAGGACCTGGCCGGTCTGACCGACGACCAGTGGGAGCAGCCGTCACTGTGCGAGGGGTGGACCGTGCACGACGTGGCGGCCCACCTGGTCGGCAACGCGCGGTCCGCCTCGCCGGTCGGGATCGTGGTCGCCATGGCGCGCGCCCGCTTCGACTTCGACCGGATGAACGCCATGGCCGTCGCCGAGGACCGGGGGGCGACCCCCGCCGAGACGCTCGACCGGCTGCGGGAGGTGGCCTCGCTGACCAAGGGTCCCGGGGCCCCGCTCGACAGCCGCCTCGTCGAGGAGGTCGTGCACGGCGAGGACATCCGGCGTCCCCTCGGCCTGAGCAGGAGCTATCCGCAGGAGGCCGTGCTGCGGGGCCTGGCCTACCAGGCGCACACCTGGGTGGGCCTCGGCGGTGCGAAGCAGCACGTCGCGGGCCTGCGCCTCGTCGCGACCGACGCGGGGCTCGGTCTCGGGGAGGGTGCCGAGGTCCGCGGACCGGCGGTGTCGCTGCTGCTGGTGGCCTCCCGCCGCACGGTGGCGCTCGACGACCTGGAGGGCCCCGGGGTCGCGATCCTCGCCGCGCGGCTCAGTGGTCGGTGAAGGACGACTTCGGTACGGCGACCAGCGCGAGCGCCGCGAGCAGCGCGGCCACCGAGCAGACGGCCCAGACCGTGAGGTAGCCCGCGAGCGGGGCCTGCCCGGTCTCGGGTCCGTCGATCGACCCCGTCGAGGCCAGCGCGATCGCGAAGATCGACGACGCGATGGCCCCGCCGACGGTCTTGGTCGCGTTGGTCATCCCGGTGGCGAAGCCGGTGCGGTCCGCGGGCGCGGCGGCGGCTGCGGCGGCCGGCAGCGCGGCCACGAGGGCTCCCGAGCCGATGCCCGCGACGGCCATGTTGACGAGCGCCTGCGTGGTCGTGTCGTGGAACGGGATCCACAGCGCGTAGCCGACGGCCACGAGCAGCGACGAGGCGATGAGGGCCCGCCGGGCGGTGAGCAGCCGTGAGGTGAGCGGCAGGGTGAAGGCGCCGACGGCGAGGCTCACGACGTACACGCCGATCAGCGTCGACACGAAGGCCGCGTCGGCGCCGAGCCCGTAGCCGGCGACCTCGGGGTCCGTGCGCGCAAACGTGGACAGCGGGATCTGCGCGCCGAGCACGGACATGCCGAAGAGGAACGCGGTGAGCTGCACCGGCCACTGGGCGCGGGTGGCCATCAGGTCGACGTCGATCAGGGGCTCCTCGATCCGGCGCTCGGCCTTCACGAAGGGCACGAGGAGCACCAGCCCGGCGACGATGAGCAGCCAGGCGAGGAGCGAGGACGGACCTTCCAGGCGGATCACGATCAGGCCCGCCATCAGCACGCCCAGGACGCCGGTGATGAGGGTGAAGCCGATCCAGTCGATCCCGCCGGTGGCCCGCCCGGGCACGTCCTCGATGCCGAACCAGATCACCACGAAGCAGATCGTCACCGCGATCGCGGGCAGCATCAGCAGCACCGTCATGGACGTCGACTCGACCAGCGCGCCGGAGGTGAGGGCGCCGATGATCACGGCCAGCTCGAGCGCGCCGACGAGGATCGCCGCGGACCGCCGGGTGAGCAGCGCCTGCCGCCCGGTGTTCGCCGTGCGGCGGTGGATGATCGCGACCTCGAGCGGCAGCCACACGACGTACGCGCCCTGGATCGCCCAGCCGATGAGGAACGTCGTGAACGACGGCGCGAAGGCCAGGATCCAGGAGCCGAGCGCGGTGATCGCGGTCGAGAGGAGCAGCACGTTGCGGTGGCCCCACAGGTCGCCGAGGCGGGCGAGCAGCGGCACGCAGAGGGCCGACACGATCAGCTGCGCCGCCTCGAACCAGTTGACGTCGGCGTCCTGGATCCCGAGGTGGACGGCGATGTCGCTGAAGATCGGCGTGTAGTAGCCCTGCAGGATCCCGCTGGCGATCTCGACGGCGACCAGGAAGCCGACGATCCGGACGAGGTGCGGCGCGACCTGGTGGGTGCCCGGGGCCTCCGACGACGAGGTGGTGGTCATGCGGGGAGCCTCTCGATGAGCGTGCGGTACCAGCGGACCCCGTCGACGAGCGCCGAGACCCCGAGGTGCTCGTCGTAGGAGTGGATGGCCTGGCGCTGCGCCTTGGTCATCCGGAACGGTGCGAAGCGGTAGACCCGCTCGCAGATCTCGGTGAAGTGCCGCGAGTCGGTGGCGGCCATCATCACGTACGGCGTGGGCACGGCGTCGGCGAACACCTCACCGATGCACGACTCGATCAGCCGGAAGGCGTCGTCCATCGGGGACACCGGGCTCGGCTCGCCCGACTCGACGACGTCGATGCGGATGCTGTCGTCCTTGATCGCCGCGCGCAGGTGGTCGACCACGCCGGCGACGGTGTCGCCGACCATCACCCGCACGTTGAGCCCGGCCTTCGCGGTCGAGGCGATCACGTTGAGCGCGGGGCTGCCCGACAGTGTGGTGGTCGCGACGGTGGTGCGGGTCATCGCTGCCGCCTCCGGGCCGGCGGCGAGCAGGGCCCGGGTGACGGCGGGGGCGATCCGGTCCGCGCGGGAGAGCAGCGGCCGCAGGGGGAGCGGGACGTGCGGCGCGAGGCGGCGCATCAGCTCCAGCGTCGGTGCCGGAGCGGAGGCCGGGAAGGGCGACTTCTCCACGCGCAGGACGGCGCGCGCGATGCGGGCCGTGGGGCCGTTGCGGGCCGGGGTCGACGCGTGACCGCCGCGCCCCTCGGCGACCAGCTCGACGCTGGTGGTGCCCTTCTCGGTGACCCCGATGACGCCGAGCGGCGGCTTCACCCCGGGGAACGCCTCGTGGGCGATCGCACCGCCCTCGTCGACCACGAACCACGGCCGGACCCCCGCGGCCCGGAGGTGGTCGACGGCCGCGAGCGCCGCCGTACCGCTCACCTCCTCGTCGCAGCCGAAGGACAGCCAGACGTCCTGGGCGGGCACGTGGCCGGCCTCGAGGAGCAGCTCCACGGCCTCGCAGATCCCGACCACGCAGCCCTTGTCGTCGAGGGTGCCGCGGCCCCAGACGGCCGGCCCGGTGGGGGAGTCCGCGATCTCGGCGCTGAACGGCGGGTGCTGCCAGGGCGCGTCCGCGTCGATCGGTACGACGTCGAGGTGGGCCATGAGCACGACCGGCCTCGCGTCGCTGGCGCCCGGCCAGCGGAACAGCAGGCCGTGGGTGCCGACCCGGGTCAGCTCCAGCCCGGCGTGCACGCGCGGGAACTGGGTCGCGAGCTCGGCGAGCAGCCGGTCGAAGGCGTCGGTGTCCACGCGGGCCGGGTCCCGGTCGGAGACCGTCGGGATCCGGACCAGGGCCTGGAGCTTGCCGACGACGCGGTCGAGGTCGGTCGCGGGGGAGTCGGGCATGAGCCGCAACCTAGTCCGGACGCCGGGGTGGTACCGGACGATCGGGTGGGTTGCATCGGCGTTTCGCCACCCAAAGGTCCGGTACTACCCCGCGTTCTCATCGAATGAGGGACCTCTCATCGAGCCCTCACGGTCGCTTCATCGCCGCCCTCCAGAGTCGTGCTCGTTCCCGCAAGGGGGACGGAACAGCACCGAAGAGAGAGGAACGTGTCATGGCTCGCTCGAGCATCTTCACGTCCCTGCGACCGGCCGTGCAGGCCCGTCGGATGGACGACACCAGTGACGACCGTCGTCGGCGCCGCCGCCGGAGGCGCCGCCGTCGCAACCGCAGCCGCAGCCGTTCGCGCAGCCGCACCAACTGACGGCACGCAACACACGCACAGACCTGGAACGGGTGGGTGGCTCATCGCAGGAGCCACCCACCCGTCCGGGCTCTCGCCCGAGGAAGGAGTCTTCCATGCGTCGCACCTGGCAGCGCCTGGTCGCATCGCTGCGTCCGGCCGTCGACGAGGCGCCGATCGTGGCCGCCGCCGGCTCGCTGACCGTGACGGACGTCGTACGCCGCTTCTGGCCGCGGCTTCGCCCGCTGCGGGGGTGGCTGCTCCTCGGGATGCTCCTCCTGGCCGCGGCGCCCGCGATCTCGGTCGCCGAGGTGATGCTCTTCCAGCGGCTGGTGGACGACGTGCTCGTCCCCGCCGACGTCGGACCGCTGCTGTGGCTCGCCCTCGCGTACGTCGGTCTCAACCTGCTGAGCGGGGTCGTGTCGGGCGCCGACGACTACCTCTCCACCTGGATCTCGCAGAGGTTCCTGGTCGGCCTGCGGCGCGACTCCTTCGCGCACGTGCTCTCGCTGCCCGCCGTCACCCACGACCGCCGTCGGCTCGGCGACGTGCTGACCCGACTCACCTCCGACGTCGCCGCCGTCGAGTCCTTCATGGTCGGCCAGCTCGCCGGAGGCGTGGGGGCGGCGCTCAAGCTGGTCTTCTTCGTCGGCGCGCTCTTCTGGCTGCAGTGGGAGCTCGCGCTGGCCTCGATGGTCGTCGTGCCCGTCTTCTGGTGGGTGTCGAGGCGCTTCGCCGACTTCACCCGCGACGTGTCGCGCGAGCGCCGCCGACGGGGCGGGTCGCTGGGCAGCCTCACCGAGGAGAGCCTCTCCAACGCCGCGCTCGTGCAGGCCTTCGGTCGCGAGGAGCAGGCGGTCGCCGACTACCACCGGCAGAACCGCGCCATCGCCGGCGCGGAGCTCGCCGGCAGCCGGGTGCGGGCGTTCTTCCTGCCCCTGGTCGACCTCGCCGAGCTGATCGGCGTGCTCCTCGTCATCGGCCTCGGTGTGTGGTCGCTGGCCACCGACCGCCTCACCCTGGGCGGCCTGCTGGCCTTCCTCACCCTGCTCATGCAGTGCTACGGACCCGTCCGCGAGCTCACCGACCTGGTGCCGAGCCTGTTCTCCGCGACCGCCGGGGTCGAGCGGCTCGTCGAGCTCCTCGACGAGCCCGCCGCCCACGACCGGCCGGGCGCCACCGCGCTGCCCGCGCGGCGCCGGGCGCCGTGCGCCCTGCGCGGGGTCACCGTACACCTACCCGGAGGCCCGGACCCCGGCGCTGGTCGGCCTCGACCTCGAGATCGCAGCGGGGGAGCGGGTCGCGATCGTCGGGGCCAGCGGCTCCGGCAAGTCGACCGCTCGCCCGGCTGCTCGCCCGGCAGCTCGACCCCGACGCACGGCACCGGTCGAGATCGACGGGCACGACGTCGCCGACCACACCGCCCGTCGGTGCGGCTCGCCGTCGCCACCGTCCTGCAGGAGCAGCTGATGCTCGACGCCAGCGTCCGCGACAACATCGCCTTCGCCCGCCCGGACGCCACGCTGCAGCGAGGTCGCGGCTGGCCGCGCTGCACGGCCGATGCGCACGCCTTCGTCGAGCGGCTGCCGCAGGGCTACGACACCCGGATCGGCCAGCGCGGGCCGCAGCCTCTCCGGTGGCCAGCGGCAACGGATCGCCCTGGCCCGCGCGCTGCTGCTCGACAGCCGGGTGCTGCGTCCTCGACGAGCCGACGACCGGTCTCGACGCCGGCTCGAGCCGGCGCCTGCTCGTCGCCGCTCACCCGCGGCGCGCGGGACCGGACCGTCATCGGTGATGACCCACGACCCGGTCGTGCTCGAGCACGTCGACCGCGTCATCGACCTCGACGACCTCGCGGCCCAGCACGCCCACGACCTCCGGGGAGCCACCGCATGAGCCCGTCACTCGCCGGCGTCGCTCGCCGCACGGCTGGTCCCGCCCGACGCGGAGCGCTGCTCGCCCGGGCTGCGGCGCGGTCGCGCTGCTGTCCCACGGCCGGCGCCTCGACACGTGGGACGCCTGGGACGAGGTGCGCCGGACCCGGGTCGTGGTCAAGGTGGCGCGCGCCGAGCGGCGCGACGAGCCGGCCGTCCGCGAGGCGCTGCTGCGCGAGGGGGAGATCGTCACCACGCTCGCGCACCCGCACCTCGTGCGCGGCTACGCCGTGCCACCAGGACCCGCCGGCCGTGGTCCTGGAGACGCTGCGGCGGTGCCACCCTCGCGGCGGTCATCGAGGACGGGACCCTCGACCTCGCCGACGTGGCCGAGCTCGGCCTCCAGCTCACCTCGGTGCTCGGGCTACCTCCACCACCACGACTGGCTGCACCTCGACGTCAAGCCCGCCAACGTCGTCGTCGACCACGGCCGCGCCGTGCTCATCGACCTCAGCCTCGCGGGCCGGCCCGGGGCCGGCCGGGCGGGAGCCGGCACCGCGGCTACCTCGCGCCCGAGCAGGCGCGCGGCCGCGACCTCACCGCCGCCACCGACGTCTGGGGGCTGGGGGTCACCCTCATCGAGGCCTTCACCGACGACGTGCCGTACGGCGACGAGGCGACGTGGGACACCGGCCGCCGGTGGCCGCTGGTGCACCGCCGGATGCCGACGGTGCCCGGCGGCCTCGACGTCGTACCGCCGCGAGGTGCGCGACCTGCTGGCGGCGTGCGTCGACCTGGACCCGGCGGCGCGGCCGCGCCTGGTCGACGTACGCGCCGTGCTGGTGGGCCTGGTCGACGACCCGCCGCCGTTCGGCTGACCGCCTCAGTCGGCGGTGACGTCCAGCAGCACCTTGCCGACGGCGCCGTCCTCGACGGCGGCGTGCGCCGCGGCGGTCTGCTCGAGCGGGAAGTGGTGCACCGGCAGCCCGTGCTCCTCGCCGACGCCGAAGGCACCGTCGACGAGCGCGGCCGTGATGTCGTCGGCCGCCGCCCGCAGGGCGTCCTGGCCGACCGTGTAGAGCAGCACCCACTGGAAGCGCGCGTTGGTCGAGAACGTCTCGCGCACGCTCAGGCCGACCTCGTCGCCGCCGTTGTTGGCGTAGATCGCGATCGTGCCGCGGGGCCGGATGACCTGCACGTCGAGGCGCAGGTTCTGGGCCGGGGCCACCTCGACGACGATGTCGACGCCGTCGGGAGCGATCGTGCGGACCGCCTCCACGACGTCCACCTCGCGGTAGTCGACCGTGTGGTGCGCCCCCGCGGCCGTGGCCAGGGCGGCCTTGGCGGGGCTGCTCACGGTGCTGATGACCGTCGCGCCCGCCCACCGGGCGAGCTGGATCGCGGCGTTGCCGACCGCGCCGGCGCCGCCGGCGACCAGCACCGTCAGTCCGCCCAGCGCGCCGGGGACCAGCCGGTCCGGACCGTCCTCGGAGGTGGTCAGCGCGCGGTGCGCGGTGACGGCCGGGACGCCGAGCGCCGCGCCCACGTCGTACGACGCGGAGTCGGGCAGGGCGGTGACGTGCCCGACGGGCAGCACGACCTGCTCCTGCGCGGTGCCGCCGGGCCGGGTGTGCTGGGCCAGCATCGTCCAGACCCGGTCGCCGACCGCGAGGTCGGTGACGTCGGGCCCGACCGCGTCGACCACGCCCGCGCCGTCCTGGCCGGGCACGATCTCGGGAAAGGCCAGCTCGCCCATGCCGCCGGCGCGGAACTTCCAGTCCGTGGGGTTGACCCCGGCGCGCACGATGCGCACCCGGACCTCGCCCGGGCCGGGCTCCGCGGCCTCGCGCTCGACGAGCTCGAGGACCGAGGAGTCGCCGCTCTCGGTGTAGACGACGGCGCGCATCAGCGCTCGCCCAGCGTCGGGTAGTCGGTGTAGCCCTCCGCGCCGCCGCCGTAGAACGTCGCCTGGTCGGGCTCGTTGAGCGCCGCCCCGGTGCGCCAGCGCTCGGCGAGGTCGGGGTTGGCCAGGAACTCGCGGCCGACGGCGACCAGGTCGCCGAGGTCCTCGTCGATGATCGACTCGACGTCCTCGATGTCGGTGACCGACCCGAAGCCGGAGTTGAGCATCACCGGGCCACCGAAGCGCGCACGCAGGTCGGCGACGATCGGGCTGCGCGGGTCGGCGAGGATGCTGAGGTAGGCGAGGTCGAGGTCCCTGATGCCATCGATCAGCGTCTCGTACGTCGCCCGGGTGAACGCCTCGTCCTCCTCGAGCACGCCCTGGATGTTGTGGGCGGGGGAGATGCGGATGCCGACGCGGTCGCCACCGATCTCCTCGGCGACCGCCCGGGTCACCTCGATCGCGAAGCGGGCGTGCGCCTCGGGGGAGCCGCCGTACCCGTCCGTGCGGGTGTTGGACGACTGCCCCAGGAACTGGTGGATCAGGTAGCCGTTGGCGGCGTGCACCTCGACGCCGTCGAGCCCGGCGTCGACCGCGTTGCGGGCGGCGGTGACGAACTCCTGGACGACCCCGGCGATCTCGTCGGTCTCCAGCGCGCGGGGGGTCGGCATGTCGACCTGGCCGTCGGCGGTGACCATCTTCCCGTCGGCGGGCAGGGCGCTCGGCGCGACGGACTCGAGGCCGCCCTTGTTGTCCGGGTGCGCGACGCGACCGACGTGCATCAGCTGGGCGACGAGGTGACCGCCGCCGGCGTGCACGGCCTCGGCGACCTTGCTCCAGCCGGCGAGCTGCTCGGGGGAGTGGAAGCCGGGGGTGTCGAGGTAGCCCTGGCCGACCGCGCTGGGCTGCGAGCCCTCGGTGATGATCAGCCCGGCGCCGGCGCGCTGGCCGTAGTACTCGGCGTTCGAGCTCACCGGGGACGGTGCCCTTCGCGCGGTTGCGGGTCAGGGGCGCCATCACGAAGCGCTGGGGCAGCTTCCAGCTGCCGACCATGATCGGTTCGAATGCCTGGGACACGTGGGGACCTCTCGTCGTGGACTCGTTGACCGTTCACCGGGTCCAAGGTGTCTGCGTGCCGCCTGATTCCCGCGTGTGACCCGCACCTCCTCCCTGCGGGTGACGCCGGCGGTCGTCACCACCGGCCGCGGTGCACCACGTCCGTACGCCGCGCGCGCCGGGCCGCGGAGCCGCGCGAGCCGGTCGTGTCCGTGCGGTGGCCGACGGTGATCGCGCCGATCGGCGTGTGGTCGTCGGGGATCCCGAACGCCTCGCGGAAGCCCGCCACGTGCTCACCGGGGATGCCGAAGAAGCAGGCGCCGAGGCCCTCGTCGACCGCGGTCTGGAGGATCAGCAGGGCCGCCATCCCGGTGTCCACGTGCCAGTAGGGGACCGGCCAGCGGGCCTCGTCGCGGTCGGTCCAGCCCTTGTCGGGCTCGGCGTAGCGGTCGAGGTAGGCGTCCTTGTGGGCGAGCGGGACGATCACGACCGGGGCGGTGCGCATGCCGTCGAGCCAGGCGTTGGGTTTCGAGACGGGCGCCAGGGCGCCCTCCTCAACCACCCAAGGGGCGCGCCGGTGGCGGCCCAGAAGCGGGCGACGTCGTCAGGGGTGTCGAGCACGAGGAACGCGTAGCCCTGGCTGAAGCCGGCGCTGGGCCCGCGGGTGGCGTTGGCGAGCAGCCGGTCGAGGGCCTCCGGCGCCACCGGGCGGTCGGCGTACCGCCGCACCATGCGGCGTCGTCGTACGACGTCTTGGAACTCCATGCTCCGACTGTGGCACGCTCCGTCCATGGGAGAGGGAGTCGTGCCGCTCGTCGAGGTCGACCAGTCCGGCCACGCCGAGCGACCGTGGGTCGTCGAGGCGATCCGGCGGCTCAAGGCCGACCAGCAGCGCTCGGCCGACACCCACCTGCACGCGGTGCGGATGCCGGCGTTCGACGACGTCGACCTCTACCTCAAGGACGAGTCGACGCACCCGACCGGATCGCTCAAGCACCGGCTGGCCCGGTCGCTGTTCCTCTACGGCCTGTGCAGCGGGCTGATCCAGGAGGGCACCCACGTCGTGGAGGCCTCCTCCGGCTCGACGGCGGTGAGCGAGGCGTTCTTCGCGCACCTCCTCGGGCTGCCGTTCACCGCCGTGATGGCGCGCACGACCTCGCCGTCCAAGATCGCGCTGATCGAGCGGGAGGGCGGCTCGTGCGTGCTCGTCGACGACCCCGCCTCGGTGTACGACGTCGCGCGCGGGCTCGCCGACGAGTCCGGCGGGCACTACCTCGACCAGTTCACCTACGCCGAGCGGGCGACCGACTGGCGCGGCAACAACAACATCGCCGAGTCGATCTTCGACCAGCTGTCGATGGAGCGCTTCCCCGAGCCGACCTGGGTGGTCGTCGGGGCCGGCACCGGCGGCACCTCGGCCACCATCGGTCGCTTCGTCCGCTACCGCGGGCTGGGGACCCGGCTGTGCGTCGTCGACCCGGAGAACTCCGCGTTCCTCGCCGCCTTCCGCGACCCGGGCTGCGGGGAGACGACCTGCGGCTCGCGCATCGAGGGCATCGGCCGGCCGCGCGCCGAGCCGTCGTTCCTGCCCGACCTCGTCGACCGGATGATCCAGGTCCCCGACGCCGCGTCCGTCGCCGCGGTGCACTTCCTGCGGGCCCGCATCGGCCAGCTCGCCGGGCCGTCGACGGGCACCGCGCTGTACGCCGCGACCAAGCTGGCCTGCGACATGCGGGCCGCCGGGGAGGCCGGCTCGATCGTCACGCTGCTGTGCGACGACGGCGTCCGCTACCTCGAGACCTACTTCTCGGACTCCTGGGTCGCGGCGCAGGGCTGGGACCTCACGCCCTACCTCGAGGTCCTCACCCGCGCGTGGGACGACGGGGTGTGGACGGGCTGAGTCGTCCTGGTACCGCCCGGTGCGCCGGGTGTGCTGGTCTGGGATCCGAGACGTCGGTACGGCGCGTGTCGTTGACCGGGGGACCGGCGACCGGTGGACTCGCCCCATGACGTTCGAGGGGATGTGGCGCGACCTGGCCCCGGTGGGCCGGTCGGCGTCGTCGGGGGGCTACTTCCGCCAGCCGTGGACCACCGCCGAGTCCGAGCTGCGGGCGTGGTTCGCCGAGGCCGCGCTGTCCCGCGGGCTCGAGCTGGAGACCGACGCGATGGGCAACCAGGTGGCGTGGTGGCGTTCCGCCGGACTACCCCGACAAGCGATCCTCACCGGCTCGCACCTCGACTCCGTGCTGGACGGCGGGGCGTACGACGGACCGCTCGGCGTGGTCTCCGCGCTCGCGGCGGTCGACCTGATGCGGGAGCGGGGCGTCGTACCCGTCCCGGCCCATCGGGGTCTCGGTCTTCACCGAGGAGGAGGGGTCGCGCTTCGGGCTGGCCTGCCTCGGGTCGCGGCTGGCGACCGGTACGACGACCTGGGCCGACGCCCGCGAGCGTCGGGACCGCGACGGCGTCGCCCTGCCGGACGCGCTGGCCACCGCGGGGCTCGACGTCGGGTCGCTGGAGGACGGCGGCGGGCTGGTCGACCTCTCGGAGGTCGGCTGCTTCGTCGAGCTGCACGTGGAGCAGGGCCGCGACCTCGTCGACCGGGACGTCGCGGTGGGCGTGGCCAGCGAGATCTGGCCGCACGGGCGCTACCGCTTCGACTTCACCGGTGAGGCCAACCACGCCGGCACGACCCGGATGGAGGACCGCCGGGACCCGATGCTGACCTACGCCATGACCGCGCTGGCCGCCAACAAGCAGGCCCGGCTGGCCGGGCAGCGGGCCACCTTCGGTCGGCTGGAGGTCGCCCCCAACGGCACCAACGCGGTGCCGTCGCGGGTCACCGCCTGGCTCGACGCGCGGTGCTCGTCCGACGAGGCGCTCGCCGACCTGGTCGCCGCGATCGAGCGCCAGGGGACCGAGCGCGCGGAGCGCGACGGCACCGGGCTGGCCGTGACCGCGGAGTCGGTGTCGGGGCAGGTCGCGTTCGACCCGGCGCTGGCCGCCCGGCTCGCCGCGGTGGGCGGGTGGCCGGTCATCCCGACGCAGGCGGGCCACGACGCGGGAATCCTCTCCGCGGCGGGGATCCCGAGTGCCATGCTCTTCGTGCGCAACCCGACCGGGGTGTCGCACTCACCCGACGAGTCCGCCGAGACCGCCGACTGCCTGGCCGGGGTCGAGGCGCTGGCCGACACCCTCACGGAGCTGGCGCGATGACGACGACCTACCTGCTCGAGCACGCATGGGTCGGCGGGCGCGTGGAGCCGGGCGTCGTGGTCGACGTCGAGGACGGCGTCATCACCGCCGTGACCCTCCGGGACCGGTCGTCGTCGCCCGACCGTGAGCCCCGGCCGCTCCAGCCCGACCACGTGCTCCTCGGCCTCACGATCCCGGGCCTGGCCAACTGCCACAGCCACGCCTTCCACCGCGCCCTGCGGGGGCGCACCCAGCGCGGCCGCGGCACGTTCTGGACGTGGCGCGACCAGATGTACGTCGTCGCCGGGCGGCTCGACCCGGACTCCTACTTCGAGCTGGCGCGGGCGACGTACCGCGAGATGGTGGCCGCGGGCATCACCGCCGTCGGGGAGTTCCACTACCTCCACCACCAGCAGGACGGCTCGTCGTACGCCGATCCCAACGCCATGGGGCACGCCCTGGTCGAGGCGGCCCGCGAGGCCGGGATCCGGATCACGCTGCTCGACACGCTCTACCTGTCCGGCGGCTTCGGCAAGCCCCCGCAGGGCGTGCAGGCCCGCTACAGCGACGGCAGCGCGCAGGCCTGGGAGGACCGGGTCGCCGCGATCGACGCCGGACCGCACGCCCGCGTCGGCGCCGCCCTGCACTCGGTGCGGGCCGTGCCGCGGGACGCGCTCGAGCACGTCGCGCGCGTCCCAGCAGGACGTGCTGCACGTGCACCTGTCGGAGCAGGTCGCCGAGAACGAGGCCTGCCAGGAGGCGTACGGCGTCACGCCGACCCGGCTGCTCGCCGCCCACGGGCTGCTCCGGCCGACCACCACGCTGGTGCACGCGACCCACCTGACCGCGGCCGACATCGCGCTGATCGGCGAGGCCAACGCCTACGTCGACTTCTGCCCGACCACCGAGCGCGACCTCGGCGACGGGGTCGGCCCGAGCCGCCGCCTCGCCGACGCCGGCGCCCGGCTGACGCTGGGCTCCGACAGCCACGCGGTGATCGACCTCTTCGAGGAGATGCGCGCGGTGGAGCTCGACGAGCGGCTCGCGACCATGCGCCGCGGGCACTGGTCGGCCGCCGAGCTGCTCACCGCCGCGACCGCGACCGGCCACGCCAGCCTCGGGTGGCCGGACGCCGGCTCGATCGCCGTCGGCCAGCGCGCGGACCTCGTCACCCTCGACCTGGCGTCGCCGCGCACCGCCGGGGCAGGCACCGACGAGCACGCGGTGGTGTTCGCCGCGAGCGCGGGCGACGTCCTGCAGGTGGTCGCCGACGGGGAGCTGGTCCACACCCGCGACCAGGTGGTCGAGATCGGTCGCGAGCTCGACCGGGTGATCAAGGCGGTGCACGGATGAGCGTGCTCCTCACCGGCATCGGCGAGCTCACCACCAACGACCCGGCCCGCGACGGGCTGCTCGGGCTCGTCGAGGACGCCGCCCTCGTGGTCGAGGGCAGCACGATCGCGTGGGTCGGCCCGGCAGCCGAGGCCCCCGCTGCCGACACGGCGTACGACGCCGGCGGGCGCGCCGTCGTGCCGGGCTGGGTGGACAGCCACAGCCACCTGGTCTTCGCGGGCGACCGCGCGCAGGAGTTCGCCGCCCGGATGACCGGGACGCCCTACTCCGCGGGCGGGATCCGCACCACCGTCGCGGCCACCCGCGCGGCCACCGACGAACAGCTCACCTCACACGTCGCCCGGCTCGTCGCCGAGATGCGGGCCCAGGGCACCACCACCATCGAGATCAAGAGTGGATACGGACTCTCCGTCCACGACGAGGCGCGGTCGCTCGCCGTGGCCCGCCAGTTCACGGACGAGACGACCTTCCTCGGTGCCCACGTCGTGCCGAGCGGCACCACCCCCGCCGACTACGTCGAGCTGGTCACCGGCCCGATGCTGGAGGCCGCGGCCCCCCATGCGCGCTGGATCGACGTCTTCTGCGAGGACGGCGCCTTCGACGTCGACCAGGCACGCACGATCCTGGCAGCGGGCACCGACAACGGGCTGCGCGGCCGTCTGCACGCCAACCAGCTGACCTACGGAGGCGGCGTCCGGCTGGCCGCCGAGCTCGGCCTGGTCGCGGTCGACCACTGCACGTACCTGTCCGACGACGACGTCAGTGCGCTCGCCGACTCCGGCACCATCGCGACGCTGCTGCCGGGGGTCGAGTTCTCGACGCGGCACCCGTACGTCGACGCCCGCCGCCTCCTCGACGCCGGCGTCCGGGTCGCGCTGGCCAGCGACTGCAACCCGGGCTCGTGCTTCACCTCCTCGATGGCCTTCTGCATCGCGCTGGCCGTGCGGGACATGGGGATGAGCCCCGCCGAGGCCGTGCACGCCGCGACGGCCACGGGCGCGGCCGCGCTCGACCGCGACGACGTCGGCGTCCTGGCCGTCGGCAAGCGCGCCGACCTCGTCCTCCTCGACGCCCCGTCGTACGTCCACCTCGCCTACCGCCCCGGCGTACCGCTGGTCGCGGGCGTCTGGCAGGCCGGGCGTCCCGTCGTACCTGTTGCCTGAGCTCTGCGGGGAACGAGTCCGGCCTCGCCCGCGCCGGTCGGGCCGATCCGGTTCCCCGGGCGGCTCCGCGGGGCCTCGCGCGCGCATGCGACCTGCGGTACCCACGACCGCAGGTCGCAGCGTCCGCCGGGCCTCGCGCGCGCATCCGACCTGCGGTACCCACGACCGCAGGTCGCAGTTCTCGGCCGGGCCGTCGCGGCATCCCCGCGGACGGATCCCGGGTAGTGGGGGACGAGTTGGTAGGTGAAACGGCCGGATGACCACCCGGATCGTCCCAAACTACCGACCGGAGGGCGGCGACGGCGACGGACGTACGCCGCCTCAGGCCGCGCCGAGCGCCACGAACGACACCGCGGTGGCCAGCCCCACCGGGTCCTCGCCCGCCGCGAGCCGCGCGCGGCACAGGGCCTCGTCGAGGCGCTCGCCGGCCACCAGCCCGGCGTGGAGGTCGAGCATCACCCGGACGGTGGCGGCGTCGTCGACGTCGATGAGCGAGGCGACGACCCCGGCGGTCCCCTGCCCGAGCAGCGCGGCGGCGAAGCCGATGACGTCGTGGCCACCCACGTCGGCCAACGCGCCCGACCGGCAGGCGGGCAGCACGATCCGGTGCGGCGGGTGGCCGAGCCGGTGCACGTCGTCGACCGTCATCGCCCCGTCGGCGAGGTGGAGGCTGGAGAACATCGGCGTCTCCGGACGGAACGACCCGTGCGCCGCGATGTGCCCCAGCGCAGCCCCGTCGAGCGCGTCCAGGGCGGCGGCCACCGTGGCGTCGTCGGAGGCGAGCAGCGAGGCCCCGGCGTGCATCCGGGCGATGGGCGCGACCTCGGCGCCCCCGGTCGGCAGGTCCGGTCCGACCACGAGCACGGCCCGCGTCGAGCGCGGTCGGGCCGCGTGTGCGCGCACCCAGGCGGTCGCCGACGGGGTGAGGGCCACTGGTCGGGAGCGCATCGACGGCAGGAGTGCCCAGGGTGCGGCGAGCAGGGCAGCGGGAGGTGAGACCACCACGGCACGTCCCGCGGGCAGCAGGCGGACGGCGTCCCCGAGCAGGGCCGACTCGAGGCGGACGCCCAGCCGGGCCAGGTCGACCGGCCGTCCGCGGGTGGCGGTGCGCAGCCCGTAGAGCGCGGCGTCCACCGCCTTCGCTGCGGCGTCGGCGGGGCCCACGCGGACGGTTCGCCACCGACCCTCGCGGACGACCACCGCGTACAGCGTGCCGTCGACGTCGACCAGCTGCACCAGGACCCGGTCGCCGAGGTGCCTCGACCAGCGAGGCGTCCGACGCCGAGCGTGTCCCGACCACCCGCCCCCGGCGTCGCCGCCCACGCCAGCCGGACCGTCCGCTCGTGCTGGGCCCGCTCGCGCACGAGCGCCTGCAGCTCCACGGGGTCCTCCTCGTCGGTGATCCGGTGGGACAGGCCACGGATCGTCGCGAGCAGCCCGTCGATGGTCGGCGTCCTGGGGCGCCGGCACCGGCTCGCTCAGGGAGGCGGCGCGCGCCCGGTCGCTCCACCGCACCAGCGCCCGCGGCCCCCGCGGCAGCGCGTGCCGGACGGCGAGGGTTGCGAGGTCCGAGCCGTGCAGGGCCGTCAGGGCGCGCAGCTCGGGACTGCCCAGCGACGCACGGTGCTCGGCCAGCGCGTCGAGTCCCCGCCCGACCGCGTCCAGCACGCGCGGCCGCCCACCCACCTCGAGCTCGAGCGCGCGGGCCAGCCAGGCAGTGGTGCGGCTGAGCGGGCTGCCGCGGTGGCGGCCGGCGGCCGCCCGGGAGAGGTACGCCGACGCGGCCGCCGGGTCGTTCCGCGCGAGCTCCCGGCCGGCCAGCAGGTGGGCGAGAACCGCGTCCTCGGTCGCGTCGTCGGCCAGGGAGTCGGCGAGGTCGACCGCGGCCCGGCGCGACCCGCGCCCCAGCTCGATCCGCGCCCGCAGCGCCACAAGGTCGGCGCGAGTCCGCCACCAGTCCCGCTGCTGGCGGAAGAAGAGCCTCCGGGCTGCCCGGGCGTCCTCCAGCGCGAGCGTCCGGTCGGCCCGGCCCCCAGCAGGGCCGCGGCCCGCCGCACGAGCAGCTCGGCCCGGGCCCGGGGTCGGCTGCGGGCCCACGCCGACGCCGACTCGATGACGGCGACCGCCTCTTGGGAGAGCCCGGCCACGAGCAGGACGTCGGCCTGGTCGAGAACCAGCTCGAGGTGCGCGTCGCCGAGGTCGGCGTACGCGGACGAGAGGTCGGCGAACGCCGCCAGGGCGCCCGGGACGTCACCCCGGAAGAAGCGTGATGAGGGCCAGGTTGTGACGGACGTCCAGCACCTCGAACCGCTGCTCGCCAGGACTGAAGAGCGCCTCGGCGGCGACGAGGTCCCGCTCCGCCTCGGCGAACTCCCCGCGCAGGATCCTGATCCATACGCGCGCAGGTTGAGCGCGCGGGCCTCCCACACCTCGTCACCCGAGCGCCGGAACCCGCGGCACCGCACCCTGCAGGTCGGCTGATCGCGGCGTCGTGGTGGCCGGCGTACGCAAGCACGTTGGCCCGGCGCATGAGAACCCTCGGCCGGACGGTGCCCTGCGGCGACGACTGGAGGACGGCCTCGTCGAGCTCGCGCAGCCCGGCGGCGGTCCGGCCGCGCACGGCGAGGGTGGCGCCGAGCGTGGCGCGCACGTCCGCCAGTCGGTCGGGGTCGGCGCCGTGCGCCCGGCGAGCCTGCCGGGCGGTCCGCAGGTGCCGTGAGGGCGAGGTCGATGTCCTCCCGGTCCCGCAGCACGATGCCGAGGGCCTGGTGGGCATAGGACAGCGTGAGCGGGTCCGTCGCTCTTGCGAGGACGGCCGCGGCCGCCGACGATGCCCGCGCGGGCTCGGCGATGCGCGAGCGCCAGCAGGTCGTCACCGGTCTGGTCCGGCACCGTCGCACCCCTCCTCACCGACGCCTCGGATCGCTATCGTCAGGCGGGGTGCTGCCGGCCCGGCCGCACCCCGTCCGGCTGCACCACCTGCCACCGGCAGGAGCGCTCCGGACCCATCCAAGCCCATCGGGGGAGCGCACCATGACGGATCAGACGAGCACCGACAGACCGGGGACGACCGTCCACGCAGGACACCGGAGGACGACCGGCTTCGCAAGCGAGATCCTCCGCGAGCAGGTCGACTACCTCGTCAAGGCCATCGGTGGCCCCGAGAACGCGGCCGCGCGTGTGGACCGAGGACGGCGGGTTGGCCTATGTCTACCGCCCGGGCTACGTCCTGGCCCGCGACGAGCACTGGCCGAGGACGTCGCGACGCTCGCTCGGGGCGGAGCGGGTCGGGGACGAGCGCGGCAGCAGCGCCAGCGGGGCCTCACCGTCCTGCGGGTACACCGACGGCGACCACGGCGTCCCGGACGTCCTCGAGCGATCGACGACCGGAGCTCGGCGTCGGCAAGGCCACCCCGACCACATCCTGTTCGTCACGCCGGGCGGGGGCGGGAGGCTCTGTCCCGGCGGTCGAGCCGGAGGAGCCCGGCACGGACCCCGCGCCGTACCCCGCCATCACCAGCGACCCCGGGGCCGGCACAGAGGTGTTCGTCTCCGTCGTGGACACCGGCTGGTGGCCTCCGTGCGGCACCGACCCCGCCACCCCGTGGCTGGCCGCCGGCGTGGACGGCGACCCCGAGACGATCGACCCCGCCCACATCCACCCGTACGCCGGGCACGGGACCTTCATCGCCGGCGTCGTCCGCACCCAGGCCCCCGCCGCGCAGATCCGCGTGGAGGGCTTCCTGCCGATCGGCGGCGCGGTCTACGAGTCCGACATCGTCGTCCAGCTCGGCGAGGCCCTCGAGCACGAGCCCCGACATCATCTCGCTGTCGGCGGGCTGTCCCGACGCGCGGCGAGCTGCCGCTGCTGGGCTTCGAGGTCTTCTGGGAGCAGCGGCTGCGCCACCAGAAGGGCACCGTGCTGGTCGCGGCGGCGGGCAACGACGGGCACCGGCTGCCGTTCTGGCCGGCGGCCTTCCCGTGGGCCGTCTCGGTCGGGTGCCCTCGACCGGGACCGGCGAGTCGCGCCGACTACTCCAACTTCGGCAGCTGGGTCGACGTCTACGCGCTCGGCACCGGCCTGGTCAACGCCTACCCGACCGGCACGTTCTTCTGCCACGAGCCGCCGCAACGTGGGCGAGGCAGCGCGACTTCACGGGCATCGCCCGGTGGAGCGGCACGTCGTTCTCGACGCCGCTGGTCGCCGGCCTCATCGCCGCCCGGATGAGCGAGCACGGGATCAGCGCCCGCAAGGCCGCCGACCAGCTGCTCGTCGAGGCCGCCGCGCGCGGGTCGCCGCGGCGTCGGGCCGATCCTCGACCCGGCTGCACCTGACGGGGTCGCGTCCGGTCAGAGGGTGACCCAGGGCGTCGTACCGGCGACGTCGCCCTCCACGGTGAAGCGGACCGGTCCGGGCAGCGTGCCCATCAGCACGAACATCCCGTCCTCGTCCGTGGTGGCCTCGGCGCGCTCGCCGGCGGCGTTGGTCATGATCACCGTGACGACCGCCGCGGGGACGACGTGCCCGCGGACGCGGTCCCCGTCGACCTCCACCTCGAGGCTGCCGCGGCGCGACGTGAAGGACAGCGCCCGGGGCTGGGCCGACACGACCCCGCGCACGGTGCTCGGCTCGTCGAGCGAGTCGTAGGCCAGCTCCATGAGCTCCGCGTCCACGGTGCGCCAGGTGAAGGCCGCCTGCGCCGCCTCCCGGTGCCGGGACTCCACGTCGCGGCGCGCGGCGAGCGCGGCGGTCAGGTCGTCGAGGACGGTTTGGTCCTCGGGGGGAAGGTCGGTGGTCATCGGTGGCTCCCGTCCGTGTCAGGACTGGTCAGGCGGCGGAATGCGCGGGTGCGTCGGAGCTGCTGGAGGGCTCGCGCGCGGGTGGGCCCGATGCTGCCGATCGGGATGCCCGAGCGGTCGCTGATCTCGGCGTACGTCAGGGGTGGGTCCTCGGTGAGCAGCAGCAACAGGTCGCGGCGCTGGGCCGGGAGCTCGAGCAGCGCGTCGACGAGTGCGGTGTGCCGCTCGGCGGCGAGCAGCTCCTCGAGCAGGTCGGGAGCGTGGTCGGGTCGGTCGAAGGTGGTCGTGGTCTGCGGGTCGGTGGGGACCGAGCGGCCGCGGGTCTGCCGGATCCGGAAGCACTCGTGGCGGGTGACCGTCGACAACCACCCCGGCAGGGCCCGGGGATCGTCGATCCGGTCGAGGTGCTCCACGAGCCGCAACCAGACGGTCTGGTTGACGTCGTCGGCGTCGGCCCCGGTCACCCGGTACCGCCGCATGAGGGACGTCACCAAGGGGAGATAGCGCTCCACGAGCTGGTCCCACGCCGTCTGGCTTCCCCCGCGAGCCTCGTCGACGAGCGTGGCGACGTCCGTGTCAGTCCCCCCGGCCAGCCACGGAACATCGCTCGGGGCGCGCCGTTCGCTCTCCATGATGACGTCCCTCACGTTAGGTAGGAGCGGTCTCCTGAGTCCCTGATACACCCCATCGTGGACGGTCGTCGATCTCGACACCGCCCCGGTCCACCCACTGAGGTAGCCGGTCGCCCCCATCTGAGGTAGTCACCGCCCCCGGGATACGTCTCCCGCCCGATGTCGAGCCCTACCTCAGCGGCGCAATCTCTTCCCATGGCCCGAGAGCCGGGCCGCACCAGGAAGGGACATGACATGTTCGCCACCGACAGCTTCATCAACGCCGAGGTCAGCTACCGCACCGAGAGGCTCCGCAAGGACTGGGGGACGTTCGGGCGCCGCGCCCGCCGCGCCGCCGGCACCACCACGACCGGGCGATGACCCCGGGATCGGGAAGCGCCACCACGGTGTCGGTGGGGCAGGCCACAATGGCCGACGTGCCCACCGCCCGCAGCGCCCGCCTCGTCGGACGCGATGCCGAGCTGGAGGACCTGGTCTCCCGGCTCGGCATTCGCGCGTCCGCAGGCGACGCGCCGTACGCCGTGCTCCTCGCCGGCGACGCGGGCGTCGGCAAGACGCGACTGCTGACCGAGCTGCGCGACGTCGCGCTCGGCGAGGGCTGGCTGGTGCTCGCCGGCCACTGCCTCGACCTGGCCGACGGGTCGCTGCCCTACCTCCCCTTCTCCGAGATCCTCGGGCGCATCCTCACGGAGCGGCCGGAGGCGGCGGCGAGCGTGACCGAGCGTCACCCCACCCTCGCCCGCCTCCAGCCGGGCCGACGGCTCCGCGCCACCGACGACCGCGACGAGGACCAGTCCCTCGACCGCGGCAACATCTTCGCCGCCGTCCACGACCTGCTCGAGACGCTGGCCCAGGACGGGCCGCTGCTCGTCGTCGTGGAGGACGCGCACTGGGCCGACCAGTCGACCCGCGACATGCTGAGCTTCCTCTTCTCCCGGCCCTTCGCCGGTCCCGTGCGGCTCGTCGTCTCCTACCGCTCCGACGACCTCCACCGCCGGCACCCGCTGCGCCCGCAGGTCGCCGAGTGGGCCCGCCTGCGTGGGGTCGAGCGGATCCAGGTGGACCCCCTCACCGACGCCGACGTGCGCCTGCTGATCTACACGATCCACAAGGACACGACGATCTCCGAGGCGAGCATCGCCGAGATCGTCGACCGCGCCGAGGGCAACGCGTTCTTCGTCGAGGAGCTGATCGGCGCCACCTGGGCCACCGGAGGACACGTGCCCGCCGAGCTCGCCGACGTGCTGCTGGTGCACCTCGACCGGCTCGACGACCGCACCCGCGAGGTGGTCCGGGTCGCGAGCGTCGCCGGCCGGCAGGTCTCCCACGAGCTGCTCTCGACGGTGACCGGCCTCGGCGCCACCGACCTCGAGGCCGCGCTGCGCAGCGCCGTCGAGTCCAACGTCCTCACGCAGGCGGGCGGCTCGTCCTACGCCTTCCGCCACGCCCTGCTCGGCGAGGCGGTCTACGACGACCTGCTGCCCGGCGAGCGCACCCGCCTGCACACCGCGTTCAGCGAGGCGCTGCGGTCGGGCGCCGCGACCGGCACCGCGGCCGAGCTCGCGCTCCACTCCCGCCGGGCCGGCGACCGCGCGACCGCGGTGCGGGCCGGGATCGAGGCCGGCAACCAGGCCTTCGCCGTGGGCGGTCCCCACGAGGCGGCCATGCAGTTCCTCGAGGCGCTCGACCTCCTCGAAGGGCTGCCCGAGGTCCCCGACGACGTCGACGTGCACGGTCTCGTACGCCGCTGCGCCGAGGCCTTCGTCGCCTCCGGGCGGGTGGGCAAGGCCGTCAAGGTGCTCCGGGCCCACCTCGCCTCGCTTCCGGCCGACGCGCCGGCCGCCGACCGGGGCCAGGTGCTCACCTCCATCGCCGCGGCCCTGCTGCTCACCGACACGACCGAGGACCCGGAGGCCATCGCCGCCGAGGCGGTCGCGCTGCTCGCCGACGCCTCGCCGCGGCTGCGCGCCCGGGCGCTGAGCGTCCACGCGCAGACCCTCGGCCGGTGGAACGAGGAGCGCGCCCGGTCCGTGGCCATGGAGGGACTGGACCTCGCCCAGCGGCACAACCTCACCGGCATCTCGGTGGAGATCGCCACCACCCTGACCAGCCTGGACGAGACCCTCGACCTCGACCGGCTCCGCACGACGTGGCTCGACACCGCCGACCGGGCGCGGGCCGCCGGCCACGTGGACGCCGAGCTGCGGGCGCTCTACTTCCTCGGGCGGCTCCACCACGACCTCGGCGACTTCGACGGAGCCCTGGAGGCCTACGGCAGGGTCGTCTCCCGCGGGGAGGAGGAGGGCCTGGCCTGGGCGCCCTTCCCGGCGGAGGCGCGCCAGATGGTCGCCAGCGTCCTCGTCGCCCAGGGGCGGCTGCGTGAGGCCTACGAACGGCTCGACGTCTCGGGGCTCAACCCGCCGATCGTCTACGAGTGGCTCTACTACGCGCTGCAGATGCACGTGCAGGTGCTGCGTGGCCACACCAAGCAGGACGCCTTCACGAGCCTGCGCTCCTACTGGCCGACCGACGGGCTCACCGCGATCACCGCGGCGACTGCCGAGCTGGCCCGTGCCGAGCAGGACGGCGACGCCGCCCGCGCCATCGAGGTCTACGACCTCGTGGTCGAGACCGTGCGACCGATCTGGCACGAGTGGTTCCAGGCGCGGCTGCGGCTCTCGACCGTCGTCGTCGGGATCCTCGCCAGCGGTGCCGCCCACCAGTCCGCGGCCGAGCGGGAGGCCGCCGACGACGTCGTACGCCGCCTGCTCTCCGATGGCGAGCGGGTCATCGACTTCTACGCCCAGTTCGAGATCAGCCGTGGCCCGGAGTACCACGCGTGGGTCGCGCGCCGCTCGGCCGAGCAGCTGCGGTGGCGGTGGCTGAGCCAGCTCGACCCGCCCGACGCCGCCGAGCTGGTGGCCGCGTGGCGGGCCGCCGAGGAGGCCTTCGTCGCCTTCGGCCACGTGCCCGAGCTCGCCCGCACCCGCGCCCGGCTCGCCGAGGTGCTGCGCGCGACCGGAGACGCGGCCGGCGCGCGCGAGGTCGCCGACCTGGCGCGCGAGGCGGCCCACGCGCTCGGGTTGCGGCCCCTGCTCGACGAGCTCACCGGCCTCGGGTCGCAGCGGGTCGCGGGCCCGGACGCGGTGCCCCGGGCTGACGGCAGCCCCGCGCCGGCCGTGGCGCTGACGCCGCGCGAGGCCGAGATCCTGGCCCTGGTGGCAGAGGGGCGCACCAACGGCGAGATCGGCAAGCAGCTCTTCATCGCCACCAAGACCGTGTCGGTGCACGTCTCCAACATCCTCGGCAAGCTCGACGCCGCCTCCCGCACCGAGGCCGCGGCCATCGCGCGGCGCACCGGACTGCTCTGAGGTCCGGGCCCCCGTCGGGCCGGTCGCCCTGCCCGCGGGCAGACTGGCCCCCGTGACCGACTTCCGCTGCTCCGTCGCCAGTCGCGACGACGGCGAGCCGATCGCCGGCACCGCCCCGACCGACACGACCTTCCTGCTCGTCGAGCACGCCGGGTCGTGGGGTCGCAAGGCGGTCGCGGAGAGCAGGCTGCCCGAGGCCGTCCGTGACCACCTCGCCGGCCTGACCGGCGTGCGGGTGCAGCTGGTCCGCCGGCACGGCGGCGAGTCCGGCCCGGGGGTCCGCGTCTTCCACGCCCGCGCCACCCCCGCCGGCTTCGACGTGCGCACGGTGGTGCTGGCCGACGCGGAGGCCCTGCTGGAACTCGACCTCGACAGCGGCCTCGACCTCGACGCGGACCGTGGCTGGGCGGCGTACGACGGCCCGCTCTGGCTCGTCTGCACCAACGGCCGCCGCGACCGCTGCTGCGCCGAGGTCGGTCGGCCGATCACCGCGGCGCTGGCCGAGCGCTGGCCCGAGGCGACGTGGGAGACCACGCACCTCGGCGGGCACCGGTTCTCCGGGACCCTGCTCGCGCTCCCGTCCGGCCACACCCTCGGCCGCCTCGACGTCGCGTCTGCCGTCGAGGCGTGCGCGCTCCTCGAGAAGGGGTCGGTCCCCGTCGAGGTCTCCCGCGGCCGGGCCGGCCTCACCCCGGCCGAGCAGGTGCGCGAGCTGCACGTGCTCGCCGGCGGCGACCCGGACGTCGACGTGGTCGAGGTGCCCGCGCCGCCGCGCCGCGCGAGCTGCGCCGACCTGGTCGAGAAGCCCACCACGCGCTGGGAGGTCCGGGTCCGCTGACCGGCCTACGATCGGCTGGCATGACTGCCGTGCGCGACCTGCCGGAGGAGCTGCCCCACGACGCCGCCACCACGGCGCTCACGGAGAAGCGGATGCGGCACATGCGGGTCTTCGGCGGTCCCGCCCCGACGATCGACCGGTCCACGCTGCCTCCGGGCCCCGGCTGGCCGCCGCTGCTCCAGAGCATCGGCCTGCTGCGCTTCCGTCACCAGTTCGTGCCGTGGGCGCACCGCCGCTACGGCGACGTCTTCACCGTCCGGCTGCTGCCCGACCGCCCCCTCGTGCTCTTCACCCGACCCGAGCACGCCCGCGAGATCTTCGCCGCCGACCCGGAGACCTTCCTCGCCGGCAAGGCCAACGCGATCCTCGGGCCGATGATGGGGGAGCACTCGCTGCTGCTCCAGGACCGGGGGGCGCACCAGCGGGCCCGCAAGCTGCTGATGCCGGCCTTCAACGGGCACGCGCTGCGCGAGTACGGCGACCTGGTCACCGAGGTCGCCCGTGCCGAGGCTCGCCACCTGGTCACGACGGCGAGGAGTTCTGCGCGCCCTCGACCGGATGAACCGGCTCACCCTCGAGGTGATCCTGCGCGTCGTCTTCGGCGTGACCGACGAGCGCCGGCTCGCCGCTGCTCCGGCCGCGGGTCAACCGGGTCGTCGACATCAGCCCGGCCGTCCTCTTCGGCTGGTCCGTGCCACGGCTGCGCCGGCTCGGCCCGTGGCAGCGCCGCCCGGCAGAACGCCCACGAGCTCGACCAGCTCATCCACGCCGAGATCCGCGAGCGGCGTACCGCTCCCGACCTGGCCACCCGCACCGACGTGCTCTCCCGGCTGATCCGGGCGCGGCGGCGAGGAGCGGGGACGCCGCTCACCGACGAGGAGCTGCGCGACCAGCTCGTCACCCTGCTGCTCGCCGGCCACGAGACCACCGCGACCGCGCTCGCGTGGGCGCTCTACGAGCTGGGACGCGACGCCGCGTTGCTGGCCCGCACCGACCGCGGCGCGCCGACGACGGGGACGACGTCTGGCTGGAGGCCGTGCTCAAGGAGTCGATGCGCCTGCACCCGGTCATCCCGATGGTGGTGCGCACGCTCACGGCCCGGCCACCATCGGCGGCATCGACCTGCCGGCGGGGGTGACGGTCGGGCCCGTCGATCCTGCATCGCCCACGCCCGCCCGGAGAACCACCCGGAGCCCGACCGTGTTCCGGCCGGAGCGGTTCGTCGGGGGCAACCCGGCCACCGAACACCTGGATCCCCTTCGGCGGCGGCGTACGCCGGTGCATCGGCGCCGGCTTCTCGCTGATGGAGGGGGTGGTCGTGCTCCGCGAGCTGCTTCACGGCGTACGTCGATCGAGACCCTCGCCGACGACCAGTCCCAAGGTCCGCAACATCACCAGCGTGCCGCGCGACGGGGCCAGGATCCGGGTCACCGCGCGCTGAGCCCGCACCGCCCGAAATCGCGCGCGCCGCGCCCGCCCCTCGTGCGACGATCGCCCCTTGTGAGCACCACCCCGACCGTGCGTGAGCGCCTCCGCCGAGTGCGGATGGACGTCACCCCGCTGCGCGAGTCGCGCGACTTCCGGCTGCTGTTCACCGCCGGCACGGTGTTCTACCTCGGCGGGATGGTGTCCTACGTCGCGATCCCGTTCCAGGTCTACGACATGACGGGCAGCAACTTCCTGGTCGGTGCGATCGGCCTGGTCGAGCTGGTGCCGCTGATCGTCTTCGGCCTGTACGGCGGTGCGCTCGCCGACCACGTCGACCGCCGCAAGCTGCTCGTCGGCAGCGGGCTGGCGCAGCTGCTGCTGATGGCGGTGCTGGCGGGCAACGCGTTCCGGGCCGAGCCGAGCCTCCCGCTGCTCTTCGTCGTCGCCGCCCTGCTCGCGGCCACCTCGTCGCTGCAGCGTCCGTCCCGCGAGGCGCTCGAGCCGCGCACGGTGCGCCACGACCAGATCACCGCCGCCAACGCGCTGTCCAGCTTCGGCATGCAGGTGGGCGTGCTGCTCGGCCCGGCCATCGGCGGCGTGCTCATCGCGTGGGTGGGGATCGGCTGGTGCTTCGTCGTCGACGTCGTCGCCCTGGCCGTCGCGTGCGCCCTGTACGCCGCGATGCGGCCCTACCCCCACCGCGGCGAGACGACACCCCCGAGCCTGCGCGGCATCGCCGAGGGGTGGCGCTACGCGGTCGGTCGGCGCGACCTGCTCGGCACCTATCTCGTCGACATCGCCGCCATGCTCCTCGCGATGCCGATCGTGCTCTTCCCGGCGCTGGCGGCCGAGGTCTTCGAGCGCCCCGAGCTGCTGGGACTGCTCTACTCCGCGGAGACCGTCGGCGCCCTCGTCGCGACCGCGCTCAGCGGCTGGACCTCGCACGTCCACCACCACGGACGGGCCATCGTCATCGCCGCCGCGGCGTACGGCGCCTGCATCGCGCTCGCCGGCCTCGCGCCGTCGTTCGGGGTCGCGCTGGTCTGCTTCGCGATGGCCGGTGCGGCGGACATGATCTCGGCCGTCTTCCGCGGGACGGTGTGGAACCAGACCATCCCCGAGCACATGCGCGGCCGGCTGGCCGGCATCGAGATGCTGTCCTACTCGGTCGGCCCGCTGGGTGGCCAGGTCCGCGCGGGCTTCGTGGCCGACGCCTGGTCGGTGCGCGGCTCGATCGTCTCCGGCGGTGTCGCGTGCGTCGGCGGGGTGCTGCTGACCGCGGCGTCTGCTGCGGGACTTCTGGTCCTACGACAACCGCACCGACGTGCACGCGATCGCCGAGAGGGAGCGACGGGGCGCTGAGGCCTGAGTCGCCGGGTGACTCAACCGGCACTGCCCGGGAGGCTCGTGCGCGGGCTGTGACCTGCGGTCGTGGGTGCCGCAGGTCGCACTGGCCGCGAGGACCCCCGAGGACCCCCGGACGGGCGCCCGGCGGCGGGCCGGGTTGGTCCGGAGCACCCGGGTCGCCCACAATGGCGGGCAGCCGCGCTGCAACCACCGCGCGGACCGTCGTACGAGCGAGAGGTGCCCCGTGTCCGAGAGCGAAGACCGCCCGGTCCTGACCGGACTGGTGGCCCTGGTGGGCGTGGCCGCCGTCGTGGGCCTGCTGTTCGGGCTGGCCGCGCTGCTCGGCACCAAGGTGCTGGGGCTGGACGGTGGCGGGGTCGACGCGTCGGCGGAGGCCACGTCCGGCAGCGAGACGACGATGTACCTCCCCGAGCCGGAGCCGACCGAGACGACGGAGCCGACGACGACCGCCGAGGCGCAGCCCGGCCAGGCGCCCTCGAGCACCGAGACCACGCCCGATGAGCAGATCTCCCTCTCGGCGGGCCAGGTGAGCGTCAGCCCCATGCAGCAGATCGACCTCACCGGCACCTACGCCCAGGGTGAGGGCGCGATCCTCCAGGTGCAGCGCCTCGAGGGCGGCTCGTGGTCGGACTTCCCGGTGACCGTCTCGGTGAGCAACCAGACGTTCTCGACCTACGTGCAGACGAGCCAGGCCGGGGTCAACAAGTTCCGGGTCAAGGACACCGACTCGAACCTCACGTCCAACGAGGTCGAGGTCACCGTCGGCTGACGGCCGCCTGCCGGTCCACCCGGCGCGTCCAGTAGCCGACCCACACCGTGCCCGCCGCGGCCAGTCCGCCCAGCACGAGGCAGGCCGTGGCCAGCGGTACGGCGGCGACGAGGACGCCGACGAGCACCGGTCCGCCGGAGACCCCGATGTCGCCGCAGAGGCGCCAGCCGCCGAGGAACTGAGCGCGGCCCTCTGTCGGCGCGGCGTCGGCGCCCAGCGTCATCACGATCCCCGACCCCAGGCCGTTGCCGGCGGCGATGAGCACCATCACCGCGGCCACCGTGGCGGTCGTGGTGGCCAGGGGGAGGAGCAGGCAGGCGACCGCGGTCGAGGCCACGACGGGGACGGCGACCACGAAGCGGCCCCGGGTGTCCATCAGCCAGCCGCCCGGGAAGAAGAAGGCGATGTCGATCGCGGCGGCCGCGGCGAAGATGAGCGAGGTCGTGCTCGCGGAGATGCCGACGTGCTCGGCCCACAGGGGGAGCAGGACGGTGCGCAGCGAGCGGCTCGCGGCGATGATCACCACGGCCGTGCCCAGGGTGAGCAGCACCCGGCGGTGGGCGCGCAGCACGGACAGCACCGACAGGTGCTCGGTGGCCTGCTTGCGCGACTCGGAGCCGAAGTCGGGCATGGTCAGCGCGAGCAGCGCCGACGCGAGCGACATCACGGCGGCGAGCCAGAAGACCCAGGTGAGGCTGCCGACCTGGATCAGGCCGGCGCCGAGGAGCGGCCCGACCAGCACGCCCACCCGCATGCTGCCGCCGAGCATCGACATGGCGCGCGCCCGGAAGGCCATCGGCACGGCGTCGATCATGAAGCCCTGCCGCGCCATCAGGAAGACCGTCCACGTCATCCCGCTGAAGGTCACCGCGATCCCCAGCGCGAGCACCGAGTCCGTGAGCGCGGCCGCCGCCATCGCGACGGCGTCCAGGCATCCCACGATGGTCAGTGCCCGGCGCTCACCGATCCGCGCGACCAGGGCGCCGGCGGGCAGGGAGGCGACCAGGCTGCCGATGCCGAGCAGGGCGACGACCATGGCGGCCGTGCTCACGTCCGCCCCGAGCTCGCGGGCCCGCAGGGCCAGGATCGGCATCACCGCGCCGTGCCCGACGGCGCTGAGGATCGAGGGGCCGTACGCCGGGAGGGCGATGTCGCGGAAGCGGAAGTCCCCCGAGGCCGTCACCCCCACATCCTCGCAGCGACCCGCCCGGCCGCCGGACACGGTGCCGGGGCCGGACGGGTCGCTGCGCCGGCGGATCTGCGGGACGTGCGGATCAGCGGGCGAGGAGGATCAGCCGGGGATGTAGTCGAACGTGTCCGGGTTGGGTCCCATCCGGCCGGACTCGCCCCGGTCGAGACCGTCGAGGGCGGAGACCTGCTCGGGGGACAGCTCGAAGTCGAAGATCTCGAAGTTCTCGCGCATCCGCTCGGCCTTCATCGACTTGGGGAAGATGATGTCGCCGCGCTGCACGTGCCAGCGCAGGGTGACCTGGGCCGGCGAGCGCCCGACCGACGAGGCGATCTCGCCGATCGTGTCGTCCTCGTTGACCTTGCCCTGCGCGATCGGGGACCACGCCTCGGTGAGCACGCCGTGGCGCGCGTTCGCGGCGCGCACGTCCTCGTTGGCGAAGAACGGGTGCACCTCGACCTGGTTGACCACCGGCACGACGCCGGTCGCCTCGACGATCCGGTCGAGGTGGGCGGGCTGGAAGTTGGAGACGCCGATCGAGCGCGTCTTCCCGGCCTGCTGGGCCTCGACGAGCGCCTGCCACGTGGAGACGAAGTCGCCGTCGTACTGCGTGGGCAGCGGCCAGTGGATGAGGAACAGGTCGGTCTGCTCGAGGCCGAGGCGCTCGAGGGACTCGTCGATGGCGCGGCGTGCGTCGTCGGGGCGGTGGAAGCCGTTGTTGAGCTTGGTGGTGATGTAGAGGTCGTCGCGGGACAGGCCGGAGTCCTTGATCGCGGCGCCGACGCCCGCCTCGTTCTCGTACATCTGCGCGGTGTCGATGTGGCGGTAGCCGGCCTCGAAGGCCTGGGCCACGGTGGCCGCGGTCTCCTCCGGCGGGACCTGGAAGACGCCGAAGCCGAGCTGCGGGATGGACGTGCCGTCGTGGAGCGTGATCTGGGGAACAGTCATACGAGGCCCTACACGGATCGGCCGCCCGATATTCCGTTGCGACCGTCCCTAGGGTGGGGCGGGTGCCCGACCTGGACCTTCCTGCCGATCTCTCGCCGCAGCACGCCGCCGCCCTGCACGTGCTGGCCGACCGCAACGACGCCGACCACGGTGACGGGTTCCTCGGCCTCGTGCTGAGCGGCTCCGCCGGCCGGGGGATGGCCACGGAGCGGTCCGACCTCGACGTCCTCGTCGTGCTCACCGACGAGGCCGCGGCAGGACGGCGTACGACGAAGTCCCCCGACGTCGACGAGGTCCCGACCCCCCTGGCCGAGCTCGAGGAGCTGCCGGCCTTCGGGACCGACGGCTGGTGGTACCGCTGGTCCTGCGCCTGGGCCCCGGTGCTGCTCGACCGCACCGGTGGTCTCCTGCCCGACCTCGTACGCCGCCACGCGACGCTGGCGCCGGACGAGCAGCGCGAGGTGCTGGTCACCCACGACCGGCTCGACGGCTACGTCAACTACGTGTTCCGGGCCCTCAAGAACGACCGGGACGGGCGGCCCCTCGAGCGGCGCCTCGACGCGGCGGAGTCGGTGCCGTGGCTGCTCGACACGGTCTTCGCGATGGAGGGACGGGTGCGGCCCTACATGAAGTACCTCCCGTGGGAGCTGCGCGCCCACCCGCTCCCGCACTGGCCGGCCGACGAGACCCTCGACCTGCTGGAGCGGACCCTGGACGGCGAGCCGCAGGCGCTGCGCGAGACCTTCGTCCGCGTGGAGCGGGCGGTGCGGAAGCACCCAGCCGCCGAGGAGCTGACTGCGCTCCTCGACGGCTGGGGTGATCAGCTGGACCTGCTCCGCGTCAGCTGACGGAGACCGCCGTGTCGTCGACGACGAAGCTCGTCTGCAGCGACGAGTCCTCGTTCATCAGGAACTTCACGGTCACGGACTTGCCCTTGTAGGCGAGCAGGCTGTGCGCGTACTGCGTGTACGTCGCGTTGGTGCCGACGTTGCTGAAGGTGCGCAGCGTGGTGGTGACCCCGTCGACGACGACCTGCACGCGGAAGGTGTCGTAGGCGGTCGAGCCGGACTCGGCCGTGTCGGTGCGGATCCAGTAGGACAGGTTGGCCGCGGTCGCCGTCGAGGGGACGGTCACCGCCTGGGTCAGCGTCTCGGTCGAGGTGGTGGCGTTGCCGCCGAACCACGCCTTGTAGGAGCCGGTGCGGGCCGGGCGGCTGGCGTTGGTGGTGATGATGCCGGTGTTGCCCGCCCACGACGCCGCGCCGGACTCGAAGCCCGGGTTGGCGAGCAGGTTGCCGCCGGTCGGCGGGGGCGTGGTGCCACCGCAGGTCGGGTCGGCGGTCTGCGCCGGCACGTTGACCGCGTCCCACGCCGCCTTGACGGCGTTGAACTGGGCGCAGCTGCTGTCGAGGTTCTTGGCCGCGGTCAGCGTCCAGGTGCGGTACTTGAGGTACGACGACGAGGACGTCTTCATGAGCATCGCGTTGTACATGATCTTGCCGGCGTTCTGGATGCCGATGCCGGAGACGGTCGTGCTGTCGCAGCGCGAGGTGCCGCCCTGCGAGAGCAGGTAGAAGAAGTGGTTGCCGGGACCGGCGGCCGCGTGGACCTCGGTGGACGGGATGGAGCTGGTGTAGCAGGCGGGGTCACCGACGGCGGCCGGGTTGGCCATGTCGCGGATCGGGCCCTGGCCGACCAGGTTGATCTCCTCGCCGATGGTCCAGTCGGGACCGTCGTACGACGCGGACTGGTTGTCGTAGTACTCCGTCAGCGTCGCGAAGACGTCGCCGACGAACTCCTGCGTGCCGCCCTGGGAGATGCCGCCGGGGGTGCGGTCGTCGACGCCGTGGCCGTACTCGTGGGCCACCACGTCGAGCGAGCTGATCCACTGGCCGGCCTGGTTCTTGCCGATCTGGACCTGGGTGCCGTCGTAGTAGGCGTTGATGTCGTTGAGCCCGACGCGCAGCGGGACCCAGCCGCCCGACCCGGTCATGCCGTTGCGACCCAGCCAGGACGTCATCATCCCCTTCATCTGCTGGGCGGCGTACAGGCCGTCGACGCAGCCGGTCTCCTTGTTGGTGGCGTTGCCGTTGCCCCACGCGTCGTCGGTGCCGCTGAAGGTCACGTTGGTGGCCGCGTCCTGGCACTTCAGGGTCGTGGCGGTCGGGTCGGTCATGTTCCAGCTGCTGCCCGAGCCGCTGGTCGCGATCGAGAGCGGGCTGGGGCCGGAGTACGCCGCGGTGCCCGTGCCGTGGGCGATCTGCTCGCGGCTCTCGAGGACCGAGCCGTCGCGCGCGTCGACGTACACGAACTGCCACGACGGCTCGCCGGCCCCGGTGGTGCCGCGGACCTGGGTCTCCCAGGCGAGGGCGGTGCGGTCGCGCTGCCAGACCACGAGGCGGGGCTCGGAGACGTCGGACGCCTGGGCGACCCGGCCGCGGGCGGCCTCGACGGCGCGGTCCCGGCCGACGGTCGGGGTGGTGGAGGCGAGGTCGACCGGACGGTCCTGCGCGACGGACGTCGCGAGCACGTCGCCGGCCGCGTCGGTCACGACGACCAGGTCGCCGCCGACGACCGGGAGGCCCTGGTGGGTGCGCTCGTAGGCCACCGCGAGGGAGTCGCCGGCCCCGGTCAGCGTGCCGGTGCGGACGAAGGCGTCGCCCTGGGCCTCCTTGACCTTGCCGGGGTGCTTGTCGATCCAGGAGCGCGAGGCGTCCTGCGCCAGCCCGGTGCTGTCTCCGGCGGAGGAGACGGTCTTCTGGGGGGCCGCGGAGCTCGCGGTGGTGACGGGTGAGGTCGTGAGGGCGGCGGCGATGGCCATCGTCCCGAGACCCGCGACAAGAGTTCGCTTCACGCGATCGAACCTTTCGGGTGGGCGGCCAGGTCCGGCCGCTGGAGGCCCGCTGGGGTGGCGGGCACGTGCACAGAGTTGCGATCCGGGTGGGGTCCGGCAATGACTTCCGTGTTGCAGGTCTGTGCAATGCGTGAAGATGTGGCAATGACGAGCGCTCAGGACCTCCTCGAGGCCTACGACCGGCAGCTGCGACGCGAGGGCGAGGTGGGTGGCGCCGCCGAGGTGGTGGAGCTGGGACCGTTGCTGCTGGCGACCTTCGACCACGGTGGGTTCGTGACCTACGCGTCGCTCGAGGGCCACGACGTCGACACCCTGGTCTCGGGCGCGATCGTGCACTTCCGCGACCGCACCGAGGTGGCGAGCTTCGAGTGGAAGACGCGCGGCCACGACTGGCCGGCCGACCTCGGCGAGCGGCTGGAGGCGCACGCCCTGGTCGCCGAGCCGGCGGAGACCGTGATGATCGGCGAGGCGTCCGCGCTCGCCGTACCCGTCGAGGTGCCGGGCGTGACCGTCCGCAGAGCCGGCGCGACCGGCGACGTACGCCGCGACGTCGAGGCGATGCTCGCGATGCAGGAGTCCGTCTTCGGCCGGGGGCGCGGCCCGTCGGTCGAGTCGTCGCTGGCCACCCTCGAGTCCGGCGAGGCCGAGCTGTGGCTGGCCGAGGTCGACGGCACCGTCGTGTGCGCCGGGCGCCTCCAGGTCGTGCCGGGCACCGACTTCGCCGGGATCTGGGGCGGCTCGACGCTGCCGGAGTACCGCGGCCGGGGGATCTACCGGGCCCTGGTCTCGGCCCGGGCCCGCTCGGCGGTCGACCTCGGGGTGCGCTACCTCCACTCCGACTCGACCGACATGTCGCGCCCGATCCTGGAGCGCTCCGGGCTCGTGCCGGTGACGACCACGACGCCGTACGTCTGGACCCGCTGAGGCGCCGGTGCTGCGGCGGAGCGCGACGGCGGGGTAGTACCGGACCTTCGGGTGGTCCCCGTCGGCGTGTCGCCGCGCGAACGTCCGGTACTACCCCGAAGACGCCTCGCGCTCATACCCCGGAGAAGCGGGGAGACGGGGTCAGCCGAGCAGCCCGAGGTCGCCGAGCCGGTCCGCGACCGCGTCGCCGAACATCTCGTGGCCCTCGGGCGTCAGGTGCAGCAGGTCGGGCAGGTAGGGCAGGCGCAGGTCGCTGGTCGCGACGTACGGCACCCCGCTGTCGGCCGCGAGCCGGGCGAGCAGCCGGTCGACGCGCGGTACGGCGTGGGCGCGCGAGGGGGCGGTCGCCGGTCCGACGACCACGACCCGGTGGCCCTCGAGGGACTGCATGAGCCGCGCGAAGCCGAGGGTGATCGCCGTGGTCGAGCGGTCGAAGTCGTTGAGGCCGCCCTCGACGACCACCAGGCCGTCCAGCGGAGCCGCGAGCGCGCGGGTGCCGAAGGACTCGTCGCCGCAGGGGCTCGCCGTCCGGCTGAAGCCCGACCCGGAGAAGCCGGCGACGGTGACCCGGCCCGGCAGGCGGGACGGCCAGGACCCGGCGAGCCGGTCGAGGCCGAGGCCCACCGACCACGAGTCGCCGACCACGGTGACGGGGGCGCCCGAGCCGGTGACGAGCTCGGCCCGCTGCGCGGCCTGGACGTTGTGCCGGGCGCAGTAGGACATCCCGGCGCCGGCTCGCTCGACGAGCTGGACGGTGAGCACCGCGGCCATGGCCAGCACGGCCAGCAGGGCCGGCACGGCGTAGCGGAGGTCGAGGCGGGCGGTCACGGGGAGAATCATCCGGTCTGGACCACCCCCTGCGCAGCCCTTTGCAGCAATGTGACGCCAACTGGTGACGACTTCGTGATCGCGGGAACAAGCCGGGGAGGGCCTGCGTTGTGACCCATGAACGAACTTGAGTTGATCCGGCTCAACTTGTTTGTCAGACTCGCCGCAGGGCGGCAGGATGACGCCCACACCCAGACATTCCAGCTATCCAGCGGAGGTAACACCCCATGGCACGTGCCGTCGGCATCGACCTTGGTACGACGAACAGCGTGGTCGCCGTACTCGAAGGTGGCGAACCCACCGTCATCGCCAACGCAGAGGGCGCCCGCACCACCCCGTCGGTGGTCGCGTTCGCGAAGTCCGGTGAGGTCCTGGTCGGCGAGGTCGCCAAGCGCCAGGCCGTCACCAACGTCGACCGCACCATCCGGTCCGTCAAGCGCCACATGGGCGAGGACTGGAAGGTCGAGATCGACGACAAGTCCTTCACCCCGCAGCAGATCAGCGCCTTCGTGCTGCAGAAGCTCAAGCGCGACGCCGAGGCCTACCTCGGCGAGCCGGTCACCGACGCGGTGATCACCGTCCCGGCGTACTTCTCCGACTCGCAGCGCCAGGCGACCAAGGAGGCCGGCGAGATCGCGGGCCTCAACGTCAGCCGCATCGTCAACGAGCCCACCGCCGCGGCGCTGGCCTACGGCCTCGACAAGGGCGACGACCAGACGATCCTCGTCTTCGACCTCGGTGGCGGCACGTTCGACGTGTCCCTGCTCGAGATCGGTGAGGGCGTCGTCGAGGTCAAGGCGACCTCCGGCGACAACCACCTCGGTGGCGACGACTGGGACAACAAGATCGTCGAGTGGATGGTCACCAAGTTCAAGAACTCCAACGGCGTGGACCTGGCGGCCGACAAGATCGCCAAGCAGCGCCTGCAGGAGGCCGCGGAGAAGGCCAAGATCGAGCTGTCCTCCAGCTCCGAGACGACCATCCACCTGCCGTACATCACCCACGGCGAGGGCGGGCCGCTCCACTTCGAGGAGAAGCTCACCCGCGCGGAGTTCCAGAAGCTCACCGCCGACCTGCTTGCCCGCACCAAGGCGCCGTTCCAGAGCGTGCTCAAGGACGGCGGCGTCGAGATCAGCAAGATCGACCACGTCGTGCTCGTCGGTGGCTCCACCCGGATGCCCGCCGTCAGCGACCTGGTCACCGAGCTCCTCGGTGGCAAGCAGCCCAACAAGGGCGTCAACCCCGACGAGGTCGTCGCCATCGGCGCCGCGCTCCAGGCCGGTGTCCTCAAGGGCGAGGTCAAGGACGTGCTGCTGCTCGACGTGACCCCGCTGTCGCTGGGCATCGAGACCAAGGGCGGCGTGATGACGTCCCTGATCGAGCGCAACACCACGATCCCGACCAAGCGCAGCGAGATCTTCACGACGGCCGACGACAACCAGCCGTCCGTCGAGATCAAGGTCGCCCAGGGCGAGCGCCCGATGTGGGGCGAGAACCAGCCCCTCGGCAACTTCGAGCTCACCGGCCTGCCGCCGGCACCGCGCGGCATCCCGAAGATCGAGGTCACCTTCGACATCGACGCCAACGGCATCGTCCACGTGTCCGCCAAGGACCAGGCGTCCGGCCGCGAGCAGTCGATGACGATCTCCGGCGGCTCCGCGCTGTCCAAGGACGAGATCGACCGGATGGTCAAGGAGGCCGAGCAGTACGCCGAGGAGGACGCCAAGCGTCGCGAGGCCATCGAGGTCCGCAACCAGGCCGACTCGCTCGTCTACTCGACCGAGAAGTTCCTCACCGACAACGACGACAAGCTCCCCGAGGACGTCAAGACCGAGGTCAAGGCCGACGTCGAGTCCCTCAAGGAGCTGCTCGCCCGCGAGGACGCCTCGGCCGAGGAGCTGACCGCCGGGGTCTCCAAGCTCGGTGAGTCCAGCCAGAAGATGGGTGCGGCCATGTACGCCGCCGCGGACGCCGACCAGGCGGCTGCGGGTGGCACGTCCGAGGCGACCGGCGAGTCCGACGACGACGTCGTCGACGCCGAGATCGTCGACGAGCCCGCCGAGGGCACCGACACCGAGGGTGAGAGCAAGTGACCTCTTCCGACGGATCCTTCGGGGACGCCGCGGGCGAGATGGCCAACGAGACCGAGGTCGAGGTGACGCCCCAGGGCGACGCCTCGGCCTCGGCCGGCGCCACCGGGTCCGGCACGCCGGACGGCCCCGGCCCCGGCGCCGGCCCGGCCCCGGGCCACGCGCCCGGCCAGGACATCAGTGGCGTCGACAACTGGGTCGAGGAGGGTGGCCCCCTCGAGCCCCAGGACGTGGCCGAGGTGGAGGGCGGTGCGGCCGAGGCCGACCCGCTCACCGCCGCCGAGACGGCCCTGGCCGAGCGGACCGTGGACCTGCAGCGGCTCCAGGCCGAGTTCCTCAACTACAAGCGCCGCGTCGACCGGGACCGCGACCTCATCGCCGAGAACGCGACGTACAAGGTGCTCAGCCCGATCATCGAGGTGCTCGACACCATCGACCGCGCCCGCGAGCACGGCGAGGTCGACGGCGGCTTCAAGTCCGTGGCCGACCAGCTCGAGCGGATCGTCGCGGGCCTCGGGCTCACCAAGTTCGGCGCGCCGGGCGATGCGTTCGACCCGACGGTCCACGAGGCGCTGAGCCACATCGGCGAGGATCCCGACGTGGAGGTGACCACCGCCAAGGTGGTGGCCAAGTCCGGCTACAAGATCGGCGACCGGGTGGTCCGCGCGGCACAGGTGCTCGTGGTCGACCCGGCCACGCCGACCGCGTGACGCACGCTCGACCGGCCCGGCGACTCCTGTCGCCGGGCCACCCGCACGACACACTCACGAGGCGCGAGAGGAGGGGATGGCATGGCTGACAACGACGGCTTCCGCAACGACTGGGCGACCAAGGACTTCTACCAGGTCCTCGGCGTGGCGAAGGACGCCTCCGCCGACGACATCAAGAAGGCCTACCGCAAGCTCGCGCGCGCCAACCACCCCGACTCCAACCCCGGCGACTCCGCCAAGCACGACCGGTTCAAGTCCGTCGCCGAGGCCTACGACGTCGTCGGTGACGCCGACAAGCGCACCAAGTACGACGAGTTCCGCCGGCTCCAGTCCAGCGGCGGGTTCGGCGGCTTCGGCGGCGGTGCCGGTCAGCCCGGAGGCGGCTTCGGTGGCGGCGGCTTCGACATCAACGACCTGCTGCGCGACCGGGCGGGCGGCGGCGCCGGCGGCTTCGGCGACATGTTCGGCGACATCTTCCACCAGGGCGGCGGGGCGCGCACCCGCCAGCCCCGGCCGCGTCGCGGCGCCGACGTCGAGACCACCGCCACCATCGGGTTCGTCGACGCCCTCGAGGGCGTCACGATCTCGCTGCGGCTGACCTCCGACGCGGCGTGCGCGACCTGCCAGGGCACCGGCGGCAAGCCGGGCACCCGGCCGCACATCTGCCCCGAGTGCGAGGGCGCCGGCTTCGTGGTCGCCAGCGCGGCGGCGGGTTCTCGATGAACGAGACCTGCCCGGCCTGCGGCGGTCGCCAGCTGGTCTACGACGAGGCGTGCCCCACCTGCCACGGCACCGGCCACGGCACGTCGGCGCGCACGATCCAGGCCCGCATCCCCGCCGGCGTCAAGGACGGCCAGCGAGATCCGCCTCAAGGGCAAGGGCACCCCCGGCGAGAGCGGCGGCCCGGCCGGCGACCTCTTCGTCAAGGTCAAGGTCTCCCCGCACCGCGTCTTCGGCCGCAAGGGCGACAACCTCACCATCGAGGTTCCGGTCTCCTTCGACGAGGCCGCGCTCGGTGCCGAGGTCAAGGTGCCCACGCTCGGTGGCGCTCCGGTGACCCTCAAGCTGCCGCCCGGCACGCCCAACGGCCGCACCTTCCGGGTGCGCGGCAAGGGCGCGACCAAGTCCGACGGCTCGAAGGGCGACCTGCTCGCCACCGTCGAGGTGCACGTCCCGGCCACCCTCGACACCACCGCGCGGGAGGCGCTCGAGGCCTACCGGGCCGCCACGGCCGGCACCCCGCTCCGCACCCAGCTGTTCGAGGCGAGCTGACATGGTCTCCTCGATGGGCACCCCGTTCGGCAGCCCGTCCCCGGACATGGCCGTCTACGTCATCAGCGTGGCCGCCGAGCTGACCGGGCTGCACCCGCAGACCCTGCGGGCCTACGAGCGGATGGGCCTCATCACCCCCGGCCGCACCGGCGGCGGCGGCCGGCGCTACTCCCACCGCGACCTCGAGCTGCTGCGCGAGATCGCCGACCTGACCAGCGCCGGCATCGGCATCGAGGGCGTACGCCGCATCCTCCAGCTCGACAACCAGGTCACCGCGCTGCGCGCTCGCAACGACGAGCTCGCCGCCGAGCTCGCGGCCACCCGGGAGGCGCTGCGCCAGGCCCTCGCCGCCGCCCGGTCGTCGTCGCCCAACAAGCTCCCGGTGCTGCGCGGCCCCGACCCGGGCCAGTCGCTGATGGTCTGGCGCCGCTCGCACTGACCTTGCCAGCCGGACCGTCGTACGGACCGAACGCGGTCGGCGCGCCGGACGGCCTCGGCGCCCCCCAGCAGGTCAGCGACCGGCCAGGAACTCCTCCACCTCGGCGGCGGTGGGCGCCGTCGCCGGACCCCGCCGGGTCACCTTGATCGCGGCGGCCGCGTTGGCGCGCCGGCAGGCGTCGACCCAGTCGCGCCCGGCCGCGACGTCGGCGACGAGCGCGCCGGTGTGCGTGTCGCCCGCGCCGTTGGTGTCGACGGGCTTCTGCGGGTAGCCCGGCAGGCAGCGTCGTCTCGCCGCCCACCGTCACGGCGCACCCGGCCGGACCGTCGCGCACGATGGTGACCGCGTCGCCCCGCAGCAGCGGCGCCAGTGCCCGCGCGGGCGCCGCCATCGGGTCGGCGTCGTCGGCCAGCGGCCGGCCCAGCGCGGCGAGCAGGTCGGCCGCCTCCTCGGCGTTGCCCGACCACACGTCGGTGAGCTCCAGCATCGGGTCGCGGACCTCCGCCGGGAGGTGGGCGAAGGCCGCCCCCGGGTCGAGCACGACGACCACGCCCGCGTCGAGGGTCGCGCAGCCAGGCGAGCAGCGGGTCCCGCGTCTCGGGCAGCACCAGCGAGTAACCGGTCACGCAGACCAGGTCGCCCGCCACCGGGGCCGCGGTGGACAGCGACTCGACGCTGATCTCCCGCTCGGCGCCCAGGGTGGTCACGAAGGTCCGCTCGGCCGACGGCTCGACGAGCACCAGGCAGGTGGCCGTGTCGCGGGCGGTGATCGCCGGGGCCGAGAGCGCGACGTCCTCGGCGGCCAGTGAGGCCCGGACCAGGTCGCCGTTGGGCCCGGTCCCGTGGGCGCCGGCGTGCACGCAGGCGGCGCCGAAGCGGGCCGCGGCGACGAGGACGCTGACCGAGCCCCCGGCGTACCGCGTGCTCGAACCGGCCATCACGTTCTGGCCGCGGCCGCGGCAGCGACGGCACCTCCACGACCACGTCGACGAGCGCCTGGCCGGTGTGGATGACGCGCCTCACCCGAGGACGCTCCGCGGTCGTGGCCAGGGTGATCTGCGGCGGGTAGAGCGCCATCACGTCGAGGGCCGACCGGTGGTTGTCGGGCGTGGAGCCGGCGCACGCGTCGGTGACGACGGTCAGCGTCGCCCCCGCGTCGGCCGCGGCCAGCGCGGTCGAGACGACGCAGCAGTCGGTCGAGACCCCGGCGACGACCAGGTGCGGGGTCTCGCCGGTGATCGCCACCAGGTCGGGCACCCACTTGCCGAAGGTCGTCGCGGTCACGACCGGCGCCTCGATGTCGCGCACCTCGTCGACGAGGTCGTAGAGGCGGTCGTCGGCGGGGACGCGGGCGAAGGGCCACGCGTCGAGGTACGGCGCCCAGCTGCCGCGGGCCGGGTCCGGCGCGACCCACCGGGTCAGGACGGTGCGGCCGGCGTGGGCCTCGGCCAGCCGGTGCACCGGGTCGACGATGCCGGGGAACATCGGCGACCCCCACGGACTGTCGGGCGAGGCGAAGATGCGCTGCGGGTCGATCACGACCAGCCAGGTCTCGGGCATGGCGTCACTCTCCCAGCCAGTGGCCGGGGCGGGCGAGGCCCCCGGGCAGCCGGGTGCCGTGGTCGCCGCGCATGCCGTTGACCTGCGGCTGGGTGAGGAAGAGCGCGCCGTCCAGGATCGCCCCCCGCACGTCGGCGTCGCGCACGTCGGCGCCGAGGAGGTCGGCCCCGGTGAGGTCGGCGCCGCGCAGGTCGGCGCCGATCAGCAGGGTCCCGCGCAGGGCGGCGCCCCGCAGGTCGGTCCCGCGCAGGTCGCGGCCCGCCAGGTCGTCGTGGGCCAGGTCGACCCGCCCGTCCCACTGCGTGCGGACCCGGGCGCTGGCCCGGGCCAGCACGTCGCCGACCTCGCCGCGCAGCCCGTCGACGTCGAGCGCGAGCAGCTCGGTGGGGGTCTGTGCGACCAGCGCGCCGAGCCGGTCGAGGAGGTCGCCGGTGACGCCGGCGACCCGGTCCTCGGCCTCGACGAGGTGCCGGAGCATCTCGTGCAGCTGGCGCATCACCGACAGCACCGCAGCCATCTCGCCGAGGTTGTCGTGGTCGCGCCAGGACACCCCGCCGTACGTCACCTGCGAGACCTGCTGCCCGGCGCCGAAGCACTCGAAGACGGTGCACCCCGGCCAGCCGTCCTCGCGGAGGGTGGCGTGGATGCCGCAGCGGTCGTCGAGCTGGAGGTGGTGGCACGGGGTGCCGCTCGCCTTGGTGATGCCGAAGCCCGCCTCGCGGGAGAACGGCATCAGGACGCAGCACAGGCCGAAGCAGCTGCCGCAGTCCGCACTCAGGACGGGGAGGTTCACCACGCCATCATGGCGGGCGGCGCGGGCCGGGGGGTCAGCGGTAGAAGCCGTACGCCATGGCGTGGGCGTTGACCACGGCCAGCACGGCGAACGTGCTGACCACCCACCGCTGGTCGGTGATGTGCGTCGCGAGCCACTTCATGCGATCGACGGTGGCACCGGGGCGGAAACGGTGTCGAGGGCGGTCGCGCGATCCGTCGTGGATTTACCCCATCGGGGGAGGGGTGGTCCGGACACGGTGCGCGTGCACCGGCTGCCACGCGTCGTGCAGCGTCGTGATCAGGATCAGGAGCATCACGAAGAACAGCGTGGTGCTGATGTCGAGGTTGCCCCGGCCGAGCAGCGCCGAGGCGGCGAGCACGAGCAACACGTTGACGACCAGCCGGACGCCGAAGGAGACGAGCAGGCTCTCGGTGCTGAACGAGCGTCGCGCCGCCGCGAGGACCAGCGCGGCGTTGACCACCACGAAGGCCCCGGTGCCGAGGAAGAGCTCCAGGTTGCTCGCGTCGACGCCCGGCACGGTCTGGGCGAAGATGACCGAGAGCAGGCCGACGAGCACGACCTTCTCGGCGGTGACCCGGAGCGCACCCGCGTGGCGTCGGCACGCCAGGCCGCGCGCTCGGCGGCGGTGTCCATCTCCTCCGGGAGCGGGTCGGGGCTCATGCGCAGCGCCCAGTCCGGCTCCGGCAGGCGCGGACGCACCACGAACCAGAGCACGGCGGCGAGGACGACGATCAGCGTGATGAGCAGCGGCCACGCCCAGTCGTACTCGGCGAGGGTGTCGGTCACGTCCAGCTGGGCCACGTGGATCCAGTACTCCTGCGGGAGCTTGATGAACACCCAGATCAGGCCGGCCATGCCGATCCACCAGCGGCGACGAACCGCATCGGGTCCCACCGCGAGCGGACGGTCTCGTAGGCGATGAAGAAGTACTCGAACGTGTTGGGGAAGATCAGCAGCAGGACCCGCGACTGGAGGAGCTCGAAGGCCACGACGCCGACGAGCCGGTAGAAGTACAGGAAGCGTCCCACCTGGAAGGCGCCCGGCGAGACCCAGTTGCGCAGCGTCGAGAGGTAGGCGATGGCGAGGTAGTAGACGTCCATCGCCTTGTCGTAGCCCTGGTATCCCGGGCGGGTCGTAGCCGAACGCCTGGAAGATCGACTGGTCGACCCCGTCCACGACGAGGCAGCCGATGATGGCCGGCAGCGGGTAGCGCGGGATCGCCAGCGGGAGCAGGAAGCGCACACCCACGACGAGGACGAACAACCACTCCATGACGAGGAGCATGGCGGGTGTCGCCGGTGCTGTCACCGGTCCGGGACCCTGGTCTGGTCACGAGTCCCCGGCGGTCGGTCGGCAGACTGGGGCCATGACCGGCACCTTCGTCGTGGCCGCGGTCGCCTTCGTGCGCGACGGCCACGTGCTCACCGTCCGCAAGCGAGGCACGAGCCGCTTCATGCTGCCGGGCGGCAAGCTGGAGCCGGGCGAGAGCGCGTACGACGCCGCGGTGCGCGAGATCCGCGAGGAGGTGGGCCTGGTGGTGGACGACCTCACGCTGCTGGCGAGTTCACCGCGGACGCCGCCAACGAGCCGGGCCACCTCGTCGAGTCGACGGTGTACGTCGCGTCGTTGCCGCTCACGGCGAGCGGGGCCGGGGTCGAGCCGGCCGCGGCAGGGGAGATCGCGGAGTTCCGCTGGACCGCGCTGGCCGGGGAGCACGACGACCTGGCGCCGTTGCTCTCCGACCACGTCGTGCCGCGGCTGCTCCCGGGCTGAGGTCAGGCCGGGGCGTGCATCCTCGGGTCCTTGAGGTCGAAGAACCTCTGCTCGCCGACCGCGAGGGAGTCCATCTCGGCCATCACCTCCTGCAGCTCCGGCGGGGGCTCCTTCTGCTCGCCGGCGCGGGCCTCGGCCTCCGACGTGAAGTAGATCGCCATCGTCCACTCGCCGTCGTCGTGGTCGACCAGGACGGTGCCGAGGATGTCCGGGCGGAACTCCTGCCAGTCGGTCGGGTCGGTCGCCATCAGCTCGTGGCTGCGAGCGGGGTCCTTGGACCGTCCCTGCATCACCTGCACGAAGCCGGCGGCGGCGGGGTCTCCCGCCGTCTCGACGTCCACCGCCGTGCTGTTGCGGAACTCCGGCTCGGAGGTGAAGTGCGCCTCCATCTCTGCCCACCACGCGCCCTGCTCGGGACGGTTGCTGTTGTGCTGTGCCGCCTCCTCGGACTCGAAGCGTGCCAGCGCGACGAGCATCCCGTCCTCGGTCACGCCGGTCGTGCTGCCCAGCCAGCCGTCGGCCCCGGGGGCCAGCTCCCGCACCCACTGGTCGAGCAGTCCGAGGACCGCGTCGCCGCTGCCCACCTGCCCCTGGAACACCTGCACGAACATGTCGTTCCTCCCTGCTCGTCGAGCCCCCGTCCGCCTCTCGACGCTACGCCCGCGACCGCCGGGCGGGTATCGCACAGAATGGGCCAACTTTCCAAAGTTGAGGGGAATCGACTCAACTTCTGGCGCGTTGGAACGAGTGGGACCACAGTGGTCCCCACATCACGAGCGAGGAGAGTCGGAGTTGAGCCAGTTCGGCGCCGAGAAGTTCACCACCCGCAGCCGCGAGGTCATCGAGGCCGCACAGCTCGCCGCGACCACGGCGGGCAACACCCAGACCGAGCCCATCCACCTGCTCGTCGCCCTGCTCCGCCAGGAGGACGGCACCGCGCGCAACCTGGTCGGCAAGGCCGGGGTCGACGCCGCTGCCCTCACCGCCCGCGCCGAGCAGGCGATGCAGTCGCTGCCCCGGGCCAGCGGGTCGACCGTCCAGCAGCCCGCCGCGAGCGCCGTCGCTCACCCGGGTGCTGGCCAGGCGCTCGACCTCGCCGCCGGCATGAAGGACGACTACGTCGCCACCGAGCACCTGCTCATCGCGATCGGCCACCGTCGAGTGCCGGCGCCGGAAGCTCCTCACCGACGCCGGCCTCACCGAGGCCGGGATGCGCGAGGGGCTGACCGCCGTCCGCGGCAACCGGCGCGTCACCAGCCAGGACGCCGAGTCGTCGTACGAGTCGCTCGAGAAGTACTCCGTCGACCTCACCCAGGCGGCCGAGGACGGTCGCCTCGACCCGGTCATCGGGCGGGACGCCGAGATCCGCCGCGTGATCCAGGTCCTCGTCCGGCGTACCAAGAACAACCCCGTCCTCATCGGTGAGCCCGGCGTCGGCAAGACCGCCGTCGTCGAGGGCCTCGCCCAGCGCGTCGTCGACGGCGACGTGCCCGACTGCCTCAAGGGTCGGCGCGTGCTCAGCCTCGACCTGGCCGCGATGGTGGCCGGCGCGAAGTACCGCGGCGAGTTCGAGGAGCGGCTCAAGGCCGTCCTCGAGGAGATCAAGGACGCCGGCGGGCAGGTCATCACCTTCATCGACGAGCTGCACACCGTCGTCGGCGCGGGCGCCGGCGGCGACTCCGCGATGGACGCCGGCAACATGCTCAAGCCGATGCTGGCCCGCGGCGAGCTGCACATGATCGGCGCGACGACGCTCGACGAGTACCGCGAGCGGATCGAGAAGGACCCCGCGCTGGAGCGCCGCTTCCAGCAGGTCTTCGTCGGCGAGCCCAGCGTCGAGGACACCATCCAGATCCTGCGCGGCATCCAGGAGAAGTACGAGGCCCACCACGGCGTGCGGATCACCGACGCCGCGCTGGTCGCCGCCGCCACCCTCTCCGACCGCTACATCACCGGTCGCCAGCTGCCCGACAAGGCGATCGACCTCATCGACGAGGCGTCCTCGCGGCTGCGGATGGAGCACGAGTCCTCCCCGGAGGAGATCGACCAGCTCCGCCGCCAGGTCGACCGGCTGAAGATGGAGGAGTTCGCGCTCGACAAGGAGACCGACGACGCGTCGCGCGAGCGGCTCGCGGCGCTCAAGGCCGACCTCGCCGACAAGGAGGAGGAGCTGCGCGGGCTCGAGGCCCGCTGGGAGCGGGAGAAGTCCACGCTCGAGGGCGAGGGCGAGCTGCGCCGCCAGCTCGACGCGCTGCGGATCGAGGCCGACAAGCTGCTCCGCGAGGGCGACCTCGCCGGCGCCAGCAAGATCAACTACGAGTCGATCCCGGCGCTCGAGAAGCAGATCGCGAGCCGCCGAGTCCGCCGAGCAGGTCGCCCACGAGAAGCTCGTCGGCGAGGAGGTCGGCGCCGAGCAGATCGCCGACGTCGTCGAGGCCTGGACCGGCATCCCGACCGGCCGGCTGCTCCAGGGCGAGACCGCCAAGCTGCTCGAGATGGAGTCGGTGATCGGCGAGCGGCTGATCGGCCAGCGCGACGCGGTGACCGCGGTGAGCGACGCCGTACGCCGCTCGCGCGCCGGCATCGCCGACCCCAACCGTCCGACCGGCTCGTTCCTCTTCCTGGGCCCGACCGGCACCGGCAAGACCGAGCTGGCCAAGTCGCTGGCCGACTTCCTCTTCGACGACGAGCGGGCGATCGTCCGCATCGACATGAGCGAGTACGGCGAGAAGCACTCGGTCTCGCGGCTCGTCGGCGCCCCTCCCGGCTACGTCGGCTACGACGAGGGCGGGCAGCTCACCGAGGCGGTGCGCCGGCGTCCCTACAGCGTCGTGCTGCTCGACGAGGTGGAGAAGGCGCACCCGGAGGTCTTCGACATCCTGCTGCAGGTGCTCGACGACGGCCGGCTCACCGACGGCCAGGGCCGCACGGTCGACTTCCGCAACACGCTGCTGATCCTCACCAGCAACCTGGGCTCCACCTACCTCGTGGACCCGTCGCTGTCGCCGGAGGCGAAGAAGGACGCCGTGATGGGCGTGGTGCGCGTCGTCGTTCAAGCCGGAGTTCCTCAACCGGCTCGACGAGATCGTCATGTTCGACGCGCTCACCAAGGACGACCTCGCGCACATCGTCGACCTGCAGCTCACGCTGCTGGAGAAGCGGCTCGCCGTCCGCCGGATCACCATCCACGTCACCGACGCGGCGCGCGCCTGGCTCGCGGACACCGGCTACGACCCGGCGTACGGCGCCCGCCCGCTGCGCCGGCTGATCCAGTCCGCCATCGGCGACCCGCTCGCCCGCCTGCTCATCGGTGGCGACGTCACCGACGGGGGCTCGGTGACCGTCGACGTCGGGGAGGACGGGCTCGTCCTGCGCTGATCCGACCCCTTGCGGCAGAGTCCCCGCTCAGGCGGGGACTCGTCACCGGGTGACCGTTGCAACGGTCACAGGGTGACGGACTCGCCGACGAAGTGACGCGTGAGGGCCGTACGACGCCGCGCGGGGCCCGGCGATCCTCAGCCGACGATCAGGCCACTGCGCGATGCTGTGTCCGTGAGTGATGCGACGACTGCAGAGGCGGAGGCCCGCCCGTGGTGGCGGCTCCGGGACACCCCCGTGCCCGGCGGCGTGCCCGAGCTGGCCCGCGCGCTCCTCTGGTTCGAGCTGGCGATCGTGCTGCTCGTGTCACTGGGGCGCTCGGCCGTCTACTCGGTCGTCAGCATCGTGTCCGCGCTGACCGCGCCGGGTCCGCTGTCCTCGCAGGCGGCCAACCTCAACAGCTCCCTCGCCCCCGACCGGCCGTGGCTGGACCTGACCTACCAGCTGCTGCGGATCGGCTTCGCCCTCGTGCCGGTCGGGCTGGCGGCGTACCTCCTGGTCCGCTCCGGCACCCGCGTGCGTGACGTCTGGGCCCGCGGCGGGCGCTGGGCGACGTGGGGCGACCTGGGCCGCGGCGCCTGGCTGGCACTGGGCGTCGGCACCGTCGGCGTCGTGTTCTACCTCGCGACCTTCGCCCTGGGCACCAACCTGACGGTCGTCGCCCAGTCGCTGCCGAGCGAGTGGTGGCAGGTGCCGGTGCTGGTGCTCGCGGCCGCCGAGAACGCGGTGCTCGAGGAGCTCGTGGTGCTCGGCTTCGTGCAGGTGCGGCTGCGCCAGCTCGGCTTCGGCGACTCGGCGGCGATCGGCCTCGCCGCGCTGCTGCGTGGCAGCTACCACCTCTACCAGGGCCTCGGCGGCTTCGTCGGCAACCTCGCGATGGGCCTGTTGTTCGGCTGGCTCTTCCGTCGCTGGGGCCGGGTCATGCCGTTCGTGGTCGCCCACACGCTGCTCGACGTCGGCGCGTTCGTCGGGTACGCCGCCCTGGCCGGGCCGGGTCGACTGGCTGCCGACCCTCTAGTCCCGGCGCCGCGAGAGCCAGCCGCCGCCCCACAGCGCCCAGAGCACCAGCACCGGCTGGAAGAACAGCCGGACGAGCCGGGCCCGGTCGGAGTCCAGCCCGAAGGCGTCGACGCCCTCGACGTACTGCGCGATGTTGCCCGGGAAGATCGCCACGAAGAACGCGGCGAGCAGCCCGCCGACGAGCCGCTGCTGCTTCGGCAGGGCGACGAACGCCGCGCCGAGCCCGATCTCGACGACCCCGGACGCGACGACGGTGAAGTCCTCGTCGAGCGGGAACCACGAGGGCACCTGCGCCCGGAACTCCTCGCGCTGGGTCGTCAGGTGGAGCACACCGGCGCCCACCATCGCGGTGCCGAGCAGGAGACGGGCGGCGGTGCTGGCTTGCTCAGGGTGCAGCCTAGGAGCCCCCCTCGGGTAGTCCTCGGACCTCGCGAGCGACGGCCGATCGCGGGGGAACGGACTACCCAGCAGGATCGGGGGCAGCGCAGGACCTCGCCCGGGTTCATCAGCCCGGCAGGGTCGAGCGCGTCCTTGACCGCGCGCATCAGCGACGACCTCGACGTCGCTCTTGTACGCCGCAGCGGCGGCCGCCTTCCCGGAGCCGAGCCCGTGCTCGGCGCTGATGCAGCCGCCGAGCTCGGCGACGAGGTCGTGCACGATCCGCGGACAGCGCGTCGGCGCTGCGCGAGGAACTCCTCCGCCGTCAGTGCCCGGCGGCGGCTCAGGTTGTAGTGGAGGTTGCCGTCGCCGACGTGGCCGTAGACGACCGAGCCGGATGCCGGGCAGGCGCGCCTCGAGCGCCGGGCCGGTGCGGGCGACGAAGCTCGGCGAGCGCGGTGATCGGCACCGACACGTCGTGCTTGATCGTCGGCCCGTGGATCTCCTGGGCCTCCGAGACCCGCTCGCGCAGCGCCCACAGGCCGGCGCGCTGGGCGGGGGAGCCCGCGACCGCGGCGTCGAGGACCAGCCCGGCCTCGACCGCGGCGCCGAGGGCGCGCTCCAGCGTCGGCGTCGACGTCGGCGCCGGCCGGCCCGGCGAGCTCGACCAGGCCGAACCACTCCGCGTCGGCGACAGCGGGTCCGTGCAGCCCGGCCGCGACGCACGAGGTCGCGCGCCGGGCGCGACACCAGCTCCCAGGTGGTCAGCCGGTCGCCGGCGTGCTCGCGCAGCACGGCCGAGCAGCTCGGCCGCGGCGGCGACGTCGCGCAGCGCGACCCAGGCGGTGGCCCGCGCCGGGGTCGCCGGGTGCAGCGTGAGCACCGCGGCGGTGACGATGCCGAGGGTGCCCTCGGCGCCGATGAAGAGCTGCTTGAGGTCGTAGCCGGTGTTGTCCTTGCGCAGCGACCGCAGCCCGTCCCAGACCCGCCCGTCGGGCAGCACGACCTCGAGCCCGAGCACCTGGCTGCGCATCATCCCGTAGCGCAGCACGGCGGTGCCGCCGGCGTTGGTGGCGATGTTGCCGCCGATCGTGCAGCTGCCCTCCGAGCCGAGCGACAGCGGGAACAGCCGGTCCGACGCCGGCCGCGGCGGCCTGCACGTCGGCCAGCACGCAGCCGGCCTCGACGGTGATCGTCCCGCCCACCGCGTCGACCTCGCGGACGGCGCGCATCCGGCCCAGCGACAGCACGACCTGCGAGCCCGAGTCGTCGGGCACCGCCCCGCCGCACATGCCCGGTGTTGCCGCCCTGCGGCACGACCGCGACGCCCGCGTCGTGGGTGGCCGGCCAGCACGGCGGCGACCTCGGCGGTGCTGCCGGGGCGTACGACGGCGAGCGGGCGCCCGCTGTAGGCGCCGCGCCAGTCCGTGTCGTACGCCGCGAGGTCGGCCGGGTCGGTCAGCACGTGGGCGTCGCCCACGGCGGAGCGCAGCTCGGTCAGCAGGTCGACGAGCAGCGGAGTGGGGGCGTCGGTCATGGCTCTCCTGGAGGTCGGTGGGTCAGCCGAGCAGGACGGCGATGAGCAGGGCCACCGGCAACGATGCCAGTGTGGTCACGAGGATGGTCTCCCGCGCCACGTCCTCCCCCGGTCCGGTAGCGGGTCGCGTGCAGGAAGATGTTCTGCGCGGTCGGCAGCGCCGCGGTGATCACCACGCCGAGCAGCACCGCGCCCGTCGAGCCCGAGCGCGGAGCCCGACGGCCCAGGCGACGACCGGCATCACGCGCAGCTTGAGCACGGTCGCGACCAGCACCTCACGGTTGTGGCCGGCCTTCCCGGGCCACGGGCTCAGCCGCAGCGCCGCGCCGTACGACAGCAGCATCGCCGGGATCGCGAGCCCGGCCAGCAGCTCGATGGCGAGGCGACGACCCGGGGCAGCTCCCACCCGGTCAGCGGCGAGCACCACGCCGAGCACGGCCGCGACGGTGAGCGGGTTGGTGGTGAGCCGCTTGACGCGGCCACCGCGTCCCGAGCCGCGCCCGGTCAGCCGGTCGAGCACGACCAGCGCGGCCGGCTGCACGACCAGCATCTGCACCAGCAGGGTCGGCACGACGACGGTCGTGTCGCCGACGACGAAGGCCGCGACGGCGATGCCGAGGTTGCCGGCGTTGACGTACGACGACGCCAGCGCGCCGATCAGCACCGAGCCGGTGCCGAGCCGCCAGCGCCACCGCGCCCACGCGGCGTACAGCAGGAAGCAGGTGGCCAGGGAGGCCGCCGACGCGGCGAGGTTGGCGACCGCGCCGCCGATCTCGACCTCGCTGATCACCACGATCATCAGCGCGGGGGAGGCGACGAAGAACGCCACCTCGCCCAGGGTGCGCTGCGAGCGGGCGTCGAGCACGCCGGTGTGCGCGAGCGCGGCGCCGCAGGCGATCACGACGAGGATCGTGACGAAGCCGATCAGCAGGTCCACGCGGCCTCCGCGACGCATGCCCGAGCCGCACTGGCCGATGCCGCAGCGGCCGACGACGGTCGCGGCGGAGCCCCGGCAGGAGGTGAGCTGACCCAGCCTCGAGTCGTCCGTGTCGGCCCCCTGATGCCCTTCCTGGAGGAGGCGCTCGTCCGTGAGTACGACGCCCCGTCGCTCGCCGACGTCGGCTCCGCGACCGCGGGGCTCGAGGTCGCGGTGGCCGGCGGCGGCACGCTGGTCGGCGCCGCGGAGATGGACGCGCTGCCCGACCTGCGGGCGGTGACGAACTTCGGCGTCGGCTACGACAACGTCGACGTCGAGCGAGGCCGACCCGCCGCGGGATCGTCGTCTCCAACACCCCCGACGTGCTGACCGACGCGGTGGCCGACCTGTCGGTCGCGCTCGTGCTCGACGTGATGCGCCAGGTCGAGCGCCGCCGAGCGGTTGCTGCGCCGGGGCGAGTGGGCCGCGGGCGGCAGGTTCCCGCTGACCCGCGACGTCCGCGGCGCCACGCGTCGGCATCCTCGGCCTGGGCCGGATCGGCCAGGCGGTGGCCGAGCGGCTGGTGGCCTTCGGCGCGATCATCGCCTACCACTCGCGCAGCCCCAAGGACGTCGCCTGGGCCTACCACGACAGCCCGCTCGCGCTGGCCGCGGCGAGCGACGTGCTGGTCGTGCTGACCCCCGGCGGTGCCGGCACCGAGCACCTCGTCGACGCGGCGGTCCTCGACGCGCTGGGGCCGGAGGGTTACCTCGTCAACGTCGCCCGCGGCTCCGTGGTCGACGAGGACGCGCTGGTCGCCGCCCTCGAGGCCGGCCGGATCGCCGGGGCCGGGCTCGACGTCTTCGCCGACGAGCCGCACGTCCCGGCCGCCCTGCTCGAGCGCGAGGACGTCGTCCTCCTGCCGCACGTCGGCAGCGCCACCGTGCAGACGCGCGAGGCGATGGCCCGGCTGGTGCTCGACAACGTCGCCGCGTTCGTCGGCGAAGGGCGAGCTCGTCACGCCCGGTCGGCTGACCTCACGCGCGCGGTCCCGGGCGCGTCCCGCCGAGGGCCACGTGCCCGGGGTGGAGGTCCGCGACGGTCGCGGCGCCCAGCAGCGCACATGGTGTGCGCGAGCTCGTCGATCAGGAAGCCCAGCGCGGTGTCGACCCCGCGTCGCCCGCCGACCATGAGCCCGTAGAGGTAGGCGCGCCCGACCATCACCGCGCTGGCGCCGAGCGCGACCGCCGCCGCGACGTCGGAGCCGGTGCGGATGCCGGAGTCCACCATCACCTCGGCCCGGTCGCCGACCGCGGCGACGACGTGGGGGAGCAGCTCGAGCGGCACCGGCGCGCGGTCGAGCTGGCGGCCGCCGTGGTTGGAGAGCACCACCGCGTCGGCGCCGGCGTCCACCGCGGCCACTGCGTCGGCCACCGACAGCACCCCCTTGACCACGACCGGCCCCGGCCACTGGTCCTTGAGCCAGGTGATGTCGGCCGGGCGCAGCGCCTGCTCTCGCAGGGTGTTGGACATCCCCCAGCGCGCGTAGTGCGAGTCCTCGGGGAACGTCGCGAACCGCAGCGGCTCGGTGGTCAGGATGTCGCCCACCCACCGCGGCCGCCGCGCCATGTCGGCGAAGGTCCGCAGGGTCAGCGCCGGCGGGATCGAGAAGCCGTTGCGCCGGTCCTGCCACTTGGCGCCGGACAGGGCGGTGTCCACGGTCAGCACCAGCGCCTCGTACCCGTGCTCGCGGGCCTGGCGGACGTGCTCGAGGCTCACCTCGCGGTCCTTCATCAGGTAGAGCTGGAACCAGTTCCGCCCGCCCGGGGCCGCCCGCGCGACCTCCGGGATCGAGGTCGTGGCGTAGGTCGAGAGGGTGTAGGGCAGTCCGGCCGCCTCGGCCGACGCGGCGACCGCGCACTCCCCGGAGTGGTGGGAGAGCCGGGTGTAGCCGGTCGGCGCCAGCACGATCGGCGCGCTCGCCGGGCGGCCGAGGATGCTCGTCGAGGTGTCGGGCTCGCCCACGGCCTCGAACGTCGACGGCCGCAGCTCGAGGGCGTCGTACGCCGCGCGGTTGCGGTGCATCGTGCGCTCGGTCTCGGCGCCGGTCTCGACGTAGTCCAGCACCGCCCGCGGCACCCGGCGCCTGGCCTCGCGGGCCAGGTCGTCGACGCACACGCAGCGCGCGAGGCGGCGTCGACGGGGTCCGGCGACCACGGCCGGGTCACGAGGAAGGGAGCCACGTCGGCCCACCGGGGGACCCGCCTGACGGTCGTCATCTCTGGACAGCACCTCACTCATCGGATAAGTTCTCAACTCATCATACAAGTTGGCCCTCCCCGAAGGAACCCCGATGTCCGACTCCATCCGCAGCCTGAAGCTGTCCCACGTCGTCCTGCCGCATCGCCAACCCGGTGAGCGATGCCAAGGTGCTCACCGGCAAGCAGAAGCCGCTCACCGAGACGGTGCTGCTCTTCGTCGAGGTCACCACCGAGCAGGGCCTCACCGGCATGGGGTTCTCCTACTCCAAGCGCGCGGGCGGCAAGGCGCAGTTCGCCCACCTCAAGGAGGTCGCCGAGGTCGCGATCGGGCAGGACCCGAGCGACATCGCCAAGATCTACGAGTCGCTGATGTGGGCGGGCGCCTCCGTCGGCCGCTCCGGCGTCGCGACCCAGGCCGTGGCCGCGCTCGACGTGGCGCTGTGGGACCTCAAGGCCCGCCGCGCCGACCTCCCGCTGGCCAAGCTGCTCGGCGCGCACCGCGACTCGTGCCGCGTCTACAACACCTCCGGCGGCTTCCTCCAGGCCTCGCGTCGAGGAGATGAAGGAGAAGGCGACCGCGTCCCTCGAGGCCGGCATCGCCGGCATCAAGATCAAGGTCGGCCAGCCCGACTGGCGCCTCGACCTCGAGCGGGTCGCCGCGATGCGCGAGCACCTCGGCGACGGGCCGTTCATGGTCGACGCCAACCAGCAGTGGGACCGCGCCCGCGCCCGCCGGATGTGCCGCGAGCTCGAGCAGCACGACCTGATCTGGATCGAGGAGCCCCTCGACGCGTGGGACGCCGTCGGCCACGCGGACCTGTCGCAGGAGTTCGACACCCCGATCGCGACCGGCGAGATGCTGACCTCGGTGGCCGAGCACATGGCGCTGCTCGACGCCGGCTACCGCGGCATCGTGCAGCCCGACGCCCCGCGCATCGGCGGCATCACCCCGTTCCTCCAGGTTCGCCACCATCGCGGCCCACCGCGGGCTCGCGCTCGCCCCGCACTACGCGATGGAGATCCACCTGCACCTCGCCGCGGCGTACCCCACCGACCCGTGGGTCGAGCACTTCGAGTGGCTCGACCCGCTGTTCGACGAGTCCGTCGAGATCCGCGACGGGCAGATCTTCGTGCCCGCAGCGCCCGGGCCTCGGCTTCACGCTGTCGGAGCAGATGCGCGCCCACACCGAGGACACGGCGACGTTCGGGGCCTACGGCTCCCGCGCCGGACGGCAGGCATGATGCGGCCCATGAGGACCCGCCCGCAGCACGTCGTCGCCGGGCTCAAGGACAAGATCCTGCGCGGCGAGCTCGCCCCCGGCGCCAAGCTGCCGTCCGAGGCCGAGCTCATCGAGGAGTACGCCGTCTCCCGCACCGTCGTGCGGGAGGCGGTGTCCCGGCTGCAGGCCGAGGGGCTGGTCGAGACCTTCCAGGGCCGCGGCTCGTTCGTGCTCGCCGTGCCCGAGCCCTCGTCGTTCACCCTCGAGACGTCGGCGATCCGCAGCCACCACGACGTGCTGGCGATGGTCGACTTCCGGATCGGGGTCGAGACCGAGGCCGCCGGCCTGGCCGCGCGCCCGCGTCACGCCGCCGACGCCGCGGCGTCGATCACGGCGGCGCACGAGTCGTTCACGGCGGCCGGCCACGAGGGCGCGGTCGAGGCGGACTTCGCCTTCCACCGGGCGATCGCGGCCGCCACCGACAACCGCTTCTACGTCGACCTGCTCGACTCGCTCGGCCCGATGATGATCATGCTCCCGCGCACCCGCCTCGGCGACGAGTACACGATGACCGACGCCACCCACGTCGAGCGGGTCCAGCGCGAGCACGACAACATCGCCGCCGCGATCCTCGCCGGCGACGCCGACACCGCCCGCGCCGCCATGCGCCTGCACCTCGGCAACACCCGCCGCCGCCTCACCCGCTGACCGGGCACTTCCGTGACGCTCCGGCTGGATCCCGCGGACCGGTGAGCAGCGCTCCGCGCCGGAGAGTGTGGCTCCGACCTGACGCCGTGCGTGACTCGCGGCGCGCCGGCAGCGGGCGACCAGCCACGATCACGGCTCAGAATGTGCCTGCGTCACCGCTCCGCGGGGCACAGGGGCGACCGTCACCAGCGGGAGGTGTTGACCTCGAAGTCCGGCTGGATGGTCCGCATGTAGACGGTGTCCTCGCGACGTCGTACGCCGCACGCGAGGTACTGCTCGTGCAGCAGCCCGAGCATGTCCCGGTCGAGCTCGACGCCGAGGCCGGGGCCGGTCGGGCACGGCGACAGCGCCCGCCCTCGAAGGACAGCACGCCCGGCTTGATCAGGTCCTGCGTCTTCCACGGGTAGTGGGTGTCGCAGGCGTAGGTCAGCGTCGGCGACGCGGCGGCCAGGTGGGTCATCGCGGCGAGCGAGACGCCGAGGTGCGAGTTGCTGTGCATCGACAGCCCCAGGCCCCAGGTCTCGGCGATCCCGGCCAGCAGCTGCGAGCGGCGCAGGCCGCCCCAGAGGTGGTGGTCGGAGAGCACGATCTGCACGGCGTCGGACGCGATCGCCGGCGGCAGGTGCTCCATCGCGATGACGCACATGTTGGTGGCGAGGGGCACGTCGGTGCCCGCCGAGACCGCGGCCATCCCGTCGATGCCGGGGGTCGGGTCCTCGAGGTACTCCATGACCCCGGCCAGGCGCGAGGCCACCGCGACCGACGTGTCGACCGTCCACGCGCCGTTGGGGTCGAGCCGCAGCGGCAGGTCGGGGAAGGCGTCGCGCAGCGCCTCGATCGCGTCGCACTCCTCCGACGGGCGGCAGCACGCCGCCCTTGAGCTTGAGGGAGCCGAAGCCCCAGCCGTCGACCATCCGGTGCGCCTGCGCGACGAGCTGGTCGGGCGTCAGCGCCTCGCCCCACCCGTCGTCGGGGAGGCCCGGGTGGCCGGCCCACTTGTAGAAGAGGTAGCCGCTGAACGGCACCGAGTCGCGCACCCGACCGCCGAGCACCTCGCTGACCGGGCGCCCGGTCTCGTGGCCCTGGAGGTCGATGCAGGCGACCTCGAAGGGGGAGTAGACGGTGTCGACGGCGGACTTCACGTCGAGCATCCCGCCGAAGCTGGCGCCCGCGCCGCCGGTCTCCCGGCCGAGGACGTCGACGACCACCCGGCGCACGGCGGCGAGGTCGAACGGGTCGATGCCGCCCAGCGACGAGGCGACGGCAGAGAGGCGGGCGAGGTGCGCCTCGTCGGCGTACGTCTCGCCGAGCCCGACCAGGCCGGAGTCGGTGTGCACCTCGACGATCGCGCGCAGCGCCCACGGCTGGTGCACGCCGACGACGTTGAGCAGCGGCGGGTCGGCGAAGGCGACCGGGGTGACGACGACCCGCGAGATCCGCGAGGGGCTCATCGAGCGGGCTTGACGGCCAGCACCGGCGCGTCGAGCTCGAGCAGCAGTCGCTGCGCGTCGCTGCCCATCACCAGCTTGCCGACGGGCGAGCGGCGGCGCAGGCCGATCACGACCAGCCGGGCGCCGGTGCGCTCGACGGCGGCCGAGAACGTCGTCGACGATGTCGGACGCCGTGGTCGGCGTGGTCGACCACTGCGGTGACGCCCGCGCATCGGCCGCCGCCACGAGGCGCGCCTCGGCCTCCTCGCCCGACCAGGTTGGCGTCGACCGTGCTGCCCCGGCGCGGGCTGTTGAGGATGACGACGTCGTCGCCGTGGGCCGCCGCCTCCGCGATCCCGGCCTCGAGGGCCGCCTCGCCGACGGGGTTGGGCACGTAGCCGATCACGATGGTCATCGCAGGCCTGCTTCCTCGGTCGGTGGGTCGTCGGTGGGGGCGGCGTCCGTGCGCCGGCGGCGCACGGCCTGGATGAGCGGGACCAGCGCGGCACCATCACGAAGAAGACGATGATCGTGCCGGAGATCGGCCGGGTGACGAAGCCGGTCGGGTCGCCGTCGAAGATCAGCATCGCCCGGCGGACGTTGTTCTCGAGCAGCGAACCGAGCACGAACGCCAGCACCATCGGGCCGGGCTCGAAGCCGGCCTTCTTCATGAGGTAGCCGACGATGCCGAAGGCGATCATCACGAAGATGTCGAAGATCGAGTTGTTGATCGTGTAGACGCCCAGGATCGTGATCAGCGCCGTGATCGGGGCCAGGATCGCCGGCCGCACCCGCAGGATCCGCACGAAGATCGCCGACCAGCGGGATGCTCAGGATGCAGCAGCAGCAGGTTGCCGATGTACATCGAGTTGATGACGCCCCAGAACAGGTCGGGTCGCTCCTCGATCAGCTGCGGGCCGGGCGTGATGCCGAGGACGAGCAGGGCCGCGAACAGCATCGCCATCGAGGCGTTGGCGGGGATGCCGATGGTGAGCAGCGGGATGAAGGACGAGGTGGCGGCCGCGTTGTTGGCGCGACTCCGGGGCCGCGACGCCCTCGATCGCGCCCCGGCCGAAGCGCTCGGGCGTCTTCGAGATGCGCTTCTCGGTGGCGTACGCCGCGAGCGAGGCCATCACCGCGCCGCCGCCCGGCAGCACGCCGAGGAAGAAGCCGATGACCGAGCCGCGCCCGATGGCGGGGCCGGCCTGCTTGAGGTCCTTGCGGGACGGCCAGATGTTGTCGATCGCGGCGGGCACGTGCGCCTTGCCGTGGCGCTCCTCCAGGTTGTAGAGGATCTCGGCGACGCCGAAGAGGCCCATCGCGACGACGACGAAGTCGATGCCGCTCGGCAGCTGCAGGCTGTCGAAGCGTGAAGCGCTGGGCGTTGCTGAAGCTGTCGCGTCCCGACGGTGGCGAGCAGCAGGCCGATCGCGGCGGCGACGAGCGCCTTGACCGGTTGCCGCTGCCGATGGTGGCGACGAGCAGCACGCCGAGCAGGGCGAGGGCGGCGTACTCGGCCGGACCGAAGTCGAGCGCCCAGCCAGCGACCAGCGGGGCGCTGAGGCTGAGCAGCGATGATCGAGACGGTGGCGCCGACGAAGGAGCCGATGGCGGCGATACCGAGGGCGGTGCCGGCCTTGCCCTGCTTGGCCAGGGCGAAGCCGTCGAAGACGGTCACCACCGAGCGAGGCCTCGCCGGGCAGGCGGAGCAGCACCGAGGTGATGGTGCCGCCGTACTGGGCGCCGTAGTAGATGCCGGCCAGCATGATGATGGCGGCGACCGGGTCGACGGCTGACGACGATCGGCAGCAGGATCGCCATGGTGGCGGCCGGGCCGAGGCCGGGCAGCACGCCGATGAGCATGCCGATGAGCACGCCGATCAGGCAGTAGAGCAGGTTCTCGGGCTGGCTGACGACGGCGAAGCCGTCGAGGAATGCGTCCATCGGGGTCGCCTCTCAGAGCAGGTGGGGCAGCGGGATGCCGAGGCCGTAGAGGAACAGGGCGTAGAAGGCCGCGACGGTGCCCACCGACACGACGATGGTCGAGCGCCACGACTCCCCGCCGAGGAACCGCAGCCAGACGATGCTGAGCAGCAGGGCCGGGATCTCGAACCCGATCACCGGGAGCAGCAAGGCGAACCCGACGAAGGTGAGGAGGCCGACCAGGGGCAGGATGCTCGAGCGGCTGAACTGCTCGCTGTCGGTCAGGCGGCGACCGATGACCAGCAGCACGACCGACAGGACGATGATGAGCGTCGAGACGATGAACGGCCACAGGCCCGGGCCGGGTCGCCGCAGCGACCCGAGCCCGTAGCCGTAGGCGAGGACCGCGCCGAGGACGCCGATGGCGAGCGTGACGAGCGCAGCCGCGACCTGGTAGGCGGGTCCGCCCGGGGCGGGCGCTGCTCCTCCAGCTCGTGGGCCACCTCGGCCTCGAGCTCGGCCAGGATGTCCCCCCGGCTGCCGCTGGTGCGGCTGTGCTCGTCGCTCATGTCGGCTCCTCGGTCGTGGTCAGGCGGTGGCGTCGGCCGTCACTCGGCCAGGTTGATGTCGTACTGCTCGACGAGGTCGGCGTAGCGCTGCTTGTCAGTCTCCAGCGCCTCCACGACCTCGTCACCGGGGACCTCCATCGGCGTCAGGCTGTTCTGCCTCGTTGAAGGCCTGGTACTCCTCCGTCTCGAACGTCGCCTGCATGCCCTCCCAGAGGGTGTCCTTGACGTCCTGCGGAGTGTCCTTCGGCGTGGTCATGAAGCGGTACTGGTAGACCTCGACGTCGACGCCCTGCTCCGTGGCGGTGGGCACGTCCGGGAGGGCGTCGATGCGCTCGGGGGCGAAGACCGAGAGGGCGGTCGAGCTTGCCGCTCTCGATGTTCTCCCGGGCCTCGCCGACCTGCAGGCAGGCGGTGTCGACCTGGTTGCCGAGCAGCGCGGTCAGTGCCGGTGCGCCACCGTCGAAGGGCACGGCCTCGGAGGCGATGTCGGCGGTCGAGTAGGTGAGCGCGCAGGAGAGCTGCGCAGCCGGTGCCGACGCCGGTGGTGCCGTAGGTGACCTTCTTGCCGGCGCCCTTGAGGTCCTCGATGCTCGACCAGTCGTTGTCCGAGTTGGTCACCAGGACGTAGTCGTCGCGCGAGACGCCGCCGACGACGTCGAAGTCCTCGATGTCGGTGACCTCGTCCTCGGCCACGGCCAGCGGCGTGATGGCGAAGAGGGAGGCGTTCTGCACGGCGATGATGTTGCCGTCGGGCTCGGCCTGCTCGACCTCGGCCGCCGCGAGCGCGCCGTTGGAGCCGGACCGGTTGATCACGGAGAAGGTCTCGCCCAGCTCGTTGGTCAGGCCGGTGGCGACCTGGCGGGAGATCAGGTCGCTCGAGCCGCCGGGGTCAGCGCCGACGTACATCTCGACCGAGCCGGAGGGGTACTCACCGCCGTCGTCGCCACCGGTGGTGGTCTCGACCCCGCCGCAGGCGGTCAGGGCGAGGACGGCGGCGGTCGCGACGGCCGCGAGGCTGAGGTCTGCTTGCGCATGTTGTGCTCCTTGGTCATGGCCCGCGTACGAGCCAACCGGTGTGTGACCACCGACACTAGAGACGCGCATCGATGCGCGTCCAAGCCCGATTCGGCATGGAGTGATATGCGGCGCGCATCGTGGACTAGGCTGGACCCGTGATCACCCTCGATCAGGTGCGGTCCTTCGTGGCCGTCGCCGAGGAGCTGCACTTCGGCCGGGCCGCCGAGCGGCTCCAGATGACCCAGCCCCCGCTGTCGCGCCAGATCCAGAAGCTGGAGAAGTCCGTGGGCGCCCAGCTCCTCGAGCGCGACAACCGCCGCGTCGAGCTGACCGGCGCCGGGGCGGCCTTCCTCGACGAGGCCTACCGGCTGCTCAACCTCGTCGAGGGCGCGGGCGACCTGGCCCGGCGCGTGGACGCGGGCGCGGCCGGCGTCGTACGCCTGGGCTTCACCGCGGTCTCCGCCATCTCCATCCTCGGCCCGCTGCTGCGCCGGCTCACGGCCGCGCTGCCCGACGTCGAGGTGCTGCTGTCCGAGCGGGTCACCCAGGCCCAGGTCGACGGCATCCGTCGCGGCGAGCTGGACATCGGGCTCGCGCGCCCGCCCTTCGACACCTCCCTGCTGTCGTCCAAGGTCGTCCTGCGCGAGCCGCTGATGGCCGTCGTGCCCGACCGACCACCCGCTGGCCGGGCTCGACCGTCCGCTGACGCCGCAGGACTTCGACGGCCAGCCGGTGATCGGCTACCACCCCCAGCAGTCGCGCTACTTCCACGAGCTGTCGGTGCGATTCCTGGCCAACGCGCACCCGCGCATCGAGCAGCGCGTGCACCAGGTGCTGACCGCGATGCTGCTCGTCGCCGCCGACCGCGGCCTCGCGCTCGCCCCCGCGTCCGCGACGTCGCTCCAGGTCGAGGGCGTGGTCTTCAAGGACCTTGCCCACGGTGGTGGCGACACCCGGCTCGACGCCGACCCCGACCGACCGGTCGAGCTGTACGCCGTGTGGTCGCGCGAGTCCGTCACCCCCGTCGTACGCCGCGTGCTCGACGTGGTCACCCAGGTCGCCGGCTAGCTGCCAGCAGGCGCTCCCGACCGGTCAGTCCAGGAACCAGGACATCAGCGCCCGCCCGAACGGCGAGAACAGCCAGCCGATCGTGCCGACCGCGACCGCCGCGGCCAGCAGGGCCGGTGCGGTCCGGCGCAGGTCGCCGGCCATGATGCCCTGCCGGGTGCGGACCACCGCCCAGGCGAGGGTGGCCAGCGCCAGGGCCGGCCCGAGGAGGAACGTGGCCATCCCGGCCAGCCGGAACGACGCCCACCCGCCCTGCGCGTGCGGCCACAGGTCCTTGGGGTCGTGGTAGCCCATGGCCACCTCCTCGAGCGGGAAGCTGTCGAGGTCGTTGACGTAGTAGGGGAGGACGAGGAAGAGGGCGTACGACCCGGCGCACGCGAGGGCGACGAGCAGCGGCGGCCAGCCGCCGCGCCACCAGTGCCGCCACCGGGCGTGCCGCAGGGCCGGTGCGACGGACACGTCGATCGGGAAGGGTGCGGCAGGTGTCGTCACGCTACGGATGCTGGCGGCTGCGGGGCCTCCGCCGGTGGTGTCGGCGACGCGAATCCCCACAACGGATGAGGCCGGGACGTGAGGCGGATCGTCAGGCCGTGATCGCGTCCCCGTGCAGCCGGCTGCTGAGCAGCCGGTCGCGCAGCGCGGCCAGCTCGCCGACCGCGTCCAGGAACCGGGTGGTGCTGTCGCCGACCTGGAGGTCGTCGAAGTAGAAGTGCCGCATCGCCAGTCGGGCCAGGTGGTGCTCGTCGTGGTCGAGCCGCGAGGCCAGCAGGTCGGTCAGCCCGGCCACCGTGGACTCGTCCACGACGTCGGCGCACCGGCTCACCGGGACCTCCTGGCGGAAGCGCTCGACGTCCTGGTGCCGGTCGGTGATGAGGATCGGCGCCTCGGTGCGCAGGTAGAGCCAGTCGAGGCCGACCGACGACACGTCGGTGACCATCGCGTCGCAGTCGGGCATCACGGCCAGGATGTCGCCGCGCAGGACGGACGTGTGCCCGGCCTCGGGCTCGCGGGCGGTGGCCGCAGCGACCATCTGCAGGATCGCCAGGTGCGCCTCCTGGACGGCGGGCGTGAGGCTGGTCGTCACCTTGGGGTGCGGCTTGTAGACGAGGCGCACGTCGGGCGCCGCGAGGATCGCGCGCACGATGCGGGTGCCGATGGTGTCGAGCGACGTGTAGTCGTTGTAGTCGGCGTCGCCCTCCCACGTCGGCGCGTACAGGACCGTACGACGCGTGGTCGGCGCCAGCAGCGGCGCCGGCCGGAGGTCGAGCTGCGGCCGTCCGACGCGCACCAGGCGGCGCGTGTCGAACTCCAGCAGGCCCTCGAGGTGACGCTGCACGGCCGCCTCGCCGGCCACGAAGACGCGGTCGTAGGCCTTGGCGTTGTTGCTCGCCATGGACTGCTTGTCGCTCTCCCCGTGGTTGATGTGCGCGTGCAGCATCCGCCCGTCGATGAGCGACTGGAAGTTGAGCATCGAGTTGTTGCAGTAGAGCGCGACCCTGGCGTCGAGCGAGTCGTACAGCTCGGTGAGCTCGGGGAACGACGGCGCGGTGAAGATCGTGAGGCCCGTGCGCTCGCCCAGCAGCGTCGCGACGTCGGGGTCGCGGACCACGATCCCCACCGGGTGGTGGGCGTGCAGGGTCTCGAGGACCTCCAGCCACTGGATCAGCTGGTAGCTCCGCGTGGGGTCGTCGGCGTAGTACGCGATGACGTGGACGTCGTTCACGTACAGATTCTAGGCGTCACGCCCAGCGCCGGAGGCCGTTTCGACCCCGGTGGACGTGCCCGACGCCCCGGGTCGACGGGCGGGGCGGCCGAGGTCCTACGGTGTCATGGACGTCTTGACAGGTTCCGGGCCCACGCGCCCGTGTCCTCACTATGCTGTGGCGTCGACGTGCAACGTGTCGAGGAGGATCGACACAGGAATGGGGGACGGTGTGGTGCAGTCCCGTGCGCGCGGCGTGGACGTCGCGGACTCGTGGTCCGACGCCCCGACCCGTGCCTCCCTCCAGGTCCTCGCCGAGGGGGCGGCCACGCTCGCCGGCTTCGCCCAGTCGGCGATCAGCGTGCGCCGCGGCGACCAGCTCGAGGTGGTGGCGACGTCCGGTCCCGAGCTGGCCGACCTGGTCGGCACCTGGCTCCCGGTAGAGGTCCTGGAGAAGGAGCTCGCCAAGTCCGACGACTGGGGAGACCTGCGGTTCGTGCCGCACGAGCGGGTCGGTGACGAGGTCCTCGAGTACAGCCACGTCCCGGACCTCGACCCCGTCGCCGGCCCCGACGGCTGGCACCCGCTCGACCTGCTCGCCGCCCCGTTGTACGACGACGGGGGCGAGCTGCGCGGGCTGCTCACCGTCGACGCCCCCGTGGACGGCCGGCGCCCGGGTCCCCACCAGCGCGAGGTGCTGGCGAGGTACGCCGACGTCGCCCGCAGCTCGGTCCTCCTCGCCCTCGAGCGCGAGGTGCTCTCCGAGCGCGTGCGGATGGCCACCGAGGCGCGCGAGATGGTGCGCCGGGCGATGGGGGAGCCCTCCCTGGAGCGGGTGATCGAGGCCTGCCGCGCGGCGGTCGTGTCCTCCTTCGACGCGGTCGGCATGTGGCTCTCGGCCTTCGAGTCGGACGGCACCACGTCGAGCACCTGGTTCGCCGAGGGCGGCCACGGTCGGCCCGTGCTGGACGAGCACGACGAGGTGCTGGTCCGGCTGGCCCACCGCTACTGGGCGGACCAGTACGTCGCGCACTTCTCCGCCAGCCGCACCGACCACCCGGGGCTCGAGCCCGAGGAGGCGGCGCAGATGCTCGACTTCCTCGACGGCATCCACATCGGGTCGATCCTGTTCGTCCCGCTGGGGGCCGGCCTGGAGTGCCTCGGCTTCCTCGCCCTCTCCCGGGTCTCGGACAACCAGGCGTGGACCGAGGTGGAGTACGACGCGGCGCTCGACATCGGTCGCGACCTCGGGCGCGCCGTCGCCAATGCCCGGCAGCGCGACGCCGAGCGGGCGCTCGTCACCCGGCTGCGCGACCTCGACGGCTACCGCAGCGAGCTCGTCAGCACCGTGGCGCACGAGCTGCGCAACCCGCTCAGCTCCGTGGTCGGCAACCTCGAGCTGCTCGAGGACGAGACCCTCACCGACCACGGCCGACGCTCGGTGGAGTCGGCGGTCCGGGGCGCCCGCCGCATCGAGGGCGTGATCGACGACCTCCTCACCGTGGCCCACGTGTCCGACCCGGACGCGGCCTTCGACCCGGTGCCGGTCGACCTGCGCCAGGTCGTGCTCGACGTCGAGGACGAGTGCGCCCACACCGCCGCGATCCGGTCGATCACCCTCGCCCGGTCCCTCCCGGTCGGCAGCGTCGTCGTGCCGGGTCGTCCCGACGAGCTGCACCGGATGCTGGCCAACCTGGTGAGCAACGGGCTCAAGTACTCCGAGGACGGCAGCACCGTCGCCATCGGCCTGTCGGTGGAGGGTCCAGCCGTCGAGGGGGCCGGCGACGAGGCACGCGTCGTCCTGAGCGTCACCGACCACGGGCTGGGCATCTCGGAGGACGACCAGGGGGGCCTGTTCCGCGAGTTCTTCCGCTCCCGCAACCCCGAGGCGCTGTCCCGCCCGGGCAGCGGGCTCGGCCTGGTCATCGTGGACCGGATCGTCCGCCGCCACGGCGGCCGGATCGACGTCGACTCCGCGCTCGGAGCCGGCACCACCATGACGGTCACCCTCCCGGCGGGCTGATCGCCGTGGCCGGGCACGTCTTCGACGCCGACGTCTGGGAGCACTCCCCGGGCGACCCCGGCTCGTGGCACTTCCTCACCCTGCCCGGCGACGTCTCCGACGACCTCGCCGTCGAGGCCGGCCCCCGCGAGGGCTTCGGCAGCGTCCGGGTGGTCGTGACGATCGGCTCCACGACCTGGCGTACGTCGGTGTTCCCCGACGCCCAGCGCGGCAGCTACGTCCTGCCCCTCAAGAAGCCGGTCCGCGCGGCCGAGGGGCTGCACGCCGGCACGACCTGCCGGGTCCACCTGGCCGTCGAGTAGGCCCTCAGCCGACCCCGGCGTACCCCTCGCGATAGCTCGGCCGCGAGGGCACCCACCCGGTCGCGCGCAACAGGGCGTTGGAGAGCCGCTTGCCGTGCCCCTGCTCCGGGTCGGCGGGAGGAGGGGCCGGAGCCCCGAGCCGCTCGGCGAGGTACGCCGCGACGTCGCCCAGCTGCGCGGGCTCGTCGTCCGTCCCGAGGTAGAGCCGCTCGGGGGACCCGGGCCGGGTCAGCAGGTGCACGACCGCGTCGGCCGCGTCCTCGCGGTGGATGCGGTTGGTCCAGCGGTGCGGGTCGGTGACCCGCCCCTCGCGGACCGTGTCGAGCAGCCGGGTGCTGGAGCCGCCGTACAGTCCCGACAGCCGCAGCACGGTCCCTCCCGGCAGCCGCTCGTGGAAGAGCTCCTCGGCCTCGAGCAGCATCCGGCCCGGTCCGTCGGCCGGTCGCGGGGGAGTCGTCTCGTCGTCGAGCGGAGGCCGGTCGTGACCGCCGTGGACGGCGGTCGAGGAGACGAGCACGGCCCGCTCCGGCGCCGTACCGGTCGCGGCCAGCGCGTCGAGCGCGCGCCGCATGCCGTCGACGTACGTCGCCCGGTAGGACTCCTCGGTCCGCGGGCGGGCGGTGAGCGCGACGACGGCGTACCGCGCCTCCAGGTCCGGCAGGGCGGGGACCTCGCGGGTCAGGTCCACGGACAGCCCGAGCAGCGGGGGCGGGACCAGCGCCGCGTTGCGACGCAGCGCCAGCACGTGGTGCCCGCGGTCGGCGAGCCGCAGGCCGACCGCCGCGCCGAGGTCTCCGCAGCCGACGAGCAGCACGTCCGAGGTCACGGCGGCACGCTACGCCTACGCTGCGGGGATGGAGCGCACGACGTTCACGGCGGCGACGGGCTCGGGCGACCTCGCGGGGTGGGTCGCGGGTGACGGTCCGCCCGTCCTGGCCGTCCACGGCGGCCCGGGCCTGGGCTACGAGTACCTGGACGTCGTGGTCGAGGAGCTGGCGACGCGCTACCGGGTCGCGACCTTTCAGCAGCGCGGCCTGGCTCCCTCCACGGAGCAGGGCGACTTCACCGTCGCCGAGGCTGTCGCCGACCTCGTGGCCGTCCTCGACGACCTGGGCTGGGCGACGGCGTACCTGATGGGCCACTCGTGGGGAGGCCACCTGGCCCTGCACGCGGCCGCCACCGTTCCGGAGCGCATCGCGGGCGTGCTGTCGGTGGATCCGCTCGGCGGCGTGGGCGACGGCGGCGCGGCGGCGTTCGGGGTCGAGCTCGTCGCTCGCCTGCCCGAGCCGCAGAGGAGGCGGATCGCGGAGCTCGACGAGAAGGAGGCGGCGGGTCTGCTGACCCTGGAGGACGGTCTCGAGGCCCTGGGCATCCTGTGGCCGTCGTACTTCGCGGACGCGCAGGCGGCGCCGCCGATGCCCGCCGTACGCATGAGCATGGCCGCCGGTGAAGGGCTCTGGACCGACCTCGGGCCCCGGGTCCAGGTGCTCGAGGCCTCCCTGTCCTCGATCGCCGTCCCGGTGGGAGTGCTCGTGGGCGAGCGCAGCCCGATGCCGCCGAGTGCCGGCACCGGGACCGCCGCGCGCATCCCCGGTGGCTGGTCCCACGTGGAGCCGGGGGTCGGCCACTTCGTGTGGCTCGAGTCGCCCGGGTGCGTGCTGGAGGCCATGGACCGTCTGGTCGCGGGACCGCGCTAGCCCGAGTGCGCCGTGGACGCGGCGTACGACGAGTGTCACGGTGGACCCATGACGCGCACGCTCGATGTCGACTACCTCGTCGTGGGGGCCGGGGCCATGGGGATGGCGTTCACGGACGCGCTCATCGACCACTCCGACGCCCGGGTGGCGGTCGTGGACCGCCGGCACGGGGTCGGTGGGCACTGGCTGGAGGCGTACCCGTTCGTCCAGCTGCACCAGTCCTCCGCGTTCTACGGCGTCCCGTCGACCCTGCTCGGCGGCGGCCAGCTCCAGCAGCACGGGCCCGAGGCGGGGCTCCAGGAGCGGGCCTCGCAGGCGGAGATCACGGCCTACTACGCCCGGGCGATGGACCGGATGCGGGAGACCGGCCGCGTCGAGTTCTTCCCCAACAGCGAGCACGACGGCGACCGCACCGTGGTCTCGCGCATCTCGGGCGCCACGTTCCGAGTGCCCGAGACGTGCCGGATCGTCAACGCGCACTACCTGGCGCCGAGCATCCCCGCGGAGAAGCCGCCCCCCTTCGGCGTCGGCGACGGCGTCCGCGTGGTGCCGGTCAACGACCTCGCCCGGCTGGAGGAGGCACCCAGCCAGTACGTCGTCGTGGGATCCGGCAAGACCGCCACGGACGCCTGCATCTGGCTGATGGCGCGCGGCGTGGACCCGGACGCGATCTGCTGGGTGCGCCCGCGCGACCCGTGGATGTTCAACCGGGCGCTGATCCAGCCCGACCTCCCGATCTTCCTGGGGATGGCGGCGGACCTCATGCAGTCGGCCGCCGCGTCGACCTCCCTCGAGGACCTGTTCCTCCGGCTGGAGGAGCACGACATCATGCTCCGCATCGACCGCTCGGTGATGCCGACGATGGCCAAGGCGCCCACCCTGGCGACGTGGGAGCTCGACCGGCTGCGCACCATCGAGGACGTCGTGCGCCGCGGGCACATCACCGCGGTCGGTCGCGGCAAGCTCGAGATGACCGACGGTGCGACGGTCGGTGTCGCCGACGACGCGCTGGTCGTGCACTGCGCGGCCGACGGCCTGAAGTACCCACCGCTCGTCCCGGTCTGGCGGCCGCAGGACATCACCCTGCAGCCCATCCGCGCCGGTTTCCCGTGCTTCGGCGCGGCCCTGGCCGGCTACGTCGAGGCGACCCGCGGCGACGACGACGAGAAGAACCGGCTCTGCCCGCCGTCCAACTACGGCGACTCGATGGCGCAGTGGGCCGAGATGAACGTCCGCGGCACCCGGGCCACGATGTCCTTCTCGGCCGAGAAGGACATCAAGCAGTGGGCGGACGGGGTGGCGCTCAACCCGACGCGGGTCAGACCGGACCAGTCGCCGTCGGCCGCCCTGGACGACGCCCGGGAGCGGCTGGCCACGCACACGCGGCCGGCGCTGGAGAGGCTGAGCGCGCTGATGTAGGGCGCGCGCTCGGGACCTGCGGGAAAAGTAGAACCGCCCACGGTCTCGGGTCCGTGGGCGGTTCTGAGGATGAATCTACCTCGTGATCGTCACCAGTGGTGCACGGGCGATGCACAGGTGGTCCACGAGATGGTCACCTCGTGAGGTCCGGGGCGCCCGGACGTGGCGTACGTCGACCTGCTCCGAGGGTCCGGGACCGTCCGGTCTCAGGTGTGTCGTACGACGACGCGCCCGGCGGCGACGTCCCACCGCTGGTCCAGCCGGACGTTCTCGAGCAGGCGGCGGTCGTGGGAGACCAGCAGCAGCGCCCCGTCGTACGACGCGAGCGCCTGCTCGAGCTGCTCGATGGCCGGCACGTCGAGGTGGTTGGTGGGCTCGTCGAGGACGAGCAGGTTGACCCCCCGGGCCTGCAGCAGCGCCATGGCCGCGCGGGTGCGCTCGCCGGGCGAGAGGCGCCCCACCTCGCTGGTGACCTGGTCGGCCCTGAGCCCGAACTTCGCGAGCAACGTGCGCACCTCGGCCTGGGTCATCTCCGGCACGGCGGCCTCGAAGGCGTCCCCGAGCGGCAGGGCGTCGTCGAGGCCGGTGCGGGCCTGGTCGATGACGCCGACGGCGACCGAGGCGCCCAGCGACGCGGAGCCGGTGTCGGGGTCCGTGTCGCCCAGCAGCAGCCGGAGCAGCGTGGTCTTGCCGGCCCCGTTGGGACCGGTGATGCCGATCCGGTCACGGGCGTTGACCTGCACGGAGACGGGACCGAGGCGGAAGTCGCCCAGGCGTCGGGTCGCCTCGTTGAGGGTGGCGACCACCTCGCTCGACCGCGGGGCGGCGGCGATGTCGAACTGCAGGACCCACTCCTTGCGCGGCTCCTCGACCTCGTCGAGCCGGGCGATCCGCGACTCCATCTGGCGGACCTTCTGGGCCTGCTTCTCCGAGGACTCGGTGGCCGCCTTGCGCCGGATCTTGTCGTTGTCGGGGCTCTTCTTCATCGCGTTGCGCACGCCCTGCGAGCTCCACTCGCGCTGGGTGCGGGCCCGCTGCACGAGGTCGGCGCGCGTCCCGGCGTACTGCTCGTAGGCCTCCCGGGCATGGCGCCGTGCGACGGCGCGCTCCTCGAGGAAGGCGTCGTACCCGCCGTCGTAGACGGAGACCTGGCCCTGCGCCAGGTCGAGCTCGACGATCCGGGTGACGCAGCGGGCGAGGAACTCGCGGTCGTGCGAGACGAGCACCACCCCACCGCGCAGGCCCTGCACGAAGGACTCCAGCCGCGCGAGCCCGTCGAGGTCGAGGTCGTTGGTGGGCTCGTCGAGCAGGACGACGTCGAAGCGGCTGAGCAGCAGCGCGGCCAGCGCCACCCGTGCGGCCTGGCCGCCGGACAGGGCGGTCATCGACGCCCCGGGGCCGACGTCGAGCCCCAGGTCGGCCAGCACCGGCGGCACCCGGTCGTCGAGGTCGGCGGCACCGCTCGCCATCCACCGGTCGAACGCGACCGCGTAGGCGTCGTCGACCCCCGGCTCGTCCGAGCCGAGCGCCGCGGCGGCGGCCTCCATCGCCGCGGTCGCCTCGGCCGCGCCCGTACGCCGCGCGAGGTAGTGCGCGACCGTCTCGCCCGGCACCCGCTCGTGCTCCTGGGGCAGCAACCCGACGAACGCGTCCCGCGGCGCGCAGTCCACCGACCCGGCCATCGGCTGGGCCACCCCACCGAGCAGGGACAGCAGGGTCGACTTGCCGGCACCGTTGGCCCCGACGACGCCGATCACGTCCCCCGGCGCGACCGTCAGGTCGAGGCCCTCGAAGAGGACCCGGTGACCGTGCCCGCCGGACAGGTCCTTCGCGACGAGGGTGGCGTTCACCCGGTGGAGCCTAGTCACGCGTCGCCTGTCGGGCCGGGTGGGCGTCGCCGAAATCCCGATCGCGGGCCCGATGCTCTATCGTGGGTCGTGTTGAAGGGTCGGCCGCAAGCCGTCCTGGCCGCCCACGATGGTGCGGCTCGTATCTTGTACTCCTGGTTTTCGGTTCGCTGGACATCAGCACAGGTGGATGTCTTCAGCGCCTCGAGGGGCACACTGCCCCCCGACGAAACAAAGGAACAGATCATGGCTTCAGGCACCGTCAAGTGGTTCAACGCCGAAAAGGGCTTCGGCTTCATCGCCCAGGACGGCGGCGGCGAGGACGTGTTCGTCCACTTCTCCGCGATCCAGTCCGGCGGCTACAAGTCGCTCGACGAGAACCAGAAGGTCGAGTTCGACCTGGCCCAGGGCCCCAAGGGTCCCCAGGCCGAGAACGTCCGCGTCTCCTGATCTCACTGCGAAGGGCCCCGACCGCACACGCGGTCGGGGCCCTTCGTGCGTCCGGGCGATCTCGACCGGCCCGCCCTCGAGGTCGGTCGACCTGTAGCCCGGTGGAGAGTTCCTGTCCTACAGTGCCAAGGTGAGCCCGGGCTCCTGCGGCACCGATCCGATCCTGGGCTCGCCCGAGCCCCGGACGCGGCTGTGCGCGTTTCCCCGCGACCACGGGCCGACCTGGTCGAGGCGATCGTCATGACCGTCCCCGCCACGCACTCCAGCCTGTTCTACGACGGCGCCCGGCACTACGCGACCGAGGCCGGTGGCTTCCTCCGTGAGGGGCTCGAGCGCGGCCACCGCGGCCTGGTCATGGCGCCCGCGCGTCGGGTGGACCAGCTGCGCTCGGCGCTCGGTCTGGATGCCGACGAGGTGACCTTCGTCGAGGACACGGTCGCCTACACGCCGCAGTGGAACGTCTACCGCGTCATGCTCGACTTCGCTGCCACCTCGCCCCGCGTCCGCTCCTGCGTGGTCGCCGAGCAGACGCTGTCCGAGCGGACCCCCGCCGAGCTGGTCGACTACCGCCGGCTCGAGGCGGCGATCAACCTCGTCTTCGCCGGGTACGACGTCGACCTGCTGTGCCCCTACGACGCCGGCTCGCTGCCGGCGCACCTGCTGGACATCGGTGAGCACACGCACGGGGTGGTGCGCGCGGACGGCGTGCTGACACCCGACGCGCGCTTCGACGACCCGTCCGACGTGCTCGCCGGGCTGGCCGCCGTCGTGCCGCCGCCGCCGGAGGCCACCACCCTCGACTGCTCGTCCCCGGCAGACGTGTCGAGCGCGCGCCGGCTGGTGCGTGCCCGCGGCGCCGAGCTCGGGATCGATCCCTGCGAGGTCGACGACATGGCGTTGGCCGTCACCGAGGTGCTCACGAACGCCCTGCTGCACGGTGAGCCGCCCGCGCGTCTCCACGTGTACGAGGCGGGGGCCACCTGGGTCTGCCACGTGCAGGACAGCGGGCAGGGGCTGGTCGACCCGCTCGTGGGACTGCTGCCGCCGGGTCAGCCGTCCGACCACGGCTACGGCCTGTGGCTGGCGCGGCAGCTCTGCGCGGCCGTGGACGTCGGCACCGACTCGTCCGGCACCCACGTCCGGCTCCACACGCGCACGGCGGCCCGCTCCAACGGGCGCCCCCAGGTCTCAGCCCGACGGTCGTAGCGGCAGTCGCACCCGCACCACGGTGTCGCCCGGCGCCGGGTCGACGGAGATCTCCCCGCCGTGCCGCTCGACGACGATCCGCCGCGAGATGTCGAGGCCCAGGCCCGTGCCCCTGCCGACCTCCTTGGTGGTGAAGAAGGGCTCGAAGGCGTGCGCGGCCACGTCCGGGGTCATCCCCGGCCCGGTGTCCCGGATCTCGACGACGACGGCGTGCTCGTCGGCGTACGTCCGGACCGTCAGCGTGCCGCTGCCCGCCATCGCGTCGACGGCGTTGTCGATGACGTTGGTCCACACCTGGTTGAGCTCGCCGGGGGAGGCGACGACCAGGGGCAGGTCGTCGGCGTACTCCCGCCGCACGGTGACCCCCTCGCGCAGCTTGTGGCCGAGCATGATCAGGGTGCTCTCGAGGCCGTCGGTGACCTTGACCTCCTGGACCGTCGCGCGGTCGAGCTGGGAGTAGGACTTCACCGCGGAGACGAGGTCGGAGATGCGCCGGGTCGCGTCCTGCGCCTCGCTGATGAGCGAGGCCATGGTCACCGCGCTGGCCACCCACTCCAGCCCCGCCTGGAGGGCGGGGCCCTCCAGCGACGCGGCCGCCTGCTCGCACCAGGCGACGTCGGCACCAGCGCCGGCCAGCGCCGGGGCGATCACCCAGTCCCGGTCGAGGTCGTGGTCGACCAGCCAGGTCGAGAGCTCCTCCTCGCGGTCGGCGAGCGCGACACCGGTCGGCGCCGTGCCTGCGTCGACCGACCGTCGCAGCCCGTCGAGGGCGACGAACTGGGACGCCGTGATCTGCTCGGCCGCCAGCCGGTGCAGCGACTCGAGCAGGTGGTCGCTGCTCTCGCCGAGCGCGCCCACCGAGCGGACGGCTGCGGAGGCCGGGTTGTTGATCTCGTGGGCGAGCCCGGCGGCCAGGGTGCCGAGGGCGACGAGGGCCTCGCGCTGGCGGGCGTTGTGCTCGATGCGCCGGGCCGTTCCGATGAGGCCGCGCAGGAGGTGCACGGCGAAGGGGAACCAGGTCTCGCCGTACGGCCCGAGGTGCGACGCGGGCAACCGGAAGAGTCGGCTCCGCGCCACGACCCGCGCCGACCCCATGTAGATCCCGTGCTCGTCCCAGGCCCGGAAGCCACCGGCCCACTGGCCGGGCACCTCCATGGTGACCACCACCACCTCCTCGTGGCCGATCTGGCGGACCATCTCGACCTTCCCCTCGAGCAGCACCCACCAGTCGTCGGCCGGTCTGCCCTCGACGAAGAGGTGCTCGCCGGGCTCGTAGGTCACCTCCGCGCCCGAGGCGGCGAGGTCGGCGACCTGCTCGTCGCTGGAGCCGCTCAGGATCGGCAGCGCGCGCAGCTCGTCGTACAGCACGGTGTCCTCCTCACGTCGTCGCCAGGTAGCGGTGCACGAGGTAGACCGACATCGCGCCCTCGCCGACGGCGGAGGCGACCCGCTTCATGCTGTCGAGGCGGACGTCGCCGGCCGCGAAGACGCCGGGCACGCTCGTCTCCAGGGCGTACGGCGCGCGCTCCAGCGCCCAGCCGACCTGCGGGCCCGGGGGCAGCTCGGGACCGGTGAGCACGAAGCCGCGACCGTCGCGGGCCACGGCGTCACCCAGCCAGTCCGTGCGCGGGGCCGCGCCGATGAAGACGAACAGCCAGCCGGTCTCCACCTCCTCCTCGGTGCCGGAGTCCCGGTCGGCCAGGGTGACCGCCTCGAGATGGCCGTCGCCCCGGGCGCCGACGACCTCGGTCCGCAGCCGGACCTCGATGGTGGGGGTGGTGAGGATGCGGCTGACGAGGTACTGCGACATCGAGGCCTCCAGGGAGGCGCCACGGACGACGAGGACCACCCGCGTGGCGTAGCGGGCGAAGTTGAGCGCCGCCTGGCCGGCGGAGTTGGCCGCCCCGACGACGTACACGTCCTCGCCGCGGGTCTGGCTCGCCTCGCTCGGCGCTCGCGCCGTAGTAGATGCCGCGCCCGACGACGTCGTCGACGCCCGGGGCCTCGAGGCGGCGGTAGGAGACGCCGCTGGCCACGAGCACCGCCCGGGCCTCGATGTCGGTGGAGCCGTCGAGGAGCACGGCCCGCACCGGACCACGCGTCTCGAAGCCGACCACGTCGCGGGCCAGCACCATCTCCGCGCCGAACCGGGCCGCCTGCGCCACCGCCCGGTGCGTGAGGTCAGCGCCGGACAGTCCCTTGGGGAAGCCGAGGTAGTTCTCGATGGACGCGCTCTGCCCGGCCTGGCCGCCCGGGGCGTCCCGCTCGACGACCACCGTCTGGAGCCCCTCGGACGCGGCGTACACGGCGGCGGCGAGACCGGCGGGGCCGGCACCGACGATGCAGAGGTCGTAGAGCGGCCGCTCGGCCCGGGTGCGCAGGCCGAGGGCGTCGGCCAGCTCGACCGTGGTCGGGGACCGGAGCGCGACACCGTCGGGCAGCGCCACCACCGGCAGGTCGTCGACGCCCGCCTCCGCCAGGTCGAGGAGACGGGTCGCCTCCTCGCTCTGGTCCACCTCCAGCCAGCGGTAGGGGACGTGGTTGTGGGCGAGGAACGACTTGACCTCGTGGGTGCGCTCCGACCACCGGTGGCCGACGACCCGCACCTCGGAGTCGCGGTCGGGGTGGGCGTGGGCCCAGTCGCGCAGGAGCTCGTCGAGCACCGGGTAGAGCCGGTCCTCGGGCGGGTCCCACGGCTTCATCAGGTAGTAGTCGAGGGCGATGTCGTTGATCGCGCGGATGGCGACGTCCGTGTCGGCGTACGCCGTCAGCAGCACCAGCTTGGCGTCGGGCGCCTGCTGCCGCACCTCCCGCAGCACCTCGATACCCGTCATCCCGGGCATCCGCTGGTCGGTGACCACCGCGGCGACGGGGCGGTCCTTGAGGACGAGGTCGGCCAGGATCTCGAGCGCCTCGGCACCCGACGTCGCCCGCAGCACCCGGTGGTCCTCGCCGTAGCGGGTCCGCAGGTCCCGCACCACGGCCGCGACCACGGCCGGGTCGTCGTCGACCGCGAGGATGGCTGGCTTGGCCATCGATCTCCTCCCCGGCTGGCGGGACGTGCCGCACTCCTCCGATGCTCACCCTGTCGTCACGCCCCGCTCCGTGCGGCCCTGCGGTGGCCCTTTCCCCAGTTCTCGGGAGGCGATCGCGCCATCCCCACCGTGGATGCTGTGGACGCATCGCCGGATACAAATTCGGGCTTGGACAGGCATCGTCGCAGCGCCCTAGCGTGATGGGACCGGCGAGGAGCCGGCGCTCCCGCTAGCCCCTCCCGGCAGCCCCGCGACGACGAGAAGGACACCCGTGACCGAGTACAGCCCGACCGACCTGGCCGCCCAGCTGAAGAGCGGCCTGCTGTCGTTCCCGGTGACCCACTTCGCCGACGACCTGTCCTTCGACGAGGCGGGCTACCGCAAGCACCTCGCGTGGCTCGCGCAGTACCCCGTCGCCGGGCTCTTCGCCGCCGGCGGCACGGGCGAGGGCTTCTCGCTGACGCTGGAGGAGACCGACCGGGTCGTCCGCACCGCCGTGCACGAGGTCGCGGGCGCCGTCCCCGTCCTCGCCCCCGCCACCGGCAGCACCGTCAACGCGGTCGCGCAGGCCAGGGCGGCCGAGGCGGCCGGTGCCGACGGCCTGCTGCTGATGCCGCCCTACCTCACCGAGGCCAGCCAGGCCGGGCTCGTCGAGCACGTCAGCCGGGTCTGCGAGGCGACCGACCTCGGCGTCGTCGTCTACAGCCGCGCCAACGCCGTCCTCCTCGACGAGGCCGTGGCGGTCCTCGCGGACCGCAACCCGACGATGATCGGCTTCAAGGACGGCGTCGGCTCCATCGAGCAGATGACCCGCACCTACGCCCGCGTGGGCGACCGCCTCATGTACGTCGGGGGACTGCCCACCGCGGAGACCTTCGCGCTGCCGCTGCTCCAGCTCGGGGTGAGCACCTACTCCAGCGCGCTCTTCAACTTCGTGCCGCAGTGGGCCATCGAGTTCTACGACGCCGTCGTCGCCCAGGACCGCGACGAGGTCTACCGCCGGCTCAACGAGTTCGTGCTGCCCTACCTCGACATCCGCGACCGCACCCAGGGCTACGCCGTGTCGATCGTCAAGGGCGGGCTGGCCGCCATCGGTCGCCCGGCCGGCCCGGTCCGGCCGCCGCTCACCGACCTGCGCGAGGACGAGGTCGCCGAGCTCAAGGACCTGATCGACCGCATCTCCTGACGACGTACGGTCGAGACGACGTACGCCGCACGCCCCCGCTTGAGAGGAACGCATGACCAGCACTGCTGAGCAGGCCCGCTCGATCATCGCCGGCACGGACGCCGAGTCGGCCGACGTGAGCGCCGCGACCACCGCCGCCGCCGAGGCGTTCGCGTCGTACCGCGCCACCAGTCCCGCCCAGCGCGCGGACTTCCTCGAGGCGGTCGCCGCCGAGATCGAGGCCGACAAGGACGCGATCATCGAGGCGGCCGTGGCGGAGAGCAGCCTGCCGCTGCCCCGCATCACCGGCGAGGTCGGCCGCACCACCGGCCAGCTGCGCATGTTCGCCGGCGTCGTCCGGCAGGGCGACCACCTCGGCGTCCGCATCGACCCCGCGATGCCCGACCGGGCGCCGCTGCCGCGCTCCGACATCCGCCAGCGGATGGTCCCGCTCGGCCCGGTCGCCGTCTTCGGCGCCAGCAACTTCCCGCTCGCCTTCTCCACCGCGGGTGGGGACACCGCCTCCGCGCTGGCCGCCGGCTGCCCGGTCGTGGTCAAGGGACACCCGGCCCACCCGCGCGCCGGTGTGCTCGTCGCCCGCGCGATCGCGCGCGCCGTCGAGTCGCAGGGGCTGCACGCCGGCACGTTCTCCTTCCTGCTCGCCGCCGACGGCCGGAGCGGGATCGAGCTCGGCCAGGCGCTGGTGCAGGACCCGCGCATCACCGCGGTCGGCTTCACCGGCTCCCGCGCCGGCGGCCTCGCCCTCGTCGAGACGGCCTCCAAGCGCGCCGTGCCCATCCCCGTCTACGCCGAGATGTCCTCCATCAACCCGGTCGTCGTCCTTCCGGGCGCGCTCGCCGAGGCCGACACCACCGCGTTCGCCCAGGCGTACGTCGGCTCGCTCACCCTCGGCGCCGGCCAGTTCTGCACCAACCCCGGCCTGCTCTTCCTGCCCGCCGGCGAGGCCGGTGACGCCTTCCTGGAGGCCACCGCCACCGCCGTCGCGGAGGCGACCGGCCAGCGGATGCTCACCCCCGGCATCGCCGCGGCGTACACCTCCGGCACGCAGGCGCTCGAGGACACCGACGGCGTACGCCGCGTCGGCCAGGGTGCCGACGGCGGCGAGCACGCCCCCGCCCCGGTCGTGTCCGAGGCGCCGGTCGAGCTGCTGACCCGCGGAGGGCAGCGCCGTCGCGCACGAGGTCTTCGGCGCCTCCGGCGTCGTGGTCCGCTACGACGACGTCGACGGACTGCTCCCGCGGCTCGCCGACCTCGAGGGCCAGCTCACCGCCACGGTCCACGCGACCGCCGCCGACAGCGCCGACGCCGCCAGGCTGCTGCCCGTCCTCGAGCTCAAGGCCGGTCGCATCCTCTTCAACGGCTGGCCGACCGGCGTCGAGGTGGGCCACGCGATGGTCCACGGCGGCCCGTTCCCCGCGACGTCCGACAGCCGCACCACCAGCGTCGGCAGCCTCGCGATCGAGCGCTTCCAGCGCCCGGTCGCCTACCAGGACGTCCCCTCCGACCTCCTGCCCGACGCCCTGCGCGACGACAACCCGTGGGGACTGACCCGCCGCATCGACGGGACGCTCGAGGCATGAGCGCCGCCGTCCCTGCCACCATCGCGAAGGTCGACGTCGTCCCGGTCGCCGGGCACGACTCGATGCTGCTCAACCTGAGCGGCGCCCACGGTCCGTTCTTCACCCGCAACATCGTGGTCGTCACCGACTCCGAGGGCCGCGAGGGCCTCGGGGAGGTCCCGGGCGGCGAGGCGATCCGCAGCACCATCGCCGACGCCGCCGCCATGCTCCTCGGCGAGCCGGTGGCGCGCTTCCGCACCCTGCTGCGCCAGGTCGCGACCCGGTACGCCGACCGCGATGCCGGCGGTCGCGGCCTCCAGACCTTCGACCTGCGGACGACCATCCACGCGGTGACCGCACTCGAGTCGGCGCTGCTCGACCTGTCCGGCCAGGCGCTCGGCGTCCCGGTCGCCGAGCTGCTCGGCGACGGCCAGCAGCGCACCCGGGTGCCGATGCTCGGCTACCTCTTCTACGTCGGTGACCCCGACCGCACCGACCTGCCCTACCTGCGCGAGCCCGACGGTGCGGACGCCTGGACGCGCGTACGCCGCGAGGAGGCGATGACGCCCGAGGGCGTCGTACGCCTGGCCGAGGCCGCCCAGGAGCGCTACGGCTTCAGCGACTTCAAGCTCAAGGGCGGCGTGCTCGCCGGCGAGGAGGAGGTCGCCGCGGTCACCGCGCTGCACCAGCGCTTCCCGGACGCGCGGATCACCCTCGACCCCAACGGCGGGTGGCTGCTCGACGAGGCCGTCCGCCTGCTGCAGGGCAAGGACGACGTGCTCGCGTACGCCGAGGACCCGTGCGGCGCCGAGGGCGGCTTCTCCGGGCGCGAGGTGATGGCCGAGTTCAAGCGGCGTACCGGCCTGCGCACCGCCACCAACATGGTCGCCACCGACTGGCGGCAGATGGCCGACGCGGTGCGGACCAACGCCGTCGACATCCCGCTCGCCGACCCGCACTTCTGGACGATGGCCGGCTCGGTCCGGGTGGCGCAGCTGTGCCACGACTTCGGCCTGACCTGGGGCTCGCACTCCAACAACCACTTCGACGTCTCGCTGGCGATGTTCACCCAGGTCGGTGCCGCGGCGCCGGGGGAGATCACCGCGCTGGACACGCACTGGATCTGGCAGGACGGACAGGGCCTGACCCAGTCGCCGCCGCGAGATCGTCGACGGGCACATCGCCGTGCCGGAGACCCCCGGGCTCGGCGTCGTGCTGGACCGCGACCGCCTCGCCGAGGCGCACGCGCTCTACCTCGAGCACGGGCTCGGGCGCGCGCGACGACGCCATGGCGATGCAGTACCTCGTGCCGGACTGGAGCTTCGACCCCAAGCGTCCCTGCCTGGTGCGCTGACCGGTGCACCGACTCGCGCGATGGGGGCCGCTCACCACGTCGATGGTGGAATGACCCCGTGAGCACCCCGACCAGACCGCGCCAGACGACCTTCGCCGGCGGGATGATCATCGTCGGCTCGGTCTTCCTCCTCCTGACCGTCTGGGAGTCGATGACCGGCCTGCGGGGCATCGAGTCGCGCGACGCGGTCGAGGACTTCCTCGCCGAGTCGCCCGGCAGCGAGACCGGGCTGACCGTCGAGGGGACGCTGCAGATCCTGCGCGGCGTCTCCACCGTCGCGGGCGTGTGCGCGGCCGTCGCCGCGGTCCTCGGCGTCTACGCCCTGCGCGGCCACCGCCCGGCCCGCATCGGGCTGTCGGTCCTGGCCGTGCCCCTCTTCGTCACCGGGCATCGCCGCCGGTGGCTTCATGTCGTCCATCGTCGCGGTGGCCATCGCGCTGCTGTGGCTCTCCCCTCGCGCGAGTGGTTCAAGGGCGAGGTCGCCCCCGACCGGGCGCGGCCGACAAGGCGGCCGAGGCCGTCTGGCCGCCGCCGTTGCCGCCGCACGACGCGTCGTCCTCGCCTCCTCGTCCACCTCGTCCCCCCCCTCGGGGTCCGCGCCGTCCTCCGGGTCGGCGCCGTCCTCGCCGGCCGGTCTGCCGCGCCGGTGCCGCCGGTCCGCGTCGGGGGGCGTGGCCCGGCCGCGCCGGGCCAGCCGGGGCCGTACGCCCATCCCTTCGGCGAGCCCCCGGCCCAGCACGGCACCTGGCCGTCGCTGCCGTCCGCCCCCGTCCCGGACCGTCGGCCCGAGGGCGTGGTGCTGGCCTTCGTGCTGACCCTCGTCTCGGCCGGCCTCGTGCTGGTGCTCGTCAGCATCAGCGTGCTGGTCATGGCCGTCTCGCCCGACCTGATGCTGGAGGAGGTGCTCCGCCAGCAGCCGGAGCTCGCCGACCAGGGCGTCACCCAGGCGATGCTCCAGACCACCACCTTCGTCATGGGCGGCGTCGTCATCGCGTGGGCCGCGGGCGCGATCGTGCTCGCCTTCCTGACCCTCGGCCGGCGCCGCGTCGCGGCCCAGCTGCTCATGGCCTCGGCCGCGCTCAGCGCCGTGCTGTGCGTGGTCGGCACCTTCGCCTCGCTGCTGCTCGCGCTGCCGGCCTTCGCCTCGATCATCACCGTCGCCGTCCTGCGCCGCCCCGACGTGCGCGCCTGGCTCGCGGGCGCCCCGCGCTGACCCTTCCCCTCCTCGTGAGGACCTGGCGGCCCCTGCGGTCCGCCGGGCGGACCTGATGGGCCGCCGTCCCCGGGTGCGGGCTGCGTACGCCCCGCCGGATGGCGCGGACCGGGCACGGGGGTCGTAGCACGCGGAGACAACGCCCCCGTCGAACGACGCCCAGGCGGGCGGGCCGCCACCGGCGCCGGGTTGTGTCCGCGCGTCTACGGGCCCGCACCGGGAGGTCCGGCCGCGGCCGGCGCACGGTGGAACATCCGACGGCCGTGAGGCGTCGGATCTTCCGAGCTGGGCTCAGGCGCTGGGCGGGTGCTCCGCGACGCAGAAGAGGTTGCCCTCGGGGTCGGCCATCGTCGTCCACTGGACGTGGGGGTACTCGTCGAGCACGTCCCAGCGTCGGGTCGCCCCCAGCTCCTCGAGGCGTTCGACCTCGCCGACCCGCTCGCCCCAGGGGACCGTCAGGTCCAGGTGCATCGTCGCGCCGCTCGGGACGCGCCTCGGTCATCGGCTGGAAGAACATCGCGAACCCGTCGGGCTCGGTCGGAGCGAGGTAGAACGTGCCCTCGGCACCCGGGACGTGCTCCCGGTGACGGCCGCCCAGAAGGCGGCGAGCGACGCGGGGTCCGCAGCCTCCATGTTGACGGCACCGAGCGTGATGCGGGTGACGGGCATGGCTCGACCCTAGCCGCCGCCGCGCCGTGTCACAGGGCACCGATGTCACAGGGCGTCGATGTCGCGCACGCTCGCGGGCACTCCCTCGGCGAGCACGATCGCCAGCTGGGCGTGCAGGTCCCGCGGGCTGAAGGTCACCTCGCCGGCCGCCAGCTCGTGCGGGGAGAACCAGCGGATCTCGTGGACACCCTCGGCGAGCAGGTCCACCCGGGTCGCGGGTAGAAGCGAGCAGTGCGCACGAGGTGGGTGACGTCCGTCTGGCCGTCCCAGTGCTCCATCGGGAAGAGCCGGGTGAGCCGCCACACAGGTCCCCGGACGTCCGCCGCGTCCAGGCCGAGCTCCTCGGCCAGCTCACGCCGCAGCGCGGCCTCGGGCGCCTCCCCGGGGTCGATCCCGCCACCGGGGCAGGCCCAGAAGCCGCCGGGGACGTAGCGCCCGTCGGCGTCGAAGTGCACGAGCAGCACGTGGTCGTCCTCGTCGAGCAACAGGGCCCGGACGGCCTGGCGGAGTCGGGGCGGCGCCACGGTCAGCGCCGGTGCAGGTCGGCGGCCGCGAGGCGTCGTACGCCCTCGCCGATCACGTCGGCCTCCTTGCAGAAGGCCCAGCGCACCAGGTGCCGTCCCTCCTCGCGGTCGTCGTAGAAGGCCACGTTGGGGATCGCGACCACACCGGCCACGCTCCGGCAGCGCGAGGCAGAACTCCCGGCCGTCGGCCCAGCCGAGGTGGCTGATGTCCGTGGTGGCGAAGTAGGTGCCCTCCGGGACCCGTGCGGTCAGGCCGGCGTCGGCGAGCCCCGCCACGAGCAGGTCGCGCCGCGTCTGCAGCGAGGCCGCGAGCTGCGTCGGGAAGTCCGGCTCGTGGTCGAGCGCGTGCGCGACGGCCGGCTGCAGCGGCGACGCCGGAGGTGAAGGTCAGCCACTGCTTGGCGGCCAGCACCGCTCCCACCAGCGAGCGGGGTCCGGTCGCCCAGCCCGACCTTCCACCCGGTGAACGAGTAGCTCTTGCCCGCGCTCGACAGCGTCAGCGTGCGCTCCCACATCCCGGGCAGCGTCGCCAGCGGCACGTGCGTGTGGCGATCGAAGACGAGGTGCTCGTAGACCTCGTCGGTCACCACGACCAGGTCGTGCTCGATCGCCACGTCCGCGACCGCCTGCAGCTCGTCGCGGGTGAGCACCGTGCCGGTCGGGTTGTGCGGGGTGTTGAGCAGGATCAACCGGGTCCGCGGCGTGATCGCGGCGCGCAGCGCGTCCACGTCGAGCCGGTAGTCCGGGGCACGCAGCGTGACCGGGCGGCGTACGCCTCCGGCGAAGTCGATCATCGCGAGGTAGGAGTCGTACTAGGGCTCCAGCACGACCACCTCGTCGCCCGGGTCGACCAGCCCGAGCAGCGCGGCGGCGATGCCCTCGGTGCACCCGGTCGTGACCACGACCTCGGTGTCCGGGTCGACGTCGAGGCCGTAGTGGCGCTGCTGGTGGCGGGCGATCGCGTGGCGCAGGGCCGGTACGCCGATGCCGGGGGCGTACTGGTTGGCGCCGCCCTCCAGCGCCCGCACCGCCTCGGCGATGACCGACGGCGGTCCGTCGACGTCCGGGAAGCCCTGCCCGAGGTTGACCGCACCCGTGCGCACCGCGAGCGCCGACATCTCGGAGAAGATCGTGGGCGGGATCGAGGCGACGCGTGCTGACGTGGTCCGCATGCTCGCGAGCGTAATCGGGGACACTCGTCGCATGTCCCCCCGCTCGTCGCGCACCGCCACCTGGACGGGCGGGTCGGGGTGCTGCTCGTCGTGGCCGGCCTCGCGCTGGCGGGGTACGTCGCGTGGCAGCTGTTCGGCACGAACGTCGCCTCCAGCGCACCCATGCCGCCCTCGTCGAGGAGGCGGAGCAGGCGTGGCAGGCCGCCGACGACGACCGGGCGGGACAGATCGACGAGCGGGACGCGGTGCCCACCGACCACGGCGACGTGACCGCCATCGTCCGGATCCCCGCGTTCGGCGACGACTACGCGGTGCCCGTCCTGCGGGGGTCGTCCGACGAGGTGCTGGCCGCCGGCTTCGGCCACCTCGAGGACACCGCCGGACCCGGGGGAGCGGGGCAACTACGTCATCGCCGCGCACCGGGTCACCCACGGCGAGCCGCTGCGCGACATGCCGTCGCTGGAGCCGGGCGACGAGGTGGTCGTCGAGACCGGGCGCTGGGTCTACACCTACGTGCTCGACACCCCCGGCGACGGCCTCACCGTGCCGTTCACCAGCGCCTGGGTGCTCGCGGACCTGCCGCGCAACCCCGAGGCGGGCGGCGTACAACCTCCCGACCGGGCGCCCGGGCAGCGACTCATCACGCTGACCACCTGCTCCGAGCTCTTCCACACCGACGACCGGCTGGTCGCCTTCGGCCACCTGGACTCCAAGGAGCCCCGGTCGGCCTCCTGAGTAGGCTCGTCGCCGTGGCCGACACGACCCCTGACGAGACCCTTGCCCGTGACATCGACGCGACCTGCCGCCTGACCGGGGAGTTCACCCTCAGGTCCGGCCAGGTCGCCGACACCTACTTCGACAAGTACCTCTTCGAGGCGCAGCCGGCGCTGCTCGACCGCGTCGCCGCCCAGATGCTCGACCTGCTGCCGGAGGACACCGAGCTCCTCGGCGGCCTCGAGCTCGGCGGCATCCCGATCGCCACCATGGTTCGGCGAAGACCGGCCTGCCGGCGCTCTTCGTGCGCAAGAAGGCCAAGGAGTACGGCACCTGCAAGCTCGCCGAGGGCCCGGACGTCGCGGGTCGCCGGGTGACGATCATCGAGGACGTCATCACCACCGGCGGCGCCGTCCGCGACGCCACCCGGGAGCTGCGTGCCGCGGGCGCGACCGTCGAGGTCGTCGTCTGCGCGATCGACCGCTCGCCGGCGGGTGAGAACCCGCTGGCCGACGTGGGCCTCGAGGTCCGCTCGGTGCTGACCCGGGCGCAGCTGGACGCCGCCCAGGCCTGAGCCCCGGTCGTCCGCGCGTGATCACGTCCCTGCCCCAGCTCCGGCTGGACGTCGACGCGCTGGACCACAACATCCGCACCATGGCCGCGTGGTGCGCCGAGCGTGACGTGGCGCTGGCGCCGCACGTCAAGACCACGATGAGCGAGCCGGTCGTGGCCCGGCAGGTCGCCGCCGGGGCCGTCGGGGTCACCGTCGCCACGGTGGACCAGGCCGGGATCGCGCTCGGGTGGGGTCACGACGTCCTCATCGCCAACGAGGTCGTCGACGCTCACGGCCTCGCCGGCCTGCGGCGCCTCGTCGAGCAGCACCCGGAACACCAGGTGAGGTGCCTGGTCGACTCCGAGGCGGGTGTCGCGGCCGCCCGCGCCGCCTTCGCCGGAGCCGGGGCCGCGCGGCCCTGGAGGTGATGGTCGACGTCGGCACCCCCGGCGGCCGGACCGGCGTGCGGACGCGTGACGAGGCGCGCCACGTCGCCCGGCTGGTGGGGCAGGCGTCGGAGCTGCGGCTGGTCGGGGTCGCGGGCTACGAGGGGGTCGTGCCCAACGACCGGACGACCGCCGTCCTCGACGCGGTGGACGCCCACTGCGCCGCCGTCCGGGACGTCTTCCTCGACCTCGCCGACGCCTTCGAGACCGACCGGCCGGTCTTCACCATGGGCGGCTCCGCCTTCCCCGACCGCGTCGTCGAGCACCTGCCGGACGGCGCGACGTGCCCGGCACGCTGCGGCTGCTCCGGTCGGGCTGCTACGTCACGCACGACCACGGGACCTACGCCCGGGTGACCCCGTTCCCCGGAGCTCCGGGCCGCGCTCACCGTGCGCGCCGCCGTCGTCTCGGCGCCCGAGCCCGGCACCGTCGTCGTCGGGGCCGGCAAGCGGGACCTGCCGTACGACGTCGAGCCCCCGGTCGTCGTCGGCCGTCCACGACGCCGACGGCCGGGCGCGGGTGCCGGCGGGGCGGGTGCGCTCGATGTACGACCAACACTTGGTGCTGACCGGGGCCGACGGCCTCGCGGTGGCCGACGTGGTCACCTTCGGGATCTCGCACCCGTGCTCGGCCTTCGACCGCTGGGCGGCGTACGTCGTCTCCGACGGCAGCGGCCGGCAGGTCGACGTGTGGACGACGAGGTTCGACCGCCCGTCGATCGGCTAGGAGTGGTTCCCCGCGCGGGGGGACGTCCTGGCCCGCGATGTCGCGGTCGGGGCGGCCGTCGTGGTCGTTGTCCTCGGCCTCGGGCCCGGAGGTGCGCTTGTGGCGCCACCACTCCCACGCGATCGGCGCGATGGAGAAGGCGAGGATCAGGATGATCGCCTTGTCGATGTTCTCGCCGAGCGACGGGAACGCCGCGCCGAGGAAGAAGCCGAGCAGGGTGATCGACAGCACCCAGCCGAGCGCGCCGACGAAGCTCCACGTGATGAAGCGGGCGCGGTCCATGCGGGTCACGCCGGCCACGACGGTGATGTAGGTGCGCACGAACGGCACGAAGCGGCCGATCACGAGCGCCTTGTTGCCGTGCTTGTCGAAGAACGCCGTGGTCTGGTCGAAGTACTTGCGCTTGAGGACCCGGCCGTCGCGCTCGTAGAGCGGCGGGCCGATCGCGCGGCCGATCTCGTAGCCGGCGATGTTGCCGCCGACCGCGGCCACCAGGAAGAGCAGCATCGCGATCGCCAGCTCGACCACCGGTGGTCCGGCGAAGACGTCGATCTGCTCGGTGGCGATGAAGAGGCCCATCGCGAACAGCAGTGTGTCACCCGGCAGGAACGGGAAGAAGAGCCCGCACTCGACGAAGATGATCACCAGGCTGAGCCAGAAGAGCGCGTCCCCGAAGTTCTCCAGCAGCCAGTAGGGATCCATCCAGTCCATGCCGAGGAGGAGGGGCAGGATCTCGAGCGGCAGGGTCACCGGATCACCCTAACTTCCGCGGCCTAGGGTGCCCGCATGGACGAAGAGCGGGCGCCGTACGACCCCATGCCGCACGGGCCGGCCGAGGTCGGGGTCGGACCGTGGGAGGGCCCCTGGCCGACCGGTCCGGAGTACGACGCGACGCTGCTGGCCGAGGGCGACCGGCGCAACGTGGTCGACCGCTACCGCTACTGGTCGATGGCCGCGATCGTCGCCGACCTCGACACCCGCCGCCACGACTTCCACGTCGCGATCGAGAACTGGCAGCACGACTTCAACATCGGCACCATCGTCCGCTCCGCCAACGCGTTCCTCGCCCGCGAGGTGCACATCGTCGGCAACCGGCGGTGGAACCGCCGCGGTGCGATGGTCACCGACCGCTACCAGCACGTGCGGCACCACGAGAGCGCCGACGACCTCGCGGCGTACCTCCACGGGCTGCCCGAGGAGTCGGGCGGCCCGGTGCGCCTGCTCGGCATCGACAACCTCCCCGGCTCGCAGCACCTCGAGACGATGGAGGTGCCGCGGCGGGTGTGCTTCCTCTTCGGCCAGGAGGGCCCGGGCCTCTCCGGGCGGGCGCGCGAGGTCTGCGACGGCACGTTCTCCATCGCCCAGTTCGGCTCGACCCGCTCCATCAACGCCAGCGCGGCCGCGGCGATCGCGATGCACTCCTGGGTCCGGCAGTACGCCGACCTGTCCGGTGACTCGGCCTGGCGCGGTTGAGCCCGGGTCAGCCGCTCGTCAGGACCTGTCCTGCGCGTGGCAGACGATGAGCTTCGCCCCGGCGGCCCACTTGAGCGGCGACGGCGTCGTCACGGCGTACGGACCCCGCGGGACCTTGCCGCTGCACTTGCGCAGGCCGACACGGACCAGCGCGCGCGTGCCCGGGAACCGCGTGCCGCGCACCCGGACCGTCGTCACCGCGCGGTACTCGTGCGCCGCGGAGCAGACGGTCAGCCGGTAGCGCCGGGTGAGGCACGTGGCCACGCCGTCGGACGGCGGCGAGGTGAGGGCGAGCGGGGAGGGGAGCGGTCGCAGCGCCTTGGCGGTCAGGATCACCGCGTCGCAGCGGATCCACCGGGCGCCGTCGCGACGCGCGGCGCGCGAGGGGTAGAAGTACGCCACGTTGTGGCTCGTCATCGCGACTGCGCGGGCCGAGCCGCCGAGCGCCGCCAGGTAGTCGTCGTAGCAGCTGCGGCCGAGGAACCGCTCGATGGCGCCGATGTCGCCCCACCCGATGCGGCGTGGCTTGGTGACCACGGCCACCGCCTGCGTGGTGTGCGGACCCGCGCAGTCGACCGGCGCCGACCGGTCGGTCTCCCTCAGCAGCTGCTTGCGGGTGAGGTCGTGGCACTCGCCCGCGGCCGGCCGCTGGAGCGGCGCGGTCGAGCGGTACGACGGTGGCGCGGCCGTGGCGGGCGCGCTGAGGACGGACCCTGCGAGTACCGCGACGACGAGCACGGACGACAGGCGTGACAGCCGAGACATGTGATCCCCCGATCGATGTGTGGACCGAAACCTAGGGTCGGTCCGGCTCCCTGTCCAGAGGCGCGCCCCGGCCTCAGCCCTGCGTGGTCGAGCTGAGCGCCCGCTCGAGGGCGGCGAGTCCCCGCGAGGAGTGGCTCTTGACGGTGCCCTCGGAGATGCGGAGCTCCTTCGCGCTGTCGGCGACCGACAGCTGCAGCCAGTGCCGCAGCACGACCACCTTGCGCTGCATCTCGGGCAGCTCCTGCAGCGCGTCGAAGAGCGCGGAGCGGTCCTCCAGCTGGTGGTCGGCGCCGGCCTCCAGCTCCGGCACCTCGTCGGTCACGTGCTCACGCCGCCACGGCCGCCGGTGCTCGTCGATGTTGGCCCGCACCATGATCTGGCGGACGTAGGCGTCCTCGGTGCCCTTGCCGCACACCCGCGGCCACGCGACGTACAGCTTGGTGAGCGAGATCTGGAGCAGGTCGTCGGCGCGGTGCCAGTCGCCGCAGATCGCGTAGGCGATCCGGCGCAGGTGCACCTGGCGGGCGGCGACGTAGTCGGTGAACGCCGCCTCGCGCTCGGCGCGCCTCATCGCAGGCCCTCGCCGCTGTCACCCTGGGCGGCCAGGTGGCGCAGGAACGCCGCCATCGTCGGCGTCTCCAGGACGGCAGGGTCGACCGTGGTGGCGTCCCCGCCCGCGATGAGCAGCGCGAACACGACGTCGCCCCGCGGCGTGCGGTACTTCACTGCCGCGGTGTCCTCCACCGGGGCGTACGCCGCCGCCTCGGCCGGCGCCCGGACCTCCTGCAGCACGGTGACGTTGGCGTAGGCCCCCAGCACGCCTCGGCGGTCCAGGAAGACGGGGCTCTCCTCGAGGGCCTTCCGGTCGAACTCGACCTGGTCGACCAGCCAGTCCGCGAACGTGGCGTGCCGCTTGCGGGCGTCGTCCCAGGTCGCCGAGGACGAGCGGCCGTCCTCGCCGGTCAGCACCATCCACCGCTCCTCGGCGTCACGCACCAGCGCGACGCCGAAGGACTGCTGCGGCGCCTCGAAGTCGAGCGGGTTGGCGACGACCTCCTTCACCTCGACCCCCTGGAGGACCGTGAGGCCCTCGCCGTCGATCTCCACCCACTGCACCGCGAGCGGCGCGTCGGGATTGCCCGGCGCGGGCACCCGGCGGATCGGGACACCCGCGGCCGCCGTCTCCGAGGGGCTGGGGCTGGGGGCTTCCGTCGTCGGCGACGGGTCGGTGGCGACCTGCCCGGCGTCGGCGCGGGGGTCACCGAGGAGGGCGGCCCAACCGACGCCCCCGATGACCAGCGCCGCGGCGACCGAGGCGACACCCGCCGCGAGCCGGCGGCGTCGTACGGCGGCGCGACCCGCCTCGACGTACGTCGCGGGGGCCGGGGGCGTGGGTCCGTCGCCGAACGACCGCTCGATCTCCTGGGCCCACTTCGTGTCCATGGCTGCTGTCCTCTCCCCGTCCGTTGCCGTCACCGGGAGTACGGAGCGCGGGGTCCGATCGGTTGTCAGACCTCGTCGGGCATCAGCATCGCGAGCGTCGCGCGGCCGCGGGACGCGTGCCGGTGCACGGTCGTCACGTCGATCCCCAGCGCGCCCGCCACCTCGTCGGCCGGCAGGTCGAGCCAGTCGTGCAGCACCAGCACCTTGCGCTGGACCGCGGGCAGCGACTGGAGGCCGTCGAAGATCAGCGACTGGTCCTCGACGGGGAAGTCGTCGGCGCGGTTCTCCCCGCAGCTGCGCGGGCTCGGCGAGTCCTGCACGTCCAGCCGGGCCAGCGCGCGGTGGACGAAGGCGTCCGCCTCGGCGGCGTCGGACAGGTGCGGCCAGGCGTCCTCGAGGCGGGCGAGCGTGCGTCGTACGGCGTCCTCGGCCCGCAGCCAGTCGCAGCAGATCGCGTGGGCCACCCGGCGCACGTGCTGCTGGCGGGCCACGAGGTAGTCGGCGAAGCCGTCGGCGACCCGGACGTCGCGGCGCGCGCGCCAGCCGGCCACGTGCCGGCGTGCGACGTAGACGTCGGCCGACGCGTACCCGTCGAACGACGCGTCGATCTCGTGCACCCAGTCGATGCTGGTGGTCATGGCGGTTCCCCCTCGCCTGTGCTGCGGGCCCGAGCGGCGCCCCCGACGGGCGTCACGCTTCAAGACGCAGCGAATGGTCGTTCGGTTGCGTCGGTGGGCAGATCCGCCCGGTGGATCAGACCTGTCCGGTGACGATCACGGCGACCGCCGCGAGAGCTGCCAGCACCCCGAGGACGAGGGCGGCCCGGCCCGCGGGCGCCGCCAGCGGGTCCGCGGTCGTCGACGCCGACCACCCGAGGCCGGCCCCGGCCAGTCCCAGCAGGAGACCCGGCAGTCCCTGCGCGACCATGCTGAACGCCCCGGTGTCGGCGGTGGTCCCGAGGAAGAGGTAGAACACGGCGCTGCCGAGCATCCCCCCGCCCATCAGGCCCACGAGCGCGAGGCCCAGTCCCACGAAGGCCCGCGTGCGGGCGGCCTGGTCGGTGCTGTCCTGCGTGATGCGCGCGTCGTACTGCTCGGTCATGGTGGTTCCCCGTCGTTCATGGCCGCGGGACCGCGACCCCCGTGGGGGTGAAGGCTAGCCGTCTTGACGTCGCTCGTCCGCCGTTCGCAGACCGGCCGGTAGCCACTAGTGTCGGAGGCGTCCCGAGACGTCCTCCCAAAGGATCCGACATGCCCATCGCCACCCCCGAGGTCTACGCGCAGATGCTGGACGCGGCCAAGGACAAGTCCTTCGCCTACCCGGCCATCAACGTGTCCTCGTCCCAGACCCTCAACGCCGCCCTCAAGGGCTTCGCCGACGCCGGGTCCGACGGCATCATCCAGATCTCGACCGGCGGTGCCGAGTACCTCTCCGGTCCGAGCGTCAAGAACATGGTGACCGGCTCCGTCGCCTTCGCGGCGTACGCCGCCGAGGTCGCCAAGAACTACCCCGTCAACATCGCGCTGCACACCGACCACTGCCCCAAGGACAAGCTCGACGGCTTCGTCCGGCCGCTGATCGACATCTCCGCCGAGCGCGTCGCCCGGGGCGAGGCACCCCTCTTCCAGTCGCACATGTGGGACGGCTCGGCCGTGCCGCTGGAGGAGAACCTCCAGATCGCCGCAGGACCTGCTCGAGAAGTGCGCGGCCGCGCACATCATCCTCGAGGTCGAGATCGGCGTGGTCGGGGGCGAGGAGGACGGTGTCGTCGGCGCGATCGACGACAAGCTCTACTCCACCCCCGAGGACGCGCTCGCCACCGTGCCGCGCTCGGTGCCGGCGAGAAGGGCCGCTACATGACGGCCCTGACCTTCGGCAACGTGCACGGCGTCTACAAGCCCGGCAACGTCAAGCTGCGCCCGGAGATCCTCAAGCACGCCCAGGAGGCCGTCGTCGGCCGAGCTCGGGCTGGAGTCCGGCGCCCAGCCGTTCGACCTCGTCTTCCACGGCGGGTCCGGCTCGACCGCCGAGGAGATCGCCGCGGCCGTCGACTTCGGCGTCGTGAAGATGAACGTCGACACCGACACCCAGTACGCCTTCACCCGCCCGGTCGCCGCCCACATGTTCACCAACTACGACGGCGTGCTCAAGGTCGACGGCGAGGTGGGCAACAAGAAGCAGTACGACCCGCGCGCCTGGGGCAAGGCGGGCGAGGCCGGCATGGCCGCGCGCATCGTCGAGGCCTGCGAGAACCTCCGCTCGGCGGGCACCGCGCTGGGCGCCTGACCTTCCGCACCCTCCGCGCCGCCGGGGAACCAACCCGGCGGCGCGGGGACCGGAGTCAGTCCAGCGTGCGCTCGTAGAAGAACGACAGCGCCCCGTCGGGGCGGCCCTCGGTCCGGTCGAAGCCGGCCGACTGTAGAGCTTGCGCGCGGCCACGTCGTCCTCCGACGTGCCGAGGTCCATGTAGTCGGCACCGCGCTCCCGGGCGGTCGCCATGCAGGCCTCGAGGAGCGTCCGGCCGATGCCCTGCCCGCGCAGGGACGGTACGACGTACAGCTCGGCGAGGTAGGCCTCGAGCGCCGGACCCCACAGCGAGCGTCGCAGCCGCAGCACGCCCACCCCGTCGGCCTCCCCGGCGACGAGCACCACCGTGTCGTCGCCCTCGAGGAGGGTGGCGAGGTGCCCGGCCAGCCACTCGGGCCCGGGCGACGGCTCGTCGTACTCCCGGTTGAAGTCGTCCAGCAGCCGCGCGGCGAGCGGCGCCTCCTCGGCGGTGATCACGCGCACCTCGACCATGCTCCGAGCCTAGGACGAAACCCGGGACAGCGGCAGGGCCCGCCCCCGGTGATCGGGAGCGGGCCCTGCCGTGGTCGTACGACGCTCAGCGGGCGCCGGCGTTGCCCGGGACGTCGTCGGGGTCGCCGTACAGGTCCTCGTGCGACTGGTGCTGCGACGAGGTCCTTCTGGACGCGCGGGTCGTCCGCGTCGGCGATGTAGTCGAACGGGATGGTCTCGTCCTCGCCGTTGGACACCTTGGCCGCGTTGAGGATCGCGCTGAGCACGACCGTGATCACCAGGTTGAGCACGAACGCCGTCATGGCGATGTAGCCCATCTGCTCCAGGCCCGGGATCATCCCGAGCGAGCCACCGAAGTTCTTGCCGGTGACCGGGTTGACCACCTGGTAGGCCTCGACGGTGCCGTAGACCATCGCGACCGCCCAGCCGGCGAGCAGGGCGTAGCGGTGGAACCAGCGGGTGTAGAGGCTGAACACCACGACGGGGAAGGTCTGCAGGATCCAGATCCCGCCCAGCAGCTGGAAGTTGATCGCGTTCTGCTTGTCCAGGGTCAGCACGAAGATCAGCGCGAAGCCCTTGACGACCAGCGACATCAGCTTGGAGACCTTGGCCTCCTGCGCCGGGGTGGCCGCGGGGTTGAGCCACTCCTTGTAGATGTTGCGGCTGAACGTGTTGGCCGCGGCGATCGACATGATCGCGGCCGGCACGAGCGCGCCGATCGCGATCGCGGCGAAGGCCACGCCCGCGAACCACGCCGGGAACATGTCCTCGAACAGCTGCGGGATCACCAGCTGCGCGTTGGGCTCGCCGTCGAGGCCGATCGGGGTGTGCCGGCGGCGATGGCCACCCAGCCGAGCAGGGCCAGCAGGCCGAGCACGAAGGAGTAGGCCGGCAGGATCGCGGCGTTGCGCCGGATCGTGTTGCGGCTGTTGGACGACAGCGACGCGGTCACCGAGTGCGGGTACATGAACAGCGCGAGCGCCGAGCCGAGCGCCAGGGTGGCGTAGGCCCAGTGGGTGCCGTCCACCGAGATGAAGGTGCCCGTGGGCTTGCCGGTGGCCTCGTTGGTGGTCGCCATCTTCTCCTGGGCCGCCCCGAAGATCTCGGTCCAGCCACCCACCTGCCCGGGCAGGTAGATCACCGCGACGATGATGACGAGGTAGATGAGGATGTCCTTGACGAACGCGATGACCGCCGGTGCGCGCAGGCCGCTGGAGTAGGTGTACGCCGCGAGCAGCGCGAACGCGATGAACAGCGGCGCGTCCTTGGCGATGATGTTGTCGCCGCCGCCGAGTCCGGCCACCTCGAGCACTGCCTGGATGCCGACGAGCTGGAGCGCGATGTAGGGCATCGTCGCCACGAAGCCGGTGACGGCGACCGCGAGCGACAGCGCGCGGGAGTTGTAGCGCCCGCGCACGAAGTCGGCCGTGGTGACGTAGCCGTGGCGGTGGCTCACCGACCACAGCCGCGCCATGAAGATGAAGATGATCGGGTAGAGCACGATCGTGTAGGGCACCGCGAAGAAGCCCGCCACCGCACCGGTCGCGAACATCGCGGCGGGGACGGCGACGAAGGTGTACGCCGTGTAGAGGTCGCCGCCGAGCAGGAACCACGTGATCCAGGTGCCGAACTTGCGGCCGCCGAGACCCCACTCGTCGAGGGACTCCAGCGAGTCGGCCCGCTTGAAGCGCGACGCCATGAAGCCTGCCACCGTCACGATCGCGAAGAGCACGATCAGGACGGCCAGCGCGACGCCGTTGATGCCCGTGTCGGCCGCCATCACGGCCACCTGCGCGCTCATCGGTCACCGCCGGTGGTGCGCGAGCCGTCCGTGGTTCCCCAACCGCCGGCTGCCGAGCCGTCCGGGCCGGGGCCCGCGATGGACTCGCCGGCGCGGGCGGCGGCCAGCGTCAGCCGGTAGGCCGTGTAGGTCAGCCCGGAGCAGAGGAAGACCCAGAGGAACTGGTACCAGAAGAAGAACGGGAACCCGAGGAGTCCGGCTCGATCCTGGCGTAGGACGGCACCCACATGAGGGCGACGATCGGGATCATCAGCAGCACGCCTGCGGTGATCATCTTGCCGCGGTCGGTGGGTGGGACCTGAGGGGTGTGGCCGCGCTCAGGGCGCGGCGGAGGAGGGGTGTGCCCGAGAGTCATGCGCGGGAGGTTACCCCTCGTGACTCACGTCACGGCAAGGCCCGGGCCGAGTCTCAGGCGCGAGACCCGGCGAGGACACCCGTCA
>CAVZOU010000013.1:0-91192 GCA_963776975.1 uncultured Actinomycetota bacterium | reverse complement strand
GTTCGCAGCGGAAGGATACGGTGTCGACGACCTGGCGATCGCCGTACCGCTTGGACAGTAGGTTGACCTCGATCATGCCCATCAGGTTGCCGCCCCGGGCCGGCCGCCGGTCATCGGTCCGAGGTCCCGGCGCCGGGTCCGGAGGCGGGCCCGGCTCCCGTCATCCCGTACTTTGGTAGGGGCCTCGGGGAAACTTCGGACGCTGCCCGGCGGCGCAGGGGCCGTACGCTGTATCATGTCCCGTCCGGCCGGCCCCTGCACCAGGCGGGAGGCGGTGGGCGACGTCATCTGCGTGGCCGGCTCGCTCGCCCTCGGGGCGCTGCTGCTCCGCTGGGTGACGCGACGGCCGACCCGCCGCCGGCGCTGCCGTGGCCGGTCGACGCCGCGCTCGGCACGCTGTGCCTGCTGAGCCTGTGGTGGCGCCGCCGATGGCCGCTCGGCCTGGCCCTGGCGATCACCCCGATCGGGGCGGTATCGGCCATGACCACGGCGGCCGTGGCCGTCGCGGTTTCACGTGGCCGTCCACCGCCCGCGCGGACCGCCGTGACCGTGGCGGTGGCGAACCTCGCCGCGGTCTCCGTCTACTTCGCCATCCAGGACGAACCCAAGTTCCCGATCTGGGTCGACTTCGCGGTCCGGGGCGCGACATGTCGCCGCCGCCGTCGGGCTGGGGCATGTTCGCGCGGGCCCAGCGCCAATTGGTCGCGTCGCTGCGCGAACGGGCGGCACGACTGGAGGCCGAGCAGCACCTGCGCGTGGACCAGGCCCGCCTGACCGAGCGGACCCGCATCGCCCGGGAGATGCACGACGTGCTCGGGCACCGGCTGTCGCTGGTGAGCCTGCACGCCGGCGCCCTCGAGGTCCGCACCGACGCGCCGCCGGAGGAGGTGTCCACCGCCGCCGGCGTCATCCGGGCCACGCGCACGAGGCGCTGGAGGAGCTGCGCGCGGTCATCGGCGTGCTGCGCGACGGCATACGGCGGCGCCGCCCCGAAGCCGAGCCTCCCCAGCCCGGGCTGACGACGTGCCGGAGCTGATCGAGGGGCCCGGGCGGCCGGGACCGAGGTGCGCGTACCCGCCGACCGGGGCCGACCCGCCGGGGGCCACCGGCCGGACGGTGTACCGCCTGGTCCAGGAGGGACTGACCAACGCCCGCAAGCACGCCCCCGGCGCCGCCGTGCAGGTGCGTGGTCGAGGGCGCGCCGGCTGCCGGGACTGCACCGTCGTGATCACGAACCCGCCGCCTCGGCGGGACGGTCGACCGGCCGCCGGCGGGAGCGCGGGCCTCGTCGGGCTGGGCGAGCGGGTCAGCCTCGCCGGCGGGCGGCTGGAGCACGGCCGCGACGGCGACGGGTTCCGGCTCGGGCGTGGCTGCCGTGGCCGGCGTGAACGGCCGGGGCCGCCACCGACCCGGGTGCGTGTCGTGGTGGTGGACGACGATCCGCTGGTCCGCGCCGGCGCTGCGATGATCTGCTGGCGGGGCCGGCATCGACCTGGTCGCCGAGGCGGCCGACGGCGCCGAGGTCGACGGCGCCGTCGACGCGCACCGCCGACGTCGTGCTCATGGACATCCGCATGCCCAGCGTCGACGGACTCACCGCCACCGACGGCTGCGCCGGCGCCCGCGACCGCCGAGGTCATCGTGCTCACCACCTTCGACGCCGACGAGCACGTGCTCCGGGCCCTGCGGGCGGGCGCCAGCGGCTTCCTCCTCAAGGACACGCCGCCCGCGACATCGTGCGGCCGTCGCACGTCGCCGCCGGCGAGCCGATGCTCTCGCCGTCGGTGACCCGCCAGCTCATGACCCACGTGGCCCGACCGACCCCCCGCGCCGCCAGGCCCGGGCCCGGCCGCCGCTCGCCGCCTCAGCGACGCGAGCGGGAGGTGGCCGTGGCCCTGGGCCGCGGCTGGTCCAACGCCGAGATCGGCGCCGACCTCCACATGAGCGTGGCCACGGTCAAGGCGTACGTGTCCCGGCTCCTGGCCAAGCTCGACCTCAACAACCGGGTCCAGGTCGCGCTCCTCGTCCACGACGCCGGCCTCGCGTGAGCCGGCCTGTGGCGCCGCGATCAGCACGGTCGCGGCGCCGCCTTTCCCCCACCGCACTTGGCTCCCTCGATGGTGCCGGCCCGTAGCCGGTTCGGGAACGGGTTTCCCGTTGCCTGATGCGCTACGCCGTCGCCCTGACCGCAGTACTCGGCGGTGGCTGGTCTCGGCGAGCAAGGGCTGCAGCGACCGGAGATCTCGGGCGGACCCGGAACCGGCGTAGCGTGCCGGCCAGCCGGGCCACGTCGGTGCCGGTTGTGGCCGACTGCAGGCTCACCAGCCGACGCAGCACCGGCTCCGCCGCCGCACAGGCGAGATCGACCTCACCGATCTCGGCATAGCACCGGGCCAGCCGGACCGTGTACCGGGCGCGGGCTCGGTGGGCGCCGGTAGGCAGCCGGGCGACCTCGGCGGCCAGAATCCCGGCGGCCTGCTCCGGCTCGCCGAGGTCGAGCAGGCACCACCCGGTGGCCATCGCCACGTGATCGACGACGTTGATGCTGCCCACGACCGGGTGGGCCGGGTAGGTCGGCGCGCCGTCGGCTTCCGCCGGCAGGAACTCCGCGGCCAGGTCGAGCGCCCGCAGGCAGGCGTCGCGCTGGTTGGCCATGGCGTGACCATGGGCCAGCCGTTGCGCCGCGAACCCCCGTACGCGGGCGTCGGCGCCGCTGTCGAGCGCCCGCGCGGAGAGGTCGATCGTCGCCGCCGCATCCCCGGCGTAGAGGGCCAGATCGGCCAGCCGCACCAGGCGGTAGGCCCGCATGTCGTCGCCGGCCCGTGCCGCGAGCCCGGCCGCGGCCTCGGTCAGATCCCGGGCCTGCCCGTCGTCCCCGGCCTCCTGCGCCATCCAGCCCGCGTACTCGGCGAACCGGGCGGCGAGCCGCAACAGATCCGCCGCCACCACCGGATCACCACCGGCGGCCAGGCCCACCAGGGCCCGCGTCTCGGTGATCAACGTGGGCAGCAGGTCGGACGGCTGCAGGAACTGGCCGCGGGCCCGCAGGAGGTCGAAGGACATGCGGTACGACATGACGGTGCCCGGGTCGACCCACCGCGGCGCCCCGGAACCGATGGTCACGCCCAGTTCGGCCAACGGGTACATGGGATCCTCGCGGCCGGGCCCCTCGGTGGTCTGGCCGCGGTGTCCCGGTTCCGCGCGATGGGCCGCTACCAGGGCTCCGCCGGCGCCGAAGAGCACGTCGCAGCGCCGGACGAACGCCTCGTTGGGAGGCTTCACACCGTTCTCGAGCTTGAGGTGCCCGGAGCTGTAGTTGACCTCACGGGCGAACCTCGTCAGCGACCACCCGGCCTCGATCCGCCGGGCACGCAACGGCGCCCCGAAGGACAGCGAAGCAGACGACGAACGAGTTGTACGCGAGGGCACCGTATTGCTGACATCGGCATGCATCTCGAGCTCGAGATCCCGGCCGACAACCCGTTCGGCTTCCACCCGGGCGAGACGTCGACCCCCGAGCTGGGCCGCGAGTTCCTCGGCGACCACAGCCAGATCGAGCCGGACGTCCTGGACTTCGAGATCAACCGCTACCTCGGCTGGCCGGGCCAGGCGCCGTCGTACAAGGTCGGCGAGCGCATCTGGCTCCAGGCCCGCGACGACGTCCGCGCGCGCCAGGGCGACGACTTCGACCTCAAGGCCTTCCACCGCGCCGCGCTCGACCTCGGCTCGCTCGGCCTCGACCCGCTGCGGGCGGCGCTCGCGCGCCTGTGAGGCTCGTCCTCGCCTCCGCCTCCCCCGCCCGCCTCGCCACCCTCCGCGCCGCCGGTGATCGACCCGACGGTGATCGTCAGCGGCGTCGACGAGTCCCAGCTCGACGGGCTGCCGCCGGCCGAGCTGGCGCTCCAGCTGGCCGAGCTCAAGTGCGCGGCCGTGGCCGACCCGCGACGACGTGCCGACCGAGGCGCTGGTGCTCGGCTGCGACTCGGTGCTCGAGCTCGACGGTGCAGGCGCTGGGCAAGCCCGAGTCCGCCGCCGACGCGGTCGAGCGGTGGCGGGCGATGCGCGGCCGCTCCGGCGTGCTGCAGACCGGGCACTGCCTGCGCGACACGGCCACCGGCCGGGTCGCCGCCGCGACGGCGAGCACGACGGTGCACTTCGCCGACGTCAGCGACGCCGAGATCGCGGCGTACGTCGCGACCGGCGAGCCGCTGTGGGTCGCCGGCGCCTTCACCGTCGACGGCCTCGGTGGCGCGTTCGTCACCGGGATCGAGGGCGACCACCACAACGTGGTCGGGGTCAGCCTGCCGCTGCTGCGCGACCTCGTGGCCGAGCTCGGCCACGAGTGGACGGGGCTGTGGACTGAGCGGCGCTCTGGTCAGCCGGGCTTGACCGCGATCACCGGGCACGTCGCGTCGATGATGACGCGCTGCGCGACGCTGCCCATGATCAGCTTGCCCACGGGGGTGCGGTGCCGGATGCCGATCACGATCGCGTCGGCCCCGACCTCCTCGGCCACGGCGAGGATCTCGTCGGCGATGTCGCGCCCCATGGTCTGGCGCAGCTCGTGCTCGACGCCGCTCTCGGCGAGCCGCTCCTCGAGGGTCACCTTCCCGTCCTCGCCGAGGTAGCGCCTGTCGACCAGCGCGTCGCCCTTCGTGCTGTTGACCACCACGACGCCGGTCCGGCGGCGCTGCGCCTCCGTCGAGGCCGTGGGCGAGCGCGGCCTCGCCGTACTCGTCCGGGATGAAGCCGATCACGACAGCCATCAGGAGACCTCCTGGTCACGTCTGGTCATGCTGCTCGAGCAGCTGGCTGGTCGGAACGTGCGATGAGCAGGGGCACGACGAGCGGCGAGCACGACGAGGACGTAGACGAAGATCGCCAGCGGCTCGTTGAAGAGCCCGCTGACGTCACCGCCGGACAGGTCGAGCGCCTCGCGCATCTTGACCTCCATCAGCGGCCCGAGGATCACGCCGAGGATCAGCGGCAGGACGGGGATGCCGAAGCGGCGGATGGCGAAGCCCAGGCCGCCGAAGACCAGCAGCAGCGGCCAGGTCGAAGGCGCTCTGGCCGACGCTGTAGGCACCGAGGCAGGCGAAGAAGAGGATCCCGGCGTAGAGCTGCGGTCGCGGGATGCGCAGCAGCTTGGCCCAGAGCGGCGCGAGCGGCAGGTTGATCACCAGCAGCAGGGTGTTGCCGATCAGCAGGCTGGCCAGCAGCGTCCAGATCAGGTCCGGCTGGTCGGTCATCAGGGTCGGTCCGGGCACGATGCCGTACTTCTGCATGGCGGCCAGCAGGATCGACGCCGTCGCGGTGACCGGCAGGCCGAGGGCCAGCAGCGGCACGAACATGCCGGCCGCGCTGGCGTTGTTGGCGGCCTCCGGGCCGGCCACGCCCTCGATCGCGCCCTCGCCGAACTCGTCCGGACCACCGCGGCGGCCGGCGAGCTTGCGCTCGGTGATGTAGGACAGGAACGTCGGCGTCTCCGCACCGCCGGCCGGCAGGGCGCCGAACGGGAAGCCCAGCGCGGTGCCGCGCAGCCACGGCGCCCATGACCGGCGCCAGTCGTCGCGGCCCATGAAGGGGCGCCCGACCGGGATCACGTCGATCGGCTGGCGGCGCAGGTGGGCGGCGGTCCACAGCGCCTCGCCGATCGCGAAGACGCCGACCGCGACCACCACGATGTCGATGCCGTCGGCCAGCTCGAGCGAGCCGCCGGTCAGGCGCGCCTGGCCGTGGAGGCGTCGAGGCCGACCAGCCCGATGGTGAGGCCGATCGCGAGCGCGATGAAGCCGCGCAGCTTGGAGGCGCCGAGCACGCTGCTGACCAGCACCATCGCCAGCAGCATGATCGCGAAGTAGGATCGGCGCGCCGATCTCGACCGCCCAGGTGGCGATCGTCGGGGTGAAGAAGGCCACCAGCAGGGTGCCGATCGTGCCGGCGATGAACGAGCCGATGGCCGCGGTCGCGAGCGCCTGGGCGGCCCGGCCCTTCTTGGCCATCTTGTTGCCCTCGATGGCCGTCATCACCGACGCGGACTCACCGGGGGTGTTGAGCAGGATCGAGGTGGTCGAGCCGCCGTACATGCCGCCGTAGTAGATGCCGGCGAACATGATCAGCGCCTGCGTGGCGTCGAGGCCGTAGGTGACCGGCAGCAGCAGCGCCAGGGCCATCGCCGGGCCGATGCCGGGCAGCACGCCGACGAAGGTGCCGAGCAGCACGCCGATCGCGGCGTACGGCGAGGTTCTCCAGGGTCAGCGCGCTGGCGAAGCCGTCGAGGAGCAGGTTGAGGGTGTCCATCCAGAGCATCCCGTCCAGGATGCCCGGGCGAGAGCGGCACGCCGAGGCCGGAGTAGAAGAAGTACCAGCTGGCCACCGACAGCACCACGCCCGACGACGAGGTCGCGCACGAGCGTCCGGCTGCCGAGCGCCCAGGCGCAGCCGGCGAAGAGCAGCGCCCCGGTGATCGCCCAGCCGAGCACGTTGACGAGCAGGATGTTGAGCACGAGGATCGCGACCAGCTTGCCGACGGTCGAGCCAGTCGGGCGGGGTGGTCAGGTCGATGTCCTCGCCCTCCTCGGCCTGGGGCACGTCGCCGCGGGCGGTGGCGACGGCGAGCAGCACGGCGAGCAGCGACCATCGACGGTCGCCGATGACGTAGGGGAAGACGCGCGGGCCGACCGGGTCGCCGAACCCGACGTTCAGCCCACGGGCGTCGATGATCGTGTAGATGCCGACCAGGGCCAGCACGGCGGCCAGGCCGTACTGCGCCTTGTCGATGGTCTGCCGGCGGGGCCGCGGCTCCTGCTCGTCGGTCACAGCAGCCCCAGATCCTCGAGGGTCCCGGAGACCCGTTCGTCCTGCTCCTCGATGAATGCGCCGAACTCCTCGCCGGTCTTGAAGTCGTCGGTCCAGCCGTTGTCCTCCACGACCTGCTGCCACTCCGCGGTCTCGTGCATGTCCTCGAAGTAGCCGATCAGCTCGCTCGCGTGCGCTCCTCGCTCGATCTCGGGCGGCGCGAGCACACCGCGCCAGTTGAGGAAGACCAGGTCGACGCCCTCCTCGGTCAGGGTGGGCACGTCGGCGAACGGGCTGCCCTCCGGGTAGCGCTCCTCACCGGAGACGGCCAGCACCCGCAGCTCGCCGGAGTCGATGGAGCCCTGGAACTCGGGCAGGCCCGAGAAGCCTGCGTCGATCTTCTTCCCGAGCAGCGCGCTGGTGAGCGGACCGCCGCCGTCGTAGGTCACGAAGTTGACGTCGTTGGGGTCGATGCCGACCTCCTGGGCCAGCTGCATCGGGAAGAGGTGGTCCGGGCCTCCGGGGACGACCCGCCGCCGACGGCGAGCGAGCCCGGGTCCGCCTTCCACGCCTCGAGGAAGTCGTCGAGGGTCTCGTACGGCGAGTCGCCGGGCACCAGGATCCCCTCGGGCTCGCTCATCAGCTGGGCGATGGGCGTGGCGTCCCGGAGGCCGAACTGGCTGCCGAAGGAGTACGTCGAGCCGACGACACCGAGCCCGACCGTCATCAGCGTGTGCTCGTCGCCCACCTGGCCGACCAGCTCGGTCATCGCGACGGCGCCGCCGGCGCCCACGATGTTCTCGACCGTGATGCTGCCGCCGGTGATGTCCTCGTCCTCCATCACCTGCACCGCGTCACGCCCCGTCAGGTCGTAGCCACCACCCGGGCTGTTGGGGATGATCATCAGGAGGTCGCTGCCGTCGTCGCCCCGGGTCACCCCGCACCCGGCCAGCGCGAGGAGCGCGAGGGTCGCGAGCGCGGGCCGTCGTACGTCGTCCCAGCCGTCTCATGCGCCACATCGTGCACCCCACACCATCGTCGTGTCGAGGCCGGTCCTGCGATCTCAGCGGTGGTGGCGACGCCGTCCTCCACGGTCTCCTCGCGGATCCCGAAGACGAGCTGGCGGGTCAGGACGAAGCGGGCGGCATTGGCCAGCGCCAGCCCGATGACGTTGGCGGACACGTTGTCGGACGAGCGGGTCGTCCAGGCCGAGGCCGTTGCGACTGATCCACAGGCAGGCCATCGGGATCACCATCGTGCCGAGGCTGATCGCCAGGAACGCCGTGCGACCTCCGTCGGGGTGGCGGGTCGTGCGGTGCCGGAACGCCCACGACCGCGTCCCCCGGTAGGCCGACCACCGTGCCGACGAGGTTGGCGATGACGTAGGCGAGCTGCGGCTGGTCGTTGAGCGGCGCCACGCTGTCGGTGTTGAAGCCGTGGACGAGGCCGTTGAACAGGACCACCGCCACGATGGTCGCGCCCAGCCCGACGGCAAGGTACCGCCAGATCTCCCCCGCCAGCCGGCGCCCCGTCGACGTCACCGTGCAAGGCTAGCCCGCTCACCCGCAGCAGCCCGATCGGCGCGACGGTGGTCTGTGCCACTCCGACCCACTCGTCAGGGAGGGAACTCCGCGGCGGGCCGAGAACCGCCATTTTCCACATACCCGAAACTGGGTATGGATTCGAACATACGTTCGAGAGACGATGGTGTCATGACCCCTTCGCCCGCATTCGCCGCCGACACCCTGTCGGCGATGCAGCGCGGGTTGGCGCACGCCCTCGAGAGCCCCAGCGGGCTCGACGACCACGACCGCGTCGACGCACTGCGGGCCCTCGAGGAGCTGGTCTGCACCGCCACCGCCGCCCAGGCGGCGCTCGCCGCCGAGCTCGACGCCTCCCAGCGCGCGGCCCAGGCCGATGCGGGCGCCCGGGCCGCCGAGCAGGGCCGCGGAGTGGCGTCCATCGTCGCCTTCGCGCGGCGCGAGTCCCGCCACCGCGGGAGCGCCACCTCGGCCTCGCCACGATCGTGCGCACCGAGCTCCCCCACACGTGGGCCGCCTGGTCGACCGGTCACGTCACCGAGTGGACGGCCACCGTCATCGCCCGCGAGACCGCCTGCCTCCCCCTCGAGCACCGCCTCACCGTCGACGAGACGGTCGCCGCGGACGCCGACCACCTCGCCACCCTCGGTCAGCGCGAGCTGGTCGGCCGCCTGCGCGCCGAGGCGGAGCGCCTCGACCCGGCGTCCGTGGTGGCGCGTCGGCGCCGGGCCGAGTCCGAGCGCAGCGTCACGCTGCGTCCGGCGCCCGACACGATGACCTGGCTCACCGCCCTGCTCCCCGTCAAGGAGGGGGTGGCGGTCCTCGCCACCCTGACCCGCGCGTCCGACAGTGCCCGCGCGTCCGGCGACCCCCGGAGCAAGGGCCAGGTCATGGCGGACACCCTGGTCAGCTCGGTGCTGGGCCGGCAGCCCGCGACCGACGGCCGGACCCCCGCCGTGCCGGTGTCCCTCGGCCTGGTCATGAGCGACGCCGCGCTGCTCGGCACCAGCGACGAGCCCGCACACCTCGACGGCTACGGTCCCGTGCCCGCCGAGCTGGCCCGCGAGATCGTCTGCGACGCCCTGACCCGTGACGAGCAGGTGTGGGTCCGGCGCCTCTGGACCAGTCCCACCACCGGCGAGCTGGTCTCCATGGACTCGCACCAGCGAATCTTCCCGACCGCCCTCGGCCGCTTCGTCCGGCTGCGCGACCGGGTCTGCCGCACCCCGTGGTGCGACGCCCCGATCCGCCACACCGACCACCCCGAGGAGCACGCCCGCGGCGGACCCACGAGCGCTCGCAACAGCCAAGGCCTCTGCGAGGCGTGCAACTACGCCAAGCAGGCCCACGGCTGGCGGGCTCGCCCCGCACCGGACGACCCGGGAGCCACGTCATCGAGACCACCCTCCCGACCGGTCACTCCTACCGGTCCCGGGCGCCGGCCATCGCCACGATCACGCGGACAGCGGCGCCGCCCCTGCGCATCGACTACGTGCTCGCCGGCTGAGCCGATCGCCACGGGTCGTCCGTGCACGCCGGGACGATCTCGGACCTCGGCCGCCTCTGCGACGATCGAGCCATGTCCCACGGTGACTACAAGGACTTCTTCCGCGGCGCCTGCGACGGAGACCTCGAGCTCGTCCGCCACCACCTGCGGTGCGGCGTCGACGTGGACTTCATCCACCCCGAGCTGATGTCGACCGCGCTTGTCGCCGCGATCGAGGCGGGTCGCGCCGACGTCGCTCTCACCCTGCTCGACCACGGCGCCGATCCCACCTTGCGTTCTCCGCTGGAGGCCATGACGCCCCTGGAGGCCGCCGAGGCGGCAGGACTCGACGCCGTTGCCGCGCGATTGCGCGCTGACCCTGATCACCCCCCGTCGCCCGGCATCGACTGACAGCCTGCTCTAGTCGACCTGCTCACTTGACTTTCGCTTGCAGCCCGATCACGGTGCAACCAGAGAGCCGTGTCCGAGACCCCGCAGCACTCCCACGACGTCATCCCGCTGCGCGAGGCGACCAAGGCGTGGTTCGCCATCTCCCTGCAGACCTTCGGCGGCCCGGCCGGACAGATCGCCGTCATGCAACGCACCCTCGTCGACGAGAAGCGCTGGATCGGCCAGCAGCGGTTCCTGTTCGCGCTCTCCTACTGCACCCTGCTCCCCGGCCCCGAGGCCCAGCAGCTCGCCACCTACGTCGGCTGGCTCCTCAACGGCGTCAAGGGCGCCCTCGTCGCCGGGATCCTCTTCATCCTCCCCGGCGTCGTCGCCCTCCTGGTGCTCTCCGGGATCTACGTCGCCTTCGGCGACACCACGCTCGTGGAGTCCCTGTTCCTGGGCCTGGCCCCGGCCGTCATCGCCATCGTCATCCAGGCCGTCATCCGCGTCGCCGGGAAGGGCCTCGGGCATCCCGCGCTCATCGGGCTGGCCGTCGTCTCCTACGTCGCCCTGACGTTCTTCGCCGTCCCCTTCCCCGTCGTCGTCGGGCTCGCGGCGCTCAGCGGCTGGGGACTCGGCAAGGCCATCCCCGACCTCACCAGGCCGCCCAAGGCGGCCGCCCGCGACGACGGCCCCGCACCGCTCATCAGCGACGACGCCCTGCACACCGAACGCCCCTCCGGCCGACGGTCCACCGTCATCCTCGTCGTCGGCCTGATCATCTGGTTCGCCCCGGTCGTGCTCGCCGGCCTGCTGTTCGGCCGGTCCAGCATCTTCGTCGACCAGGGCATGTTCTTCTCCGGTGCCGCCGTCGTCACCTTCGGCGGCGCCTACGCCGTCCTCGCCTACGTCGCCCAGCAGGCCGTCAACGTCTACGGGTGGCTGGCCCCCGGCGAGATGGTGCGGGGCCTCGCCCTCGCCGAGACCACCCCCGGCCCGCTCATCATGGTGGTCCAGTTCGTCGCCTTCGTCGGCGCCTACCGCGCCCCCGGCGACCTCAACCCGTGGGTCGCCGCGCTCGTCGCCTCGCTGCTGGTCACGTGGGTGACCTTCGTGCCCTGCTTCCTGTTCATCCTCCTCGGCGCCCCCTACGTCGAGCGCCTCCGCGGCAACCGCGCGCTCTCCACCGCCCTCACGGGCATCACCGCCTCCGTGGTCGGAGTCATCGCGAGCCTCGCCACCTTCTTCGCCCTCCACACCCTCTTCGGGGACACCACCCGGATCACCACCGGCCCGTTCGACTTCGAGGTCCCCGTCCCGGGCTCGATCCAGTGGGCCGCCGTCGCCATCACCGCCCTCGCCTGCGCCCTCGTCTTCTGGCGGGGTTGGTCCGTCCTGCGCACCCTCGGCGCCTGCGCGCTGGCGGGACTCCTGGTGGGACTCGCCCAGGTCCTGGTCTGAGACGCGGCGTCCCACGGAGCTAGGTTGCGGATCGTGGACGTCGCCGTGCTCGACAGTGACCAGGTGGACGCAGCGGCGCGCGCAGCCCTGCGCCGGCTGTGGGACCGAGCGTTCGGCGACCGCTTCGACGACGACGACGCCGACCACGCCTTCGGCGGTGTGCACGTGCTGGTCCGCGAGGGCGACCGGCTCGTCGGCCATGCCAGCGCCGTTCCCCGGCCCATCAGGTTCGGCGACCAGCCCTGGCGCACCGTCGGGTACGTCGAGGCGGTGGCGACCGATCCTGCGCGCCAGGGCGAAGGGATCGGCCGGCTGGCCATGGTGCGGCTGCACGACGAGATCGCGTCCCGGTGGGGCGTCGCGCTGCTCTCGACGGGTCGCGCGACCGGCTTCTACGAGCGGCTCGGCTGGGAGCGGTGGCGGGGGCTCTCGTACACGCGGACCGAGACCGGAGTCGTCCGCGACGGGGAGCACGGCGGGCTCATGGTGCTCACCACCGATCCGGCGGCCGGCGTGGATCGCACGCTGCCGGTGACCTGCCGGGACCGCCCCGGGGACGCCTGGTAGGGCCCCACGTCGGTCAGACGGCCATCACTCGACCGGCAGGCCGAGCCCCCGCGCGATGAGCATGCGCTGCACCTCGGAGGTGCCCTCGCCGATCTCGAGCACCTTGGCGTCGCGGTAGAACCGGGCGACGGGGTACTCCTCCATGAAGCCGTAGCCGCCGAAGACCTGGGTGGCGATCCGGGTCGCGGTGACCGCGGACTCGGTGGAGTAGAGCTTGGCGACCGCGGCGGCCTGCTTGAAGTCCTTCGTCGACACCGAGCGGCCGGCGTCCATGGCGTCCTTCATGGCGGCGGCCTTGTAGGTCAGCAGGCGCGAGGCGTCGAGCATCACCTGGAGGTCGCTGATCTGGAACGCGACACCCTGCTTGCGACCGATCGGGCCGCCGAAGGTCTGCCGCTGGCCGGCGTACTCCAGCGACAGGTCGAGGCAGGCCTGGATGCAACCGACCGCGAGCGCGGCGATGGCGACGCGTCCGTCGTCGAGGGTGGCGAGGAACTGCGCGTAGCCGCGGCCCCGCTCGCCGAGCAGGTGCGACTCCGGCACCCGCACGTCCTCGAAGGACAGCGGGTGGGTGTCGGAGGCGTGCCAGCCGAGCTTGTCGTAGGCCTTCTCCGCGGTGAAGCCGGGCGTCCCGCTCGGGACCATGATCGTGGAGAGCTCGGGCCTGCCGCCCTCGCGCTCACCGGTGCGGGCGGTGACGGTGACCAGCGAGGTGATCTCGGAGCCGGAGTTGGTGATGAACTGCTTGGCGCCGTTGACGACCCACTCGCCGTCGGTGAGCACGGCCTTCGTCCTCGTGGCACCGGCGTCGGACCCGGCCCCCGGCTCGGTCAGGCCGAAGCCGGCGAGCCGCTCGCCCGACGACCAGGTCGGGCAGCCACGTCTGCTTCTGCTCGTCGGTGCCGTAGGTCAGGATCGGGTTGATGCCGAGGCCGACGGCGGCCTCGAGCGTGATGCCCATCGACTGGTCGACCCGCCCGATCTCCTCGATGGCCAGGCACAGCGAGGTGAACCCGCCGTCCTCGCCCGCCATCCCGGCGCCACCGAACTCCTCCGGAGCGGTGAGCCCCATCAGGCCGAGAGCCCCCATCTGCTGGACCACGTCGGTCGGGAAGTGGTGGTCGCGGTCCCACTGCGCGGCGTGCGGGGCGATCTCCTTCTCGGCGAAGTCGCGGACGCTGCGGCGGAACTGCTCGTGCTCGGGGGACAGCTCGTAGGTCATGCCCGCAGGATAGCCGCGTTGGTTAACGATCGCTAACCCCCGGTGGGCGGGATGTGGCAGCCCACGACCCGTCCACTAAGGTTAGCCGACCCTAATCCGAGCCCCGAGGACCACGCTCCCATGCCGACCTCCCCCCTGCGCCGCGCCACTCGTCGATGGGCCGGCGCCACCCTCGCCGCGCTGCTCGTCGCTCCCCTGGGCGCGTGCAGCATCCTCAACCCGCCCGACCTGGTCATCTACAACGCCCAGCACGAGGAGCTGCTCGACGAGATCGTCCCGCTCTTCGAGGAGGAGTCCGGGCTCGACGTCGAGCTGCGCAGCGGCAAGGACCTCGAGATGGCCAACCAGATCGTCGAGGAGGGCGGCGACTCCCCCGCCGACGTCTTCCTCACCGAGAACTCGCCCGGCGATGAGCATCGTCGACAACGAGGGCCTCTTCGCCCCCGTGCCGCAGGCGGCCCTCGACAACATCCCCGCGGAGTACGTGCCCAGCTCCGGCAACTGGACCGGCTTCCTGGCCCGCTCGACGGTGGTCATGTACAACACCGACAACGTCACCGAGGCCGACCTGCCGACCAGCATCCTCGACTTCGCCGACCCCGAGTGGGAGGGCCGCGTGGGCTTCTCCCCCACCGGCGCCGACTTCCAGGCCATCGTCGTCGGCCGTCCTCGAGCTCGAGGGCGAGGAGGCCACCCGCACCTGGCTCGAGGGACTGGCCGCCAACGGCGTCGTCCTGCAGAACAACCTCGTGGTCATGCAGTCGGCCGACGCCGGCGAGATCGACGCCGGCATCGCCTACCACTACTACTGGTACCGCGACCGCGCGGAGGGCGGCTCCGACTCCGACAACTCGGAGCTCCACTTCTTCGGCGACCAGGACCCGGGCGCGTTCCTGTCCGTCTCCGGCGCCGGCATCCTCGAGAGCTCCGAGCACGCCGAGGCCGCCGAGGAGTTCGTGACGTGGCTGACCTCGACCCCCGCCCAGCAGGCGATGGCCGAGTCCTACGCGCTGGAGTACCCGCTCAACCCGGACGCCGAGCTCAACGGCGACGTCAAGCCGTTCGACGAGCTCGAGCCGCCCGACCGTCGACGTCTCCAGCCTCAACGGCCCGCAGGTCACCGAGCTGATGACCGAGGCCGGCCTGCTCTGACGACGAGCGCACTCGCACCGCCGACACCACCCCTGCTGCTCGCGGCCGGGGTGGCCGTCGCGCTGCTCGCCGTCATCCCCCTCGTGTACGTCGCGACGTACACCATCATCATCGGCCCGGCCGAGCTGTGGGACCTCGTCGTCCGACCGCGGGTGCTCGAGCTGCTCCGCAACACCGTGACCCTGGCCGTGGCCACCATGGCCGCGACCGCGGTGCTCGGCATCGGCCTGGCGTTCGTCGTCGAGCGCACCGACCTGCCGGCCCGTCGGCTGTGGCACGGGCTGCTGGTCGCGCCGCTGGCCGTGCCGGCGTTCGTCAACGGCTACGCCTGGGTGTCGCTGGACCGGTCGATCCACGGCTTCGGCGGGGCCTGGCTCGTCGTGACCCTCTCCTACTACCCGCTCGTCTACCTGCCGGCCGTCGCGGCCCTCCGCGGCCTCGACCCGGCGCTCGAGGAGGCCTCCTGGTCGCTGGGGCACACGCGCTGGCAGGCCTTCGCCCGCGTGGTGCTGCCGCAGCTGCGACCGGCCCTCCTCGGCGGCACCCTGCTCGTCGGGCTGCACCTGCTCGCCGAGTTCGGCGCGCTCGCCCTGCTGCGCTTCCCCACCTTCACGACCGCCATCTACGACCAGTACGCCTCCACCTTCAACGGCTCCGCGGCCACCGCCATGGCGGCGTCCTGGTCATGCTCTGCCTCTTCCTGCTGCTCGCCGAGCTGCGACTGCGCGGCACCCGGCACTACGCACGCGTCGGGCACGGCGCCGCCCGGCTGTCCGAGCCCGTGGCGCTGCGGGACTGCGCTGGCCGGTGGTGGCGCTCGTCGGTGGGCTCGTCGTCCTCGCGCTCGGCGTGCCGACGTACGCCCTCCTCCACTGGCTGCGTGGTGGGCACGTCCACCGAGTTCCCCCTCGACGAGCTGCTCTCCGCGACCGGCTCGACCGTCGTCCTCGCCGGCCTCGGGGCCCTGGCCACGACGATCGCCGCGGTGCCGGTGGCCTGGCTGGCCGTGCGCTACCGCGGCCGGCTGACGACGCTCGTCGAGCGCAGCACGTACGTCGCCAACGCGCTGCCCGGCATCGTGGTCGGCCTGGCCCTCGTGGTCGCGAGCCTCCGCCTCGTGCCGGTCCTCTACCAGACCGCGATCCTGCTGGTCGTCGCCTACGCGATCCTCTTCCTCCCCCGGGCCGTGGTCTCGGTGCGGGCCGGCCTCGAGCAGGCCCCGGTGGTGCTCGACCACGTGGCGCAGAGCCTCGGGACCGGGCCGCTGGAGACCGCACGGCGGGTGACCCTGCCGCTGATCGCCCCCAGCCTGGGCGCGGGCGCGGCGCTGGTCTTCCTCGCCATCTCCACCGAGCTGACCGCCACGCTGATGCTGAGCCCGATCGGCACGCGCACCCTGGCGACCGAGTTCTGGTCGGCGTCCTCGGAGCTGCGGTACGGCGCCGCCGCGCCGTACGCCCTGCTGCTCGTCCTGATCTCGGTGCCCGCCACGGTGCTGCTCATGCGACAGGAGAGACTGCACCCATGAGCGCGCTGACGGTGACGGGGGTGAGCAAGGCCTTCGGGGACACGCTCGCGGTCGACGACGTGAGCCTGCACGTGCCGCACGGCTCGCTCACCGCCGTGCTCGGACCCAGCGGGTGCGGCAAGACGACGCTGCTCCGCCTCATCGCCGGCTTCCTGGCCCCCGACGCCGGGACGATCGCCTTCGACGACCGGGTCGTCGCCGGCGCCGGGCGACCGGTGCCCCCGCAGGACCGCCGGGTCGGCTACGTCCCGCAGGAGGGCGCGCTCTTCCCGCACCTCGACGTGGCCGCCAACATCGGCTTCGGGCTGCCCCGGGGCGAGCGCGCGGCGGGCGCCCGGATCGACGAGATGCTCGACCTGGTCGAGCTGCCCCGCACCTTCCGCGGCCGCGCCCCGCACGAGCTCTCGGGCGGCCAGCAGCAGCGGGTCGCCCTGGCCCGCGCCCTGGCGCCGCGCCCCGACCGTCGTCCTCCTCGACGAGCCCTTCTCCTCCCTGGACGCCTCGCTGCGCGAGTCCACGGGCCGGGCCGTCGCGCGGGCCCTGCGGGCCGCGCAGGCCACCGGCCTGCTGGTCACCCACGACCAGTCCGAGGCGCTGTCCCTCTCCGACCAGGTCGCCGTGCTCCGCGACGGGCCGCCTGATCCAGGCGGGCTCCCCCGCCGACGTCTACCTCGCCCCGCACGACCCCGAGCTCGCGCGCTTCGTCGGCGGCGCCACCTCACTGCCGGGGCGGGCGGGCCGGGCACCGCCGCCACCTGCGCCCTCGGGGCCGTCACCCTGACCCACCCGTCGTCGGCCGACGACCTGGTGCTGGTCATCCGCCCCGACCAGGTGGTCCTCGACCCCGCGGGCGTGGAGGCGCGCGTCGACGAGGTGAGCTTCTACGGCCACGACGCCGCGATCCGGCTGACCGTCGGCCGGTGCCGCGCTGGTCGCCCGCGTGCCGGGCCCGTCGGCCCCGGCGGCCGGCGACCGGGTCCGGGTGGGCGTGCGTGGCACGGTCCACGCCTACCCGGCCCCGGTCCGCGACTGACACCTCGGTCGGCTCCGCCCGGCGGGGGCGATAGTGTGCCCAGCGGTATCGATGGCAGCAGACCAGGAGTGTTCCGTGGCCGACACGCAGGGATTGCAGAAGGTCCTCATCGCCAACCGCGGCGAGATCGCAGTGCGCGTCATCCGCGCCTGCAAGGACGCCGGCATCGGCAGCGTGGCGGTCTACGCCGACCCCGACCGTGACGCCCTGTTCGTCCGCCTCGCCGACGAGGCGCACTCGCTCGACGGCGTCGACGCCGGCCGAGTCCTACCTCGACATCGCCAAGATCATCAAGGTCGCCGCCGACTCCGGCGCCGACTCCGTGCACCCCGGCTACGGCTTCCTCGCCGAGAACGCCGACTTCGCCCAGGCCGTCATCGACGCCGGGCTGATCTGGATCGGCCCGCCGCCGGCCGCGATCGAGGCGCTCGGCGACAAGGCCAAGGCCAAGCACATCGCCGAGAAGGCCGACGCCCCGCTCGCGCCCGGCACCAAGGACCCGGTCAAGGACGCCGACGAGATCGTCGCGTTCGCCGAGGCCAACGGCCTGCCGGTCGCGATCAAGGCGGTCTTCGGCGGCGGCGGCCGCGGCCTCAAGGTCGCCCGCACGCTCGAGGAGATCCCCGACGCCTACGAGTCCGCCGTCCGCGAGGCCGTCACCGCCTTCGGTCGCGGCGAGTGCCTCGTCGAGAAGTTCCTCGACCAGCCCCGCCACGTCGAGACCCAGTGCCTGGCCGACCAGCACGGCAACGTCGTGGTCGTCTCCACCCGCGACTGCTCGCTGCAGCGCCGCCACCAGAAGCTCGTCGAGGAGGCGCCCGCGCCGTTCCTCACCGACGACCAGGTGACCCGGCTCTACGAGTCGTCCAAGGCGATCCTCAAGGAGGCCGGCTACGTCGGCGCCGGCACGTGCGAGTTCCTCGTGGCCAAGGACGGCACCATCTCCTTCCTCGAGGTCAACACCCGCCTCCAGGTCGAGCACCCGCGTCTCCGAGGAGGTCACCGGCATCGACCTGGTCCGCGAGATGTTCCGCATCGCCGCCGGCGAGGAGCTCGGCTACGACGACCCCGAGATCCGCGGCCACTCCATCGAGTTCCGCATCAACGCCGAGGACGGCGGCCGCAACTTCATGCCCGCCCCCGGCACCCTGACCACCTGGGCGCCCCCGCAGCGGCCCCGGCATCCGCGTCGACGGCGGCTACCTCGAGGGCGAGACCATCCCCGGCTCCTTCGACTCCCTCGTCGCCAAGCTCATCGTCACCGGCCGCGACCGCACCCAGGCCCTCGAGCGCTCGCGCCGCGCCCTGGACGAGTTCGTCGTCGACGGCATGCCCACCGTCATCCCGTTCCACCAGGCGGTCGTCAACGACCCGGCGTACGTCGGGGCCTCGACGCCGTCCGGCGAGGGCGAGTTCACCGTCTACACGACCTGGATCGAGACCGACTTCGACAACCAGATCGAGCCGTACGCCGGCGACCACCGCCGAGGCCGACGAGCCCGGCGAGCGCCAGCGCGTCACCGTCGAGGTCGGCGGCCGTCGCCTCGAGGTCGTGCTCCCCGCAGGCCTCGGCGGCCTGTCGACCGGCGGCGGCGGCGGCGCCGGCGCCAAGAAGCCCAAGCGGGCCGCCAAGAAGGCCGGCGCCGCGGCGTCGGGCGACGCGGTCACCAGCCCCATGCAGGGCACCATCGTCAAGGTCGCCGTCGCCGAGGGCCGACCAGGTCGCCGAGGGCGACGTCGTCGTGGTCCTCGAGGCCATGAAGATGGAGCAGCCCCTCAAGGCCCACAAGGCCGGCACCGTCACCGGCCTCGAGGCCGAGGTCGGCGCCACCGTCACCAACGGCGCCGTCATCTGCGAGCTCAAGGACTGACCCGGCTCACGCCAGCCCCACGGTCCCGGCCAGCACCTCCAGGTGGTGCTCGAAGAGGTCCTGGGGCTGGGTGAACGTGTCGGCGCCGTACTGGCCGAACACCTCGAAGCTGACGCACCCGAAGACCGCCGCCCACACCAGCACCCCGCGGGCGACGAGCTCGTCGGGCGCCGTGAGTCCCAGGTCCCGACGGATCCGCGCCAGGTCGCGTGAGAGTCGCCGGGGGCTCACCGGCGCCTCGTCCACGGTGACCGCACCGGCCACCCAGGCGTCCTCCCACACCTCCACCAGCGCCGCGATCACCCGCGTCCCGGGGCCGGTGGTCTGCTCGGCCGGCGCCCGGTAGCCCGGCACCGGGCTGCCGAAGAGCAGGGCGTACGTCGCCGGCTCGGCCAGGGCCCACGCCCGCACCGCCCGGCCGATCGCCCGCAGCCGGCCGGCGTGGTCGGCCTGGTCCACCCGGACAGGGCGGCGTCCACGGCGTCGCCCAGCTCGTCGTACCCGTCGACGACCAGCAGGGTCAGCAGCTCGTCGCGGCTGCCGACGTAGCGGTAGACCGCCGACGACACGACCCCGAGGTCGCGGGCCACGGCGCGCAGGGACAGCGCCGCCGCGCCGTCGGTGGCCAGGTGGCCACGACCGATCCGGACGATGTCGCGCATCGTCTGCTCGCGGGCCCGTGCCCTGGGCGTCCGCCGACCGGTGCCGTGTCGCTCATCCCGCGAGTGTGCCACATCTGGAAGCACTGGATGCATCAGTGAGCAGTGCTCTTGCATTTCGAGCGACAGCGAGTCATGCTGGAGAAACCGAGAGCAGTGCTCTCCCAATCCCGAGGAGCAGGACATGAACCCCATCCACGTCGTCACCGGAGCCGGGCCCGTCGGCTCGACCGTCGCGCAGCAGCTGGCCGAGAGCGGCCAGCGGGTGCGGCTCCTGACCCGCTCGGGGAGCGGCCCGGAGCACCCCCTCGTCGAGCGCCTCCGCGTCGACGTCTCCCGTCCCGAGCAGCTCGGCCCGGCCCTCGAGGGAGCGGTCGCGGTCCACCACTGCATCCACGGCTCGCGGTACGACGCCCGCACCTGGCGTGCGGAGCTGCCCGTCGCCGAGCGCCAGGTCCTGGCCGCCGCCGGCGAGGCCGGTGCCGTGGTGGTCTTCCCCGAGAGCCTCTACTCCTACGGCCCGGTCGACGGCCCGATCACCGAGGGCCTGCCGCGCACGGCCACGACCGGCAAGCTGGGCGTCCGCTCCGAGCTGCTCGCGCAGCGGGACGCCTCGACGACCCCGACCGTCAGCGTGGCGGCCTCCGACTTCTACGGACCGCTGGTGCGCAACGCCCACGCCGGGGAGCGGCTGGTGCCGACCGTGCTGGCGGGCCGGACGATGCGGGTGATGGGCAGCCTCGACCAGCCGCACTCGTTCACCTACGTGCCCGACCTCGCCGCGGCGATGATCCGCGCCGCCGCGACGCCCGACCTCTGGGACTCGTTCCTCCACGCGCCCACCGCTCCCCCGGTCACCCAGCGCGAGCTGGTCGAGCAGGTGGCGGCCGCCGCCGGCGTGCCGGCGCCGCGGATGTCCGCCGTCCCGGCCTGGGCGTTGCGCGCGCTGGGCGTGGTGTCGCGGGAGACCCGCGAGCTGGCCGAGACGTCGTACATGTTCACCCGGCCCTTCGTGCTGGACTCAGCGGCGAGCCAGGAGCGGCTCGGCCTGGCGCCCACCCCGCTGTCGACCGGCGTCAAGGAGACCGTCGACTGGTGGCGCACCGCCGGGTGAGTCAGCCGGCCGGGGTCTCGTTGCGGACCACGGCGTCGGCCGGCGGCGCCGCCGTCTCGGCCTCGGGGGCCTCGTCACCCGTGATGGTGCCGAAGACCTCCTCGGCCACGCCCCGCATGCCGGCGAGGAGCGGGTGGAAGGGCGCCGCGATGCCCAGGCGCATCTCGGGACCGTTGATCCAGGCGTCGGGTCCAGCGCAGACGTCGTGGCCCTCCGACGCCTCGTCGAGGTCGACGTACGACGCCCCGGCGGACTCCGCACCCGCACGCAGCGAGTCGTTGAGCCGCTGCGCCACCGACGCGGCGGTCTCGAGCTGTCCCTCGCGGCAGCGGCACGGCGCTGCAGCCGTCCTCGCGGGAAGCACCTGCGGGTAGCCGACGACGTAGACCTCCGCCTCCGGCGCCCGCTCGGAGACCTGGCGCACCGCCCTCGCCACCCGGGCCTCGACGCGGCCGGCGTCGCGGAGCAACCGCTGCTGGAGGCCGGGCGGGCAGGCCCGGGCGTCGCCGGGGGCGCAGCCGACGAGGGAGGAGAAGATCCCGAAGTCGTTGCCGCCGATGCCCAGCGTCACCAGGTCGGTCTCGTCCGACAGCGCGTCGAGCTGGGGAGCCACGCTCTCGCCGCCGATGACCTGCTGGCGGCCCCGGAGGTCCGCGGTGTCGGCCGCCGAGCAGGTGACGTCGCGGTAGGTCTCCACCGCGAGCCAGCCGGCGAGGAAGGCCGGGTAGTTGTCGGTCGAGCGCACGCACCCGGACGGGTCCGAGCGGACCGTGGTGACGAGCGGTCCGGCGCTGTAGGAGTCGCCGAGCGCCACGTAGTCGATCTCCGCGGGCAGGTCGCCGAAGGTCGGGACCTCGGTCTCGGCCGGTCCCGCGGAGCCGTCGGCACCGGAGCAGCCGGACGCGCCCAGCGCCACGGCGGCGAGGGCGACCGCGAGGGCACGACGGCGGGTGGAGGCGGGCATCCGTCGATCATGTCACCGCACTGGTGACCGTCCTACGGACCGGTAACGAACGGCGCGAGCCGGCACTCGATAGCGTGCCGCCATGTTCTCCAAGGTGCTGGTGGCCAACCGTGGCGAGATCGCGATCCGGGCGTTCCGTGCGGCGTACGAGATCGGCGCGCGCACGGTCGCGGTCTTCCCCCACGAGGACCGCTGGTCCGAGCACCGGCTGAAGGCCGACGAGGCCTACGAGATCGGCGAGCGCGGCCACCCGGTGCGGGCCTACCTCGACCCCGAGGCGATCGTCGCCACCGCCGTGCGCGCCGGCGCCGACGCCGTCTACCCCGGCTACGGCTTCCTGTCCGAGAACCCCGCCCTCGCCGAGGCGTGCGCCAACGCCGGCATCACCTTCATCGGGCCCACCGCCGAGGTGCTCGAGCCTGACCGGCAACAAGGCCCGCGCGATCGCGGCGGCCAAGGCGGCCGGCGTGCCGACGCTGGCAGTCCGTCGACCCGTCCACCGACGTCGACGCGCTGGTCGCGGCCGCCGAGGCCATCCCGGCCCCGCTGTTCGTCAAGGCGGTCGCCGGCGGCGGCGGGCGCGGCATGCGCCGGGTCGACGACCGCAAGGACCTGCGCGAGGCCATCGAGACCTGCATGCGCGAGGCCGAGGGCGCCTTCGGCGACCCGACCGTCTTCATCGAGCAGGCCGTCGTCGAGCCGCGCCACATCGAGGTGCAGATCCTCGCCGACGGCGAGGGCAACGTCATCCACCTCTTCGAGCGCGACTGCTCGGTGCAGCGCCGCCACCAGAAGGTCGTCGAGATCGCCCCGGCGCCCAACCTCGACCCCGAGCTGCGGGACCGGATGTGCGCCGACGCCGTGCGCTTCGCCCGCGAGATCGGCTACCGCAACGCCGGCACGGTCGAGTTCCTGCTCGACCCCGCACGGCAACTACGTCTTCATCGAGATGAACCCGCGCATCCAGGTCGAGCACACGGTCACCGAGGAGGTCACCGACGTCGACCTGGTGCAGTCGCAGATGCGGATCGCCGTCGGGCGAGACGCTCGCCGACCTCGGCCTCTCGCCAGGAGCATCGTCATCCGCGGCGCCGCGCTGCAGTGCCGGATCACCACCGAGGACCCCGCCAACGGCTTCCGCCCCGACACCGGCATGATCACCACCTACCGCTCCCCCGGCGGCGCCGGGGTCCGCCTCGACGGCGGCACGACCTACACCGGCGCCGAGGTCTCCGCCCACTTCGACTCGATGCTGGCCAAGCTCACCTGCCGCGGCCGCACCTTCGAGAAGGCCGTCGAGAAGGCGCGCCGCGCGGTCGCGGAGTTCCGCATCCGCGGCGTCTCCACCAACATCGCGTTCCTCCAGGCCGTGCTCGACGACCCCGACTTCGCGGCCGGCCGGGTCACCACGTCGTTCATCGAGACCCACCCGCAGCTGCTCCACGGCCCGCGCCTCGGGCGACCGCGGCACCAAGCTGCTCACCTACCTCGCCGACGTCACCGTCAACCAGCCGCACGGCGAGGCGCCCGGTGACCGTCGACCCGGTCGACCAAGCTGCCCGCCGTCAGACCTCGACGTCCCCGCCCCCGACGGCAGCCGCCAGCTGCTGCTCGCGCGTCGGTCCCGAGGAGTTCGCCCGCCGCGCTGCGCGCGCAGGACCGGGTCGCCGTCACCGACACCACCTTCCGCGACGCCCACCAGTCGCTGCTCGCCACCCGGGTGCGCACCCGCGACCTGCTCGCGGTCGCCGGCCACGTCGCCCGCACGACGCCCGAGCTGTGGTCGCTGGAGGCGTGGGGCGGGGCGACGTACGACGTGGCGCTGCGCTTCCTCTCCGAGGACCCGTGGGAGCGGCTCGCCGCGCTGCGCCAGGCCGTGCCCAACATCTGCCTGCAGATGCTGCTGCGCGGTCGCAACACCGTCGGCTACACGCCGTACCCGACCGAGGTCACCGCAGGCGTTCGTCGAGGAGGCGGCCGCGACCGGCATCGACGTCTTCCGGATCTTCGACGCGCTCAACGACGTCGAGCAGATGCGGCCGGCGATCGAGGCGGTGCGCGCCACCGGCACCACCGTCGCCGAGGTCGCGCTCTGCTACACCGGCGACCTGTCCGACCCCGACGAGACAGCTCTACACGCTCGACTACTACCTCGGCCTGGCCGAGCGGATCGTCGACGCCGGCGCGCACGTGCTGGCGATCAAGGACATGGCCGGCCTGCTGCGGGCGCCCGCCGCGCGCACCCTGGTCACCGCGCTGCGCGAGCGAGTTCGACCTGCCCGTGCACCTGCACACCCACGACACCCCCGGTGGCCAGCTCGCCACGCTGCTCGCCGCGATCGACGCCGGGGTCGACGCGGTCGACGCCGCCTGCGCCTCGATGGCCGGCACCACGTCGCAGCCGCCGCTGTCCGCGCTGGTGTCGGCCACCGACCACTCCGCCGCGAGACCGGCCTGTCGCTGGCCGCGGTCAACGCGCTCGAGCCCTACTGGGAGGCCACCCGCCGGGTCTACGCGCCCTTCGAGTCCGGCCTGCCGGCACCCACCGGTCGCGTCTACCGCCACGAGATCCCCGGCGGCCAGCTCTCCAACCTGCGCCAGCAGGCGATCGCGCTCGGCCTCGGCGAGAAGTTCGAGCAGGTCGAGGACATGTACGCCGCGGCCAACGACATCCTCGGCAACGTCGTCAAGGTGACCCCCTCGTCCAAGGTGGTCGGCGACCTCGCCCTCGCACCTGGTCGGCGGTCGGGGCCGACCCGGCCGGAGTTCGCAGGACGACCCGGGCGCCTTCGACATCCCCGACTCGGTGATCGGCTTCCTCAACGGCGAGCTCGGCGACCCGCCCGGCGGCTGGCCCGAGCCGTTCCGCACCAAGGCGCTGGAGGGACGCACCTGGAAGCAGCCGGCCGCCGAGCTCACCCCCGAGCAGTCCGCCGGGCTCGACCTCCGGATCGGCCCGCGAGCGGCGCGACACCCTCAACCAGCTGCTCTTCCCGGGCCCGACCAAGGAGTTCACGCGAGTCGCGGGAGACGTACGGCGACGTCTCGGTGCTGCCCACGATCGACTACCTCTACGGCCTGCGCCGCGGGCGAGGAGCACGAGGTCGACCTCGACGAGGGCAAGACGCCTGCTGATCGGCCTCCAGGCGATCAGCGAGCCCGACGAGCGCGGCTTCCGCACCGTGATGTGCACCATCAACGGCCAGATGCGCCCGATCAGCGATCCGCGACCGCAACGTCGCCTCCGAGGTCGCGGCCGCCGAGAAGGCCGACCCCGCGCACGGCGGCCACGTGGCGGCGCCGTTCCAGGGCGTCGTCACGGTCGGCGTCGCCGAGGGCGACAAGGTCGAGGCCGGCGCAGACGGTCGCGACCATCGAGGCGATGAAGATGGAGGCCTCGATCACCGCCCCGCGTCGCCGGCACGGTCGAGCGGGTCGCGGTGCCGGGCACCCAGGCCGTCGAGGGCGGCGACCTGGTGCTGGTGCTCGGCTGAGCGCGGTCAGCCCGGCGCGCGCGGCCTGGAGCGGGGCCACGCTGACGGTGAACCACGACGACCGCAGGCCCAGCAGGGTCCGCAGGGTGTCGCCGGTGATGGTCGGCGCGACCGCGGGTGCCGACGAGCGTCATGTCCTGCGACCCGGCCGCCCCACTCGCCGTTGCCGTCGCGCCCGGCGATCTCGATCGAGGTCAGGTCGCCGATCCGCGGGTAGTGCCGCTCGAGCGCCGCCGTCGTTGACCGTCCTGGTCCAGGTGTGGACGGCGTTGCCCGACCAGCCGTCGTACGGGTCCTGCCTGGGCGACGAGGTAGGGCGCCGAGCCGGCCGAGGTCCAGCCGCCGCTGCTGGCGGAGAACTGGGTGAACGCCGGCCGCCCGTCGTAGGTCAGCCCCTGCCGGGCGGTGTCCCGGATCGCCTGCGGTCGCGGCCGGGTGCTCGGCGCTCGACGCCGCCGTAGACCTGGCACTGCGTGGTGTCGCAGATCTGGTAGTGCCAGGCGTTGGGGTGCGAGCGCTCCGCAGCGGCGTACGTGCGGGCCGCGACCGACTGGGCGCGGACGGCGTCCGGGCTCCAGGAGCGCGGGGATCTCGAGCGGCACGACGCCGCGGAGGTAGGACTCCATGCTCAGGATGTTGACGGTGTCGCGCGCCGCGCCGCCGGGCACCGGCGAGGCCGAGCGGAGCCGGCCGCGGTAGGTCCTTGCTGCCCGAGGGCGTCACAGCGTGAGCCGCTTCCTGGCCGCGGAGAACTCGCGCGTCGCCGCGGAAGACCTTCCACGTGCGCCAGCCACCGACCCTTGACGAACTGCACCTGCGAGCGCCCGCCGGCCAGGCCGTTGACGCCGCCACTGGCGCGCCCCGTTGGCGGGCAGCGTCCACGACTTGCGCGGGGCCAGCCGGGTGACCGTCAGGCCCGCCTGCGCGGCCACCACCACGTCGTCGGTGGTGTCGCCGGTGAGCCACACCGAGATCGGTCCCCGCAGCTCCCCCCATGAGGTGCCGGGGTAGTAGAACTCGATGATCTGCTGCCAGGTCAGCCCCTGCCGGGCCGCCCCCTCGGCGCCGTACTGCGACATCCCGTGGCCGTGCCCGTAGCCGTGCCCGGTGAGCGTGATCGTCGAGGGCCCGGAGACGGCGTACACCTCGGCCCGGCGGCTCGCGGTCGACGGCGCTGCCGCCAGCGACACGACCAGCACCGACACCACCATGAGGGCGGCGCCGAGCAGCGCGAGCGGGCGGGTGGAACGGCGCATCGGGTGCAGTCTCCTGAGTCGGGTGGGACTGACGTGACGGTCGATGACACCATGCGCCACAGCGGGCCACAACCGGACCGGGACAACTACAACGCTGTACTTCACCGGGGGGTGGACCGTGGCCGGTGGCCGGGAGCACCATCGGGGCATGAGGGGTTTCGGCCGGCGGAGCAAGGAGGAGCGGCTCGCGGCGCTCGACGCCTTCCGGCACGTACGCCGCGCGGCCGACGAGGACGTCACGCGCTTCGGCGAGGAGCTGGTGCAGCTGCACGTCGACACCCTCACGACGCCCCTGGACGAGGGGTCGCGGGAGGACTACCAGCGTGCCCTCGACGCCTACGAGCGGGCCAAGGCACAGCTCGCGACCGCCGAGTCCGCCACGCAGGTCTCGGGGGTCACCCGCGTGCTGGCCCAGGGCCGCTGGTCCCACGCCTGCGTGCTGGCCGTCCGGGACGGCGCGCCCCGGCCCGTCCGCCACGAGCCGTGCTTCTTCGACCCCGCGCACGGACCCGCCGACCACGACGTCGAGTGGGCGCCGCCCGGCGGCGTGCCCCGCGTCGTACCGGTCTGCTTCCGCGACCTCGAGCGCCTCACCGCCGGCGAGCAGCCGGAGGTCCGGCTCGTGCGCCTCGGCAACCGCCGGGTCGCGTGGTTCGCCTCCGGCCCGTTGTACGCCGCGTGGGCGCAGGGCTGGTACGGCGACCTGGTCGACGACCGCCGGATGGAGGCCGACCGGCTGACCATGCTCTGGGCCGGCTCCGCGTCACGCGCGGACGGCGTCGGCGTCGCCCCGGCCGCTGCCTGGAGCGACCCCGGCGCGTGGGACGGCGGAGGGATGATCGGCGGCCACGACTACTCCGGCTGGCACGGCGGTCCCGACGGCAGCGGCGGGTTCGACGGCAGCGGTGACGGTGGGGCGGGAGGCGGCGACGGAGGGGGTGGGGGCGACTGACCCCCACCCACCCTCAGACCCGGTGCAGGCGTCGGGCCGCCTCGGCGATCGAGCCGCTCATCGACGGGTAGACCGTGAACGCCTGGGCGAGCTGGTCGGCCGTCAGCGACTCGGCCACCGCGATGGACACCGGGTGGATGAGCTCGGAGGCCCGCGGACCCACGACCACTCCCCCGACGATGATCCCCGTGCCGGGCCGGATGAAGAGCTTGACGAAGCCGTCGCGCACGCCCTGCATCTTGGCCCGGGCGTTGCCGGCCAGCGGCAGGGTCACCACCTCGGCCAGGATCTCGCCCTCCTCGACGGACTTCTGCGACCAGCCGACCGTGGCGATCTCCGGCGAGGTGAAGACGTTGGAGGAGACCTTCTTGAGGTCCAGCGGCGACACCGCGTCGCCGAGGAAGTGCCACATCGCGATCCGGCCCTGCATGGCGGCCACCGAGGCCAGCATGAGGACGCCGGTGCAGTCGCCCGCGGCGTACACCCCGCGCGCGGACGTGCGGGACACCCGGTCGACGGTGATGAAGCCGGCCTCGTCGGTGGCGACCCCCGCCTCCTCCAGACCCAGGTCGGCGGTGTTGGGGACCGAGCCGAGGGCGAGGATGCAGTGCGACCCGGTGACCGTGCGGCCGTCGGTCAGCGTCACGGTGACGGTGTCGCCGTCGCGGGTGACCGACTGCATCCGCGACCGGCTGAGCACCTCCATGCCGCGTCGGGTGGCGACCTCCTCGAGGACCGCCGAGGCATCGGCGTCCTCGCCGGGGAGCACCCGGTCACGCGAGCTGACCAGGGTGACCGGGATGCCGAGCGCGAGGTAGGCGCTGGCGAACTCGGCGCCGGTGACGCCCGAGCCGACGACGACGAGCTTGTCGGGCACCTCGTCGAGGTCGTAGACCTGCTCCCAGGTGAGGATGCGCTCGCCGTCGGGCTGCGCGGACTCGAGGGTGCGGGGCGCGGCACCGGTGGCGACCAGGATCGCGTCGGCCTCGAGGACCTCCTCGGAGCCGTCGGGCAGCGTGGCGACCACGGTCATGCCCGGCGCGAGCCGCCCCCGGCCGCGCAGGACCCGGACGCCGTCCCGGTCGAGCCGGGCGGCGATGTCGGCCGACTGGTCGGTGGCCAGCTTCTTGACGCGGGCGTTGACCTTGGCGAGGTCGACCCGGATGGTGGTCGCCGAGTCGCCCTCGTGGTCGGAGAAGTCGATGCCGAGCTCGGCCGACTCCGACACCTCGGTCATCAGCTCCGCGGTGGCGATGAGGGTCTTGGAGGGCACGCAGTCGGTGAGGACCGCGGAACCGCCCACCCCGTCGGTGTCGACCACGGTGACCTCGGCGCCGAGCTGGGCCGCCACGTGCGCTGCCTCGTAGCCGCCGGGGCCGCCGCCGATGATGACGACGCGGTCTGCCGCCATCAGAGGTTGATCATGTGGCCGGAGATGCCGTGGACGGCTTCCTTGACGGCCTCGGTCAGCGTCGGGTGGGCGAAGACGTTGCGCGACACCTCGTCGGCGGTGAGGTCCCACTGCTGGGCCAGGGTCAGCACCGGCAGCAGCTCGGTGACGTCGGGACCGATCATGTGGGCGCCGAGGATCTCGTTGTGCTCGGCGTCGGCCACGACCTTGACGAAGCCGACCGCCTCGCCGAGGCCCATCGCCTTGCCGTTGGCGGTGAACGGGAACGTCGACGTCTTGACGTCGTAGCCCTTCTCCTTGGCCTGCGCCTCGGAGTAGCCGAACGAGCCGATCTGCGGCATGCAGTAGGTCGCCCGCGGGACCATGTCGTAGTTGATCGGCATGGTCTCGGCGTCGTTGATGGTCTCGGCCGCGACGATGCCCATCGCCTCGGCGACGTGGGCGAGCATCATCTTGCCGGTGCAGTCGCCGATGGCGTAGACGCCCGGGACGTTGGTGCGCATGTAGTCGTCGATGGCGACGGCCCCGCGCTCGGTGAGCTCGACACCGATGGCCTCGAGGCCGTAGCCCTCGACGCGCGGCGCGAACCCGAAGGCGGCCAGGAACTTGTCGGCCTCGAGGACCTGGGTGTCGCCGCCGGCGGCGGGCGCGACGGTGACCTTGACGCCGGAGCCGGTGTCCTCGACGCCCTTCACCGCGGTGCTGGTGAGGACCTTCACGCCGAGCTTCTTGTAGTGCTTGGCGAGCTCCTTGGAGATGTCGGCGTCCTCGGTGGGGACCATCCGGTCGAGGAACTCGACGATGGTGACGTCGACACCGAAGTTGGCCATCACGTAGGCGAACTCGACACCGATCGCGCCCGACCCACCGATGACGATGGACTTCGGCAGCTGGTCGGTGAGGATCTGCTCCTCGTAGGTCACCACGTTGTCGCTCAGCTCGACGCCCGGCACGAGCCGGACGGTGGCGCCGGTGGCGATGATGAGGTTGTCGCAGGTGTAGGTCGTGGTGTTGCCGTCGTCGTCCTTGACGTCCATGCTCTTCGCGCCGGTGAGGGTGCCCCAGCCGTCGATCTCGGTGATCTTGTTCTTCTTCATCAGGAAGTGGACGCCCTTGACGATCCCGGCGCTGACGTCGCGGGAGCGCTTGTGGGTCGGCCCGAACGACATGGTGGCGTCGCCCTCGATGCCGAACTTCGCCTTCTCGTGCTGGAGCGTGTGCGCCAGCTCGGCGTTCTTGAGGAGTGCCTTGGACGGGATGCACCCGACGTTGAGGCAGACACCGCCCCAGTACTTCTTCTCCACCACGGCGACCTTCTGGCCGAGCTGGGAGGCGCGGATGGCGGCGACGTAGCCACCGGGGCCGGCGCCGAGGACGAGGGTGTCGAAGTGCGTGTCGGTCACGGGCCACAGACTAGCCCTCGGCCCCGACGTCGCTAGCCTTGGCCGGGTGACGCTGTACGCCGCCTACGGCACCAACCTGGACCCCGCCCGCATGAGCGAGCGCTGTCCGCACTCCCCGCTGCGCTCCACGGGGTGGCTGACGGGCTGGCGACTGACCTTCGGCGGCGAGGAGCACGGGTGGGACGGCGCCCTCGCGACGATCGTCGAGGACCCCATCGAGCAGGTCTTCGTCGCCGTCTACGACGTGACCGCCGAGGACGAGAGCGAGCTGGACCGCTGGGAGTCCGCCGACACCGGCCTCTACCGCAAGACCCGCGTCCGGGTGTCCACGATGTCCGGCGAGCAGGTGGTCTGGGCCTACGTCCTCGACGCCTACGAGGGCGGGCTGCCCAGCGCGTCCTACCTCGGCGTCCTCGCCGACGCGGCCGAGGCCGCGGACGCGCCCGCCGACTACGTCGGCGCCCTGCGGCGCCGGGACTGCCGGTCGACGGGACTCTGAGGTCGGGTCAGCCCCGCGGGTGCCGGGCGTCGTGGGCCGCGAGGCCGATGGCGACGATGTCGGTGTGGGGCAGGCGGCCGAGCTCGTCGAGGTCGACCCAGTCCGCGCGGTCGGTGGTGCCCCCGACCTCGACGGTGCCCAGCGTGCCGCCGGTGACCTCCGCGGCGTACACGGCGCGCACCGCCCGGAGCCAGCGCGCGGTCGTGGCCGTACGCCGCTCGGGGCGGATCGCGTGCGAGTGCACGGTCAGCAGGCCGGTCAGCGCGACGTGGTGGCCCGTCTCCTCGAGCACCTCGCGCACCGCGCCCTCCTCGGGCGTCTCCGCCAGGTCCACGCCGCCGCCGGGCAGCGTCCAGCAGGGCTCGGCGACTCCCTCGCCGTTCCACCACGCCAGGAGGATGCGTCGGTCCTCGACCACCACGGCGTACGCGGCCAGTCGGGTGTCGTAGTCGGTGTAGCCCAGGTCGGGAGGAAGGCCCTCGATCATGCGTCCTACCCAAGCACGGGCCTAGGATCGCGCCGTGAACGACACCGCGCCCAGCACCGCAGACCTCGCCCAGCAGGCCGCCGCCACCCTCGCCGAGCTCACCGGCGTCGAGCGGCACGACATCGCCCTCGTCCTCGGCTCCGGCTGGCTGCCCGCCGTCGACGCGCTCGGTGAGGCCACCGCCGAGATCGCCACGACCGACCTGCCGGGCTTCCACGCCGCGGGCGTCGTCGGGCACAGCGGCAAGATCCGCAGCCTCGAGGTCGCCGGTCGCCGGATCCTCGTCTTCCTGAGCCGCACCCACTTCTACGAGGGCAAGGGCGTCGCCGCCGTCGTCCACCCCGTGCGCACCGCGGCCGCGGCCGGCTGCCGCGCCATCGTGCTCACCAACGGCTGCGGCGGTCTCAAGGAGACCTTCGAGCCCGGCCAGCCGGTGCTCATCTCCGACCACATCAACCTGACCGCGACGAGCCCCATCGAGGGCGCCAACTTCGTGGACCTCACCGACCTCTACAGCCCGCGGCTGCGCGCGCTGTGCCAGGAGATCGACCCGACGCTCGACGAGGGCGTCTACGTGCAGTTCCCCGGCCCGCACTACGAGACCCCGGCCGAGATCGGCATGGTCCGCGCGATGGGCGGCCACCTGGTCGGCATGAGCACCACGCTCGAGGCGATCGCCGCCCGCGAGGCCGGGCTGGAGGTGCTCGGCATCAGCCTGGTCACCAACCTCGCCGCCGGCATCAGCGGCGAGCCCCTCAACCACGAGGAGGTCCTCGAGGCCGGCAAGGCCGCCGCCTCGCGCATGGGCGACCTGCTCGGCCGGATCGTCCCCCGCATCTGATGCGCGTCCTCGTCACCGGCGCGGCCGGCTCCATCGGCCGGGCGGTCACCCTCGGCCTCTGCGACCGCGACCACGAGGTCGTCGGGCTCGACCTGGTGCCCGAGCCCGAGGGCTTCACCGGCAACTGGCACACGGCCGACTGCGCCGACCCCGACGCCGTGCTGGCCGTCTTCGAGGCCGAGCGCCTCGACGCGGTCGTCCACCTCGCCGGCCACCCGGGCGAGGCGTCGCTGCCGACCTCGCTGACGTCGCACGTCGTCACCACCGCCGCCCTGCTGGACGCGATGGTCGCGCACCGGGTCTCCCGGATCGTCTACGCGTCGTCCAACCACGCGGTCGGCCGCACCCCGCGCCGGGACCTCGGCCCCGACGCCCTGCTCACCGACGCGGCGCTCCCCCGCCCCGACACGTTCTACGGCGTCAGCAAGGTCGCCGCCGAGGCGCTCCTGGGCCTGTACGCCGACCGGCACGCCATCGACGCCGTCGCGTGCCGGATCGGCTCCTTCCTCGAGGAGCCCGCCACCCTCCGGGCGCTGTCGACGTGGCTCTCGCCCGACGACTGCGTGCGGATGGTCGAGGCGGCCCTCACCGCACCGTCGCCCGGCTTCGCCGTCATCTACGGCATCAGCGCCAACACCCGCGCCTGGTGGGACCTCGAGCCCGGCCGGCGCCTCGGCTACGAGCCCCTCGACGACGCCGAGGCGTACGCCGACCGCATCCCGCAGCGTCCCGAGGACGAGGACGAGGCGGCGTACGTCGGTGGGCCCTACGCGCTGGAGGACATCCAGCGTCCCGCCCTCGGGGACTGACCGGCTCTCGGTGGTCGAGGCGCTCACGACGTCGGGCGCGACATCGAGTGTGCGCAACGGCACCATTCCCGCCCGCTCAGTGGTGCTTCCACGCACACTCGATGATGAGCGGCGGGAGACGTTCGGAGCACGGCACCGACCCGACGAGGTCGGCTGGACTCAGAAGACCTGCGCGTGGAGCGTGCCGTCGTACCTGGCGGCTGCCTGCACCCGCGTGGCCTGGACGCCCGTCAGCTCAGCGAGTGGCGCCCAGTGCCACTCACTGTGCTCGGGTGACAGCCTGATCCTGGCCGTGTCCGGCAGCGAGCAGCGGAAGATCCCGACCTGCGACTCGAACTCGCGGTGGTAGTACCAGCCGGTCAACGGTCCGATCTCGACGTGCACGTCGATCTCCTCCCTGCACTCCCGGGCGAGCGCATCCACGATCGTCTCCCCCGGTTCCACACCTCCCCCCGGGAGGCCCCATCGCTTGTCGCCGTACGTCTCACGGACCAGGAGGACCGACTCTCGCGCAGAGTCCAGGACTGCCGCGTGCACGCTGAACCGGTATCGATCGTCGAAGGCCACCGCGCTAGTATCCACGCCCGCTCCCGAGCCGCCATCGTGACCGCGCGCAACAGAGCACACCGGGTTCGGGGGCCCGGTCAGACGACGTCGAACTGCTCGGTGTGGATCCGCCGCGTCGGGATCCCCCGCTCCCGCAGCTGCCGGCCGACGGCGATCACCATCGGCGGAGGGCCGCACAGGAAGTAGTCGTGGTGGCGGTGGTGCCGCGGAGGCACCGCTCCAGGAGCTCGGTGTCTATCCGCCCCGTCTCCCCCGGCCAGTCGTCCGGGTGCACCTCGATCACCTCGGTGACCGCGAGGTCGAGCTCGTCACGGAGCTGGTCGATCTCCCCCCGCAGCATGAGCTCGTCCACGGTCCGGGCCCCGACCAGCAGGTGGTGAGGGCGCCTGTCGCCGCGGTCGCTGAGCGTGCGCAGCATGCTCAGCATCGGCGTGATCCCGACACCGCCGGCGATCAGGACGAATCCCTCCGAGCGGTCGAGGCCATCCATCGTGAACCCGCCGTAGGGGCCGTCGAGGAAGACGCGACGGCCGGGTCGCAAACCCCGCAGCAGCTCGCTGAAGTCGCCGAGCGCCTTGATCGTGAAGGTCTTGCGGTGCGGTTGCTCCGCGGTCGAGGAGATGGTGAACGGGTGCTCCTCGAAGACGAAGGACGACGAGCCGATCTTGAGCCAGGCGAACTGCCCGGCCGCGAACGGCCGGCCGTCGTGCCCGTGCGCATGCATCACCAGGGTCACGGCGTCGCCGGCCTCGGGCCGCACCTCCTCGAGCACGTAGGAACGCCGGTGGGCCCGCCACGGGAGCCAGACCCAGCGCCGGGATGCGATGCCCAGCGTGGCCACGGCCAGCACCAGGAACCACACGCCAAACACCGTGTGGTTGACCAGGTTGTCCAGCCACCACACGTGCAGGAAGCCGGTCACTATGATGATCGTCGCCAGGGCGATGTGCACGAGCCGCCAGCCCTCGTAGCGCGGGCGGCGCTTGCGCCGGCGCAGGCCGAGGGCTCTACTCCCAGCACGAGGGCCAGGGTCGAGAGGGTGCCCGCCCACGCGGCGGGCGTCGTGTCCCGGAGGTCGAGGATCGTCAGCCCCCGCGGGTCCGTGAGCAGCTCGAGGACGACGTGGGCCAGCACCAGCCCGAGAGCCGTCAGGGCCAGCAGGCGGTGGCCGCGCAGGATCTTCTCGATCCCCAGCGTGGCGACCAGCGACCGCAACCGGGCGGGCATGACCAGCGCGAGGAGGAGGGCCGAGAGCGCCAGCAGGCCGGTCGTCGTGGCGATCTCCTCGGCGGGAGACGTGAAGACCGAGTCGAGGGCAACGAGTTCGCCACCAGGGGGCCGATGAGGGCAACCAGGAACAGCCCCGCCCATACCGACAGGCCTGTACGAGACCCCATGATTCCACGGTAGCGAGGCAGCCACCCACGGGGACATGGTCCGTTCGGACTCCTCCGCCGGCCGCCCGCCGGCCCTGGAAGGGGCCCCTCACCCCCTCACCGGGAGGCTGCGCGGGCGGCCGCCTCGAGCCGCGCGCGGTGGTCGACCCACCCCTGCCCGTCGTGCGGCGCCAGGTTCGAGTTGCCGGCCCGCATACCCACCTGCCCGTCGATCAGCTCGCGCACGATGTCGGCGTGCCCCACGTGCCGGGCGGTCTCCGCGACCACGTGCACCAGCACCCCGTGCAGCGTGACGTCGGGCGCGACCACCACGACACGTGGCCGGGCGCATCGAGGTCGAGCGAGCGGATCGTCTCGTCGGCGTGCGCGGTCGCCTCCCGGTAGGTCCCGAGGATCTCCGCGCGCCCCTCCTCCGCGGTCGCCCACATGTCGGCCTCCTCCGGGGCGTCGTCGTCCCACCACGGCAGGTGCCGAGGGAACGGGCGGTCGAAGGTCGCGCCGAAGTACGACGCCTCGACGATCGACAGGTGCTTGACCAGTCCGAGCAGGTTGGTGCCGGTCGCTCGTGAGCGGCCGGCGCACGTCGTACTCCGACAGGCCCTCGGTCTTCCAGCGCAGCGCCTCGCGGCTCTCGACGAGGTAGTCGTGCAGCTGCTTCTTCTGGGCGTCGCTCATGGCGCCCACCCTGCCGCACCCGACCGATATCCGGTTGCCGACCACGCAGCACCTTGCGAGCATCGCAGGATGTCGAGCCCCGCCGGACCGCCGTACGACGAGTTCCGCGCCGCCGCTGAGGCGGCCGCCGCCGCGCGCCCCGAGGCGGACCTCGAGATGGCGCTCGAGGTGTTCCGCGAGGCCGCGACCCTCCTGCACGACAGCCTCGCGCTCGACGGCCTCGACGACCACGACCGGGCGGCCGTCGTCGCCGCCCTGGGCACCGACCTCGCCGCCGAGGACCCCGGCGCGGCGATCCGCGCACGGGCCGGGTAGACGACAGCACCCGGGCGACCTGCACGACCCGGCCGCCGTCGAGGCGGCGTACCTCGTCTCCGCGCAGGTCCTGCAGCTCTAGGGTGGGCGGCATGGACTCACACGCCGTGGGAGAGACCACCCCCGCCCTGCTCGACGAGACGATCGGGGCGTGCCTGACCCGCACGGTCGCGCAGCACCCCGACCACGAGGCGGTGGTGGAGGTCAGCTCCGGTCGGCGGTGGACGTGGGCCGAGCTCGACGCCGACGTACGACGCCTGGCCAGGCCCTGCTCGACGGCGGCACCGCGCGGGGCGACCGGGTCGGGATCTGGGCCCCCAACTGCGCCGAGTGGACGATCGTCCAGCTCGCCACGGCCCGCATCGGCGCCGTGCTGGTCACCATCAACCCGGCCTACCGCACCCACGAGCTCGCCTTCGTGCTCAACCAGGCGGGCATCAGCCACCTCTTCCTGGCCGAGAGCTTCAAGTCCAGCGACTACGTCGCGATGCTCGACGAGGTCCGCGACCAGTGCACCGCACTCACCGCGAGCACCGTCCTCGGCGGCGACGCGTGGGACGACCTGCTGGCCGGCGGCGACACGGTCGACGACGCCGACCTCGCGGACCGCGAGCAGGCGCTCGACCCCGACGACCCGATCAACATCCAGTACACGTCGGGCACCACCGGCTTCCCCAAGGGCGCGACCCTCAGCCACCGCAACATCCTCAACAACGGCTGGTTCGTCGGCGAGGTCTGCCGCTACACCCACGAGGACCGCATCTGCATCCCGGTGCCGTTCTACCACTGCTTCGGGATGGTGATGGGCAACCTCGCGGCCCTCACCCACGGCGCCACGATGGTCATCCCCGCGCCGGGCTTCGACCCCGCCCTGACGCTCGCCGCGGTCTCCAGGAGCGCTGCACCAGCCTGTACGGCGTCCCCACGATGTTCATCGCGGAGTGGGCGCTGCCGGACTTCGCGTCGTACGACCTCTCCTCGGTCCGCACCGGGATCATGGCCGGCTCCCCGTGCCCCGCCGAGATGATGCGCAAGCTCATCGACGCCGGCATCACCGAGATGACGATCTGCTACGGCATGACCGAGACGTCACCGGTCTCCACCCAGACCCGCACCGACGACGCCTTCGACGTCAAGGTCGGCACCGTCGGTCGTGTCGGACCCCACCTGGAGGTCAAGGTCGTCGACCCGCTCACCGGCGAGACGGTCCCCCGCGGCGAGGCGGGCGAGCTGGCGACCAAGGGCTACTCGGTGATGCTCGGCTACTGGGACGAGCCCGAGAAGACCGCCGAGGTGCTGCGCGACGGCTGGATGCACACCGGCGACCTCGCGGTGATGGACGAGGCCGGCAACATCTCGATCACCGGCCGGATCAAGGACATGGTCATCCGCGGCGGCGAGAACATCTACCCCCGCGAGATCGAGGAGTTCCTCTACTCCCACCCCGACATCGAGGACGTCCAGGTGGTCGGCGTCCCGGACGAGAAGTACGGCGAGGAGCTCTGCGCCTGGCTGCGGATGCGGCCGCGCAGACCCGCTCGACGCGGCGGCGGTCCGCGAGTTCGCCACCGGCCAGCTCGCCCACTACAAGATCCCGCGCTACGTCCTGGTGGTCGACGAGTTCCCGATGACCGTGACCGGCAAGGTCCGCAAGGTCGAGATGCGCTCGACGACGCGCCTGCTGGCTGTCGTGAGCCTCACCATCGCCGAGGCGGCCGAGCAGACCGGCCTCACCGCCCACACGTGCGCTACTACGAGCGCGACGGGCTGATGCGCACCCCGTGCGCCGCTCCGGGTCCGGGCACCGCGCCTACGACGAGGACGACCCGTTGATCTCGCTGATCTCCAAGCTGCGGGCCACCGGATGCCGATCCGCGACGTCAAGCGGTACGCCGACCTGGTCCGGGCCGGCGCCGGCAACGACGCGGCTCGATCCTCCGCGCCCACCGGAGCGGGTGCTGCGCCAGCTCGACGAGGTCCGTGACCACCTCAGCGCCATCGACCACAAGGTCGAGCTCTACGAGCGCTTGACTTCGAGCGCACTCCAAGGCGTTGACTCGACCATGACGATCCAGAAGCGACAGCTCGGCGACCTCACCGTCTCGACCATGGGCCTCGGCTGCATGGGCATGAGCGAGTTCTACGGCTCTGCGGACGAGCAGCAGGGCATCGACACCATCCACCGCGCCCTCGACCTGGGCGTGACGTTCCTCGACACGGCCGACATGTACGGCCCCTTCACCAACGAGCAGCTCGTCGGCAAGGCCATCGCCGGACGCCGCGACGAGGTCCAGCTCGCCACCAAGTTCGGCAACGAGCGCGAGCCCGACGGCACCCGGGTCGGCATCAACGGCAAGCCGGAGTACGTCCGCGCCGCCTGCGACGCCAGCCTCCAGCGCCTCGGCGTCGACCACATCGACCTCTACTACCAGCACCGCGTCGACCAGTCGGTCCCGATCGAGGAGACCGTCGGCGCCATGGCCGAGCTGGTCGAGGCCGGCAAGGTCCGCCACCTCGGGCTCTCGGAGGCCTCCGCCGCCAACATCCGCACGGCCCACGCCGACCCACCCGATCACCGCGCTCCAGACGGAGTACTCGCTCTTCACCCGCGACCTCGAGGACGAGATCCTGCCGGTGCTCCGCGAGCTCGGCATCGGCCTGGTCCCCTACTCCCCGCTCGGTCGCGGCATCCTCACCGGAGCGATCCGCCCCGGCACCCTGCCCGAGGGCGACTCGCGCGCCTCGGCGTACTTCCCCCGCTTCACCGGCGAGGCGCTCGACGCCAACCTCGCGCTCGTCGACCGGATCACGCGCCATCGCCGACGAGAAGGGCGCCACCCCCGGCCAGCTCGCGCTCGCCTGGGTGCTCGCGCAGGGCGAGGACGTCGTCCCGATCCCCGGCACCAAGCGGGTCGCCTACCTCGAGGAGAACGTCGGCGCCGCCGACGTGCACCTCACCGCCGACGACCTGGCCGCCCTCGACGCGGCCGTGCCGCGCGACGCGGTGGTCGGCGAGCGGTACGGCGACATGTCCCACATCGACGCCTGAGACCAGCGTCCCGGGGGTGGCCTCAGGTCGAGGCCATCCCCATCCGGCCCTCGCGGAAGGCCTCCACGAAGAGCGTGTGGTCCTCCCGGACCCGCATCGCGTAGTCGATGCCCCACTGGCAGAGCCAGTCGCCGAACTCGCGGCGTCGGCCCTGCAGCGAGTCCACGATGGCCGCCTCCACCTGGATGTCGACCAGGTCCTGGTCGCTGTCCTCGTCGGAGGCGCAGTGGATCTTGGCGGTGGCCCGGCCGAGGAGGTCCACCACGGCGCGGATGTCCTCGGGCTCGTTGATGTCGGTCCAGTTGAGGTCGACCTCGTACGGCGACACCTCGCTCACCACGTAGCCCGTGCCGTCGATGTCCGTGTGGCCGAGCAGCGGGTCGGTGTGCACCTGCAGCGCGCGCTGGCTCACCGACGGTCCGGTGGCCCTCGTGCTTGAAGTAGGCGTCCACGTCGGCGGTGTCGACGAAGCGGGAGACCGCCGGGACGTTGGCCTGCTTCATCGACAGCACGACGTCGTTGTCGAGCGCCTGGCTGTAGCCCTCGACGAGGATGTTGTACGCCGGGAGGCCGGCGCTGCCGATGCCGAAGCCGGACTTGCCGACGATGTCGCGCAGCTCGTAGAACAGGTCCCGGTCGAAGCGCTTGGAGTCGGGGATCGTGTCGAGGTAGCCGCGGAAGGCCCCCACCGCCTTGGTGCGCTCCTCGCGACCGAGCCGGCGGGCGCCGTCGTCCTCGGTGAAGCGTCGGGTCGCCCTTGGTCAGCACCGTCACCTTGTCGAGCAGGTCGGCGCGCCGCAGTGCCCGCGCGCGCTGGAGGGCGAGCAGCACCGGGCCGTCGGCGTTCTCGAGGTTGAGGGCGAAGTCGTCGTCCTCCTCGGTGCCCGCGTAGTGGTCCACCTGGGACAGGTAGGAGCGCAGGTAGCGGGCGATCGAGCTTGCGCACCTCGTCCTCCGGGAGCGCCTTCTGCCAGCCGACCAGCGCCAGGCTGGCCGCGAAGCGCTGGAGGTCCCACGCGAAGCGGCCGAGGTAGGCCTCGTCGAAGTCGTTGACGTCGAAGATCAGCCGGCCGTCGGAGTTGAGGTAGGTGCCGAAGTTCTCCACGTGGAGGTCGCCGTGGATCCAGATCCGCTCGGCGCCGTGCGCCGACCACTCGTCGGGCTCCTGCGTCACGTCGCTGTAGTAGAGGCACGCCGAGCCGCGGTAGAAGGCGTGCGGGTCCAGCGCCATCTTGCGGTACTTCGCCCGGAAGGCCACCGGGTCGGCCCGCATCAGGGGGGCGAAGGCCTCCCGGATGACCTCGATGATCGTGTCGGTGCGGGCGGCGGTGCTCGACGGTGACATGCGGGCAATCTAGCCCGTGCGTGGTGTGCAATCCGGTGCGTGCGCCGTACGGCCTAGCCTGCCTGCATGCGACGCTTCGACGACGAGGACCTCACCGGCGCAGAGTTCCGCGAATGCGACCTGAGTCGATCGCGGATGGTCGGCGTCGTCATGCAGGACGTCGAAATCGATGGAATGGTCACCGGTCTCGTGGTCAACGGGGTCGAGGTCATGCCGTACGTCGAGGCTGAGCTCGACCGCCGCCATCCGGTGCGGCTGCTGATCCGCTCCGATCGGCCGGCCGACCTCCGAGACGCCTGGGCCCAGTTGCGGGACGCCTGGGCGACGACGACCGAGCAAGTCCGGTCCATGCCCGACAACAGCGAGCACCACCGCGTCGACGGCGAGTGGTCGATGGTCGAGACCCTTCGTCACCTCGTCTTCGTGCACGACTCCTGGTTCCGACGCTGCGTGCTAGGGCTCACGGAGCCGTTCACGGCGATGGGACTGGGTCCATCGTTCGTCATGGACCAGGAGCCCGGACTCGACCCGTCCACCCGGCCGAGCCTCGACGAGGTGCTCGCCGTACGGAGGCGGCAGGCGTCCGAGATCGAGGCGTGGCTGGCCGACGTCACTGCTGACCAGCTCGCGCGGACTGCACCGGTGCCCGCCGACGACAGATGGCCCCCGTACGCCGCTGGGCGGACGCTGCGGCAGTGCCTCGGCACCGTGCTCGCCGAAGAATGGGCCCACCACGGGTACTGCGAGCGGGACCTGGACACCCTGTCGCGTCAGGCTCCGTCGCAGGGATGATGGGCGATCACGACCATGGACGTCAGCTGGCCAGGACGTAGTCGATCGTCAACCGAGGGAGACATCGGTCGCGGATGACGGCCACCGGCGGTGGTCGGGTGGCGATGATGTGGCCCGTCGGGGTGCTGGTCTCGACGCCCCCGTCCGGCCCCGGTCTCGCCCGCCAGCCCGGAGCGTCCTTGGCGTAGTTGCAGGCCTCGCACAGGCCCTGGGCGTTGTCCGCGGCGGTCGGTCCGTCGTCGGCGTGACGGCGCGGGTGGTCGACGTGCCGGATGGGTGCGTCGCACCAGGGGGTCCGGCAGACCCGGTCACGCAGCCGGACGAAGCGGGCGAGGCTGCCGCGGAAGCTCCGCCCCCGAGCGTCCATGGCAACCAGCTCACCGGTCGTGGGGCTCGCGTAGAGCCGACGGAGCCAGACCCTCTCGTCGTGATCGCACGCGCCCACCACGATCTCCCTGGCCAGCTCGGCCGGGATCGGCCCGAAGCCGTCGAGGTGGGCGGGCTCGTCGGCGCCACCGAAGAGGGCCGCGTCGCTCATGACCAGCCCGAGGGTCACTCCCGGAGATCCGGCTGTGCCGCCGGCGCCGCCTCGTACGCCCTCCACCAGCGTGTCGGCCATCACCTGGCCGCGCGACCGCTCGTCGCCGGCCGCACGGGCCACGTCGGCGGACTGGGAGAGGGCGGCCAGAACGGCCACGCCGTCCTTCACGGGCAGGAGCGCGGTCAGGTAGGTCATCGTGTCCGGCGCCGGTCGCAGGGTGACCCGCCGCTCGGACTCCGCCCGCCGGCGCCGCGCGACGAGGGCGGCGGCGTCGAGTCGTGCGACCTCCCTGAGGCAAGCACCCGCCAGCTCGCGGTCCCCCATCGCCTCGAGGGCCGAGGGATCCCCGGCGACCACCTCGTCCACGACGATCCGGTCGGCGAGCGAGAGGCAGCCGGTCTCGCGGGCGACGATCGTCGCCTTCCACTCGGTGATGCGCCCCGCGCGCCAGGCCGCCCACGTGTGCGGGAGCTCGCGGGCGACGATCTTGGCCAGGCCGAGGTGCTGGCGGCCGCGGTGCGGCGACTCCCGCCGGGCCCGCGCCACCTGGTCGGCCACGCCTGCTCCCTGCCTGGCTGCCGGGACGCCGGAGTCGGCCTGGGCGGCCCGCTGCGACTGATCGAGCTCGCGGGAGAGGTGGGCCTGGGCCGCCGTGACGACGCACCCGAGTCGCTCGAGCGCCCGGAGCGCGTCGACGCGCTCGGCGTCGTCCAGGCCGCTCGCCACCTCCAGCCGGGAGGACAGGTCGACGACCCATGCCTCGACGTCCGACGCGCACAGCACCCCCTCACGACCCGTGGCGGGGCCACCGGGCGCTGGCATGAGCTCGACTTCGAACATGTGTTCGATTCTACCTGCATTCGCCGAGCGTGGGAAGAGGCCGGGCGAGCCTGGGGAGAAGTGGCAGGGCTTCCGCGCTCCGGGGCGCGGAGGGCCACGCCCGATCCCCGCCGATACCGTGCCCCCATGAGCACCGCCACCGAGGACCGCAGCACCCTGATCGACCGCGCCCGCGCCTGGGCCGCCGAGGACCCCGACCCGGTCACCCGGGCCGAGCTGGAGGCCGTCGTCGCCGACGTGGAGACGGGCGGCGACCCCGCCGACCTCGCCGACCGCTTCGCCGGCACGCTGGAGTTCGGCACGGCCGGGCTGCGCGGTGCCCTCGGTGCCGGCCCCAACCGGATGAACCGGGTCGTCGTCCTCCGCGCCGCGGCCGGGCTGGCGGCGTACCTCCGCGACACCGGCGCCGCCGGCGGCACCGTCGTCATCGGGTACGACGCCCGGCACAACAGCGACGTGTTCGCCCGTGACACCGCCGAGGTGATGACGGGCGCCGGCTTCCGGGCCATGACCCTCCCGCGGCCGCTGCCCACCCCGCTGCTGGCCTACGCGATCCGCGAGCTCGGCTGCGTCGCGGGCGTGATGGTCACCGCCAGCCACAACCCGCCGCAGGACAACGGCTACAAGGTCTACCTCGGGGACGGCAGCCAGATCGTGCCGCCCGCCGACACCGGCATCGCCGAGCGGATCGCCGCCGTCGGCGCGCTGGCCGACGTGCCCCGGGCGAGGTCCGGGCAAGGTCGTCGACGAGCAGATCGTCGACCGCTACCTCGACACCGTGGCCGAGCTCGCCGGCGACGGCCCGCGCGACCTCGTCACCGTCTACACGCCCGCTGCACGGCGTCGGCGGCACGGCGGTCGGCGCAGGCGCTGGAGACGGCCGGCTTCTCCGCACCCGCACGTCGTCGAGGAGCAGGAGCACCCCGACCCGGACTTCCCCACCGTCGCCTTCCCCAACCCGGAGGAGCCGGGCGCGATGGACCTCGCGATGGCCCTCGCGGCCGCCAAGGGCGCGGACATCGTGGTGGCCAACGACCCCGACGCCGACCGCTGCGCCGTCGCGGTCCCCGGCCCGCACGGCTGGCGGATGCTGCGCGGCGACGAGGTGGGGGCGCTGCTCGGCCACCACCTGCTGCGCCGCGGCAAGCACGGCACCTACGCCAACTCGATCGTCTCGTCGTCGCTGCTGGCCAAGATGGCCGCGGCCGCCGGCCAGCCCCACGAGGAGACGCTCACCGGCTTCAAGTGGATCGGCCGCGTCGAGGGCCTCGCGTTCGGCTACGAGGAGGCGCTGGGCTACTGCGTCGACCCCGAGCACGTGCGCGACAAGGACGGCGTCTCCGCGCTGCTGCTGGTCTGCGAGCTCGCCGCGGCCGCCAAGGCCGAGGGCCGCGGCCTCACCGACCTCCTCGACGACATCGCCCTCGAGCACGGCCTGCACGCCACCGACCAGCTCTCGGTGCGCTTCGACGACCTGTCGGAGATCCCCGCGACCATGGAGCGGCTGCGCACCGACCCCGCCCACGACGCTCGGCGGGCTCGCCGTCGAGCGCGTCGACGACCTCTCGCTGGGCAGCGACGCCCTGCCGCCCACCGACGGGCTGCGCTACTCCCTGGCCGACGGCGCCCGGGTGATCGTGCGCCCGAGCGGCACCGAGCCCAAGGTCAAGTGCTACCTCGAGGTCGTCGTCCCGGTCGACCCCGAGGACGGCGTGGACGCCGCCCGCATCGCCGCGGCCGGCCGGCTCGACGCGATCCGCGGCCGACCTCAAGGCCGCGGCCGGCCTCTGAGCCGGAGCCCTACACGAACAGCGACGACCACGAAGGCCAGCGCGGAGACGACGGTCAGGCCGATCGGCACGCCAGGCCGGCTCGCCGGCGTACGTCCGCGGCCAGCGCGAGCTGCTCGTCGGAGAGGGCTCGACGCCCGCCGCGGCGCGAGCCTCCTCCATCAGCTGGTGGAGCCGTTGCTCGACGAAGTCCGCGTAGGGCAGGCCGGGGCGGGCGCCGCGTCCTCGACGGGCGGTGCTGCCGGAGCGGTCGGCGTGCGCATCGCCTTGCGCAGCGGCCGCCCGACGACCGTGGAGACGTAGCGCTTCTCCCCCACCCTGACGCCAGCACCTGCCGCACGGCGAGCTGCTCGATCGCGGCGAGGGGCACGTGGACGTCTCGAGCATGTTGCGCATGCACGAGGTGCTCGGTCGTGGCCCACGACGCGGGACGCAGCATCGAGGCCCAGGCGAGCACCGCGGCCAGCGCCGCACCGGCCGATCACCGGGAGCGGCACCGAGCCCGCGTCGACCGTCCCGCGCGACCACCACGACACCGGCGAGGACGAGCGACGAGCACGGCGGTCACGCGTCCACTGGTCGGGTCGAACCGCTCCACCGGTTGCTCCTGCGTCCACGCTCCTTCGAGGGGTCCTCGCGGTTTGTCCGCGAGGCCGTCACCAACCCTATGCTGGGTCGGTGACGACCACTTCTGCCTCAACGGCGAGTGCAGGGGTCTTCGACGACATCACCTCGTCCGAGTCCTCCCTGCGCCGCTTCCTCCACGGCCTCCCCGGGGTCGACCAGGTCGGCGCGGAGGCCCGCGCCGCCAGCCTGGGCACCCGGTCGATCAAGACGACCGCCAAGGCGTTCGCGATCGACCTCGCCATCCGCATGGTCGACCTGACCACGCTCGAGGGCCAGGACACCCACGGCAAGGTCCGCGCGCTGGCCTCCAAGGCCATGCGCCCCGACCCGGCCGACCCGACCTGCCCCGCCGCCGCCGCGGTCTGCGTCTACCCCGACATGGTCGCGACCGCCAAGCAGACGCTGGGCGACTCCGGCGTCAACGTCGCCGCCGTCGCCACGGCCTTCCCCAGCGGCCGCGCCGCCCTCGACATCAAGCTCGCCGACACCCGCGACGCCGTCGAGGCCGGTGCCGACGAGATCGACATGGTCATCGACCGGGGCGCGTTCCTCTCCGGGCGCTACCTGCAGGTGTACGACGAGATCGTCGCCGTCCGCGAGGCGTGCGGACGACGCGCACCTCAAGGTCATCTTCGAGACCGGCGAGCTGCAGACCTACGACAACGTCCGCCGCGCCTCGTGGCTCGCGATGATGGCCGGCGGCCACTTCATCAAGACCTCCACCGGCAAGGTGCAGCCGGCGGCCACGCTGCCGGTCACGCTGATCATGCTCGAGGCCGTCCGCGACTTCCGCGAGCTGACCGGCCAGATGATCGGCGTCAAGCCGGCCGGCGGCATCCGCACGTCCAAGGACGCCATCAAGTACCTCGTGATGGTCAACGAGGTCGCCGGCCCCGACTGGCTCGACCCCGACTGGTTCCGCTTCGGCGCCTCCACGCTGCTCAACGACCTGCTGATGCAGCGCACCAAGATGCAGCACCGGCCGCTACTCCGGCCCCGACTACTTCACCCTGGACTGAGGCGAATCATGGTCAAGGTGCCCGACACCGCCACCCCGTTCTTCGAGTACGCCCCGGCCCCCGAGTCGCGCTCCATCGTCGACATCAAGCCGTCGTACGGCCTGTTCATCGACGGCGAGTTCGTCGACGGCCACGGCAAGAGCTTCAAGACGATCAGCCCCTCGACCGAGGAGGTCCTCGCCGAGGTCGCCGAGGCCGACGAGGCCGACGTCGACCTCGCGGTCAAGGCCGCCCGGCGGGCCTACACCCGCGTCTGGTCGCGGATGCCGGGCAGCGAGCGCGCGAAGTACCTCTTCCGCATCGCCCGGCTCATCCAGGAGCGCGGCCGCGAGCTCGCCGTGCTCGAGTCGATCGACAACGGCAAGCCGATCAAGGAGTCGCGCGACGTCGACATCCCCACCGTCGCCGCGCACTTCTTCTACTACGCCGGCTGGGCCGACAAGCTCGAGCACGCCGGCCTCGGCACCGACCCGCAGGCCGCTCGGCGTCGCCGGCCAGGTCATCCCGTGGAACTTCCCGCTGCTGATGCTGGCCTGGAAGATCGCGCCCGCGCTGGCCGCCGGCAACACGGTGGTCCTCAAGCCCGCCGAGACGACGCCGCTGACGGCGCTGCTCTTCGCGGAGATCTGCCAGCAGGCCGACCTGCCGCCCGGCGTGGTCAACATCGTCACCGGCGCCGGCGCGACCGGCCAGGCGATCGTGGCCCACCCCGACGTCGACAAGGTCGCCTTCACCGGCTCCACCGAGGTCGGCAAGGCCATCGCGCGCGCCGTCGCCGGCACCCGCAAGAAGGTCACCCTCGAGCTCGGCGGCAAGGCCGCCAACATCGTCTTCGACGACGCCCCGATCGACCAGGCCGTCGAGGGCATCGTCAACGGCATCTTCTTCAACCAGGGCCACGTCTGCTGCGCCGGGCTCCCGGCTGCTGGTGCAGGAGTAGCGTCGCCGACGAGGTCCTCGAGCGCCTCAAGCGCCGGATGTCCACGCTGCGCGTGGGCGACCCCCTGGACAAGAACACCGACGTCGGCGCCATCAACTCCGCCGAGCAGCTGGCCAAGATCCGCGAGCTGTCCGACATCGGCGAGCAGGAGGTCGCCGGGGCCGGCGAGCGCTGGTCGCCGGCGTGCGACCTGCCGTCGCACGGGCTTCTGGTTCCCGCCGACCGTCTTCACCGGCGTCACCCAGGCCCACCGCATCGCCCGCGAGGAGATCTTCGGCCCGGTGCTCTCGGTGCTGACCTTCCGCACCCCCGCCGAGGCGGTCGAGAAGGCCAACAACACGCCGTACGGCCTCTCCGCCGGCGTCTGGACCGACAAGGGCTCGCGCATCCTCTGGATGGCCAACCAGCTGCGCGCCGGCGTCGTGTGGGCCAACACGTTCAACAAGTTCGACCCGACGTCGCCCTTCGGCGGCTACAAGGAGTCGGGCTACGGCCGCGAGGGCGGCCTGCCCGGCCTGGCGGCGTACCTGAAGGGAGCGGACGCCTGATGGCGCGCATCGACGTGAAGAAGACCTACAAGCTCTACATCGGCGGCGCCTTCCCGCGCTCGGAGTCGGGCCGCACCTACCTCGTCAACGACGCCAAGGGCGCGCTCATGGCCAACGCCTCGCAGGCCTCCCGCAAGGACGCCCGGGACGCCGTCGTCGCGGCCCGCAAGGCCTTCGGCGGCTGGTCCGGGCGCACCGCCTACAACCGCGGCCAGGTCGTCTACCGCATCGCCGAGGTGCTCGAGGGCCGGCGCGACCAGTTCGTCGCCGAGCTGCGCGCCTCGGAGGGTGTCTCGGCGAGCAAGGCCAACACCGCCGTCGACGCCGCGATCGACCGGCTCGTCTGGTACGCCGGGTGGGCCGACAAGATCACCCAGGTCGTCGGCACCGCCAACCCGGTGGCCGGGCCCTACTTCAACATCTCCTCCCCCGAGCCGACCGGCGTCGTGGCCGTCGTCGCGCCGCGCGGCCCGCTGCTCGGGCTCGTCAGCGTGGTCGCGCCGATCATCACCACCGGCAACACCTGCGTGGTCATCGCCAGCGAGCCGCACCCGCTCACCGCGATCACCCTGGGCGAGGTCATGGCGACGTCCGACCTCCCGGGCGGCGTGGTCAACGTGCTGACCGGCTCGGCCGCCGAGGTCGCGCCCTGGCTGGCCTCGCACATGGACGTCAACGGGCTCGACCTCACCGGCGTCGAGGACCCCGCGCTCGCGACCTCGCTGGAGGAGGCCGCGGCCGACAACCTCAAGCGCGTACGCCGCGCGCCCCTGGCCGAGGTCGACTGGCTGGCCACGCCGGGCACCGACCGGATGACCGACTGGCTCGAGACCAAGACGGTCTGGCACCCGATCGGGATCTGACCAGCAAGCACAGGACCCCCGTACGACGACACGTCGTACGGGGGTTCTTCTGTCCGTGCTCAGGCGCGGGTCAGCAGGGAGGTCGCGAGCACCGTGAGGATGTCCTCGGGGTTCTCGGCCAGGAAGGACCCACCGCTGGTGACCTCGGCCATCTTGCCCAGCGCCGCCATGTCGGCGTCCTGGCTGATGCCGACCGCGACGATGCGCACCGGGCTGGCCGGGTCGTGCATCGCCCTCAGCTCCCGGAGCAGGTCCGGGAGGCTGATCGAGCTCGGGTCGTCGTTGGCACCGTCGGTGAGGATGACCAGGGTGTTGTAGTAGTTCTCGTTGTAGTCCCGGACCGCCTGGCTGTAGCCGGCGAGCACGGTGTCGTACAGGCCGGTCCCGCCCTTGATCAGGGTGGGCAGCACGAGGGACTGCTGGCGCAGCAGCTTGAGGTGCTTGCCGCCGCCCTCGGCCGGGGCGTCGAGGCGACGCAGCGGCGCGAGCTCGACCCAGTCCTGGTCACCCTGCTGCTGGGTGGAGAAGCCCCACAGGCCGATGCGGGCGTGGCCGGGGAAGGCATCGAGGGCGGTGAGCGCGGCGTTGACCGCGAAGTCCATCCGGGTCTGGCCGTCGGCGGCCACCAGGTTCATCGACTCCGAGGCGTCGACCACGGCGAGCAGGCTCGAGGGCACGGTGAGGACCTGGAAGTTGCGCATGACCGCGTCGGCCTCGGACGTCACGGCCTCGTCGAGGACCTCGACCTCCGGTGGGTCCACCTCGTCGGAGAGGGGCGCACCGTCGGGGCCGCGCAGGTAGACGTCGGCCAGCTCGGCCAGCACCGCGTCGGTGGCGAAGAACTCGGCGATCTCGTCGCCGGCGGCACGGACGGGGTCGAGGGAGCCGGTGCCCATGGTGATCCCGGTCTGGGCGCGGGCCGCGACGAGCGGGTAGCTCAGCATCGGGGAGCCGGTGGCCGGGGCGCTCCAGCGCAGGGCCTCGTTGCCGCGCCGGGCGATGACGAAGTCCTGCTCGGTGATCGGGACCAGCCAGGACTCGCCGGCCTGCAGCTCGTCGGCGTTGGTGACGACCTCGATGCCGGAGGTGACGTTCTCGCCGAAGGTCTGGGCCATCGGGACGACGTCGTTCTGCACCTCGCCGAGCGCTGTTCCCTCGGACAGGGAGGCGGTCAGGGCGTGCGCGGACGCGCCGTCGGCCGACGGGTCGCTCATGACGAGCCGGTCGGAGGTCAGCGTCTCCAGCCAGCTGGCGGGGGCGACACCGTCGCGGCCGCTGGCCAGGCCCACCGGGCTGGTCGCCAGCGCTGCCGCCTCGACCCGACCCGTGTAGCCGACCCGCTGCAGGACGGTGCGCCACGACGGGGAGTTGGGCACCCAGAGGTCGGGCAGGGCGTCGGGGCGGTCCTTCTCCTCGAGCTCCTCGAGGGCGTCCTGCACCTCGGCGACCGAGGCGTCGGTGACCTCGAGGTTGATGCAGTTGGCCTTGGCGGCCAGGTGGTCGGCCGCCTCCTCCATCAGGGTCTCCAGCTCGGGCGCCACGGTGACCGTGATGGGCTCGGCCTCGCAGGTGGCGGCACCGGCCACGGGGACCTGCTCGTTCGACACGACCTGCCAGCCCAGCCAGGCGATACCGGCGACCATCGCGGTGATCACGACGATCACCAGGTTGCGCACACCGGCACCCGCGCGGGAGGCGCGGGCATGACTGTTCGTTCCCATGCGGAAACCTTTCGGGGGGCTTGACCAACGACGGCGCTGACGATAAGCGGAGAGGCACCGTCCCCGCGGCGGAATGGCGGAGTCTGTGACGCCTCCCTCATCCCACGTGCTCGGAGGTGTCACGGGGCACGGCACAATGGTCACCCGTGCCTGACTCCCACGTGCCCGCCCGGGTCGTCGTCCTCGCCGGCCCCAGCGGTGCCGGCAAGTCCCGGCTGGCCGAGCGCCTCGGCCTCCCGGTCCTGCGCCTCGACGACTTCTACAAGGACGGCGACGACCCGACCCTCCCCCGCATCACCGAGGGCGCCAACGCCGGGATCGTGGACTGGGACCACCCCGACTCGTGGCTGCTCGACGACGCGCTGGCCGCGCTCACGGCCCTGTGCCGGGACGGCCGCGCGGAGGTGCCGGTCTACGAGATCGCGCAGAACGGTCGCTCCGGCTCCCGCACCCTGGACCTCGGCGATGCCCGGCTCTTCGTCGCGGAGGGCATCTTCGCCCCCGAGGTCGTGCCGGCGTGCTCGGTCGGCGGGATCCTCGCCGCGGCGTACTGCGTGCGCCAGCACCCCGTCGTGACCTTCTGGCGGCGCCTGACCCGCGACCTGCGCGAGCACCGCAAGCCGCCCCTCGTGCTCGTGCGCCGCGGACTCGCCCTGCTGCGCGACCAGCGCCGGGTGGTCTCCCACGCGGTCCACCTCGGCTGCGAGGCGGTCACCCCGGACGAGGCCCACGCCCGGCTGGTCACACTGGTCCCGTGAGCTCCTTCTGGCCGGTGCGCCTGGCCCAGCCCGACCGCCGCACGTGCGGGCCCTCGGTGCTGGTGTCCCTGCGGATGCTGGAGTCGGAGGACTACCGCGGGCGCGTGCTCCGGGGCGGCCCGGAGGCCGCGCGGGCCCGTTTCGCGGCCGAGGTGTGGGCGGCGCACCGCGGCACCAACCGGGCCGTCGACTGGCACGGACGCCTCCAGCTGCCCTGGGCGCGTGCCCTCGGCACCGGCCCGTGGGCGCTTGCTCGACACGTCGGGGGCCGGGCCCGCTACGTGCTGCTGCCCCGGCGGCGCGCCGCGGCGTACGACCTGCTCGTCTCCTCGCTGGGCGCCGGCCCCACGCCCGTCTACGTGGGCAACCGCTGGACCCCCCGGCACGTCGTGCTGGCCGTGGCCGTCCGCGACGGCGTCGTCACCTGCTACGAGCCCGCGTCGGGGCGACGGACTCGCTTCACCCGCGAGGAGTGGCTCGGTGCCCGCCTCGAGGGCTGCGGCGGTTGGCGGGTGCCGTGGGCGGTGGTCACGCGCTCCCCGGTCAGCGGGACAGGGCGGCGTACTCCGGCTTGATGACCCGGTCGATGAGGTCGAGCCGCTCGTCGAAGGGCAGGAAGGCCGACTTCATCGCGTTGATCGTGAACCAGCGCAGGTCGTCGAGGCCGTAGCCGAACGCCTCCACCAGCGCGTACATCTCGTCGGTCATCGAGGTCTGGCTCATCAGCCGGTTGTCGGTGTTGACGGTCACCCGGAACCGGAGCCTGGTCAGCAGCCCGATGGGGTGCTCGGCGATCGACGCGGCGGCCCCGGTCTGGATGTTGGACGCCGGGCACATCTCGAGCGGGATGCGCGTGTCACGGACGTACGCCGCGAGGCGGCCGAGCTCGACCGAGCCGTCGTCGTGGACGGTGATGTCGTCGATGATCCGCACGCCGTGGCCGAGCCGGTCGGCGCCGCACCACTGGATGGCCTGCCAGATCGACGGCAGCCCGAAGGCCTCCCCGGCGTGGATGGTGAAGTGGGCGTTCTCGCGCTGGAGGTACTCGAACGCGTCGAGGTGGCGGGTGGGCGGGAAGCCGGCCTCGGCGCCCGCGATGTCGAAGCCAGCCACGCCCCGGTCACGCCACGCGACGGCGAGCTCGGCGATCTCCATCGAGCGCGCCTGGTGGCGCATGGCGGTGAGCAGCTGGCGCACGACGATCCGGCCGCCGGAGGCCGCGACGGCCTCGTCGAAGCCCTCCTGCACGGCCCCGACCACCTCGTCGAGGGTCAGCCCGCCCTCGACGTGCTGCTCGGGGGCGTAGCGGACCTCGGCGTAGACGACCCCGTCGGCCACCAGGTCCTCGACGCACTCGCGGGCCACCCGGGTGATGGCCGGGCCGGTCTGCATGACGGCGACGGTGTGGTCGAAGGTCTCGAGGTAGCGCACCAGCGAGCCCGAGTCGGCCGACTCGGCGAACCAGCGGCCCAGGGCGTCGGCGTCGGTGGCGGGCAGCTCGTGGCCGCAGTCGGCCGCGAGGTCGATGATCGTCTGGGGGCGCAGGCCACCGTCGAGGTGGTCGTGGAGCAGGACCTTGGGGGCGCGGCGTACCTCGTCGCGGGTGGGAGTCGTCACGGCGCACATCCTCGCAGGCCTATCCTTGCCAGCCATGCGCACCTTCACCAGCCTCGACGAGGTCGCCGCCGCGACCGGCACCGACCTCGGCACCTCCGACTGGGTCGAGATCGACCAGGACCGCATCGACCGCTTCGCCGAGGCGACCGGCGACCACCAGTGGATCCACGTCGATCCCGAGCGCGCGGCGACCGGGCCCTTCGGCGCCACCATCGCCCACGGCTACCTCACGCTCTCGCTCGTCCCCTACCTCGGCAGCCAGGTGTTCGCGCTGGAGACGCCGGGCGCCAAGCTCAACTACGGGGTCAACAAGGTCCGCTTCCCCTCGCCGGTGCGCGTCGGCTCGCGGGTCCGCGCCCACGTGACGATGGGCGAGGTCACCGACCTGCCGGCCGGCAAGCAGATGCTGCTGCGCTACACGATCGAGATCGAGGGCGCCGACAAGCCCGCCTGCGTCGCGGAGACGGTCGTCCTGCTGCTGCCCTGAGACCGACGTCCCGGGCCCGGTCCTCCTACCGGGAGAGCACGGCCTCGGCGAACACCTCGAGGATGTCCTCGGGCTCGGCCGCGAGGTAGGCGTCCCCGCCGGTCGCCTCGGCCATCCGCTCCAGAGCGCCGAGGTCGCCCGAGTCACTGATTGCGATGCCGACGATGCGCACCGGACGCTCAGGATCCTTGAGCTCGGCCAGCCGCCCCAGGAGACGCCCGAGACTGATCGACGCGGGATCGTCGTTCTCACCGTCGGTCATCAGGACGACCGCGTTGGAGTACCCCGGCCGGTAGTCCCGCACCGCCTGCTGGTACGCCGCGAGGGCCGTGTCGTAGAGGCCCGTGCCGCCCTCGGTCATCCCCGGGATCTGCCGCGCGCGCTCGCGCAGCGCGTAGCGTTGTGTCCGCCCGAACCGCAGGTCGTCGAGGCGTCGCATCGGCTCGAGCACCTGCCAGTCCTGCCCGGGGCCGCCCTTGTCGATCGAGAAGACCCACAGGCCGACCCGGGCGTGGTCCGGCAGGAACGACAGCCCGATGCCGGCTGCCTCGGCCAGCACGTCCATCCGGGTGCGTCCGTCGGTGACGTCGTCCATGGAGCCCGACGCGTCGACGACGGCCAGGATGGACGAGGGCACGCTGAGCGTGTTCCAGGACTGCACCGTGCTGGCGATCGCCCGCGGCGAGGGAGAGCGCATCAGGGTGGACACCAGGGCCGGGGATTCCTGGCCGGGCAGGCCGTCCGGTCCCCGGAGGCCCTCCTGGCGCAGAGCGGCCAACCCGTCGTCGGTGGCCAGGTACTGCCTCAGGGCACGGGCAGCCTGGGCCGAGCCGAGAGCGGCCCCCTGCCGGACGGCCATCGGGAAGTCCAGCGTGGGGGCGCCGACCGCGGGGGTCAGGTCGCGCAGGTGCGAGTCGCTCTGCTGCGCCTCGGCAAGCTGCTGCTCGGTGGCGACGACCAGTCGCGGCGACGCGGGGTCGATCGTGCCCAGCGTGACCTCCTCGTCCAGACCCTCGGCGTGACGCTCGCTGTACTTCTGGGCGAACGGCACGATCATCTGCCGCGCCGCCTCCGCGCTGCGACCGACCGCGACGGCCTCGGACTGGGGAGCCACCACCGCAAGCGAGCCGGCCGTGGTCGTGGCCGGGTCCGGCATCGTCACCATGCCGGACACCTCCGCCTCTCCCCACGAGGAGAACCGCTGGGCGTCCGGCCCGCCGACCAGCAGGACGGGCGAGCGGGCGACGCTGCGCGCCACCGTCCGCACCTCGGTGGCCTCTCCGAGATAGGTCGGGGTCATCCAGAAGCGGGCGTCCGCGATCCACACGTCGGGAGGCGTGCCTCCGGACGCGACGGCGAGGGCGACTTCTCCGCCGGAGCGGGACGCGACCTCCACCAGGGTGCACTCGGGCGCCCAGGCGGCCACCGATCCGGAGACGACGCCGTGCAGGGCGGGGCTCACGGCCACCTTGACGGTCCGGTGCGTCGCGCAGCCGTTGTCGGCGACGGACGCCTGGTCCCTGTCGACCCACATCAGGGCCACGACGCTACCGACGGCCAGCAGGGTGAGGACGAGCAGCACCGCCAGCTCGACGGCGCGGCCGTCCATGCGTCCATCCGGGTTGCGCATCCCCGACCCCCTCCCCATGAGTCCCGCGGGTCCCTCAGGACGCTAGGACGGACGGTCAGCGGATCGTCAAGAAAGTCTCAAGGATCGTCACAGTTGGGGAGGGACGAGCAGGACTCAGCCGATGCGGTCGAGCACCAGGTCCGTCGGCGTGTACGACGCGGCGTCGCCGACGTCGTACCCGCCCTCGAGCGAGTCCAGGGCCCGCTCGAAGCGCTCGGGCTCGTCGGTGAGCAGGGTGAGCAGCGGCTGGCCCTCGGTGACCTCGTCACCGGGACGCGCGTGCCAGACGACACCCGCCCCGGCCTGCACGGGGTCCTCCTTGCGGGCGCGGCCGGCGCCGAGCCGCCACGCGGCCAGGCCGACGGCCATCGCGTCGAGGCGGGTCAGGGTGCCCGTCGCCGGGGCGGTGACCACGTGCGACTCGCGGGCGGTCGGCAGCGTCGCGTCGGGGTCGCCGCCCTGGGCGCGGACCATGGCCTTCCAGGCGTCCATGGCACTGCCGTCGGCCAGCTTGTCGGCCGGGTCCACGTCGGTGACGCCCGCGCCGGCGAGCATCTCGCGGGCCAGGGCGAGGGTGAGCTCGACGACGTCGGCGGGACCGCCTCCGGCGAGCACCTCCACCGACTCGGCGACCTCGACGGCGTTGCCGGCGGTGAGGCCGAGCGGGGTGCTCATGTCGGTGAGCAGCGCCACCGTGTGCACGCCGGCGGCCTTGCCCAGGCCGACCATCGTCTCGGCGAGCTCGCGGGCCCGGTCGAGGTCCTTCATGAAGGCGCCGGTGCCGACCTTGACGTCGAGCACCAGCGCACCGGTGCCCTCGGCGATCTTCTTGGACATGATCGAGCTGGCGATCAGCGGGATCGCCTCGACCGTGCCGGTGACGTCGCGCAGGGCGTAGAGCTTCTTGTCGGCGGGGGCGAGGCCGTCGCCGGCGGCGCAGATGACCGCGCCGACGTCCTCGAGCTGGGCCAGCATCTCGTCGTTGGAGAGCGCGGCCCGCCAGCCCGGGATCGCCTCGAGCTTGTCGAGCGTCCCCCCGGTGTGGCCGAGGCCGCGGCCGGAGAGCTGGGGCACCGCGACGCCGCACGCGGCGACGAGGGGAGCCAGCGGGAGGGTGATCTTGTCGCCGACGCCGCCGGTCGAGTGCTTGTCGGCGGTCGGGCGTGACAGCGAGGAGAAGTCCATCCGCTCCCCCGACGCGATCATGGCGTCGGTCCAGCGGGAGATCTCGCGCAGGTCCATGCCGTTGAGCAGGATCGCCATGGCCAGTGCCGACATCTGCTCGTCGGCGACGTCGCCGCGGGTGTAGGCGTCGATGACCCAGTCGATCTGGCTGTCGGTGAGGGCCTGGCGGTCGCGCTTGGCGCTGATGACCTCGATGGCGTCGTGCGTCACGTGATGTCCTTCAGGTCGTCGGGTCCGAAGGCCATGGGCAGCACCTCGGCCATGGTGCGGACGCCCTCGGGCGTCTCGATGAGGAGCCCGGCGCCGCCGTGCTCCCAGAGCAGCTGGCGGCAGCGGCCGCACGGCATGATCACGGCGCCGTCGGCGTTGACGCACACGAAGTGGGTCAACCGCCCGCCGCCCGTGGCGTGCAGCGACGACACGAGGCCGCACTCGGCGCAGAGCGTCACGCCGTACGCCGCGTTCTCGACGTTGCAGCCCACCACGAGGCGGCCGTCGTCGACGAGCGCCGCGGCTCCGACGGGGAAGTGTGAGTAGGGCGCGTAGGCGTGGCCCATGGCGGTGACGGCCTCGGCGCGCAGCTGTGTCCAGTTCATCGGGGCCACTATGACGTATGACGCCCGAGGGCCGTCAGGCGGCAAACAGGTCACAACCGGGTGACGGATCGGCGCTTCGCTACCCACGAGCCCCCGGTCGAGGGCATCATTCTCCCGATATGCGCCCCCAGTCCGGGGGCGATGTCGATCTTGGAGGGTTTTTGTGAGGAACACGAGGAAGGTCGTCACCGGCGGCATCGTGGCACTGATCGCCACCGCGTCCCTGGCCGCATGCGGCGATGCACCCGAGGAGGAGACCGGCAGCGGCACCGAGACCGAGGCGGCGAGCGACTTCCTGCCGTGCATCGTGTCCGACGCGGGCGGCTTCGACGACAAGTCCTTCAACCAGCTGGGCTACGAGGGCGCCAAGCAGGCGGCCGACGAGCTGGGCGTCGAGCTGATCGACGTCGAGTCCAACAGCGAGAACGACTACGGCCCCAACCTGGAGAGCCTCGTCGCCGAGGGCTGCAACGCCATCGTGACCGTCGGCTTCGCGCTGTCCGCGGCGACCGTCGAGTCGGCCACGGCCAACCCCGACATCAACTACATCCTCATCGACGACGCCGCCGACAACGACTTCGACGGCACCAAGGACGCGGAGAACATCAAGCCGCTCCTCTACAACACCGCCGAGGCGGCGTTCCTCGCCGGCTACGCGGCGGCCGACTACACCAAGACCGGCACCGTCGGCACCTACGGCGGCCAGCCGTTCCCGACCGTCACGATCTTCATGGACGGCTTCAAGCAGGGTGCGGAGTACTACGCCGAGGAGAAGGGCAAGGACGTCGAGGTCGTCGGCTTCGAGGGCGGCGAGAAGGGCTCCTTCACCGGTGGCTTCGAGGCCAACGAGGCGGCCACCAGCACCGCGCGTCGCATCCTCGACCAGGACGCCGACGTGATCCTGCCCGTGGGCGGCCCGATCTACCAGGGTGCGCTCACCGCGATCGCGGACTCGGGCAAGGACGTCGCATCTCGGCACCGACGCCGACGTGTTCGAGACCGACCCCAACACGCAGGACGTCATCCTGACCTCGATCCTCAAGGACATGAAGGTCTCGACCTACGAGGCCGATCATGGCCGCGGGCAACGACGAGTTCGACACCGAGACCTACGTCGGCACGCTCGAGAACGATGGGCGTCGGCCTGGCGCCGTTCCACAACTTCGAGGGCAAGATCTCCGACACGCTCGCCGACGAGCTCGAGCGAGGTCAAGGCCGGCATCATCGACGGCTCGATCGAGGTCAACGTCCTACCTCGACCAGTGAGGTAACGGCAGCCCGATGGGGCGAGCATGTCGGCTACGCCGCCACGCTGCCGCCCGAAGTTCCAGCACGGGGAGGTCGACCGCGAGGTCGGCCTCCCCGTGGCACGTCCCCACGGAGCCTGCCGGCCCCGCGTGAATAGGATGCGGTCCCATGAAGCTTGTCCTTCGCAACATCACCAAGCGCTTCGGCTCGTTGGTCGCCAACGACTCGATCTCGCTCGAGGTGTTGCCCGGTGAGGTCCACTGCCTCCTGGGCGAGAACGGCGCCGGCAAGTCCACGCTGATGAACGTCCTCTACGGCCTCTACCGGGCCGACGAGGGCGAGATCGTGCTGGACGACGCAGGTCCAGCACTTCGCCGGCCCCGGTGACGCCATGGCGGCCGGCATCGGCATGGTCCACCAGCACTTCATGCTGATCCCGGTCTTCACCGTCGCCGAGAACGTCATGCTCGGCAACGAGTCCACCGGCTTCGCCGGGACCCTCGACGCTCGACGCCGCCCGCGAGCGCGTCCGCGAGATCTCCGAGCCGGTTCGGCTTCCACGTCGACCCCGACGCCCTGGTCGAGGAGCTCCCCGTCGGCGTCCAGCAGCGGGTCGAGATCATCAAGGCCCTCTCCCGCGACGCCGAGGTCCTGGTCTTCGACGAGCCGACCGCGGTCCTGACGCCCCAGGAGACCGACGAGCTGATGGAGATCATGCGCCAGCTCAAGGAGGCCGGCAAGGCGATCGTCTTCATCACCCACAAGCTCCGCGAGGTCCGCGAGGTCGCCGACCGGATCACGGTGATCCGCCTCGGCAAGGTCGTCGGCGAGGCCCAGCCCACCGCCAGCAACGCCGAGCTCGCCTCGCTCATGGTCGGCCGCCCGGTCGAGCTGATCGTGCACAAGGACGAGCCCGCAGCTCGGCGACGACGCGCTGGTCGTGCAGGACCTCCGGGTGCGCGACGCGCTCGGCCACGTCCACCTCGACGGCATCAGTTCACCATCCGCGCCGGCGAGGTGCTCTGCGTCGCCGGCGTGCAGGGCAACGGCCAGACCGAGCTCACCGAGGCCCTCCTCGGGCTCCAGGAGCACGTCGAGGGCTCGGTCACGCTCGACGGCAAGCAGCTCGTCGGCCGGTCCGTGCGGCAGGTCCTCGACTGCGGGCGTCGGGTTCATCCCCGAGGACCGCCAGGCCGACGGCCTGGTCGGCGACTTCTCCATCGCCGAGAACCTCATGCTCAACCGCAGCTTCCGCTCTCCCTTCGTGCGTCGCGGCGTCGCTGCGCAGGGACGCGCTCGAGGAGCTTCGCGGAGCGAGAAGCTCAAGGAGTACGACGTCCGCGCCCCCGACATCCACACGCACGCGGGCAAGCTGTCCGGCGGCAACCAGCAGAAGGTCGTCGTCGCCCGCGAGCTCTCCCGCGACCTGCGCCTGCTCGTGGCCGCCCAGCCGACCCGCGGCGTCGACGTCGGGCTCCATCGAGTTCATCCACAAGCAGGTCATCGCCACCCGTGACCGCGGCGTGCCCGTGCTCGTGGTGTCCACCGAGCTCGACGAGGTCGTCGCCCTGGCCGACCGGATCATGGTGCTCTACCGCGGGCAGGTGGTCGGCATCGTGCCCGGCGACACCCCCCGCGAGACCCTCGGACTGATGATGACCGGCGAGCGACCGAAGGACGTGGTCGCGTGAGCGGCACCGACGACAACACCCCCACCGAGGCCGAGACGGAGGCCCGGAGCCACGACCACCGAGCCCGCCGAGCCGCCGACGCCGGAGCCCGAGGCGCCGAGCCGGTCGCACTCGGTGCTGCGCGAGATCGCCTCCGGCAACGCCCTGGCGGGCGTGCTGGCCGTGGTCCTCGCCGTCGCGGTCGGCTCGCTGATGATCGCGCTGACCGACGAGCGCGTGCGCGAGACGGCGACGTACGTCTTCGCACGGCCGGGCGACTTCTTCACCGCGACCTGGGACGCGATCTGGGGCGCCTACACGGCGCTCTTCCGCGGCGCGGTCTACAACGACCGGGTCGACGACTTCGCCACGCAGATCCGACCCGCTCACCGAGACCCTCAAGTTCGCCGGCGCCGCTCATCGCGGCCGGCCTCGGGGTCGGCCTGGCGTTCCGTGCCGGCCCTGTTCAACATCGGCGGACGGGGCCAGATGCTGCTCGCCGGTGCCGCGTCCGGCTGGGTCGCCGCCAACGTCGACCTCCCGACCGATCGTGCACCTGCCGCTCGCCATCGTGGCCGGCATGGTGGCCGGAGCCCTGTGGGCCGGCATCGCCGGCGTCCTCAAGGCCCGCACCGGGGCCCACGAGGTGATCGTCACGATCATGCTCAACTACGTCGGCTTCTACCTCGTCTTCTTCATGCTCTCGAGCCGCAGGAGCTGCTGCAGGCCCCCGGCTCGGGCAACCCCAAGTCGGCCCCGGCCCTGGAGTCGGCGACGCTGCCCAAGATCCTGGGCGAGCGCTTCAACCTGCACCTCGGCTTCCTGCTCGCGCTGGTCGCCGTGGCCGTCGTGTGGTGGCTGCTCAGCCGCTCCACGCTCGGCTACCGCATCCGCGCCGTCGGCGAGAACCCCAGCCGCCGCCCGCGCGTCCGGCATCGACGTCGGCCGCACCTACGTCGTGGTGATGCTCATCGCCGGCGCGCTCGTCGGCCTGGCGGGCGCCAACCAGGTGCTCGGCACGGTCACCAGCGGTGTCACGGTCGACCTCGACGCCGGCATCGGCTTCGACGCCATCACCGTGGCCCTGCTCGGGCGGTCCCGACCACTCGGCATCCTCGCTCGCCGGACTGCTGTTCGGCGCGTTCAAGGCCGGCGGCTTCGCCATGCAGGCCTCGGAGGGCATCCCGGTCGACATCGTGCTGGTCGTCCAGTCCCTCATCGTCCTCTTCATCGCGGCACCGCCCCTGGTCCGCGCGATCTTCCGGCTCCCCGCCAAGGAGGCGAAGTGAGCACCACCGGCCTGTCCCCCGCTCCCGTTCCCACCGCCGGCCGGTGATCGACACCGTCCCGGTCGTGAGCCGCAAGGTGCCGATCATCTTCGGCGTCCTGACCCTGGGCATGGTGCTGATCCTCGTGTTCGCGCCCCAGTCCGGCGACACGACCTTCCGCCTCGCGGCCAGCACCGACTTCGTGGCCCTGCCCGAGCTGACCGTGCCGTCCATGGCCGGCGCCTGGACCCTCACCGCGGTGTGCGCGCTGCTGACCGCCGAGTCCGTACGCCGCTACGTCGCCCGCCGCAGCACCCCCGTCTGGGTGCTGGCGGTCTTCGCCGTCGCCTGGATGGCGGGCTTCCTGACCTGGGCCGCGGCCGGTGAGTCCGTGCCCGTGGTCGGGCTGCTGGCCGGGTCCATCGCCCTCGCCGTACCCCTCGTCTTCGGCGCCCTCGGCGGCGTCCTGGGCGAGCGGGCGGGCGTCGTCAACATCGCCATCGACGGCCAGCTGCTCTTCGGCGCCTTCGCGGCGGCCCTGGTGGGCTCGCTGACCGGCTCGCCCTGGGTGGGGCTGCTGGCCGCGATGGTCGCCGGCGCGCTCGTCGCCCTGGTGCTGGGCCTGTTCGCGATCACCTACTTCGTCGACCAGGTCATCGTCGGCGTGGTGCTCAACGTGCTCGTCATCGGCCTCACCAGCTTCCTCTTCAGCCAGGTGCTGGCCCCCAACTCCGCCACCCTCAACACCCCGCCCCGCTTCCCGCGGGTGCCGATCCCGGTGCTGGGCGACATCCCGCTGGTCGGGCCCGATCTTCTTCCGCCAGACCGCCATCGTCTACCTGCTCTACATCGTGGTCGCGCTCGTGGCCTTCGCGCTCTACCGCACCCGGTGGGGCCTGCGGGTCCGCGCCGTCGGCGAGCACCCGAAGGCCGCCGACACGGTGGGCATCAAGGTCAACCGCACCCGCTACCGGACGATCCTCCTGGCGGGAGCCATCGCCGGCATGGGCGGCGCCTTCTACACCCTGGTGTCGGTCCCCCAGTTCAACCGCGAGATGACCGGCGGCGCGGGCTACATCGCCCTGGCCGCGGTGATCTTCGGCAAGTGGGACCCCATCCGGGCGACCCTGGCCGCGCTGCTCTTCGGCTTCGCGTCCAACCTCCAGGGCGTGCTGGCGGTCCTCGGCTCCCCGGTGCCCAGCCAGTTCATGCTGATGCTGCCCTACGTCATCACGATCTTCGCCGTGGCCGGCCTCGTCGGCCGCTCGCGGCCCCCGGCCGCCGACGGCGTGCCCTACCGCAAGGAATAGCCGGCGCCCGCCTGCGCGGCCGGGGTTGACTCCCTAGCCGCGCAGGGCGGTGACGGCCGACTCGGCGAGCACGCGCGCGCCGATCATCGTGGCGCGCTCGTCGACGCGCAGGTTGCCCTGGTGGAGGTCGTACGTCGGGCCGCCCGGCGACCGGGTGCCGAGGCGCGCCATCGCACCGGGGACCTTGTCGAGGTACCACCCGAAGTCCTCGCCGCCCAGGCTCTGCTGGGTGGAGACGTGGCCGTGCGGGCCGAGGACGCGCTCGACGGCCTCGCCCAGGACCCGGGTGCTCGCCGAGCCGTTGACCACCGGCGGGACGCCACGCTGGTAGGTGACCTCGGCCGTCACGCCGTACGGCGAGACGATCTGGCTGACGAGCTGCCGGACGAGGTGCTCGGCGTCGGCCCAGGCGACCGCGTCGAGCATCCGCACGGTGCCGGCCACGAGGCCGGCGTGCGGGATGACGTTGGGGGCCGAGCCGGCCCGGACCATGCCCCAGACGACGCTCACGCCGGCCCGGGGGTCGAGGCGGCGGCTGAGGATCGCGGGCAGCTCGGTGATGAGCTTGCCGATCGCGAAGGTGAGGTCCTCGGTGAGGTGCGGGCGGCTGGTGTGGCCGCCCTTGCCGGCGAGCCGGACGCTGAGGTGGTCGGCGGCGCCGGTGATCGGGCCCTCGCGCATGCCGACGCGGCCCACGTCGAGGCTGGGGTCGCAGTGCAGGCCGAAGACGTGCTGGACGCCGTCGAGGGCACCGGCCCGGATGAGGTGCAGCGCACCGCCGGGCATGACCTCCTCGGCGGGCTGGAAGAGCAGCCGCACCCGGCCCGGCAGCAGGCCGTGCTCGTGGACGGCGGCGAGCGCGAGGCCGGCGCCGACCAGGCCGCTGGTGTGGACGTCGTGGCCGCAGGCGTGCGCGACGCCGGGAACGGTGCTGCTCCACGGGTCGTTGGTGAGGTCGTCGATCGGCAGCGCGTCGAGGTCGGCCCGCAGCGCCACCAGTCCCCTGCCCTCGCCGATGTCCGCGACCACGCCTCCGCCGTCGAGCCGGGCCAGCGACCACCCGGTGCCGTCGAGGTGCTCGACGATCCGGTCGGTGGTGCGGGACTCGGTCCAGCTGAGCTCGGGGTGGGCGTGCAGGTCGCGTCGCAGGTCGACCAGCTCGTCGGAGTACTTCTCGACGACCTCGTCCACCAGCGACGCGGCGTCGGTCTGGGAATGGTCAGGCATGAGGCTCCCCATGCTAGTTGAGGCACCGTCCCGTCCGGTCGGGCTTGCGCGATGCGGGACGGCGCGCGGCGCGTCAGCCCGCGTCGTACGCCGCGAGGATGCGGTCGGCGGCCATCGGGGCCGGCAGCTCCCCGGAGAGCACGGCGGCGCGCACCTCGTCGCGGATCGGCCGCGACCGAGGCCGAGCGACGCAGTCGCTGGTCGAGCTCGTCGCGCACCAGCGACCAGGTGAAGTCGAGCTGCTGGCCGGCGCGCTTGCGGAGCAGCCCGTCCTCGCCGAGGTGCTCGCGGTGGGCGAGGACGCGCTGCCAGACGTCGTCGACACCGGTCCTGGTGAGGGCCGAGCAGGTGACGACCGGGGGCGCCCACTCCCCCCTGCCGTGGACGAGCCGCAGGGCCCCGGCGAGCTCGCGGGCGGCGCCCCGCGCCTCCTGCTCGCGGTCGCCGTCGGCCTTGTTGACCGCGATCACGTCGGCGATCTCCAGGATGCCCTTCTTGATCCCCTGGAGCTGGTCGCCGGTGCGGGCGAGGGTGAGGAACAGGAACGTGTCGACCATCCCGGCGACGGTGACCTCGGACTGCCCGACGCCGACCGTCTCGACCAGCACCACGTCGTACCCGGCGGCCTCGAGCACCAGCATCGCCTGGGTGGTGGCCCGGGCGACGCCGCCCAGGGTGCCCGCCGACGGGGAGGGGCGGATGTAGGCGTGCGGGTCGACGGACAGCGACGCCATCCGGGTCTTGTCGCCCAGCACCGAGCCGCCGGTGCGCACCGACGACGGGTCGACCGCGAGCACGCCGACCCGGTGGCCGGCGGCGGTCAGGGCGGTGCCCAGCGCCTCGATGAAGGTGGACTTGCCGACGCCGGGGACCCCGGAGATGCCGACCCGCGGTCGAGCCCGCGGTGCTGCCCAGCTCGGTGAGCAGCTCACGGGCGGCCACCCGGTGGTCGGCCCGCGACGACTCGACGAGCGTGATCGCGCGGGAGACCGCCGATCGCTGCCCGGCCCGGATGCCCTCGACGAGGGCGGCGACGTCGGGGACCGCCATCAGGCGGTGCGCAGCTTGGCCAGGAGGTCGAGCGCCGAGTCGGCGATCACCGTGCCGGGCAGGAACACCGCGGCGGCACCCATCTCCTTGAGGGTCGCCACGTCGTCGGGCGGGATGACGCCGCCGATGACGACCATGATGTCCGGGCGGCCCTGGTCGGCCAGTGCCTGCTTGAGGGCGGGCAGCAGCGTGAGGTGGCCGGCGGCCAGCGACGAGACGCCGACGATGTGGACGTCGGCGTCGACCGCCTGCTGGGCGACCTCCTCGGGCGTGGAGAACAACGGCCCCACGTCGACGTCGAAGCCGAGGTCGGCGAAGGCGGTGACCACCACCTTCTGCCCGCGGTCGTGGCCGTCCTGGCCCATCTTGGCGACCAGGATGCGCGGTCGGCGCCCCTCGGCCTCCTCGAAGTCGTCCGTCGCGGCCAGCACGCGGGCGACCTTGCCGTCGGGGGCCCCGTCCTCGCCCCTGCCTGCCTCGTCGCGGTACACACCGCTGATCGTACGAATGACGGCCTGGTGCCGGCCGTAGACCTTCTCCAGCGCGTCGGAGATCTCACCGACCGTCGCCTTGGCGCGGGCCGCGTCGACCGCGAGGGCGAGCAGGTTGCCGTCGAGCGAGCTGTCGCCGGCGTCCCCCCGCTCGGCGCTGTTCGTCAGCGCCTCGAGCGCGCGGCGTACGTCGTCGTCGTCGCGCTCGGCACGCAGCCGCTCGAGCTTGGCGATCTGCTGGCGGTAGACGTCGTCGTTGTCGACCCGCAGCACGTCGAGCTTGTCCTCGGCGGGGAGGCGGAACGTGTTGACGCCGATGACCTTCTGGTGGCCCGAGTCGATGCGCGCCTGGGTGCGGGCGGCCGCCTCCTCGATGCGCATCTTGGGGATGCCCTGCTCGATGGCCTTCGCCATGCCGCCGGCCTTCTCGGCCTCGAGGATGTGCGCCCACGCGCGCTCGGCGAGGTCGTGGGTGAGCCGCTCGACGTAGTAGGAGCCGGCCCACGGGTCGATGACCTCGGTGGTGCGCGACTCCTGCTGCAGCAGGAGCTGGGTGTTGCGCGCGATCCGGGCGGAGAAGTCGGTCGGCAGCGCGATCGCCTCGTCGAGGGCGTTGGTGTGCAGCGACTGCGTGTGGCCCTGGGTGGCCGCCATCGCCTCGATGCAGGTGCGGCCGACGTTGTTGAAGACGTCCTGCGCGGTGAGCGACCAGCCGCTGGTCTGCGAGTGGGTGCGCAGCGACAGCGACTTGGGGTTCTGCGGGTCGAAGTCGCGCACCAGCCGCGCCCACAGGGCCCGGGCGGCACGCATCTTGGCGACCTCCATGAAGAAGTTCATCCCGACCGCCCAGAAGAACGACAGCCGCGGCGCGAACTGGTCGATCGTCAGGCCCGCGCCGAGGCCGGCGCGGATGTACTCGACGCCGTCGGCCAGCGTGTAGGCCAGCTCGAGGTCGGCCGTCGCCCCGGCCTCCTGGATGTGGTAGCCGGAGATCGAGATCGAGTTGAAGCGCGGCATCCGCTGCGAGGTGTACTGGAAGATGTCGCTGATGATCCGCATGCTCGGCGCCGGCGGGTAGATGTAGGTGTTGCGGACCATGAACTCCTTGAGGATGTCGTTCTGGATGGTCCCCGCGAGCTGCTCCGGCTTCACCCCCTGCTCCTCGGCCGCCGCGATGTAGAGCGCCATCACCGGCAGCACCGCGCCGTTCATGGTCATCGACACCGACATCTCGTCGAGCGGGATGCCGTCGAAGAGCGTCCGGGCGTCGTAGATCGAGTCGATCGCCACGCCGGCCATCCCGACGTCGCCGCGCACGCGCGGGTGGTCGGAGTCGTAGCCGCGGTGGGTGGCGAGGTCGAAGGCGACCGAGAGGCCCTTCTGGCCGGCCGCGAGGTTGCGGCGGTAGAAGGCGTTGGACTCCTCGGCGGTGGAGAAGCCGGCGTACTGCCGGATCGTCCACGGCTGCGTCGTGTACATCGTCGGGTAGGGCCCGCGCAGGAACGGGCTCAGGCCCGGCCACGTGTCGAGCGCGTCGAGGCCCTCGAGGTGCTCGGGGCCGTAGACGGGCAGGATGTCGATGCCCTCGGGGCTCCCCCACGCCTCCGCGTCGGTGGTCGAGGTGCGAGCGGAGCGAGCCTCGAAACCCCCGCCCAGGGGCAGGCCCGCGAAGCTGTCCGGAATGCTGCTCATGCGAGGGCCTCTCTCGTCCGGGTGAGGAACGCGAGCGCGTCCACCCCCATGGCGGCGCTGTCGTCGATGCCGTCGATCGGCTTGCCGGCGATGATCACGTGGGTCGCGCCCGCCTCGCGGAGCGCGGCGACGACGTCGGCCCCCCACTCGGCGTACGCCGTGTCGGTGCCGGCCAGGCAGACGACCTGGCTGCCCGTCGTACGCCGCGAGCACCGACTCGACGCCGTCGGTCGGTCCGGCCACGTCGACCGCGATGCCGCCGGCGGCGAGGAGGTTGCTGGCGAAGGTCGCGCGCGCCGTGTGCGCGGCGACCGGGCCGAGGGTGGCGAGGAAGACCGGCGCGGCGGCCGGCTCGTCGCGCAGCGCCTCGAAGGCCGCGCCGTGGCGACGGACGGGGTCGGGGTCGCCGGCGCGCTCGGGGAGCGTCTCGGCGAGGTTCGGGAACTCGGTGAGCCCGGTCAGCGGGCGCCGGCGGGTGGCGACCTCGCCGGCCCGGACGGCCGCGGCCTCCTCGACCCGGCCGAGCAGCGAGCCGTCCGCGAGCGCGGCCACGACGCCGGTGCGCCCGTCGTACGACGCCGCCTCGATGCGGCCGAGCTCCTCCCACGCCACCCGGGCGAGGTCGTCGGTGAGCCGCTCGACGGCGTACGAGCCACCGGCGGGGTCGGCGACCCGGGCGACGTGGGACTCGGAGATGAGCAGCGACGAGGTGTTGCGCGCGACCCGGCGACCGAGCGCGTCGGGGACGCCGAGGGTGATGTCGAAGGGCACCACCGTCACCGCCTCGGCCCCGCCGGCGCCGGCGGCGAAGGCCGCGACCGTGCCGCGCAGCATGTTGACCCAGGGGTCGTACTTGCTGAGCATCGGGCGGCTGGTGACGACGTGCTGGCGCATCGTCGCCAGGTCCGCGTCGCCGCCGGACAGCTCGACCACGCGCGCCCACAGGCGGCGGGCGGCCCGCAGCTTGGCGATGGTCGGGAACTGCTCGTCGGTCGCGGCGAGGCGGAACTCGACGAGGCCGAGGGCCTCCTCCAGCGAGAGGCCGGCGGCGGTGAGGACCCGCAGGTACGCCGCGCCGGTGGCGATCGCGTAGCCCAGCTCCTGGGCGTCGGTGGCGCCGCGGTCGTGCAGGGCCGTGGCGTCCACGACCACGCCGAGGACCCCGTGCTCCAGCGCGAGCCGGGCCACGTCCACCATCGCGTCGAGGCCGGCGTCGACGTCGAGCCCGTGGCGCACGTGGCCCCCGACGGGGTCGGCGCCGAGGTTGGTGCCGGGGTGCCCGTCGACGCCCTGGTCGTCGAGGAAGGCCAGCAGCGCCCGGGCGGCGGCCACCGGCTCGTGCGGCGCGTCGAGGGTGACGGGCGCCAGGTCGCCGAGGACCCGGTGCAGCACCGTCGCCAGGTCGGCGGCCACGAGGCCGCGGCCGAGCTCGACCCACAGCGAGGTGGCGCCGTTCTCGAGGTCGACGAGCACGGCCTCGTTGGCGGCCTTCGCGTCCGGGCCGAAGACCCAGGTGCGGATGTCCCAGTCACCGGTGCGGGTCGGCCGACCGCTGGTCGCGAGGTCGGCCAGGCTGTCGCGGGTGCCGATCGGCGCGACCGCGATGCCGTCGAGCGTGGTGCGGGTGAGCGCGTCCCAGACCGCCGAGTCGGGGTCGTCCTCGCCGAGGCGACGGGCCTTGCGCAGCACCGCCGCCGTGGCCGCCTCCCACGCGGATGCGTCGTGCTGGTCGTCGGGTGAGGCCAGCCGCAGCGACCCCTGCTCGGGCTCCAGCTCGGCCGGCTCGTCGAGGCCGCCTTCAACGTCGGTCATGGAGCGCAGGATAGGCCCGTCCGGCCGACGGGGTCAGGGGCGCGGTCCTGTGGGATACGTCTCACGCGTCCGGACGCTCCGGGAGCTGCTGGAGCGCCCAGCGGTTGCCGTCGGGGTCGGTGAAGCCGACGAAGCGACCCCAGCCCAGGTCGTCGACGCCCGTGGCGTCCACCCCCCGCTCGCGCAGCCCCGCCAGCGCGGCGTCGGCGTCCGGGACCACCATCTGCAGGTTGTCCAGCGAGCCCGGCTCCATCGCGGTCAGGCCTCGCCCGATCGCGATCGAGCAGGCCGACCCGGGTGGGGTCAGCTGCACGAAGCGGATGTCGTCGCTCGGGCTCGCGTCGTGGTCGACGACGAAGCCGACCCTCTCGTAGAACTCCTTGGCCCGGTCGACGTCGGTCACGGGCACCATCACCAGCTCCAGCTTCATCTGTGTCGTCATGCACCCATGGTCTCGCCGAAGGCGGACAGGAGGGTGTCCGCTTCGGCGGTCGGTTCCAGTCCCAGGCTTCACCGGGTGTTGACCCGCCGTTGACCTGCCGGACCCACACCGAGGCCCCCGGACGCGGCATGGTGTCGCGCATGGACACCCGTCGGATCGCCCTGGTGACCGAGACGTTCTACCCCGCCGTCGACGGCACCACCACCACGCTCAAGCAGCTGGCCGACCACCTCATCGACGCCGGGCACGAGGTGCTGCTGGTGGCGCCCGGTCCCGGCCTGGCGACCTACCGACGCAGCCAGGTCGCGCGCATCCGGCCGCTCGACCGGCCCGGTCGCCAGGTGCGCGAGGCGCTGGCGCGCTTCGAGCCGGACCTCGTCCACGCCGTCTCCCCCGGCACCCTGGGCCGCAAGGCGCTCAAGCACGCCCGGCGCCTCGGCGTGCCGACGCTGGTCGTGCAGCACACGCCGCCCACCGAGCTCAGCCAGGAGGTCTGGCAGGCCAAGGTCGCGGCCCGCGCCGACCGGCTGCTCGTGACCTCCGACTTCCTCGCCGGCCGCATGCACCGGCTCGACCTCGACCCCGCCGTGTGGGAGCCCGGGGTCGACACCCGCGCCTTCACCCCGCAGCTGCGGGACCAGTGGCTGCACGACAAGTGGTCACGGGCCCGGTCCCGCGAGGGCCGCCGGGTCGTCGTCGGCTACGCCGGCAGCCTGCACAAGCGCCACGGCGTACGTCGCCTCGTCGAGGTCGCGGACCTGCCCGGCATCCAGCTCGTGGTCATCGGCGACGGCCCCCAGCAGACGTGGCTGCGACGCCACGTCCCCACCGCTCGGCACACCGGCGCCCTGCTGACCGGCGACCTCGCCACGGCGCTGGCGTCCCTCGACGTGCTCGTCCACCCGGGCGAGGAGGAGACGTGCTGCCACGCCCTGCGCGAGGCCGCCGCGAGCGGGCTGCCGGTGGTGGCCCCGCGGGCCGGTGGCGCGCCCCGGGTCGTGCGCGACCTCGAGACCGGGCTGCTCTACGACCCGACCACCGGGAGCGGCCTGCGCCGGGCCGTCGAGTCGGTCGCCGGCGACCGCCACCGGGGACTCCTGGGTGCCCGCGGCCGCGAGCTCAGCACCCGCACCTGGCGGGACGCCTGCAGCGAGCTGCTGGCCGACCACTACGCCCCGCTGCTCGCGTCGGAGGAGCTCGCCGGGCGGCGTCCCACGCCCGTCCGCTGACCCGCCCGGCCTAGTCGCTAAGGCTCGCCTAACCCGGCGTATGTCACACTCCCCGGCCCCCACAGGCGGGGATGCTGGCGGTACCGTGACCCCCGTGGCAACCCATACTTCAGCCCCGACCCTGGTGAAGGGTTCCCGGGCGGCCCGTACGACCATCACGCTCAAGATCCTGATGGCCGCCAGCGGCATCGTCTTCATCGGCTTCGTGCTCGCGCACATGTACGGCAACCTCAAGGCGTTCGCCGGCCATGACTCGTTCAACGAGTACGCCCACCACCTGCGCACCTTCGGCGAGCCGATGCTCCCGTACGAGGGCCTGCTGTGGGTCATCCGCGTGGGCCTCATCGTGGCGCTGGTCGTGCACGTCGCCAGCGCGTACGCCCTCGCGCGGCGGGCGTCGACGGCGCGCACGCAGAAGTACGCCGTGAAGAAGAACGCCTCGTCGTCGATCTCCTCGCGCACCATGCGCTGGGGCGGCGTGACGATCCTGGTGTTCCTGGTCTGGCACCTGCTCAACTTCACGATCGTCAAGATCAACCCGTCGGGCGGCGCGACCAACGACCCCTTCAACCTGATGGTCGACACCTTCGACCTGTGGTGGATGACGCTCATCTACCTCGCGGCGATGGTGGCCCTCGGCCTCCACCTGCACCACGGCACCTGGAGCGCGCTGCAGACGCTGGGCCTCACCGGCACCGCCGCGGCGCGCGCAGCGCGCGAAGACCGCCGGCTGGGTCGTCGCGGTCGTGATCGCCGGCGGCTTCTCGCTGGTCCCCCTGTTCGTCCTCCTCGGCGTCATCTCCAAGTAAGGGAGCCCCAGACATGGCCATGACCGATGCCTCCGGCACCGTCGTCACCAACCAGCCGTCCGTGCAGACGTCCGACGACGCCTCGGGCTACTACACCCCCGGCGCACCGCTCGTCGACGCGAAGGCGCCGACCGGTCCGATCGCGACCCGGTGGACCAACCGCAAGTTCGAGAACCGGCTCGTCAACCCGGCCAACCGTCGCAAGCTGACGGTCATCATCGTCGGCACCGGCCTGGCCGGTGGCTCGGCCGCCGCGACGCTCGGCGAGGCCGGCTACAACGTCAAGTCCTTCTGCTACCAGGACTCGCCGCGTCGTGCCCACTCGATCGCCGCCCAGGGCGGCATCAACGCGGCCAAGAACTACAAGGAGGACGGCGACTCCACGCACCGCCTCTTCTACGACACCGTCAAGGGTGGCGACTACCGCTCGCGCGAGTCGAACGTCTACCGCCTCGCCGAGGTCAGCGCCAACATCATCGACCAGTGCGTCGCGCAGGGCGTCCCCTTCGCCCGCGAGTACGGCGGCCTGCTCGACAACCGCTCCTTCGGCGGCGTCCAGGTCTCCCGGACGTTCTACGCCCGCGGCCAGACCGGCCAGCAGCTGCTCATCGGCGCCTACCAGGCGCTCGAGCGCCAGGTGGCGGCCGGCACCGTGACGACGTACACCCGTCACGAGATGCTCGACCTCGTCATGGTCGACGGCAAGGCCCGCGGCATCATCGCCCGCGACATGGTCACCGGCGCGATCGAGACCCACACCGCCGACGTCGTGGTGCTCGCCTCCGGCGGCTACGGCAACGTCTTCTACCTCTCCACCAACGCGATGGGCTGCAACGTCACCGCCGCGTGGCGCGCGCACCGCAAGGGCGCCTACATGGCCAACCCCTGCTACACGCAGATCCACCCGACCTGCATCCCGGTCTCCGGCGAGCACCAGTCCAAGCTGACGCTGATGAGCGAGTCGCTCCGCAACGACGGCCGCATCTGGGTGCCGAAGAACAAGGAGGACTGCGACAAGGACCCGCGGGACATCCCCGAGGAGGACCGCGACTACTACCTGGAGCGGATCTACCCGTCCTTCGGCAACCTGGTCCCCCGCGACATCGCCTCCCGGCAGGCCAAGAACATGTGCGACGAGGGTCGCGGCGTCGGCCCGATGGTGGGCGACTTCCGTCGCGGTGTCTACCTCGACTTCGCCGACGCCATCGCCCGCCTGGGCAAGGCCGGCATCGAGGAGAAGTACGACAACCTCCTCGACATGTACGAGCGGATCACGGGCGAGAACCCGTACGAGGTCCCGATGCGGATCTACCCCGCCGTGCACTACGTCATGGGTGGCCTGTGGGTCGACTACGACCTCCAGTCCAACGTCCCGGGCCTGTTCGTGACCGGTGAGGCCAACTTCTCCGACCACGGCGCCAACCGCCTCGGCGCGTCCGCGCTGATGCAGGGCCTCGCCGACGGCTACTTCGTGCTCCCCAACACCATCCGCGAGTACCTCGCCGACGGTCCGTTCGAGACCGTCACCGAGGACCACCCCGAGGTCGTCGCCGCCCACGAGGCGGTCCAGGCCCGCATCGAGCGGTTCCTGTCGATCAACGGCGAGCGGTCGGCCGACAGCTACCACAAGGAGCTGGGCCACCTCATGTGGGAGTACTGCGGCATGGAGCGCACCGCCGAGGGCCTGCGCAAGGCCATCGACGGCATCCGTGAGCTCAAGCGGGACTTCTGGTCCAACCTCAAGGTGCTCGGCACCGCCGACTCCCTCAACCAGAGCCTGGAGAAGGCCGGCCGCGTGGCCGACTTCCTCGAGCTCGGTGAGCTGATGTGCATCGACGCCCTCAACCGGCGCGAGTCCTGCGGTGGACACTTCCGCGGCGAGTCGCAGACCGAGGACGGCGAGGCGCTGCGCATCGACGAGGAGTTCGCGTACGTCGCCGCCTGGGAGTTCGCCTCCGCCCACGAGAACGACCCCAACGAGCCGCAGGTCTCGATGGGCACCCCGGTCCTGCACAAGGAGGACCTGCTCTACACCGCGATCGAGATGAAGCAGAGGTCCTACAAGTGAAGCTCACGCTCAACATCTGGCGCCAGGCCGACGCCGCGGCGACGGGCGAGATGCGTACCTACGCGCTCGACGGCGTCTCGGAGGACATGTCGTTCCTCGAGATGCTCGACGTGCTCAACGAGCAGCTCAACGCCAAGGGCGAGGAGCCGATCGCGTTCGACTCCGACTGCCGTGAGGGCATCTGCGGCACCTGCGGCCTGATGATCAACGGGCAGGCCCACGGCCCGGAGGTCACCACGACCTGCCAGCTGCACATGCGCTCCTTCAAGGACGGCGACGAGATCACCATCGAGCCGTGGCGTGCCGACGCGTTCCCGGTGATCAAGGACCTCGTCGTCGACCGTGGCGCCTTCGACCGGATCATCCAGCAGGGCGGCTTCATCTCCGCCAACACGGGCTCCGCGCCCGAGGCCAACTCGGTGCCGGTCCCCCGCGACAAGGCGATGCGCTCCTTCAACATGGCCACGTGCATCGGCTGCGGCGCCTGCGTCGCGGCGTGCCCCAACGGCTCGGCCTCGCTCTTCATGGGCGCCAAGATCACCCACCTCGGCGAGCTCCCCCAGGGCCAGCCCGAGCGCGACTCCCGGGTGGTCAACATGGTCGGCCAGCACGACCACGAGGGCTTCGGGGGCTGCACCAACATCGGCGAGTGCACCGCGGCGTGCCCCAAGGAGATCCCGCTCGACGTGATCAGCCAGCTCAACAAGGACCTGCGCACCGCGCTCAAGCACGGCCACTGATCCTCCCGCTCACTCCCCTGGCCCGTCCGGACTCGCGTCCCGGCGGGCCAGTGGTGTCTGTGGCCTCAGGAGCGCGAGCGGAGCACCCGGGCACCCCAGGCGGCGAAGACGCCGCCGAGCACCAGGTTGGCGACGATCAGCAGCGAGTGGGCGATCCAGTAGCCCGCCGGGCGGTCCTCGCCGGCCGCGTGCGCGGCGTACAGGTTCTTGGTGAACATCCCCCAGGTGACGAAGTTCCAGGCGGCGACCCCGAGGAGGAACACCCCGTGCTTGCGGGTCATCTGCATGCTCACTTCCTCCTCCTGACGACGGCGACGAGCGCCAGCATGGTCGCGGCGCCGGCCGCGAAGGCTCCCACGGGCCGCTGGGAGGGCTCGGGGGCCGCGAGGGCCGGACTGTGCCGGACGGCCTGCTGGAGGTCGATCTGCGGGCCCTCGACGTCGCCCGCGCGCCACAGGTCGCGCTCGCGCTGCTCGCGGGCGGCCCGGGACGTGTGCGCCCAGGCGGCGGCGAGGACGACGACCCGGGAGAAGTAGTTCATCCAGACGACCAGGATGAGCGCGATGCCGAAGGCCTGGGCGGCGGGCGCGTCCTTGGTGCCGGCCAGCAGGAAGGTCGACAGCTGCTTGAGCGCCTCGAAGGCCAGTGCCCCGAGCAGCGCGCCGGACCACAGCGACCTGGAGGGGACGTTCGGGGCGGCGAGGACGCGGAAGAAGGCGAAGAAGAGCACGGTGCTGGTGATGAGACCGAGGGCGAGGCCCAGGACCCAGACGAGGGGCTCCACGCCGAGCCCGAGTCCGAGGAACTCCAGGATCGGCGTCGCCACCTTGGTCGCGACCCCTGAGACGGCCACGCTGAGCAGCAGGACGGTGCCGAGCATGAGCAGGGCGAGGATGTCGCGCAGCTTGCCCAGGAGGAAGCTGGGATGCTCCTTCTCGGGCTCCTCGAAGACCGCGATCAGGGCGGTGCGCATGCCCGAGAGCCAGCCGAGGCCGGAGTAGAGCGCCACCAGGAGACCGACGGTGGCGATCCCCGAGGCGGCCGACTGCAGCGAGTCCAGGCTGAGCTCGCCCTCACCATCGCCGACGATGCCCGGCAGCACGCCGTTGATCGCCGTCTCCAGGTCCCGCTCCGCGTTGGGGTAGGCCCCCGAGACGAAGCCGACCACGGCGAACGCCAGCGCGATGATCGGGAAGAAGGACAGGAACGCGAAGTAGGTGACGGCCGCCGCCAGTGCACTGCCGTTGACGTCGCCGAAGTGCTGCACCGTCCGCACGAGGTGGTCGAGCAGGGGCCGGCGTTCGCGGGCATCCTCGATGCGCCGCTTGACGGTGTCGATCAGTGGCATGGGGGGCTCCTGCGGATCAGGCGTGCGGCTGCAGGGCGAACTCCCGCGTGGGCTGCCACCCTGCACCCTCGTCGTGGACGTACAGCGAGAACGCACCCGCGGTGAACTCGCACTCGAAGTCGGCGAGCTCGTCGAAGGCCCGGTCGAGCTGGGCGTCCGCGAGGTGGTGGGCGATGGTGACGTGCGGGTGGAACGGGAAGTGCAGGTCGACCGCGAGCGGCCCCCGGCGTACGGCGTCGGCGAGCAGCTCGCACTGCGGAGATGCCCTCCACCAGGGTCACGAAGACCACCGGCGAGACCGGCCGGAAGGTGCCCGTGCCACGCAGGTGGATCCGGAACTCCGCCACCCCGGACGCGGCCCGGTCGAGGTGGGCCTCGACGGCCGCCAGGTCCTCGGCGGGGACGTCGATCGGCGGGATGAGCGTGATGTGGGTGGGGATCTGCGTCGCGGTGGTGTCGCCCACCGACGTGCGGTAGTCCTGGAGCTGGGTCGCCCACGGCTCGGGGATAGCCACTGCCACGCCGATGGTCACCACGGCTCGACCCTAACCGGTGGCCCGTTCGCGCCGGCAGGGACGGGGTTCATAGACTCCCCCGGTGACCGAGTCCTACCAGGCAGCCCTCGCCCGCAGCGCCGAGCTCGACAAGATCCTCGACACGGATCCCCGCTCGCTGCGCATGCTGACCGGGGACCGACCGACCGGCGCCCTGCACATCGGGCACTACTTCGCGTCGATCCGCAACCGCGTCAAGCTCCAGCAGCGCGGCGCGGAGATCTGGCAGCTGGTCGCCGACTACCAGGTGATCACCGACCGCGAGGCCCTCGGCGACGTCGCGGGCAACGTCCGCGGCCTGGTCGTCGACAACATCGCCGCCGGCCTCGACCCCGAGCAGGCGACGATCTTCACGCACTCCTCCGTGCCGGCGCTCAACCAGCTGATGCTGCCGTTCCTGAGCCTCGTCAGCGTCGCGGAGCTGCAGCGCAACCCCACGGTCAAGGACGAGGCCAAGTCGGCCGGCATCACCTCGATCGGCGGCCTGCTGCTGACCTACCCGGTCCACCAGGCGGCCGACATCCTGTTCTGCAAGGCCAACGTCGTGCCGGTGGGCCGCGACCAGCTCCCGCACCTCGAGCAGACCCGGGTCATCGCGCGCCGCTTCAACGAGCGCTACGGCCCGACCTTCCCCGAGCCCGGGGCCCTGCTCTCCGAGGCGACCCTGATCCTCGGCACCGACGGCACCAAGATGAGCAAGTCCAAGGGCAACGTCATCGAGCTGCGGATGACCGCCGACGAGACGGCGAAGAAGATCAAGGGAGCGAAGACCGACTCCGACCGGGTCATCACCTACGACCCGGAGAACCGGCCCGAGGTCGCCAACCTGCTGCTCCTCATCTCGCTCTGCGAGGGCACCTCCCCCGAGGCGGTCGCCGACGAGATCGGCGACGGCGGTGGCGGCGCCCTCAAGAAGCGGCTCACCGACGCGGTCAACACCGAGCTCGAGCCGCTGCGCGCGCGACGTGCGGAGCTCGAGAAGGACCCGGCGTACGTCGCGGGCATCCTGCGCCGCGGCAACGAGCGCGCCAACGAGGTGGCCGAGCAGACGCTCGCCGAGGTGCGCGAGCGGATGGGCATGGTCTACACCTGACCGGACGGCGCGACGTGTGACCTCGGTCACGTGACGGTGGTCACGGCATGTGACTCGTGAGTAACGTGCCTGTCCATGGCAGTCGCTCGCGCTCTCGGCGCCCTCGTCGCAACCCTGTCCACCGTCGTCGTCACGTCGACGCTCCTCGCCGCCCCGGCCGTCTCGGCCGTCGACGAGCCACCCCGCCCGGCCTTCTACGAGGCGCCGGCGACGCTGCCCTCGACCAACGGGGCGGTCATCCGCTCCGAGAGGCTGACCTTCCTGCTCGACCCCCTGGACGCGACCAGCCTCGTCCGCAACGCCACCCGCGTCCTCTACCGGACCACCGACCGCACCGGGCAGCCGATCGCGGTCAGCGGCACCGTCCTGGTGCCCGAGGCACCCTGGATCGGCGTCGGCAGCCGGCCGGTGATCGGCTACGCGCCCGGCACCCAGGGCATGGCCGACCGCTGCGCACCGTCGCGACAGTTCTCCGAGGGGATCGAGTACGAGGGCCTGGTCATGGAGGGGCTCCTCCAGCGCGGCTACGCCATCGCGATGCCCGACTACGAGGGCCTCGGCACCGCCGGCGTGCACACCTACATGGACCGGGTCTCGCAGGGCCGGGCCACCCTCGACGCGGTCCGCGCCGCGCAGCGGCTCGCCGGCACCGGGCTGTCGTCGAGCAGCCCCGTCGGCCTCCAGGGCTACTCGCAGGGCGGCGGCGCGGCGGCAGCGGCCGTCGAGCTCGCCGCGACGTACGCGCCGGACCTCCGGCTCCAGGGCGCGGTGGTCGGCGCCGTGCCGGCCGAGCTGGGCGCCGTGGCGACCAACCTCGACGGCGGCCCGTTCTCGGCGTTCGCCTTCTTCGCGCTGCGCGGCCTCGCCGCGAGCTACGACATCGACCTCGCGCCGTACCTCAACGACGCCGGCCGCGCGACGATGGACGCCGTCGAGCAGGACTGCGTCTTCGACCTGCTCGACAACGCGTTCGTGCGCTCCGAGACCCTCAGCGCCGACGGCCGGCCGATGTCCGAGCTGATGACCCGCGAGCCGTTCCGCACGGTCATCGCCCAGCAGCGGATCGGCACGATCAGGCCGAGCGTGCCCGTCCTGGTCAGCCACTCCACCCTCGACGACACCATCCCCTACGCCGTCGGCAAGGCGATGGCGAGGTCGTGGTGCGACAAGGGCGCCAACGTGCGCTTCTCGGCCAACGTGGCGCCCCTGCACGTGGGCGGCATCGTGCCGCACGCCGCCGAGGCCCAGCTGTTCTGGGAGGCCCGGTTCGCCGGGCTCCCCCAGGTCGGCAACTGCTGGCTGCTCTGACGTCAGGCCGTCCAGGCCACGCTCTCGATGACGTGGTCGGCCCACGGGTTGATGCCGATGAGCTCCTCGCGACGAGCGATCAGCTCGACGACGTCGTGGGTACGACGGTCGCGCAGCTGGCGCCGGCGCTCCAGCTCGGTGTCGTCGCGGTGTCCGTGCTCCTGCTTCTGCTGCTCGATCATCGAGCCCTCCCCGGGGTCCTGGTCCTGTGGCCACCCGGGTCTCGGGCGCCGTACGACCATCCTCGGACGGTCCTGCTAACGGACCGTTGAGCACGTGTTACATCCGGGTTCCACTTCGGAAGACTTCCGTCATCCCGCGTCACCGGCCGTTCACCGGGAGGTCGGCGGGCCCGTCGCGCCGCCCGTCAGACGGGGCTGCGGCGGTGCAGCGTCGCCGACACCAGCAGCACGACCAGGCCGGCCACCGACAGCGCGACGCCGACCAGCGCGGGCGCGCGGTAGCCCGCTCCCGGCGGCGATCACCAGGCCGCCGAGCCAGGCACCGAGCGCGTTGGCGACGTTGAGCGAGGCGTGGTTCATCGCCGCACCCAGCGTCTGCGCGTCGCCGGCGACGTCCATCAGCCGCAGCTGCAGGTTGACGACGAGCACCGACCCGAGGGCGGTGATGAGGAAGACGACCGGCAGCGCCGCCCAGCCGTAGGGCGAGAGCAGCCAGAACAGCAGCAGCGACACCGCCATGCCGACCGAGCCGATGATCAGCGAGCGGAAGATCGACCAGTCCGCCATCACCCCGGCCAGCCAGGTGCCGGCGACCATGCCGAGCCCGAAGCTGAGCAGGAAGAGCGGCACGGCGGCCTCGGACAGGCCGCCCACCTCGGTGACGGTGGGGGCGATGTAGGTGTAGACGGCGAACATGCCGCCGAAGCCGATGGCGCCGGCGACCAGGGTCAGCCACACCTGCGGCAGCGCGAAGGCACGCAGCTCCCGGCGACCGGACGCGTCCTTGTCGCCGACGATCGAGGGGACGTAGAGCGCGACGAGCGCGAGGGTCACCACGCCCAGCGCGGTCACCGCCCAGAAGGCCGAGCGCCAGCCGAGGTGCTGGCCCATCCACGTCGCGGCGGGCACGCCGACCACGTTGGCGACACTGAGGCCGAGCATCACCGAGGCCACGGCGCGTCCCTTGCGGGCCGGGCTCGCGAGGCTCGCCGCCACCAGCGACGCGACACCGAAGTAGGCCCCGTGCGGCAGCCCGGCGGCGAAGCGCGCCAGCATCAACCCGCCGTACGACGTCGCGAGCGCGCTCATCGCGTTGCCCACGGCGAAGGCGACCATCAGCCCCAGCAGCAGCCCGCGCCGGGGCAGCCGGGCGCCGAGGAAGGCGATCACGGGCGCGCCGACGACGACGCCGAGGGCGTAGGCGGAGATCACGTGACCGCCGGTCGGGATGGACACGTCGACCCCGGCGGCGATCTGGGGCAGCAGCCCCATCGTCACGAACTCGGTGGTGCCGATCGCGAAGCCACCCATGGCGAGGGCGAGGACAGCGAGGGTGAAGTGCGGGGCGCGGACGGCGGGCGTGTGGTCGACAGGTGTGTCAGCAGTGGTCGTCATGGGTGCTTCCGGACGAGGGGCGGATGGCGTGCTGACGGCGTACGCAGCTCGGGTGGTCCCGGGACGGACCGACCTTCCCAGTTTCCAAGGGTCCGCAGCGCCCGCCTATTCCACGACGCCGCGACGAGTGACGGCCCCCACAACGACAGCGCGGTGCCTGCGCCCCACCTCCGTGGACCACAGGCACCGCGCGGTGCCGGACGCGTGCGTCAGAGCGTGCCGAGGGCGTCGTTCAGCGTCGTCGACGGGCGCATGACCTTCTCGGCCTTCGCGTCGTCGGGCTCGTAGTAGCCGCCGATGTCGGCCGGCTGGCCCTGGACGGCGAGCAGCTCGCCGACGATCTTCTCCTCGTTGTCGCGCAACGTGGTCGCGAGCGCACCGAAGGCCGCCGCGAGGTCGGCGTCGTCGGTCTGCTTCGCGAGCTCCTCGGCCCAGTAGAGGCCGAGGTAGAAGTGCGACCCGCGGTTGTCGATCGTGCCCAGCCTGCGTCCCGGCGAGCGGTCCTCGTTGAGGAACGTCTCGGTGGCCCGGTCCAGGGTCTCGCCCAGGATCCTGGCCCGCGGGTTGTCGTCGTAGCCCGCGAGGTGCTCGAGGCTCGCGGCGAGCGCGAAGAACTCGCCCAGGCTGTCCCAGCGCAGGTAGTTCTCCTTGACGAGCTGCTGCACGTGCTTGGGCGCCGAGCCGCCGGCGCCGGTCTCGAAGAGGCCGCCGCCGTTCATCAGCGGGACGACCGAGAGCATCTTGGCGCTGGTGCCGAGCTCGAGGATCGGGAACAGGTCGGTGTTGTAGTCGCGCAGCACGTTGCCGGTGACCGAGATGGTGTCCTCGCCCTTGCGGATCCGCTCGAGGCTAGTAGGCCGTGGCGTCGGCCGGGGCCATGATCTCGATGGTCAGGCCCTCGGTGTCGTGCTCGGGGAGGTACTCCTTGACCTTGGCGATCAGGTTGGCGTCGTGGGCGCGGCCCTCGTCGAGCCAGAAGATCGCCGGGACGCCGGTGGCGCGGGCGCGGGTGACGGCCAGCTTGACCCAGTCGCGGATCGGGTCGTCCTTGGTCTGGCAGGCGCGCCAGATGTCGCCCGGCTCCACGTCGTGCGAGATCAGCACGTCGCCCGCGGCGTTGCGGACCTCGACCCGGCCGGCCGCGGGGACCTCGAAGGTCTTGTCGTGGGAGCCGTACTCCTCGGCGGCCTTGGCCATCAGGCCGACGTTGGGCACCGACCCCATGGTCGAGGGGTCGAAGGCACCGTGGGCACGGCAGTCGTCGATGACGACCTGGTAGATCGAGGCGTACGACGAGTCGGGGATCACCGCGAGGGTGTCCTGCTCGGCGCCCGTCGGCGTTCCACATGTGGCCCGAGGTGCGGATCATGGCCGGCATCGAGGCGTCGACGATGACGTCGGACGGCACGTGCAGGTTGGTGATGCCCTTGTCGGAGTCGACCATCGCGAGGTCGGGACCCTCGGCGATGCCCTGCTCGACGGCCTTCTTGATGGCCTCGCCCTCGGGGAGCTTGTCGGTGGCGGCCAGGAGCGCGCCGAGGCCGTCGTTGGGGCTGATGCCCGCGGCGGCGAGCTGCTCGCCGTACTGCTCGAAGAGCGTCGGGAAGAACGCCTGCACGACGTGGCCGAAGATGATCGGGTCGGAGACCTTCATCATCGTGGCCTTGAGGTGCACCGAGAACAGCACGTCCTCGGCCTTGGCGCGGGCGATCTGCTCGGTGAGGAAGCGGCGCAGCGCGGCGACGTGCATGACGGTGCCGTCGACGACCTCGCCGGCCAGGACCGGGATGGCCTCCTTGAGGACCGTCTCGGCGCCGTCGGTGGCGACGTGCACGACGGTGAGGGTGTCCTCGGCGTCGAGGACGACGGACTTCTCGTTGGAGCGGAAGTCGTCGGCGCCCATGGTGGCGACGTTGGTCCTGCTGTCGCTGCTCCAGGCACCCATCGAGTGGGGGTGGGCCTTGGCGTAGTTCTTGACGCTCGCGGGGGCGCGGCGGTCGGAGTTGCCCTCGCGCAGGACCGGGTTGACGGCCGAGCCCTTGACCTTGTCGTAGCGGGCGCGGGCGTCCTTCTCCTCGTCCGTCTGCGGGTTCTCGGGGTAGTCGGGGAGGTCGTAGCCCTTGCTCCTGCAGCTCCTTGACCGCGGCCTTGAGCTGCGGGATGGAGGCGGAGATGTTGGGCAGCTTGATGATGTTGGCCTCGGGCTTCGTGGCCAGCTCCCCCAGCTCGGCGAGCGCGTCGTCGAGGCGCTGCTCGTCGGTGAGGCGGTCGGGGAACTGGGCGATGATGCGTCCGGCGAGGGAGATGTCGCGCGTCTCGACCTCGACACCGGCCGTCCGCGCGTAGGCGGACACGATGGGCAGGAACGAGTACGTCGCCAGCATCGGGGCTTCGTCGGTGTGGGTGTAGATGATCTTGGCCATGGGTACGACGGCTCCTGGTGATCGACAGCGGTGATCGGTGTGATCGACGCGGTGGGTACGCCGACCGGGCAAACTAACTTGACGTCAAGATACCTGACGGCTCGGCCCGCCCAACCTTCGCACCCACCCCCCGCGGATCGCTAGAGTGCTCGCTGTTCCCACGGGGGTGGGACACCAGCTCTCAGGAAGGCGCCAGATGACCGAGATCGTCGAGGACACGCCCACGACCGGACAGAAGTTCTCCGCCGAGGTGCTGGGCACCTTCGTGCTGGTCTTCTTCGGGGTCGGCGCCGCCGTGATGAGTGGCGGCGACTACGTCGCCACCGGGCTCTCCTTCGGGCTCACCGTGGTCGTGATGGCCTACGCCGTCGGCCGGGTCTCGGGCGGGCACTTCAACCCCGCCGTCACCGTCGGTGCCGCGCTCGGCGGACGCCTCCCGTGGAGCGCCACCCCGATCTACATCGGCGCCCAGCTGCTCGGCGCCCTCCTCGCCGGCGCCGTCCTCTTCGGGCTGCTGCACGGCTTCGAGGGCTACACCGCCGAGGGCAACATCGGCGCCAACTCCTTCGGGGACCAGGGCAGCGGCTACGCCATGTGGGCGGCCTTCCTGCTCGAGATGATGATGACCGCCGTCTTCATCTGGGTGATCCTCGGCGTCACCGACGCCCGCAACGAGTTCCAGGCCTTCATGGGCCCCCTCGCCATCGGCCTCGCCCTGGCGATGATCCACTTCGCGTCGATGGGCGCGACCGGCACGTCGGTCAACCCGGCCCGCTCGATCGGCGTCGGCGTCTTCGGCGGCACCGACGCCATCCTCCAGCTCTGGCTGTTCATCCTGGCCCCGCTGCTGGGCGGGGCGATCGCCGGCCTCACCTACCCGCTGATCTTCGGCCACGGCACCGAGCCGGTCCCGGGCTCGGGCCTGTCCTTCGGCGGCGGCCGCAAGCAGCAGGCGATGTACGCGCCGCCGAGCGGCTACGAGCAGCAGTGGAACCAGGGCCAGCCGCAGCAGTGGCCGCCGGCTCCCCCGTCCCAGTCGTGGGGCGCCCAGGACCCGTACGCCGCGCCCGCCCAGGGCCAGCCCGCCGCCGCAGCAGTGGGGACCGCCCGCCCCGGAGCAGCCGCAGCCCGGCCAGTGGGGCCAGCCGGCGCCCCAGCAGCCCGGCATGCCGCCCCAGGGCCAGCCGCAGCAGTGGGGGCAGCCGCTCCCCGACGACGGCGAGGACGGCCGCACCCAGGTGCGCCGGCCCGACTGATCGTCAACCGCTGGTGAAGTCCACCAGCTCCAGGTCCGAGCGACGCCCCCTCCTCGAGCACCAGGCCGATCCCCCGGGCGTAGAACGCCTCGGTGGTGACGCCCGGCTCGAGCGGGGTGCCGTCCTCGACCTGCACCAGCGCCTCGAAGGCGTCGTACGGCGTCGTACGGCGCGCGTCGATCGCCAGCACGCGCGACTCGTCCTCGGCGATGCCGGGCGCGCTCTCCTGCGGAAGCCGTCGCCCACGCGGGGCGTGGCGGGCATCGCCAGCCCGGCCTGCGCCCCCGCCTCACCGGCCGCCCACACCCCCTCGTCGCCGCACGTGCCACACGTTGCCGCCGCGGTCCTGGGCGAACCATCGCGGTCGACCGCTCGACCACCCGGCCGCGGCGCCGTGCGCTCGACGGTGTCCACGACCGTGGCCTCGACGCCGGCCACCCGGGTCGTGCCGGACACCGTGACGGCGACGGTGCTCGCCCGTCGGAGGACTCGTAGGTCCACTCGCTGCCCGGGGCGAGGGGGAGCCACGGGTTGTCGACGCCGGCGACGAAGTCGGCCGGGTCCGGGCTGGGCGTGGGGATCACGAGGCCGTCCACGCCGGAGGGGGGCGCGGTCTGCGGCGCACCGGCCCCGCAGGCGGTCAGCAGCACCGCGAGGACCGACGCCAGCGGCAGCGCCAGCGCGGCCGCGACACGGCGCCGGGACGCTGGGGAGGGGCCGTCGAGCATGGCGCCAGCATGCCCGACCGCGGGTCAACCCTCTGGCCGTGGGGGGCGGCTGCGCTGCTAGCGTCGGGCGAGGTAACCCCGTCACCGCACAACTTCAGGAGTCGTCGTGAGCACCACACCTCTCAAGGTCGCCGTCACCGGCGCCGCCGGCCAGATCGGCTACAGCCTGCTCTTCCGCCTCGCCAGCGGCTCGCTGCTCGGCGACCGGCCGATCGAGCTGCGCCTGCTCGAGATCGAGCCGGCCCTCAAGACCCTCGAGGGCGTCGTGATGGAGCTCGACGACTGCGCCTTCCCGCACCTCGCCGGCATCGAGATCGGCGCACGAGCCCGAGAAGGTCTTCGACGGCGTCAACCTCGCCCTGCTCGTCGGCGCGCGTCCGCGCGGCCCGGGCATGGAGCGCGGCGACCTGCTCGAGGCCAACGGCGCGATCTTCACCGCACAGGGCAAGGCGCTCAACGCCGTCGCCGCCGACGACGTACGCATCGGTGTCACCGGCAACCCGGCCAACACCAACGCGCTCATCGCGATGACCAACGCCCCCGACATCCCGCAGCGAGCGCTTCTCCGCGCTGACCCGCCTCGACCACAACCGCGCGATCTCGCAGCTCGCGGCCAAGACCGGTGCCGCCGTCACCGACATCAAGAAGATGACGATCTGGGGCAACCACTCGGCCACCCAGTACCCCGACCTCTTCCACGCCGAGGTCGGCGGCCGCAACGCCGCCGAGGCCGTGGGCGACCAGGCCTGGATCGAGAACGACTTCATCCCCACCGTCGCCAAGCGCGGCGCCGCGATCATCGAGGCCCGGGGCTCGTCCTCGGCCGCCTCGGCCGCCTCCGCGACCGTCGACGCCGCCCGCGACTGGCTGCTCGGCTCGGCCCAGGACGACTGGGTCTCGATGGCGGTCGTCTCCGACGGCTCCTACGGCGTGCCCGAGGGCCTCATCTCCTCCTTCCCCGTCACCACCCGAGGACGGCGACTGGGCGATCGTCCAGGGCCTGGAGATCGACGACTTCTCCGCGGAGCGCATCGACGCCTCGGTCGCCGAGCTCGAGCGAGCGCGACGCGGTCAAGGAGCTCGGCCTGATCTGAGCCGGCCGCGTCAGCGGTCGGTGACGCTGGTCGAGCGAGCGCGTGACCGAGGCTCGAGGTCCGACGCCGTGTCGAAACCCCGGCAGCCCCGACCGGCCGCGGCTCAGACCCCGGGCTGGTCGGGGATCGACCCGGCCAGGAAGATCAGCGCCGCGCCGAGCCCGGCGAGCATCAGGACGTCGAGGGCCTTGAAGCGTACGGCGAGCATGCCGGCGTCGCGGTTGGGCAGCAGCAGGCGCACCAGGCTGCCGAGGAGCAGCGCCCCGCCGAAGACCCGGATCCCGGTGCGCCACTCCCCCGTGACCACCACGCCGACCCCGACGACGCAGGTCGCGAGCACGAGCAGGTAGAACGCGCCCCCGATCGTCGAGGGGTAGCGGCGCTCCTCCTCGAGGTCGAGGTCGGGGTCCGGCTGGACGCCGTCGACGAGCTCCTCGGCCGACACCGGAGGCACGCTCTCGGGCGGCGCGATGTAGGGCTCGCGCTCGGTCGTCGGCGGGCTCGGTCATGCCCCGACGGACTTCTCGGCCATCGTGACGATGTTGGACAGCAGCATCGCGCGGGTCATCGGGCCCACGCCGCCGGGGTTGGGCGACACCCAGCCGGCGGCGTCCCACACGTCGTCGGCCACGTCGCCGGCGATCTTGCCGTCGACGCGGGAGACGCCCGACGTCGAGCACCGCGGCGCCGGGCTTGACCATGTCGCCGGTGATGATCCCGGGCACGCCGGCCGCGGCGACGACGATGTCGGCGTTGCGCACGTGCGCGGCCAGGTCGCGGGTGCCGGTGTGGCAGAGGGTGGCGGTGGCGTTCTCCGAGCGGCGGGTGAGCAGCAGGCCGAGCGGGCGCCCGACGGTGAGCCCGCGGCCGACCACCACGACCTCGGCGCCGGCGATCTCGACGCCGTGGCGGCGCAGCAGCTCGAGGCAGCCGACCGGCGTGCAGGGCAGCGGCCCGTCCTCGCCCAGCACCAGCTTGCCGAGGTTGTAGGGGTGCAGGCCGTCGACGTCCTTGGCGGGGTCGACGCGCGACAGCAGGCGGAACTCGTCGAGCCCGGTGGGCTGCTGGACGAGGAAGCCGGTCACGGCCGGGTCGGCGTTGAGCCCGTCGATCAGCTCCTCGACCTCCTCCTGCGTCGCGGTGGCGGGCAGGTCGTGGCGGAAGCGACGCGATGCCGATCTTGGCGCAGTCCTTGTGCTTGGCGCCGACGTACCACTGGTTGCCCGGGTCGTCGCCCACCAGCACGGTGGCCAGGCCGGGGGTGACGCCGCGCTCGCGCAGCGCGGTCACCCGCTCGGCCAGCTCGGCCTTGATCGTGGCGAGGGTCGCCGTGCCGTCGAGGGTCTGTGCAGTCACGTCGTGGGTCCCATCAGTCGCTGGCGCGTCGATCGGTCAGTGGAAGAAGTGCCGGGTGCCGGTGAAGTACATCGTCACGCCGGCCGCCTCGCACGGCCTCGACGACCTCGCTCGTCGCGCACCGACCCGCCCGGCTGGACGATGGCGCGCACCCCGGCGTCGAGCAGGACCTGCGCGCCGTCGGCGAAGGGGAAGAACGCGTCCGAGGCGGCGTACGAGCCCGCCGCCCGCTCCCCGGCCCGCTCGACGGCGAGCCGGCACGAGTCGACCCGGTTGACCTGGCCCATGCCGACGCCGACGGAGGCGCCGTCCCGGGCGAGCAGGATCGCGTTGGACTTGACCGACGCGGCAGGCCCGCCAGGCGAAGGCCAGGTCGGCGAGCTCGGCGTCGGCCGAGCGCCTCGCCGGCGGCGAGGGTCCACGTCGGCCGGGTCGTCGCCGCCCCGGTCGAGGCGGGCGTCGACGGCGTCGGTGGCCTGGATCAGCAGGCCGCCGCGAGATCGGCCGGGTCTCGCACGCCGCCGGTGCGTGGCGGGCGCGCACACCAGGATCCGGATGTTCTTCTTGCGCGGCCAGCACCTCGACCGCGCCGTCCTCGTAGCCCGGCGCGACGATCACCTCGGTGAAGACCTCGGCCACCTGCCGGCCATCGCGACCGACTGACCGGCACGTTGGTGGCGATGACCCCGCCGAAGGCCGAGACCGGGTCGCACTCGTGGGCCTTGCGGTGCGCCTCGGCGACGTCGGCGCCGACCGCGATGCCGCACGGGTTGGCGTGCTTGATGATCGCGACCGCCGGCTCGGCGAAGTCGTACGCCGCGCGGCGGGCCGCGTCGGCGTCGACGTAGTTGTTGTAGGACATCTCCTTGCCGTGCAGCTGCTCGGCCTGCGCCAGGCCCGGCTCGGGGACGAAGCCGCTGGCGTAGAGCGCGGCCCGCTGGTGCGGGTTCTCGCCGTAGCGCAGCACCGCCTGCTTGTTCCAGGTCGCGCCCATCCAGGCCGGGAAGCCGGACCCCTCGGAGGTGTCGGTCAGCACGTTGCCCATCCAGCTCGCCACGTGCACGTCGTACGTCGCGGTGTGGACGAACGCCTCGGCGGCCAGCCGCTGGCGCTCGGCCAGCGTGAAGCCGCCGGCCGCGACGGCGCGCAGCACGTCGTCGTACCGCTCGGGCGAGGTGACGATGGCGACGCTGGGGTGGTTCTTGGCCGCGGCCCGGACCATCGAGGGCCCGCCGATGTCGATCTGCTCGACGCACTCGTCGGGCGCGGCGCCCGAGGCGACGGTCTGGGTGAAGGGGTAGAGGTTGGAGACGACGAGGTCGAACGGCTCGACCCCGAGCTCGGCGCAGCTGCTGCACGTGGGACTCGAGGCGGCGGTCGGCCAGGATGCCGGCGTGCACGCGCGGGTGCAGCGTCTTGACCCGGCCGTCGAGGCACTCGGGGAAGCCGGTGAGGTCCTCGACCCTGGTGACCGGCAGGCCGAGGCCGGCGATCAGGCGCGGCCGAGCCGCCGGTGGAGACCAGCTCGACGCCGGCGTCGTGCAGGCCGCGGACCAGCTCCTCGAGGCCGGTCTTGTCGTAGACCGAGACGAGCGCGCGGCGGACGGGGACTGGTCGTGGACGAGAGCGGGGTCGGACACGGGAGACTCCTGAGGTCGAGCGGTGGAGGCGAGCACCCAGGCGGTCGATGCTCTGCGCGGTTCACTCCCCGGTGGTCGCCCACCTGCGCCAGTCGTGTGGCGCCCAGACTAGTGGAACCCGGCCTCGTCAGCCGAGTCGCACCCGCCGTCCGTCGAGCTGCCCAGCCCTCGCGCGCCATCCGGCCGACGGTGTCGACCAGCATCGTCCGCTCGGCGACCTTGATCCGCTCGTGCAGGGTGGCGCTGCGTCGTCGTCGTCGACGACCGGGACCACCGTCTGGGCGACGATCGGGCCGGTGTCGACGCCGCCGTCGACCACGAAGAGGGTCGCGCCGGTGACCTTGACGCCGTAGGCGAGCGCGTCGGCGGGGCCGTGCATGCCGGGGAACGACGGGGCACAGCGCCGGGTGGGTGTTGACGACCCGGCCGGCGAAGCGGGCGAGGAACTCGTCACCCGACGAGCTTCATGAAGCCGGCCAGCACGACCACGTCGGGCTCGAAGGCCGCCACGGCGTCGGCGAGCGCGCGGTCCCAGTGCTCGCGGGAGGCGAAGTGCCCGAGCTTCCGCACGAAGGTCGGCACGCCCGCCCGCTCGGCGCGGGCGAGGCCCTCGATGCCGTCCCGGTCGGCACCCACGGCGACCACCCGCGCGCCGTACGACGGGTCGGCGCAGGCGTCGAGCAGGGCCTGGAGGTTGGTGCCGGAGCCGGAGACGAGGACGACGAGGCGAGCGGTCACCCGGCGGATCTCGAGGGCGTGGCGGCGCTGCCACCACGTCATGACCAGACCGCCGACCAGGCCGCCGACGCCGAAGGCGGTGATCGCGTGCACGAGCACGTCCGGGACGAAGGGGCCGACGTGCTGCATCCGGCCCGGTCCCGCGACCCCGCCGGCCACCGACGCGAGCGCGGCGAAGGCGACGCCGGCCACGATGCCGCCGCCGCACCCGCGCAACGCCCCGTCGTCCCAGCGCACCGTCGGACGGCGGCGCTGCGCACCACGCCGTGGCGAGCGGCCGCGACGACGGGCGGGACCGCGACGAGGGAGGCCACCCAGCCGGCGGTCGCGCCGGCGCCGGGCAGGGCCGCGAGCAGCGGGAGCAGGCGGCAGCGGGCCGAGGACGACGAGGCCGGGCGAGACCATCGTGCCGCCGCCCACCGCGAAGCCGGGGCCGAGCAGGAAGGAGCCGGAGAAGAGGACGGCGTTGGGCAGCGAGGCCCACGTTGACGAGGGAGTAGACGACCGCGTCGCCCGCCGAGAGGTGCAGCTGCGACATCGTCGTGGCCGCATCGCCCGCCGCCGGCGAGCAGCGCGGCCACGAAGGCCAGGGCGGAGGCGGCGAGGAACCAGCCGAGCACGGACAGCGCGGCGCCGACCCCGTCGCGGACGACGGCGGGAGCGAGGGCGGCCCAGATCGCGGCCCGACCGGAGCCGATCGGCGATCGCGGGGGCCGCGACCACGAGGGTCATCAGCAGGCTCCACCAGACCACCCGGGCGGTGGAGGGCTCGGTGTCGACCGAGGCGGCGACGGACGCGACGACGACGGCCACGACGGCGTACCCGACGAAGAACAGGGCGACCGCCGCCGGGACCGTGAAGTCCCGCTCGCCGTCGGCGATCCGGTCGGCGTCCGGGCCGTGACCGGACACCGCGTCGCCGACCCGGTGGCCGAGGCGCCACATGGCCCAGGCGGACATCGCGGTCACGCCGAGGGGCACGATGCCGACGGTCGCGCCCTGCACGGTGACGCCCGACCCGTGGCCCATCAGCCAGGCCAGGGCGCCGATCCGCATCCCGTCGCTCGGGGTGCCGTGGGCGCCGGCGTCGGCGGTGAACCAGCCGACCACCCCGACCGCCGCCAGCACCAGCAGCGGCGCCAGGGCCGCCGCCACGCCTCCGAGCGAGGCGACCAGGGCCAGCGGCCGCTGCCGGTCGCGGCGCCGTCGGCCGAGGGGCGGGCGGCGGCGCGCGGTCCCGCGGCGCGGGGAGGGAGCAGGGAGGTCATGGCCCCGCCATCATCACCCGGCGTCGTACGACGTCCGCGGAGGCCACGCCGAGGGGCCCGCGATGCCCGTCCGTGTGCGTCTCTCCGTCCCTCACGTACCGTGGACGGGCCATGAGGAGCCCTGACGCGTTCGACGACTTCTACGCCGGCTCGCGCGACCGCTCCTGCTGGAGACCTACGCGCTGACCGGCGACGTCCCGGCCGCGCGCACCGCCGTGCGGGACGCGTTCGCGGTCGCCTGGCAGCACTGGCGCAAGGTCGGCCGGCTCGAGGACCGGGAGTCCTGGGTCCGCCCGCTCGCGCACGGTCGCGCGCAACGGCGGCACACCGCCCGCCCCTGGCACCGCGAGAAGGGCCTCGACGACGAGGTCAGGGCCACGCTCGAGGCGCTCTCCGGGCTGAGCACCGTCGAGCGCAAGGCGCTCGTCCTCACCAGCCTGTCGCCCCTCCCCCTCGACGAGATCGCCCAGACGATCGGGGTCCCCCGCCGTGAGGCCGAGCGTGCGCTGCAGAGCGGCACGTCGCAGTTCTCCATCGCGCGCGAGGTGCCCAGCACGCACGTACGCCGCCTCCTCGAGGACCTGCGCGCCCCGCTGGCGGGCGAGCGCTGGCCCCGGGCCTCCATCGTGCGGCGCCAGGGCACCGCGCGTCGTCGTACCCACACCGTGGTCGGGACCGGCGTCGCCGTCGCCGCCCTGCTGGTCTCGGGCACCGTCGTCGCCTCCGGCGGCGCCGAGCCGAGCACCCTGGAGCGCGAGCCGACCACCTCGGGCGTCACCACGAGCGCCGTGGAGGAGGCCGACGAGGTCCTCGCCCTCGACGAGTCCACGCTGCTCACCGACGACCAGCTCGGCCGCTACGACCGCCGGCTCTCGTGGACCGAGAGGTCGACGGACGCCAACCTCGGCGGCGACGGACTCGTGGTCCCCTGCCAGCTCGAGCGCTTCGCCGACCCTGCCGGGGTCGGCGCCCAGGTGCGGACCTTCGAGGGGTCCGAGCGGGTGGCCCGGACGAAGAAGAAGAACCGGGGCGCGACCCGCATCCAGGAGGGCAGGGCGCAGCAGGTCCGGTCGACGGTCACCGAGTTCGTCGAGCTGTCGGCCAGCGAGGACCGCGCCGCGGCGGCGTACACGACGGCCCTGCGCTGGTACGCCGAGTGCCAGGACCCCCGCACCCAGCTGCTCGCCACGCACCGGGTCGGCCGGGTCGGCGACGACGCCGTGGTGCTCTCGCTGCGCAGCTGGGCCAAGCAGCCCGGCGGCATCAGCGTCGGCCTCGCCCGCACCGGCCAGGCCCTGGTCACCACGGTCGTCCGCACCCGCGGCGCCGCGCCCGACGCCCGCACCGCCGCCACCGGTCTCGCCGCCTCCGTCAACGCCCTGTGCGGCAGTCCCGGCGCGGGCACGTGCGCCGCGCCCCCGCGGACCGTCCGCATCTCGCCGTACCCCGTCGGTCGTCCCGCCGGCATGCTGGCGGCCGTCGACCTCCCGCCCGTCACCAACGCGCGCGGGCC
>CAVZOU010000012.1:0-241702 GCA_963776975.1 uncultured Actinomycetota bacterium | reverse complement strand
GTGGGTCGGCACCGACCCGGAGCGGGCACGCACCAACTTCGCCTCCACCCGCTGCGACAACACGCGCTTCGACGGCAAGGGCCTCAAGCACAACCTGACCCGGACCTTCCTCTTCCCGGCCAACACGAAGGTCGACACCTTCGGCCTCACCCAGACCGTGGCGACGATGCCGGAGAAGCGGGCGCGGCAGTTCGTCGAGGAGGTGCGCGACCGCATCCGCCGCTGCGGGCAGGCCAACCTCGGCACCACCGTCCAGCCGATGGTGCAGCGCTCGCGCGGACAGCAGGAGATCACCGTCTGGGACCTCGACATCGAGATCTCCGACTCCCGCTCGGTGGAGTTCCTGATGGCGATCATGCGCGACGGCAAGGCCGTCTCCCAGCTCGGCTTCACGCCCGACCAGGGCATGACGATGACCCGGGCCGACTTCACCGCCGTCGCCGACCGGGCCCTCGACCGGCTCAGCGACCTGCCCAGCGCCCGCTGAGGCAACTTCGCGGCGTCCGCCTGCGTCTCCCCCTCGACTCGTCGTCGAAGGGGGCTCCATGTCCAGGAACGCTGCCGGACTGCTGCTGCTCGTGCTCGCCGTGGGAGGGTGCGGGTCGCCGCCACCGGCCGGGCCGGTGGCCGAGCCGGCCGCCTCCCGGGCTCCGGCGTCGGCTCCCGCGGACCCGGCGGCCGCGGTGCCCGGGGACTTCCCGCTGACCGAGGGGATGCCACCCAACGACTCGGGCGAGGACATCGTCGCCGGCGCGCGGGGAGTGGGGATGCGGATGCTCGACTTCTGCGGCACGCGGCCGCTGCGCGGGCTGGAGCTCGCGGACCGGGCCACGGCCTCCACCAGCGGCCCGGAGTACTCCTCGACCCGCGACCTGATGGTCTTCGCCGACCCGCAGCGCGCGTCCGCCGTGGCGGCGCAGGTGCTGGACGCCGCCCATGCGTGCCCGGTCGAGGAGTCCGGAGCCGGACAGCGAGCTGTTCACCGAGGTCCGGGCGTCCGACGCCGGTCCGGGCGCCGCCACCGTGGTCCACACCTACGCGACCGGGGGGCGGGTGGGCGTCGGCGCCGAGATCATCGAGGTGGTCCCCGCGGGCACCGCCCTGCTCGTCACGTCGTCGTACGCCGAGTGGAGCCCCGGCCCGATCCTCGACGACGGCATCGTCCAGGGGCGCCAGGCGCTGGCACCCGTGCTGGAGGCGATGCGAGCCTTCGGCTCGTCGCCCGCCACCTCGGCGACGCCCTCGACCGCTGCGTCGACCGTCCCTGCGGACTTCCCCCTCGGCCACGACCTCCCGGAGGACGGCGGTGACTACGACGTCGTGGCGCCCTCCCCCGGGGCCGACGGCGTCGGCGAGGTTGAAGTCTGTGGGTCGACCGTCTGGCCGGCCGGGGCGTCGGAGGCGCGGCTGGCGGTCAACGCTCGAGGGCCCGAGCACGTCGACGCCCGCGACCTCGTCGTGCTGGCCGACGCCGGGGTCGCCTCGACCGTGGTGCCCCAGGTCCGTGGGGTCGTCGAGGGCTGCACCGACGCCCCCGCCCACCAGGTGTGGACACGGCACGACGCGGACACGGGCTTCGACTCCGTGACCTTCAGCCTCACCTGGGACAACGGGCTGGGGGCCTCGGTCTTCCAGCTCACCCGGGTGGGCAGCGCGCTGCTGATGACCCATGTGTACGGCGAGGGGACGCTCGACGGGGTCGACCGGACGGTGCGCGAGCGGACGGCGCTCACCCGGCACATCGCCCCGGCCATGTGCGCCTTCACCGCCGCCGGCTGCTGAGCGGCACGCGCTCCCCCGGACGTCGTACGGCCCGGCAGGTGTCCCTGCCGGGCCGTACGAGGATGCTGGGTGGATCAGAGGGAGTTGAGGATCTCCCGCATCAGCGCGGCGGTCTCGGACGGCGTCTTGCCGACCTTCACGCCCGCGGCCTCGAGGGCCTCCTTCTTGGCCTGCGCGGTGCCGGACGAGCCGGACACGATCGCGCCGGCGTGGCCCATCGTCTTGCCCTCGGGGGCGGTGAAGCCCGCGACGTAGCCGACGACCGGCTTGGTGACGTGGTCCTTGATGTAGGCCGCGGCCCGCTCCTCGGCGTCGCCACCGATCTCGCCGATCATCACGATCGCCTTGGTCTCCGGGTCGTTCTCGAAGGCCTCGAGGGCGTCGATGTGGGTGGTGCCCACGATCGGGTCGCCACCGATGCCGATGGCGGTCGAGAAGCCGAAGTCCTTCAGCTCGAACATCATCTGGTAGGTCAGCGTGCCCGACTTGGACACCAGGCCGACCGGACCCTTGCCCGCGATGGTGTGCGGCGTGATCCCGGCCAGCGACTCACTCGGGCGTGATGATGCCCGGGGCAGTTGGGACCGATCATCCGGGTGGACTTGCCCTCGAGGTAGGACCACACCTCGGCGGTGTCCTGCACCGGCACGCCCTCGGTGATCACCACGAGCAGGCCGATGCCGGCGTCGATGGCCTCGATGCAGGCGTCCTTGGTGAACGCCGGCGGCACGAAGACGACGCTGACCGTCGGCGCCGGTCTCGGCCATCGCCTCCTTGACGTTGCCGAAGACGGGCAGCTCCTGGCCGCCCGAGCTCGACGGTGGTGCCGGCCTTGCGGGCGTTGACGCCGCCCACGATGGTGCTGCCGGCGTCGAGCATGAGGGTGGTGTGCTTGGAGCCCATCCCACCGGTCATGCCCTGGACGATGATCTTGGAGTCCTTGTTGAGGTAGATGCTCAGCTCTCTCTCTCGTCTCTCAGGCCGTGGGCCAGCTCGGCGGCCTTGTCGGCCGCGCCGTCCATGGTGTCGACCTGGGTGACCAGCGGGTGGTTGAGCTCGTTGAGGATCCGGCGACCCTCCTCGACGTTGTTGCCGTCGAGGCGGACGACGAGCGGCTTGGTCGCCTCGTCACCGAGGATCTCGAGCGCACCCTTGATGCCGTTGGCGACCTCGTCGCACGCGGTGATGCCGCCGAAGACGTTCACGAACACGCTCTTGACCTGCGCGTCGTGGAGGATCACGTCGAGGCCGTCGGCCATCACCTGGGCGTTGGCGCCGCCACCGATGTCGAGGAAGTTGGCGGGCTTGACCCCGCCGTGCTCCTCGCCGGCGTAGGCGACCACGTCGAGGGTCGACATGACCAGGCCCGCGCCGTTGCCGATGATGCCGACCTCGCCGTCGAGCTTGACGTAGTTGAGGCCCTTGTCCTTGGCCTTCGCCTCGAGCGGGTCGGCCTCCTCGCGGATCTCGAAGGCCTCGTGGTCCGCGTGGCGGAACTCGGCGTTCTCGTCGAGCGAGACCTTGCCGTCGAGCGCCTCGAGCTTGTCACCGGTCAGGCGCGCCAGCGGGTTGACCTCGACGAGCGTGGCGTCCTCCTCGACGAAGACGGTCCACAGCTGCTGGACCATCGTCGATCGCCTGCTCGAAGACGGGCTCGGGGAACGCCGCCTCGTCGACGATGGCTCGCGGGCCTTGGCCTCGTCCACGCCGGTGCCGGCGTCGATGGCGATCTTCTTGACGGCGTCGGGGTTGGTCTTGGCGACCTCCTCGATCTCCACGCCGCCCTCGACGCTGGCGATGCACAGGTAGGACCGGTTGGAGCGGTCCAGCAGGAAGGAGAAGTAGTACTCCTCCTCGATCGAGGCCCCGGGGACCACGAGCACCCGGTTGACCGGGAGCCCCTTGATCTCGAGGGCGAGGATCGCGCGGGCGGCCTCCTCGGCCTCCTCCGGCGACTTGGCGACCTTGACGCCGCCGGCCTTGCCACGACCCCCGGCCTTGACCTGGGCCTTGACGACGACGACGCCACCGATCTCCTCCGCGGCCGCGCGAGCGTCCTCGGGGGTCTCGACGGTCTTGCCGAGCGCGCCGGCCACTCCGTGCTTGGCGAAGAGCTCCTTCGCCTGGTACTCCATCAAGTCCACGACGTACCCGTGTCCTTCTCGTCTGCGTATTCGTCCGGGGATTTCCACTGGGCACCCTAGACCTGTCGGGCGGGTCACATCGAGGTCGGGCGTCGTGGCCCTGATCACGCCGCCGATACGTTGGACGACATGTCTTCGGTGATGTGGTTCCGACGCGACCTCCGGGTCCGCGACCAGCCGGCCCTGCGGGCGGCGCTCGCCGACGGCCCCGCCGTCGCCCTCTTCGTCGTCGACCCAGTGCCTGTGGAAGGGCGCCGGGGACGCCCGCCGCGCCTGGCTCGCCGGGACGCTGGCGGCGCTCGACGAGCGCCTCGGCGGACGCCTGGTCGTGCGGCACGGCGACCCGGTCCGGGTCGTGCCGCGAGGTCGCCCGCGAGGTCGAGGCGTCGGCCGTGCACGTGTCGGCCGAGACCACGCCGTACGGGCGTCGACGCGACGCGGCCGTCGAGAAGGCACTGGGCGAGATCTCCTGGCAGGCCACCGGCTCGCCGTACGCCGTCGGGCCGGGCCGCGTCCTCAACGGGTCGCGGCGGGCCCTACCAGGTGTTCACGCCGTTCGCGAAGGCCTGGCGGGCGCACGGCTGGGTCGACCCGGCCCCCGACGCCGCGCGACCCCGACCTGGTCGGCCTCGGCTCCGACGACCGGGCCACCGCGGCTGCTCGGCGCAGGCCGCCGGCACGCGGTCCGGCAGGCATGCCGACGCCGGGCGAGGACGCGGCCTGGCGCCGGTGGCGGCACTTCCGCGACGAGCTGGTCGACCGACTACGCCGACCGACCGCGACCGACCCGGCCGTCGACGGCACCTCCCGGCTGTCGCCCTACCTCCACCTCGGGGTCGTGCACCCGCGCTCGCTGCTCGCCGACCTCGACGACGTCCGCGGCCAGGGCGCCCACACCTTCGAGACCGAGCTCGCCTGGCGCGAGTTCTACGCCGACGTGCTCTGGCACCACCCCGACTCCGCCTGGGCCGACCTCAAGCCCGCCCTGCAGGGCATGCGCTACGACGAGCCGGAGGACGCGATCGAGGCGTGGCGCACCGGGACCACCGGCTACCCGATCGTCGACGCCGGGATGCGCCAGCTGCTGCACGAGGGCTGGATGCACAACCGCGTGCGGATGATCACCGCGAGCTTCCTCACCAAGGACCTGCACGTCTGGTGGCCGGTCGGCGCCCGCCACTTCCTCGACCAGCTCATCGACGGCGACGTCGCCTCCAACAACCACGGCTGGCAGTGGGTCGCGGGCACCGGCACCGACGCGTCGCCGTACTTCCGCGTCTTCAACCCGGTCACCCAGGGCACCAAGTTCGACCCGGACGGCGACTACGTGCGCCGCTGGGTGCCCGAGCTGGCGCACCTGCCCGGCAAGCTCGCGCACGAGCCGTGGAAGTCCGACGTCGGCTACGAGAAGCGACTACCCCCTGCGGATCGTCGACCACGCCGAGGAGCGCACCGAGGCGCTCGAGCGGTACGACGCGGCGCGGGGCCGCTGAGGCGGGTCAGGCCGGCGCGGGGTCCTGCTCGGCGTCGGAGAAGTACTCGGCGACCCAACCGGTGATCTCGGTGGTGGGGGCGCCCGGGGTGAACACCTTGGCCACCCCGGCCTCGCGCGAGCAGGGGGATGTCCTCCTCGGGGATGATCCCGCCGCCGAAGACGACGATGTCGTCGGCGTCGCGCTCGCGCGAGGAGCTGGCCCAGCTTGGTGAAGAGGGTCATGTGGGCGCCCGGACAGCACGGAGAGGCCGATCAGGTCGGCGTCCTCCTGGATGGCCGTCTCCACGATCTGCTCGGGGGTCTGGTGCAGCCCGGTGTAGATGACCTCGTGACCGGCGTCGCGCAGGGCGCGGGCGACGATCTTGGCGCCGCGGTCGTGGCCGTCGAGCCCGGGCTTGCCGACGACGATGCGGAGGCGACGGGACGGGGGCGGCGTACTCATGGACAGGAGGCTAACCCGGGACGTGACCCACCCCACACGAGGGGAGCCCGATCGGGCCATCTATCGTGATCCGCTGCGAAGGCCGAGGCGCTCGTCCACAATCGACGGGTTCGCCGATTTCGGCGGTCGTGACCTTTCCGTTACAGTCTGGGGTCGGTTCGCCCAACGGCGGCCGACACCCATCCCCCACCACGGCAGATTGAGGACGTTCTATGGGCAACCACCGAGCGCATCGCGGCCCCCGCCGCAGCACCTCGGCAGCACCCGTCGTCGCCGTCCCCGCCGTGGGCAAGCGCAGGGCCACCGCCCCCGCTCGACGCAGTCCCCTCCTCCGCTCCCTCCCCTCGGCGCCGATCCTCCTCGGCGTCACCGCCCTGGCCATCTCGGCCGGCGGAGCCGTCACCGCCTCGGACGCCGACCTCGCCGGTCAGGTCACCTCGCGGCACCGCGCTCGATCGCCGCCGCCGGCACCATGGGCATCGCCCAGGCCGCGCCGACGACCAGCCGCGACGCCGTCGTCTCGCGTGACTCCCGCCGCGACGCGCAGGCCGACGCGGCCAACGAGGAGCTCGTCGCGGCCGGCCGAGGCGCAGGCCAAGGAGCAGCACGCCGCGCTCGAGCAGTTCGCCCAGGCCGCCGAGAAGCAGTCCGCCAAGATCCGCGAGAACCAGTGGGTCCTCCCGCTGGAGAGCTACCGCATCTCCGCGACCTTCGGCGCCTCGAGCTACCTGTGGTCCAGCGTCCACACCGGGCTCGACATGTCGGCCCCGTCCGGCACCGCGATCCGCGCCATCGCCAACGGCGTGATCACCGAGACCGGCTACGACGGCTCCTACGGCAACAAGACCGTCCTCACCCTCGAGGACGGCACCGAGCTGTGGTACTGCCACCAGACGTCGATCGACGTCAGCGTCGGCGACACCGTCCGCGGCGGCGAGGTCATCGGCACCGTCGGCTCCACCGGCAACTCCACCGGCCCGCACCTCCACCTCGAGGTCCGTCCCGGCGGCGGCGACCCGGTCGACCCCTTCACCGCGCTCCTCGAGCACGGCGTGACCCCTGACCTGATCCGAGCCGCGCCAGCGGATCAGATCATGGCGGTCGCACGCCGCTCGACGCTCGCGCCGCGTGCCCTCGCGTCGCCCGACGGCCCTTGCGAGACTGGCGGGCGCCGACGCCTCGAACGCCGAGCACCACGTCGTACGCCGCCAGTTGCTGGACCGGCGCCCGAGCAGCACGTCGTACGCCGCCAGTTGCCGCGACCGGCGCGCCCGTCCCTCGGACGCGCGGCTCGCTCAGCCACTGTCAGAGGCTGAGCGGCGCTCCGCTGCTACAGCTTCTCCACCGGCGCGTAGCGGAGCAGCAGCCGCTTGACGCCCTCGGACCCGAAGTCGATCGACGCGACCGACTTGTCGCCCGCTCCCTCGAGCGCCACGACCGTGCCCATCCCGAACGAGTCGTGGAGCACCCGGTCACCGGGCTCCAGCGACGGGATCTCGCGGGCCGGCTTGGCCTTGGACATCGCGTCGGCGCGCGCGGCCGCCGAGGAGAAGTTGCGGCGACCGGCCGCGGTGGGCGCGCCCAGCCGCGCCGCGGAGTTGGCCGCCAGGTCGGGCCGGCCCCAGCGGGTCTGCGCCTCGGCGGTGCGACGCCAGTCGACGAGGTCGACGGGCAGCTCGTCGAGGAAGCGGCTGGCCGGGTTGTGCGACGGGGCGCCCCAGGCGGAGCGGACCATCGCGCGGGAGACGTAGAGCCGCTCGCGGGCCCGGGTCACGCCGACGTAGGCGAGCCGGCGCTCCTCCTCGAGCTCGGGCTGGTCGCCCAGGGACCGCTGGTGCGGGAAGACGCCGTCCTCGAGGCCGGACAGGAACACCACGGGGAACTCCAGCCCCTTGGCGGTGTGCAGGGTCATCAGGGTGACCACGCCGACGTCCTCGCCGTCGGGGGCGTCGGGGATCTGGTCGGCGTCGGCGACCAGCGCCACCCGCTCCAGGAAGTCACCGAGCCCGACGCTGACGACGCCCTCCTCGACCTCCGCCGGGTCGGCGCTCGGGCCGGGCTGCGGGTCGTCGGAGAACTCGCGCGCCACGGCGACGAGCTCGGCGAGGTTCTCCACCCGGGTGGCGTCCTGCGGGTCGTCGCTGGCCTCGAGCTCGGCGAGGTAGCCCGAGCGCTCGAGCACCGACTCGAGCACCACGTCGGGGCGCTCCCCCGCGTCGACCATCGACTGGAGCTCCTGGACCATCGCGACGAAGCCCTGGATGTTCTTGAGGCAGCGGGTGGCCAGGCCGGGCGCCTGGTCGGCGCAGGACGAGGGCCTCCCAGAAGGTGATCCGCTCGCGCTCGGCCAGCGCCTGGACGCACGCCTCGGCCCGCTCGCCGATGCCGCGCTTGGGGGTGTTGAGCACCCGGCGGAGCGAGATCTCGTCGGCGGTGTTGACCAGCATCCGCAGGTAGGCCAGCGCGTCGCGCACCTCGCGCCGCTCGTAGAAGCGCACCCCACCGACGACCTTGTAGGGCTGGCCGGTGCGGATGAACACCTCCTCGAAGACGCGTGACTGGGCGTTGGTGCGGTAGAAGACGGCCACGTCCGCGGGCTTGCGACCCGGCGTCGACGAGCTTGTCGATCTCCTCGCTGACGAAGCGGGCCTCGTCGTGCTCGTCGTCGGCGACGTAGCCGACGATCCGCTCGCCGTCGCCGGCCTCGGACCACAGGCGCTTGTCCTTGCGGCAGGCGTTGTTGCGAGATGACCGAGTTGGCGGCGGTCAGGATGGTCTGGGTCGAGCGGTAGTTCTGCTCGAGCATGATCGACGTCGCGTCGGGGAAGTCCTGCTCGAAGTCCATGATGTTGCGGATGTTGGCGCCGCGGAACGCGTAGATCGACTGGTCGGCGTCGCCGACGACCATCAGCTCGCTGGGCTCGTCGCCCGGCCCGTCGCCGCGCTCGAGGTCCTGGCCGCAGAGCTGGTGGATCAGGGCGTACTGCGCGTGGTTGGTGTCCTGGTACTCGTCGACGAGCACGTGCCGGAACCGGCGGCGGTAGTTCTCGCCGGACGTCCGGGAAGCGCCTGGAACAGGTGCACCGTCAGTCATGATCAGGTCGTCGAAGTCGAGGGCGTTGGCCTCGCGCAGGCGCCGCTGATAGGTCGTGTACGCCGCGGCGTAGGCCTCCTCGAAGCCGTTGCGGGCGTCCTTGGCGGCGTCCTCGGGGTCGCGCAGCTCGTTCTTGTGGTTGCTGACCCAGTGGAGCACCGCGCCGGGCTGGTGGCGCTTGGGGTCGAGCTCGAGGTCCTTGAGCACCAGCGTCATCAGCCGCTTGGAGTCGGCGGCGTCGTAGATCGAGAAGTTGGACTTGAAGCCCGAGCCGGTCGATCTCCTTGCGCAGGATGCGGACGCAGGCGGAGTGGAAGGTGCTGACCCACATGATCCGGGCGCGCCGGCCGACGAGCTCCTCGACGCGCTCCTTCATCTCGGCCGCGGCCTTGTTGGTGAAGGTGATCGCCAGGATCGAGCCCGGGGTGGGCCTTGCGCTCGGTGATCAGCCACGCGATGCGGCGGGTCAGCACCCGGGTCTTGCCCGAGCCGGCGCCGGCGACGACGAGCAGCGGCGCCCCGGCGTGCACGACGGCAGCCGCGCTGGGGCTCGTTGAGGCCCTCGAGCAGCTCCTCGCGGGAGGGTCCGCGGCGGGTGGTGCGGGCCTCCTCGACGGGCGGTGGCGTGACTCGAGGCCGGGCAGCGGGAAGGGGATGCTCATCTCGTCCCCAACCCTACGGCCCGGGACGGACAGTCACGGACCCGATCAGGCGGCGTGCGCGGGCGCCCAGAAGATGGCCACCGCGATGTTGAGCACGCTCAGCAGGAGCAGCCCGACCCACAGCCCCTGCGGGATGCTGGGCTTGCGCACGTTGGCCATCACCAGCACCAGCAGCACCAGGCCGACGGCGAACTTCACCGCGATCTTGGTGTGGTCGACGTCGGTCGTCCCCGGCCTCGAGCACACCGACGAGCAGCAGCCCGGCGAGGAACGCCGTACCGACCCCGTCGCGCATCGCGGCGTTGACCCGCTTCTCGGTGTCGCGCGCCTGGACCACGAGTCCGCCGAAGAGCGCGGCGAAGCCGAGGAGGTGCAGGAACAGCAGGACCAGGCGCAGGATCTCCATGGCCGAAGCCTAGTGGATCAGGCCTTCCGGCCTTCTTGCGCGCGGCTGGGGGCGTACGACGAGCACCGGGCACGGCGCGTAGTGCTGCACCCGCTGGGCGGTGCTGCCGACCAGCACGCTGTCGCTGAGCCCACGGCCGCCGGCGGCGACCACGACCAGCCCGGCGTCGTACTGCTTGGCCGCCTTGATGATCTCGTTGGCCGGCGAGCCCGCGCGGACCCGCTTGTGCACCTTGGGGCCCCAGCCGTCGAACGCCGCGGCGATGGTCGCGACGGCGTTCTCGGCGGCCTCGCGGAACGACCGCGACGTCCCACGACGCCTGGTGCTCGTCTCGGACAGCTCGTCGGCGAAGGCCACGGAGGCCAGCGGGCGGATGACGGCGACCACCGAGACGTCGGTGATCTTGGCCGGATCGGCGAAGGACTTGAGGTGCTTGGCGGCGGCGAGCGACTGCTTCGAGCCGTCCGTGGCGACGATGACGTGCATGTCAGACCTCCCGGTCACTTGCTCGAGGGGCGGAGCGGTGGCGGCGGTGCCGCTTGCTGCCGAAGAGCTTCTCGGCGACGTAGAGCACGCCGCCCACGGCGAGCAGCCCGGCGCACCAGAACAGCGACGTCGGGTCGTCGTAGATCGCGTAGTAGAGGATGGCGAGGTTGCCGACCAGCCCCACGATGAGCAGCGGCGTGTTGGCCCGGAACGCCCGCTCGTCCTCGTCGCTGCCCGCGCAGCTTGAGGCAGGTCACGATGACGAGCGCGTAGATCGCGAGGAGGAACACCACCGTCACCAGCGCGAGCCGGTTGACCAGGTCGATGCCGCCGCCGGCCTCCGTGACGGCGTAGCCGGTGACGAGCAGGGCGCCCACCACGAGGCCGCTGAAGAGCAGCCCCACCCACGGGCTGCGCCGGGTCGGGTGGATCTTGGCGAAGACGCCCGGGACGACGTCCTCGCGGGCCATGCCGTAGAGGATGCGCGGCTGCGTGACCAGGGTGACCAGGGTGGTGTTGGTGATCGCGACCAGGGCGATGACGGTGAAGATGGTCGTCATCAGCGTCGGTGGAGAACGGCAGGATGCCCTGCTTGACCACCTCGAGCAGCGCGACGTCGCGACTCGGCGAGCTGTGTCGATCGGGCACCGTGAGCGCCGCGGCCATCGAGACCAGCACGTAGACGATGCCGGCGACGACCATGCCGCCGACGAGCGAGCGCGGGAACGCCTTGTAGCGGGTCGATGGTCTCCTCGGCGACGTTGGCGGTGTTCTCGAAGCCCGTCATGGCGAAGAAGGAGAGCGCCACGCCGGCGAGCACCGCCAGCGCCGGGTTGCCCGAGACGCTGATGTCGGTGAGCGATCGCCGAAGTCCGCGTTGCCCTGGGCGACGTAGTAGATGGCGATGATCGATCACGATGATCAGGCCGCTGAGCTCGACGAAGGTCATCAGCATGTTCATCACCACCGACTCGGTGATGCCGATGTAGTTGATGAGCACCAGGACGGCGACGAAGACCAGCGAGACGAGCAGCGCCGGCGGTCCGCCGCCCGACAGCTCGGCGAAGTACGACGCGAAGCCGGCCGCCAGCGACCCGGTGGCGGCGAAGCTCGCGGCGAGGAAGGACACGGTGACCAGGAAGGTGAGCGCCTTGTTGCCGAAGGCCTTCTGGACGTACAGCGAGGAGCCGGCGGCCTGCGGGTACTTGGTCACCAGCTCGGCGTACGCCGAACCGGTGATGGCGGCGACGGCGACGCCGACCGCGAAGGCGATCCAGAACGCGCCACCGACCGCCGCGGCGACCAGGCCGATCAGGACGTAGATGCCCGACCCGAGGACGTCCCCGAGGGTGTAGAAGAACAGCTGCGTCCCGGTGATGGACCGCTTGAGGCCGCTGTCGTCGTCCTCGTCGGTGCGGTCGCTGCTGGTGACGGTGGAGTCGGCCACGGGTGGCCCTCACTTCCCGAGTGGAGTTGTGGAATCCCCCGACCCCACCGGAAGCAAGGAGCCTTTGTCAATCGCTCCACCCCGGTGGCGCTCAAAGGAGGCGACGGTCCGACGCCCACCGGGTGAGCTCGTGGCGGCTGGACAGCTGGAGCTTGCGCAGCGTCGAGGACATGTGGGTCTCGACGGTCTTGACCGAGATGAAGAGCTCGCGGGCGACCTCCTTGTAGGCGTAGCCACGGGCGATGAGGCGCATCACCTCGCGCTCGCGCTCGGTGAGCCGGTCGAGGTCCTCGTCGACCGCGGCGACGTCGATGGAGCCGGCGAAGGCGTCGAGGACGAAGCCGGCCAGCCGCGGGGAGAAGACGGCGTCGCCGTCGGCCACCCGGGCGATCGCGTCGACCAGCTCGGGGCCGGTGATGGTCTTGGTGACGTAGCCGCGGGCGCCGCCGCGGATGGTGCCGATGACGTCCTCGGCGGCGTCGCTGACCGACAGTGCGAGGTAGCGCGCCTGCGGCGACGGCGCCTGGCGCATCACCTCGACGCCCCCTCCCCCGGGCAGGTGCACGTCGAGGAGCACCACCTGCGGCTGGTGCTCGCGGATGGCGGCCACCGCCTCCGCGACGTCGGCCGCCTCGGCGACGACGTCGACCTCCCCGGCACCCGCTCCCGCGAGCTCGGCGCGCACACCCGCACGGAACATCGCGTGGTCGTCGACGATGACGACCCTCACCGGACGGACGGGTCGGTCGGGCTCGGTCATGACTCTCCTCGTGCTGCGGGGTTGGTGCGCAGGGGCATGTGCAGGCGGACCTCGGTGCCGGCACCGGGCGACGTACGGACCTCGGCGCTGCCGCCGTGGCGGGCCATGCGGTCGATGATGCTGCTGCGGACACCGTGGCGGTCGGCCGCCACCGTGTCGAGGTCGAAGCCGGCGCCGCGGTCGCGGACGAAGACCTCGACCGCGTCGGGCGTCGCCTCGGCGTAGACGTCGACCCGCGGCACTCCGGCGTGCCTGGCGGCGTTGACCACCGCCTCGCGGGTGGCGTTGGCGACGGTGCGCACGGCCTCGGAGTCGGCGCAGTCGCCGACGGTGACGACGTCGACGACCACCGGGTGGGTCTCCTCCACCGAGGCGGCCACGTCGCGCAGCGCCCCGGCCAGGGTGGTGTCGTCGGTCGCCTCGCCCTCGAAGAGCCAGGTGCGCAGGTCGCGCTCCTGGGCCCGGGCGAGCCGGGCGACCGTGGTCGCGTCGCCGGAGTTCTTCTGGATCAGGGCCAGGGTCTGGAGCACCGAGTCGTGCAGGTGCGCGGCCATGTCGGCCCGCTCCTGGGTGCGGACCCGCTCGGCCCGCTCGGCGCCGAGGTCGTTGACCAGGCGCAGCGCCCACGGCCCGACGACGAGCGCGAGACCCAGGATGCCGAGCAGCCCGGCCACCACGACCGGGCCGGCGAACCGGACCGAGCCGGTGGTGACGCCGAAGACCACGAGGGCGACCACGACCAGCCCCAGGCCGATGACGACCCGGGCGTACGCCGCCCAGCCGCCGTTGCCGAAGACCGCGCGGAAGGGGTCGATCCGGCCGCTGGAGTCGAGCCACCGCTCGCGCTGGGCCTCGTCGGCCTGGCGCCACAGCAGCGCGATGCCCGCGACCCCGAGGACCACCGGCCAGAACAGCACGCCCTGGCCGAAGACCGCCTCGAAGCCGAGCACCCCGCCGAAGAGCAGGGCGCCGATCGCGATCGCCGGCCCGGCGCTGGCGAGCCGTCCCGCCCGACGCGGCCGACGTCCCCCGCGGCGGGCGCTGGCCAGTCCGGGCGCCTCGTCGGCGAACCCGCTGTCGGCCGGCAGGAAGACCCACAGCGCGGCGTACAGCAGGATGCCGAGGCCGTCGATCAGCGCGAGCACCACGAACGCCACCCGCACCCACAGCACGGCGACGCCGAGGTGGCGCGCGAGGCCGGACGCGACGCCGCCGGCCACGGGGGCGGACGTGTCGCGGTAGGCACGGCGTACGGACAGTGGGGTACTCATCGTGCCACCATCGTCGCAGGCCGGGACGACCCTTCCCATGAGGCACGACCCCGACTCGACCCTGAGGTCCGACCCCGTGGGCACCGGCAGCTTTCAGGGTCGTCACCGATGGTCCGACGACGACGCAGAGCCCACGCTGGAGCCATGGACACGACCACACCACCTCCCGACCAGCCGGAGCCGCCGGCGACCGACCCCCAGCCGACCGGGCAGCAGCCGACCGGGCAGCCGTCGGCGCCGGTCGCTCCGCCGACCACCGAGGGCCCCCGCGTCTCCAGCGAGCAGATGCGTGACCTCGGCCGGCTGCGGCGCTCGGTCACCGACCGCCGCATCGCCGGCGTCGCCGGCGGCCTGGCCCGTCACCTCGACGTCGACCCGATCATCGTGCGCGTCGCGCTGGTGGTGCTGGTCTTCTTCGGCGGCTCGGGCCTCCTGCTGTACGCCGCCGGCTGGCTGCTGGTGCCCGAGGAGGGCACCGCCGACCAGCCGCTCGGCCTCGACGAGCGCAGCCGCCGGATCGCCCTGATCGGGGCGGGCGTCCTGGCCGGACTGGCCGCGCTCGGCGACTGGGCCGGAGCCTTCTGGTTCCCGTGGCCGGTCGTCATCGTGGCGCTCGTGGTGCTGTGGTTCCTCAACCGCAACCAGCAGCACGCGGTCCCGCCCACCTCGGGCTACGGGTCGAGCCTCACCGGCTCGACGTACGACGGCTTCCAGCAGGCCGACCCGACCCGCACGGGCCAGACCTACACCGGCCCGACGTACACGGGTCCCACCTACGACCCGGCCACCTACGTGCGCCCCCGCAACCCTCGCAAGCGCGGGCCCCTCCTCTTCTGGTCGACCCTGGCGCTCATCGCGATCGGGATCGGCACCCTGGGCGTCATCGACGCCTCCGGCACCGACGTGCCCGACGCCGGCTACGCCGCCCTCGCCATGGCCGTCACCGGCGTGATGCTGGTCGTCGGCGCCTTCTGGGGCCGGGCCGGCGGGCTCATCCTGGTGGGCCTGATCGCCGCGGTCGCCACGGTCGGCGGCACGGCGTCCGAGGACCTGGAGGGCACCCGACTCGCCTACGCCCCCACCACCGTGGGCGAGGTGCGCGACAGCTACGACCTCGGGACCGGCGAGATGACGCTGGACCTGTCCGGCATCACCGACGTCGACGGCCTCGACGGCCGCGACATCACCGTCGACGGCGGTGTGGGCACCATCGAGGTCGTCGTCCCCCGGGGCATGGACGTCTCGGTCGACGCCTCCGCCGGCGTCGGCAACGTCGAGGTCTTCGAGCAGGAGAGCGGCGGCTTCGACGTCCAGCAGGACGGCTTCGTCGACGGGGGCGACGAGGTCCCCGACATGACCATCGAGGTGGACCTGGGCATCGGCCAGGTCACCGTGCGCGAGCAGTGAGGACGAGACGATGAGCAACGACGAGAGCTACGACGGTCCCCGCGACCGCAGCGACATCCACCAGAACACCAGCCAGGGCCTCGAGGAGGACCTGCGCGACCACGAGCGCTCGCAGGCCTCGGCGCTCGTCCCCGAGGCGGTCCGCGACACCTCCGGACGGCACCCGGTCAACGTCGGGCACCTGGTGATGGGCGTGGCCTTCCTCGGCCTCACCGCCATCTGGGCGCTCTTCGAGTCCGGCACCATCGGCTCGGACGACCTGCGCTGGTTGATGCCGCTCCCCTGGCTGGCGGCCGGTGTGGCCGGGTTGCTGGCCGTCGTGCTGGCCGGCCGCCGCCGCGGGGACACCGGGACGTTCTAGGCCTCAGCCCTCGTCGTCGAGCCAGTCGGCGAGGGCTCGCGCGGCGATGTCGGGGTTGTCGGAGAAGAGTCCGTCGACCCCGGCATCGAGGAACGCCAGCGACTCGGCGTACATGTCGCCGGGCGCGTTCGGGTCGGTCCCGACCCGGAAGTCGGTCGCCATGAACTGGTTCTCCCGGCGCAGCGTCCACACGTGCACGACCAGGCCCGCCGCGTGGGCGTCGTCCACCACCGCCGACGGGGCACCCGTGGCGCCGGACGCGTCGCGCGGCAGCACCCAGTTCTTCGCGGCGCCCAGGCCGTCGGCGTACGTCGCGATCGTCCTCAGCCCGGCGGCCGTCACCATCGAGGCGTACGTCGTGCCCGGCAGGTCGAAGGGGCCGCCCGCGGCGTCGACGAGCTGGGCGAGGTCCACGTCGACCATCGTGTCGAGGTCGCGCAGGTTGGAGACCTCGAAGGACTGGATGACCACCTCGTCGTCGGCGTCGTCCATCTTCCGCTTCTCCAGCGCGGCCACGAGCGGCTCCTCGAGCGACAGCCCGATGGAGTCGAAGTACGTCGGGTGCTTGGTCTCCGGGTAGACGCCGACGCCCTCGCGCCGGGCCAGCTTGAGCACCTCGTCCAGGGTCGGGACGCGGAAGTCGCCGTCGTACGCCGTGTTGTCCGGGCGCACGCCGGGCAGCCGCTCGACGGCCCGCAGGGTGCGGAGCTCCTTGTAGGTGAAGTCCTCGGTGAACCACCCGGTCACCGGGCGGCCGTCGATGACCCTGGTGGTGCGCCGGTCCGCGAACTCGGGGTGGTCGGCGACGTCCGTGGTGCCGCTGATCTCGTTCTCGTGACGGGCGACGAGCACGCCGTCCTTGGTCGAGACGAGGTCGGGCTCGATGTAGTCGGCGCCCTGGCGGATGGCGAGCTCGTAGGCCGCGATCGTGTGCTCGGGGCGGTAGCCGGAGGCGCCCCGGTGGCCGATCACCACGGGATCGGCCGCCAGGTCGGTGCTGGGTCCCGCCTGCGCGGAGGTCGGGACGAGGAGGGTGGTCGCGGCGGCCGTCAGGGCGACGACGGCGGCGAGGCAGGTCTTCCGAGAGGTCATGCCCCGGAGCCAACCGAGCGCGGGCGGCCGGGCCGCGAGCGCGGGGTGAACGTCAGGTGACGCGTCCGGTCACACCTGGCGATCAGCCCAGCAGGTCCACGAGGTCCGTGCAGAAGTCCCGACCCTCGGTGTCCCAGCGGCCGACCCGCTTGCTCTCGCCCAGGTACTCCACGAACTCGTCGTCCTCAGGGTCGTCCAGCGTGCCACCGTGGGCCACGATGATCGACTCCTGCACCTGTCCGACGTCGCGGAACAGGACGTCGCCATCCGGTCCGACGACGTGGGTGCGGCCGGTGAACTTGGACGTGATCGTCAGCGTCCCGTCCCCGTTGTCCACGATCGCGACGTCGGCGCGGCGACCGACCGTCCGGTGGGTGAGGGACGCGTCGTTGAGCACGTTCGTGTAGGACTCGACGACCCGGAACACGTCGGCGAAGTAGACCAGCCCGTCACCACGACGCACCCCGTGGAAGAACCCCTCGACGGCCACGTCGTAGCGGACGGGGAACTCCACGGTCCCACCGCAGAAGTCGTCCCCGTGCTCCTCCTGCTCGATGTGGCTGTCGGTGAACGAGTAGTGGTCGTTCACCACCTGGTCGGCCGTGGCCACCGGAGGCGCGACCAACGTCGCTGCGAGGAGGACCACGGCTGGTGCGGCGAGCTTGTGCAGGTGCATGACTGGCCTCCGGGACGAGGGGTGCTCACAGGCTCTCGACGCTACGCCCGGCGGAGCCGGGTGAGAATGGCACGCCGTGGCTAGTGGGCGGTCCGCAGGGCGATCTCGGGGTGGTCGGTGATGACGCCGTCCACCCCGGCGTCGAGCAGGGCGCGCACCTCGCCGGCCATGTCGCCGGGCGCGTCGAGGGCGCTGCCGCGGCGCAGGTTGGTGGGCAGGAAGCGGTTCTCGGCGCGCACCGTCCAGACGTGCACGGTCAGCCAGGCCCGGTGCGCGTCGCGGACCAGCTGGGACGGCTCGCCCGACCGCGCCGTCGGCGTCGCGCGGCAGGACCAGCGCCTTGTGCGGGCCGATCCCGTCGGCGTAGTCGTCGATCCACGCCAGCCCCTCGCGCGTGACCAGGTCGCCGTACGTCGTGGGGTCGCCGAGCGCGGCCAGGTCGGCGGGCCGGCGGTGCGCCACGTCGAGGAGCTGGACGACGGGCAGCCGGGTGCGACCGGCCAGCCGCCGCAGGACGGTCGTCTCGAAGGACATCAGCGTGACGCGCGCCCACGGGTGGTCGAGCCCGTGCCGGGCCAGGTCGGCGAGCAGCGGCCGGTCGAGCGGCAGCCCGATCGCGTCGAAGTACGCCGCGTGCTTGAGCTCGACCATCACGCCCACGGTGCTCCCGCGTCGCACGGACTCGGCGCCGACCATGGCGAGCACCTCGGTGAACGTCGGCACGCCCTCCACCCCGTCGTACGCCGTGTTGTCCGGGCGCAGGCGCGGCATCCGCTCGCGCGCCGCGAGGGTCTTGAGCTGGGCGAGGGTCATGTCCTCGACGAACCAGCCCGTCAGCTCGGTGCCGTCGATGGTGCGGGTGGTGCGCAGGTGCGCCAGCTCGGGATGGTCGGCGACGTCGGTGGTGCGACTGATCTCGGACTCGTGGCGGGCGACGAGCACGCCGTCGCGGGTGATGACGAGGTCGAGCTCGATGTCGTCGACGCCCATCCGGATCGCGGTGCGGTAGGCGCCCAGGGTGTGCTCGGGGCGGTGGCCGCTGGCGCCGCGGTGGGCCACGACCGCCGGGGTCAGGACGAGGCTGGAGGTCCGGTCGAGGAGCGGTCCGGTCGTGCCGAGCACGGTCATGGGGCCACCGTCCGGTCCGCACGAGGCGACGACGGGACACCCGCACGACGTCAGGGTGAATGGCACATGATGGTCGGGTGACGCTGCCGAGCTTTCCGCGACTCGAGTCCCTGCCCGTCCTCGACCACCTCCACCTGGTGGCTCCTCCGGTGGCCGCGGCCCTGGCCTCCTGGCCGGCGGCGGACCGGGCGGCGGTGGTCGAGATCGATCCCGACCTCGCCGACACCGCGGCGATGACGGCCGAGTACGACCTGCCGCTCGCCGCGTCGGGCAACTGCGTGGTCGTGACGGGCCGCCGCTCCGGCGAGGAGCGCACCGCCGCCTGCGTCGTCCGCGCCGACACGAGGGCCGACGTCAACACCCTGGTCCGGCGCCTGCTCGACGTCCGCAAGGCCACCTTCCTGTCGATGGACCGGGCGGTCGAGGAGTCCGGGATGGAGTACGGCGGGATCACGCCCGTCGGGCTGCCGACGGGGTGGCGGTTGCTGGTGGACGAGCGGCTGCTGGGCGAGCCGGTGGTGATCCTGGGCGCCGGCGTACGACGCTCCAAGCTGCTGCTGCCCGGCAGTACCCTGGCCGACCTCCCGGGCGTCGAGGTCGTTCCCGCCCTGGGGACGTGACCGGGGGGCCGACCCGAGCCGAAAAGGATTCGCTGCGGAGGCCGCCGCGGAACCGTAGGTTGGGGCGAGTGCGTGTTCTCCCTGTCCCCGACCCCGGCATCGCGGATCACCGGTCACCGCGGCACTTCCTGTGGTGGCTCGCGAAGGGCCAGTGGCGCACCCTGCTCGGCGGCATGGCGTTCGGGATCGTCTGGATGTCGTGCCAGGCCGTGCTGCCGGCCGTGCTCGGCCGCGCGATCGACCAGGGCGTCGCCGCCCGCGACCAGGAGCGGCTGCTGTTCTGGGCGGGCGTCATGTTCGCCATCGGCCTCCTGCAGGCCTTCACCGGGATCATGCGGCACCGCTTCGCGGTCACCAACTGGCTGACCGCGTCCTACCGCGTCGTGCAGCTCGTCACCCGCCAGACGGTCCGCCTCGGCGGCTCGCTGCCCCGCAAGGTGAGCACCGGCGAGGTCATCGCGATCGGCACCACCGACCTCGACCACGTCGGCAACGTGATGGACGTGACCGCCCGCTTCGCCGGCGCCATCGTGTCCTTCCTGCTGGTGTCCGCGATCCTGCTCAGCACCTCGGTCCAGCTCGGCCTCCTCGTGCTCATCGGCGTCCCGCTGCTGATGCTGGTGATGGGCCCGCTGCTCCGGCCGCTCCAGGCCCGCAGCGCCAACGAGCGCCAGATGCGCAGCGACCTGTCCAACACCGGCACCGACATCGTCGGCGGCCTGCGGGTGCTCCGCGGCATCGGCGGCGAGCAGGTCTTCCTCGCCCGCTACCGCCGCGAGTCGCAGGCCACCCGCACCGCGGCCGTCAGCGTCGCCCAGCTCCAGTCCGTGCTCGACGCGCTCCAGGTCTTCCTGCCCGGCACGTTCGTGGTGCTCGTGGTCTGGCTGGGCGCCCGCTCGGCCGTCGCGGGCGAGATCTCGGCCGGGGAGCTCGTCGCGTTCTACGGCTATGCGGCGTTCCTCATGCTCCCGCTGCGCACGGCCACCGAGTTCGCCAACAAGCTGATCCGCGGCCTCGTGTCGTCGCCGGCGGATCTGCCGCGTGCTGGCCCTCGAGCCCGACCTCGTGGACCCCGCGTCCCCGGCCGACGCGCCCGCCCCCGGCTCCGAGCTGCACGACGCCCGCACCGGGCTCCGGGTCCGTCCCGGCCTGCTCACCGCCGTCGTCTGCGAGCGCCCCGACGACTCGGCCCTGCTGGCCGACCGGCTCGGGCTGGCCGCGGCCGAGCCCGACGATGACGTCACCTGGGGCGGGACGCCGCTCACCTCGCTGCGCCACGCCGAGGTCCGCGCGCGCATCCTCGTCTCCGACACCGGGGCCGCCCTCTTCGCCGGCCGGCTCGGGGACCGGCTCGACGAGCAGCGGCGGCGGCGGACGTCGCGCGGGCGATCCACACCGCCTCGGCCGAGGACATCCTCGAGGCGCTGCCCGAGGGACTCGACACCGATCGTGACCGAGCGCGGCCGCAGCTTCTCCGGCGGCCAGCGCCAGCGGCTGGTGCTGGCCCGCGCGCTCGCCGCCGACCCCGAGGTCCTGGTGCTGGTCGAGCCCACGAGCGCGGTCGACGCGCACACCGAGGCGCGGATCGCGGCCCGGCTGCGCGCCCACCGCGCCGGTCGGACGACCGTCGTCACCACGGTGAGCCCGCTGCTGCTCGACGCGGTCGACGAGGTCGCGTTCCTCGTCGACGGCCGCGTCGTCGCCACCGGGACCCACGCCGACCTGCTGGCAGACCGTCCCGCCTACCGCTCGGTCGTCGTCCGCGACGTGGAGGTGGTCTCGTGAGCGTGACGACGCAGGTTGCCCGTCGCCGACGGCCGCGCGGTGCGCCGCTACGTCGGACAGGTCGCGCAGCGCCACCCGCGGCTGCTGTGGTCCGCCCTCGGCCTGCACGTGCTGGCCGCCCTCGGCCCTGGCCGCGCCGCGCCTCCTCGGCGACCTCGTGCAGGCCGTGGAGGAGGGCACCACCACCGCCCGCGTCGACGACATCGTCGATCTGGCTGGCCGTCTTCCTGCGTCGCCCAGTCGGTGCTCACCCGCTACGCCCGCTTCCGCTCCCAGGTGATGGGCGAGCTGGTGCTGGCCGAGCTGCGTGAGGACTTCGTCAAAACACCCTCGCCCTCCCGGTCGGCACCGTCGAGGCCGCGGGGTCCGGCGACCTCCTCACCCGCACCAGCAGCGACATCGACCGGCTGGGCTGGTCGGTGCGCTGGGCGCTGCCGGAGTGGACGATCGCGGTGGTCACCGCGGTGCTGACCTTCGCCGCGGCGCTCAGCGTCGGCGGCTGGGTGTTCGCTGCCCGTGCCTGCTCGGCGGTGCCGCCGCTGGTCGATCGGGCTGCGCTGGTACCTCGCCCGCGCCAAGGACGGCTACCTCGCGAGACCGCGTCGTACTCCCAGATCACCGACGACCCTCTCCGAGACCGTCGAGGGCTCGCGCACCGTCGAGGCGCTCGGGCTCGGGCCGGCGCGCGTCGAGCATCGAGCGACGCCGACTGCGCCGCGTCGTTCGACGCCGAGCGCTACACGCTGCACCTGCGCACGGTCTTCTTCCCGAGCATGGAGCTCAGCTACCTGCTGCCGGTCGTCGGCACGCTGCTCTTCGGCGGCTGGCTCTACACGCGCGGCCAGGTCTCGCTGGCCGAGGTCACCACGGCGACCCTCTACGTGCAGATGCTGATCGACCCCGTCGACCGGTTCGTCTCCATCCTCGACGAGCTCCAGCTCGGCGCCGCGTCCCTGTCCCGGCTCCTCGGCGTCGCCCAGGTGCCCGGACGACCGCTCGGTCACCGGGCGCGCGCCGTCGTCGGAGAAGCTCGAGGCCGAGGACGTGCGCTTCTCCTACGTCGAGGGGCGCGACGTGCTGCACGGCGTCGACCTCGACGTGGGGGTCGGCGAGCGGATCGCCATGGTCGGTCCGTCCGGTGCCGGCAAGTCGACGCTCGGCCGGCTGCTCGCCGGCATCCACCCGCCGCGGACCGGGCCGTGACGGTCGGCGACGTCGGGCTGGTCGAGCTGCCGCTGGACGACCTGCGCGGCCACGTCGCGCTCGTCACCCAGGAGCACCACGTCTTCGTCGGCACGCTGCGGGAGAACCTCGTCCTGGCCCGCCCGCGGCTCGTCCGACGACGAGCGTCCACGGGGCGCTCGACGCCGTGGACGCGCTCGAGTGGGTCGACGCGCTTCCCGCCGGGCTCGACACCGTGGTCGGCTCCGGTGGTCGCGCCTGACCGCCGCCCAGGCCCAGCAGATCGCGCTCGCCCGCCTCGTGCTCGCCGACCCGCACACGCTGGTCCTCGACGAGGCGACCTCGCTGATCGACCCGCGCGCCGCCCGGCACCTCGAGCGCTCGCTGGCCGCCGTCCTCGACGGTCGCACCGTGATCGCGATCGCGCACCGGCTCTTCTCCGCGCACGACGCCGACCGGGTGGCCGTGGTGGAGGACGGGGTGATCACCGAGTTCGGCTCGCACGACGAGCTGGTCGCCGCCGGCGGTCGTACGCCGCGCTGTGGGAGTCCTGGCACGGAAAGGTCTGACCGTGGAGCCCGAGCCGATCACCCCGCTCGCGCCCCGGGCCGCCGGGCGCACGGTCTTCACCCAGCGCTGGGCGGAGCTCGCGTTCGTGCACTGGGCGGTCCCGCCGGAGCGGGTCCAGCCGTACCTGCCGGCCGGGACGCGCCCCGACACCCTGGACGGGGTGACGTACGTCGGGCTGATCCCGTTCTGGATGCAGGGCATCGGCCTCCTCGGCGGCCCCGCGCTGCCCTACGTCGGGTCGTTCCACGAGACCAACGTCCGGCTCTACTCGGTCGACGAGCAGGGGCGCCGGGGCGTGGTCTTCGTCAGCCTGGACGCGTCGCGGCTCGCGCCCGTCCTGGCCGCCCGCTGGGGTCCCCGCCTGCCCTACCTCTGGTCGCGGATGCGCCGCCGGCGATCGGGCGACGCAGGTGACCTACACGTGCCGGCGGCGGTGGCCCGGGCCGCGGGGTGCCCGGTCCCGGATCGCGGTGAGCGTCGGCGCGCGCCTCGAGGCCGGGGAGCTGGAGCACTTCCTCACGGCCCGGTGGGGGCTGCACCTGGCCGACCGTGCCGGACGCACCCGCTTCTGGCCCAACGAGCACCCGACCTGGCCGCTGCACCACGCCGTCGTCGATGCGCTCGACGACGAGCTGCTGGCCGCGGCGGGCTTCGGCGACCTCGCCGCCCGCGCGCCGGACCACGTGATGTTCTCGCCCGGGGTCGACGTGGTCTTCGGCCCGCGGCTGCGCCGCTGAGCGACGGTCCTTGCGATCGTGACAGTATCGGTGTCACAGTTGGCCCCATGAAGCTCTCCATGCCGCTGATGTACGCCGGCAACCCGCGCGACGCCGCCGACCAGGTCGGTCGCGCTCGAGAAGGCCGGGCTCGACACGGTCTGGGTGGCGGAGGCCTACGGCTTCGACTCCCCCACGCTGATGGGCTACCTCGCGGCCAAGACCGAGACGATCGAGATCGGCTCGGCGATCCTCAACATCTACTCGCGCACCCCCGGCGCGCTGCTGCAGACCGCGGCCGGCCTCGACAACGTGTCGGGCGGCCGCGCCATCCTCGGCCTCGGCGCCAGCGGACCGCAGGTCATCGAGGGCTTCCACGGCGTCCCCTACTCCAAGCCGCTGGGTCGCACCGCCGAGGTGATCGACATCGTGCGTCGCGGCCTCAAGCGCGAGCCGCTGGACAACGACGGCATCTTCAAGCTCCCGCTCTCCAAGGAGGACGGCGCGGTCACCGGCCTCGGCAAGCCGCTGAAGATCCTCACCCGCCCCGAGCGGGACACCATCCCGATCTACATCGCCGCCCTCGGCCCCAAGAGCGTCGAGCAGGCCGCCGAGATCGCCGACGGCTGGATCCCCCACCTCTTCCACCCGGAGAAGGCCCACCTCGTCTGGGGCGACGCGCTCGAGGCCGGCACGGCCAAGCGGTCGGCCGACCTGGCGCCCGCTCGAGATCAACGCCGGCGGCATGGTCGCCATCGGCGAGGGCCCGGAGACGAAGGCGCTGCTGGACTTCGCGCGCCCGATCTTCGCGCTCTACGTCGGCGGCATGGGCGCCCGGGGCAAGAACTTCTACAACGACGTCGCCTGCTCCTACGGCTACGAGAAGGAGGCCGCGGAGATCCAGGACCTCTACCTCGTCGGGCAAGAAGAAGGAGGCGGAGGCGCTCGTCCCGACCGAGTGGCTGGAGGCGGCCAACCTCGTCGGCCCCGCGTCCTACGTCAAGGAGCGGATCGCCGCCTTCCGCGAGGCCGGCGTCACCAACCTCTCGCTCACACCGGCGACCGACGACCCGGCCGCCACCATCGCGCAGGTCAAGGAATGGGTCTCCTGACCCGAGGGGGCCGGCCACGGCTGCTGGCCCATCCCCGCCGCTACGACAACCTCGCCGGATCCGGCCCTCGACCCCGACGGGACGCCGACGAGATCCTCGGCCTGACCGCGCGCCACGAGTTCCCGTGGGACTACTCGCAAGGGACCGGGATCGCCTTCATGCGCGACTACGGCGTGCCGTCGATCGCCCGGCTGCTGCACCGGACCGGCGAGTTCGAGCGACGACGGCGTCAAGCGCTACGACGACACGATCCTCATCGGCCAGGAGGCCACCGTCGACGGGCATCGACTCCGAGCGCGGCCACGCCGCCGTACGCCGCCTCAACCGCATCCACGGCCACTACGACATCCCGAACGACGAGCTCGCCTACGTCCTGGCCACCACCATCGTCGGGCCGGTGCGCTGGATCTCGCGCTACGGCTGGCGCCCGCTCGACCCGCACGAGCTCGTCGCGATCACCCGGGTCACCACGCGCTTCGGCGAGCTGATGGGCATCAAGGACCTGCCCGACGACGTACGACGGCTACCTGGCAGCTGCTCGTCGGACTACGAGCGCGAGCACTTCGCGCCCACGCCGGCCGGCCACGCGGTCGCCGAGGCGACCATCGCCATCGGCAGCAGCGTCGTGCCGTGCGCCGCTCCGCCCGCTGGTCCGGCGGGTCTCGATCGCGATGATGGACGAGCCGCTGCGGATCGCGCTCGGGATGCCCGCGCAGCCCGCCTGGCTCGGCCGCGCTGGTCCGACGGCGGCCTGCGGGCACGCGGGTTCGGCTGCTGCGCTTCGCGCCGCCGCGGCGCGACGCCGTACCGCCACCGCGCGACCACCTATCCCGGCGGGCACCGGCTCTCCGACCTCGGCCCGCTGTCCATGCTCGACGCCCTCAACGCCCCCGCCCACTCCGGTCCCACCCTCCCCAGGAGCACCCATGCCTGAGCGCCCCTCGATCCTCGAGCAGGAGCACGAGGACTTCCGCGCCACCGCCCGCACGTTCATGGAGCGCGAGGTCGTGCCGTACCACGCGCAGTGGGAGGCCGACGGCGTCGTCGACCGCGACGTGTGGCGCAAGGCGGGCGACGCGGGGCTGCTGTGCTTCGACGTCGAGGAGGAGTACGGCGGCGCCGGGATCAAGGACTTCCGCTACAACATGGTGCTCGCCGAGGAGGCGGCGCGGGTCGGGGCCTCCGGGCCGGGGTTCGCCGTGCACACCGACATCATCGTCCCCTACATCTCCACCCTCGGGACCGCCGAGCAGAAGCGGCGCTGGCTGCCCGGGCTCGTCTCGCGGCGAGCTCATCTCGGCGATCGCGATGACCGAGCCGGGCGCCGGCTCGGACCTGCAGGGCATCCGTACGACGGCGGTCGACGCCGGCGACCACTACGTGCTCAACGGGTCCAAGACGTTCATCAGCAACGGCATCCTCTCCGACCTCGTCATCGTCGTCGCCGCACCGACCCCGACGCCGGGCACCAGGGCATCAGCCTGCTCGTCGTCGAGCGCGGGATGGAGGGCTTCGAGCGCGGCCGCAACCTCGACAAGATGGGGCTGCACGCCCAGGACACCGCCGAGCTGTCGTTCACCGACGTCCGCGTCCCCAAGGCCAACCTGCTCGGCGCCGAGGGCTCGGGCTTCGTCTCGCTGATGGAGAACCTGCCCCAGGAGCGGATCTCGATCGCCTGCATCGCGGTCGCCGCGATCGAGCACGTGCTGGAGCTGTGCCTGGCCTACGCCAAGGAGCGGGAGGCGTTCGGCAAGCCGATCGGGAAGTTCCAGCACAACCGCTTCGTGCTGGCGGAGATGGCGACCGAGGCCCACATCGCGCGGGTCTTCGTCAACGACTGCGTGCTGCGCCTCAACGCCGGCACCGTCGACACGTCGCTCGCCTCGATGGCGAAGTGGTGGACCACCGAGCTGCAGAAGCGGGTCGTGGACGCGGGCGTCCAGCTGCACGGCGGCTACGGCTACATGAGCGAGTACCCGATCTCCAAGGCCTACACCGACTCCCGGATCCAGACGATCTACGGCGGGACCACCGAGATCCAGAAGGAGATCATCGGGCGGATGCTCGGGCTGTAGGTCAACTCACCTGCAAAACACTGCACCGCCTCCGTCGCGCGCAGGGTGGCACGCCTCGCGGGGCTCACCGTGAGCCCCGCGGGAGCGTTGAGGAAACCGTCGACCAGCCGCATGCAAAAGCGTCTTCGTCATGTCGAGTAGACAACGTTGCACGATGGACTGCTGCGACTACGACGACGCTACTTGACCTTCATCACCAAAATCTGGGCACCGGCCTGCCCTGCCGTGGCACCCCGGATGCTTCCTACGAGCGTGACCGTTGCGTTGTCAGCGGAAATCGTGACGATAGTGGCCACAGTGGTCTGCGCTCCATTGGAACCGTCGTTCGGGATGTCGGAGGTAAAACCGATTCCCGGCTGCGGTTGGCCATTCACGTTGGTGGAGACCACGCCATAGTCAACCGCCGCAGCTCCGGCTGGGAAATGGAAGAACTGAGCGGTCGCCGTGAGGTGGTAGGTCCCCTTGTTCAGCACGACACTGACCAGCGGCGTACGTGAGTCGTTCTGTCCCAGGGCAGGACTGGCTGGGACATCAACGATGTTGATTCCGCCATATGACGGATTGGGGGCAGTGATTGCTGAGGAGGTGTCAATGACTCCACTGGCTCCAGCAGGGCCAGCAGGGCCAGCGGGGCCAGCGGGGCCAGCGGGGCCGGTCTTGCCCTTCAACTTGTCCTTCGCCCCGTCGGAGAGGTCGCCATACTGCACGCCCCCGGTCTTCAGCTTGTTCGGTGCCAACGATTTCGTTCTTGAGATCCTTCGTCTGGATCGTCTTGTCTTTGATGTCGGCCGATGTGATGAGCTGCGCTGCGAACGTGGTGCCTGAACTGGCCACGACGAGGACGAGCGCTGCTACCAGGAGAGTTGCACGCACGACTGTTCAGTATGTTCTTGAAACGCACGAGGGTCACCTCCGAGAGAGTCCACGCTCGAAGGCGCGGAACCGGCGGCTGCCACTCCGGAGCGGTGGCGCGGCGAGGCGGAAGCCCGAATTTTGGACTTTACGCGCGCAATCGCGAATACCCAGCCCGGTCTAGTCCAGAGAGCTTTGGTTCAAAAAGGGACGTCTACTCGTTTACGGGCCCCATATGACATCGAGAATTCTGGCGGCTTGGTAACCGTGAGCGGTAAGCCGACTCGCTTCCTCAGTCGCGGGGTCAAGCCGTCCCAGCGTCGTGGGCTCCGGTAGTGGATCCATGGTGCGCCGAGCCGAGGATCCTTCAGAAGAGTGTGGTCCCGCGGGGAGCTCAACAGTCCTCTGACTGCGCAAACACTGACCCCCGCAGCTCGCAGAATGGCCCTGACCGAAGGGAGATCATCGGGCGCATGCTGGGGCTCTGACCCGCGACCTCCTCAGTCGCGCACGATGAAAGTGATGGACTCCCGGGTCCGGGTGGCCCGGTCCACGATCCCCCCCGGGGCGTCGACGTTGCGCCACTGGTCGATCACGACCGGCGTCCCGTCCAGCGTCCATCACCCAGAAGTCGATGACGACGTCCACGGCGCGACTGCCCACACCCGGGTACGTGATGCCACGGTCCCACTCGCCGCCTCGGCGACGCGGTAGTAGAGGCGGCACTCGGGGTCGACCCGCAGCCGCAGGTGGACCGCGTCGTACCCGAACGCCCTCGTCGGTGCCGGCGCCAGGAGGACCTCGCTGCGTGGCAGCCTCGCCAGCTGTCCCGCCAGCTCGTCCACCGTGCCGCGGGACTCGTGGTCGCTCGGGTCGTCGACGCAGCCGGTTCCCGCGGCCAGTGCCCGGGGCTGGTAGACACCGAATCCGACCCAGTAGCTGCCGCGTGCCCCGTCGCCCAGCTTGGCGAAGTCGGCGCTCCCCCACGCCGACCCGCTACGACCACGTCTACCTCGACGGCGTCGCCGGAGGCGTCGGTGCCTACCCACTACCTGAGCGGGCCGGTGTCCAGCCAGCGTCGCCCCAGGTCGGCCAGAGGGAGGGACGTGGGGTCGATCGACGGGCGCGGCGTGCTCGCGGGGCCCTGCTCGGTCCTGGCGCTGGACAGGTCGACCTGCAGGGCGCCGTACACAGCCGAGCCCACGAGCACGGTCGCGGCGGCCATGCCACCGAGGCGGGCGGCGGTGCGTCGCCGCCGACGGGTCCGCCCGCCACTGATGATGCCGACGACGTCGGGCGGTGGCGCGGTCCGGCCCTCCGCCTCACGGGTCAGCACCCCCCGGAGCTCCTCGTCGAGATTCATGACGTGCTCACCGCCTCTCCCACTCCTGCGGCCGCCAGGGCCCGTCGCAGCGCTGCGACGGCCGCCGCCGACTGGGACTTCACGGTTCCCCGGGCGCACCCGAGCACCTCTGCGATCTGGGCCTCGCTCAGGCCCTCGTAGTAGCGCAGCACGATGACCGCCCGCTGCCGCTCGGGCAGTGCGCACACCAGCGGCCAGAGCAGGCAGTGGTCGAGCACCATCAGCTCCTCGGACTCCCCGGGCAACTCAGGCAGCCGCTCGCTGGGCCTCTCGCGGGTCCAGGCACGCCGGCGGCTGGAGACCAGTGTCGTGGCCATCATCCGGCGCACGTAGGCCTCGGGGTACTCCAGGCGACTGATCCGTCCCCAGCTCACGTAGGCCTTCTCGAGCGTGGTCTGCAAGAGGTCCTCCGCGCCCGTCGGCGACGCGGCGAGCAGGTAGGCGAGGCGGTAGAGCGACGTCCAGCGGGCGGCGACGAAGTCGGCGAAGTCCTGGTCGTCGGTCATCGGTCGATCCCTTCCACCGAGACGTCCCACAACGATGATGTGCCATCCGCGGCCCGCTGGCTACGGCGCTGGTGGAGGACGTTGCCTCCACCCCTTCAACGCCTCGAGGGCGCCCGGCGGTTCGGTCGGATCTCGCGCGGGTCCGGGACAGGGGTGTGACTACGCCTCGGTGTGCCCCGCGAGCGCGCGCTCCGCACGCACCAACCAGGCCAGGCTCCGGACGCTGGCCCAGGACCCCGACTGCAGGCCGTGGGACGCCGCGAGTGCCGACTCGTAGAGGCTCCTCGCCTCCGGTCGTCCGGCGCACTCGACGGACAGCATCGACAGCGCCTCGACGCTCTCCCACGACCCTGCCTTGAGCCCGGAGGCGGCCTCGAGCGCCCTCTCGAGCGGGGGCAGGTGGTCCTGCCTGCGTCCGAACACGTCGTCTCCTCAGGTCTGGTGGGCCAGACCCTAGTGGCTCGCCGACGTTTGCCGGGACCTCTATCCTGCTCGCCATGCGAATCTCGGGGGTTCCTCTTGCACGCCGCTGCCTGGCCGTTCTCGCGCTGTGCGCGACCGCGGCCGCCACCATGGCGACACCGACCCCGGCGCAGGCCGCCGCCCGGGGCGGTGGCGACCCCGGGTCGCTGACCGGCTACGCGTTCGACGCGTGCGCGGCCCCCGCGCAGGAGGTGATGGACGCGTGGCGGCTGTCGTCGCCGTACGCCGGCATCGGGATCTACGTCGGCGGCAGCAACCGCCTGTGCGACCAGCCCGAGCTCGACGCGGACTGGGTGCGCACCCAGCAGCGCCGGGGCTGGCACCTGTTGCCACTGTGGGTCGGGCCGCAGGCGAGCTGCTCGGGCTATTCCGAGGTCATGTCGTCCGACGTGGCGGCTGCCGGGCGCGAGGGGCGTCGCGAGGCCGCGGCCGCGGTGAGCACCGCTCGTGCCCTCGGCATCGGCCGGGGCAGCACGCTGTACTACGACCTCGAGGACTACGACATCGCTCCGGACGACTGCCGCCGCGCGGCGCTGTCGTTCCTCTCCGGGTGGACCAAGGCACTGCGCGGCTCGGGCTACCGCTCGGGCGTCTACTCCAACATCGGCGCCGCGATCACCTCCCTGGACTACGCGCACCGCGTCTCCCCGGGCTCCTACGCGATGCCCGACGACATCTGGTTCGCCTGGGACAACGGCCGGTCGGACGTGCGCACCGACAAGCGCGTGCTGAGCGACGAGTGGGACGACCACGACCGCGTCCACCAGTACGCGCTCGACGTCACGCAGACGTTCGGCGGCTACCCGATGGTCGTCGACGCCAACTGGGTCGACGTCGGTCGTGGGTCGGTCGCGCCCCGCAGCCGCCCGCTGTGCCGCGGGGTCGACGTGGACCTGCGCCGCTACCCGACGCTGGGCAAGGGACGCAGCGGCGACGCCGTCCGCGCCGCGCAGTGCCTGCTGCGCCGCCAGGGTCTCCTGAAGGCCCCCCTCACCGGCCGGTACGACGCGCGCACGGCCGCCGCGGTCGGCAGGGCCCAGCGCAGGCTCGACCTGCCCGAGACCGGTCGGCTCACCCGCAGCACCTGGACCGGGTTGCTCGCCCGGGGTGGGCGACCCCTGCTCAAGGTGGGCGACACCGGGGCCTCGGTGCTCCGGCTCCAGCGCGCCCTCACCGCGGCGCTCGGCCGGCCCGTCCGCATCGACGGCGTCGTCGACAAGGGCACCGCCCGGGCCGTCGCGGCCTACCAGCGCAAGACCGGGCTGCCGGCCTCCGGCGTGGTCACCACCGAGGTGTGGGACGCCCTCACCCGACCGGCTGACCCGGGCCCGGCTCAGGCCGCGAGGCCCAGCAGGGCGCGGCTCACGACGAGCTCCGCCGGGCTGGCCGCCGTCGCGGGTGCCCCGATCCGTCGCGTGCCGGTGTGGTCGACGAGGTAGATCGCACCGTGGGGGTCGCGCCAGACGTAGATCCCGGCGAACGGCTGCTGCACCTGCCACGCACCGTGGGTCTTGATCCGGTGGTGGTGCTGGGTCATCGGGCCGTAGTTGCCCACCCTCGACTGCCCCGCGGGTCTGTCCGCACCGTGCCGGAAGGCCAGGGTGTGGTCGATCTGCTGGGTGCGGGACGTGCTGGATCCCCACGGGAAGGTGTCGGCCGGCGTCATGAGATGCACGGCCTGCCGATGTCGGTCGGGGATCTCGTAGGCGTCCACCGGCGCCTGGCCGGCCAGGTCGATCACGGGGCTCACGGTGAACCTCGCGTGCGGGCCGAGGTGCTGGCGCACCCAGGCCTCGGTGACCGGCCCCTGGCCCTCGACGCGGGCCACGCCGGTCTCCTCGTCCCCGGCATAGAGGTGGACCATCAGGGCCACGGTCGGCATCAGGGCGTCCCAGTCGACCTCGGGCCTCTCCCCCGTGCGCTCGGCATCGTGCTGGGGATCGCGCCCTGGATCCTCGGCGCCGTCAGGATCGTCCGGCCGGTCGCGCCACGCGGCGTACGCCGCCATGAGCGCGACGGCGCGCTGCGGGTCGGAGAGCACGAGGACGGCCTTGACCCGGCGATGGTCCTCGGGGTCGCTGTCGCCGAGGTCGGCCAGGATGCGCGCGAGGTGCGCCACGATCGCGTCCAGACGGGCGACGACGTGGAAGGGCGCGCGGACGTAGAAGCCGCGCATGCCGTCCTCGGTGGACCGGGTGGCGTCGGCGAACTGTCGCCGGGCCTGCTCCTCCTCGCGGGCCGCCGCGGCCTCGGGGTCGCTGGCGGCGATCGCACCGGTGACGAGCTCCTCGAAGCGTGTCCACGGGATGCGGCCGTCGGCGGACTCGACGACGCGCGAGTCGACGTACGCCGCCTGCTCGAGCGTGAGGTCCCGGGTGCGCCGGGCGACGAACCGGGCGTAGGACGCCCGGACCTCGAGCGCCTCGAGGCGCCGCCACAGCTGGGGCAGCCGGATGACGAGGTCGAGGGCGTCGGCCATCAACGAGGAGGCCGACCATGACGTGATGCCCAGCCGAGCCCCCAGCTCGGCGCAGCAGAACTCCGCGACCTCGGGTGTCCCCACACCGCCGAACCTCTTGGCCCGCTCCCGGCCCGGCAGCCTGGCCAGCTCGGGGTCGAGGCGGTCGGGGTTGTTGATGATCGCGTGCTGCACGGCGATCCGCAGGACCTGGACCTCGCACTCGCGCTGGGTGCGCGCCACCTCCTCGGCGTGATCGAGGAGGGCGGCCCCGGTCAGCTCGTGGAGGTCGGTGGTCAGGTGCATGAACCCACTCAAGCACCGACCACCGACATCGCTCGTCGGGCTCGAAGCCCCCTGTGGACAGGGTCCGAAGCGGTCACTTCAGCCCAGGAACGGCCTGACCTCGACCCGCCGGTGGCAGGCCTCCGAACCGGCGGCGGCGATCGCGAGCGCCGCGTCGCGATCGGTGGCCTCGATGACCCAGAAGCCGCCGAGGTACTCCTTGGACTCCAGGAACGGGCCGTCGGTGACCACGGCCCGGCCACCGCGGTTGTCGAGGACGGTGGCCGCGTCGGGCCCCGCGAGACCACCGGCGAAGACCCAGTGGCCGTCGGCCCGCAGACCACTGTTGAATGCGTCGATGGCGGCCATCTCGGTGCCGGTGGCGGACTCGGTGCTGTCGTCGATCACGGAAATCAGGAACTGCATCGCGGATCATCTCCTGTGACGGTGAGCGCCCCTGCTGGACGCCCTCTCACCCTTGCCACGAACGGGCTCGCCCCGATCCGACACCGGGCGAGGTGTTCCCGCGTCAGTAGACGGACGGGACGAACGTCTGCTCGTGCATGGGGGTCCGGACGTAGGGGATGTCCCTCACCTCGGGCAGCACGACGGGGTCGGGTGCGACGTCCTCGTAGTCGAACTGGGCGAGCAGGTGGGTGATGCAGTTGAGCCGGGCCGCCTTCTTGTCGTCGGACGGGACGACGTACCACGGGGCCTGCTTGATGTCGGTGTACTGGAAGGTGACGTCCTTGGCCTCGGAGTAGCGGACGTAGAGCTCGCGCTCGGCCAGGTCCATGTCGGACAGCTTCCACCGCTTGAGGGGCTCGGCGTTGCGCGCCTCGAAGCGCCGCTGCTGCTCCTCGGCGCTGACCGAGAACCAGTACTTCAGGACCACGATCCCGGACCGGACCAGCATCCGCTCGAACTCGGGGCAGCTGCGCAGGAACTCCTGGTGCTGGCCCTCCGTGCAGAACTCCATCACCCACTCGACGTTCGAGCGGTTGTACCAGCTCCGGTCGAACAGCACCATCTCCCCCGCGGCCGGCAGGTGCTCGACGTAGCGCTGGAAGTACCACTGCGTCCGCTCGCGGTCGGTGGGCTTGGGCAGCGCGACGATCCGCACCGTGCGCGGGCTGGTGCGCTCGGTGATCCGCTTGATGACCCCGCCCTTGCCGGCCGAGCCGCGGCCCTCGAAGATCACCAGCACCTTGAGGCCCTGGGACTGGATCCAGTACTGCAGGAGCACCAGCTGCTCCTGCAGCCGCTCCATCTCGGCGTCGTAGACGGATGACCGCAGGCGACCGGACGGCTTGTAGCGCGAGGTGTCGGTGCGGTCGGGCGGGGTGTGACTCTTGGTCATGGTGTCTCCTGTCCGCGCTCATCGTCGCGGGGCGACGGCCACCGGGCAAGGGCCGCCGGGCCGGGCGTTCGCGACCGCGGGCCGGGATCAGTCGTCGGCGAGGTAGGGATCGCACCACGCACTGATGATGCGCGCCGCCCGCCTGGCCTGGTTGCGGCCGGTCAGCAGGTGGTCGGCGCCCTCGAGCGAGACGAAGCTCCGCGGGTGCCGCGCGGCCCGGAAGATCTCGCTCGCATTGGCGATCCCGACGGTGTTGTCGGTCGGCGAGTGCATCACCAGGAGCGCCCTCCGCAGCGTCCGGATCTGCTCGTGGAGGTCGGCCGCACGCACGTCCTCGACGAAGTGCCGGCGCAGGGTGAGGGCCTTGCCACCGACGGGGAACGGCGCCTCGCCCTCCTCCAGGATCCGCTCCAGCAGCGCGTCGTAGTGGTGCTCGACGTGGGAGGGGTCGTACGGCGCGCCCACGCTCGCCACGGCACGCACGCCGTCGACCTCGTGCGCGGCCGCGATGACCGCGGCACCGCCGAACGAGTGGCCGACCAGGAGCCGCACCTCGCGTCCCGCGTCGTTCATGAAGCGCACCGCCTGGGCGGTGTCGGCGATCTTGTGCGAGAAGGACCCGTCCCCCCAGTCGCCCTCGGAGTGACCGAGGCCCAGGTTGTCGAAGCGGAGCATCCCGATGCCCTCGGCGGCCAGCTGCTTGCACATGCGGTTGGCCGCGGGACAGTCCTTGCCCAGGGTGAAGCCGTGCGAGAAGACGCCCCAGCCGCGGACCTGGCCCACCGGGTGGTCGAGGAGGCCGGCCAGGCGCGGGCCGCTCGTGCTGGGGAACCAGACCTTCTCGCTCACGACAACCGCCCCACGAGGGCCCGTCCCAGGTCCCGGCCCGACAGCCAGGCGGTCTCGACCCGCGGCGACGCGCCCCACCCGTCACCACAGGCGCCGACGAGCCCGTCGGGACCGTCGACCAGCGCATGGGTGGCGGTCCGCTCGCCCACCGGGCGGGCGAAGGTCCAGCGGTGCACGTGCACGTCGTCCGGCTCGGGCAGCGACAGGACGGACCGCAGCGCCGCCACCAGCTCGGGACCGGCGGCCGCCGGGTCCTCCAGGTGCCTCCCGGCGAAGTCCGGGGTGGAGTGCACGACCAGCACCGCGGCGTCGTCACCGCGCCGTCGTCCGTCGTCGGCCACCCAGGCCACGACCGGGTGGTCGTTGACGAAGGCGCCGTCGAAGCGCCCCGTGGGACTGACGTCGTCCCAGCTGCGCTCCGCCCAGGTGGCGGCCATGGCCAGGACCGGCTCGAACTCGCGGTCCAGGCGAGCCGCGAGCGGGTGGTCGTCGCCGACGAGGCGGCGGGCCTGCGGGTCGGGCATGGCCAGCACGACGGCGGCACCGTCCAGCGCGTCGACGCCCGCGACGTCGTACCGCTCGACGTCCAGGCCCGTCGCCAGGTCCTCGACCAGCGACCGCAGGCCACCGGGCGTCCCCCAGCGGAGCGGACCGGTCTTGGCGACCGGGTCGCCGTCGCCGAGCGCGCAGAACGTGTCGGTCCACGGCCGGGCGAGCCCGCGCTCGTGCCAGTCCTCGACGACCGCGAGGAAGTCGTCGTCGGAGGCCGTGAGGTAGGACGCGCCGAGGTCGACCGAGCGGTCCCAGCAGCCTGCGCGAGGCCATCCGGCCACCGGGCTTCCGTCCGCGGTCGAGGACCCGCACCCGCAACCCGGCCGCCCGCACCTCGCGGGCGCACGCCACGCCGGACAGCCCGGCACCGACGACCACGACCTCCGGGGCACCCTCGCTCGCACTCACGGCGCCATCATCCCCCGGCGAGCACCGCGCCGGTCGCGGCGACCGCTCCGAGGACGGCGAACGCGCAGCGCCACCGGTCGGCCACGAGGAGCCGCTCCACGAGCACGTCGTCGCGGTCGGTGAGGCGACCGTGGACCGGCGCGGCTGCCAGGGCGGTCGTGGCCAGCGCCAGGCCGCTCAGGGCGAGCGCCAGCCACCCGAGGGGGTCGGGCCCGGAGGCCACGAGGAGCCCGCCGGTCACCAGCACGGCGAGGTAGACCACGCCCACGAGCGGAGCGATGGATCGCGAGTGCCGGTCGTGGGCGGCGCGCCACTCAGCGGCCGGCCGGCGGGCCAGCACGGGGTAGACGAGGAGGGTGACCGTGAGCTGGAAGCCGGCGTGCCAGGCCGTCGCGACGGCGAAGGCGACGACCGCGCTCACCGCAGTGCCGCGAGCACGGCCTCCGCGGCACGCTGCCCGCTGACCAGCGCGCCCTGGATCGAGCCGGTGTCGCGGTGGTCGCCGCACACCGACCAGCTCGCCCACCCGCACGGGACGCGTCGCGGAGTACGGCGCGGGCTGGGCCGGCAGCGCGTCGGGCACCTCGTGCCGTGCGACCACCTCCCACCGGGTCGGGTCGACTCCGAGCAGGTCGCCGGCGTGCCGGCGCACCACCGCCTCGTCGGGTGCGCGGTCCGGTCCGAGGAGGGCCGAGCCCTGCACGAGGTGCCTGCCCGGCGGGGCGTAGGACGGCGCCGCGCGGGAGACGACCGCCGCGTTGACCAGCGGCCCACGTGGGTCGCGGCGGGCGTCGACGTGCAGCAGGTCGGTCGACGGAGCCTCGGGGGCCGACCACCACGTGGTGACGACGCCCTTGGTCGCCGGGGCGCTCGATCCCGGCGAGCTCCCGGGCCCGGGGACCGTCGGTGGCGACCACCACCTGCCGGGCGGTCCAGGTCCGGTCGGCCGCCGAGGCGGTGGTGCCCGTGACCCGGTCGACGCGGTGGCCGAGCCGCACCCGGTCGCCGAGCGGGGCGGCGAGCTGCTCCGGCAGCGCCTGCATGCCCGCGACCGGCAGCGACGGCACCCCGCGGGCGAACATCCAGGCCAGCAGCAGGGCGAAGCGGTCGGCCGTGCTGCCGTCGTCCTCGAGCAGCACGCCGGCGAGGAACCGGTCGACCACCCGCCGCAGCAGCCCGTCGACGCCGGCCCGGTCGAGCGCCTCGGCCCGGCCCACGTCGGCCCGTCCGGCCAGCACCTCGGACAGTCGCACGCGGGCGCGGGGACGCAGGAGGGGGGCGGCCCAGCGGAGCACGGCGGCCACCTCGCGCGGGTGCGCGAGCGCCGTACGGGTCGTGCCCGGGAGCAGGCCCGGAGCCCGCAGCGGGTGCCCGAGGACCGACGTGCCCGACTCGGTGACGGCTGCGACGCCGGCGCCGAAGCCCTGGAGGCCGAGGGCGTCGACGTCGACCCAGCGGCGGACGGCGGGATAGGCGGGGTTGAGCAGCTGGAAGCCGCGGTCGACCAGGAACCCGTCGACCCGGTCGGTGCGGATGCGCCCGCCCACGGCGTCCGCCGCCTCGAGCACGACCACGTCGTGGCCGGCGTCGTGCAGCACCCGCGCGCAGCGCAGTCCGGCCAGTCCGGCCCCCACCACCAGCACGTCGGCGTCCACGCGGCGACCCTAGTGGGTCCCCCGTTGCGTGTGAGCCCGGTTGCGGTGGGCCTCGCTACGGTCGTGGGACAGCCACCACAGAGGGAGACACCCATGGACCTGTTCGACATCGACGACACCCAGCGCATGAGCCGCGAGGACGCCGCGGCCCGGCTGCACGCCCTCGCCGACGCGATCGCTCGCAACAACTCCGTCGAGTTCCAGCGCGAGGGTCGCCGCATCACCGTCCGCATCCCCGACGAGGTCAACCTCAAGGTCGAGGTCGAGCTCGGCGACGACAACGAGCTGGAGATCGAGCTCACCTGGTGACGGCTGGCAGGCTGGGGCGATGACCACGATCAAGATCAACGCCATCACCGTCCCGGCCGGCTCGGGCGACGAGCTCGCCCACCGCTTCGCCGCGCGCGCCGGAGCCGTCGACGGCGCGGAGGGTTTCGAGGGCTTCGAGCTCCTCCGCCCCACCGACGAGCGGGACCAGTGGCTCGTCATCACGCGCTGGCGCGACGAGGAGTCGTTCCAGGCATGGCTGGGCTCGCCCGGCTTCGCGGAGGGACACCGCTCCGCCGCCGAGCGGGCCGGCGGCGATGCCCCGCGGCCGGTGTCGACGCACAGCGAGGTGTGGAGCTACGAGGTGGCCGGCGGCTCGGCCGCGTCCTCCGACTGAGGCGTGTGCTCGGCCCGGTACCGCTGCATCAGCCGGTCGAGCAGCGCCCCGAGGTCGGCGGCCATCTCGTCGTCGAGCGTGGCGAAGGAGAACGTCGCCCGCCCCGTACGCCGCGCCAGCAGCGCCGGCGGGGAGGCCGCCAGGTCGTCGGGGTAGCGGTCCGCGATGATGAGGTAGAGGCCCACCTTCGCCTTGCCCCGCTTGAGCGCGGCGAAGTAGTCGTGCCCCGTCGCCCCCGGCCACACCAGGGACGGGACGCCGTAGATCGTGCCGTCCACCAGCTCGGGCCGGTAGCGGTCGAGCAGCGCGACGAGACGTGCCTCGACGGCGGCCAGGTCGGTCACGACCCCGCCTCGGGGACGGCTCCCTCGCGGCGCTCGTGCAGCCGCTGCTGCGCCTCGGCCAGGAAGGCCAGGCACGGCGCCTCGGAGTCGGGGTGCTTCTCCACGAGGTGGAAGGTCCAGCGGTCCATCGCGGCCATGAAGCCGTTGTCCTCGCCGGGGCGGTACGTCGACCAGGCCCGATGACCCTTGGCCCGGCAGCTGGCAGCTGATCTTGTAGACGAACTGCTGCTCGGCGTCGAGGTCGATCTTGACCCGCGCCAGCGGACCGCCCTGGGCCGCGGCCTTCCTCTCACGAGCGGAGCGGCTCGCCACCATGTCGTCCTCCTGTGCTCACCGGACCGAGGATCCATCATGGCGGACGTACGCTCGACGGGTGAGCGTCACCCCGGTATCCCTTCACCTGCACGGCCACTTCGCCCGAGAGCTGGGCGACCTGGCCGTCCCCTGGCAGGCCGAGACCACACCGGACCCCCGGCTGCTGGCCGTCAACGACCGGCTGGCGGGCGACCTCGGCCTGGACCCGGCCTGGCTGAGGACCCCCGAGGGGATCGGGCTGCTGACCGGCACCCGGCTCCCGGACACTGCCACGCCCGTGGCGCAGGCCTACGCCGGTCACCAGTTCGGGGGGTTCTCCCCGCGGCTGGGCGACGGTCGCGCCCTGCTCGTGGCGAGCTCGTCGACCGAGACGGCGCCCTCCGTGACCTGCACCTCAAGGGATCCGGTCGCACGCCGTTCGCGCGCGGCGGCGACGGCCTCGCCGCCGTCGGTCCGATGCTGCGCGAGTACGTCGTGAGCGAGGCGATGCACGCGCTCGGCATCCCCACGACCCGCGCCCTCGCCGTGACCGCGACCGGGCGCAGCGTGCGGCGGGAGGAGATCCTGCCGGGCGCCGTCCTCGCCCGGGTGGCCAGCAGCCACCTGCGCGTCGGGAGCTTCCAGTACGCCGCGACCACGGGCGACGTGGCGCTGCTGCGCCGCCTCGCCGACCACGCGATCACCCGTCACCACCCGGCGGCCGCCGGGTCCGAGCGTCCCTACCTCGCCCTCTTCGACGCGGTGGTCGCGGTGCAGGCCTCCCTGGTGGCCCGGTGGATGCTGGTCGGCTTCGTCCACGGGGTCATGAACACCGACAACATGACCATCTCGGGCGAGACCATCGACTACGGCCCGTGCGCCTTCCTGGACGCGTTCGACCCGACGGCCGTCTACAGCTCGATCGACCACGACGGCCGCTACTCCTACGGCAACCAGCCCGTCGCGGCCGAGTGGAACCTCGCCCGACTGGCCGAGTCCCTCCTGCCGCTCCTCGACGACGACCAGGAGCGTGCCGTCGCCCTGGCGACGGAGTCCCTCGGCGCCTTCCGCTCCCGCTACTCCGCGACCTGGGCGGCCGGGATGCGCGCCAAGCTCGGCCTGCCCGCCGGCCTCGATGCCGCCGTGGCGACCACCCTGGTCGACGAGCTGCTGGTGCTGGCCGAGCGCAGCCACGTCGACCACACGTCGCTCTACCGGGCCCTGGCCTCGGCGGCCCGCGGGGACGCGGAGGCGGCCCGGGGGCTCTTCCTCGACCTGCCCGACTTCGACGACTGGTGCGCCCGGTGGCGGGCCACGGGGCCCGACCCCGACGCCATGGACCGCACCAACCCGCTCCGCATCCCCCGCAACCACCTCGTCGAGGAGGCGCTCGACGCGGCGGTGGCCGGTGACCTGGCCCCCTTCGAGCGCCTGGTCGAGGCCGTCACCTCTCCCTTCGACGACCGGCCCGGGCTCGAGCGGTACGCCGCCCCGGCTCCCGACGACTTCGGCACCTACCGGACCTTCTGCGGCACCTGAGGCCTAGCCACCGCACCCTCGCGTGCGTGAGGATCGTGACCCCCGTCACATCCCCGAGGAGACCGGCATGACCGACGTGCTGCCCGATGACCGTCCACCCGACGTCGCCGCCGACCGCACGCGGATCGAGGAGCCGGTCGGCGGCCGCACCCTCATCGACGCGCTGGCCGACACCGCGGCGGCGCACGCCGACGAGCCGGCATACGCCGACAAGCACGGACGTCGCGGAGGGCGAGTCCTGGCGCACCCTGACCTGGGCGCAGACCCGCGAGACTGGCCCTCGACGTCGCCGCCGCGCTGGTCAGAGTCGGCGTCGCAGGTCGGCGACACCGTCGCGATCATGGCCACCAACCGGATCGAGCACCTGGTCGGCGACATGGGTGCGGTGCACGCGGCCGCGACGCCGATGTCGATCTACAACACCCTCTCCCCCGAGCAGGTCGCCTTCATCGCCGGCGAGTCGAGCCCGAAGGTGGCGATCCTCGAGAGCACCGACCAGCTCGCAGCGCTGGGAAGGGCCCTCGACGCAGTCGGCACGGTCGTCGTGATCGACGCGGCCCAGGCCCCGGACGGCGACCGCTTCGTCGACTGGGACGACTTCGTCGCCCGCGGGGCGGCGTACCGGCCGCGCACGCCGAGGAGATCGAGCAGCGCCACCGGGACCTCGACCCCGACGCGCCGGCGACGATCCTCTACACGTCCGGCACCACCGGCAACCCCAAGGGCGTGGTGCTCACCCACCACAACGTCCTCTACGAGGCCGTCAGCACCCTGGAGGCCGCCGGCTTCGGCGAGGCCCAGCGCCAGGTCAGCTACCTGCCCCTCGCCCACATCGCCGAGCGGGTCCTCGGCCTCTACGGCCCGCAGGTGGTCGGCGGCCACGTGCACTGCATCGGCGACCCCGCACGAGCTGCTCGCCACCCTCGGCGAGGTGCACCCCACGGCGTTCTTCGGCGTCCCGCGCGTCTGGGAGAAGATCAAGACCGGCCTCTCCGCCAAGCTCGCCGCCGACCCCAACCCCGACAACGTCAAGCTCGTCCAGGACTCGATGGCCGCCGCGCTGGCCTGGGTCCAGGCCCAGGAGGTCGGGGGCGAGATGACGCCCGAGATCGAGGCGGCGTACGACGAGGCGGACGCCGCGATCCTCGGCTTCCTCAAGCTGCTGCTCGGCCTCGACCAGGTGACGTGGGCCGGCTCCGCCGCCGCCCCGATGCCGCTCGAGGTCGCCAAGTTCATGGCCGGCCTCGGCCTCAACGTCTACGACGTCTACGGCATGACCGAGACGTGCGGCGCGGTCACCGCCAACGGCCCCGGCGGCTTCCGCCTCGGCACGGTCGGCCGGGCCACGCCGGGCATGGAGGTCACGCTCGGCGAGGACAACGAGGTGCTCGTCCGCGGGCCGGTCATCACCCCCGGCTACCACCGCCAGGAGCAGGCCACCCGCAACCTCATCGACGCCGACGGGTGGGTCCACACCGGCGACATCGGCACCCTCGACGAGGAGGGCTTCTTCGCGATCGTCGACCGCAAGAAGGAGCTGATCATCACCTCGGCCGGCAAGAACATCGCCCCCTCCAACATCGAGAACTACCTCAAGGAGTCACCGATCGTCGGGCACGCGATGGCCATCGGCGACAACCGCTCGCTACGTCGTCGCGATCCTCACCCTCGACGGCGAGGTCGCCCCGGTGGTGGCGCAGGCGCGGGCATCGAGTTCACCGACCTCGCCGACCTGTCGTCGCGGCCGGAGATCCGGGCGATGGCCCAGGACGCCGTCGACAAGGCCAACGCCCGCCTCTCGCGACCCGAGCAGGTCAAGGCCTGGGAGCTGCTGCCGGAGGAGTGGACGGCGGAGTCGGAGGAGCTGACGCCGACGCTCAAGCTCAAGCGCCGCGTCGTCAACAGCAAGTACGCCGACGTGGTCGACCGCGCTCTACGCGACGCGCCCTGCCGAGGAGTGACCTTCGACCTGCAGGCCCACCGCGGTGGCGCCGGGCTCTGGCCGGAGAACACCCTCGAGGCCTTCGGTCGCTGCCCTCGACCCTCGGCGTCTCCACGCTCGAGCTCGACGTGCACCTGACCGCCGAGGACGACGTGGTCGTCTGCCACGACCCGGCGCTGGCCGACGCCCGGCGGATCCGCAGCCTCACCCGTGCCGACCTGCCGCCGACGATGCCGCTGCTGCGCCACGTGGCGGCCCTGCTCGACGAGCGCGGCGCGCACGGCGTCGGGGTCAACCTCGAGATCAAGTACGACGCCCTCGCGGCCGCCGAGCTGACGTCGCGGTGCCGACTTCGTCGAGCGTCGTCGTCGGCCGCGATCCGGATCGACGGGCTCGTCGGCGCGCACCAGCATCCAGTGCTTCGACTGGGGCGTGCTGCGACTCGTCGGCCGGACCGAGCCCCTGCTCGCGCGCAACCTGCTGGTCTCACCGCAGCTACCTCAGGGCCTCCCCGGACGGGCCGTCCCCGTGGTTCGACGGGCTCGAGGTGGAGGACGCACTTCGTGCGGACCGCGGCCGCCCAGGGGTTCGACGCCGTCTCCCCCGTCCACGGCAGTCCCTTCGCGTCAGCGGCGTCGACGACCCGGCGTACGTCCCCTTCGCGACCCCGGAGCTCGTCGCGGACGCGCACGCCGCCGGCCTGCGGGTCGATCCCCTACGTCGTCGACGACCCTCCGACGATGCGGGCCCTCATCGGGGCTCGGCGTCGACGGCCTCATCACCAACCGGCCCGACCTGCTCCGCGACGTGCTCGCGAGCGGCCGGGCGCCACCTGCCGCCCGCGTACCCGGGCCGGTGACGTCACCGATGCAACCGATCCGGCGCCGGCGTGGTCCTACAAGCATGAACCGTCTCGTCGCCGCGCTCGCCGTCGCCCCACTGGCCCTCACCCTGCACGTCGCGCCCGCCGGCGCCGACGCCTCGCCCGACCGGGCATCCGACCGGGCCGCCGCACCCCGCCAGGTCTTCGACGTCTCCGATCTCGACACCGGAGCCGCCCCGCGGGTGGCCTGGGCGGAGCGGACCGGCGGTCGGCTCACCATCCACGGGACCGGTGGCACCACACCTGCCGCACGCAACGTCCAGGCCTTCGCGCCCATGGGGTCGGGGTACGTCGTGCAGACCGGTGGCGCCCGCCCGCCGCGGGTCCGCTGGATCGCGGCCGACGGCACTCCCGGCCCTCGCGAGTGGCGCTCCGGCTACGGACTGGCCGTCTCGCCCGGAGGCGGCGCCGTCGCCTTCACCGTCCGTCGCGGCGGGGTCCGGGTCATCGACTCCGAGGGCGACCGGGTGCTGCGGATGCCCCGGGTCCCGGGGGTGCGCGGCCTCAACTCCCCCGCCGCCGTCTCGGGCGACGACTGCCGCGAGGACGCCACCAGCAACGGCTGCTCCGTCGCGGTGAACTCGACCCGTCGCCCGGTCAGCTGGTTCACCTCCTCCCACGGCCTCGTCGACCGCACTCCGTTCCGCTCCTTCTCGACGGGGCGCGGTCGCTGGACCGGCGGCGTCACGAGCGTGAGCGACACGGGGAGCTGCAGCGCCATGCGCCGCGGCGTCCGCGTCCGCTGGACCACGTGCCGCAACCAGCTGTCGGTCATCTCCCCAGACACGCGGCACCTCGTCGGCACCCCGGCGTACGGCGACGGCTTCGGCCCCACCCGCCTCGACGTCCTCGACCTCCGCACGGGCGACCGCACGCGGTCGTGGACGGCCGATCGCCGCGGTCGCTCGGCGACGTACTTCGACGAGGTGTGGGAGGACGCCGACCACCTGCTCGTGGTGACCTTCCAGGCCGGCGAGTGGGCGATCGTGCGTCTCGGCACCGACGGCTCGATGGAGTACGCCGTGCCGCCGCGCGCCGACGGTGGCGACCAGGAGAAGCCGCTGTACCTCAGAAAGGGGTGACTGGTCTAGACCCCTGCACGCGGGTAGGGGAAATTCCTGATGCGCATCGTCGGTGGGTTCTGCTGCACTGGTGGTCATGAACCGTCAGCTCGCAGGCACCCTCACCGGACGCGTCACCAAGTGGATCGTGCTCGTCGTGTGGCTGCTGGTCGCCGCCGGGGCCGCGACGTTCGCGGCCAAGCTCGCCGACGTCCAGAACAACGAGGCCTCCTCGTGGCTGCCGGAGTCCGCCGAGTCGACCCGCGCCTTCGAGAAGCTCGAGCCCTTCCAGGACCCCAACGCCATCCCCACGCTCGTCGTCTACGAGCGTGACGGTGGCCTGACGGAGGACGACCTCGCCGCCATCGAGGAGCACGCCGCCGAGTTCGCCGCGATGGAGGGCCTGGCCGAGGCCCGGGAGGGGCGCGCCCCGTCGGTGGTCAGCCCGGCCATCGCCGAGCAGGTCGGCTTCCCGGCCGTCTCGGAGGACGGCGAGGTCGCCCAGACCGCGGTGACCTTCGACCTCGGCTCCGAGGGCTGGAACGAGATGCCCGACATCGCCGACGAGCTCCGGGACATCGCCGAGCTCGACGGGGTGAACGTCTACGTCGCCGGCGCCGGCGGCCAGGCCGCCGACTCTGCCGAGGCGTTCGGGGGCATCGACACCACCCTGCTCGGCGCCACCCTCGGCGTCGTCATCCTGATCCTGCTGTTCACCTACCGCAGCCCGATCCTGTGGATCCTGCCCATCTTCAGCGCGGTCGTGGCCCTCTTCGTCTCCCAGGCCCTCATCTACTTCCTGGCGAGGTACGCCGACCTGACCGTCAACGGGCAGTCCTACGCCATCTTGACCATCCTGGTGATCGGCGCGGGCACCGACTACGCCCTGCTGCTCGTGGCGCGCTACCGGGAGGAGCTGCGTCGCCACGAGGACCGGCACGAGGCGATGGCGTTCGCGCTGCACCGGGCCGCGCCGGCCCTGCTGGCCAGCGCCGCGACGGTCGCGCTCGGCATGCTGTGCCTGCTCTTCGCCGAGATGAACTCCACCGCCGGTCTCGGCCCGGTGGCGGCCATCGGCATCGCGGTGACGTTCCTGGTGATGGTCACCCTGCTCCCCGCACTGCTCGTGATCACCGGGCGGTGGATCTTCTGGCCCCGTCGCCCGGGCTACGGGTCGCCCGAGCCGACGCAGACCGGCTTCTGGGCCAAGGTCGGCCGCTGGATCGTGCCGCGGCCCCGCAAGGTCTGGGTGGTCACCTCCGCGATCCTGGCCGTTGCCTGCCTGGGCCTCCTGCGGCTCGACACCAACGGACTGGCCGACCGAGGACTCCTACACCCAGGAGTTCCAGTCGATCACCGGTCAGCAGGCCCTGGTGGACGCCGGACTGGTCGACCAGTCCAACACCGTCATGGTGGTGAGCACCGCCGGCAGCGAGGACGCGATCGCGGAGGCCCTGACCGGCCTCGACAACGTCGAGCCGCCCAAGCCGCCGGTCACGTCCGGGGACGTCACGTTCGTCGAGGCCGCCATCGGGTCCGACCCGGCGTCCCCCGAGGCCTTCGCCACGGTCGAGCGGGTCCGTGACGCCGTCCACGCCGTCGACGGCGCCGACGCGCTCGTGGGCGGCAACTCCGCGTTCTTCCTCGACACCAGGGATGCCTCCAACCGGGACAACCTGGTCATCATCCCGATCATCCTGCTCCTGGTGCTCCTGATCCTCGTAGCCCTGCTGCGCTCGGTGCTGGCACCGCTGATCCTGATCGCCACGGTCGTGCTCTCGTTCGGCGGCGCACTCGGCATCTCGGCACTGCTGTTCGAGTACGTCTTCGGCTTCGCCGGGTCGGACCCGGGCTTCCCCCTGTTCGCCTTCGTGTTCCTCGTGGCGCTGGGCATCGACTACAACATCTTCCTGATGACCCGGGTGCGCGAGGAGACGATGCACTCCGGCACCCGCAAGGGCGCCCTGGTGGCACTCACCTCCACCGGCGGGGTCATCACCAGCGCCGGCCTGGTGCTGGCGGCGACGTTCCTGGTGCTGGGCACCATCCCCGTGGTGTTCCTCGCGCAGCTCGGCGTCGCGGTCGCCCTCGGCGTCATCCTCGACACCATGATCGTCCGCTCGGTGCTCGTCACCGCGATCAACATGGACCTCGGCGGCAAGATCTGGTGGCCGAGCAAGCTCGACCGGGAGGACCACCACCTCACCGTCGAGGAGGTCCAGGCCCCGATCGAGACCGTGCACTGACGGGTCAGTAGCGCAGGTCGACCCAGACCTGGCGGTGGTCCGAGGTCGGGCACCCCGGTGAACGGCCAGCGGGTCGGGTCGTAGTCGCCGGTCAGGCGGTACAGCGGGTCGGCGTCCACCGGCCAGAAGATGCCCGACCCGACGACCTCCGTCCCCTTCGACGGCAGCACGTAGTCGACGCGCAGGTTGCCCGGCGCCCCGTCCGCGAAGTCCGCGGTGTCGAGCGCGGGGTCTCCCTCGTGGGTCAGGTTGGCGCCGCCCTGGTCGACGGCCTCGGCCCCGCCCGCGGAGGTGGGCCGCGGGTCGCGGACCCGCGGGTGGCGCAGCAGCTGGTCGATCGCGCTGTCGACCGAGTCGCCGTCGGCCGGGTCGGCGTTCTGGTCGCCGGCGATCACGAAGGACGCACCCTTCGCCAGCCCGCCGCGCACGCCGGCGTCGTCGTAGACGTAGGCGGAGCGCTTCCTGCTCGGCGCGACGTAGTCGGCCCAGAACCGGATCTCGTCGTGGTTGCGCAGGCCGTTGCGGTCCTCGGGCCCGTCGAAGGTGGGCGGCGTCGGGTGCGAGACCAGGAAGTGCACGGTCTCGTCACCGATCTCGATCGGCACGTCCCAGTGGGACTTGGACGAGAGCCGGACGTCCTCGAGCTCGTCCGCCGAGTACCAGTCGGCCGGCGCCGGGGTCGCCGGGTCGTCGGGCAGCAGCGCGCCGGGCATGTCGGCCCAGCGGAAGCCCTGGAAGGTCCTGACGGCGTCGGTGTCGATCGGGTACCGCGAGTAGACGACCATGCCGTACTGGCCGGGGAACAGCCCGAACCCGAAGGCGTCGTCGCCGCCCCCGATCGACCCGTTGTTGTTGAGGTCGTGCCCGCTCGGGACCCCGGTGTTGGACGGCGCGACGTACGCGTAGGGGTAGTCGATCGGACGCGCGTCCCCGTGGGCGACCTCGAGGAAGTTCTCCCGGAAGAGGTCGACGGCCCGGGGGTCGTAATCGAACTCGTTGACGAGGAGCACGTCGGGGCGGGTGCGCTGGATCGTCTCGGCGACGTTGTGCGCCTGCCGCACCGCGCCCGTGTCCGCGTCCGGGGTGGAGAGGTCCGCGGCGAGACCGCCCGCGGTGGCACGGTTGAGCGAGGCGTTGAAGGTGGAGAAGCGCACGGTGTCGCGGTCGCGGCTGTCGCGATCTGACCGGTCCGCCTGGGCCGGGGCGAGGGTGGCGAGGGGAACGGCGGCGAGCACGGTCGCGAGTCCGGCGCCGAGCAGGGTGGTGCGTCGCATCAGGGACCTCCGAGTCGGGTGATGGGTCCCTGCACCCTAGGCAGCCCGGGTGAACGCCCGGTGACGGGCACCACGGCTAGACGAACCCGAGCCGCTCGCACCTCCGTGCGGTGGATCCGGCGCACAGCTCGTCGAGGGTGAGGGCGCCCTCCCGCACGAGCACGTCGGTCAGCCCTGCGAGGCGCACCTCGGCAGCGGTGTGGAGCCACGACGGCACGCCCTCGAGGTCCTCCGCGCCCTCCGGCTCGTCGTCGGCGAGGATCCCGACGGCGACGTCGGCCGCCTGCTCGCTCATCGCGGTGGCGGGCACGTGCAGCATCGACCGGCGCTGCCCGGCCAGGACCTGGCGGGCGGCCTCGAGGTCGGAGTCGGCCTGCGGTCCCGCGTCGCTGGAGGCCAGCGGCTCGGCGAGGCCGACGAACCGGTCGGCGCCGGGGACCAGCGTCGTGTGGGCGACGACGGGGACCTCGTCCTCGCCACCACCGACCAGGGCCTCGGCCTCCTCGACGTCGACCGGGTCGAGGACGATCACGTCGGCGCTGTCGCGCAGCGCCTCGGCGGCCTGGTCGGCCTGGGTGGCGGCATCGCCCTCCGCGTCGTAGACGCGGACGGCGCACTCCTCGCAGGTGGCCTCGACGCGGGCCTCGAAGGCGTCGACGTCGACCCGGGGCTCGAGCTCACGGGACCCGTCGGAGACGAGGAGCGCGACCACGGTCGGGTCCTCGCGGAAGCAGCCGCCGAGCAGGCTGCAGCCGAGGACCACGACGAGGAGGGTGGCGAGGGGGCGCATCGCGGCACATCGTATGCGCCCCCTCACCGTGGTCGTTCCTCCGATCAGCCGCGACCGCTCGACGTACGAGCGCGACGCGACACGGAGTCGATCGCCACGGCCAGCAGCAGCACCGCGCCGGTGACCATGAAGCGCACCGAGGAGTCCACGTTGACGAGGTTGAGCCCGGTCTGGATCGCCTGCAGCACGATGATGCCGAGCATCGCGGAGTACGCCGAACCACGGCCGCCGAAGAGCGACGTACCGCCGATGACCGCGGCTGCGATGGCCGTCAGGTTGGTGTCGGTCGTGCCGCTCGCCTGCGAGACGCTGGTCTGGAGGCCGGCGGCCATCAGGCCACCCACCGCCGCGAGCGTCGAGCAGAGCGCGAACACCGAGAAGTAGACCCGGTTGACCTTGATGCCCGACCGGCGGGCCGCCTCCTCGTTGCCACCGACCGCGAAGACGTGCCGTCCCCAGCGGGTAGCGGCGCAGCGCGAGGTCCATCAGCACCACCAGCAGCACGAAGAAGAGCCACAGGTAGCTCCAGCCGCGGTCGATGTTGACGTAGTAGGTGAGGAACCCGAGACCCACGAGCAGCGCCGCACCCTTGATGAGCACGAGCGCCAGCCACGGGGTGCTCAGGTCGGCGGCGGAGCGCTGCCGGATCGTCCACAGCTGCGACCCGACGTACACGAGCGCGATGACCGCGACCAGGACGTAGGACACCACCGGGGACAAGAACTCGAACCGGGTGAACTGCACCAGGAACGAGTCGGACGGCAGGTTGATCGTGCCCTGGTCGCCCAGCACGTAGAGCAGAGCACCCTGGAAGCCGAGCAGCCCCGCGAGCGAGAAGACGAACGACGGCACCCCCAGGCGTGTGTAGAGCAAGGCGTAGAACGCGCCGATCGCCACCCCGATGAGGATCGCGGCGAGCATCGCGACCCAGATGGACTGACCCTCGTTGACGAGGAGCACGGCCATGACGGCCGACGTGAAGCCGCTGACCGAGCCGACAGACAGGTCGATCTCGCCGAGCAGCAGCACCAGCACGATGCCCAGCGCGATGATGCCGACGGGTGCCGCGAACTGGGTGATCGCCACGATGCTGCGCGACGACAGGAACCGGGGCTCGGCGCTGTAGAACGCGATGCTGATGAAGATCAAGCCGATGACCACCGGCAGGCTGCCGAGCTCGCCGGACTTGAGCCGGTTGACGAAGAGCTTGAAGTAGCCCGCCAGGCCCTGCGTGCGGATCAGGCGCTCGTCCGAGAGGTCGGCGGCCACTGAGGAGGAGGGGGTCTCGTCAGCCATCCTGGCCTCCGTCGGGAGTGGTGGTCGTCGGGTCGGTGATCCCGCGCGATGCTCGGGCGGACACCACGTTGTCGGAGGCGCCGGTGATGGCGGCCACGAGCTCGGCGGTGGTGGCCTCCTCGACATTGAACTCGGCGGCGTTCTTGCCGAGCCGGAGCACCACGATGCGGTCGGCGACGGCCTGCACGTCGGCCATGTTGTGGCTGATCAGGATGACGCCGAGGCCGGTCTCACGAAGCCGTTCGATGAGGTTGAGGACCTCCGCGGTCTGCGCCACTCCCAGGGCGGCGGTCGGCTCGTCGAGCATCACGACCTTGGGGCTGCCGACCAGGCTGCGCGCGATGGCGACGGTCTGTCGCTGGCCGCCCGAGAGGGACGCGATCGGGATCCGGACGCTGGGGATCTTCGCGGAGAGGGTGCGCAGCAGCCGCCACGCCTCCTTCTCCATGGTGACCTCGTCGATGAAGGGTCCGAGGCTCTTCTCCTGTCCGAGGAAGAGGTTGGCCACGACGTCGAGGTTGTCGCACAGGGCGAGGTCCTGGAAGACCGTGGCGATGCCCAGGGCCTGGGCCTCGGCCGGGCCGCTGGCGCGGACGGGCTTGCCGTCGAAGGTGATGTTGCCCTCGTCGGGCGTGTAGACGCCCGAGATCACCTTGACGAGCGTGGACTTGCCGGCGCCGTTGTCGCCGACCAGGGCGACGACCTCGCCCGCCCGGACGTCCATGTGGACGTCCGAGAGGGCTTGGACGGCACCGAAGCGCTTGGTGACGCCGGCCAGGGAGAGAACAACCTCCCCGGCCGGCGCACGGTGTGTAGCAGTGGTGGACATCAGGAGATGCCAGCCGCCTCGCACGCCTTGGCGTACTCGTCGGTGCAGATGTCCTCGACGGAGTAGAAGCCGTCGGCGATCACGGTGTCGCTGACGTTGTCCTGCGTGACGACGATCGGGTCGAAGATGTACGAGGTCGACGCCCTCGTAGTCACTCTGCTCGATGCCGGTCTCGCTGGTCGTGGGGACCTCGTCACCGTTGGCGAGGGCGACGGCGACCTCGGCCGCGGTCTCGGCCTCGATCGGGATCGGCTTGTAGATCGTCATGGCCTGCTGGCCGGCCACGATGCGCTGGATGCCGGCGATCTCGGCGTCCTGGCCGGTGATCGGCGGGAGGGCGTCCTCGGCGACCCCGCCACCCGTGAGGGCTGCGACCACACCGCCGGCCTGGTTGTCGTTGGCGGCGTAGACGCCCTTGATCTCCGAGGCGTCGTACTTGCTGAGCTGGTCGTTGACGAAGGTCTGGGCCTCCTCCGCGCTCCAGTCGGGGTTGTCGAACTCCTCGAGCACCTCCAACCCGCTCTCGTCGATGACGCTGTGCGCTCCGGCCTTGAACTGCGCGGCGTTGGGGTCGCTGGGGGCGCCGTTGAGCATCAGGATGCCGCCCTTGTCGCCCATCGCCTCGACGAGGGACTCGGCCTGCATCTGGCCGACGGTCTCGTTGTCGAAGGACATGTAGTAGTCGGCCTCCGCGATGAAGCGGTCGTAGGCGATGACCTTGGCACCCGAGTCCTGGGCGGACTGGACCATGCCACCGGCGCCCGCACCGTTGACCGGGTCGAGGACGATGACGCTCGCGCCCTCGGAGATGGCCGTGTCGACCTGCTGGGTCTGCTTGGTCTCGTCCTGGTCGGCGTTGTAGTAGACGACCTCGCAGTCGTCGCAGAGCTCGGCGACCTTGTCCTCGAAGAGCGGCTTGTCGAAGGCCTCGTAGCGGGTGGTCTCCGACTCCGGGAGCAAGAGCGCGATGACCTTGCTGTCGCCGCCGCCGTCGCCGGAGTCGCCGCCGGACTGGTCGTCGTTGGCGCCACACGCGGTCAGGGCCGCGGCGCCGAAGAGCAGGGCAGCGCCGCTGGCGGCGATGCGGTGGATGGTGCGAGGCATGGGGTCTCCTGAGGCTGCCAGGGCTCGTCGGGCGACGAGCCGGTGTGAACGTCCTCTGAGTGTGGTGAGTCACACGCTAGTCGTCAAGAGATGAACACAAAGTTGTGACAAAACGGTGACATGGGGTGTTTGTGCCTATCTCTTGACGACAAGTGCCCTTCTGGCTCACAGTTCCCCCATGTCCTCCCCGGGGTCGACCGCATCACTGCGCACGGCCAACCTGCAGCGCGTCGTCGGCGTGCTGCGCGCCCAGGAGGCGGGCGAGCCGGTGACCCAGGCCGACATCGCGCGCCAGACCGGGCTCGCTCCGGCCACTGTGTCCAACATCGTCCGCGAGCTGGCGGCGACCGGTTTGCTGGAGGTCGAGCCCGGCAGCGGCCGGCGGGGTACGACGGTCGCGCTCGCCCGGTCCGCCGGGCTCGTCGCCGGCATCGACTTCGGGCACAGCCACGTGGCCGTCGCCCTCGGCGACATGACGGGCAGCCTCATCGCCGAGGAGCGGCACCGGCTCAACGCCGGCCACCCGCACAACGAGGGCCTCGACCGCGCCCACGACCTGCTCGAGCAGCTGCTGGCCGGCGCCGGGCTGGAGCGGACGGCCATCCGGACCATCGGCCTCGGCCTGCCGGCGCCGATGACCGCCGGCGTGGTCCGCTCGTCGGCGATCCTCCCCGGCTGGGTCGGGGTCAACGCGCCCGAGGCCGCCGGCAAGCGCTTCGGCGCGGTCGTGCACATCGACAACGACGCCAACCTCGGCGCCCTCGCCGAGCACCGGCACGGCATCGCCCGCGGCCATGACAGCTCGGTCTTCGTCAAGGTCTCCTCCGGCGTGGGGGCCGGGATCGTCCTGGAGGACCGGCTCTTCCACGGCAACGGCGGCACCGCCGGCGAGATCGGGCACCTCACGCTCGACGAGAACGGTCCCGTGTGCCGGTGCGGCAGCCGCGGCTGCCTGGAGGCCTACACCTCCACGGTCGCGCTCCAGTCGATGATGCAGCTGCAGATGCCGGGGCGAGCGTCGACGAGATCGTCCGCGCCGCCCGCGACGGCAACGTCTCGGCCCTGCGCGCCCTCGAGGACGCCGGCCTCCACCTCGGGTGGGCGCTGGCCAGCGTGGTCAACCTGCTCAACCCGGCGCTCGTGGTGGTGGGCGGCGAGATGGCCCGGGCCGGCGAGCTGCTGCTCGAGTCGGCCCGGATCGGGCTGCGTCGCCACGCCCTCGACGCCGTCGCGTCGACCCCCGTCGTCGCCTCCGAGCTCGGCGAGCGGGCCTCGCTGGTCGGCGCGGTGCTGCTCGCGGCCGAGCGCACCGAGCTGCTCAGCGACTGATCCGGGTCGGACCCACTAGTCTCCGACCATGTTGATCCTTGCCATCATCGTCTTCGGCCTGCTGGCCGGCGGCCTCGCCCAGCTCGTGCTCGGCCGGTCCATGCGCGACGTGAACTGGACCGTCGCGATCGTCACCGGGCTCCTCGGCTCCTTCGTCGGGGGACTGCTGGTGAGCCTCCTCGCGGGCGACGGCCTCGAGCTGCGCGCGAGCGGCCTCATCGGTTCCTTCGTGGGTGCGCTGCTGCTCACCCTGGCGTGGACCGCGTACGCCGGGCGTCGCGACTCCGCCTGACCGCCGGGCCAGCGTCGACCGGGCGCAGGAAGCCGCCGGAGGCGATCTGCTCCCCCGCCACCCACACGTCGGCCACGTCGGCGTCACCGGCGAGCGCGAACACCTTGCCGAGCGCCTCCTCGGGCGATCCCGCGTGGCGCAGCCCGATGTCCAGCGCGGTGCCCGCGGGCGGGCGCAGGCAGATCGCGTCGAACTGCTTGCCCTCCGACAGGTCGCCCACCACGTCCGCGAGGCCCAGGGCCTCCGCGCCGGCCGCCGTGCTCAGGTGCAGCAGGTGCCCGGGCGAGAGCGGGAGCCCCTCGTCCCCGAGGAGCCGCTGGACGAAGTAGGCCTGCAGCCCCTCCTTGAACAGCGAGAAGCCGGTGCCCGCCCCGACGTCGCACCCCAGGGCCACCCGCACCCCGGCCTGCACGTGCCGGCGCAGCCGGAACAGTCCCGACCCGAGCGCCGAGTTGCTGCTCGGGCAGTGCGCCACCGCGGTCCCGCGGGCCGCGAGCACCGCGAGCTCGGCGTCGAGGGGGTGCACGTTGTGGGCCACCACCGACCGGGGACCCAGCAGCCCGTGCTGGTCGTAGGTGTCGACGTAGTCGGAGCGGTGCGGGAACTGGCCGTGCACCGTGGCCACCTCGGTGAGGTTCTCGTTGACGTGCGAGGTGAAGAAGGCACCCTCCACGTCCTCCATGACCGCCGCGCACGCGGACAGCACGGCGTCGGACGCCGACAGCGAGAAGCGCGGCGTGACGGCGTACCGGGCGCGACCACGACCGTGCCAGCGCGACGCCAGGGCGACCGCGTCGGCGTGCGCCCGCTCCGGGGTGGTGAGCAGCGGCTCCGGCAGCAGCCGGTCGCTGACCACCAGGCCGCTGGTCACCCGCAGCCCGAAGCGTGCCGCCTCGGCGAACAGCGTGTCGACGGCCGGGGCGAAGTGGGACCCGAAGACGAGCGACGTCGTGGTCCCGGCCGCGACCAGCCCGGCGACGAACTCGCCCGCGATCGTGGCGGCGTACGCCGGGTCGGCCAGGTGCTGCTCCTCGGGCAGGGCGCAGCGCTCGAGCCACTCCAGCAGCGGCATCCCGAGCGCCCCGATGACCCGCACCTGGGGGAAGTGCACGTGGGTGTCCACCAGGCCGGGCAGCAGGATCCCCGCCCGCAGGTCGATGACGGCGGCCTCCGGGTGCGCGGCCGCCACGGACGCGAACGGGCCGCGGGTCGTGATGACGCCCTCGGGCGAGACGGCAAGCCCGAGGTCGTCGTCGTACCGGAAGCCCGGCGACGGGGTGGCGTCTGCAAAGGGGTCCTCGGGGCTGTCGTAGGCGCGGGCACGGTAGAGGACGGCGACCGGCGTCATCCGCCGACCCGGGTCCGGTCGGCGACGAAGCGGCGTACGAGCGCCGATGCCGCGACCAGTGCGATCGAGGGCGGCGACTTGTCGCCCGGTGTGGGATCGCCGATGGGACACTCGATGCGCCGGATCGTCGCCTCGTCGTGACCCGCGACGACGAGCCCGGCGCGGAACCGGGTCCACTTCGCGTCCGAGCCGATGAGCCCGATGGTGCCGAGGTGGCCGCAGCGCAGGGCGGCGTCGCAGACGGCGAAGTCCTCGGCGTGGTCGTGGGTCATCACCAGGACGTGGGTGCCCGCCGGCACCGCGCCCAGGGCGACCTCGGGCACGGGCGAGTGGTGGACCACCACGCGCGCCTCCGCGTCGGCCAGACAGGCCAGGCGCTCCGGCGACAGCTGGTCGGCGCGTGAGTCGACGAGGTGCAGGTCCAGGTCGTGGCGGGCCAGGATCCGAGCCAGCTCGAGGCCCACGTGGCCGACGCCGAAGACCGCGACGGCCGGCACGACGGGCAGCGGCTCCAGCAGCAGTGTGACCTCTCCCCCGCAGCACTGGCGGCCGTGCTCGGTGCGGGCCTTGTCCGTGAGGCCCACGACCACCTGTTCCGGCTCGGAGGACGGGCCCGCGAGCAGGGCGCGTGACCCGGTGACCGCGGTCTCCTCGAGGTTGCCACCGCCGACGCTCCCCCACGTCGCGTCGGCCGCCACCACCATCTTGGCCCCGGCCCCGCGGGGCGCGTGCCCGCGGACCTGCGTGACGGTGACCAGCACCCCGGCGCGGCGCTCGGCCCGGAGCAGCTCGACGGCCCGGACCCACTGCATCTCAGGCCTCGGCCGTGGTGTGGGCGGCCTGCTCGGACCGCGGGTGCAGCGACGGCGCCGCGGGGTCGGGCCGGTCCGGCACGACGCCCGGGATCCCCCGCACGACATGGTCGGTACCGGCCCGGCGCGCACGCTCGATCGCCCAGAAGACCGTCTCCGGGGTGGCCGGCGAGGGGAGGTCGACGCTCGTGCCGGGCGGCCCGAAGGCCGCGGCCGCCTGCCGCAGCGCCTCCCGGACGGACAGCGCCAGCATCAGGGGTGGCTCGCCGACCGCCTTGGAGCCGTGGACGACACCGTCCTCGTGGGCGTGCTCGAGGAAGGCGATGTGCATCTCCCCGGGCAGCTCCCCCAGGCTCGGCAGCTTGTAGGTGCTGGCGGACTGCGTCGTGAGCCGGCCGCGGCCCTGGCCCTGGGACTCGTCCCAACGCAGGTCCTCCACCGTCAGCCAGCCCGCTCCCTGCACGAAGCCGCCCTCGACCTGGCCGAGGTCGACGAGCGGGGAGAGGCTGTCGCCCACGTCGTGCACGATGTCGACCCGTCGGGTGTGGTGGGCCCCGGTGAAGCCGTCGACCTCGACCTCGCTGGCCGCCACCCCGTACGCGAAGTACTTGAACGGGTGGCCGCGCATGACGGTGGAGTCCCAGTGGATGCCCTCGGTCCGGTAGAACCCGGCGGCCCAGAGCTGCACGCGGCTGAAGTAGGCCTCGCGGACCAGCTCGTCCCAGGGGAGCCCGCGGCCGGCGTCGACGGCCGAGAGCCTGGCCACCACCTGCTCGCACGCGTCCTTGACCGCCGCGCCGTTGAGGTCGGCGCCCGAGCTGGCCGCGGTGGCCGAGGTGTTCGGCACCTTGTCGGTGCGGGTGGGGGCGATCCTGACCCGCTCGAGGGGTACGCCGAGGGCCGTCGCCGCGACCTGCAGCATCTTGGTGTGCAACCCCTGGCCCATCTCGGTGCCACCGTGGTTGACCAGCACCGAGCCGTCCTTGTAGACGTGCACGAGCGCCCCGGCCTGGTTGAAGGCGGTGAAGTTGAAGGAGATCCCGAACTTCACGGGCGTCAGGGCCAGGGCCCTCCTGGTGTGCGGGTGCGTGGCGTTGAAGTCGGCGATCGCGGCCTGTCGGCTCGCGACGTCCCCGGTGCTGAGGACCTGGTCCCACGCCGTGACGATGCGCGACGCGTGCCGCACCGGCTGGCCGTAGGGCGTGGACTGCCCGTCGACGTAGAAGTTGCGGCGCCGCAGGTCGACCGGGTCGAGGCCGAGCAGCGGTGCGCAGCGGCCGAGCACGTCCTCCACCACGAGCATCCCCTGCGGCCCGCCGAAGCCACGGAACGCGGTCTGCGAGGTCTTGTGGGTGCGGGCGACCCGGCCGTGCAGGAGCACGTGCGGGATCCAGTAGGCGTTGTCGACGTGGCAGAGCGCCCGGGCGAGCACCGGCTCACTCAGGTCGAGGCTCCAGCCGCCGTCGGAGGTCAGGGTGGCCTCGAGCGCGACCAGCCGCCCGTCCCCGTCGAAGCCCGCCCGCCACTGGGCGTGGAACCCGTGCCGCTTGCCGGTCATGGTCATGTCCTGGGCGCGGGTCAGCCGCAGCCGCACCGGCCGCCCGGTGAGCGTCGCCCCCAGCGCCGCGACCGCGGCGAAGCCGTGCGGCTGCATCTCCTTGCCGCCGAATGCGCCGCCCATCCGCAGGCACTGCACGACCACGTCGTGGTTGTGCAGACCGAGGACGTGGGCCACGATCTCCTGGGTCTCCGACGGGTGCTGGGTGCTGCTCTGCACGAAGACCTGGCCGCTCTCGTCCACGAGTGCCAGCGCGGCGTGGGTCTCGAGGTAGAAGTGCTCCTGGCCGGCCATCTCGGTGGTCCCGCTGAACACGTGGGCCGCGCCCGCGAGGGCCGGTCCCGTGGCGCCGCGGCTGACGACGGGGCGGCCGCCCTGGAAGCTCTCCGCCTCGATGGCCTCCGCGAGCGTGACGATCGCGGGCAGCGGCTCGTAGCCGACCTCGACGGCCGCGGCGCCGAGGCGCGCGGCCTCGAGGGTCTCTCCCAGCACCCAGCACACGGCGTGCCCGACGAACATCACCTCGTCGGGGAAGAGCGGCTCGTCGTGCTTGACCCCGGCGTCGTTGACGCCGGGGACGTCGGTGGCCGTGAGCACCCGGACCACGCCGTCGACCGCCAGCGCGGGAGAGGTGTCGAGGCGGGTCACCCGCGCGTGGGCGTGCGGGGAGCACACCGGGTGCGCGTGCAGGACGGCGTGGGTGCGGTGCACCAGGTCGTCGGTGTAGAGCGCGTGCCCGGTGACGTGGAGCGCTGCGCTCTCGTGGGGAAGGGCGGCGCCGACGCTCATCCGGCCACCACCCCCTCCGGCGCGGGGGTCTCCGACCACAGCCGGCGGAGCGCGTTGCCGAGCATGGCCGAGCGGTACGCCGCGCTGGCGCGCTGGTCGTCGATCGGGGTCCCCTCGCCGCGCATCACCTCCGCCGCGGCCTCCACGGTGCGGCTCGTCCAGGGCCGGCCCTCGAGGGCAGCCTCGGTCGCCAGCGCCCGGACCGGTGTCGCGGCTACCCCGCCGAGCCCGATACGAGCCCGCACCACCGTGCCGTCGACCACGTCGAGCGCGAAGCCGACCGCGACGCTGGAGATGTCGTCGTACCGGCGCTTGGAGATCTTGTGGAAGGAGGTCAGGCCCGCCAGGGGCCTCGGGACACGGACCGCGCGGACCAGCTCGCCGGCCGCCGCCACGGTCTGCCGGTAGCCGGTGAAGAACTCCGCCAGCGGCACCTCCCGGTCCCCGTCGAGCGAGGCGAGCACGACGCTCGCCTCCAGAGCGAGCAGGGCCGGCGGCAGGTCGCCGATCGGGGACGCGGTGGCGAGGTTGCCGCCGACCGTCGCGCCGTTGCGGATCAGGGGCGAGGCGAACTGCGGCCACACCTCGTCGAGCAGCGGCACCGCCCCGGCGAGCGCGGCCTCCACCTCGGTGAGCGTGAGCGCCGCGCCGATCGTGATCGTGTCGCCCGTGGCGACCTCCCGGAGCTCGGGCAGGTGGTCGACCGCCACGAGGTACGCCGGACGGCGACCGCGCAGGTTGACCTCGACGCCGAGGTCGGTCGCCCCCGCGACCACGGTCGCGTCCGGGTGCTCGCGCAGCAGCTCGAGCGCCTGGGCCAGGTCGGCAGGGCGGGCGAACCCGTCGCGCCGCGACGACACCGGCGGTGGGGCCGACCGGTCCTGGCGCCGGGCGAGGACGTCGTCGGCCGGCGGCACGGCCAGCGCCTCCGCGGCGTCGCGGATCGGCCGGTAGCCGGTGCACCGGCACAGGTTGCCGCTCACCGCGTGCACGTCGAGGCCCTGAGCCCGGCCCGGGCGGTAGTAGTCGGCGGCCATCGAGCAGACGAAGCCCGGGGTGCAGTAGCCGCACTGCGAGCCACCGCGCACGGCGAGCTCCTCCTGCACCGGATGCAAGTGGCCGGGCGACCCCAGCCCCTCGGCGGTGACGACCTCCTGGCCGTCGAGCGCGGCGGCGGGGACGAGGCAGGCGTTGACCGCCGTCCACCGGCTGCCGGCGTCCGGCGCGGGTCGCAGCACGAGCACCGCGCACGCACCGCACTCCCCCTCGGCGCAGCCTTCCTTGGCACCGGTCAGGCCGAGGCCGCGCACGAAGTCGAGCGCGTTGGTGTGCGCGGGCACCCGAGCGAGCGAACGGTGCTGCCCGTTGACGGTGACGTGCGGATCCGACATGTCCCTCCCTCTCTGGAATCTACGCCTGCCTGGTCACGATCCGAGGTGGAGCCGCGGGTGCCGGTTGACGTCCTTGTAGAGCAGGTAGCGGAACCGGCCCGGACCTCCGGCGTAGCAGGCCTGGGGGCAGAAGGCGCGCAGCCACATGAAGTCCCCGCCTGCACCTCGACCCAGTCCTGGTTGAGCAGGTAGACCGCCTTGCCCTCCAGCACGTAGAGGCCGTGCTCCATCACGTGGGTCTCGGGGAAGGGGATCGTGCCGCCCGGCTCGAAGCTGACGATGTTGACGTGCATGTCGTGCCGCACGTCGTCGGGGTCCACGAACCGCTGGGTCCCCCAGGCCCCGTGGGTGTCGGGCATCGGCTGGATCGCGACGTCCGCCTCGTGCGTGACGAACGACGCGGGAGCATCGACTCCCTCGACACGTTCGTAGGCCTTGCGGATCCAGTGGAAGGTGGCGGAGGTGTCACCCCGGTTGCGCAGCGCCCAGTGCGACTCGGCCGAGAGGTAGGCGTAACCGCCGGGCCCGACCCGGTGGGCGATGCCGTCGACCTCGAGGGAGACCGTCCCGTCGACCACGAAGAGCACGGCCTCCTCGTCCTCCTCGCCCGCCGGCCGGGGCTGCTCGCTCCCTCCCCCGGGCGCCACCTCGACGACGTACCACGCGAAGGTCTCGGCGAAGCCGGACAGCGGACGAGCCAGCACCCACAGCCGGGTGCGGTCCCACAGCGGCAGCCGGCTGGCCACGATGTCGCGCATCGTGCCCCGCGGGAGCACGGCGTACGCGTCGGTGAAGACGGCCCGGTCGGTCGTCAGCTCGGTCTGCGCGGGCAGGCCGCCTCGCGGCACCCAGTAGCTCATGCGACACCGGCGCTCATCCAGCACCCCTCCTCAGCAGCCGTCCGCGCGGCGCGGCGGCCAGGTCGATCGGTGTGCCGCGCAGCCAGGTCTGTCGCACGGTGCCGGTGAGCGTACGCCCGGCGTAGGCCGACACGGGGTTCTTGTGGTGCAGGCGTCGCACGTCGACCACGAGCTCCTCGTCAGGGGCGAAGACGCACAGGTCGGCGTCGGCGCCGACGGCGATCGCACCCTTGCCGGCCAGGCCGACCCGCGCGGCCGGTGCCGTCGCCATCCAGCCGACGACGTCGGCCAGAGGGATGCCGCGCTCGCGCGCGGTCGTCCACACGGCCGGCAGCCCGACCTGGAGGGACGCGATGCCGCCCCAGTCCTCGGCGAAGTCGCCGCTGCCCTTGAGGTCGGCGGTGCTGGGCGAGTGGTCGGTGACCACGAGGTCGATCGCGCCCGTCTCGAGCCCCCTCCACAGCGCCTCCCGGTTGGCCGCGTCCCGGATCGGCGGGCAGCACTTGAGCTCGGTGGCACCGTCGGGGACCGACCCGGCCTCGAAGTGCAGGTAGTGCGGGCAGGTCTCCACCGAGACGTCGACCCCCGCGTCGCGGGCCGCCCGCAGGGCCGGCAGCCCACCCGCAGCGCTGAGGTGGACGACGTGCGTCCGCCCCCCGGAGCTCCGCGCCGTCCGCAGCACCAGGTCGATGGCCCGCTCCTCGGCGGCGTCCGGGCGGCTCGCCAGGAAGCCGGCGTACGACGTCCCGTGGTCGCACGGCGCGATCGCGTCGCCGTCCTCCGCGTGCACGAGCAGCAGCGACCCGAGCCTCGTGGTCTCGGCCATCGCCGCCGCGAGCTGGTCGGGGTCCAGGTGCCCGAACTCCTCCACCCCCGAGTCGAGCAGGAAGCACTTGAAGCCGAACACCCCGGCCCGGTGCAGCGGCTCGAGGTCGGGCACGTTGCCGGGCACCGCCCCGCCCCAGAAGCCGACGTCGACGAACACCTGGCCCCGTGCCACCGCCCGCTTCGCCTCGAGTCCCGCGAGCGTGGTGGTCGGCGGGATGCTGTTGAGCGGCATGTCCACGATCGTGGTCACCCCGCCGGCGGCCGCGGCGCGGGTGGCGCTGGCGAAGCCCTCCCACTCGGTGCGACCCGGCTCGTTGACGTGCACGTGGGTGTCCACGAGCCCCGGCAGCAGCACCTCGTCCTCGGCCAGCCCGACGACGTCCGCGCCGCCGGCGTCCACGTCGTACGACGACAGGTCGGTGATGACGCCGTCGCGGATGCGCACCGCGACCGACGTCTCGTGGTCCCCGACGACCGCACGGCGGGCGCGGAGCAGGGTCTCAGCTGCCACGGTAGGTCGAGTAGCCGAAGGGGCTCAGGAGCAGCGGGACGTGGAAGTGCTGGTCGCCGGCGAGGTCGAAGGCGACGACCACCTCGGGGTAGAACCCCTCGACCCCGTGCGCGCGGAACCAGGCGGCGGTGTCGAAACGCAGCCGGTAGGTGCCTGCACCCAGGTCACCGGGTGCCAGGTCGCCGGCCCGGCCGTCGGCGTCGGTGACCGCCTCGGCCAGCAGGCTCCCTGCGGCGGACTCGAGGGCGATGCGTAGGCCGACCGCGGGGAGCCCCCGGCTCGTGTCGAGGACGTGCGTGCTCAGGGTGGCCATCAGGCGAGCACCTCCCGCACCCGGAGAAGTGCGATCTGGGTCAGCTGGTCGACGGTCTCGGCGCGCTCGGCCTCGTCGCTGTTGTCGAGGCGCCGTCGCAGGTCCTCGAGGATCTCGGCGGCGTCCCGGCCCGCTGCGCGGATGATGAAGACCCGGTCGAACCGCTCCTCGTAGGCCCGGTTGCCCGCGGCCAGGCGCTCGGCCACGTCCGGGTCGTCCCGGTCCACGCCAGCCTGCTCGCGGGTCGAGTGGCTCGCGTCGTGCGCGGCGGCGTCGGCGCGGTCGCCGATGCGCGGGTGGCGGGCCAGGGCCCGCTCCAGCTCGTCGTCGGTGAGGGTCGACGAGGCCGCCACCATCCGCCTGTCGATGTCGTCCAGGGTGTCGTAGGGGCGGCCGGCCAACACCTCGTCCGCCCACCGCGGAACGTCGAGGCAGGTGAGCAGCCGACTCATTGCCTTGTCGTGCTCCATCACGTTGAAGGCCGCGATGCCCGGCCGCCACCCACTCATCCGCCCTCGGCCTCCCGCCTCACGGTCGCCTCGATCAGCCCGTACGGCCGGTCCGCGGCGATGAAGACCTCCCCGGGGTTGTCGAGACCGAAGGGCTCGAGGTCCACGAGGAAGTGGTGCTTGTTGGGGGCGGCGAACGAGATCTCCTCGATCCCCGCCTGCGCCTCGAGCACCGCGCGTCCCATGGCGTACAGCGTCTCCTGGAGGGCACGGCTGTACGTCGTCGCGAAGGTGGCGAGCAGCAGTGACCGCACCTCGTCGTACATCCGGTTCCACGCGACGGCACCGCGGTCGCTGTAGCGCCACGTCGCGGTGAGCGAGGTGGCGAGGATGCGGTCCTCGGCCTCGAGGAGCGTCGTGTACTCGTCGACCAGGAAGCCCGTGAACTCCGAGCCGGTCGACTTGAGCACGACCAGGTCGGTGAGGCCGGAGACGACGTGGGCTCCCTCGGAGGACAGGTCGACCTCGGTGGTGCGGACCTCGCCACCCCGGCGTACGAACGCGTGGTCGTGGCCGGACCCGTCGACCGGGATCCGGTCCCAGGCGTACTCCTCGACCCGGATGCGCGCGCCGGTCGCGGCCGGCGTCGCCTCCAGCAGCCGGCGGGCGAGGGCGAGGGCGTAGTCCTCGGGAGAGGTGACGCCGTGCTCCTTCGCGTAGGCGAACGCGGTGTTCTTCTGCGTGTCGGTCGGCAGCACCTGCGACTGGTCGCCGGCGACGTGGGCGGCGGTGAAGTCACCGCGCAGCGAGGTGGAGACGTTGAGGTCGCGGATCTCGTGACGGGGGGTGTCGCGCACGATCCGGACGACGCGGCACTCCGCCTTGCCGTAGCGGTTGGGTCCCAGGACGATGCCCATGGGCTCAGCCCTCCTCCGTGGTCGGGGTGCGGCGCGCGAGGGTGACCAGAGTGGTGGCGTCGAGGCCGCAGGCGTCGCCGACCTCGGCGTCCGACAGGGCGCCGCAGTCGAGGCCGCGGAGCAGGAAGTCGGCCAGGGCGCGTGCGGTGGCCGGCTCGTCGACGACGCCGGACTCCTGCCGGGCGAGGTAGTTGCGCAGCCGGGTGGCGGCGGCGTCGAGCCCGCCGCGGTAGAACGAGAACGTGGCGGCGTAGCGGGTGGGCAGCTGGGCGGGGTGGAGGTCCCAGCCCTGGTAGTAGCCCCGCTCGAGCGACCGGCGGACGAGGCGCAGGTGGTTGCGCCACGCGGACCCCACCTCGTCCGGGGTGCCGACGGGGAGGACGTTGGTGGACCCGTCGGAGAGGCGTACGCCGGTGCCGGCAGCGGCCACCTGCATGACGGCCTTGGCGTGGTCGGCGGCGGGGTGCTCGAGGCTCTGGTGGGCGGCCGCGATGCCACAGGAGGCGGAGTAGTCGTAGGTGCCGTAGTGCAGGCCCGTGCAGCGCCCCTCCGACGCGTGGATCATCCGGGCGACGAGAGCGGTGCCGTCGGGGCCGAGGACCGCCTGCGGCGTCTCGACCTGGATCTCGAAGCGGAGCGAGCCGGCCCCGAGGCCCAGCCCGTCCTCCAGCCCGCGGGACGCGTGCACCAGCGCCTCGACCTGGTCGACCGAGGTCACCTTGGGCAGGGTGACGACGAAGCCGTCCGGGAGCGGGCCACCGTGGGCGAGGTCGGCCAGGAAGAGCCCCAGCGTGCGCAGCCCGCGCCGCCGGGTGGGGGCCTCGAAGCTCTTGAACCGGATCCCGTGGCCGGCCGGGGCCGTGCCGTCGGCGATCGATCGGCGCAGGGCGATCGCGCTCGTCCGGACCGCGTCGTCCTCCTCCTCCTCGGAGCGGGTGCCGTAGCCGTCCTCGAAGTCGATGCGCAGGTCCTCGACCGGCTCGCGGGCCAGCTTGTCGCGCACGCGGTCCACCAGCGCGCGGTCGCCGTCGAGCACCTCGAGGAAGAGGTCCGGGTGCTCGTCGACCGCGCGCAGCGCCTCCGCGCCGTACGCCGGGACGAGGCCGACGCGGAAGCGGTCGGCCGGGACGTAGACCGTGTGCACGGGCTGCCGGCCCGGCCGCGGCCCCGGGTAGCTGCCGGCCAGGGCGGCGTCGGCCGCCCCGAGCCGCTCGTCGAGCTCGTCGGCGAGCCGGTCGAGGTCGACCCCGGTGACCGCCCGTGCGCCCCTCATGCCCGCACCCTAGTGCGGGCGACCGACGGCCGCTGCGACTTTCAGTCCCCCACGACCAGCTCGACCTCGAAGCCCTCGGAGTTCTCCAGGTAGAGCGCGATGTGGTCGTCGCCGCCGGCGTGCGGGTAGCGGTCGGCGAACATCTCGTGCCAGCCGTGGGCGCTCGACTCCGCCCGGATCCGGTCGAGCAGGGCCCGGTCCTCGACGGTGAACGCCACGTGGTTGACCCCCGGGCGCATCCGGTCGTACGCCGCGTCGACCTGGTCGGGCGATCGCTCCAGGAAGACGTAGGTCCCGTCGTCGGCCATCCAGGAGGAGCCGTCGGCCGCCCACCCGAGCTCGCCGAACAGCCAGCCCCACTCGTCGGCGGCGACCGCCGGGTCGATGACCCAGAGGTCCCAGTGGTGGATCGCGCGGGCCATCCTCACTCCCACTCGATGGTGCCCGGGGGCTTGGACGTGATGTCGAGGGTGACGCGGTTGATCTCGGCGACCTCGTTGGTGATCCGGGTCGAGATCCGCTCCATGACCTCGTAGGGCAGGCGCGCCCAGTCGGCGGTCATCGCGTCCTCGGACGTGACCGGGCGCAGCACGACGGGATGGCCGTAGGTGCGGCCGTCACCCTGGACGCCGACCGAGCGGACCTCCGCGAGCAGCACCACGGGCATCTGCCAGATGTCGCGGTCGAGGCCGGCCCGGGTGAGCTCCTCGCGGGCGATGGCGTCGGCCTCGCGGAGCAGGTCGAGCCGCTCCTTCGTGACCTCGCCGATGATCCGGATGCCCAGTCCGGGGCCGGGGAAGGGCTGGCGCCACACCATGGTCGACGGCAGGCCGAGCTGCTCGCCGACGGCGCGCACCTCGTCCTTGAAGAGGGTCCGCAGCGGCTCGATCAGCTCGAACTGGAGGTCCTCCGGCAGGCCGCCGACGTTGTGGTGCGACTTGATGGTCGACGTCCCGGCGCCGCCGCCGGACTCCACCACGTCGGGGTAGAGGGTGCCCTGGACGAGGTACGCCGTGTCGCCGCGGTCCTCGTCGGACAGCGCGCCGAAGACGCGCACCTCGGCGGCCTCGAAGGTCCGGATGAACTCGCGCCCGATGATCTTGCGCTTCTCCTCGGGGTCGTGGACCCCCGCCAGCGCGCCCAGGAACTGGTCGGCGGCGTCGACGACGTCGAGGGCGTCGAAGACCTCCTCGAAGTCACGGCGGACCTGCTCGGTCTCGCCCTTGCGCATCATCCCGTGGTCGACGTACACGCAGGTGAGCCGGTCGCCGATGGCGCGCTGCACGATGGCGGCGGCCACGGCCGAGTCGACGCCACCGGAGAGCGCGCAGATCGCCCGGCCCCGCTCGCCCACCTGCTCGCGGATCCGCTCCACCTGCTCCTCGACGATGTTGACCATCGTCCAGGTCTGGCGGCAGCCGGCGATCTCGTGCAGGAAGTGCTCGAGCACCTGCTGGCCGTGCTCGGAGTGCAGGACCTCGGGGTGCCACTGGACGCCGGCGAGACCCCGGCCGGTGTCCTCGAACGCCGCCACCGGGGTGTCGGTCGTGGAGGCCAGGACGGTGAAGCCCGCGGGAGCCGCCTTGACCGAGTCGCCGTGCGACATCCAGACGTTGTGGGTGACGGGCAGGTCGGCCAGCAGGGTGCCGCCCTCGCTGATCGTCACGGGCGTGCGGCCGTACTCCCGGGCGCCGGTGTGGGCGACCTCGCCGCCCAGCCCCCTGGCCATCAGCTGGAAGCCGTAGCACATGCCGAAGACGGGGACCCCCGAGGTGAAGACCGCGTCGTCGATGCCGGGCGCACCCTCGGCGTAGACCGACGACGGACCACCGCTGAGGATGATCGCCTTCGGCCGCCGCGCGAGCATCTCGGCGACGGGCATGGAGTGCGGCACGATCTCGGAGTAGACCCGCGCCTCGCGCACCCGGCGGGCGATGAGCTGGGCGTACTGGGCGCCGAAGTCGACGACGAGGACGAGGTCGTGGTCAGGGGTGTCGGTCACCCCCGAAGGGTACCGAGTCCGCGCCCCTCCCCCGGACATGGCTCAGCGCCCCCGGACGCGACCTCAGGGCCCGACCGGGGAGGGAGGTGGTCAGGGCCCTGATGGTCCACGCGCTGCGTTGACAGTGCCTGGACAGACGGGCCCGGCCAACTGGGAGGGAGCATGACTGCCGGACCTGTCATCCGTGCCAACGAGCCCTGCGGAGCCGGGTTACGCCCGCGGCGCGAGAAACTTCGGGCGGGGTCAGCTGACGCCCACGATGGGCAGCCGCAGGGCCCCCGGCGCGGCCTCCGGGACGACCGGGTTCTTGGGTGCCACCGGCGGGATCCTGGCGTACGTCGACGCCGAGCGCGGGCCGCTCGTCGGCCTCGCCCCTGTTGGGCCAGAAGGCCATCGCGCGCTCGGCCTGGGCGGTGATGGTCAGCGACGGGTTGACGCCGAGGTTGGCCGAGACGGCCGACCCGTCGACGACGTGCAGCCCCTCGTGGCCGTACATCCGCTGGTAGCCGTCGACGACGCCGGTCTGCGGGGAGTCGCCGATCGTGCAGCCGCCGATGAAGTGCGCGGTCAGCGGGCGGTTGAAGGGCTCGCCGACGTTGCCGCCGGGCGTGCCCTTGATGATCCTCGGCCATCCGGCGGACGGCGTCGTACGCGACCGGGATGTAGGTCGGGTTGGGCTGGCCGTGGCCCTGCGTGCTCGTCATCCGCCAGCCGAAGCGGGGTCTTGACGCCCTTGGTGGTGATCGAGTTGTCGAGGGTCTGCATGACCAGCGCGATGACGGTGCGCTCGGACCAGTGCTTCATGTCGTAGAGGTCCAGGGCGCTGCGGCGCTGGGTCCACAGCTCCTTGAGCCACGACTTCCAGCCGCGACTGGCCCTCCACCTCGTCGGCCAGCACGGTCTGGAGGAGCGCCATGAGTTGGAGCCCTTGCCGTAGCGGACCGGCTCGATGTGGGTGTCGGCGTCCGGGTGGAAGGACGAGGTGATCGCGACGCCCTGGCTGTAGTCGACGGTCACGTCGGGCGCGAGCGCACCGAGGATCGCCTCGGAGTTGGTGCGGGTCAGGCTCGCCGAGCCGGTCGCTGACGTGCGGCAGGTCGCCCTCGCCCTTGAGCTGGTGGAGCAGCTTCTGGGTGCCGAGCGCGGCGGCCGAGAAGATCACCTGCTCGGCGGTGAAGGTCTTCGTGGCCGTACGCCGCGACAGCTTGGCCTTGGTCCAGCGGGTGTCGACCCTGTAGCCGCCGCCGTCGAGGGGCCGCACCCGGGTGACCGTGGTGAGCGGGTGCACGACGGCACCGGCCTCCTCGGCGAGGTGGAGGTAGTTCTTGACCAGGGTGTTCTTGGCGTTGTGCCGGCACCCGGTCATGCACTCGCCGCACGCGGTGCAGGGGTTGCGGTCCGGCCCGGCGCCACCGAAGTAGGGGTCGGCGACCGCCTCGCCGCCGATGCCGGGCTGCTGGCCGAAGAAGACGCCCACGGGCGCGGGGTGGAAGGTGTCGCCCACGCCCATCTCCACGGCGACCTGCTCCATCACCTCGTCGCTCGGCGTGCGCAGCGGGTTGTCGACGACGCCGAGCATCCGCTTGGCCTGGTCGTAGTAGGGCGCCAGCTCGGCCTTCCAGTCGGTGATGTGCGCCCAGGACGGGTCGCGGTAGAAGGCGTCGAGCGGCTCGTAGAGCGTGTTGGCGTAGACGAGCGAACCGCCGCCGACGCCCGCGCCGGCCAGGATCATGCAGTCCTTGACCATGTCGATGCGCTGGATGCCGTAGCAGCCCGAGGAGGGCGCGAAGAGGTAGCGCTTCGCGTCGAAGCTGGTCGCCGCGAAGTCGGCGTCCTCGAAGCGGGCGCCGGCCTCGAGCACGGCGACCCGGTAGCCCTTCTCGGTCAGCCGCAGCGCCGATGACGGACCCGCCGAAGCCGGAGCCGATGACGATGACGTCGTAGTCGAGGTCGCCCTCCGTGCCGTCGCCCATCACGCGCGCCCCAGCTTCTTCATCAGCCGCAGCTGGGCGGTCATGACCTTGGCGTAGCGCTCGTCGGACATGCCGAGCATCGGGGCGAAGCGGATCAGCCGCTGCGTCGCCACGGACTGCGACTCCGTGTAGCGGTGGATGCCCTCGCTGCCCTGGCGACGTCCCATGCCGGACTCGCGCATGCCGCCCATCGGGGAGTCGATGCTGGCGAAGGTCGCCCCGAAGGCCTCGTTGATGTTGACGGTGCCGCACTTCACCTGGCGGGCGATCTCGCGGCCCCGCGCCCCGTCCTGGGTGTAGATGGAGGCGTTCAGGCCGTACTCCCCCGCGTTGGCGCGCGCGATCGCGTCGGCCTCGTCGTGGAAGCGGTAGAGGGAGATGACCGGCCCGAAGGTCTCGGTGCCGAAGCAGGTCATGTCCGGGGTGACGCCCTCGAGGATCGTCGGCTCGAAGAAGTAGGGGCCCAGGTCGGGCCGGGCCCGGCCGCCCGCCAGCACCCGGGCGCCCTTGGCGACGGCGTCGTCGACGTGGGCCTGCACGGTGTCGAGCTGCGCCTGGGACACGAGGGAGCCCATGTCGACGCCCCACTCCAGGCTGGCCCCGAGGGCCATCGCCTCGGTGCGGGCCACGAAGCGCTCGACGAACCGGTCGTAGACCTGGTCGGCGACGAACATCCGCTCCATGGACACGCACAGCTGGCCGGCGTTGGAGAACGACGCCCGCACCGCGCCCTCGGCGGCCTTCTCGAGGTCGGCGTCGCGGAGGACCAGGAGGGGGTTCTTGCCGCCGAGCTCGAGCGAGCAGCCGATCAGGCGCTCGGCGCACTGCGCGGCGATCAGCCTGCCGGTGGCCGTCGAGCCGGTGAAGCAGACGTAGTCGGCGCCGTCGATGATCGGCGTCCCGAGCTCGCGCCCCGGACCGGCCACGACCTGCCACAGGTCCGGCGGGAAGCCGGCCTCCTCGAGCAGCTGGGCGCCGAGCAGCGCCGAGAGCATCGTCTGGGCGTCGGGCTTGGCGACGACGGCGTTGCCGGCGAGCAGGGCGGGGATCCCGTCGCACAGCGCCATCGTGAAGGGGTAGTTCCAGGGCGAGATGATGCCGACGACGCCCTTGGGCACCCGGTTGACCTCGACGCGCGTGAGGCCGGGGACGACGCCGAGCTTGCGCTCGCGTGTCGAGGTGCTGGTGCGCCGTACGGCCGTAGTAGCGGGCGGTGAGGGCGATGTGCAGCGGCTCGTCGAAGGCGTGCTTGCGGGCCTTGCCCGACTCCAGCACGACCAGGTCGATGATCTCCTCCTGCCGGTCGAGCACGAGGTCGTGCAGGCGCAGCAGCATCGCCGCGCGCTCGTCCAGCGACGTCCGCGCCCAGGCCGCCTGCGCACGACGGGCCCGGACGTAGGCCTCGGCCACGTCGTCGGTGCTCGACTGCGGGATGTGGGCGAGCGGCTGGCCGCCCAGCGGCGACTCCACCGGCACCGTGCGACCGGTGGTGCTGAGGATGCGTCGGGTGAGTCCGGCGACGTAGTCGGGCTCGAGCGCGTAGGACGCCCGCGGGTCGTGCTCGGGGTCGTGCAGGACCGTCCACCAGCGGGTCGGGGGCAGGAGTGTGCTCGCTCATGGGCCGAGGGTAGGCCGGGCCCCCGGGCCTTGCTACCCGTTGGTCACATCGTCCCGCTATTTGACATCCATCTCACATTTGTCAAGTGCTCACCCGGCGCCGTTCAGACGATGTCGGGCGCCTTGACCCGCGCCTCGTCAGCCGCCTGGTCGGTGAGCTCGAGCTGGGACTGGCGCTCGGCCTCGACCCGCCGCAGGTAGTGGTCGACCTCGGCGTCGACGGTCGCCGCGTCCCAGCCGAGCTCGCCGGCCATCAGCTCGGCGGCCGGACGGGCACTGGAGACGCCGCGGTCGAAGGTCTCGATGGAGATGCGGGTACGTCGCGTCAGCACGTCGTCGAGGTGCCGCGCGCCCTCGTGGCTGACCGCGTAGACGACCTCGGCGGCGAGGTAGAGCGGGGCACCGGTGAGCGGCTCGGCCAGCGCGGGGCGCTCGCGGACCAGGTCCAGCACCTCGTCGACCAGCCCGCCGTACCGGCCGAGGAGGTGGTCGACCATGCCGATCTCGATGCCCGACTCGCGCGAGAGGGCCACCCGCTGGTTGGTGCGCGCCTCGTAGCCCCACGCCCCGAGCAGCGGCACCCGCTCGGTGATGCTCGGCAGCGCGCCCGGCACGTCGCGGATCGCGTGGTCGACGGCGTCGCGCGCCATCACGCGGTACGTCGTGAGCTTGCCGCCGGCGACCAGCACCAGTCCGGGCACGGGGTTGGCGACGGTGTGCTCGCGGGAGAGCTTGGTCGTCTCCCCCTGCTCGCCCTTGCGCACCACCGGCTTGAGCAGCGGCCGCAGGCCGGCGTAGACCCCGACCACGTCGCGGTGGTCGAGCGGGTCGCGCAGCAGGGCGTTGACGTGGCCGAGCAGGTAGTCGATGTCCTGGCGGCTGGCCGCCGGGTGCGCCAGGTCGTGGTCCCACGGGGTGTCGGTGGTGCCGATGATCCAGAACGCGCCCCACGGGATGACGAAGAGCACCGACTTCTCGGTCTTGGTGATGAAGCCGCACTCGGAGCGGATGCGGTCGCGGGGCACGACGAGGTGCACGCCCTTGCTGGCGTCCACGTCGAGGGTCGCGTCGCCGCCGATGAGCTCCTGCACCTCGTCGGTCCAGACCCCGGCGGCGTTGATGACGACCCGGGCCCGCACCTCGATGTCGACGTCGTTCTCGAGGTCGCGTGCCGTCACGCCCACCACCCGGTCGCCCTCGCGCAGGAAACCGGTGACCTTGGTCCGCGTCGCGATGTGGGCGCCGTTGTTGGCGGCCGTGCGCGCGATGGTCATGACGAGGCGGGCGTCATCGACCTGGCAGTCGTAGTAGCGGATGGCGCCGTGCAGCTCCTCGGTGCGGATGTCGGGCGCCATCCGGGCCAGCTGCTTGCGGAAGAGGTGCTTGTGCTTCGGCACGCCCATGTCGTACTTGCCGGTCATCGCCATCGCGTCGTAGAGCGCGACGCCCGAGCCGACGTACGGGCGCTCCCAGGCCTTCTTCAGCGGATAGAGGAACGGCACGGGGCGGACCAGGTGGGGCGCGAGCCGGGTGAGCAGCAGGCCGCGCTCCTCCAGGGCCTCCTTGACCAGCGCGAAGTCGAACATCTCCAGGTAGCGCAGGCCGCCGTGCACGAGCTTGGAGCTGCGCGAGGACGTGCCCGAGGCGAGGTCGCGCTGCTCCAGCAGGCCGACGCCGAGCCCGCGGGTCACCGCGTCGAGGGCCGCGCCGGCGCCCACGATCCCGCCACCGACGACCAGCACGTCGAGCTCGCCGGACACCATCGCGTCGAGCGCCGCGGTGCGGTGGTCGGGACTGAGCTGGTAGGTCATGGCGCCAGTCTGGCAGGCGGGCGGGCGGGTCAGCCCCCGACGACGACCTCGACCCGCTGGAACTCCTTGAGGTCGGTGTAGCCCGTCGTGGCCATGGACCGGCGCAGGGCGCCGATGAGGTTCATCGTGCCGTCGGCGACGCGGGAGGGGCCGAAGAGGATCTCCTCCATCGACCCCACCGGGCCGAACTCGACGCGCTGGCCGCGCGGCAGGTCGGGGTGGTGCGCCTCCCCGCCCCAGTGGAAGCCGCGGCCGGGGGCGTCGGTGGCCCGGGCCAGCGGCGAGCCGACCATCACGGCGTCGGCCCCGCAGGCGATGGCCTTGGCGACGTCGCCCGAGCGTCCGATCGAACCGTCGGCGATGACGTGCACGTAGCGACCGCCCGACTCGTCGAGGTAGTCGCGACGGGCCGCGGCGACGTCGGCGACGGCCGACGCCATGGGCACCGCGATGCCCAGCACGGTGCGCGTGGTGTGGGCGGCGCCACCGCCGAAGCCCACGAGGACACCGGCCGCCCCGGTACGCATGAGGTGCAGGGCGGCCTGGTGCGTCGCGCACCCACCCACGACGACCGGGACGTCGAGCTCGTAGATGAACTCCTTGAGGTTGAGCGGCTCGCTCTGCGACGAGACGTGCTCGGCACTCACCGTGGTGCCACGGATGACGAACATGTCGACACCCGCGTCGACCACGGCCTTCGCGAACTCCTTGGTCCGTTGCGGCGACAGCGATCCGGCGACGGTGACGCCGGCGTCGCGCATCTCGTTGAGGCGCGCGGTGATCAGCTCGGCGCGGATCGGCTCGGCGTAGATCTCCTGCATCCGCCGGGTGGCGTCGCTGCCCGTCAGGCCCGCGACCTCCTCGAGCAGGTCGGACGGGTCGTCGTACCGCGTCCAGAGCCCCTCGAGGTTGAGCACGCCGAGGCCACCGAGCCTGCCGAAGGCGATCGCCGTGGCCGGGGACATCACCGAGTCCATGGGCGCCGCCAGCACGGGCAGGTCGAACCGGTAGGCGTCGATCTGCCAGGCGGTGCTGATCTCCTCGGGGTCGCGGGTGCGCCGCGAGGGCACGATCGCGATGTCGTCGAAGGAGTAGGCGCGACGGGCGCGCTTGGCTCGGCCGATCTCGATCTCAGTCACGGGCGCAGCCTATCGGCCGGTCGCCCCGCGTCCGTCCGGTCCCGTCCGCCACCCGTGGCACGATCGCGGCCATGCCCACCACCTGGACCAGCACGGTCGGCACCGCCGACGCAGACCTCGACGCACGGCTCTCCGACGAGCTCGACGTCGTCAACGCCGCCGCCACCCCCGGGATCGACGCCGCCGAGGAGCTGACGGTGCGGATCACCGACGACGCCGGCGACCTGGCCGCCGGGATCAGCGGCTGGACGTGGGGCGTGGCGGCCGGGATCGCGATGACGTGGGTGCGCGCCGACGCCCGGGCCGCCGGGCTCGGGTCCCGCCTGCTGACCGACTTCGAGGCCGAGGCGCTTCGCCGCGGGTGCACGCACGTGTTCGTCACGTCGTTCACCTTCCAGGCGCCTGCCTTCTACGAGCGGCACGGGTACGTCGAGTTCGCACGGTGGCAGGACGTCCCCCGGGTCGGGGAGGCCGACGTGCACCTGCGCAAGGACCTGCCCGGAAAATCTCCACAGTTATCCACATAGACTTCCACAGCCTGTGGAGGTATGGTCAGGGTCCCACCTACGAAAGGTTCCCCTGATGCTCAAGCGCCACCTGGCCGGCCCCGTTGCCGGTGCCCTCGTCGCCGCCGCGCTCGCCACGGCCCCGATCGCTCCCGCCAACGCCCAGCGTGCCGCCGGCACCGACAGCCTGGCGGCCCTCCTCGCCGCCGACGGGCAGAAGCTGGACAAGAACTGGAAGGACTTCGACATCATCGAGGCCGCGGTACTCACCGTCGCCGGTGCGAAGCCCGAGACCCCGCTGCTCGCACTGACCAACGGCAAGAAGCGCCTCACGGCCTTCGCGCCGACCGATGCGGCGTTCCGCAAGCTGGTCGCCGACCTCACCGGGACCGAACCCAAGTCCGAGAAGGCCACCGTCGACGCCATCCTCGCGACGTACGACGTCGACACCATCGAGTCCGTCCTGCTCTACCACGTGGTCGCTGGCGCCACGCTCAACTCCACCAAGGTGGTGGCCGCCGCCAAGAAGAAGCAGAAGATCACCATGGCCAACGGCGCCACGATCCGCGTCAAGCTGATGAAGGGCAAGGTCGTCCTGGTCGACAAGGACAAGAACGACCGCGACGCGCGGGCCATCCCGAAGCTGCTCGACCTCAACAAGGGCAACCGCCAGATCGGCCACGGCATCGACCGCGTCCTGCGTCCGCTCGACCTCTGATCACTGCCCACTGATCGACCCGCCGAGCCAGGCAGCCGTGCCCGGGACCCCCGCCCGGGCACGGCATGCCGCAGGATGGGACCACATGAGCACCTCCCTCTCCATCGGCGAGCTGTCCGCGCGCACCGGGGTGACCCCGTCGACCCTGCGGATCTGGGAGGAGCGCCACGGCTTCCCGGTGCCCACCCGGCTCGGTTCCGGGCACCGTCGGTACGCCGAGGGCGACGCCGTCCTCGTCGCCGAGGTGGCCCGGCTGCGTGACTCCGGCATGCGCCTCGACGCCGCGATCGCCGCGGCCCGCCGCGAGGGCGAGCACCAGCAGCAGGTGGCGGGCGGTCCCCGGACCCGCTCGGTCCATGCGCGCCTGCTGCGTCGCGAGCCGGGCCTCCCGGTCCACCGGCTGCGCAAGCGCACGCTGGTGGCCCTGTCGCACGCCATCGAGGACGAGTTCTGCGCCCGGGCCCGTGACGCCCACCTCTTCGGGCTGTTCCAGCGGGCCGAGCACTTCGCTCCCGCGCGCTCGCGCTGGCGCGAGCTGGCCCTGCTCGCCCGGACGACCCATGTCTTCGCCGACTTCCCGCCGGGCTCCCGCGACGAGGACGACCTCCAGCTGGTGACGCTCCCCGAGCGCTCGCCGCTGCTGCGGGAGTGGGCCGTGATCTGCGACGCGACCGAGGCCCCGATCGCGCTGACGGCGTGGGAGGTCCCTGGTCAGGTGGGGGTCCCCGAGCGCCACCGCGTCTTCGAGGCGACCTGGACGATGCTCCCCGCCCTCGTCCGCGAGGCCGCCCGGGTGTGCGCGGACGCCGCCGCCGGCACCCCGGGGGCGGACGCGCTGGCCGAGGAGCTCGCGGCTGCGCCGACCGGCGACCGCGCCGACCCCGAGCTCGCCTCGGCGTTCTTCAACCGCGCCGTGGCCTACCTCGACCGCGGCTGAGGCCCGTCGGGCCCGTCAGGCCCCGGAGTAGTTGGGCGCCTCGACGGTCATCTGCACGCCGTGCGGGTGGCTCTCCTTGAGCGAGGCCGAGGTGATCCGCACGAAGCGCCCCTTGTCCTGGAGCTCGGGGACGGTGCGCGCGCCGACGTAGAACATCGACTGGTTGAGGCCGCCGATCAGCTGGTGGGCCACGGCGCCGAGGGGACCTCGGTAGGCGACCTGGCCCTCGATGCCCTCGGGCACGATCTTGTCGTCGCTGGTGACCTCGGCCTGGAAGTAGCGGTCCTTGGAGTAGGACTTCTTGCCGCGGCTCGACATCGCCCCGAGCGAGCCCATCCCGCGGTAGGACTTGAACTGCTTGCCGTTGACGAAGACCAGCTCGCCGGGGGACTCCTCGCAGCCGGCCAGCAGGGAGCCGAGCATGACCGCGTCGGCGCCGGCGACGAGCGCCTTGGCGATCTCGCCGGAGTGCTTCATGCCACCGTCGGCGATGACCGGCACGCCCGCGGGCTTCGCGGCCAGCGACGCCTCGTAGACGGCGGTCACCTGCGGGACGCCGACGCCGGTCACGACGCGCGTGGTGCAGATGGAGCCCGGGCCCACCCCGACCTTCACCGCGTCGGCCCCGGCATCGACGAAGGCCTGGGCGCCCTCCCTGGTGGCGACGTTGCCGCCGATCACCTGCACGTGGCGAGTCGCGGGGTCGCTCTTGAGCCGGCGGACCATGTCCAGGAGCAGGTGGACGTGGCCGTGCGCGGTGTCGGCGACCAGCACGTCGACGCCGGCCTCGACCAGCGTGGTGGCGCGCTCCCACGCGTCGCCGAAGTAGCCGATCGCGGCACCGACGAGCAGCCGGCCGTCGCCGTCGTACGACGCGTGCGGGAACTGCTCGCCCTTGACGAAGTCCTTGACGGTGATGAGTCCGCCGAGGCGGCCGTCGACGTCGACCAGCGGGAGGCGCTCGCGCTTGTGCCGGCGCAGCAGGGTCGTCGCGTCGTCGCGGGAGATGCCGATGGTGCCGGTGATGAGCCCCTCGGAGGTCATCACCTCGGTGACCTTGGTGGTCGCCCACTCCGCGACCGGCGTGAAGCGCAGGTCACGGTTGGTGATGATGCCCAGCAGGCGGTTGTCGACGTCCACGACGGGGAGGCCGGAGACGCGGTACTCGCCGCAGATCCGGTCGAGCTCCTCGAGGGTGGCGTCCGGGCCGATGGTGACGGGGTTGGAGATGATCCCGGTCTGGGTCCGCTTGACGAGGTCGACCTGGTAGGCCTGGTCGGCGATCGACAGGTTGCGGTGCAGCACGCCGAGGCCGCCCTCACGGGCCATCGCGATCGCCATCCGCGACTCGGTGACGGTGTCCATCGCCGCGCTGACCAGCGGCACCTTGAGCGAGATCTCCCGGGTCAGGCGACTCGTGGTGTCGATGTCGTCGGGCGCCAGGTCCGACTCCCCCGGCAGCAGGAGGACGTCGTCGTAGGTGAGGCCGAGGGCCGCGAACTTCTCCGGGATCTCCACTCCCCCATCCTACGGGCCCTCAGCGACGCACTCCCTCCAGGTCTCGCAGCGGCACCCGCACCGTCAGGCCGTCCCCGGACATCCGGATCCGGCCACGCAGACCCGAGCCCAGCACCATCGGCAGGACCGCCTGGTTGTCGGCGCTCGTGACCAGCACCAGCTCGTCGTCGCCGAGCCCGGCGGCCGCTCGCGCGGCCTCCAGCAGCAGCCGCGAGCCGATGCCGCGGCGACGCCAGGCCGGGTCCACCTCGAGGTGCAGGTGGCGCGACCCCGGCGCGACCATCTCGGCGAGCACCGCCCGGCCCACGGTCGTGCCGTCGACCATCGCCGAGACCCCATGGCTCGACGCGACGAACTCGGGGGTCGCCCCGGTGCCCAGCCGGCGACCCGGCTCGGGCATCGCCATCGCGTCCCGGCTGCGTCCCAGGACGTCGCTCACCAGCTCGGCCAGTCCGGCCCCGCGCGCGTGCTCGGTGGCGGTGAACGGCGCCGCCCGGTGGACCTGCACCGAGACGTCGCTGACCGTCATCTCCATCGAGTCGTGGTCGACCCCGGTCTCGATCGGATCGGCCTCCGCGTCGAAGAGCTGGGCGACCACCTCGGGGAAGCGGGCGGGCTGGGCCAGGATCGTCCGCGCCGCCGCGACGTACCGCGCGGGCTGGTCGACCAGCGCTGCCTCCGTGCACGGGTGCGAGACCACGGCCTGCGCCCCGGCCCGCTCCACCAGGGCGGCGATGTCGTCCACGTCCCAGCCGCCCGGCACCTCGAGCACCAGCTCGTCGGTCACCGTGTCGATCCCCGGGAACACCTGCAGGCCCAGGATGTTGACGCCCGCGGCGCCGCACTCGTTCGCCAGCGTCGCCAGCGCGCCCGGCCGGTCCGGCAGTGTCAACCGCACTCTCCACAACATGGGCTCCCCCTTCGTCCGTCGTCCCGGGACCAGCGTGCGTCCCGCGTGTTGCCGGTCGGAGGCCCCCGTGTTTCCACGATGAAAACCCTCCGGTCGGACGACCCGCGGGCGTGCGGGTGAGCCCTGCACGAGGGCCGCCCCTCCACAATGGACGCACTGTGCCCCGGATACCCCTGCCCTCCGCGCGCCTGACCGTCTGGATCGCGGCGGTGGCGGCGTTGGTGGCGCGCTACCCCTCGGCGATGTGGCCGCTTCGTCCGGACGAGGCCGGCTTCCTGCTCGTCGCCCGGGCCTGGCGCCCCGAGCCCGACAGCCTCTACGGGCCCTACTTCGTCGACCGGCCGCCCGAGATCATCGCGCTGGTCCGGCTCACCGACTGGGTGGGCGGTCCCTACGCGCTGCGGGTCCTGGCCGCGCTCGGGATCCTCGGCCTCGTGCTCCTCTCGGCCGCCACGGCCCGGTCCCTGGCGACGGACGCCGCGCGGTTGTCGCGGGAGCGGGCCGACCGGGTGGCGGCGTGGACGGCGGTGGTGGCCGCCGCGCTCGTCGGCAACGCCGGGGTGGACGTCGTCTCCGCCAAGGGCGAGCACCTGGGCATCCCGCTGGTCATGGGCGCCTGCTGGCTCGCGCTCGCCGGCCTCAGGAGGTCCTCGACCTCCCTGGCGGCCCTGGCGGGGCTGAGCGCCATGCTGGCGGTGGGCCTCAAGCAGAGCATGGTGGGCGGCCTCGTGTTCGGCGGCGTGCTCCTGGTCGGCACCGCCCTCGGCGACCGGTCGCGGGTCCGGTCGTGCGCGCGGCTCGGCGCGGCCGCCGCGGCCGGCGCCCTGGTGCCCGTCGTCGCCACCGTCGTCTGGTCGCTCGCGGCGGGCGTCGACCTCGGCACGCTCTGGTACGCCGTGGTCGGCTTCCGGCCGGACGCGAGCGCGGTGCTGGCCGCCCAGTCGAGCACCACCGTCGACGCCCGGGCCGTGAGGATGCTCGGCGTCGCGACCGCGACCGGGCTGGTGCTCCTCGTCGGCTGGTTCGTCCTGCACGTGCGCCCGCTGGCGCGGCGGATGCCGGTCCCGACGGCCGCGGTGTCCGCCATGCTGCTCGTGGACGTGGTCGCGGTGGTGCAGAGCGGCAGCTACTGGATGACCTACCTCGTCGTGCTGGTGCCACCCGTGGCGCTGGCCACGGCCCTGCTGCTCGCCACCGAGCCCGGGACGCGGTCCGGCCCGGGGCCGAGCCGGAGCCACCGCCGCGTCGCGCACGCCGGTGGACGGTCGCCTCGATCACGCGGGGGCTCGTCGTCCTCACCGTGGTGAGCAGCGCGATCTCACTCGTGGGCTGGTGGGTGATCACGGAGGAGGGTCACCGACCGATCGAGTACTACGCGGGCGAGGCGATCGGCAGGGCCGCCCGACCCGGCGACACCCTCGTCGTCTACGGCGGCCGCGCCGACATCCAGCTGGCCAGCGGCCTCCGCTCGCCGTACACCCACCTGTGGTCTCTCCCGATGCGGACGATGGATCCCGACCTCGCCGACCTCCGCGACCTGCTCACCGGACCGGCCGCGCCGACGTGGTTCGTCGAGTTCACCTACCTCGACACCTGGAGCGAGGGCGGGACCCGGAGGATCAGCGACGAGCTCCTCGAGCGCTACCAGTACGTCACGACGGTCTGCGGCCAGTACCGCGTCCACCACCTCAAGAGCCTCGAGCGGCCCGTGCTCGAGAGCCGGTGCAGCGAGCCGTGGCGCGGGGGCCTCGCCTCCCTGCGCGACTCGACCCGGACCATCACGCGCGAAGGCCGCCGGCTCCCGAGGGAGACGGCGGCCTTCGTGGTGGTGCGGTGGGCCTGTGGCTCAGTGACCGTGGCCGTGGCCGTGGCCGCCGGCGGCGGCGGGCTCCTCGTCCTCGGGCTTCTCGACGATCAGCGTCTCGGTCGTGAGCAGCATGCCCGCGATCGAGGTGGCGTTGACCAGCGCGGAGCGGGTGACCTTGACCGGGTCGAGGACGCCCTGGGCGACCAGGTCGCCGTACTCCTCGGTGGCGGCGTTGTAGCCGTTGCCGACGCCGAGCTCGCGGACCTTGGTGGTGACGACGTAGCCGTTGACGCCGCCGTTCTCGGCGATCCAGCGCAGCGGCTCGTCGGCGGACTTGCGCACGATGCGCACGCCGACGGCCTCGTCACCGGTGAGGCCGAGGTTGTCCTCGAGCACCGAGACGGCGTGGATGAGCGCGGAGCCACCGCCGGCGACGATGCCCTCCTCGATCGCGGCGCGCGTCGCGGAGACGGCGTCCTCGATGCGGTGCTTCTTCTCCTTCAGCTCCACCTCGGTGGCGGCGCCGACCTTGATGACGCAGACGCCGCCGGCCAGCTTGGCGAGGCGCTCCTGGAGCTTCTCGCGGTCCCAGTCGGAGTCGGTGTTCTCGATCTCGGCCTTGATCTGGTTGACGCGGCCCTCGACGGCGCCGGCCTCGCCGGCGCCGTCGATGATCGTGGTGTTGTCCTTGGTGATCACGACGCGGCGGGCCTGGCCCAGCACCTCGAGACCGACCTGGTCGAGCTTGAGGCCGACCTCGGGGGCGACGACCTGGCCGCCGGTGAGGACGGCGATGTCCTGCATCATCGCCTTGCGACGGTCACCGAACGCGGGGCTCTTGACCGCGACGGCGTTGAACGTGCCGCGGATCTTGTTCGACGACCAGGGTCGAGAGCGCCTCGCCCTCGACGTCCTCGGCGAGGATGAAGAGCGGCTTGCCGGCGGCGATGACCTTCTCGAGCAGGGGCAGCAGGTCGCTGGATCGAGCGAGATCTTGCCCTGGTGCAGGAGGATGTAGGGGTCGTCGAGGACGGCCTCCATGCGCTCGGGGTCGGTGACGAAGTAGGCCGACATGTAGCCCTTGTCGAACTGCATGCCCTCGGTGAACTCGAGCTCGGTGCCCATGGTGTTGGACTCCTCGACCGTGATCACGCCGTCCTTGCCGACCTTGTCGAAGGCCTCGGCGAGCAGGTCGCCGATGTGGCTGTCGCGGCTGGAGATCGTCGCGACGGAGGCCATGTCCTCCTTGGACTCGACCTCGCGGGCGGCCTCGCGCAGCGCGTCGCCGACGGCCTCGGCGGCGGCGTCCATGCCCCGCTTGAGACCCATCGGGTTGGCACCGGCGGCGACGGCGCGCAGGCCCTCGTGGACCATCGCCTGGGCGAGCACGGTCGCGGTCGTCGTGCCGTCACCGGCGACGTCGTTGGTCTTGGTCGCGACCTCCTTGGTGAGCTGGGCACCGAGGTTCTCGAACGGGTCGTCGAGCTCGATCTCACGGGCGACGGTCACACCGTCGTTGGTGATCGTCGGGGCGCCCCACTTCTTGTCGAGGACGACGTAGCGGCCCTTGGGGCCGAGCGTCACCTTGACGGCGTTGGCGAGGGCGTCGACGCCGCGCTCGAGGGCGCGGCGGGCGTTCTCGTCGAACTCCAGGATCTTGGGCATTCAGGTGCTCCTTAGGAAGATCGGGTCCTGACGTGCCTGGCGCCCGGCTGGCAAGGCGCCGCCGCGAAGGCGACCTTGGAGCGGAGCGGTCGTCGAGCGGCGGGCAACGCCGCCAGCCGGGATGCCAGGTGCGTCAGGAAACGACGGCGAGGACGTCGCGGGCGGAGAGGATGAGGTACTCGGCGCCGGCGTACTTGACCTCGGTGCCGCCGTACTTGCTGTAGATGACCTTGTCGCCCACGGCGACGTCCAGCGGGACGCGGTTGCCGTTGTCGTCGATGCGACCCGGGCCGATGGCCAGGACCTCGCCCTCCTGGGGCTTCTCCTTGGCGGTGTCCGGGATGACCAGGCCGGAGGCCGTGGTCTGCTCGGCGTCGAGCGGCTTGACGACGATGCGGTCCTCGAGGGGCTTGATGTTGACCGACACTTGGATCGACCTCCACTTTCCACGTTGGTCGAGACTGGACTCGAGAGCGATTGCTCTCGCACGTTGGGGCTTGCTCTGCCGTACGCCGTCGCGGGGGTCGCACGTCGTCGCAAGCACTGGCACCCTCAGGGTGAGAGTGCCAAGTCAGACGCTAGCACTCCCCCAAGCCGAGTGCCAGCGGGAGGCGTCAGACGAACGCGCCCTGGACCACGAGGGCGCGGGCGGTGCGGGTCCTGCGCCCGTCCTGCAGCTGCCCGGTCAGCCGGCTCCGGATGTCGAGCTGGCCGGCCCCCCGGTCGGCGGGCACCTCGAAGACGACCACCTGGGGGTCGAGCGGGTCGGGCTCCACGGAGTCGGGGAGCACGTCGTTGGCGGCGTACACCTCGACCGGCTCGTCGAAGCCGAGGCCGTACGACGTCTCGACGCCCGACGCCGGCACCCGGTAGGTCCCGCGGCGGCCCTCGAAGGCGCCGGGCGCCCCCGGGACGACGGTGACCACGAGCCAGCGGGAGTCCTCCGGGGCCCAGCCCAGCCCCGCGACGTACGGTCGCGTGGCGGCGGAGCGGACGAAGCACCCGGACTCGGCGCCGTCCACGGCCGAGGCGCCGGTGCTCCAGAGCTGGTCGCCGCAGGGACCGCCCGGAGCGGGGAACGGCGCGTCGTAGAGCGGCGCCGCGTCGCCGATGCTGACGTCGGCGGTGGCGGCGTCGATGGTCTGGGTGACGCCGTCGTACTCCATGCGTCACGCTGACCTCCTCGGCGTCCCGCGGCACCGCGACGTACTGGCGGCGCGGCGCCCGGCTCGACCTCCGCGCCGTCCGCCCACCCGGACAGCGCCGGCAGCTCCACGTCTCGCCGTCGGCGACGACGCTGAACACCGGGTCGAGGAAGGAGGAGTCGGGCAGCCGGTCGACCGGGACCGAGTCCTCGGTGTCGCGCAGCTCGACCTGGATCCCGATGAAGGTCCCCTCGAGCGTGCCGTCCTCGCCCTCGACCGAGTCCACGGGCTCGGTCATCGTGACCTGGAGCCGGCCCCAGGGCACGCGGACCTCGGCGCTGCGTCCGACGAGGAGCCCGTCGACGCGGCTGGGCGACGAGCGTGCCGGCCGCGGTGGGCGGCTCCTCGCGCTGGGACAGCCAGATGCCGGCGCCGGCGAGGGCGGCGATGAGCAGCACGGGCACGAGGACGATCGAGCACTTTGCGCACGGAGGAGAACCTGCCACGTCCGCGGCGGCGGGTGGAACCGACCCGCCTGACAGGATGCACCTGTGGACCTCGAGACGCTCGCCTGGCTGCAGACCGATGCCGGCCGCGGCTGCTGGAGGAGGCGACCCGTGCTGGGCCGATCATGGCGGCGACCCGGTGCGCGCCGCGACCGCGGTCCGTCGGATCGAGCCGGATCCCGACACGGGCCGCCGCGGCCACTGACCCAGGTGGAGCTGCGAGCCCGCGCGGTCGACGAAGTTCGGCGACCTGGCGCCCCACGATGTTCTTCACGCCCGAGGCGCTGGAGCAGGCGACCCGGCTGCGCGTCGCCGAGCACCGTGCCGCCCGGCTCGCCGCCGCGCGGCCGGCCAGCGTCATCGACCTCGGCTGCGGCATCGGCGGCGACCTGCTCGCCTTCGCCCGCGCCGGCCTCACCGCGGCGGGCGTCGACCTCGACCCGCTCCGGGTCGCCCTCGCGCAGGCCAACCTCGCCGCCCTCGGCCTTCCCGGCGCGGTCCAGGTCGCCGACGCGACCGACGATCGACGCCGCGCGGCTTCGGCGCGGCCTTCGCCGACCCGGCCCGCCGCGGCGCCCGGGGACGGGTCTTCGACGTCGAGGGCTGGACGCCGCCGTGGCCCTTCGTCCTGGAGCTGCTCGCCGGGCGACGGCGTCGTCAAGGTCGCCCCCGGCATCCCGCACGACCTGGTCCCCGACGGCGTCGAGGCCGAGTGGGTCAGCGACGGCGGCGACGTCAAGGAGGCCGCGCTGTGGTCGCGGCCGCGCTCGCGACGACGCACGGCGCCGGCGCGCGACCGTGATCGGCGGCGGCGGGCTGGCCACCCTCACCGACGAGGACGACCCCTACGCGGGCAGCCGCGCCCGGTGCGCGCGTGGGCGCGCTTCCTCTACGAGCCCGACGGCGCCGTGATCCGCGCCGGCCTGGTCACCGCCGTGGCGGCCGGCGTCGGCGGGGGGCTCGCTCGACGAGCACATCGCCTACGTCACCGGCGACGCGGCGTTCCACACGCCGTTCGCCCGGTCCTACCGGGTCCTGGAGGAGCTCCCCTACCGCGAGAAGCCGCTCAAGGCGGCGCTGCGCGAGCGCGGCATCGGCCGCTGACGATCAAGAAGCGCGGCGTCGACGTCGTGCCCGAGCAGCTGCGCAAGCGGCTCGCCCTGTCGGGGGACGACGAGGGCACGCTCGTGCTGACCCGGGTGGCGGGCGCGGGCACGGCGCTGCTGGTCGAGCCCTTCTAGCAGCCGTCGGCCGCTCGACGCCGGCGACCGGCGACCGGCAGCGAGCCCGGCGCCCTCGCCCGCCCGAGGAGCACGTCGACGAGCGCCGACATCGCGCCGGGGGTGTCGCCGTAGGTCGCGATCTCGACCGGCGCGCTCGACGCTGCCCAGGACGTAGGGCGTGTCGGTCGCGACCGCGACCTCGCCGTCGTACGGCCGCGTCCTGGTAGCCGCTGAAGCCGATGCTGGTGCCGCGCGGCGAGCCGGGCGTCCTCGGCGGCGGTCCACCGGCGCGAGGGCGGCGGTCGCGGCGCTCGCTCGCGTGCTCGCCAGGCCCGGCAGCCGGCGCTCGAAGGCCTTGGCCTTCTCCTGCTTCCGCGCGCTGCGGGCGCGGCTTGGCGTCGGTGAGCGACGTCGGGCGCGGCCCGGCGCGGTCAGCACCGTCCAGGCCCGCCGCGCGAGCCGCCGCCGCGAAGTTCGCGACCGCGACCGGATCGCCGACGGCCGTGACCGAGCGGCCGACCAGCCGGCCGCCGCACGTGCCCGCGACGCATCGGTGAGGGCCGCGGCGCTGAGGGCCGCGGGAGGCAGCTCGGCCGGATCCCGGCGGGCGGCCGCGCCGCTGTGCCGGCGTGCCCGTCGGAGTGCAGCAGCAGCGCGATCTCGCGGGCCGCCGCCTGCTCGAGCCGGGCCGGCGCGGCAGCCGCCCGGCCGGACGGCGGCACGATGCCGGCGCGGGCGGCCGCGGGCGACGGCGGCATCAGCAGCACGTCGTTGCCGGCCCGCAGGCCCTGCACGGCCGAGCGGGCGGCGTCGTACGTCCGCCTGCACGCCCGCCATCGACAGCGAGTCGGTGACGACGAGCCCGTCGAAGCCGAGCTCGTCGCGCAGCACGTCCGGTGACGACCTTCCGCGACATGGACGACGGCACCCGCGGGTCGATGGCGCGCACGTCGATGTGGCCGGCCATGATCGCCGGCGACGCCCGGCCTCGACGGCCGCCGCGAAGGGCGCGAGGTCGACGCGCCGCCAGCTGCTTGCGGGTGCGCGTCTGCACCGGCAGCGTCAGGTGGCTGTCCTGCGGCACCGAGCCGTGCCCGGGGAAGTGCTTGAGCACCGGCACCACGCCGAGCCGGCGTAGCCCGTCGACCGCCGCGACCACCTGGTCGACCACGACGCCGGCGTCCGAGCCCGCCGACCGGGACCCGATCGTGGGGTCGCCCGGGCCCGAGGTGACGTCGGCGTCCGGCGCGAACACCACGTCGAAGCCGAGGCCGCGCAGCTCGGCGGCCGCTGGCGCGCGCGGCCGCCGGTCAGCCCGCGGGTCCCCGGCGGCACCGGCGACATGAAGGTCGGGAAGCGGGTCGCGTCGCCCTTGACCCGCTCGACGATGCCGCCCTCCTGGTCGACGGCGACGAACAGCGGCCACGGGCGGCGTACGGCGCGGCTCCAGGGTCGCGTTGACGGCCGCGGATCTGGCCGGTGGACGCGACGTTGTCGGCGAAGGCGATGACGCCGCCGAGGTGCAGGCTGGCGCACCATCTGCACCGGGGCCGCGGTGCCGCGCCACTCCGCGACGATCACCTGCCGGCCAGGTCGGGCAGCGGCATCCGGCCCACCAGCCGGGCCGCCCGCTCAGCTCGGCCGCGTCGGCCCCCACCCCTCGACGAGGCCGAGGCGCTCGGCCGGCGTGGGCGGGCTCGGCGCCGCGGCGGTCGGCTCGCCGGCGGGGCCGCGGGCTCCTCGGCCGCGGGGTCGCCGCTGCACGCGGAGGCGGTCAGCCCCAGCGCGAGGACGAGGGTCACGACGCGGCGCAGCATCGCGGCAGCTCCAGCCGGGACGCTGCGCATCCGATCGCAGTCTGGCATCGCGCGCGTCAGCCGAGGTCTCGCGCTCGGCGCCGATCGTGGTGTCGTCGCCGTGGCCGGTGTGCACGACGGTGTCGTCGGGCAGGCGCGAAGAGCTGCGCGCCGGATCGAGTCCTTGATGACGGTCGGCGTCGCTGAAGGACCGACCGGTCGCCCCCGGCCCGCCGTGGAACAGGGTGTCGCCGGTGAAGACGCAGCCGAGGTCGTGGACGTAGAGGCAGACCGCGCCCGGCGCGTGGCCCGGGCGTGTGCAGCACCTTGAGCGCGGCGCCGGCCGACCTTGATGGACTGGCCGTCCTCGAGGTCGACGTCCCACAGCTCGTCGGGGTGGGTGAGCTCCCACAGCGGCCGGTCGTCGGGGTGCAGCAGGATCGGCGCCGCGACCGCGCTCGCGCAGCGCCGGCGCGACGCGGACGTGGTCGTCGTGGGCGTGGGTGCAGCACGATCGCCTTGACCTGCCGCCCGGCGACGACCGTCGAGGATGTCGTCGACGTCGTGGGGCGCGTCGATGACGACGCACTCCTCGTCGTCGCCGACCACCCAGATGTTGTTGTCGACCTCGTGCGTCTCGCCGTCGAGGCAGAACGTGCCGGACACGACGGCGTGGTCCACCCGGAGCCGCTCACCAGAAGACCACCACCGAGCGCAGCACGTCGCCGCTCGTGCATCTTGTCGAACGCCGCCTCGACGTCGTCGATGCCGATCTCCTCGGTGACGAACGCGTCCAGGTCGAGCCGGCCCTGCTGGTAGAGGTCGACGAGCATCGGGAAGTCGCGGGACGGCAGGCAGTCGCCGTACCAGCTCGACTTGAGGGCCCCGCCGCGGCCGAAGACGTCGATCAGCGGGATGTCGGGGACCGTCATGTCCGGGGTCGGCACGCCGACCAGCACGACCGTGCCGGCCAGGTCGCGGGCGTAGAACGCCTGCTTCCAGGTCTCGGGACGACCGACCGCGTCGATCACGACGTCGGCGCCGTAGCCGCCGGTCAGCGCCTGGATCGCCGTCGACCGGGTCGGTGCCCGACGAGTTGACGGTGTGGGTGGCGCCCATCGTCGCGGGCCCAGCTCGAGCTTGCGTGTCGTCGATGTCGACGGCGATGATCGTCGAGGCGCCGGCCAGCGCGGAGCCGGCGATGGCGGCCATCCCGACGCCGCCGCAGCCGATCACCGCGACGGACTTGCCGCGGGTCGACGTTGCCGGTGTTGATCGCGGCGCCGAGGCCGGCCATCACGCCGCAGCCGAGCAGGCCGACGGCGGCCGCGCGGGCCGACGGGTCGACCTTGGTGCACTGGCCGGCGGCGACCAGGGTCTTCTCGGCGAAGGCGCCGATCCCCAGCGCGGGGGACAGCTCGGTGCCGTCCTCCAGCGTCATCTTCTGGGTGGCGTTGTGGGTGGCGAAGCAGTACCACGGCTCGCCGCGGTCGCAGGCCCGGCAGTTGCCGCACACGGCGCGCCAGTTGAGGACGACGAAGTCGCCCGGCGCGAGGCCGGTGACGCCCTCGCCGACCGACTCGACGACGCCGGCCGCCTCGTGGCCCGAGCAGGAACGGGAAGTCGTCGTTGATCCCGCCCTCGCGGTAGTGCAGGTCGGTGTGGCAGACCCCGCAGGCCTGGACCTTCACCACCGCCTCGCCCGGCCCCGGGTCGGGCACGTTGATCGTGACTCACGCTCGACGGGTGCGCCCTTGGCCTTCGGCGACGACGGCCTTGACCTGCTGCATGTGCACTCCTGGTGAGTCGGTGCGGTGTGGTGTGGGGCGAGCCTCGCAAGCCTTGCAAACCGCATGCAACCCGCGTCACCCCGGAGGCGTCCTCCGACACGACTGCCCGCACACGATTGGATGGGAGGTGACTCGGTGAGCAGTGATCGGACATCGTCGACAGGAGACGCGTTGCCCGACAGCAGCAGGACCAGCAGCAGGGACGCCGACTTCTCGGCGTACATGGCGGCGCGCCAGGCCGCCCTGCTGCGCACGGCGTACCTCCTCACCGGCGACCGCGCCGCGGCCGAGGACCTGCTGCAGACCGCCCTGGCCAAGCTCTACCTGTCGTGGGACAAGGTCCGCGACCGCGACGCCGCTCGACGGCTACGTCCGCCGGATCATGGTCAACGAGCACAACTCGCTGTGGCGCCGCGCCTGGAAGCGCCGCGAGCACGCCACCGACGAGGTGCCCGAGCGACCGCTCCACGACGCGTACGACGACGGGCTCGGGGCCGCGCTCTGGGCCTTCGTGCAGACCCTCCCGCCCAAGCAGCGCACCGTGCGTCGTGCTCCGCTACTACGAGGACCTCACCGAGGCCGAGATCGCCGACGTGCATCGGCATCTCGATCGGCACCGTGAAGTCCCAGGCCAGCCGGGCCCTGGCCGGCCTGCGCGAGCGCGCCCCCCGCAGCCTCGACCCGCACCACACCGACCCCGGGAGGAGGAGCGATGACCCACGACCAGGACCTGGCCCGCGAGCTCGGCGAGACCCTGCACCGCCGCGCCGACGCGCTCCACGACACCCCGCTCGACCTCAGGGACGTCCGCGGCCGCGCCACGACGATCCGTCGCCGCCGCCACACCGCCGTGGGACTGGCGGCCGCGGCCGCGGTCGCCGCGATCGTGCTGCCGCTGTCCCTGCTGCCCAACGGCGGGGACGACCGGGTCGTCGACCCGCGGCCCGTCGACACCCCGACCGTGACCCCGTTGGACGACCCGGTGCCGCTCGACCCGCGCTCGGCCCCCGAGGGGGCGCCGGCCCGGATCTCGTACGTCGACTCCGACCGGGAGCAGCTGGTCACGCCGGAGGACACCTACGACCTGCCGGAGGCCTACCCGCAGATCGTCCCGGACGGCGAGGGCGGCTGGATCGCCGTGTCCGCCGACACCCCGAGCTACACGGGCCTGCGCGGCGTGATGCTCGACAGTGACTTCCGGGTCGTCGACAGCTCCGCAGGGATGACGGGCTTCATGGCCGTGCGGCAGGACGGCGGCCACGTGGCCCTCGCCACCTGGTCCGGGGACGGCACGTGGACCCTCGTCACCAACCCCGTCCCCCGCACCGAGGACTACACGTTCATCGACCTCGCGACCCGCAGCAGCGAGCAGGCTGTGCACACGGCCGTCGGCTACCTGCCGGACGACCGGGTCGTCGTCGAGGCGACCGACCCGAGCTCGGGGCGGTCGAGCTACCAGGTGGTCGCTCCCGACGGGACGAAGACGGACTTCGGCGGCTTCAACCGGGTGGTGGCGACGTCGTCGGTCACCGGCCTGGTCGGCGGCCAGACGGAGTTCCTCGGTGACGGCTCGTGCAACGGGGTCCTGGACCCGTTGTCCGCGGACCAGGAGCCGGTCTGGGAGACGTGCGACCACTCGCTCGGGGCGTTCAGCCCCGACGGGCGGTACGTCGTCGGGCTGGCGCCGTACTACGACGGGCCGGGCTCCCCCACCGTCGGGATCCTGGACGCCGCCACGGGCGAGCCGCTGGTGGAGTTCGTGAGCAGCAACGACCCCGAGTCGGTGGCCACCGTCAGCGAGGCCGCCTGGGAGGACGCCACCACCCTGCTCGCCACCGTCAACCAGGGCAACGAGGAGTTCCTGGTGCGCCTGACCGCCGACGGTGGCGTGGAGCGCTTGGGCGCCATGCCCGACCCGGGCGGGGAGAACGCCCGGTTCTGGTTCGCGGCCGGCCCCCGGGCCTGATCGCCAGGTCAGCCGACCTGCACGGTCGCGAGCACGCTCGAGATGATCTCGTCGCGCTCGGCACGGCCCTGCCCGTTGCCGAACTCGAACTGCACCGAGAGCCGGTCGTCGCCGGCGATCGTGCCGAACCGCTCGGCGTACAGGCCGGGCTCGAGGGTGCCGGTCAGGTGGTAGAACTGCTCGCCGTCCAGCTCGACGTCGTCGTGCCGGCGTGACCGGGCCCCCATGTCGGAGACCTCCTCGTCACCGAGCTCGTCGACGGTGAAGAGCCCGCTGTTGGGAAAGCGGAAGACCGAGATCATCGAGCCGATGACGTCCGGCGGTCCGGCGGACTGCTGGATGGCGAGGGGCTCGGTGGTGATCCAGCCCTCCGGCGCGCGGACCTCGAGGCCCTTCACCCCGATCGCCGGACCGGTCGCCGGCTCGACCGCGGGGGTCGTCTCCGTCGGCTCGGCCTCGGTGGGCTGCTCCTCGGGGGACTCGGGCGGCGCCGACTCGGAGGTGCCCGCGTCGGGCCCCGACGGCTCGTCGGAGTCGGAGCACGAGGCAAGGAGGAGGGTCAGGACGGCAGCGGCAGCAGCCACGCCCGATCGTGTGCGCACGTGTTTCTCGCCTTCCGAGACGACGACGGTGAGATGTGCTGCAGACTATGACCTGAATTTCCGCGCCCCACGTTTGGGGCGTGTCGTCCCGGGGAACGAGCGTGGTCGCGGCACGAGCCGCCCACACATCTTGTCCACCACATGGAAGCCAAGGGGAGGCCCACCATGGTCCACGTGCTGTCCGACGTCGGCGGCATCAGCGGTGTGCGCAGCACGCTGACGTCCGTCAAGGTCCCGCCCGACGTCATCGAGGAGATCATCGCCGTCCTCGAGGAGAACTCCGGCGACCTGAATCCCGACGGGTTCCGCAGCGTCAAGGGCACCTGGTACGGCGGCAGCGCCAGTGCGCAGGTGCTGGCCTCGCACACCGAGAAGGCCCACCTCGCCCTGGAGAACGCCGTCGTGGAGGCCGTCGCCGGGCTCCAGGAGACCGGCGGTGCCATCGAGCAGTTCGACCGGGAGCTGTCGGCCGCCGATGCCGACTCCGAGGCCGCCGCCCAGGCCCTCCTGCACCGCACCCAGCTCGCGGTCGACCAGATGGACGGCGACCGGCACACGCCGCCGTCCCAGCAGCCCACCGACACCTCCGGGAGCGCCTGATGGTCAGCCGCCACTACCGCAACCAGCTCCAGCAGGCGCTGTCCACCGCGGACTCCGACTCCCTCACCACCGCGTCGCTCAACTGGAGCTCCCACGCACGCCTGCTGGATCGCGTCTCCGAGAGCATCCGCAACAGCGGCAAGAAGGTGAAGAGCGAGATCGAGGGCCAGGCCGGCGACGCGATGGTCGAGAAGTTCAACTCGATCAGCGACAAGCTCGACCTCGACGCCGCCGACATGCGCAAGGGCGCGGACGCGATCGGGGTGGCGCAGGCCGCCGCGATCGAGGCCACCAAGACCCACAACGGCATCCTGCTGTCCGGGCCGATGAACCAGATGCCCACCAAGCCGACGGGCCCCTCCCCCGGCACCCAGCCGACTCCCGCGCAGGAGACGGCCATGGGCACCTACAACGTCCAGGTGAACACCTACATCGCCAACGAGGAGCGCTACGAGGAGAACGCCCGGCTCGCCCTCCAGCACATGGACACCGAGTACGCCGCCGCGACCCAGGTGATGAAGGAGATCCACGGCGAGCCCGACCCGGAGGGCCCGGTCGACGTGCCCCTCCCCGGTGGCAGCACTCCCGGCTCACCGACCGGTCCCACCTCGCCGACCACGCCCGGGACGCCCGGCAACCCCGAGCCGCGCGACCCCGACCGTCCTCGCGACCCCGACCGTCCGGTGCCCCCGAGGCCCACCGACACGCCGACGCCCACGACGACGATCGGGGACCCGCCGCGCCCGACGCCGACCCCGACCGAGCACCCGACGTACAACCCGCCGCAGGTCCCGGGCTACCAGCCCGGCACCAACGTGGCCGGTGGCACCGACGGTGGCTACCAGTACTCCCCCGGCTCGCCGGGCTCCGGCCCGACTGCCAGCGGCCCCGCCGGCGGCAGTGGTGGCGGCGTCGGTGGCGCCGGGATGGCTGCCGGTGGTCTGGCCGGCGGCGCGGCCGGTGCGGCGGGCATGCGTGGCTCGGCTCCTGCCGCCCCGCTGCGCAGCGCAGGCGTCAAGGGCATCGGGGCCACGACGCGTCCCTCCGGTCCGGGCTCGCTGAGCCGGGGCGCGGGCTCGCCGGGCGCGCGGGGTGCCGGCAGCCCCGCGCGCGGGACTGCGCCCGGCGGGGCCCGCGGGGCCTCCGCGGGCGGCCCGCGGGGCGCCGCCGGCGCCAAGGGTGTCGCGGGCGCCGGCAGCCGCTCGAGCGCCAAGGCGGCCGGCTCCAGCCCCACGGTCGGCAGGCTCGGCCGGCGCGAAGGGCGCCGCGGGACGTGGTGCCGCGGGACGCTCCGGAGCCGCGGGCAGCGGGTCGGCCAAGGGCGCCGCCCAGGGCAACGGGGCAAGGCGAGCAAGGGCCGGGGCCTGTTCCGGCGCGGGAGCAACGGCTCCGCCGCCGGCACGCGCGGCGCCACCAGGAAGACCGACGAGCGCACCGAGCAGCGCGACGCGCTGGTCTACGAGCAGGACTGGCTGGGCGACGAGTCGGCCGGCACGGGCGTGCTCGACTGAGTGTCGGGAGGCTCAGGCCACCACGGTGGTGATGGGCTGCGACGAGTCTGCAGGGAGGTCGAGCGCCGACGGCGCTCGACCTCTCTGCACGAGCTCGGCTCCCAGCGCGGCCACCATCGCCCCGTTGTCGGTGCACAAGCCCGGGCGCGGCACGCGCACCCGGATGCCCTTCGCCTCGGCCCGCTCGACGGCCATCGCGCGCAGCCGGCTGTTGGCCGCGACGCCGCCGCCGATGAGGATGTCCTCGATCCCGTGGGTGGTGGCCGCGTCGATGGCCTTGCGGGTCAGCACGTCGCAGACCGCCTCCTGGAAGGACGCGGCGACGTCGTTGACGTCGATGGCGACGCCGGCGCGCTGCTGGGTCTCCACCCAGCGGGCCACCGCGGTCTTGAGGCCGCTGAAGGAGAAGTCGAACCGGTGCCGCTCCATGTCGCGCCGGGCGGTCAGCCCGCGCGGGAAGTCGATGGCGACGCTGTTGCCGCTCGCCGCCGCCCGGTCGATGTGCGGGCCGCCCGGGAAGGGCAGCCCGAGCAGGCGGGCGACCTTGTCGAACGCCTCGCCGGCCGCGTCGTCGATGGTCGCGCCGAGCGGCTCGACGCCCGTGGTCACGTCCTCGACCCGCAGCAGGCTGGAGTGGCCGCCCGAGACGAGCATGGCCAGGCACGGCTCGGGCAGCGGCCCGTGCTCGAGCTGGTCCACGGCCACGTGCGCGGCGAGGTGGTTGACGCCGTACAGCGGCTTGCCGAGGCCCAGGGCCAGCGCCTTGGCGCTCGCGACCCCCACGAGCAGGGCGCCGGCCAGCCCGGGCCCGCTGGTGACGGCGATCGCGTCCACGTCGCGCAGCGCGATCCCGGCCGTCTCGCAGGCCCGCTCGATGGTCGGCACCATCGCCTCGAGGTGTGCCCGGCTCGCGACCTCGGGCACCACCCCACCGAAGCGGGCGTGCTCGTCCACGCTGCTGGCGACGGCGTCGGCGAGCAGGGTGGTGCCGCGGACGATGCCGACGCCGGTCTCGTCGCAGGAGGTCTCGATGCCGAGCACGAGGGGTGCGTCACTCATGGCGCCATTGTCCCCGACACGGTCGGCAGGTCCCGCTGCAGGACCAGGGCGTCCGACCCGTCGCGGTAGTAGCGCGGCCGCACGTCGATGCGGGTGAAGCCGTGGGTGGCGTAGAAGGCCAGCGCGGCCGCGTTGCCCTCGCTCACCTCGAGCAGCATCCGGTCGGCGGCCCCGGTGTGCGCGAGGAGGTCCTCGAGGAGGTCCGTGGCGAGGCCGCTCCGGCGCAGCTCGGGCCGGACGACGATCCGCTGCAGGTCGACGATGTCGCCGAGCGTCATCGAGACGGCATAGCCGGCCGGCTCCCCGGACGGTGCGTCGGCCACCACGACGCGACGTCCCGGTCCCGTCGAGCTCGGCGACCAGGGCCCGCGCGTCCCACGCGTCGCCGCCGAACACCTCGCGCTCGAGGTCGGCGAGGGCCGCGACGTCGTCCGGGGTGGCGAGCCGGATCGTCACAGCACCCGCTTGGGTGCGGCGTTGACCACCGCGTCGGGGCGGCGCAGGTAGAGCGGGTCGGGGTCGAGCAGCTCGGCCCGCTCCTCGGCCACCACCCGGGCCAGCCAGCCGGCGCTGGGGCGCGCGGGACCGACCGGACGGGGGAAGGCGTCGGGGTAGAGCAGGGCCCCCTCCCCGACCACCGGCCGCCCGGTCGCGGCATCCGCCGGCCGGAGGACCTCGGGACCGGACAGGCGACCGCCGTCGGCGTCGTACGACGCGAGGTAGACCTCCTTGCGCCGGGCGTCGGTGGCCACGAGGAAGTCCTCCCCGACCACTCCGGAGTCGACCGCCTCGATCGCCAGCACGTCGAGCGTGCAGACGCCGTAGACCGGCAGCTCGAGGGCCAGGGCCAGGGTGCGGGCGGTGACGAGGCCGACGCGCAGCCCGGTGAACGGTCCCGGGCCCACTCCCACGGCGATCGCGGTGAGGTCCTGGCGCACGAGGCCGCGGTCGGCGAGCACCGCCTCGATGAGCGGGGCGAGCTGCTCGCCGTGCTTCATCGGCAGGTCGGAGGAGCGCTCGGCGACCACGTCCTCGCCGTCGTGCAGGGCGACGGTGACGAGCGGGGTGGCGGTGTCGAAGGCGAGGAGCACGGTTGGAGGTTACTCAGACGACCCGACGCAGCTCGACACGACGAGGGTCGGCGTCGTCGACTCCCACCTCGTCCGCCAGGGCACGCGTGATGGTGACGTCGAGGCGCTGCTCGGCGAGGGCCTCGGCCAGCCCGGCACCCCACTCGACGACGGTGACCGCGGTGTCCAGCGAGGTGTCGAGGTCGAGGTCGTCGAGCTCCTCGATGCCGCCGAGCCGGTAGGCGTCGACGTGCACGAGGTCGGGGCCCTCGACCAGGGACGGGTGCACCCGGGCGATGACGAAGGTCGGCGACGTGACCCCGCCGCGCACGCCCAGCCCCTCACCCAGGCCCTGGGTGAAGGTCGTCTTGCCGGCCCCCAGCTCCCCGGTCAGCACCACGAGGTCCCCGGCCCGCAGGGCGGTGCCCACCCGGGTGCCCAGGTCGCGCATGGCACCGGCGTCCGGGGCGTCGTACGACGTCGGCAGCTCGCGGCGCAGCTCGACGTACGGCGGGCGACGATCGGCCACCTCGAAGCCGTGCCGCTCCCAGAACCCGATCGTCGCGGGCAGCTCCTCGCGGGCCAGCACGCCGACGCACCCGTGGCCGATCGCCGCGGCGACGGCGGCCTCGACGAGGGCGGCGGCCACGCCGTGGCCCTGGGCGTCGGGCACGACCCCGAAGCGTCGCAGGTAGAACGCCTCGGGCAGCGGCTTGAAGACCAGGGTGCCGACCGGCCGGCCGTCGAGGGTCGCGAGCAACCCGCCGTACGCCGCGAGGTCGGCCGCGACCGACTCCTCGGTGTCGGCCATCGCGTCGGCCGGCGGGTCCAGGGGCGGGCGGGCACCGAAGGCGGCCCGCACCACGGCCAGGACGTCGGCGGCGGCCTCGGGACCGACCCGTCGCACGGTCACGTCCGCACGGCTCACGAGGCCTCCACCCGCGCGAGGGCGAGCTCGATGAGGTCGTCGAGCTCGGCGTTGACGTCCTCGTGGCGCTCGAGGATGACCATGTGCCCGGCGCCCTCGCACTCGAGCAGGCTCGAGCCGGGGATGCGCGCGTGCAGCTTGCGGCTGTGGCCGATGCTGGTGACCTTGTCGTCGGTGCCGCAGATGACCGCGGTCGGGACCTTGCCCAGGACGTCGACGTGGTCGAAGTGGTCGAGGGACGCGAAGGCCGGGTAGAAGTCGGCGACCACCGCGAAGGGCGTGTCGTTGAGCATGTCGTAGAGGAACTCGACGTAGTGCACGGGGACGTCGTCGCCGAAGGCGTAGCGGTCGGTGACGACGTCGGCGATGGCGTGGCCCCACTTGCGGGCCAGGTCGACGATCCGGTGGCCGCGGTCCAGGGTGCGCACCGCCCGTCCGACGAAGCGGCCCCCGAGGCCGAGGGGCAGCATCGGGAAGAGGATGCGGCCGGGGTCGAGCCCGCCGGCAGTGGTGGAGATGAGGGCGCAGCCGACGATGCGCTCCCCGAAGAGCTCCGGGTGCTGCTGGGCGAGGCTGATGATGCTCATCCCGCCCATGGAGTGCCCGACGAGCACGACCGGCCCGGGGGCGGTCTGCTCGATGACCCGCAGCAGGTCCTTGCCGAGCTGGTCGATCGTGGCGTTCTCCTCCGAGGAGCGCGCGGACCGGCCGTGGGAGCGCTGGTCGTAGTAGACCGTCCGCACCTGCCCGCGGTAGCCGGCCCGCTGGAAGTGCCAGCAGTCCATGTGCATCGAGTAGCCGTGGATGAACACGACGGTCAGGTCGCCGGTGGCGAGCCGGTGGTGCTGCGCGGGGTCGACCTCGTCGACCTCGGCGTAGAGGTCCACGGCGTCGTCGGCGATGACGTGCAGGGGCGTCGAGCGCAGCGAGCCGAACGGCGTCTGGTCGCCGTCGCGCCGCGCGATGACGCGGGCGCGGTGGGCGACGACGCCCACGGCGGCCCCGGCCGCGGCGAGGCCGGCGGCACCGGCGGCGGCACCGATGACCTTGCGACCGATGGATCCTCGTGCGCCGCTCATGCGGTTCCTCCGTCCACGTGGCGGCGGGCCAGGCGGCCGCCGACCCGCGTCACGATCTCGTAGTTGATGGTGTCGAGCGCCACTGCCCACTCCTGGGCCGTCGGCTCCCCCGCGGTCCCCGGACCGAAGAGGACGACGTCGTCGCCGGGCCGGAGGGTGTCGTCGCCGAGGTCGACGACCAGCTGGTCCATGCAGACCCGGCCGCGGACGGCGCGGCGCGCGCCTCCTGCCCAGACCTCGACGCGGTTGCCGGCGGCGCGCGGGATGCCGTCGCCGTACCCGGCGGGGACGACGCCGACCGTCGTGTCCTGCGTGGCGATCCACGTGTGGCCGTAGGAGACGCCGGCGCCGGCGTGGATCCGCTTGGCCAGGGCCAGGTCGGCGCGGACCGTCATGGCCGGTCGCAGGTCGAGGTGGTGGGCCACGCCCGGTGCCGGGTCCAGCCCGTAGGACGCGATGCCGCACCGCACCAGGTCGTGGCGCGACCCGGGTCGCAGGATCGCGGCGGCGGAGTTGGCCAGGTGGCGCACCTCCGGGTCCAGTCCGGCCGCCGTCGCGAGGGCCAGGGCGTCGGCGAAGGCCGCCTCCTGGGCGGCGTTGGCGGGGTGGTCGGGGTCGTCACTGGCGGCGAAGTGGGACCAGACGCCGGTGATCCGCACCCCGCTGCCGCGCTCGAGGCAGCGGGCGTGGGCGAAGAGGTCCTCCCAGTCGGCGCGGGCCGCGCCCCCGCGGGACAGGCCGGTGTCGACCTTGAGCTGGACGCGGGCCACCCCGGCGGCGACCATCTCGTCGAGCTCGGTCGTGGTGTACGCCGTCACGTCGAGGTCCGCGGCGGCCGCGGCCGCGTAGTCCTCGCCCGGGACCGTGAGCCAGCACAGCACCCGGCCCGTGTCCCCCGCGGCCCGCAGCGCGAGGGCCTCGTCCAGGGTCGCGACGCCCAGCCACTCGGCGCCGGCCTCGCGCGCGGCGCGGGCGACGGGCACCATCCCGTGGCCGTAGCCGTCGGCCTTGACCACCGTCATCATCGCGACGCCCGGACCGACGACGTCCCGCAGCAGGCGCACGTTGTGACGGATCGCCGCGAGGTCCACGACGATCTCGGCACGGGGGGGCATGGTGCCAATTCTTCCATCCGTCACGCGGCACCGGTCACGGGAGGGACCGCACCACGGCAGGCAGCGCCGCCGCGACGTCGCCCGCCACCAGCGGTCCGCCGCCCGACGCCAGCGTCGCGGCGGCCCCGTGCAGCCAGGAGCCGACCGACGCGGCGTCCCACGGAGCGAGACCGGCGGCCAGCAACGCGCCGATCAGGCCGGACAGGACGTCGCCGGCGCCCGCGGTCGCCAGCCAGGGCAGACCGGTGGTCGTGACGCGCGTCCGGCCGTCCGGCGCCACCACGAGCGTGTGACGGCCCTTGAGCAGCAGCACCGCGTCGTACCGCTCGGCGGCCCGGCGGGCGTGGGCCAGCGGGCGCGCCTCGACGTCCTCGCGGGTGGTGTCGAGCATCCGGGCCAGCTCCCCGGCGTGCGGCGTGAGCACGGCGGCCTGCCCGGGCCGCACGTGGGCGAGCCCGTCGGCGTCCACGAGCACGGGTACGCCGCTGCGCAGGGCCCCGGCCAGCTGGCCGCCGGCCTCGTCCCCGCCACCGGGGCCGACCACCCAGGCCTGCACGCGACCGTCGCCGACGACCTCCGGGTGGGCGGCCCGGACCCGGTCGGCGGCGCTCCCGACGTAGCGGACCATCCCGACCAGGCCGCTGGAGGCACCGGCGACGCACAGCAGCGCGGCTCCGGGATAGGTCTCCGAGCCGGCACGGACGCCGACCACGCCGCGGGAGTACTTGTGGTCGTCCGGCCCCGGGCGGGGCACGAGCGCGGCGACGTCCTCGGGCTGGAGGGACTCCACGACGGCGGGCGGCAGCTCGAGCCCGAGGTCGACGAGGTGCACCGCCCCGCACGCTCCGGCCGCGGGGCCCACGAGGTGGGCGACCTTGTGCGTGCCGAAGGTGACGGTGACGTCCGCGACCACGTGCGGCCCGTCGAGCTCCCCGGTGTCCACGTCGACTCCCGAGGGCACGTCGACGGCCACCACCGGGACCCCGGCCAGCGCGTCCAGCGCCGCGACCGCCTCGGGCCGCAGCCCGGGCCGGCCGCCGATGCCCACGATGCCGTCGACCACGACGTCGGGACGGGGCGCGTCGGCGACGTCGTCCACGACGCTCCCCCCGGCCGCCGTGAACGCGGCCAGCCCCTCCTCGTGGTGGCTGCCGCCGAGGAGCACCGCCGCGACCCGGGAGCCGCGGCGCAGCAGCGCGCACCCGGCGTACAGCGCGTCGCCGCCGTTGTCCCCGGACCCGACCAGCAGCAGGACGCGGTGGCCGTAGCCGCCGCCGAGCAGGTCCAGGATCGCGTGCGCGAGGCCGGTGGCGGCGCGCTGCATGAGGACGCCGTCGGGCAGCGACCTCATCAGGTCGGCCTCGGCGTCGCGCACCTGGGGGACGGTGTGGGCACGGCGCATGCCGCCACGCTAGCGGCTGGCCGGGGCCGGCCCCGCGTCCGTCAGCTCGCGGGGATGCGGATCTCCTGGCCGGGGAAGATCAGGTCCGGCTCGTCGATGCCGTTGAGGCGGGCGAGCTCGTCGCGGGTCACGCCGTGGCGGGCGCCGATGTCGCCGAGGGTGTCGCCGGTGCGGATCGTGTAGGTCTCGTACGCCGGCTCGGCGGGGGCCTCCGCGACCGGCTCGGCCGGGGGCTCCTCGGCAGTCGCGTCGGCCTGGGGAGGCGGGGCGGCGACCGCTCCCCGGAGCGCGTTCTTGACGGAGTCCAGGAAGCCCATGGCGCCACCGTAGCCCCAGCTCCGGGGGGTCGGCCCTCAGCCCTCGAGGACCACCACGGCGGAGGCGATCCCGGCGTCGTGGGAGAGCGACACGTGGACGTGCCGGACGCCCAGCGCCTCGGCCTGCGCGAGCACCGTCCCGCGGATCTCGAAGCGCGGCCGACCGGTCTCCTCGGAGACGATCTCGGCGTCGTGCCAGGCCATGCCGACGGGGGCACCGAGCGCCTTGGCGATGGCCTCCTTGGCCGCGAACCGGGCCGCCAGCGAGGCGTGCGGGCGCGACGCCTCGGCGGGCGTGAAGAGCCGCTCCCGCAGCGCCGGGGTGCGCTGCAGCGACTCCTCGAAGCGGTCCAGGTCGACCACGTCGATGCCCACGCCGACGATCATCGGGCGGTCACGCGCGTACTCGTCCGGTGGGTCATTCGACCGTGACGGACTTGGCCAGGTTGCGCGGCTGGTCGACGTCGTGGCCCATGCGGGTGGCGAGCTCGCAGGCGAAGAGCTGGAGCGGCACCACCGACACGACCGGCTGGAGCAGGGTCGGGACCTTCGGCAGCCGGATCAGCACGTCGGCGTACGGCGTGATCGACTCGTCCCCCTCCTCGGCCAGCACGATGGTGTGCGCGCCCCGGGCGCGGATCTCCTGGATGGCGCTCACCATCTTCTGGTGGAGCTCGTCGCGACCGCGGGGCGGGACGATGCAGAAGACCGGCAGCCCGTCCTCGATCAGGGCGATCGGGCCGTGCTTGAGCTCGCCGGCGGCGAAGCCCTCGGCGTGGATGTAGGCCAGCTCCTTCAGCTTGAGCGCACCCTCGAGCGCGATCGGGAAGCCGGCGTGGCGGCCGAGGAAGAGCACCGACACGGGTCTCGGCGTGCTGGGCGGCCAGCGCGTAGATGTCGTCGGCGCGGTCGAGCACCGTCTGGACGTGGGCGGGCATCTTGGCCAGCTCGTCGAGCACGTGGGAGATCTCGTCGCCGAACTTCGTGCCGCGCACCTGGGCGAGGTACAGCCCGAGCAGGTAGCAGGCGATGAGCTGGGTGAGGAAGCCCTTGGTCGACGCGACACCGATCTCGGGGCCGGCGTGGGTGTAGATCACGGCGTCGGACTCGCGCGGGATCGTCGAGCCGTTGGTGTTGCAGATCGCGAGCACGCGGGAGCCCTGCTCGCGGGCGTGGCGGATCGCCATCAGGGTGTCGGCCGTCTCCCCCGACTGGCTCATCGCGACGACGAGCGTGTCGCGGGTCAGGATCGGGTCGCGGTAGCGGAACTCGTGGGCGAGCTCGACCTCGCAGGGGATGCGGGTCCAGTGCTCGATGGCGTACTTGGCGACGAGTCCGGCGTAGTTGGCGGTGCCGCAGCCGACGATGATGATCTTGTCGACGGTGCGCAGCTCGTCCTCGGACAGGCGGACCTCGTCGAGCTGGAGCCTGCCGGTGCCGTCGTGCCGTCCGAGCATGCGCGTCGGCCACGGCGCGGGGCTGCTCGAAGATCTCCTTGCGCATGAACCAGTCGAAGCCGTCCTTCTCGGCGGCCGACAGGTCCCAGTCGACGTGGTAGCGCTCGCCCTCGGCCGGCGAGCCGTCGAAGCCGGTGACCTCGACGCCATCGCGGGTGATGGTGACGACCTGGTCCTGGCCGAGCTCGAGGGCCTCGCGGGTGTGCTCGATGAAGGCCGCGACGTCGGAGCCGATGAAGTTCTCACCCTCGCCCAGGCCCACCACGAGCGGGGAGTTGCGGCGGGCGGCCACCACCCGGGACGGGTCCTGGCCGTCGACGGCGACGAGGGTGAAGGCGCCCTCGAGGCGCTGGCAGACGCGCTGCATGGCGGTGGTGAGGTCGGCACCGCCCTGCACCTCGAGCTCGAGCAGGTGTGCCGCGATCTCGGTGTCGGTCTCCGAGAGCATCTCGTGGCCGGCGTTCTCGAGCCCGGTGCGCAGCGTGGCGTAGTTCTCGATGATGCCGTTGTGCACGACCGCCACCCGGCCGGTCCGGCCCAGGTGGGGGTGCGCGTTCTCGTCGTTGGGGGCGCCGTGGGTGGCCCAGCGGGTGTGGCCGATACCGGTGGTGGAGGCGGGCAGCGGGGTCTCGACGATGGCCTTCTCGAGGTTGGCCAGCTTGCCCTTGCGCTTGTCGGAGGCGATCCGACCGGCGCCCTCGGAGGTGTCGACGAGCGCGATGCCGGCGGAGTCGTAGCCGCGGTACTCCAGCCTCCGGAGGCCCTCGATCACGACGCCCTGCGCCTGCTTGTCACCGACGTAGCCCACGATTCCGCACATGGCGCCGGAGTCTACGCAAGCGTGCCGGTCCCGCCGCGCACCCGCCGCCGGTGCAAGAATCCTGCGCATGTCCGCCGCCGGTGCAGCTGAGCGGGAGGGTCTCCCCGGTGCGAGCGAGTCCTCTCCCTACGTCGAGCTCGACCGGTCGGCCTGGGCCGCGCTGGCGCGGGAGACCGAGAACCCCCTGTCCCCCGAGGAGGTGCGGCCGGCTCCGCGGCCTCGGCGACGCGCTCGACCTCAACGAGGTGGAGCAGGTCTACCTGCCGCTCTCGCGCCTGCTCTCGCTGTACGTCGCCTCGGCCGGTCGGCTGCACCGCGAGCAGGAGGAGTTCCTGCACCGCCAGCAGCCGCCGCGCACGCCGTTCGTGATCGGCCTCGCCGGCTCGGTGGCGGTCGGCAAGTCCACCACCGCCCGCGTGCTCCAGCAGATGCTGGCCCACTGGCCCGAGCACCCCAACGTCGCGCTGGTCACCACCGACGGCTTCCTGCTACCCCAACGCCGAGCTCGAGCGCCGCGGCATCCTGCACCGCAAGGGCTTCCCCGAGTCCTACGACCGCAAGGCCCTGATGCGCTTCGTCGTCGACATCAAGTCCGGCAAGGACGAGGTCGAGGCGCCGATCTACTCCCACCTGGTCTACGACGTGGTCCCCGGCGAGAAGGTCGTCGTCAAGCGCCCCGACGTGGTGATCATCGAGGGCCTCAACGTCCTCCAGCCGGCACGGGTGCGCGACGACGGCAAGGCCGGGCTCGCCGTCAGCGACTTCTTCGACTTCTCCGTCTACGTCGACGCCGCCGTCGGCGACATCAAGCGCTGGTACGTCGAGCGGTTCCTGCGGCTGCGCGAGACGGCGTTCCAGGACCCGCTCTCCTACTTCCGCAAGTACGCCATGCTCTCCGAGCACGAGGCCACCGCCGAGGCCGGCCGCATCTGGGACGCCATCAACGGGCCCAACCTCCTCGAGAACGTCGCCCCCACGCGCGCCCGGGCCACCCTCGTGCTGCGCAAGGACTCCGACCACTCCGTGCGCTACGTGCGGCTGCGCAAGCTCTAGTCCTCTGACGTCAGACGCGTCAGGGCGGGGTCAGAGGACCTTCTGCAGCTCCAGCAGGGTCTCGATGCTGCGGTAGCCGAGGGCCTCGTTGACGGCGTTCATGTGGGTGTTGACCTCGGCGTTGCAGGTGTCGACCGTGGCGCACTGCGGGTACGTCGCGACGACGAGGTCGTGGGTGGCGACCTTGAGCGCGAGCCCCAGGCGGTGTCCGCGGTGGGCGGGGTCGACGAGGGTGATCCCGACCTGTCCGTGGGTGGGGTCGGCGTCGTTGACGCGGACGTCGCTGGAGCCCGCCACCGACCCGTCCGGCGCGATCGCCAGGGCGGTGAGGACGTGGCGACCGATGCCCACCATGCGGTGCTCGGCGGCGCGCAGCCGCTCCGGGGTCCACTCGGAGTCCTCGAGGTCGAGGTCCCCCAGCGGGATCTCGGACGATCAGCATGCCCAGCAGCCGTCCGAAGGACGCGACGTGCTCATCGGGGCAGACCGTGTCGAAGGTGACGACGGTGTAGTCGTCGGCCGGGACCCGACGGACGCGACGAGGGCGGGACGACGCGCGACGTAGTCGCCAGCGCCAGCTCCTTGAAGCCCTCCCGGCTCGCGACGGCGTACCCCCGGGCGAGGGCGAACTGCTCGGCCGGCCCGGTCTCCCCCGGCGGCACGTAGCCCTCGCACTGGATCGTGGTGCGACCGAGGGCAGCGGCCCGCGCCTCCACGTCGGCGAGGAGCGAACGTGCCGATGCCCTCCCGTCGCCGGGTGGGGAGACGTAGAGGTCGACACCGCAGGTGTGCAGGTTCTCCTTCAGCGGCGCGAGCACCATCGCGGCTGCCACCATCGCCCCGCCGTCGTGGGCACCCAGCAGCGTGGTGGCGCGCTCGGGGTTGTCCGCCGGGAGCGCCGATGCGGCTGACCTCCCAGGCCGGGAAGGGCTTCCCGGGACGCTCGCGCGGTCGCCGCGTGGCCGACCTCCCACCAGGCGCGGAGCGCGGACTCGTCGTGCGGGTCGACGGTCCGGATCTCGAGGCTCACGGCCGTGACCCTAGGTCAGCACGACGCCGTCGGCAGCCGGTTTTTCCGGACCGCCCCGCAACCCCGACCCTCAGAGCGCGAGCTGGCGCTTGACCACGTCGGCGAGGCGGTGGGCGACGGAGTCGGCGGTCTCGAGCGAGGGCGCCTCGACCATCACGCGCACCAGCGCCTCGGTGCCGGAGGGTCGCAGCAGGATCCGGCCGGTGTCGCCGAGCGCGGCCTCCTCCTCGGCAACGGCCGCGGCGAGCACGGCGTCCTCGTCGGTGCGGGCCTTGTCGACTCCCGGGACGTTGACCAGGACCTGCGGCATCCGGGTCATCACGCCCGGCCAGCGCCTGCAGCGACTGGCCGGTCGCGGCCATCCGCTCGAGCACCTTGAGCGCGGTGAGGATGCCGTCGCCGGTGGTGGCGTGGTCCGAGAGGATCACGTGTCCCGACTGCTCGCCGCCGAGCGAGTAGCCCGAGACCTTCATCGCCTCGAGGACGTAGCGGTCGCCGACCTTGGTCTGGCGCACCCCGATGCCGGCACCGCGTTCATGGCCTGCACGAAGCCGAGGTTGCTCATCACCGTCGCCACGACGGTGTCCTTGGCCAGCAGGCCCTGGTCGCGCAGGGCGAGGGCGAGGACGGCGAGGATCTGGTCGCCGTCGACGACGTTGCCCTCGTGGTCCACGGCCAGGCAGCGGTCGGAGTCGCCGTCGAGGCCGAAGCCGGCGTCGGCACCGTGCTCCACGACCGCGCGCTGCAGGGAGCCGAGGTGGGTCGAGCCGCAGTCGTCGTTGATGTTGAGGCCGTCGGGGGACGCGTGGATCGCGATCACCTCGGCGCCGGCGTCGCGCAGGGCGAGCGGACCGGCCTCGTACGCCGCACCCTCGGCGCAGTCGAGCACGACCTTCAGCCCGTCGAGGGGCTTCGTCGTGGCCGCGACGAGGTGGGCGGCGTAGTCGGTGACCGCGGCGTCGTACGTCGTGACGCGTCCGACGTCCCCACCGGTGGGGCGCTGCCACTGCTCGCGCATCCGGCGCTCGATGGCGACCTCGATCGCGTCGTCGAGCTTGTGGCCGCCACGGGCCAGGAACTTGATGCCGTTGTCGGGCATCGGGTTGTGCGAGGCCGACAGCATCACGCCGAGGTCGGCGCCGAGCTTGTCGGTCAGGTGCGCGACCCCGGGGGTCGGCAGGACGCCCAGCAGCAGCACGTCGACGCCCGCCGAGGCGAGGCCGGCGACGACGGCCGCCTCGAGGAACTGTCCGGAGATGCGCGTGTCCCGGCCGACCACGGCTCGGGGGCGGTGGCCCGCGAACTCCCCGAGGTCGGCCAGGACATGGGCAGCGGCAACGGAAAGGTCCAGGGCCAGCTCCGCCGTCAAGGCGGCGTTCGCCAGGCCCCGGACCCCGTCCGTGCCGAAGAGTCGAGTCACGATTCTCGACTCAGCCGATCAGCGCTTGCTGAACTGCGAGGCCTTGCGGGCCTTCTTGAGACCGGCCTTCTTGCGCTCGACGGCGCGGGCGTCACGCGTGAGCAGCCCGGCCTTCTTGAGCGTAGCGCGGTTGGCGTCCACGTCCACGGCGTTGAGCGACCGGGCGATGCCGAGGCGGAGCGCGCCGGCCTGACCGGCGATGCCACCACCGTGGATGCGGGCGATCACGTCGAAGCGACCCTCGAGCTGCAGGCTGGTGAACGGCTCGTTCACGATCTGCTGGTGCAGCTTGTTGGGGAAGTAGCTGTCGAGCGAGCGGCCGTTGACCGTGATCTCGCCGGTGCCCGGAACGATCCGGACGCGGGCGACGGCCTCCTTGCGACGACCGGTGGCGCCGGCGGGCGCGATGGTCGCCGGGCGGGCCGGGGCGTCGGCGGACGCGGAGCTCTCGGAGCTGTAGGCAACGCCCTCGGCGTTGGTCTCGTAGGTCTCCTCGACCTCGGTGCTCTCGATGTTGTCAGTCATTGAGTGAGTCCTCGATCGGGATTACTGGGAGACCTGGGAGATCTCGAACGGGATGGCCTGCTGGGCCGCGTGGGGGTGGTTCGGGCCGCTGTAGACCTTGAGCTTCTTGAGCACCTGGCGACCGAGCTTGTTCTTGGGGAGCATGCCCCAGACGGCCGTCTCGATCGCCTTGCGGGCGTCCTTCTCGAGCAGCTCGCCGAACGGCGTGGCGGACAGGCCGCCCGGGTAGCCGGAGTGGCGGTAGGCCAGCTTGGTGACCTTCTTGTTGCCCGAGAGGGCGACCTTCTCCGCGTTGACGATGATGACGAAGTCACCGACGTCCATGTGCGGGGCGAAGGTCGGCTTGTGCTTGCCGCGGAGGAGGTTGGCGGTCTGGACGGCGAGGCGTCCCAGGACCACGTCGGTGGCGTCGATGACGAGCCACTCTCGCTGGATGTCAGCGGGCTTGGGGCTGTACGTGCGCACGGCTGTATCCCGTTCTCGTTCGTAGGTCCAGGTGGAAGGTGTCCCACCCGGTGTGCTGCGGCGACTTCTGACGAACACTGCCCGGCTCATGATCGTCCGGGTCTGCACCCTCGGTCGTGCGGACCGGAGCGCGGCAGGAGACGCGACCCCCAAGAGTACGGCGCTCGCGCGAGGAGGGTCAAAACGACGCAGGGGCGATGTCCACCGACGGCGGTGTCCATCAACGGCAGGGGCGGGTTAGCGCCGTCCGCGGGGTCGCGGCTAGGTTGGTCGGGAATCCCACGAACCCAGCAAGGAGCCGACGTGAGCAACGAAGCTTCCGGCAACGAGACCCTGACCGTACGCGACAACCGCACCGGCCAGGACTACGAGATCCCGATCACCGACGGGACCATCGCCGCCAAGGACCTCGGACAGATCAGGGTCGGCGACGACCAGCCCGGCCTCGCGACCTACGACCCCGGCTTCGTCAACACGGCCTCGTGTCGCAGCGCGATCACCTACATCGACGGCGACAAGGGCATCCTGGAGTACCGCGGCTACCCGATCGAGCAGCTGGCGGAGAAGTCCAGCTTCCTCGAGGTGGCCTACCTCCTCATCCACGGCGAGCTCCCCACCAAGGCGGAGATGGACGCCTGGGTGCACGAGATCACCTACCACACGTTCGTCCACGAGAACGTCAAGTCGTTCATGGAGGGCTTCCGCTACGACGCCCACCCGATGGGCATGCTGATGGCCTCGGTCGGGGCGCTGTCGACGTTCTACCCGGACGCGCGCAACATCACCGACGGCGACAACCGGCACATGCAGATGGTCCGCATGATCGCCAAGATGCCCACCCTCGGCGCCTGGTCGTTCCGCCACGCGCAGGGCAAGCCGTTCGTCTACCCCGACAACGACCTCGGCTACACGGCCAACTTCCTCTCGATGCTCTTCAAGATGAGCGAGAAGAAGTTCGAGGCCGACGAGCGCCTCGTCAAGGCGCTCGACGTGCTGTTCATCCTGCACGCCGACCACGAGCAGAACTGCTCGACCAACGCGGTCCGCTCGGTCGGCTCCAGCGAGGTCGACCCCTACTCGGCCGTCGCGGCCGGCGTCGCGGCCCTCTACGGCCCGCTGCACGGCGGCGCCAACGAGGCGGTGCTGCGGATGCTGCGGCGGATCGGCTCGAAGAGCGAGATCCCCGCCTTCATCGAGGGCGTCAAGAACGGCAACGAGCGGCTCATGGGCTTCGGCCACCGGGTCTACAAGAACTACGACCCGCGCGCCAAGATCATCAAGAAGTCCGCCGAGGACGTCTTCGAGGTCACCGGCACCAACCCGCTCCTCGAGATCGCGCTCGAGCTGGAGAAGATCGCCCTCGAGGACGAGTACTTCGTCAAGCGCAAGCTCTACCCCAACGTCGACTTCTACTCCGGCCTCATCTACGAGGCGTTCGCGTTCCCGCCGGAGATGTTCACCGTCCTCTTCGCGATCGGCCGTACCCCCGGCTGGCTCGCGCAGTGGCTCGAGCTCGTCCAGGACAAGGACCAGAAGATCGCTCGTCCCAAGCAGATCTACACCGGCGACCGCCAGCTGACCTTCACCCCCGCCTCCGAGCGCTGGGCCTGACCGTCCACTGACATCCGCTCCCGTACGACGCCCCCGACAGGTCTCACTGTCGGGGGCGTCGTCCGTCCGGGGTCGGGCGTCAGCCCGGAAGGTCCGCCGTCAGCGCTCGAAGACCGCCGTCGTGCGGGCCGGCACCGTCACGGAGTCCGCGGCGGCGGTGGCTCCCTTGACGACCTCGTCCCCGCCGGACGCCTGGACGTCGTGCAGGGTCCAGCCGGCCCCCGTCCCCGCGACCGTGGTGGCCGACGGGCTCGCGTTGAAGACCACCAGCACGCCGTCACGGTCCGGGTCGGCATCCGCGCCGACGGTGTCGTCGACCAGCATCGCGATGACCCCGGGGTCCGCGTCGAGGAAGGAGACCTTGTCCTGGATCGCGGCCGCGCTGCCGAGGCGGAAGAGCGGCGAGGACGTCCGCAGGCGCAGCAGGTCGATCGCCGCGGCGTGGGCCGCGTCCATCGCGTCCGGACCGGGCTTCATCGCCGGGTCCGCCAGCAGCGGACGCATGAAGTCCCACTTGTCGGCGTTGTCGGCCTCCGGCGGGAGTCCCGAGCCGAAGGTGCTCTCCCGTCGGGACCAGTCGACCCGGTTGAACCAGTCGCCCGAGTCGTAGGAGTTGCGGTCCAGGCTCTTGGACCGGAGCAGGTCGGTCCCGGCGTGCCAGAACACCACGCCCTGCGACAGCGCCACGGTCGACAGCGACAGGGTGTTCATCCGCACCCGGTCCGCCATCGACGTGCCCCGCGGCAGCTTGAGCGCGAGCGAGTCGAAGAGCGTCTCGTTGTCGTGGGCGTCCACGTAGGTGACGGTCTCGGACGGGTCCGCGGCGTACCCCGCCGGCTGGCCGTTGTAGTCGACGTCCTTGCCCAGCACGGTCTCGCCCGAGGAGGTCCGGAACGAGAAGTCGCGCAGGTTGCCGGCCAGTCCCAGCTTGACGAGGTCCTGCGCGTGCAGGAGGTCCTCGCGCTGCTCGTCGGGCGTGCCGTTGACCTCCGCCCCGTTGGGGTCGGTGAAGAGCCCGGACCCGAAGCCCTGGACCCGGGGGTCCTCGTCGAACGGGCCTCCCCCGCGCACCGCGTCGCGCAGCCGGTCGCTGAAGGAGCCGATCCCGGTGCCGGCCAGGTTGCGCTGGGTGGCCTGGACGAAGCAGTGCGTCGTCGGCGACCTCGCCGAAGTTCCACCCCTCGCCGTACAGGTAGACCGAGCGGCCGTCGACACCGTCGCGCCGCACGGTGAGCCGGTCGAGCGCGGCCCGCAGGCGCTGCATGTTCTCCAGGCTGTGGTGGCCCATCAGGTCGAACCGGAAGCCGTCGACCTTGTAGTCCCGCGCCCACGTGAGCACGGAGTCGATCATCAGCTTCTCCATCATCCGGTGCTCGGTCGCGGTGTTGGAGCAGCACGTCGAGCTCTCCACCGCGCCCTTCGCGTCCAGACGCTGGTAGTAGCCGGGGACGACCCGGTCGAGGACCGAGGTGGCAGCCTGGCCACTGGCGGCGGTGTGGTTGTAGACCACGTCCATGACGACCTGGAGCCCGGTGCCGTGCAGGCCCTGCACCATCCGGCGGAACTCCACCGTGCGGCGGGTGCCCTCGGGGTCGGTGGCGTAGGAGCCCTCGGGAGCCGTGTAGTGCAGCGGGTCGTAGCCCCAGTTGAAGCCGTCCTTGCCGCGGACCGCGTCGATGCACTCCTGCTGCTCCTCCGAGTCCGGGGCCATCGCGGCGAGGTCGCAGGCGGGGACCTGCTGGGCCGACCGGCGCTCCTCGATCGTGGCGATGTCGAACGCCGGCAGCAGGTGCACGGTGTTGAGCCCCGCGTCGGCGAGGCGGCGCAGGTGGCGCATGCCGTCGGTGTCGTCGTGGGTGAACGCGAGGTAGGTCCCCCGCTCCCCCGCCGGCACCGTCTCGTCGCCGATCGAGAAGTCCCGCACGTGCAGCTCGTAGACGGTGCGGTCCTCGGGTCGGGCGATCCGGGGTGCGGTCGTGCGTGACCAGCCCGCGGGGGCCAGCGCCGGGTCCGACAGGTCGACCACGAGGGACCGGGCCGAGTTGGCGGTCAGGGCCACCGAGTAGGGGTCGGTCACCCGGTTGGTGACGACCTCCTGGGCGTCGGGGGCCCAGACCACGACCTCGTAGGTGTAGGCCGCCCCCTTCCAGGACGCCGGCCCGCTGACGGTCCACGTGCCGTCCGACCCGCGTCTCATGGGCACCCGCCGGTCGCCGACCAGCGCCGCCACGGACTGCGCGGTCGGGGCCCACAGGGACAGCGTCGGGCGGCCGCCCTGCCAGCTGACGCCCAGCTCGCGGTCGGCCGCGTCGGCGTACAGGTCGTCGAGGACGCCGGGCACCTGCACGCCGGTGGCGTCGCGCAGCGTCCCGTCGGTGGCGTACGACGCGACGGCGAGCTGGCCGGTCAGCATCTCCTCCACCTGCCGGACGGCGGCCCGGTCGAGCCGGAACGCCTCGTAGCCCTCGAGCCGCGGGAAGTCGGCGAGCACGTCGGCGGGCAGCCCGGCCGGGTCGTGGCGCAGCGGCACGCTGGAGCCCCCGGTGACCGCCTCGGCGTCGACGGCCAGGTCGCCGGCGGTCGACCAGTGCAGGCGGTGGCGTCCCGAGTCCGCGTCGGGCACGTCCCAGGCGACGAGGTCGTCGCGCACCCAGTGGGCCTTGGCGAGGGTCAGGTCGGGCGCGGCGCCGGCGGTGCGGGAGCTGATCGTCAACCGGTGGCTGGACACGTCGTACGAGAAGACCACTTCCACTCCTGCCGCCGGGACGTCGAAGCCGATGTTGCCACCGTCCAGTGTGCCGTCGGCCCCGTAGTTCTCCGCTCCAGGACAGGCCGTGGGCCACCTTGGTCTCGTAGCTGCCGGCCGGCAGCGCCGTGGTGGCGAAGGTGAACGTGCCGTCGCCGTCCGGGTCCTTGAGCCAGCCGCGCATGCACTCGGGCGACCAGTCGCTCGCACAGCCGAGCTCGGACTGCATGCTGCCGGCGAGGGTGACGATCGGGCCCTCGGCGTCGCTGGTGATCCAGTGCGAGGCGTGGTCGTAGTAGAACGTCACGTCCTGCGGCGCGTCGAGGACGAGCGGGATGTCGGCCCCGCCCGGCGCCCCGCCGGCGCCGTAGTTCTCGTCCCAGGAGCCGTCGATGGCGGCCTTGTAGGCGTAGCTGCCGGCCGGCAAGGACGCCGTCCTGCGCCACACCAGGTCGTTCGCGTCCAGCGACATCTGCGCCTGCTCGCACGCGGGCATCCAGTCGCCGGGGCAGCCCATCTCCGAGTTGAGGCTGCCGGGCACCGACACCGCGGCCGGCTGGGTGACCGGACCGGTGCCCCCGCCGCCACCCGGCGGCGGCTCGGTGGCCGGGTCGCCGACCGTGGCGTACGTCGAGGTCACCGACAGGTTGTCGGAGCTGTCGCGCAGCACGGCGCGGTACTCGACCAGCGTCCCCCTCGCCAGCGAGGAGACGTCGTGGAAGACGCGGTACGGCGCGTTGTCGTCGGTGCCGAGCGGGGTCCACTCCCCGCCCCCGACCGGCCGCCAGGCGAGCGTGACCTGGTTGAAGCCGCCGTCGGGGACCGCGACGGTGATCGGCGAGCGCCCACCCACGACACCACCCGCGGACGGCTTCTCGAAGTGCACCGCAGGGGCGTCCTCACGCTCGGCGAGGGTGCCCGCGGCACGCCACACCACGGCCGACAGGGGCGGGACGGTGACGGTGAGGCGACCCTCGGCGTCGCTGCGCAGCGACGTACGGCTGGCCGGCCAGACCTGCTTGAAGGTCCCGCGACGCATCTCGGTGCCGAAGGTGACCGTCTTGGCCGTGGTCGCGTTGTTGAGCGCGACGACGTGCTCACGGTCCTCCTCGGCGTCGATGCGGCTGACCGCGAAGACGCCGGCGGAGTCCGACGCGTAGCGGTGCAGCTGGGCGCCGTCGGCGAGTGCGGGGTAGGTCGACCGCAGCCGGGCGAGGTCGCGGATCGTGGTGTACATCGGGTGGCTGGTGTCGAAGTTGGCCTCGGCGGTGGTGGCGTCGGTCCCGATGAGGTCGTCGTCGTTGTAGGTCGCCACCCGGCTCGGGAACATGTCCTGGCGGGCGTCCTGGTCGCCGCCGCCGCCGGTGAAGCCCTGCTCGTCGCCGTAGTAGACGACCGGCTGCCCACGGGTGAGGTACATCAGCGCGTGGGCCAGTCGGTCGCGCTGGAGGACGTCGTCGCTGCCGGCCAGGAAGGTCCCGATCCGCCCCATGTCGTGGTTGCCGAGGAAGGTCGGGCTCGCGTAGGCGTTGGAGTCGGTGTCCGTGTAGTGGTCGTCGGCGGCGTAGAAGTCACGCAGCCTGGTGGTCGCGCCGCCCTTGGCGAAGCCGGTGCCGGCGCCCTGGAAGCCGAAGTCCAGGGTCGCGTCGAGGCGGCCCTCGGTGCTGAACTCGGACAGGTAGGCGGGGTTGGAGTCGTAGACCTCGCCGAAGGCGAAGAAGTCGTCGTTGCCGACCCGCTGGGCCTCGGCGCGCATGGCGGGCGCGAACTCCTGCCAGAACTCCATGTTGACGTGCTTGACGGTGTCGATGCGGAAGCCGTCGATGCCGAAGTCGACCCACTGCTCGTAGATGTCGACCATCCCGTCGACCACCTCGGGCTGCTCGGTGAAGAGGTCGTCGAGGCCGACGAAGTCGCCGTACGTCGAGGACTCGCCGGCGAAGGTCGAGTCACCGCGGTTGTGGTAGCGCGTGGGGTCGTTGAGCCAGGCCGGCACCTTGACCGTCGCGTCCTCCTCGGAGCGGAGGACCGGCGTGTAGGGGAACGACGTGGCGGCGTCGAGCTCGGGGAACGTCTCGCCCCCGGCGTAGGTGCGGTCGTCGAACTCCTGACCGGCGGCGTCGCGGTAGGGGGACGCCTCCTTGGAGACGTAGGTGTTGTCGCCGTCCTCGGCGTAGTCGATGACGTCGGCGGTGTGGTTGGTGATGATGTCGAAGAAGACCTTGATGCCGCGCGCGTGCGCCTCGTCGATGAAGGCCTCGAGCTCGGCGTTGGTGCCGAAGTGCGGGTCGATCCGCGTGAAGTCGGTGACCCAGTAGCCGTGGTAGCCCGCGCTGGCCTGGTCCCCGGCGCCCTGGACGGGCCGGTTCTTGAAGCTCGGCGTCAGCCAGATGGCGGTGGTGCCCATCCCCTCGATGTAGTCGAGCCGGTCCGACAGCCCGGCGATGTCACCCCCGTGGAAGAAGCCCTTGTGGGTCGGGTCGAGCCCCGTCTCCAGTGGTCCGCCGGTGAGCCCGCCCGCGTCGTTGGAGGGGTCGCCGTTGGCGAAGCGGTCGGCCATCACGAAGTAGAAGCGCTCGCGGGTGAGCGGGGTGCGCAGCGACGTCCCCGCCATCGCCTCGTCGGCGTCGGTCACCTCGGTGGCGGGCTGCTCGGCCGGCGCCACCGCGACCCGGTGGCCGGCGTGGTCGTAGGAGAAGGTCAGCATCGCGTCGTGCCGGAGCACCAGCGGGACGTCGGCGGCGCCGCCGTCGGCGCCGTACGACTCCTCCCAGCCGCCGTCGAGCGCGACCTTGAAGGCGTAGCTGCCGGCCGGCACCTCGACGTCCATCTCGTACGACGTCGTCCCGGGCACCGGCTCGAGGCGCGTCGCCTCGCAGGCAGGGGCCCAGTCGTCGGCGCAGCCGAGCTCGGACTGGAGGGTGCCGACCAGGGTGACCCGGTCCGGCACGACGGTGTGGTCGGCAACCGCCGGGGACGGCACGACCGCGAGGGCGGAGCCGGAGACGAGCAGGCCGATGACGGCCGCGAAGGGCGTGCGCACGAAGAACTCCCGAGAGGGTGGAGCAGGTGGATGTGGCGGACGTCACGTTAGCCGGTCACTAGACTCCCGTCCTCACGGACCGGGGAGGGGACAGTGGCGGGGACGCCGACGGAGGACGACACGACCTCGCTGGCCGCCGTCCTGCGTGCGCTGCGCGAGCGCGCCGGTCTCTCGCAGGAGGAGCTGGCCCGTCGGGCCGGCCTCAGCACCCACGCCGTCAGCGCCCTCGAGCGGGGCACCCGCACCCGGCCCTACCCGCACACCCTCCGGTCCCTGTCCGCGGCGCTGTCGCTCCCGGAGGCCGACCACGCCCGGCTGATCGCATCGGTGCCGCCCCGCGCCCGGCCCGCACGCGCCGCCTCCGACGCCGCCACCGCGCGCCCGCGGGACCTGCCGGTCCCGACCACCCCCCTCCTGGGGCGCGACGACGACGTGCGCCGCGTCGGGCGCCTCCTCGCCGAGCACCGTCTCGTGACCCTGAGCGGCACGGGAGGGGTCGGCAAGACACGCCTGGCGCTGGCGGTCGCCGCCGACGTCCGGGACCGGTACGCCGACGGCGTGACCCTCGTCGAGCTGGCGCCGCTGATGGAGCCGTCGGCGGTGCTGCCGGCCGTCGCCGACGCCGTCGAGGCGACCCGAGGCGTCGGGCGGACCGTCGCCGAGGACGTCGTCGAGCGGGTCCGGGGCCAGCACCTGCTGCTGGTCCTCGACAACCTCGAGCACCTCCTGGACGCCGCCCCGGAGGTCGCCGCGCTGATCGAGGCGGCGCCGGACCTCACCGTGCTCGCGACCAGCCGCGCACCCCTGCGCGTGCGGGGCGAGACCGAGGTCGCCGTCGAGCCGCTCGCGCTGCCGTCCGCGACCACCACCATGGCCGCGTCACCGGCTGCGCGGCTCCTGCTGCAGCGCGCCGGCGCCGTGAGCCCCGGGTGGGGCACCGATCCCGCCGAGGAGGCCGCCGTCGCGGCGACCTGCGTCCGCCTCGCGGGCCTGCCGCTCGCCCTCGAGCTGGCCGCCGCCCGCGCCCGGCTCCTCGACCCGGCCAGCCTGCTCGCCCGACTCGACACCGCCCTCCGGGAGGGCCCGCGCGACCTGCCGGCCCGGCAGCGCACCATGCGCGCCACCCTCGACTGGAGCCACGGCCTGCTCGGCGAGGACGAGCGAGGGCTGCTGCGGCTGCTGGGAGTCTTCGTCGGCGGCTTCACCCTCGCCGACCTCGAGGACGTCGTCGCGCGCGCCGGAGCCCCGGCGGGCTCACCGATGGCACTGCTGGAGTCGTTGGTCGAGCACTCGCTGGTGATCGCCGTGCCGGCTGGGACGCGCTTCCGGATGCTGGAGCCGGTGGCGCAGTACGCCCGCGCACTGCTCGTCGAGGCCGGGGAGTGGGAGGCGGCCGCCACCGCCCACGCCGCACACTTCCTCGCCCTGGCCGAGGCCACGGGTCCCCGCTACCGCGACGAGGGCCAGGTGGCCGCCCTCGCCCGGATCGACCCCGAGCACCCCAACCTGACCGCCGCCGCCGAGCGGATGCTCGCCGCCGGCGACGTGGAGGGCGCGGCCCGGATGGCGTGGGCGCTGTGGCTCTACTGGTGGCTGCGCGGCCACCACGGTCACGGTCGGCGGCTCGCCGAGGCGGTGCTGGCCCGAGGCGGGCTGACGGACGACGTGCACGCCCGGGCGGCCCTGGCCGCCGCGACGATGACCTTCGCGATGGACGACGTCGACGCGGCCCTCTCCTGGTGGCAGGACGCCCACCGGCACTCCACCGGCGACCCGGTCATCGACTCCAACTCCGTCGCCGGGATCGGGCTGGTCGCCCTCGCGCGCGGCGACCTGGTGACCGCCCGCGAGCAGTTCACCGCCGCCCTCGACCTCGCCGCCGAGGGCGGTGACGAGTCGGAGTGGACGTGGGCGCTGGCCCACATCTGGCTGGGGACCGTGGCCCTGCTGCTGGGCGATGCCGACGAGGCGGTGCGCCGGGTGGAGGCCGGACTGGAGTCCGCGCGACGGCGCGGCGACCGGCTGGCGTCGTACATCGCGCTCTACAACCTCTTCCAGGTCGAGCTCGCCCGCGGTGAGCACGCCCGCGCCCGCCGGCACCTCGAGGAGGGACTGCGCCTCTCCACCGAGACCGGCGACCAGGCCAACCTCGCCTACCTGCTCGACGCCCTGGCGACCATCGAGGCCGCCGAGGGTTCCGTGTCACGGGTCCCCCTCCTGCTCGGCGCCGCCCAGGGGATACGCGAGACCATCGGGTCCCGCGGCTACGGCTACTACCGACCGGACCCGGACGTCCTCGCCGCCGCCGAGGCCGCGGCGCGCCAGCGCCTCGGCACCGACCGGTACGACGACGCGCTGGACGCCGGTCGGGCGCTCGCGCCGGAGCAGGCCGCCCACCTGGCGCTCGGGGTCCACCCGCCGTCCTGACACGCACCCGCACACCACCCGCACACCTGCTGCTGTGCGTGGTGCGGCGACCCGGCGTCGACCGACAGTGGGAGCGCGGCCGACCGACCGGTCGCCCACCCACCGTCAAGGAGACGCCGTGACCACCACCCTCGAGCCCGGCACCGCGCCGGGCACCACCACCGTGCCGACCGGCCGCGGCTGGGCCGTCGCCGGCGTGGTCGCCGGCCTGGCCGGGATCGCGTCCGTGGCCGCCAGCATGGGGACCGGAGCCGTCTACGAGCCCGACATCGCCGGCGACGCCCCGGCCATCACCGAGCGGCTGGCCGAGCTGACCGGACAGATCATGGCCTTCCACGTCGCCACCATGGTGTCGGCTCTGCTGGTGGTCGTCTTCGCCGCCGGGCTGCACCGCGACCTGGCGGGACGCCTGCCGGCGAGCAGCACGCTGCCGATGGTCGCGTCCTCGGGCCTGCTGCTCGTCGCCGCCGCTCAGCTGCTCGGCTCGGGGCTCACCACCGAGTTCGTCTTCGGCGTGCAGGACACTGAGCAGCTCGTGCCGGAGACCGCCGTCCTGTTCGGCCACTGGATCGGCACCATCCCGTGGCTGTGGGGCACCGCCGGACTCACCGCCGTCGCCCTCGGGAGGGCGTCGCGTGCGGCCGGCTACCCGCGCTGGCTGGGGCTGCTCGGCTACGGCCTCGGCGGGCTGATGCTGCTCCTCGCGGTGAGCCCGCTGCAGTACATGGCCGGCATGGTCGGACCGGTCTGGCTGACCGTGACCGCGATCGGCCTGCTCGTCTCCCGCCGGGGACGCTGAGCCGGCCATGTCGACCCCCGGCCTCGCCGACTACGCCGACTACGTGGCCCTGCGTCGACCCGCCCTGCTGCGGGCCGCCGTCGCCATCACAGGTGACCCGCACCGTGCCGAGGACGTGCTCCAGGGCGCGCTCCTGCGGGTGCTGCCGCGCTGGTCGTCGATCCGGGACGGGGCCGCGGCCGACGCGTACGTGCGCCGGACCATGCTCCACCAGCACATCAGCTGGTGCCGGCAGCCGTCGCACCGCCACGAGTCGGTGCGCAGCGAGGTCCCCGAGCCCGCGGGGGGTGGGCTCGGGGCCTCGCCCCCGGGCGGATGCCCGGGGAGCTGTGGCCCCTGGTCGCCGCCCTGCCGCCCCGGCAGCGCAGCACGGTGGCGCTGCGCTTCTACGAGGGACTGTCGGTCGCCGAGACCGCGACCGCCCTCGGCTGCTCCCCCGGCACCGTCAAGTCCAACACCCACCACGCCCTGGCCCGGCTGCGGGCCATGATCGAGCACGACGACCTCCGGGTCGCCGGCTGACACCGAGAGGTCCTCCCATGTCCACGACGCCGTCCACTCCGCCGCCCACCCGACCCCGGTCCCGCTGGCTGCCCGCTTCCTTTGTCCACCCGACCCACGTGGAGGTCGGGCTCGGGCACCACCTGCGCCCGATCCGGGCCGACGACGTCGACCTCGACATGGTGGCCGTGATGGGGTCGCGCGAGCGCCTGTGGGGCATCTACGGCGACGCCTGGGGCTGGCCACCGGCCTCGATGACGCACGAGCAGGACCGCGAGGACCTGGCCCGGCACGCCGCGGAGATGGTGACCCACGAGTCCTTCAACTACGCCCTCCTCGACACCGACGAGACGGCGCTGCTCGGCTGCGTCTACATCGATCCCCCGGAGAAGCCGGGCGCGGACGCCGAGATCTCGTGGTGGGTGGTCGACGAGTGCGTCGGCACCGATCTCGAGGCCGCGCTCGACGTGCTGGTCCCCCGCTGGATCGCGGCCGACTGGCCCCTGGAGCGGCCGAGGTACGTCGGTCGCGACCTGTCGTGGGCGGAGTGGGCGGCGCTGCCCGACCTGCCGCCCCGCTGATGTCACGGGACCTTCCCAGCCCGCTCTCAGGCAGGACACAGGGTCACGCCACAGACTCGGAGCATGAGCACCACGCCCCCGCCCCCGTTCGAGGACCACCCGACCACCGTCTACGGCGCGTACCCCTACGGGAACCCGCAGGCGCCGCCGCCCGCGCCGCGCCGCGGCCGGGGCGGCCTCGTGGCGGGCGTCCTCGTCACCACCCTGCTCGTCGGCGGTGGCGCCGGCTTCGGCGGCGCGGCGCTGTGGGACCAGACCCAGGGCGACGCCACCTCCTCGTCGGCCACGGCGACGGCCACGACGCCGGTCGTCGACCAGGGCGACGCCCCCGCCACCGACGGCTCCGTGGAGGCGGTCGCCTCCTCCGTCCTCCCGTCGGTCGTCACCATCCAGGTCGCCGGCCAGCAGGGCGAGGGCTCCGGCTCGGGCATCATCCTCAGCGCCGACGGCACGATCCTGACCAACAACCACGTGGTCGAGGTCGCCGAGGGTGGCGGCACCGTGCGCGTCTACTTCAACGACGGCACGAGCGCGCCCGCCGAGGTCCTCGGCACCGACCCGCTCACCGACACCGCCGTGATCAAGGCGGAGGGTGTCAGCGACCTCACCGCGGCGACCATCGGGCAGTCGGCCAACCTCGACGTCGGCCAGGACGTGGTGGCCTTCGGCGCTCCCTTCGGCCTCGACTCGACCGTCACGAGCGGCATCGTGAGCGCGCTGGACCGTCCGGTCAACGTCGGCTCGGACAGCGAGGGCAACTCCACGACGTACCCCGCGATCCAGACCGACGCGGCGATCAACCCCGGCAACTCCGGCGGGCCGCTGGTCGACATGACCGGCGCCGTGGTCGGCATCAACTCCTCCATCCGCACCGCCTCGCAGAGCTCCGAGAGCGGCGGCTCGATCGGCCTCGGCTTCGCCATCCCCATCGACGAGGTGATGCCGATCGTCGACCAGATGATCGCCGGCGAGACCCCCACCCACGCCCGCCTCGGCATCCAGGTCGGCGACGCCGGCTCGGCGGCCGACGGCGCCAGCGGCGCCCTGGTGCGCGAGGTCGGCGAGGGCTCGACCGCTGCGGGTGCCGGCCTCGAGCAGGGTGACGTCATCACCCGCGTCGACGACCGGGCCATCACCGACGCCGACTCCCTCGTGGCCACGATCCGGTCCTACCGCCCCGGTGACGAGGTCCAGGTGACGTGGCAGCGCAACGGCGACCAGCAGACCGCCACGCTGGCGCTCGACACGGACGCCACGACCGGCTGACGGACCCCCCGACCGCAGCCCGACCGCAGCCGACCGGCTGCGGTCGGCTGCGGCACTGGGCGCTGCGCACATCGCCTCGTGTGGTCGGTCGCGCCATGATGGGGACGCCCCACCGGGCGACGACCCAGAGGAGTCCCATGCAGCTCGAGCTGTCCGCCGAGGACGCAGCGTTCCGCGAGGAGATGCGCACGTTCTTCACCACCGAGTTCCCGCAGGAGATCCGCGACACGGTGCTGGAGGGCCGCCACCTCACCCGCGAGCAGATCGTCGAGAGCCAGCAGGTCCTCAACGCGGCCGGCCTCGCGGTCCCGCACTGGCCCGAGGAGTGGGGCGGTCGCGGGTGGAGCGACCTCCAGCGCCACCTGTGGCACGAGGAGATGCAGCGCGCCGGCGTGCCCACGCCGCTGGCCTTCAACGCCTCGATGATCGGCCCGGTGATCGCCCAGTTCGGCAGCCAGGAGCAGAAGGAGCGCTTCCTGCCGGCCACGGCCAACCTCGACATCTGGTGGTCGCAGGGCTTCTCCGAGCCCGACGCCGGCTCCGACCTCGCCAGCCTGCGCACCACCGCCGTCCGTGACGGCGACGACTGGGTCGTCAACGGGCAGAAGACGTGGACGACCCTGGGCCAGTACGGCGACTGGATCTTCACGCTGGTCCGCACCGACCCCGAGGTGAAGAAGCAGGCCGGCATCTCGATGCTGCTCATCGACATGACGCTGCCCGGCGTCGAGGTGCGCCCCATCGAGCTCATCGACGGCGGCCACGAGGTCAACGAGGTCTGGTTCACCGACGTCCGGGTCCCCGGCGACCTGCTGGTCGGCGAGCTCAACGGCGGCTGGACGATCGCCAAGTTCCTGCTCGGCAACGAGCGCGTCGGCGTGGCCCCGGTGGGCGCCACCAAGCGGGCGCTCGCGACCCTCAAGGACGACGCCGGCGACCGGCTCGACGACCCGCTACGTGCGGGCCCGGATCGTCGAGCTCGAGAACGAGCTGCTCGCCCTCGAGCTCACCGCGCTGCGCGTCGTGGCCCACTCGGCCGGCGGCGAGCCGCACCCGGCGTCCTCGGTGCTCAAGCTCAAGGGCACCGAGCTCCAGCAGGCCGTCAGCGAGCTGGCCGTCGACCTGGCCGGCCCGGCGTCCATCGCCTCCGGAGCGGACGACGACTCCCCGCTCGCCGGCTGGGCCCGTCGCAGCGCCCCCACCTACCTCAACCTCCGCAAGGCGTCGATCTACGGCGGGTCCAACGAGATCCAGCGCCAGATCATCGCCCGCACGATCCTGGGACTCTGACATGGACTTCACCTACGACGACGAGCAGCAGGCCCTGCGCGATGCCGTCCGCGGGCTGCTGGGCAAGCAGTACGGCGACTACGAGGTCCGCCGCCGCACCACCGCGACGGACCCCGGCTTCGACGAGAAGCTCTGGGGCCGGCTGGCCGAGATGGGCGTCCTCGGCCTGCCCTTCGCCGAGAGCGACGGCGGCGTGGGCGCGGGTCCGGTCGAGATCGGCATCGTGTGCCGCGAGCTCGGCCGGGTGCTCGCACCCGAGCCCTACCTCACCGGCGTCGTGCTGGCCGGCGGCCTGGTGTCCGCGGCCGGCACCCCCGAGCAGCGGGCCGAGGTCCTCGGCGCCGTCGCGGCCGGCGAGCGCGTGCTCGCCTTCGCCCACGACGAGCCCGGCGGTCCCCGCTGGTCGACCGCTGCCCCCGGCACCACCGCGACGCAGGACGGCGACGCCTGGACCCTCACCGGCACCAAGGACCCGGTCCTCCACGGCGCCCGCGCCGACCAGCTCGTCGTCACCGCCACCCTGCCCGACGGCGGCACCGGCCTGTTCCTCGTCGACCCCGCGGCCGCCGGCGACACGCTCGACCGCACCGGCTACCCGACGTACGACGGGGGGCGCGCCGCGCGGATCGTCCTCGACGCCACTCCCGCCGTGCTGCTGGGCGACGCCGCGACCGACCGGTCCGCGACCCTCGCCACGATGCTCGACCTCACCCGGGTGATGGCGGCCAACCAGGCGCTCGGGGTGATGCAGGCGCAGCTGGCGGCCACGACGTCGTACCTCACGAGCCGCAAGCAGTTCGGCGTCACGCTCAACACGTTCCAGGCGCTGACCTTCCGGGCCGCGGACATGTACGTCTCGCTCGAGCTGACCCACAGCGTCGTCGACTGGGCGACGATGGTCATCGCGACGGGTGACCGGGACCGGCTCGCCGAGGCGGCCGCCCGGTGCGCCCTGCAGACCAGCCGGGCGTCGCGGCACATCGGCCAGGAGGCCATCCAGCTGCACGGCGGCATCGCGATGACCGCCGAGTACTCCGTCGGCACCGCCACCGCCCACCTGACCGTGCTCGACCACCTCTTCGGCGACGGCGACCACCACCTCGGCACCCTCGCCGCGGGCGTCACCGACCACGACACCCTGGAGGCACTGGGCTGATGGACCTCTCCCTCTCCGACGAGCAGCAGGCCTTCCGCGACCTGGCGCGCACCTTCCTCGACAAGGAGGCGGTCCCGCACCGCACCCGGTGGGACCGCGACGAGGCCGTCGACCTCGCGATCGTGCCCAAGATGGCCGAGATCGGCTTCTTCGGCCTGACCATCCCCGAGGAGTACGGCGGCCTGGGCGGCGACTACGTCACCTACGCGCTGGCCATGGAGGAGCTCGGCCGGGCCGACTCCGCGCTGCGCGGCATCGTGTCGGTCAGCAGCGGACTGGTCGGCAAGTCGATCCTGTTCTTCGGCTCCGAGGAGCAGAAGCAGGAGTGGCTGCCCCAGCTGGCGACCGCGAGCAGGCTGGGGTGCTTCGGGCTCACCGAGCCCGACACCGGGTCCGACGCCGGCAACCTCACCTCGCGGGCCACCCGCGACGGCGACGACTGGGTGCTCAACGGCCAGAAGCTCTTCATCACCAACGGCACCTGGGCCGACGTCGCGCTCGTCTTCGCCCGCACCAGCGACGACGGGCCGCGCGGCGTCACGGCGTTCCTCGTCCCCACCGACACCCCCGGCTTCGAGGCCCGCGAGATCAAGGGCAAGCTCGGCCTGCGCGGCCAGGCGACCGCCGAGCTCTTCCTCGCCGACGTCCGCGTCCCGGCCTCGGCCGTGCTGGGCGAGGTCGGCCAGGGCTTCAAGATCGCCATGAGCACCCTCGACAAGGGCCGGCTCGCGGTCGCCGCCGGGTGCGTCGGCATCGTGCAGGGCTGCCTCGAGACGTCCGTGGAGTACGCCACCAGCCGGATGCAGTTCGGCCGGCCGATCGCCGGCTTCCAGCTCGTGCAGGACATGATCGCCGACATCTCGGTCGACGCCGACGCGGCGCGGCTGCTGGTCTGGCGCTGCGCCGACCTCGTCGACCGGGGCGAGCCGTTCGGCACGGCGGCGTCCAAGGCCAAGCTCTTCGCGTCCGAGGCCGCCGTCCGCGCCGCCAACAACGCGATCCAGGTGCACGGCGGGGCCGGGTACGTCGACGACTACCCCGCCGCCAAGTACCTCCGCGACGCCCGGGTGATGACCCTCTACGAAGGCACCTCGCAGATCCAGAAGCTGCTCATCGGACGGGCCGAGACGGGCATCAGCGCGTTCGTCTGACCAGCGCAGCGCCGCGCGCGCGGTCTCAGGCCGCGTGCGCGGTGACCGCCAGCCAGAGCAGCATCTTGTCGCGCGGCTCGGTGAGCTGGCGACCGGTGAGGCGCTCGATCTGCTTCAGGCGGTAGATCACCGTGTTGCGGTGGCAGTAGAGCTCCTCGGCCGCGTGGGTCGGGGAGCCGTCGTGGGCGAGCAGCGCGCGCAGCGTGGTCAGCAGGGTGTCCGCCTGGGGGTGGGCGAGCAGGTCGCCGAACGCCTCGGCCACCAGCAGCGGCGTGACGTGGGAGTCTCCGGCCAGGAGCACCTCGGGCAGCCGGTCGGTGACGCCGACCGCCCCGGCCTGCCCGGAGGGCAGCGTCTCGGCCGCCCGCAGGGCCAGCTGGAACGCCGTGCCGAAGCCCGCAAGGCCGCCGGCACTCCCGGCCACGGCGACCCGGCCGGCCGCCACCGGCGCGAGCAGCTCGACCAGGACCGCCTCGTCGGGCAGGGCGCCCGAGACCAGGCCGTAGGCGACGCCCGAGCGGACGTGCCAGTGGGAGACCATGCCCTGCCGGTCGAGCCGGTCCTCGACGGGACCGACCACGTCGGCCCCCTCGCCGTCGCCGAGCACCACCACGCAGGAGACCGCGTGGTCCGCGGCGACACCGAGGGCCGTCCTGGCCCCGGCGGCGTACGACGGGTCGCCTCCCCGGCCGTCGACCAGGCCGTCGAGGACGGTCTGCTGGCGCTGCTGGTCGCGGCGCTGCACCCGGTCCCGCTCGCGGTGGTAGGCCTCGATGAGCACGGCGTTCTGGACGTCGAGGTTGGCCCACACCCCGCGGGCGGCGCCCAGCAGGTCGGCGTCGGGCACCTGCTCGTGTGACGTCGCGGTCTCGGTGAGCGCCTCCCACAGCACCCGCGCGCCCATCGTGTAGGCGTTGAGGACCAGCTCCAGGGGCACGCCCTGGCGCGCCCGGCGCCTCCCGGTCTCCCGCCACAGCTCGACGGCGGTGGCGGTGTCCGTGCTGACGCCGGAGAGGTTCTGCAGGCCCCGACGGATGTGCTCGCGACAGCTGTGGCGCACGTCGTCGGGCAGGTGCGGGCTGATCGTGCGGTAGGCGTCGAGGTCCTTGGCCAGCAGTCGCGACGAGATGACGTCGGCGATCTCGTCGGCCCGGTGCAGCACCAGTCGCCAGGCCCTGGCCACGGCGTCGGGCTCCGGGTCGGTCCACGAGGCGGCGGCCGCGTGGGCGCGCTCGCTCGCACTCTCGCTGGCCCGGGACACGCCGCCACCGTGTCACTCAGTGCACACCGAGCGCCAGCGGGAACGACATTTCCGTCGCGGATCTTGTGCAGTCCGCCCAATGTGCTCGGCGCCCATGGTGGCCAGAGTGGTGCGCATCACATCTCGGACCCGGAGGTCAGACGCGCTCGTGACCGAACTCCAGCTCAGCGGCATCACCGTCACCTTCGGCGGGCTCACCGCCCTCCAGGACGTCGGCCTCACGGTCGGCCCGCGCCAGGTGCACGGGGTCATCGGCCCCAACGGCGCCGGGAAGACCACCCTCTTCAACGTCGCGTGCGGATTCGTGCAGCCCGACAGCGGCGACGTCGTACGACGCGGGGAGCGGGTCGAAGGCCTGCGCCCGCGCGACCTCCCCCGCCTCGGCATGGCCCGCACCCTCCAGGGGCTCGGCCTCTTCGACCGGATGACGGTGCTCGACAACGTCATGGTCGGCGCCGACCACCACGCCCGCTCGGGCTTCCTCGGCTCCCTGCTGGCCCTGCCCCGGGCCGGCGCGGACGAGCGGGCACTGCGCGACCGGGCCCACCGGGTGCTCGACGACCTCGGCGTCGCGTCGTACGCCGACCGCTACCCGCCGAGCCTGCCCTACCCCATCCGCAAGCGGGTGGCGCTGGCGCGGGCGCTGGTCTCCGAGCCCGACCTGCTGCTCCTCGACGAGCCCGCCAGCGGGCTGTCGGCCGGCGAGATGGAGGAGCTCGGCGACCTGGTGCGCGCGCTCACGGAGCAGATGTCGGTGCTCCTCGTCGAGCACCACATGGACCTGGTGATGCGGGTCTGCGACGAGATCACCGTCCTCGACTTCGGCAGGGTCATCGCCCACGGCACCCCCGACGAGGTCCGCAACGACCCCGCGGTCCTCGCCGCCTACCTCGGCGAGGACGTGCACTGATGCTGACCCTCACCTCCCTGACCGCGGGCTACGGCCCGGTCACCGCGCTGGAGGACGTCTCGCTCACCGCCCGCGAGGGCGAGATCACGGCCGTCCTCGGCGCCAACGGCGCCGGCAAGACCACCCTGCTGCGCACGGTCTCCGGCCTGCACCGCGCCCGCAGCGGCACCATCGACTTCGACGGCACCCGCCTGGAGTCGGTGGCCGCGGAGAAGATGCCGCGCCTCGGCCTCGCCCACGTCCCTGAGGGACGCGGGGTCATCACCGAGCTGACCGTCGAGGAGAACCTCCGCCTCGGCGGCCTCGGCCGCGGCGGCAGGGTGTCGGCCTCCGACCTCGCCCGGGTCAACGACCTCTTCCCCGTCCTCGGCGACCGCAGCGCCGCCCTGGCCAGCACCCTGTCGGGCGGGGAGCGGCAGATGCTCGTCATCGGGCGGGCCCTGATGGCCCGGCCGACGATGCTGCTGCTCGACGAGCCCTCCCTCGGGCTGGCCCCGCGGATCGTCGCGCAGATCTTCGGCCTGGTGCGCACGCTCGTGCGCGACGAGGGACTCAGCGTGCTGCTCGTCGAGCAGAACGCCCGCAGCGCCCTCTCCGTCGCCGACCACGGCGTCGTGCTCAACCTCGGACGCGTCGTCGCCGACGCCCCCGCCGACGAGCTGGCCGGGGACGACCAGCTCCGCCACGCCTACCTCGGATTCTGAACCCCCGACCAGGAGCCTCCCTGTGCAGCAGTTCTTCAACACCGCCCTCACCGGCCTGACCCTGGGGATGGTCTACGCCGCGTTCGCCCTCGCCCTGGTGCTGATCTGGCGCTCGACCCGGATCGTCAACTTCGCCCAGGCCCCGATGGCGATGCTCACCACGTTCGTCGCGCTGGTCGTGATCGACGCCGGGTACAGCTACTGGCTCGGCTTCGTCGCCGCGCTGGTCTCCGGCCTCGTCCTCGGCGCCGTGATCGAGCGGGTGGTCATCCGACCGGTCGAGGGCAAGGCCGAGATCAACGCGGTGATCCTCACCCTGGGCCTCTTCATCGTCCTGCACGGCCTGGCGGCGGTGGTCTTCGGCAACCGCTACCGCTCCTTCCCCGCGCCCTTCGGCCTCGAGGGGCTGACCGTCGGGGGCACCACCATCGCCCTCAACGGCTTCGGCGTCTTCACGATCGTCTCCGTGCTCGTGGTGATGGGCCTGCTGGTGGCGCTCTTCCGCTACACCGACGTGGGGCTGCGGATGCGGGCCTCGGCCTTCAACCAGGAGGTCGCGAGGCTGCTCGGCGTCAAGGTCGGCGCCATGCTCACCCTCGGCTGGGCGCTGGCCTCGGTGGTCGGCTCGCTGGCCGGCCTCCTCATCGCCGGCGGCAGCCTGGTCCACCCGTCGTACATGGACTCGGTCGTGGTCTTCGGCTTCGTCGCCGCCGTGCTCGGCGGCCTCGACAGCCCGCTGGGCGCGGTGGTCGGCGGCCTCATCCTGGGCGTCTCGCTGAGCTTCGTGAGCGGGTACGTCGGCAGCCAGCTCGTCGCCCTGGCAGCGCTGGTGATCCTGATGCTCGTCCTCACCCTCAAGCCCGGCGGTCTCTTCGCCCAGGCGCCGGAGCGGAGGGTCTGATGCGCGACCGGATCGTGTCCCTGCGCCGGCAGCGTGCTCGCCCGGCACCTGTTCCTCGCCCTGGTCGGCCTCCTCGTCGTGGTCGTGGTGGTCGAGAGCGTCTCCGACTACCGCAACACCCAGCTGGCCTCGATGGCCTACCTCGGCATCGCCGCCGGCGGGCTGACCGTGCTCACCGGCATCAACGGCCAGATCTCGCTGGGGCACGGCGCACTGATGGCCATCGGCGCCTACACCTCGGCGCTCCTGCTGCCGGACCGCGACGCCACCGTGCCGCTGACCGTGGTCATCCTCGCCGCGGTGGCCGTCACCCTCGTCGTCGGCGCCGCCGTCGGGCTCGCCGCCGCCCGCCTGCACGGCCCCTACCTCGCCGGCGCGACCCTGGCCCTGGCGGTCGCGGTGCCGGGCATCGCGCTCTACTTCAAGGAGACCCTCGGCGGCGAGCAGGGCCTGCGCGTGGTGATGCCCGACATCCCGGTGTGGGTGCTCGACGCGGTGTTCTTCGTGACCGGCCAGGACCTCACCCGCTCGCGCTTCACGGCGTACGTCGCGTGGCTGACGCTGATCGTCGTCTTCCTGCTGCTCGCCAACCTCAGCGCCGGTCGCACCGGCCGCCGCTGGCGGGCGGTGCGCGACGACGAGGTCTCCGCGGAGCTGGCCGGCATCGACCTGGGCCGCGCCCGCGTCTCGGCCTTCATGGTGAGCGCCGCCGCGGCCGGCGCGGCCGGCGCGATCCTGGCCTTCACCGTCAAGCTGGCGGCGCCGAGCGCGTTCACCCTGACGCTCAGCCTCACCCTCCTCGCCGCGATCGTGCTCGGCGGGCTGGGCAGCCTCGCGGGGGCCCTCATCGGCGCCGCCCTGCTCACGTTCCTGCCCAGCGTCGTCACCGACATCGGCCGCAACGCCGGGCTGAGCGACATCCAGGCCGCCGAGCTGGCCCCGCTGGTCTACGGGCTGGTGATGGTCGCCGTGATCCTGCTCGCCCCCACCGGCATCGTCGGGTCGCTGCACAGCGGCCTCCAGCGGGCCCGGTCCCGCCGTCGTACGACATCCCCCACCACCACATCGAAGGGAACAGCATCATGACGAGACACATCCGGGGTGGCGGCCCCTTGGTCGCCGCCCTCGCCGCGGCCCTCGCCCTCACGGCGTGCGGGGCGGGCGGACGCGACAGCTCCGACGGCGAGGCGGCCGTGGCCGACCCGGGCGTCACCGACGACACGGTCAAGATCGGCGGCACGTTCCCGCTGACCGGCGTCGCGGCTCCCGGTTACTCCGAGATCCCGACGGGGGCGAAGGCCTACTTCGACTACGTCAACGAGCAGGGCGGCATCCACGGTCGCCAGATCGAGTACATCGTCAAGGACGACGGCTACAACCCGACGACCACCAGCACGGTCACCAACGAGCTGGTCCTCAAGGACGAGGTCTTCGCCACCGTCGGCTCGCTGGGCACGCCTACCCAGGCGTCGGTCGCCGACTACCTCAACGACGAGGGCGTGCCCCAGCTGATGGTCTCCTCGGGCTCGCTCCAGTGGGGCGACGACGTCGAGAACCGGCCGCTGACCTTCGGCTGGCAGCCCGACTACGAGTCGGAGGGCAAGATCATCGGCCAGTGGGTCGCCGAGAACATGCCCGACGCCAAGGTCGGCCTCTTCCTCCAGGACGACGACCTGGGCGAGGACGCCGAGAAGGGCGTGCGCCAGTTCGTCGACGACCAGATCGTCGCGGTCGAGCGCTACACCTCCGGCAACACCGACGTGGCGCCGCAGGTCTCCGGCCTCCAGGCCGGGAAGGCCGACCTGGTGCTGGCGTTCAACACCCCGTCCTACACCGCGCTCAGCCAGCTGGTGGCGCTCAAGACCGGCTACAAGCCGCAGTGGTTCTACGCCAACATCGGGTCCGACCCGGCGCTGGTCGGCTCGCTGCTGGAGCGCTTCTCCGAGGGTGCGGTGGCCGGCAGCTCCGCGGCGCTCGACGGCGTGATGACGACCGAGTACATCCCCGGCATCGACAGCGCCGACGACCCGTGGGTCGAGCTGTGGCAGCAGGTGTGGGACGAGCACGGCGACGACGGCGAGCTCACCAACTACCGGATCTACGGCATGTCGCAGGCCTACGCCTTCGTGCAGGCGCTCGAGGCGGCCGGTGAGGACCTCACGCGGGAGGGCCTCGTCGAGGCCATCGAGGAGGGCGGCACCGAGTGGGAGGGCCCCCAGCTCGCGCCGTTCCGCTACAGCGCGGACAGCCACATGGGCATCTCCGGCATGCGGATCGTCGAGCTCCAGGGCGGTGTGGGCGAGCCGCTCACCGACGTGCTGGTGACCGACATCGGCGACGCCGAGATCACCACGGACGACTCCGGCCAGGCCGACGACGCGCCCCCGGAGGGCGGCGTCCCGACCAGCTGAGAGGGACCCGGCTCGGGGCTCAGTCCAGGCGCTTCTGGAAGTCCCCGAGCCGGGCCACCGGCACGAAGCCCATCGCCTCGTTGACGCCGATCATGTGCGCGTTGACCTCGGCGTTGTAGGTCGTCAGCCGCCGCACGTCCGGGCGCTCGCGCTCGAGCAGGCGCAGGTTGGCGACCTTGACCGCCACCCCGAGCCGGTGGCCGCGGTGGTCGCGCCGCACCAGGGTGCCCCACTGGTAGGCCCGCCCCGGCTCGTGGACCGTGGTCGCGAGGTCCGTGTAGGCGACGACGACGCCGTCGGCGTCGAGGGCCACGGTGTTGTACTTCGTGCGACCCTGCCGCGCGATCGTCGCCTCCCGCTCGCGGACCGCCTCGGTGCTGACCGCCTCGGGCTCGAGGTCGAGGTCGCCCGTCGGCGCCTCGGTCGCCAGGCTCGACGTCAGCTCGGCCCAGCCGCGGAGCAGGTCGTCGGGGACCGGCCCCGCCCACGACCTCAGCGTGTACGCCGCGTGGGCACGCGCCGCCTCCCCGGCCAGGCGGTCGAGGACCCCGGCCGCCACCGGGAGCGTGAGCTCGCGCTGCACCTCCGAGAGCGCGAGCGACCAGCCGCGGGCCGCAGCGAAGGCCGGCCCGGACGCGCCCGCCCCGTCGGACCCCGCGTCGTACGGCCAGGAGGCGAGGCCGGTGAGGACCCGGCGCCCCCGCTCGGCGCGCGACGCCCTCGAGGTGCGTCAGCATCGCCGAGCCGTACCCGCGGCGGCGGTGCGCGGGCAGCACGTGCACCGTCGTCTCGGCCAGCTGCAGGTTGTCGAGGAGCGGGGTGCGCATCCAGCCTGCCGCGACCGTCTCGCCGTCGACGAGGCCCGACCACCCTCCGTACCACGTGTGCGAGCCGCGGTCCTGCATCAGGGCCCGCATCTCCTCGAGCTGCCACGCAGCGGCGGCCGGCCCGAGCTCGTGCCGCTCGGCGACGTCGTACGCGTGGTGCCACGCGTCGAGCGCGGCGTCGTCGGCCGGGTCGAGCTCGCGGATCTCGAGCCCGCTCATCGCGACCGGGCCACCCGGCCCTCGTCCCACACCGGCCCGTCGGACTCGTAGACCTCGCCGTCGGCGCCGTAGACCAGGAACCGGTCGAAGCCCCGGGCGAACCACCGGTCGTGGGTGACCGCGAGCACGGTGCCGTCGAAGGCGTCGAGGCCGGCCTCCAGGGCCTCGGCGCTCTGCACGTCGAGGTTGTCGGTGGGCTCGTCGAGGAGCAGCAGGGTCGCGCCGCTCAGCTCGAGCAGCAGGATCTGGAAGCGCGCCTGCTGGCCGCCCGAGAGCGACTCGAAGGTCTGCTCCCCGGCGTGCGCGAGCTCGTAGCGGTCGAGCACCCGGCTCGCCTGCTCGCGTCCCATCCCGGCGCGGCCCTGGCCGGCCGGCTGGCCGTCGCCGCGGTGCAGGACCTCCAGCAGCGTCTTGCCGCGGAGCTCGGGGTGGTCGTGGGTCTGCACGAACCACCCGGGGCGCACCCGGGCCCCCAGCTTGGCCTTGCCGGTGTGCGGCACCGGTGCGGGCGGCTCCCCCACCGGGCGGTGCTCGACGTCGGGATCGCTGCCCCCGGCCGCGAGCAGCCGCAGGAAGTGCGACTTGCCCGAGCCGTTGGACCCCAGGACGGCGACGCGCTCGCCGTACCAGACCTCGAGGTCGAAGGGCTTCATCAGCCCGGTCAGCTCGAGGTCGGTGCACACCACGGCGCGCTTGCCGGTGCGACCGCCCCTGAGGCGCATCGACACCTGCTGCTCGCGCGGCTGCTCGGTCGGCGGGCCGGCCTCCTCGAACTTGCGCAGCCGCGTCTGGGCGGCGCGGTACTGCGAGGACATGCCGTCGTTGTACTCGGACTTGATCTTGAGCCGCAGCACGAGCGCCTTGATCTTGGCGTGCTCCTCGTCCCAGCGGCGGCGCTGCTCCTCGAAGCGGAGGAAGCGGTCCTCGCGGGCCTCGTGGTAGCTCGCGAACCCGCCCGGGTGCGTCCAGACCAGGTTGCCGGCCGCGCCCAGCTCGACGGTGACGATCCGGGTCGCGGTGTTGGCCAGCAGCTCGCGGTCGTGGCTGATGAACAGGATCGTCTTGGCCGACTCGCGGATGCGCTGCTCGAGCCAGATCTTGCCGGGCACGTCGAGGTAGTTGTCGGGCTCGTCGAGCAGCAGCACCTCGTCGGGGCCGCGCAGGAGGTACTCCAGCACCAGCCGCTTCTGCTCACCGCCGGAGAGCGTCGAGAGCGAGCGGTGCCGGGCCCGGTCGTAGGGCAGGCCCATCGAGGCGACGGTGCACGTGTCCCAGGTGACCTCGAGGTCGTAGCCGCCCGCGTCGGCGTAGTCCGACAGCGCCTCGGCGTAGCGCATCTGCGTCGCCTCGTCGTCGGTCTCCATCAGCGCGAGCTCGCACTCGTCGACGGCGCGCCAGGCCGCCTGCACCCGCGGCGGGGCGACGCTGAGGAGCAGGTCGGCGACGGTCTCGTCGATCCCCCCGTGGCCGACGAACTGGCGCATGACCCCCAGCCCGCCGGAGCGGGTGACCGCCCCCGCGTGCGGGACGAGGTCGCCGGTCACGATCCGCAGCAGGGTCGTCTTGCCGGCGCCGTTGGCGCCGACCAGCGCGACCTTGGCGCCGTCGCCGACCCGGAAGCCCACCTCGTCGAGAAGTACTCGTCCGTCGGGCAGCTCGTAGCGCACTCCCGACACATCCACATGTCCCACGTGGGCCATTGTCCGTGACGCCGGGGCGTGCGGCCACGCGTTAAATCCGGCGGGCGGCGTGTCGGAAGTGGTCTGGACCACTTTAGGGTGGTGCGCATGTCCGTCCAGAACGAACCCACCACGTCCACCGTCCCCAAGTGGCGCGTCATCGGTCCCGGCCTCGTCGTCGCCGCCACCGGCGTCGGCGCGGCCGACCTCGTCGCCACCCTGATCGCCGGTCAGAAGTTCGGCTACACGCTCCTGTGGTGCGTGGTCGTGGGCTGCCTGATGAAGATCGTCCTGGTCGAGGGGGCGGGACGCTACTCCCTCTCCACCGGCCGCACGATCTTCGAGGGCTGGCGCTCGCTCGGCATCTGGACGACCTGGTACTTCGCCCCCTACATCGTCATCTGGGGCTTCGTGTACGGCGCCGCGGCGATGGCCGGCACCGGGCTCGCGCTCGCCGGGCTCACCGGGGTCCTGTCGGTGACGTGGTGGGGCATCCTCTCGGGCCTCATCGGCCTGGCCCTGGTGTGGACGGGTCGCTACAGCACCTTCGAGAAGGTGCTGGCCGCCCTCGTCGGGCTGATGTTCGTCACCATGGTCGGCGCCGCACTGCTGGCCACCCCCAACATCCCCGAGCTGCTCACCGGGCTCGCCCCGCGCATCCCCGACGGCGGCCTGGTCAACACGCTCGCCCTGGCCGGCGGCGTCGGCGGCACCATCACCCTCGCGGCGTACGGCTACTGGCTGCGCGAGAAGGGCTGGTCCTCGCCGTCGTACATGCGGGTCATGCGCATCGACAACACCGTCGCCTACGTCGTGACCGGGCTCTTCGTGCTCGCCACCCTGGTCGTCGGCGCCGAGCTCCTCTACTCCACCAACGTCGCGATCGAGCAGGGCGACGCCGGTCTCGTCGACCTGGCCGTGGTGCTCCAGGACCGGTACGGCGAGTGGGCCGGCAAGGTGTTCCTCGTCGGGTTCTGGGCGGCCGCGATGTCGTCGCTGGTCGGCGTGTGGAACGGCGTGAGCCTGATGTTCGCCGACTTCATGACCAACGTCCGCGGCGGCACCAGCGAGGACGCGGACGCCCGCGCCGGTGGCAAGTGGTACAAGGCCTACATCCTGTGGCTGACCTTCCCGCCCATGGCGATGCTGTTCCTCGGCAAGCCGGTCTGGCTGATCCTCGCCTACGGCGTGCTGGGTGCGTTCTTCATGCCGTTCCTGGCCGTCACGCTGCTGTGGCTGCTCAACACCGACCGCACGCCGGCCGAGTGGCGCAACAAGCTCCACTCCAACGTGCTGATGGCGATCATCGCGCTGGCCTTCGTCGCGCTGTGCGTCAACGAGGTGCGCAAGGCCGTCTCCGGGGTGTGACCCCCGCGCGGGTGGCGCGGACGGCTCAGAACCGTTCCGCCACCCGCCGTGCGGCGATCTGCAGGACGTCCCACGCCGTCGAGAACGGCGGGGCGTAGGCGAGGTCCATCCAGGCCAGGTCGTCGACCGTGCCGCCGGCCCACAGGACCGCCGCCGCGGCGTCGACCCGCTTGCCGGCGCCGCGGCCACCGACGACCTGGACGCCCAGCAGTCGCCGGGTGCCCCGGTCGGCCATCACCCACACGGCGATCGGGTCGGCCTCGGGCATGTAGCCGCTCGCGGTGCTCCCCTCGGTCACGAGGGTGACCGGGTCCAGCCCGGCGGCCTCGGCCTCCGCGCTGCCCAGCCCGGTGCGGGCGATCTCGAGGTACTCCCCTCCGGCGGCGAAGCGGGTGATCGAGGTGTCCACGACCCCCGGGAAGGACAGCGTCCCGCCCGCGAGCGAGTCGCCCAGCGCCCGTCCGTGCTTGGTGGCGTGCGTGCCCAGCGGGCGGAAGACCCAGCGGTCGTCGACGCGGCGGCGTACCTCGCAGCAGTCGCCGGCCGCCCACACGTGCTCGGCCACGCGTCCGTGCGGGTCGGGGCGCAGGGCGCCGTTGTCGGCGGTCTCCAGCCCCGAGCCGTCGAGGAAGGCGGTCCCGGGCCGCACCCCGATCGCGAGGACGACCAGGTCGGCGTCGCGGGTGCCCCCGTCCCAGTGCACCCCGGTGACCCGGTCGTCGTCGACCTCGAGGCCCGTCACCTCGACGCCGAGCACCACCTCGGCGCCCGCGTCGCACAGCGCCACGACCACCCGCTCGGACATCTCCTCCTCCAGCAGGGCGAGCCCGTGCCCGCGGGTCAGCACGGTCACCCCGAGGCCGCGGCGCAGCGCCGCCTCGGCGACCTCGACCCCGATGTAGCCCGCGCCCACGACCACGACGTGGGCGCCGTCGCCGGCCGCGTCGAAGCGGTCCAGCCACGCGGCGCCGTCGTCGAGCGTCTTGACCGGGCCGACCGTGTCGTACGGCGTGCCGTCGGGGCGCAGCGCCCAGTCCGGCACGATCGCGGGGGCGCCGGTCGCCACGACCAGCTCGTCGTAGTCCAGCACCTCCCCGGCGGCCGTGGTCACCGTGCGGGACGCGAGGTCGGCGGACACCGCCTCGGTGCCCAGCCTCAGGTCGATCCCGGCCGCGCGGTGCCGCTCGGCGGTCCGGGCGACGAGGTCGTCGCCGGAGTCGACGTCGCCGGCCATCCAGTAGGGGATCCCGCACGCGGAGTACGACGTGTGGGTGCTGCGCTCGAGGACGGTGATCGCGAGCTCGCGACCGGTGCGCCGGGCGGTCCGCAGCGCCTGGTGCGCCGCCGACATGCCCGCGGCGTCGGCCCCGACGACGACGACGCGGGTGGCGTCGCTCATTCCTCGGTCTGCTTGGCCCACAGGTTGATGCCGGACTCGACGGCGTGCCGGTCGATCGCGGCCAGCTCGTCGTCGGTCAGCGGCGGACCGTCGAGGGCGTCGAGGTTGGTGTCGAGCTGCTCGACGCTGCTCGCGCCGATCACCGCGCTGGTCACCCGCGGGTCGCGCAGCGCCCACTGGAGGGCGAGCTGGGCGAGCTTCTGGCCTCGCTGCTCGGCGATCTCGTTGAGCGCCCGGACCCGGTCGAGCACGTCGTCCTCGAGGCCGGCCAGCGTGCTGTCGTCGCGGGCCGCGCGGCTGTCCTCGGGGACGCCCTTCAGGTAGCGGTCGGTCAGCAGGCCCTGGGCGAGGGCGGTGAAGACGATGCAGCCCATCCCCTGCTCCTCGAGCTCGTCGAGCAGGTCGCCCTCGATCCAGCGGTTGAGCATCGAGTAGGACGGCTGGTGGATCAGCAGCGGGGTGCCGAGCTCGCGGGCGATCGTCGCCGCCTCCCGCGTCTTGTCCGCGGAGTACGACGAGATCCCGGCGTACAGAGCCCGGCCGCTGCGCACCGCGGTGTCGAGCGCCAGCCATCGTCTCCTCGACGGGCGTCTCGGGGTCGAAGCGGTGGCTGTAGAAGATGTCGACGTAGTCCAGCCCCAGCCGCGCCAGCGACTGGTCGAGGCTGGCCAGGACGTACTTGCGACTGCCGCCGCCCTGGCCGTACGGCCCCGGCCACATGTCCCAGCCGGCCTTGGTCGAGATGACGAGCTCGTCGCGGTAGGGCGCGAAGTCGTCGCGGAGGTAGCGGCCGAAGTTCTCCTCGGCGCGGCCGTAGGGCGGGCCGTAGTTGTTGGCCAGGTCGAAGTGCGTCACGCCGCGGTCGAACGCGCGCCGCAGGATCGCCCGCTGGGTCTCCTCGGGACGGTCGGTCCCGAAGTTCTGCCACAGCCCCAGGCTCAGCGCCGGGAAGCTTGAGCCCGCTCCGGCCGGTGAAGCGGTAGTCCATGGAGTCGTAGCGGTCCTCGGCTGCGTCGTACGTCATGGGTCCACTCTTGCAGGTGGGCTTGTGCCCCGGCTCTAGCGTGGAGGGATGGCAGGCGTACGACGGGTGGCCGCGGTGGCGCTCGGCTGCGCGCTCGTCGCGGGGTGCTCGTCGCCGTGGGCCACGCCCCCGCTGCCCGACCCGTCCACCTCGCCGTCCACCTCGCCGTCGACGCTCGCCGTCCGCTGCGCCGACGCCGCTCTCGCGAGGTCCAGACCCTCCTCCCCGCCGCCGTGGGTGCTGCCCCGCACCCCGGCGCCCACCTCCCCGACCACCGCGCCGACCACCTCCGAGCCGGCCACCCCGGACGCCGCCCCGGCACCCGAGCCCCGCCGTGCGTACCTCACCGTCCCGCGCCTGGGCCTGCGCGACTTCCCGGTCGTGCGCTACCTCGGGTCGCCCGACGACGCTCCCGGCACGGCGATCCAGAACGACGGCGACCTCGCGTCGCCCCGCGGGCCGGGCGGGGGCGTGGCCGCCGGCGAGGTCGGCAACCACATCGTGACCGGGCACCGGCTCTCCTCGACCGAGCCGTTCCGCTACCTGCCGTCCCTGCCGAGGGGCAGCCGGGTGCTGGTGCGGGTGGGTGACACCGTGCACGTCTACGAGGTACGCCGCACCCGCTGGACGTCCTTCCGCTCGCAGGAGTCGCTGGCCGCCCAGCGCGCCGCCGGTCCCCGGTCGTCCCGGCGTCGAGGCCACCCGGCCGATGATCACCCTGTCGACCTGCGCCACGCCTCGAGGACCACGCCGCGGGCAACTACTGGTCCGACGAGTTCGACAACCCCGAGCACCGGATCGACAAGATCGGCGTGCTCGTCGCCACCCGGCCCGCCTGATCGCCGACCCCCACTCGGTGGTTGAGGTGCGAGCCCGTCCCCCACTCGGTGGTTGAGGTGCGAGCGCAGCGAGCCTCGAAACCCCGCCCCATGGCCTCCCCCCATGCCCCCGTCCGACGTCGCGTTCCACGACTGGACCGTCGAGGAGCGCGAGTACCTCCGCCACGAGCAGCGCCGCGGCCGCCGCTACGCCTTCGAGTCCCTCGACCCGGCGCGCACCGCCCTGGTGGTCATCGACCTCGTGCCGTTCTTCGTCGAGGAGTCGGCCTACTGCCGCGGCATCGTCCCCCACGTCAACCTCCTCGCCGACGGGCTCCGCTCCGCCGGTGGCGTGGTGGCCTGGGTCGTGCCCGGCTACCGCGAGCCCACCGCCCGCGAGCGCGAGCACCTGGGCGACGAGGTCGCCGAGCGCTACGCCCGGTCGGGAGGTCCCGGCACGCCGGCCGAGCGCCTCTGGTCGGGGCTGTCGGTCGACGACGCGGACCTGGTCGCCGAGAAGACCGAGCGCAGCGCGTTCTTCCCCGGCAGCAGCGACCTGCCCGGCCTGCTGGCCGAGCGCGGCATCGACACGATCGATCGTGACGGGCACGGTCACCAACGTCTGCGTCGAGGCCAGCGTCCGGGACGCCGCCACCCTCGACCTCCGGGTCATCCTCGTCGCCGACGCCTGCGCCGCCATGCGCGACCGGGACCACAACGCCACCCTGCACGTCGTCTACCGCTCGTACGGCGACGTCCGGCCCACCGCCGACGTCGTCGACCTCATCCGCGCCGGCCGCTGACCCGAGCATCGATGAGTTCTGTGTGCCGGAGTTCGCGACCATGCTGGGTCGCACCAACGACAGTGCGGGGCGGTTCCTGACCGAGTGTGTCGAGGTCGCCTACCGCCTGCCGCGCTGTGGGGTGCGGTCCTCGGTGGGTCTCGTGGCGGGGTGGCGGGCGCGGATCATCGCGCAGACCACCCTCGCCCTCACCCTGGAGGCCGCGACGCATGTCGACGAGCAGGTGTTCTGGTGCGCCTCCCGGCTCACGCCCTCGCAGTTGGGTCGGGTGGTCGACGAGGCCCGGGTGCGGTTCATGCCCGACGCAGGTGCAGCAAGGCGCTCGGAGGACTCGGCGGACAAGCGGCACGTCACCTTCGACACCCGAGCAGGTGTCCTTCGACGGCACGATGCACCTCGAGGCCGACCTCGACATCCCCGACGCCCTCGCCGCTGGCCGAGGCCGTCGACGACCGGTGCGGAGCACCTCGCGAAGCTCGGGTCCACCGACACCGTCGACGGCCGCCGCGCCACCGCGCTGGGCGACCTGGCCCGCCACCAGCTCGACCATCGGCTTCGACGACGACCGACGCCTCGGACGATGCGGACTCGTCGGTGGTTGAGGTGCGAGCGCAGCGAGCCTCGAAACCATCACCTGCCGCCAAGCCGGTGACCCAGATCCACCTGTACGCCCACCTCTCCGCCGACGCGATCACCCACGTCGACAACCCGGACGCGCCGGACGAGGCGCTGTGCGGGCGGATCGAGCAGGCCGGCAACCGGCTGCTGTCGGTCGACCAGATCCGCGCCTGGTGCGGACGCGATGACGTGCAGGTGGTCGATCAACCAGGTCATCGACCTGCGTGAGCGGTTCGAGTGCCACGGCTACAAACCCACCCCGACCGGATCCGGAGCACGTCATCGTCCGCGACGGGACCTGCGTGTTCCCGTGGTGCGGCCGCAACGCCCGGCACTGCGACCTCGACCACGTCATCCCCTACAACCACGACCACCCGGAGCACGGCGGCCCGACGGCGACCGACAATCTCGCCCCGTTGTGCAGGCGGCACCACCGGTTGCGGCCCGCATCGAGTGTGCGCAGGAGCACCACGCACGCCCACGGGCGGGTGCTTCCACGCACTGTCGTCACCCGCGGCGTACCCGCGCCTGTGCGCGGCGTGCCACGATGAACCCGTCCGCTCCACCCGACACGAACGGAACTCACATGGGCCTCATCTTCCCCGTCGCCGAGGACACCCCGGACGACAAGGACGCCGCGTTCGAAGACTTCGCGACCGACTGGTCGGACACCTGGATGGTGGAGGTCGACACCGACTTCGAGGACGAGGAGGCCGGCGACGTCGTCCGTCTCGGACCGATGACCGCCCAGGCCGCCTGGGACCTCGCGAGCGCGCTCGACGACAAGCGGTCGGAGTGGACGATGATCATCCTGCCGCTCTTCTCCGACACCGACGTCGACGCGATCATCGAGCAGATCGAGTCCTGACCGGACCGGTCGACCACGTGCAGGTGCGCCCGGCGGCGGCTCAGCCCCGCCGGGCCTCCAGCACCCGGAAGCCCTTGGCCGACGCCAGCCGCGTGGTCGGGTAGCCCTGCTCCCCCAGCCACCGCTGCAGCGAGTCGGCGCCGAGGTTCTTGCCGACGACCATCACCGCGCGCCCGCCCGGCGCGAGGCGCGGCAGCCACGTGAGCAGCAGCTCGTGCAGCGCCTCCTTGCCGATCCGGATCGGCGGGTTGGACCAGATCTCGTCGAACTGCATGTCCGAGGGGACGTCGGCCGCCCGGCAGGCGACGAAGTGGCCGCCCACGCCGAGCCCGGCGGCGTTCTCGTTGGCGAGCAGGATGGCCCGCTCGTTGACCTCGAGCCCGATCACCGACGAGAGCGGGACGGCCGTGGCGATGGCCAGCCCGATGACGCCGTACCCGCAGCCGAGGTCGAGGAAGCGGCCCGCGACCGGCGGCTCCACCTCCCGGAACAGCACGGCCGTCGCGTGGTCGAGGTGACCCCGGCTGAACACGCCGGCACCGCTCGTGAGCTCGAGGTCGTGCCCCCACACGGACGCGGTGAACGTCTCGCGCTCGAACGGCACGCTCGGGTCCGCGGTGAAGTAGTGGTCCTGGTCCTCAGTCATCCATGGCCTCCCTGGTGTTGCGGGCCCGTTCGGCCTGCGCGGCGAGCTCGGCGCCCTCCGGGTAGCCGACCTCCTCCAGCGTCAGCCCGTGGGCGTGTACGACGGTCACGGCGGGGTTCCGGCGACGCCCCGCCAGCGTCTCGGCCGCCCACTCCGGGGGCCGGCGCCCGTCCCCGACGGCCAGCAGGCAACCGACCAGCGAGCGCACCATGCTGTGGCAGAACGCGTCGGCCACGACCCGCGCGACCGCGATCCCCGTCTCGTCCCGGGTCCACTCGAGCTCCGTGAGCGTGCGGACCGTGGTGGCGCCCTCGCGTCGCCGGCAGAAGGACGCGAAGTCCCGCAGCCCGAGGAGCGCCCGGGACGCGGTGTTCATCGCGTCGAGGTCCAGCGGCTTCGGCCACGCCAGCACGTGGGAGCGCACCAGCGGGTCGACCAGCGTCGGGGTCGTCGGCCACCCGGTAGGCGTAGCGCCGCCAGGTCGCCGAGAAGCGGGCGTCGAAGCCCGCCGGCGCCTCGAGCGCGCGGCGTACGCGCACGTCGGGCGGCAGGATGCCGTTGAGCCGGCGGGCCAGCGCCTCCATGGGCGAGTCCCCCCGGCGCCCGGACGACCCGGTCAGGCTCTCGGGGGCGATGTCCAGGTGGACGACCTGCCCGCGGGCGTGGACCCCGGTGTCGGTGCGCCCGGCACACACGACCCGCACCGACGGGACCCGCAGCGCGGTGGCCAGCGCCTCCTCGAGCGTGCCCTGCACCGTCCGCAGCGACGGCTGGACGGCCCAGCCCTTGAAGTCGGTCCCGTCGTAGGACAGGTCGAGCCGGATGCGCACCCGACGATCCTAGGTGGCCCTCGCAGACCCTCCCTGCTGCGCCCCGGGCCGCCATACTCGAGGGGTGAGCAACCCCGCGATCATCCTGGTCTCCGGCAACCACCTCGACGTCCTGGAGCAGCAGTTCTCCCGCTACGCCCACGAGTACGACGTCCGCTCTCGCCGCCGGCGCGGCCGACGCCAAGCACCAGGCGCTCGACGTCCTGGGCGCGGGCGGCCAGGTGGCGCTGTTCGTCATCGAGTCCGAGCTGCCCGACATGGAGGTCTACCCCGCCATCGCCAAGATCCGGCAGGCGGTCCCGACGGCCCGCCGCGTCGTGGTCGCCCACTACGAGAACTTCCGCCGCGACGCCGAGGCCCTGCGTGCCGGCCAGGCCACCGGCAAGTACGACGCGTTCCTGCTCATGCCGCGCGGGGTCCGCGACGAGGAGTTCCACAGCGCGATCATCGACCTGCTCAACGACTGGGCGGCCACCGTCGCGGTGCCGGAGGTGGTGTCGGTCCGCATCGTCACGCCCGAGCACGACATCCTGACCCTGCAGCTGCGCGACTACCTCGAGCGCGTCGGGCTGCCGTGCGGCGTCTTCCACCCCGACAGCGACGACGGCCGCGACGTCCTCTCCCGCCACGTCGGCGAGCCGGACCGGTGGCCCGTCGTGGAGGCCTTCACGTCCCCCGAGCCGTTCGTGCCGCGCACCACCCGCGACCTCGCGGTGACCCTCTACGGCCGTCCCGACGACATCGAGGTCGACCAGGTCGTCGACCTGGTGGTCATCGGCGCCGGCCCGGCCGGGCTCGCCGCCAGCGTGTACGCCGCCAGCGAGGGGCTCTCCACCGTCACCGTCGAGGGCGAGGCGATCGGCGGCCAGGCCGGCACCAGCTCCATGATCCGCAACTACCTCGGCTTCCCCCGCGGCATCTCCGGGATGCGGCTGGCCCAGCGCGCCCGCAACCAGGCGATCCGCTTCGGCACCCGCTTCTTCACCGGCTGGCCGGTCGTCGCGCTCGAGCCGGGGACCGACGGGAAGCCGCACGTCGTCCGCACCGAGGGCGGCGACGTGCACGCCCGCGCCGTGGTGATCTCGACCGGCGTGACCTACCGCCGGATCGGCATCGAGTCCCTCGACACCCTGGTCGGGTACGGCGTCCACTACGGCGCCGCCATGACCGCGTCCCGCGAGATGGAGGGCGCCGACGTCATCGTGGTCGGCGGCGGCAACAGCGCCGGCCAGGCCGCCGTGCACCTGGCCCGCTTCGCCCGCTCGGTCACCATCATGGTCCGGCGTCCCGACCTGTCGGCCACGATGTCGCACTACCTGGTCAACGAGATCGGCTACAACCCCCGCATCGAGGTCCTCGGCAGCGCCCGCGTGGTCGACGGGGGTGGTGACGGACGGCTGGAGTGGGTGGACGTCGAGGACGTCACCAGCGGCGCGACGCACCGCCGCGAGATCCGGGGACTGTTCCTGCTCCTCGGGGCCGACCCGCACTGCGAGTGGCTGCCCGACGAGGTCGCTCGCGACGAGCGCGGGTTCGTGCTGACCGGGCGCGACGTCCCGGCCGAGTGCCTGGCGCGACGGCCTCCCGCCGGCCAACCTGGCCACGACGGTGCCCGGCATCTTCGCCGCCGGCGACATCCGCTCCGGCTCGATGAAGCGCGTCGCGTCCGCCTCCGGCGAGGGGGCGTCGGTGGTCTCGCTCGTGCACGACTGGCTGGCCTGACAGCACGGATACAGCGCCTGACCTGCGAATTCAACACAACGGTTGACAACGCCCGGATCGCGACCTACCTTTATTCAACCGAACAGTTGAGGAAGGTGGACACCATGACCGATCAGCTCTCCCGGGTCTTCGCCGCCCTCGCCGACCCCACGCGGCGCGACATGGTCGCCCGCCTCACCGTCGCCGACGCGACGGTGGGCGATCTCGCCGCGCCGTACGACGTGAGCCTCCAGGCCGTCTCCAAGCACCTCAAGGTGCTCGAGGAGGCCGGCCTGGTGAGCCGCAGCCGGGAGGCCCAACGCCGCCCGGTGCACCTGGAAGCCGAGGTGTTCGACCTGATGACGAAGTGGATCGAGCGCTACCGGCGACAGGCGGAGGAGCGCTTCACGCGCCTCGACGCCGTGCTCGCCTCCCTGCAGGACCAACGGACACCCCCACCGCCGAGGAAGGAACCGCATCATGACCACCACCCAGGACCACCGCTACAGCGAGGCCGCCATCGAGGCCGACCCGACCGTCCCCGCCGTCCACATCTGGCGCGACTTCGCCGCCACCCCCGCGCAGCTCATGCGGGCCCACACCGACCCCGAGCTCTTCGCCCGGTGGATCGGTCCCTCCTCGCTCACCACCCGCATCGACCACTGGGACTGCCGCACCCTCGGCTCCTACCGGTACGTCGCCGAGCGCGACGGCGAGGAGTACGCGTTCCGCGGCACCTTCCCCCACGTGGGCGAGGACAAGCTCGTGCAGACGTTCACCTGGGAGGGCATGCCCGACGCCATCGCCCTGGAGACGATGACCTTCGAGGACCTCGGCGACGGCATCACCCGCCTCCACGGGTTCTCGCTGTGCGACTCCTTCGAGGCGCGCGACGGGATGCTGGCCAGCGGCATGGAGGTCGGCATCCACGAGGGCTACGCCAAGCTCGACGGGCTGCTGGCCGATGGCGCTGCCTGAGCGACCCGGTCGGCGCGGCACCGCGAGGTGGCCGCGGCCTTCGGCCGGCTCGTCGACGGTGCCGGCTCCTGGCAGGCGCCCGCACCGGTGGACGGGCTGGACCGCCCGCGACGTGGTCGCCCACCTCGTGGAGTGGTTCCCCGGGTTCCTCGCGGGCGGCGGGGTCACGCTCCCCGCCGGCCCGACCGTCGTCCGACGACCCGGTCGCCGCGTGGCAGCACCAGGCGCGACGCCGTGCAGGACCTCGTCGAGGAGCGCGGTGACGAGTCGTTCACCCACCCCTACGCCGGCACCCACCGGCTCGCGGACGCCGTCGACCGCTTCTACACCGCCGACGTCTTCATGCACAGCTGGGACCTGGCGCGGGCCACCGGCCAGGAGGTGCGCCTCGACGAGGACTTCGCCGCCGACCCTGCTCGACGGGATGAGGCCGATCGAGGAGGTGCTGCGCTCCTCGGGCCAGTACGGCGCGCCGGTGCCGGTCCCCGCCGATGCCCCGGTGGTCGACCGGTTGATGGGCTTCATCGGCCGCGACCCGGCCTGGGCTCCCCCGACCGGCTGACGGCCGTCAGTCGAGCTCGTGCCGCCGGGGCGGGTCGCCGCCCGGTCGGCTCACGGTCACGGCCGCGGCCCGGGCCGCGAAGCGCCAGCACCGAGGTGCGCTCGGCGGCGGCCAGCGCGCGCAACCGCTCGCCCGCGCCGGGTCCGACGACGTCGAGCTCCCACAGGGCGTGCACGACCGCGGCCGTCACCGTGTCCCCGGCGCCGATCGTGTCCACCACCTCGACGGCGGGTGCCGGCACGGTGACCTCGTCGGCCTCGGCGTACCAGCTGACCCCGTCCCCGCCCATGGTCACCACCACCGCACCGGCACCGGCCGCGATGAGGAGGGTCGCGACCTCGCGGTGGGTCCGTCCCGGCCAGAGCACCTCCAGGTCCTCGTCGCTCGCCTTGACGACGTCCGCCAGGCGCGGCCATCTGCTCGGCCCGGGCGACCACCTCGCCGCCGGCGCCCGTGATCGCCGGGCGGGCATTGACGTCGAAGACCGTCAGCGCACTCCCCCGCGACGCCTCGACCAGGGCGGCGACGTCGTCGGCCCCCGGGGCGAGTGCCGCCCCGATGGAGCCGTAGACGACCACCACCGGCGCCACGTGCACGGGCAGCGAGACCGCGGGGACCCGCCACTCGATGTCGAACTCGTAGCTCGCCGAGCCGTCCTCGGCCAGCGTCGCCACGGCCGTCGCCGTGCGCGTCGAGCGCCAGCGGGTCGACCGCCAGCCGCACGTCGTTGTCGGCGAGGTGCGCGGCGAGCAGCCCGCCGTGCGCGTCGTCCGCCCACGCGCTCGCGAACCACACCTGGCGCCCGAGCCGGCTCATCGCCACGGCCGCGTTGGCGGAGCTCCCGCCCGGCGTGGTCGCGCTCGCGTGCCGTCGCGTCCGAGCACCACGTCGACGAGTGCCTCGCCCACCACCAGGGCCACCTGCTCCATGACGAGGTTCTACCACCTCCGGCACCTAGGCTGGCGCCCATGGAGCTCGCCCCGGTCGACCTCGATCCCCTCGACGCCGACTCCGGCACCCCGCCGTACGAGCAGGTGCGCGTGCAGCTCGCGGCCCGCATCGACGACGGACGCCTGCCCGCCGGCAGCCGCCTGCCGACCGTGCGCGCGCTGGCCGGAGACCTCGGCCTCGCGGTCAACACGGTGGCCCGCGTCTACAAGGAGCTCGAGGCCGACGGGCTGGTGGCCACCGAGGGGCGTCGCGGCACGCGGGTGACCGGTCGGGTCGCCACGCCGACCGCGGCCCGGGAGGCCGCCGCCGCACTGGCCCTCGAGGCGCGGCGGCGCCGGACTCACCCTCGCCGAGGCCATCCGGCTGCTCGAGCAGGGCTGGACGCGATGAGGTGGGTCGTCTACGGCGCCGGGGCGGTCGGGGGTGTGATCGGCGGCCACCTGCACCTCGCGGGCCTGCCCACCACGCTGGTGGCCCGCGGCGCGCACCTGGCCGCGATCCGCGACGGGGGGCTGCGGCTGGACACGGGTGACGGCATGCACCGGATCGTGGCACCGGCCACCGACACCGCCGCCGAGGTGGAGTGGACCGACGACACCGCCGTCCTGCTCGCCGTGAAGTCGCACCAGGCCGCAGGCCGCCCTCGACGACCTGGCCGCGCACGCCCCGCCCGGCACGACCGTCGTCTGTGCCACCAACGGCGTCGCCACCGAGGCGGCCGCCCTGCGTCGCTTCGCCGCGACGTACGCCGTGTGCGTGATGCTGCCGTCCACCCACCTGGAGCCGGGCCTGGTCGTCGCGAAGTGCCACCCCGTCCCCGGCCTCCTCGACGTGGGCCGCATCCCGGCGGGGACCGACGACCGCACGGCGGCCGTGGCCTCCGACCTGCGGTCGGCCGGCTTCGAGTCCGTCGAGCGCGACGACGTGCTGGCCTGGAAGCGTCGCAAGCTGCTGCTCAACGTCGGCAACGGCGTGGACGCCTCGTTCGTCCCCGGGGAGGCCGCAGACAGGCTCGCCGACCTCGCCCAGCGCGAGGGCGAGCGCGTGCTCGCCGTCGCCGGGCTCGCCGTGACCAGCGCGGAGGACGACCGGGAGCGTCGCGGCGACCTGCTGCGACGTCGGGACGACCTGCCCCCTGCGGGCGGCTCGACCTGGCAGAGCCTGCGCCGCGGCACGGGTGACACCGAGGTCGACTACCTGGCCGGTGAGGTCGTCCTCCTCGGGCGGCTGCACGACGTGCCCACGCCGGCCTGCGAGGCCGTGGTGGCCGCCACCCGCCGGCTGACCCGGACGGGCGGTGAGCCCCGCAGCCTCTCCGCCGACGGGGTCCTGGCCGCGCTCGGGTGACGCCCTGTGGAGGGGCCGCGCGCGCTGTCGGTGCGTCGTGCCAGTCTCACCCGGCACCACCACTGATCCCGGGGAGCTGACATGGACGACACCGACGACACGATGCTGGCCAAGGTCCGCAAGCTGCTGGCCAAGGCCGAGGACCCGGCCGCGACGCCGGCCGAGGCCGAGACCTACACCGCCAAGGCGGCCGCCCTGATGGCGGCCTACGGCATCGACCGCGCACTCCTCGCCCTGAGCGATCCCTCCCTCGACGTCGTCGGCGACCTCGTGGTCCTCGTCGACCGGCCCTACGCCGCCGACAAGGCCGACCTGCTGGCCACCGTCGCGGCCGCCCTGGGGTGTCGCGGCGTCCGCCGCACCCGCTACCCCGACGGCGCCAAGGAGCTGTCCCTGCACCTCTTCGGCCACCGCTCGGACCTGCAACGCGTGGAGATCCTCTTCACCAGCCTGCTCGTCCAGGCCCTGCACGCCCTCGCGCGGACGCCGGTGCCGTCCTACGACCACCCGGCGGCGTTCCGGCGCAGCTGGTTGGCCGGATTCACCCAGTCGGTCGGTCGCCGCCTCGACCGGGCCGAGGCGGCCGCGGCCGAGGACGCCGCGGACCGGTTCACCGAGCACGGCACCTCGAGCACCCTGGTCCTGGCGGACCGGTCGCACGCGGTCGTGGCCGCTCGGGACGAGACCTACCCGCACCTGCAGCAGGCCAGCGCCCGACGCCTCTCGGGCACCGGACGACACGACGGGTGGGCGGCCGGGCAGCGCGCCGACCTCGGCGGCAGCCGGCTCGGCGGCTCGCGCCGGTCGTTGCCGGGGACGTAGGTGCCCCGGACGCACGAAGGCCCGCCACCCCAGCGGGGTGACGGGCCTTCGATTCGATCGTGTGTCGCTAGCTCACTCGCCGGCGCGCGTGAAGCCAGCGGCCTCCGCGGACTCGACCGAGTCGAACCACACCTCGGCGGTCGTCTGGCCGTACCACTGGCCGTCGGGCTCGTGGAACTTCATCGAGTTCTCGTTGCCCTTGACCGGGAAGCCGTCGGGTGCCTCGTCGACGTTCTCCATCGGCGCGTGCGAGCCGGCGTACTTGCCGGACACGTTGCCGTCGGTGACGTTCTCGTCGGCGGCGACGACGGCCGTCTCCTGGCCCTCGGTCTCGGTCGCCTCGGTCTCGGTGGTCTCCTCGGCGGGAGCCTCCTCCTCCGCAGCGGCCGGAGCCGGGCAGCAGCCTGCGTCTTCTTGGTCGAGGCAGCCTTGGGGCTGTACGCCTCGGTCACCAGCTCGATGACCGCCATGGGGGCGTTGTCGCCCTTGCGCGGACCGATCTTGGTGATCCGGGTGTAGCCACCCGGGCGCTCGGCGAACGTCGGCGCGATCTCGGTGAAGAGGGTGTGCACGACCGACTTGTCGCGGATGGTCTTGAGGACCTCGCGGCGGTTGTGCAGGTCTCCACGCTTGGCCTTGGTGATCAGCTTCTCCGCGTACGGGCGAAGCATGCGCGCCTTGGTCTCGGTGGTGGTGATCCGGCCGTGCTCGAACAGGCTGGTGGCCAGGTTCGCCAGGATCAGGCGCTGGTGGGCGGGGCTACCGCCGAGGCGCTTGCCCTTCTTGGGCTTGGGCATGTGATCTCTCGCTTCTCTCCGGCCGTGTCAGGTACCGGGGTAGACGTCCGCCGGAACCGGCGGACGGTTTGGATGTCAGTCGACGATGCGTGGCGGCGGCAAGCCGCCACACGACCGCATCCCCAGTCAGCGTCAACCGCGGGTGCGGCAGCGGGGCGCCGGTGAGACGCGCTCGCAACCACGACCACGCAAGCCAACGTCAACCGCGTGCGCGGCAGCGAGGCGCCGAAGGCGACTCGCTCGCGCAATTCAATTAGTACTGCTCGTCCTCGACGAAGGCGTCGTCGTCGTCATCGCCGTACGCCGCGAGAGCGGCGTGCGGGTCGAAGCCGGGCGCGCTGTCCTTGAGGGACAGACCCATCTCGACCAGCTTGGCCTTGACCTCGTCGATCGACTTCGCACCGAAGTTGCGGATGTCGAGCAGGTCCTGCTCCGAGCGGCTGATGAGCTCACCCACGGTGTGGATGCCCTCGCGCTTGAGGCAGTTGTAGGAGCGGACGGTCAGCTGCAGGTCCTCGACCGGGAGGGCGAGGTCGGCGGCGAGCTGCTCGTCGACGGGCGACGGGCCGATGTCGATGCCCTCGGCCTCGACGTTGAGCTCACGGGCCAGGCCGAAGAGCTCCACGAGCGTCTTGCCGGCCGAGGCGATGGCGTCACGGGGACGCATCGACGGCTTGGTCTCGACGTCGATCACGAGCTTGTCGAAGTCCGTGCGCTGCTCGACACGGGTGGCCTCGACCTTGTAGGTGACCTTGAGGACCGGGCTGTAGATCGAGTCGACCGGGATGCGGCCGATCTCGTTGTCCGCGCCCTTGTTCTGCACGGCCGAGACGTAGCCGCGGCCACGCTCGACGACGAGCTCGACGTCCAGCTTGCCCTTGTCGGACAGCGTGGCGATCTTCAGGTCGGGGTTGTGGACCTCGACACCGGCGGGCGGGGTGATGTCGGCGGCGGTGACGTCACCGGCGCCGGACTTGCGCAGGTACATCACGACGGGCTCGTCGTGCTCCGAGGAGACGACGAGGCCCTTGAGGTTGAGGATGACCTCGGTGACGTCCTCGGTCACACCCTCGATGGTCGAGAACTCGTGGAGCACGGAGTCGACCTTGATGCTGGTGACCGACGCACCCGGGATGGACGACAGGAGGGTACGGCGCAGCGAGTTGCCGAGCGTGTACCCGAAACCGGGCTCCAGGGGCTCGATGACGAACCGCGAACGGAACTCGTCGACGGACTCTTCCGACAGTGTCGGGCGCTGAGCGATAAGCACTGATTCTTTCCTTTCCGGACCCACCCACCATTTGACGGGCCCGAACTCACAGGATTGTTGTGAAAGGGAGGGACCGGTGGCCACCCGAGGGCGGCCACCGGCAAGGGATTACTTCTTGGAGTAGTACTCGACGATCAGCTGCTCGGTGATCGGCAGGTCGATCTGCGCGCGGGTCGGCACCTGGTGGACGAGGATGCGCATCCGGGTCGGGATGGCCTCCATCCACGCAGGCACGTGACGCTCGCCGTGGGTCTCACGGGCGACGATGAACGGGGTCATCTCCAGCGACTTCTCGCGGACGTCGATGATGTCGTGGGCCGACACCTGGAACGACGGGATGTCGACCTTGTGACCGTTGACGAGGAAGTGACCGTGCACGACGAGCTGACGGGCGTGGCGACGCGTGCGGGCGAACCCGGCACGGTAGACCACGTTGTCGAGGCGGCACTCGAGGAGCTGGAGCAGGTTGTCGCCGGTCTTGCCCTGGCGACGGTTGGCTTCCTTGTAGTAGCGGAGGAACTGCTTCTCCATCACGCCGTAGGTGAAGCGGGCCTTCTGCTTCTCCTGCAGCTGGAGGAGGTACTCGCTCTCCTTGATGCGGCGACGGCCGTGCTGGCCGGGGGGTAGGGACGCTTCTCGAAGGCAGCGTCGCCGCCGACGAGGTCGACACCGAGGCGGCGCGACTTGCGGGTGATCGGGCCGGTGTAACGGGCCATGGCTGGAAGTCTCTCTTTCTCGGGTGTCGGGTCAGACGCGGCGGCGCTTGGGCGGCCGGCATCCGTTGTGGGGCGTGGGGGTGACGTCCTGGATGGTGCCGACCTCGAGGCCGATGGCACCCAGCGAACGGATCGCCGTCTCGCGGCCCGAACCCGGGCCCTTCACGAAGACGTCGATCTTCTTCATCCCGTGCTCCATCGCCCGACGACCCGCAGCCTCGGCTGCCATCTGCGCGGCGAACGGCGTGGACTTTCGCGAGCCCTTGAAGCCGACGGTGCCGGCCGAGGCCCACGAGATCACCGCACCGGTGGGGTCGGTGATCGTGACGATGGTGTTGTTGAACGTGCTCTTGATGTGGGCTTCGCCCTGAGCGACGTTCTTCTTCTCCTTGCGGCGGACCTTGGTCGCGCGGCTCTTGGGAGGCATTCAGGTATCTCCTGTGAGGTTCTGGTCTGGAAGCTTCGAGTGAAGGGGCGGTGCTCAGCGCGTCAGCGCCGGGTCACTTCGCCTTCTTCTTGCCGGCGACAGTGCGCTTGGGACCCTTGCGGGTGCGCGCGTTGGTCTTGGTGCGCTGACCGCGGACCGGGAGGCCCATGCGGTGGCGGCGACCCTGGTAGCTGCCGATCTCGATCTTGCGGCGGATGTCTGCCTGGACCTCGCGACGGAGGTCACCCTCGATCTTGAAGTTGGCTTCGATCTCGTCGCGAAGCTTGACCAGCTCCTCGTCGCCGAGCGTGTGCACTCGCGCGTTCGGGTCGACCCCGGTGGCGGCGAGCAGCTGCTGGGCGCGGGTACGGCCGATGCCGTAGATGTAGGTGAGTGCGATCTCGATGCGCTTGTCGCGCGGGAGGTCAACACCAACGAGGCGTGCCATGTGGCGTTTCCTTGTCTGTTCTCGCAATGGTTTCTGGTCGTGTCGCGTCCCATCCCGCCTCGGGTGGGCTCCGGCCATTGCTCCGGAGGTGGCTTCGGCCAGGGAGTGCCTGGCCTAGCGATCACGTTGTGGGGTTGTTCAGTTGTACGTCGGGTGCTGCGAGGTGAGCGTCAGCTCAGCCCTGCCGCTGCTTGTGGCGCGGGTTCTCGCAGATGACCATGACGCGGCCGTGACGACGGATGACCTTGCACTTGTCGCACATCGCCTTGACGCTGGGCTTGACCTTCATGAGAAGGACCTTTCGGATCGGCTGGTTACTTGTAGCGGTAGACGATCCGACCGCGGGTCAGGTCGTAGGGGGACAGCTCCACCACCACGCGGTCCTCGGGGAGGATCCGGATGTAGTGCTGGCGCATCTTGCCGCTGATGTGGGCGAGCACCTTGTGTCCGTTGCTCAGCTCCACCCGGAACATCGCGTTGGGGAGGGCTTCAGTGATGACGCCCTCGAGCTCGATCACGCCTTCTTTCTTCGGCATGTCCTCCACAATCTGTTGGTCGTATGTCTACCGTTGCTGCACCGCGTCACCGAGGTGACGCAGGTGGCCCGGGAACCTCCGGTCCGGGTGGACCGGTGGACCTCGTGAAGCGGTGCCGTGGACCTCATCCCGGGCACGACACGAACCGCCTTTCAGGACGGTCGAGGCGTGATCCGGCAGCCGCGAGGCACCACGAAACGCAACCCACGTTGGGCCGACACGCCAGTTTAGTCAGTCGCTGTCTGAAAAGACCAATCAGCGCGGGCGCCTGCGGCTCCCCCGCACCCGTGGGCCGGTGGGCCGCAACGAGCGGAGGTTGACCGCGGCCATCAACCGCTGCCGGCGACCCACGGACTGGGACATCGCACGCCGCTCGGCGTCGACAGTCTGCCAGAAGGACGCCGCAGCGCCCGCCTCGGGCGCTGCTCGGGCCGAAGACGAAGCCGTCCGCCCGGCGCGCCAGCGAGGGCGCCTGCTCGGACCCGATCGCCCCGGACTGCTCGCGGCGGGTGACGGTCGGGCCCAGGGGCACCGGCTGGCCGAGGTCGCGGGCGTGGTCGACCAGCTCGCGCCAGGCCCCGACGAAGCGCGCGGAGACCACGGTGGCGTTGCGCCGCCGGCGTCGGCGGAGCAGCTTGAGGCCGAGGATCGCGCCGACGAGGAGGAGCGCCACCAGCAGCGGGCCCCCGACGTACGTCGCGACGACCCGCACCCAGCCGGGCAGGCCGCCCACGAGGGAGTCCTCGTCCTCCTCGTCGGCCTCCTTCTTGTCGGCCTTGCGCTCCTTGAGGTCGGCGTCGCTCTGGTCGCCGGCGTCCGACGGCGGCGGGATCGGCGCCGGGGGCGGGACGACCGTGCCGGTCATCGGGGTGTTGGTCTCGGGCAGCTCGTCGGCGGGCGGCTCGTCGGACATGAAGTCCTCGGTCGGCAGGGTCTTCCACGAGCCGTCGGCGGCGCGCAGCTCGACCCAGGCCGAGACGTCCTTGCCCGTGACCACGCCGCCCTCCGGCACCTCGGCCCCGAGCACGACCCGGGCGGGCACGCCCACCTCGCCGGCCAGCAGGGCCATCACCGCGGCGTACTGCTCGTCGTTGCCGACCATCTGCTGGGCCTGGACGAAGCCCTCCGACAGGCGCTGGACGCTGTGGCCGGGGTGGTAGACCTGCTCGGAGCGCCGGACCCCGTCGGAGTACTTGCCCTCGGTCCGCAGGTGCTGCGCGATGGCCCTGACCCGCTCGATGGGCGTGGTCGCCTTGGCCGTCCACTGCGCCGCCGGCGTCTTGAGGAAGGCCGTCCCCTCGGGCGCCGGCACGACGGCGCTCGACGCGACGGTGGTGGCGTCGAGGGTGTCGTCGGGCAGGACCGCGGTGAAGGAGTAGGTGTCCCCCTCGGTCAGTCCGGTGGGGACGACGGCCGTCGAGGTGGCCAGGTTGTAGCGGAAGGACTCGGCCTTGCCGTCGGGGTCGCCGATGCGGAAGTCGAGGGACTGGAGCGCGCCGGCCGTCGGCAGCCAGACGCCGTCGTACGCCTCCCCGATGGTGACCGTGGCGTCGACCGCCTCGCCCTCGACGGGGTTGTCGATCGTCGACGACACCCGCTGGAACGAGTCGGCGGCCGGCTCCGGCAGGGCGTTGTCGGAGGCGCCCCACACCATGCCGTCGTAGTGGTCCATGGCCGCGATGCGCACGCGCGTGCCCTCCGGCACCCCGTCGACGGTGAACAGGGTGCGGTCGTAGACGTTGGCCGAGCTCTCCTGGCCGAGGGGGTCGATGTACTTGCGGAACCCGGCGAGGGGCGAGGGGTACTGCCCGATGTCGAACGGCGGCTCCACCCAGTTGCGCACCACGGTGCGGTCGCCGTCGTCGTCGCCCATGACGAGCGCGGAGGCGGGTACGGCGAGCGCCGACGCCAGCGCGACCAGCCCGGTCCCGACGGCGAGGCGGCCCCAGCCGGACGTGCCCGCCGTGCACCGTCGCGGACGCCCGCCGGGCGCGCAGCGCGAGCCAGCCCAGGGCCAGGGCGGCGAACGCCGCTCCCTGGACGAGGAGGGACTGCGGGTGGCGTACGCCGAGCAGGATGACCGCGGCGAGCACGGCGGTCAGCCCGAGGACGGGCAGCAGGGCGGTGAGCCACGCACGCCGCAGGTGGAGGTGGGACAGCGACGTCCCCAGCAGCCCGGCGAGGAGTCCGAGCAGCCACGGCAGCACGAGCAGCGGACCGTCGCCGTCGACCGGCGGCAGCGTCGTGAGGAGGTCCTTCCAGCCGTGGATCGCCTGGTCGACGAGCGTGGACAGCGTCTGGCCTCCCGGGACGAAGGCCGTGTCACCCACCGACCGCAGGCACAGGGGGCCGCCGAGCAGGAAGAACACGAGGGTGAGGATGAGCACCGGCGCGACGAGCGGCCAGCCGAGTGCCCGGCACAGGTGTGTCACGGCCACGGCGATGACGGCACCGGTCATGCCGATGACGAGGAACGACCACCCGGTGAAGGAGGTCGCGAGACCGCTCAGGGCCACCCCCGTCAGCAGCAGGACGAAGACCAGGTCGACGACGGCATGGCCGTCCGGCAGCAGGTGGCTGGGCCGGGTGCGGGTCCGGGTGTCGACGTGACTCATCGCAGGCTCCAGCAGCAGCAGGCCGCCGAGGTCCTCGCGGGCGGCGAGGTGCAGGACGGGAAGACCCCCGGTCTCGGTGACCCTGCTGGTGCCCTCGGGGTCGAGCACGATCGCGAAGCGTCGCACCTCGGGCGGGAAGGCCGCCGAGCCGCGCAGCAGGTCGGTGAAGGAGGTGTCCTTGCCACCCACCAGGAAGAGCAGGCTGCAGTCGGGCGCGACCATCGTGGCCCGACGGCTGGCCGCCACGATGCCGGTGTCCCCGAAGTCGGCACGGCAGACGGCATCGAGCGCCAGGTGGCCGTCGGCCCCGGTCGAGGCGGTCGTCCCGCAGACGAAGGACACGTCGAACTCGTCGAGCACGGCCCGGACGGCGATGGACGCGGCCACCGACATCGCGTCCTCGAAGACCTCGTCACTGCTCCAGGAGGCGCGCTGGTCGTCGACGACGAGGGCGGCGTGGCTGCGGCGGGTGTCGAGGTACTGCCGGACCAGCAGGGCGGACTCCCCCGTCGAGGCCATCACCTTGGCCGAGGAGCGCCAGTGGATGTGGCGCAGGTCGTCACCGGGGACGTATTCACGCAGGGCGTGGAAGGCGAGGTCGCTCTGCGAGACCGCGTCGGTCGAGACACCCTCGAGGTCGCGGAGCAGACCCGCGCCGAGCGAGTCCAGCGGCACCATCGGCGGGCGCACCAGCACCTCGCGCACGGGCGTCCACACCATGTCGCGCGAGAAGACGCCGACCGGGTCACCACGACGCGTGGTCGCCGGCCCGACACGGATGACGCCGCGCCGCTCGGTGCGGATGGTGAACGACTCCTCGTGCACTCCCCCGGCCGGCAACGAGCCGATGCCGTAGCGGTGCGTCGACGAGCCGACCGGGACCTCCAGCGTGGTGGGCAGCAGCCGCCGGGAGGCGATGTTGCGCACCACGACGCCGGCCGCGACCGAGTCCCCGGCGGCGACCCGCTCCGGCTCGAGCCGCAGGTCCACGTCGACCGAGGTCCGTCCCAGCAGGAACGGCGCCGCGAGCACGAGCAGCAGCAGGCAGGCGGCCGCCAGCACGGCCATCTCCCGCCAGCCCACGAGGGCGGCGAGGTAGGCCGCACCCACCCCGATGCCGAGGACCAGCCAGCCCGTGGGGCGGACGATCGCCAGCAGCTCCTTGACGCGCTCCATCAGCAGATCAGGCCACCCGGTCCGTGGGCGGCGCGACGGAGTCGAGGAGACGCCCGATGACGGTCTGGACGCTGACGCCGCTGAACTGGGCCTCGGCATCGAGGAGCACGCGGTGCGACAGCACGGGCTCGGCGAGCTCCTTGATGTCGTCGGGTACGACGTGGTCGCGCGCGTCGGCCGCGGCCCAGGTCTTGGCGACCCGCACGAGGGCCAGGCAGCCGCGCGGCGACAGCCCGAGCTTGACGTGCGGCTGGCGGCGCGACTCCTCGGCGAGCTCGGCGACGTAGCCGACGACGGCCGGGTCGACGTACACCTGGTCGGCGAGGCCGCTCATCTGGGAGATGGTGGCCGCGGTGATGACCGGCGTGACGAGCGAGGCGCGGTCGCGCACGGCGGCGTTGACGAGCAGCTCGACGGTGGCCGCCCGGTCGGGGTAGCCCATCGAGGTCTTCATCAGGAAGCGGTCGAGCTGGGCCTCGGGCAGCCGGTAGGTGCCGGCCTGCTCGATGGGGTTCTGGGTGGCGATGACGAGGAACGGCTTGCCGACCGAGTGCGCGACGCCGTCGACGGTGACCCGGCTCTCCTCCATCACCTCGAGCAGCGCCGACTGGGTCTTGGGCGAGGCGCGGTTGATCTCGTCGGCCAGCACGATGGTGTGGAAGATCGGGCCGGGGTGGAAGTCGAACGTGCCCTTGTGCTGGTCGTAGACCGTCACGCCGATGACGTCCGAGGGCAGCAGGTCGGGCGTGAACTGGATGCGCGCGTGGCTGCCCTGGACCGTGTTGGCCAGCGCACGCGCCAGCATCGTCTTGCCGGTGCCGGGGAAGTCCTCGAGCAGGATGTGGCCCTCCGACAGCAGGCACGTGAGCGCCAGGCGCACCACGTGGCGCTTGCCCAGCACGGCCTTCTCCATGTTGTCGGTCAGCTGGTCGAAGGTCTGCTTGAACCAGTCGGCCTGCTCGTGCGAGATCGTCATGGGTGCCTTTCGTCGAAGTCCACTGGCTGGCTCAGGGCCAGGTGGTCGAAACGGGGACGGTGAATGCGTACTTGGCGCCGGGTCCGGTCGAGCAGCTCAGCTGCACGTACTGGCCCCGCTTGAAGTACCAGCGGGCGTCGGGCTTGTAGTCGCCGTTGGTCGACGATGTTGCCCTCGTAGCGGTCACGGAGGCCCCAGTCGAGGAACGACGGGTTCTGGAGCTGGCACCCGAACGTGTCCCGCGCACCCGAGATGCGCAGGCCGGCGACACCGCACGCGTCGGCCACGGTGCAGGCCGGGTCGGCGAAGCTGCCCTGGCAGGCCGGGCCCGTCTCGTCGTTGCAGTCCGAGAGCTTGATGAGCGAGATGGTCGGGGCGGGCGGGTAGCCGGAGGTGCCGTCGCTCGACCGCGACTCGCTGCCGCGGTTGGCGGTGTCCGGGTCGGAGAGGGTGACACGCAGCGTGAGCTTGGTGTCGAAGTCGGAGGCGTCCGCCGCGATGGCGTACTGGAAGCCCCCGACGACGGTGTTCTCCTGGCGGGTGACCAGGGAGCCGCCCTCGTAGACCTCGGCGACGACCACCGCGGCGTTGCCGTTGCCGGAGCCGGAGTAGGTCCAGCTGACCGTCTTCGAGCCGGTGGCCGACGTGCCGCCGCCGGGTTGGTTGAGCATCCCGTTGAGGGGGCCGTAGCTCTGGACGGTCTTGGTGTCGGAGCTGGTGCAGCCACCCTGGGCGGCGTACTCGTTGCACATCCGCAGCTGCACCTGGTGTGCGGAGGCGTTGTCGGGGGTGTTGACCACCTCGGAGATGCCCTGACCCGCGACCACGTTGTTCTCCCAGACCACCTGACCGCCCACCAGGATCGCCGCGCGCGACGTCTTGCCGCGGGCGTCCGGAGCGACCGCCTGGACCTGCACCCGCTGGTTGACCCCGGTCGGGGTGACCGACCAGGCCCCCCAGCCGGCCGGCTTGCCCACCGCCTGGAAGGTCGCGGGCGCGCTCGGTCCGGAGGTGTTCTCGACGTTGTGGGCGCGGACGGAGTAGGAGTAGACGGTCCCGTTGTAGTCGAGTCCCGAGTGGACGCACGTCGTCGCCTGGACGCGGGAGCAGCCCGGGACGTTCTGCGTGCCGGACGGTGTCGAGTAGGCCACGGTGTAGAGCGTCGGGCCCGGCCCCTCGGGCAGCGTGGCCGGCCAGGTGACCCGCACCGAGGTGCGCTCCACCCCGGACTCGAGGTCGGCGACGGTCGGCGTCGCCGGCGGCAGCGGGGTGCCCATCGGCTGGAACAGCTCCGACGCGCGCGGAGGCGAGTAGCCGACCTTGTTGAGCGCCTTGATCGTGAAGGCGTACTGGGCGTTGTTGTCGAGGCCGCTCGCGGTGATCGACGTCGTCTCGCCCGAGACCTCCTGGGCGTCACCGAGCCAGGTGACGTAGTAGCTGAGGACCTTCGAGGTCGCCGTCGTGGGCGGGTCCCACGCGACGGTGATGGTGCCGTCGCCGCGCGTCTTCATCCGGATGTCGTCGACCCGTCCCGGACGGGTGTCGGCGTACGCCGACTGCGAGACGTCGCTCCAGTCCCCCGGGCCGATCTTGTTGATCGCCCGGACCTTGAACGTGTAGGCCCTGGCGTTCTCCAGGCCCCCGAAGTCGCACTCGTTGGTCCGGCACGTGATCTGCTTGTTGGTCCGCAGCTCCTGGACCTGGTAGCCCGTGATCGGGGACCCGCCGTCGTCGCTGGGCGGCTCCCAGCCCATCGAGATCTTGTTGGACTGCTCCGCCGGGAAGGGTCGCGGCGGTCCGGGTGCGCCCGGGGTGCCGCTCACCTCGAACTGGATCCGCCCCTCGGCCGTGCGCTGGGGGCTGTCGGAGTCGGCGACGTCGCTCATCACGATGCGGAAGGTCGAGGTGCCCTGGGCGTCCGGGCCCGCCTTGAAGGTGACCGACGAGCCGCTCTCGCTGGCCGTCACCCCCGCGCCGCTGATCGGGTCGACGGACACGACCGTGGGGTCGGGGCTGGAGACGCCCGGCTCGAGGTAGGCGGCCAGGTCGTAGGTCCGGGACTGGCCCGCCTGCAGGTCGTCGACGCGGATCGGGAGCAGGGACGGCGGCGGGGCGTCGTCGAGGCGGAAGCGGATCTCCTGCGCGTTGCTGTCGCCGGCGGTCACCGAGAGGACGGCGGTGCCCCCCTCGGTGGCGTCGTCGGCCGCGGCGACCCGCAGCACCGACGTGTCGGTGCCGGTGACGGAGACCCCCTCGACCGCCTGGGTGAACGAGCCCGCGTAGGTGAGGTCGTCGGCGTCCGCGGGGTCGAGGGTCCACACGGTGCACAGGGACCCGATGTCGAGGTCGTAGACCTGCCCCGACGAGATGGGGATCGTGGTCGCCGGGCACGTGAGCTCGGGGGTGTCGTCACCCACCTGCACCGGGATCGAGAGCAGCGCGGTGTAGCCGTCGGTCGGGTCCTGCGGGTCCTCGTTGCCGCTCGGGTCGGTGGCTGTCGTCACCTCGAGCAGCAGGGCGCCCGGACCCCGGTAGTCGGCGTCGGTGTCGATCGTGAAGCCGCGCTCACCGTCGGGGGCGGGCTGCAGCTCCGCCGGCGAGGCGCTGACGGCACGCTTGCCTGTCAGCCGCATGGACCCGCCCGAGGGGTTGGCGATGTAGTCGCCCAGCGACCCGGAGAAGCTCCCGCCGCGCTCGATCTCGATGAGGGCGTCCGGCTCGACGTACGGGATGCCGGTCCCGGTCGGTGGCACGTAGAGCGATGCCGTGGCGGAGGCGCCGCCGGCGTCCTCGACGCGGAAGGGCACCACCTGCGGGGCGACGCCCCGGTCGGCCTTGATCCGGTCGCCGTCGATGCGGGCGACGTCGGGCGCGCCCAGCACCTCGGCCACGACGAGGTCGTCGACGGAGCCGTCCGGGTCGTAGGCGCCGTCGAGGACCCCCACGCTGACGCTCTCGCTGTCGTCGGCACGTCCGAAGGCGTCGTACACGACCGGCGGGTTGTTGATCGAGGCGGCGGTCTCCAGTCGCATGATCGCCCGGGAGGTGTCGAGACCGTTGCTGATCGAGTAGACGACCGTGGTCGCGGCGGCGTCGACCCGGTCGGGCGCCGGCACCGTGACCAGGCTGGTCTCCCGGTCGAGCTCGACACCCTCGGGTGCGTCGACGAGCTCGATCCGTACCTCGTCCCCGGGGGCGACGTAGTCGTTGGCCAGCGGGTCGAACGTGGCGGTACGCCCCGGCTCGACGGTCAGCTGGTCGTCGACGGCCAGCGGGCTCTGCGGCTCCACCAGGGGCACCACGACGATCCGCACCGTGGCGGTGGCGACGCCCCCCTGGGTGTCCACGACGGAGTACTCGAACTCGTCGGTGCCCATCGTGCGCGGGTAGGCCTGGTACTCGAGGAAGTTGCCGCCGAAGGAGAGCAGGCGGCCCTTGCGGGGTGCGGAGGTGATGCCCGCGATGGTCACCGGGTCGCCGTCGGGGTCGACCCCGCTGCCGGGCAGGCGGACCTTGACCGTGTCGCCCGAGACGACCCGCGACTCCAGCGTCGGCGGCTCGGGCGCGGTGTTGGGGGCGTCGGCCGGCGTCACGACGACGGTCAGCCGACCCGGGGACGTCTGCCCGGTGGTGTTGACCGCGACGTAGGGGACGGTGAAGCTGTCGCGCTCCGCGAGACCGGCGGGCGCGACGTAGCGCACCGTGCGGCCGGTGACGAAGGCCTGCCCCACGTCCCCCTTCACGTCGATCGGCGCGTCCACCTCGAGCTCCCCGGGTGCTCCCTCGACGACGTCGCCGAGCAGTGAGAGCCGGTCGCCCGACGGCGAGAGGTCGTTGTCGAGCACCGGCGCGGTCACCGAGGTGCCGGCACGCACGCACGACGCGGTCGGAGGTCGGTGATCGGCGAGTTGTCCTCGGGCACCGGGCGCATGGCTCACCGAGACCTCGCCCTCGACGCCCGAGCGCGTGCCGTTGCTGATCGTGTAGGACACCAGCTGCGGGTTGGGCGACAGCGATCCCTGCCGGCGCCGAGATGCGCAGCCAGCGACCGTCGATGATCGCCACGTCGAGCTGGTCGGGGTCGTCGGCGACCGCACGCTGCACGGCGAGCAGCCCGCCGGCGGGGTCGAGGTCGTTGGCGAGCACGTCGATGACGGCCGCCGACTGGCCGTAGACCGTCAGCGTGTCGGGCATCGCGACGGGGTCGCCGGGCGCCACGGGCCGGGCTGCACGTCGACCCGCACGGTGCTGCCGTCGAGGGCGGCGTTGCCGAAGGCCGCGTCGTAGTCGAGGAAGTAGGTGCCCGGCCTTGGACCCGGTGAAGGTGATGACGCCGTTCTCGAGTGTCGGTCTTGACGACGGCGCCCCGCCTGCGCCGGGAGCTTGCCGCCGAGCGCGAGCTCGGCGTCGGGGTTGGCCGGGTCCGAGCCGGGCAGGTCGTTGAGGAGCGGACGGATCTTGATCGGCTGGCCCACCTCACCGCGTACGACGTCGGGCTCGGCCGTCGCGGCAAAGGCCTCCTGGTCGAGCTCGTCCTGGACCTGGAAGGTCATCGTGCGCCGGACCGGCGCCGAGCGGCCGTCGGTCACCGCGTAGGCCACCTGGACGGGCTCACCGCCCTCCCGCGGAGCGCGTGAACCGCACCCGGCCGTCGGACGTGGTGCGGGCGACGGCGCCCGACACGTCGCCGCCCACGGCGGTCGCCGAGTCGAGGACGACGGCGTCCCCGTCCGAGTCGTCGCGCCAGTCGGCGAGCACCGGCACCGACAGCGACCCCGCGGCGGGGACCCGCCACACGCGCGGCTTGTAGCCGGAGCGCGGCTGCGGGGCGCTGTTGTCGCCGGCACCCCGCACGGCCACGGTCACCGTCGCGTGCGCGGAGGTGTCGCGCCCGTCGTTGATGTAGTACTCGAAGCTCGTGCCGCGCGCGTCCTCGGGCAGGGAGAGGACGATGGTCTGCCCGTCCGGGCTGATCTCGGCCCGCGCCCCTCCGGCGGGGTCGTCGACCTGCACGATGCTCAACAGTCGACCGTCGGGCGCGGAGTCGTTGTCGAGCGGGTGGAGGACGGTGGTCCGTCCGGGACGGGCGCCGTAGCGGTCGGGCTCGGCATTGGGCGGTCGGCGGTCACCGTCGCTCTGCTCCTGGTTCTCCTTGTCCTCCTCCTCGACCTTGGTCGAGGCGGTGAAGGCGTTCCAGTTGTCGATCCTCTGGGGCTCGGAGGTCCTCGACGTCCCACACGGTGCCGGTGGTGCCGTCGTTGAGCACGATCTCGCCGCGGTTGACCCGCAGGGACAGGGTGCGGCCCTTGCCCCCCAGGTCGGACACGGTGGCCTCGTCGTCGCCGCAGCGGACGGCGACGTGGCCGAGTCCGCCGGACCACGCGGCGTACTGGCAGGCGCCGAGGCGCACGGGCTCGGCCGGCTGGCCGTTGATGCCCTCGGCGACGACGGAGACCTCGCCGCTGGTGAGGTCGACGCTCATCAGGCTGCCGCGGCTGGCCACCAGGACGGCGTCCGAGGCGGGTCCCGCCTGCTGCAGCACGGCGTCCTCGGGGACGCTGGCGGTGCCGCCGCCGAGCACGGCGAGCGCCCCGGTCGCGGCGTCGAGCGTGACGACGGTGTCGCCGACGGTCGTCACCGCGGTCGGCTCGCCGGCGGCCTCGGGGAGGTCCTCGGCGCGGGGCTTCGCGAACCCGTCCTCGCGAGGGACCAGGTAGGTGACGGTGCGCTCGGCGGCCCGAGGTCACGACCACGGTGCCGGCCTGGCTCACCGCGCAGGGCGGCACCCTCGCCGACCTCGTCGAGGGGGTCGGACTGGCGGTCGACGCCGCTGACGACCGACCGCCCCGCTGCGGGGTCGACGCGGGCGGCCCAGACGGCGCCGGTCTCCGCGTCGACCGAGGCGAGCGTCCCGCCGGCGAGCTGGAGGTCGCCCTCGGAGGGCACCGAGATGGTGCCGCTCGGCTCGACCTCCGAGGTGGCCGGGTCGACCAGCTGGGCGGTGCTGGCGCGCTCGTCGACCGCGAGCACCGCGGCGCCGTCCTGGACGACGTCGAGGGGCAGGTCGTCGCGGTCGGCGAAGACGACCGTGTCGAGCTGGTTGATCGGCTTGTTGATCCGGCCGTAGAGGCCTTCCTTGCCGTTGACGACCCAGATGCCGCCGTCGTTGAGCTCGGCCTCGTGGGCCTGGTAGCCGTCGGCCGAGACCGCGTAGACGAGCACGGCGACCGCAGCGATCGCGAGGGCGGTGTTGGAGGCGATGGCCGTGCGGTGCCGTCGCAGGAATCCCACCCGTGCCACTGGCAGCCCCCTACCGCGAGAATGAGCCCGTCCCCCGACGGCGCAGGATGGAGCCTAGGTACAGCGCGCGCTCGCGGACAAGTTCGGCAAGACCGGCACGGTGGGGCTCCGGGGGATGACACTATCGTGCTAGTCCGGATTGCACTCGCACCTCGTGAGGAGAGGCTCGTGGTCGTGGAGACCAGGTACGCCGCAGGGGACGGCGTCCTGCTGGGCGCCGGTGACCACTGGGTCCTCGTCACCGACCCGCACGACGACGACGTGCTCGACGAGATCTGGGCCCTGGTGTCCCGCTCGCGGCCGGCCACGGGCTCGGTGACCGAGGAGGTCGCTCGCCCTCCTCGAGAAGGCGCTACGAGGGCGACCCGCCCGCACTGGCCGTCGTGGACCTGTCCGCCGGAGGCTCCGCCAGCCTCTCGCGCGGTCGCGGCCACGTGCGCGTGGTGGGTGCGGACCGCATCCTGTCCCTCGACGGCGGCGCCGACCCCGCGGCCCTCGTCCCGACCCGTCGCCTGGTGGCCGGCGTGGTCGCGGCCTCCCGGGCGGAGATCCGGCCCCTGGCCCACAAGGTGGCTCCGTCCCCGCCGTGCCGGTCGTCCAGGCGCAGGCCACCGCCGCCCGGCATGATCGACGGCATCCCGGCCTCGATCCTGGCCGCCACCGGCCCCGCCGGCCCGCCGCCCCCGCGCCCACGGCGTCGCGATCCCGACGCAGGCGTCCGAGGACACCGGGTCCCTGCACCGACACCACCGAGCCGGACCCCGGCTTCATGGAGCGCATCTAGCGAGGGCGGCCACACGACCATCCGGTCCGCCGACCCCGCAGCAGGCCGGGCAGCAGGTCGGGGAGCCGGAGGTCGACGACCACGACGGCTCCACCGTGCACCGTCCGGGACCCGCCCCGCACCTGCGGCACGGGACCCACGAGACGGTGCTGGCCGTCAGCTGTCCCCTGGGCCACCTGACGTCGGCCGTCGCAGCCCTCCTGCCGCGTGTGCCGGCAGCGGGTCGCCCCGCAGGAGCCGCGCCGGGTGGCCCGTCCCACGCTGGGCGGCCTGCGGCTCCCCACCGGGGAGGTCGTGCCGCTCGACCGCGGTGTCGTGCTCGGCCGCAGGCCCGCACCCCTCGAGGGCGCCGGGGACTGGCCGCACCTCGTGCACCTGCCCTCCGACCACACCTTCGTGTCGCGCATGCACCTGCACATCGAGCTCGACGGCTGGCAGGTGCTCGCGCGCGACCTGGACTCGCGAGGTGGCACCATGCTCACCATGCCCGGACGCGCCCCCGAACGCATGCGCGCCGGCGAGGCCTACGTCCTCGATCCCGGCGCCTCCCTCGACCTCGCCGAGGTCTACGAGGTCCGCTTCGAGGTCGGCTCCGCGGCCGCCACGGTGAGCGAGCGGTGAGCGCGCCGGTCATCCCGGGGTTCCAGTTCGTCGAGCACCTCGGGAGCGGCGGCTTCGCCGACGTCTTCCTCTACGAGCAGCAGTGGCCACGACAGCGCGTCGCGGTCAAGGTCGTGCGGCCCGACGTACCCCTCAACGAGCGCGAGAAGCAGCTCTTCACCGCCGAGGCCAACGCCATGGCCCGGCTGGCCGACCACCCCTACATCGTCTCGGTGATCACCGCCGGGGTGACCCAGGACGGCGGCCGCCCCTACCTCGTGATGCGCTACTGCCCGCCGCCCGACCTCGGCATCCGGGTGCGCTCCAACCCGATGCCCGTCGTCGACGCCGTCGCGACCGGCATCAAGCTGGCCAGCGCCATCGAGACCGCGCACCGCTCCGGGATCCTGCACCGCGACATCAAGCCCAGCAACGTGCTGGTGACGACCTACCACGAGCCCGCGCTCACCGACTTCGGCATCGCCGGCCACATGGCCGACATCGAGGGTGAGAGCGACGTGCGGATCTCCTACCCGTGGTCGCCGCCGGAGCTGCTCGACGGGCGCTCCAACGGCTCGGTCGCCTCCGACGTCTACTCCCTCGGCGCGACGATCTGGCACCTGCTCGTGGGTCGCTCGCCGTTCTCCATCCCGTCCGGGGACAACTCCACCCGGGCGCTGAGCGCACGCATCCTGCACGCCGCTCCCCCGGCCACCCAGCGCCCCGACGTGCCTCCGGCCCTGGACCGGCTGCTGCAGCAGTGCCTGGCCAAGCAGCCCGCGCACCGGCCCCAGAGCGCCCTCGAGCTGGCCCGCAGCCTCCAGCAGATCGAGTCGGCCGCCGGGTGGTCGCGGACCGCCGTGGCCGTCGAGGGCGACCGTCCCGACTCGTCCGTGCGCGCCGTCGCTCCGGAGCCCGAGGAGGACCGGACGGTCATGAAGGCCGTCACGGTCATCTCCGCGTCCGGCCCCCGACGGATCGCGACCGCCCAGGAGGAGCAGGAGGCCGAGGAGCAGGCGCAGTCCCGGGGAGTCTCCGGGGTCGTGTGGGCGGCGGCCGGTGTCGTCGCCGTCGCGGCCGCGGTGGTGGCCCTGGTCCTGGGCGGCGGTGACCGTCCCGACGACCGTGAGGCCGACGGCCCGCTGACGCCCACGGAGACGACACCGTCGGACCTGGTCCCCCAGGACCTCGGCACCGCCCCCTCGGTGACGGGCACCCGCACGGACGCCGGGGTCGTCTTCCGCTGGCAGACCACCGAGGAGCTGGAGCCCGGTGACACGTGGCTGTGGCAGCGCCTGGACTCCGGGGACTTCCGGCGCACCGACAAGGACCAGGTGGTCATCCGGACCCCGGACGACATCTGCGTCGAGGTGCGCCTGGTCCGGGGCAGCGACCAGTCCCCCGCCACCAACGAGTGCGTCCCCGCCGGCTAGGCCGACGGGGACGCGTTCACGGTGGGGCGGGGAGGATCAGTCCTCTTCCCAGTCGCGACGAGGACCGGTCGCGGCGTCCTGCTCCTCCTCCGTCATCCGGCTCGAGGCCCACAGCGAGAGCACCGCGGTGATCGCCAGGGTGGCCAGGATGACCACGAGCGAGAGCCAGATCGGGATCTCCAGCCAGGCGTAGTCGAGGGGCTCGCCACCGTTGATGAACGGGAGCTCGTTCTCGTGCAGTGCGTGGAAGAACAGCTTGACGCCGATGAAGGCCAGCAGGAACGCCAGGCCGTACGACAGGTAGATCAGGCGCTGGAGCAGGCCGCCGATGAGGAAGTAGAGCTGGCGCAGGCCCATCAGCGCGAAGATGTTGGCCGTCAGCACCAGGTAGGGCTCCTTGGTGATGCCGAAGATCGCCGGGATCGAGTCGAGCGCGAACAGCAGGTCGGTCGTGCCCAGCGTGATGATCACGATGAACATCGGGGTGATCATCCGCTTGCCGCCCTCCCGGATGAACAGGGCCTTGCCGTGCCACTCCGAGGTGGCCGGGAAGCGACGCTCGATGAAGGCGACGAGCTTGTTCTCCTCGAACTCGTCGTCCTCGTCCTCCGCGCCTTCCTTGGCGAGCTTGAAGGCCGTGTAGACCAGGAACAGGCCGAAGATGTAGAAGATCCAGCTGAAGTTGCTGATGGCCGCTGCGCCGACGGCGATGAAGATCGCGCGCATGATCAGCGCCATCACGATGCCGATCATCAGGGCGTACTGCTGCAGCTCGCGGGGCACGGCGAACTTGGCCATGATGATGATGAAGATGAACAGGTTGTCGATGGAGAGCGAGTACTCCACCAGCCAGCCGGAGTAGAACTCCAGCGCATAGGTGCCGCCTGAGGTGTACCAGACGCCGAGGCCGAAGATCACCGCCAGGCCGACGTAGATCGACAGGTACGTCGCGCACTCCCGCATGCTGGGCTCGTGCGGTCGTCGGCCGACGACGGCGAGGTCGAAGGTGAAGATGGCGATGGTCACCACGGCAGTGGCGATCCAGACCCAAGTGGGTACGTCCACGAGGTTTCCTCCGGGAGGGGTAGGGGGATGTGCGGGCACCGGCGCCGCGCGGGGCGGTCACTCCGGAGGTCTCTTCCGCACCTGGGCCGTGGCCGCAGGGGCCGATGGCACCGGGAGCGGATCGAGACCCACGCCGTACTGACGACACCACCGCGGGGGAATACTCCCCTCCTGGTGGCCCCAGTCTGGCACGGACCCTCGACCGGGGTCGAACCGTCCGGTCGGCAGTCGGGTCAGGAGCCGCCGTACGGCGCGCCGAGACGGGCGAGCCCCGCGGCACCGCCGTCCACGGCGGTGAGCACCCACGCACCGGCGGGCGTGAGGGTGAAGGTGTGCTCGAAGTGGGCGGCCATGGAGCCGTCGACGGTGGCGACCGTCCACTCGTCCTCGAGCAGGTCGGTCTCCTTGCTGCCCAGCGTCACCATCGGCTCGACGGCCAGGGCCAGGCCCTCGACGAGGGTCGGGCCCTTGCCGCGCTTGCCGTAGTTGGGCACGTTGGGAGCCATGTGCATCTCGGTGCCGATGCCGTGGCCGGTGTAGTCCTCGAGGATGCCGTAGCGGCCCTGGCTGACGACGTAGCGCTCGATGGCGTGACCGATGTCGCCGACCCGCCCGCCGAGGTGGGCGGCGGCCATGCCCCGCCAGAGCGCCTCCTCGGTGACCCGGAGCAGCTCGAGGGTCTCGGGGGCGACCTCCCCGATGGGCACGGTGATCGCCGCGTCGCCGTGCCACCCGTCGACGATGGCGCCGCAGTCGATCGAGATGACGTCGCCGTCCCGCAGCACCCGGTCCCCCGGGATGCCGTGCACGACCTCGTCGTTGACGGAGGCGCAGATCGTCGCGGGGAAGGGCGGCTGGCTGTAGCCCTTGAACGACGGGATGCCGCCGTGGTCGCGGATGTGCGACTCGGCCAGCCGGTCGAGCTCACCGGTGGTCACACCCGGGGCAGCGGCCTCGCGCAACAGCTCGAGCGTGCGACCGACGAGCAGTCCGCTGACCCGCATCTGCGCGATCTGGGCCGGCGTCTTGATCTCCAGGCCCCGGTTGGCGAACACCACAGGGCTCAGCTCAGGACTGGGGGACGACGTCGAGCGCGGTGAAGATGCGCTGGGTGACCTCGTCGACCTCGCCGAGGCCGTCGACCTCGATGAGCAGGCCACGATCGCGGTAGACCTCGACGAGCGGGGCCGTCTCCTCGGCGTAGATCTCCTGGCGGCGGCGGATCACGTCGGCGGTGTCGTCGGCCCGGCCGTCGGTCTCGGCGCGCTGCAGGAGCCGCTCGACGACCTCGTCCTGGTCGACGGTCAGCACCACGACGGCGTCGAGCGCGTGGCCGGTGTGCTTGATCATCCCGTCGAGCTCCTCGACCTGCGCGAGCGTGCGCGGGTAGCCGTCCAGCAGGAAGCCGGGCTCGGCGTCGGGCTCGTCGATGCGGTTGCGCACCATGCGGTTGGTGACCTCGTCCGGGACGTACTCGCCGGCATCCATGTAGCGCTTGGCCTCGACCCCGAGCTCGGTGCCCCGCGACACGTTGGCGCGGAAGATGTCGCCGGTCGAGATCGCCGGGATGGCGAAGTGCTCGGCGATGAACTTGGCCTGCGTGCCCTTGCCGGCACCGGGCGGCCCCATGATGATCAGCCTCATTAACGCAGGAACCCTTCGTAGTTGCGCTGCTGGAGCTGGCTCTCGATCTGCTTCACCGTGTCCAGCGCGACGCCGACCATGATGAGGATCGAGGTGCCGCCGAAGGGGAAGTTCTGGTTGGCGTTGATCAGCGCGAACGCGATCAGGGGCACCAACGAGATGATGCCGAGGTAGAGGGCTCCGGGGAACGTGATGCGGGACAGGACGTAGGACAGGTAGTCCTCGGTCGGCTTGCCCGCCCGGATCCCGGGGATGAAGCCGCCGTACTTCTTCATGTTGTCCGCGACCTCCGTGGGGTTGAAGGTGATCGAGACGTAGAAGTACGTGAAGAAGATGATGAGGCCGAAGTAGATCGCCATGTAGAGCGGGTGGTCGCCGCCGACGAGGTACTTGTTGATGAATTCGATCACCGGCGACGAGCTCGTCTGGTTGAACTGCACGGCCATCGCGGGCAGGTAGAGCAGCGACGACGCGAAGATCACCGGGATGATGCCGGCCTGGTTGACCTTGAGCGGGATGTACGTCGAGGAGCCGCCGAACATCTTGCGGCCCACCATGCGGCGGGCGTACTGCACCGGGATCCGGCGCTGCGCCTGCTCGATGAAGATCACCGCGGCGACCAGGATGAGGCCGATCACCATCACGATGCCGAACACCCACCAGCCCTGGGTCACCTGGACCTGCCACAGGGAGCCCGGGAAGGTCGCCACGACCTGGGTGAAGATGAGGATCGACATGCCGTTGCCGATGCCGCGGTCCGTGATGAGCTCGCCGAGCCACATGATGACCGCGGTGCCGGCGGTCATGGTGAGGACCATCGTCAGGAAGGTCGCGGTGCTGTCGCTGTGCAGCAGGTCGCGGGTGCACCCCTGGAGCAGGTTGCCCGAGCGCGCCAGCGCCACGATGCCGGTCGCCTGGAGGAGCGCGAGGCCGAGCGTGAGGTAGCGCGTGTACTGCGTGATCTTGGTCTGGCCCGCCTGGCCCTCCTTCTTCAGCGCCTCGAGCCGTGGGATGACCACGACGAGCAGCTGCAGGATGATGCTGGCGGTGATGTAGGGCATGATCCCCAGCGCGAAGATCGTCAGCTGGAGCAGCGCGCCACCGGAGAACAGGTTGACGAGCTGGTAGAGGCCGTTGGACTCCACGTCACTGAGACACGCCTGCACGTTGGCGACGTTGACGCCGGGCGTCGGCACCTGGGAGCCGAGCCGGAAGATCGTGACGATCAGCAGGACGAACAGCAGCTTGCGCCGCAGGTCCGGCGTGCGGAAAGCGTTGGCGAACGCGCCTAGCACAGGATCGGCCTTTCGGTTACTGGTGCCGGGACAGGGTCTGGTCCCCGTCGCGGCGGACTACGCCTCCACACACCTGCGTGAAGGCCCGGGGAAGCCTAACAGTCGCCCGTCAGACTTCTGCCCCGGTGAACGATGAGGCCCGGCCCGACAGTTCCCACTGCCAGGCCGGGCCTGTGTACGTCGTGCGAGAGGACGAGCCTCAGACCACCGTGGTGGTGCCGCCGGCGGCCTCGATCTTCTCCTTGGCGGAGCCCGAGAACGCGTCGGCGCTGACCTGCACGGCGACCGAGATGTCGCCCTGGCCGAGCACCTTGACGGGCTGGCCCTTGCGGACCGCGCCCTTGGTGACCAGGTCCTCGACCGAGACGGCGCCACCCTGCGGGAAGAGCTCGTTCAGCTTGTCGAGGTTGACCACCTGGAACTCCACCTTGAAGGGGTTCTTGAAGCCCTTCAGCTTGGGGAGCCGCATGTGGATCGGCATCTGGCCACCCTCGAAGGCGACCGGAACCTGGTAGCGGGCCTTGGTGCCCTTGGTACCGCGACCCGACGTCTTGCCCTTGGAGCCCTCACCGCGACCCACACGGGTCTTGGCGGTCTTGGAGCCGGGAGCCGGCCGGAGGTGATGCAGCTTGAGCGTCATGTCAGTCGACCTCCTCGACCGTCACCAGGTGACGGACAGTGTTGACCATGCCCCGGATCTCCGGGCGGTCTTCCTTGACGACCACGTCGCCGATCCTCTTGAGACCGAGCGAGCGCAGCGTCTCGCGCTGGTTGGCCTTGAGGCCGACCAGTCCGCGCTTCTGCTGGACCTTGAGCTGTGCCATCAGGAGGACACCCCCGCAGCGGCCGCCGCGGCGGCCTCCTCGCGACCGGCCTCACGGGCCTTCAGGATCGCAGCCGGGGTGACGTCCTCGACCCGCTTGCCACGGCGAGCCGCCACGGCCTCGGGCTCCTCCAGCATCCGCAGCGCCTCGACGGTCGCGTGCACGATGTTGATCTGGTTGGACGAGCCGAGCGACTTGCTCAGCACGTCGTGGATGCCGGCGCACTCGAGCACGGCGCGCACCGGGCCACCGGCGATGACGCCGGTACCGGGGGACGCCGGGCGCAGCAGGACGACGCCCGCTGCCTTCTCGCCCTGCACCGGGTGCGGGATGGTGCCCTGGATGCGGGGGACCTTGAAGAATGCCTTCTTGGCCTCCTCGACACCCTTGGCGATCGCCGCAGGAACTTCCTTCGCCTTGCCGTAGCCGACGCCGACCAGACCATCGCCGTCGCCCACGATCACGAGGGCGGTGAAGCTGAAGCGACGACCACCCTTCACGACCTTGGCGACTCGGTTGATCGCAACGACGCGCTCGATGTAGGCGGTCTTCTCAGCACCCTGGCCCCGACCATTGTCGCGTCCGCGACGGTCGTTGCCCTGGCGCTCGCCACCACGCTGTCCGCGCTGGGCTCCGCTCATGAGATTCTCCTCTTTCGAAAAACTGGTTCGGCGATCAGAACGACAGTCCGCCCTCACGGGCGGCGTCGGCGAGGGCCGCGATGCGACCGTGGTACTTGTTGCCGGCGCGGTCGAAGACGACCGCGTCGACACCCTGGGCCTTGGCACGCTCGGCAACGAGCTCGCCGACCTTCTTGGCCTTGGCGGTCTTGTCACCGTCGGCGGCGCGCACGTCGGCCTCCATGGTGGAGGCGTAGACGAGCGTGGCACCCTGCAGGTCGTCCACGACCTGCACGGTGAGGTGCCGGGCCGACTTGGTGACCACCAGGCGCGGACGCTCGGCGGTGCCGGAGACGCGCTTGCGACCACGGACCTGACGACGCAGGCGCGACTTGACGCGTGCGGCGGTGTGCTTGTTGTTGGACAGCGAGATCGCCATGGTCACTTACCAGCCTTTCCGACCTTGCGGCGGATGTGCTCGCCGGAGTAACGGACGCCCTTGCCCTTGTAGGGCTCCGGCTTGCGCAGCTTGCGGATCTTGGCCGCGACCTCACCCACGAGCTGCTTGTCGATGCCGACGACGCCGAGCTTGGTCGGGCCCTCGGTGGTGAACGTGATGCCCTCGGGGGCGTCGAACACGATGGGGTGGCTGTAGCCGAGCTGGAACTCGAGCTGCGTGGGGCCCTTGGGCAGCACGCGGTAACCCACGCCCACGATCTCGAGCTTCTTCTCGTAGCCCTCGGTGACACCCACGACCATGTTGCTGATCAGGGTGCGGGTCAGACCGTGGAGCGAACGGCTCTCACGCTCGTCGTTGGGGCGGGTCACCTCGAGGACGCCGTCCTCGGACTTCGCCACCTTGATGGGCTGGGCCACGGTGTGGCTCAGCGTGCCCTTGGGGCCCTTGACGGTCACCAGCGCGTCGTCGATCGCGACGTCGACACCGGACGGGACCGTGATGGGGAGCTTGCCAATACGCGACATGCTTCTCTATCTCCTTCTTGGTCTCAGTGGTCCGGGGTCACCAGACGTAGGCGAGGACTTCGCCGCCCACGCCCTTCTGGTTCGCCTGACGGTCGGTGAGCAGGCCCTGGCTGGTCGAGATGATCGCGACACCCAGGCCGCCGAGCACCTTGGGCAGGCCCGTGCTCTTGGCGTACACCCGGAGGCCGGGCTTGCTGATGCGGCGCACGCCGGCGATGGAACGCTCGCGGTTGCGGCCGTACTTCAGGGTGACGGTCAGCGTCTTGCCGACCTCGCCCTCGGAGGGCTCCTTGACGTCGAACGACGTGATGTAGCCCTCCTGCTGGAGGATCTCGGCGAGGCCGGCCTTCATCTTGCTGTAAGGCATCGACACCTCGTCGTGGAACGCCTGGTTGGCGTTGCGCAGACGCGTGAGCATGTCTGCGATCGGGTCAGTCATCGTCATGGCCGTGAGGCCCTTTCTCCACCGTGGTTTCGCGCCTGCATCTCAGGCGCGACCTGCAGCGATCGTTTAGAAGGGGGTGAGGAGGGAGGACAGGTCACCAGGAGGACTTGGTCACGCCGGGCAGCTCGCCCCGGTGCGCCATCTCCCGCAGGCAGATGCGGCACAGCCCGAACTTGCGGTAGACCGCCTTCGGACGACCGCAGCGCTGGCAGCGGGTGTAGCCGCGCACCGCGAACTTGGGCTTGCGGGCGGCCTTGACCTTGAGCGCAGTCTTTGCCATGTCAGTTCTCCTTGAAGGGGAAGCCGAGCTGCTTGAGCAGCGCACGACCCTCGTCGTCGGTGGTCGCGGTGGTCACGACGGTGATGTCCATGCCTCGCGACCGGTCGATCTTGTCCTGGTCGATCTCGTGGAACATGACCTGCTCGGTGAGACCGAAGGTGTAGTTGCCGCGACCGTCGAACTGCTTGGGCGAGAGCCCACGGAAGTCGCGGATGCGGGGCAGCGCCAGCGAGAGCAGGCGGTCGAGGAACTCCCACATGCGGTCGCCGCGCAGCGTGACGTGCGCACCGATCGGCATGCCCTCGCGGAGCTTGAACTGCGCGATGGACTTGCGGGCCTTGGTGACCGACGGCTTCTGACCGGTGATCGCGGTGAGGTCCTTGATGGCACCCTCGATCAGCTTGGAGTCGCGAGCGGCCTCGCCGACACCCATGTTGACCACGATCTTGGTGAGACCGGGGACCTGCATGATGTTCTTGATGTCGAACTCGGACTGCAGCGCGGGGATGATCTCCTCGCGGTAGCGGGTCTTGAGACGCGGGGTGACCTTGTCGGTGGTCTCGGTCATCTCAGATCTCCTTCCCGGTCTTGCGCGAGATGCGCACGGAGCGCTCCGCGGAGTACGTCGAACCGTCGGGGCGACGCTTGGTGACCTCGTCGCGGCGGAAGCCGACGCGGGTGACGTCGTCACCCTCGACCAGCATCACGTTGCTGACGTGGATCGGGGCCTCGGCGGTGATGATGCCGCCGGTGTTGCCGCCCTGGACGGCCTTGGTGTGGCGCTTGACGCGGTTGACACCCTCGACGATCACCCGCTGCTCCTCGCGGAGCACCGAGATGACCTTGCCCTGGGCACCCTTGTCCTTGCCGGCGATGACCTTGACGGTGTCGCCCTTCTTGATGTTCATGGTGTTCTTACCCATCTCTCACAACACCTCCGGGGCGAGCGAGATGATCTTCATGAAGCGCTTCTCGCGCAGCTCGCGACCGACGGGGCCGAAGATGCGCGTGCCCCGAGGCTCGCCGTCGTTCTTGAGGATGACGGCGGCGTTCTCGTCGAAGCGGATGTAGGAACCGTCGGCGCGGCGGCGCTCCTTGACGGTGCGCACGATCACGGCCTTGACGACGTCGCCCTTCTTGACGTTGCCACCGGGGATCGCGTCCTTGACGGTGGCGACGATGACGTCACCGATGCCGGCGTAGCGACGGCCCGAGCCACCGAGAACACGGATGCACAGGATCTCCTTCGCACCGGTGTTGTCGGCGACCTTGAGTCGCGACTCCTGCTGGATCATTGATTTCTCCTGGTTGTCGAGCTGGTTCTCGCCCCCTCAGCGGGGAGCGAGCCTGGCCGAACTGATGTGTGGAAGATGTAGCGGGAGGCCGAGCAGCACGAGGCTGTCGGTCTCAGGTCACTTGGCCTTCTCGAGGACCTCGACCAGGCGCCAGCGCTTCGTGGCGGACAGCGGACGGGTCTCCATGATCAGGACCCGGTCGCCGATGCCGCACTGGTTGTCCTCGTCGTGTGCCTTCAGGCGCGAGGTCTTGCGCAGGACCTTGCCGTAGAGGGCGTGCTTCACACGGTCCTCGACGGTGACGACGATGGTCTTGTCCATCTTGTCGCTCACCACCAGGCCCTCACGGACCTTGCGCGAGTTGCGCGGGGTGCTCTCAGTCGTCTCGCTCATGCGCTTGCCTCTTCAGTGCTCGTGCCCGGAGTGGCGCGGATGCCGAGCTCACGCTCGCGCACCACGGTGTAGATCCGGGCGATGTCCTTCTTGACCGTGCGGAGCCGGCCGTGGCTCTCGAGCTGGCCGGTGGCCGCCTGGAAGCGGAGGTTGAACAGCTCCTCCTTGGCCTCCCGCAGCTTGGCCTCGAGGTCGACCGGGTTGAGCTCGTCGAGCTCGTGGGCGTTCAGCTTGCTTGTTGCCATCAGAATTCACCTGCCTCGCGGGAGACGAACCGGCACTTCATCGGAAGCTTGTGCATCGCGCGGCGCATGGCCTCACGAGCAGTCACCTCGTCGACACCGGAAAGTTCGAACATGACGCGGCCGGGCTTGACGTTGGCAACCCACCACTCGGGGGAACCCTTACCGGAACCCATGCGGGTCTCGGCAGGCTTCTTGGTCAGCGGGCGGTCGGGGTAGATGTTGATCCACACCTTGCCGCCACGCTTGATGTGACGGGTCATCGCGATACGAGCCGACTCGATCTGACGGTTCGTGACGTAGTGACCCTCGACCGCCTGGATGCCGAAGTCGCCGAAGGCGAGCTTCGTGCCACCCTTGGCCGCACCGGTCCGCTTGGGGTGGTGCTGCTTGCGGTGCTTGACACGACGGGGCATCAGCATGGTGCTCAGCCCTCCTGTCCGGTGGAGGCGGCCTCACCGGCACCCGCGGTCGCCTCGGCCGGAGCCTCGGTCGCCGGAGCGTCGGTACGGTCGCTGCGGGCCGGACGGTCGGCGCGCGAGCCACGGCTCGGACGCTCGCCGCCACGGGCGGGACGGTTGCTGCCACCACGACCCGGCGCACCGGCGCGGGCAGCAGCCTGGGCCTGGCGCTCGGCACGGGTGCCGGCGACCTCGCCCTTGTAGATCCAGACCTTCACGCCGATGCGGCCGAAGGTCGTCTTGGCCTCGTAGAAGCCGTAGTCGATGTCGGCACGCAGCGTGTGCAGCGGGACGCGACCCTCGCGGTAGAACTCGGTGCGCGACATCTCGGCGCCGTTGAGGCGACCGGAGCACTGGATCCGGATGCCCTTGGCACCCGAACGCATCGAGGTCTGCATGGCCTTGCGCATGGCGCGACGGAACTGCACGCGACCCGCGAGCTGCTCGGCGACACCCTGGGCGACGAGCTGGGCGTCGATCTCGGGCTGCTTGACCTCGAGGATGTTGAGCTGCACCTGCTTGCCGGTGAGCTTCTCGAGCTCGCCGCGGATGCGGTCCGCCTCGGCGCCGCGGCGACCGATGACGATGCCGGGACGCGCGGTGTGGATGTCGACGCGCACGCGGTCACGGGTGCGCTCGATCTCCACCTTGGAGATGCCGGCCCGCTCCATGCCCTTGGAGAGCAGCTTGCGGATGGCGACGTCCTCGCCGACGTAGGACTTGTAGAGCTTGTCGGCGTACCAACGGCTCTTGTGGTCGGTCGAGATGCCCAGACGGAAGCCGTTCGGGTTGATCTTCTGGCCCATCAGGCACCCTTTCCGTTCTTCTTCACGGTCTTCGCAGCGGCAACCTCGGCCGGCTGCACCGCGAGAGTGATGTGGCTGGTGCGCTTGTTGATCCGGGTCGCACGACCCTGCGCACGCGGACGCCAACGCTTCATCGTCGGGCCCTCGTCGACCATCGCGACCGAGACGACCAGGTCGTCGGTGGCGAGGCCCTCGGTGGTCTCGGCGTTGGCGATGGCGCTCTCCAGCACCTTGTAGACGGTCTCGGAGGCGGCCTGCGGAGCGAACTGCAGCAGGGCCAGGGCCTCGTCGACGGGAAGACCGCGGACCATGTCGACGACACGGCGGGCCTTCATGGGGGTGATCCGCACGAAGCGGGCGGCCGCGAAGGCGCCCGGCTGGTCACCCAGCAGGGTCTCGCGGCGGGCGCTGGTGCGCCGGCGCTCGGTGACACTCATCGACGCTTCCCCTTCCGGTCTTCCTTGACGTGACCCTTGTAGGTGCGCGTCGGAGCGAACTCACCGAGCTTGTGACCGACCATCGAGTCGGTGACGAACACGGGAACGTGCTTGCGACCGTCGTGCACGGCGATGGTGTGGCCGATCATGTCGGGCACGATCATCGACCGGCGCGACCAGGTCTTGATGACGTTGTGGCTGCCCTTCGCGTTCTCGGCGTCCACCTTCTTCTGAAGGTGGTCGTCGATGAAGGGGCCCTTCTTCAGGCTGCGAGGCATGTCGGTTACTTCCTACCCTTGCCGGACTTGCGACGACGAATGATCTGGGAGTCGGAGGCCTTGCGCTTGCGCGTGCGGCCCTCCGGCTGGCCCCAGGGCGACACCGGGTGGCGACCACCGGACGTCTTGCCCTCACCACCACCGTGCGGGTGGTCGACCGGGTTCATGACGACACCACGGACGGTCGGGCGCTTGCCCTTCCAGCGCATGCGGCCGGCCTTGCCCCAGTTGATGTTGGACTGCTCGGCGTTGCCGACCTCGCCCACCGTGGCGCGGCAGCGGACGTCGACGTACCGCATCTCGCCCGAGGGCATGCGGAGCGTCGCGCGGCTGCCCTCACGGGCGACCAGCTGGGCCGAGTTGCCGGCCGAGCGGGCGATCTTCGCGCCGCCGCCGGGACGAAGCTCCACGCAGTGGATCGTCGTACCGACGGGGATGTTGCGCAGCGGGAGGTTGTTGCCCGGCTTGATGTCGGCGTTGGGGCCCGACTCGACGGCAGTGCCCTGCGACAGGTCCTTCGGCGCGATGATGTAGCGCTTCTCGCCGTCGGCGTAGTGCAGCAGCGCGATGCGCGCGGTGCGGTTGGGGTCGTACTCGATGTGAGCGACCTTGGCCGGCACGCCGTCCTTGTCGTAGCGACGGAAGTCGATGATGCGGTAGGCGCGCTTGTGACCGCCACCCTGGTGCCGGGTGGTGATCCGGCCCTGGTTGTTACGGCCGCCCTTCTTGGGCAGCGGACGCGTCAGCGACTTCTCCGGCGTGGTCCGGGTGATCTCGACGAAGTCGGCCACCGAGGAGCCGCGACGGCCCGGGGTGGTCGGCTTGTACTTGCGGATTGCCATGTGTGATCAGTCCTATTCCGGCGGTCAGCCGACCTGGCCGAAGATGTCGATGCGGTGACCCTCAGCCAGGCTGACGATGGCGCGCTTGGTGTTGGCGCGCTTGCCGAGCCCGGTGCGGGTACGGCGCGTCTTGCCCTGGCGGTTGATCGTGTTGACCGAGGTCACCTTGACGTTGAAGACCTTCTCGACCGCGATCTTGATCTCGGTCTTGTTGGCGTCCGGACGGACGATGAAGGTGTACTTGTTGGCGTCGAGGAGCCCGTAGCTCTTCTCGGAGACGACCGGCGCGATCAGGATGTCGCGGTGGTCCTTGTGCAGGGTGCTCACTTGTCGTCCTCCTGGGCCTGGGAGCTGCTCGCGGTGCCGCTCACGAAGGCGTCGTAGGCGCCCTGGGTGAAGACCACGTCGTCGGAGGCCAGCACGTCGTAGGTGTTGAGCTGGTCGACGGCGACGATGTGCACCTGCGGCGCGTTGCGCAGCGAGAGCCAGGTCAGCGCGTCGGAGCGCTCGAGCACCACGAGGAAGCGCACCCGGTCGCTGAGCGTGGCCAGCGAGGCGAGGGCGAGCTTGGTCGACGGCTTGTCACCGGAGACCAGGCCGTCGACGACGTGGATGCGACCGTTGCGGGCCCGGTCCGAGAGGGCACCGCGCAGGGCGGCGGCCTTCATCTTCTTGGGCGTGCGCTGGTCGTAGTCGCGCGGCTTGGGGCCGTGCACGACGCCACCACCGGCGAACTGGGGAGCGCGGGTCGAGCCCTGACGGGCGCGGCCGGTGCCCTTCTGCTTGTAGGGCTTGCGTCCACCGCCGCGGACCTCGCCGCGACGCTTGGTCGAGTGCGTGCCCTGGCGGGCCGCGGCCTGCTGGGCGACGACGACCTGGTGGATCAACGGGACGTTGACCTCGACGTCGAAGATGTCGGCGGGGAAGTCAACCTTGACGGTCTTGACAGCCATGCTCAGGCCTCCTGCGTCTTCTTGGCAGCCGAGCGGATGACCACGAGACCGCCGCGGGGGCCGGGAACGGCACCCTTGAGCAGGATCAGGCCCTTCTCGGCGTCGACGGCGTGGACCGTGACGTTCTGGGTCGTGACGGTGTCGTTACCCATGCGGCCGGCCATGCGCGTGCCCTTGAAGACACGGCCCGGCGTGGCGCAGGCACCGATCGAGCCCGGCTTGCGGTGGTTGCGGTGGGCACCGTGGGAGGCGCCGACACCGTGGAAGCCGTGACGCTTCATGACACCGGCGAAGCCCTTGCCCTTGCTGGTGCCGGTCACGTCGATCTCGTCGCCGGCCGCGAAGAGCTCGGGAGAGAGCTCCTGGCCGACGGAGTACGACGCGGCGTCGGACGTGCGGATCTCGACGACGTGGCGGCGCGGGGTCACCCCGGCCTTGTCGAAGTGGCCGGCCTCGGGCTTGTTGACCTTGCGGGCCTCGATCTCGCCGAACGAGACCTGGATGGCGTTGTAGCCATCGGTCTCGGGCGAGCGGACCTGGGTCACGACGTTGGTCGCAGCAGCGATCACGGTCACGGGGACGACGATGTTGTTCTCGTCCCAGAGCTGGGTCATGCCGAGCTTGGTGCCCAGCAGTCCCTTGACATTGCGTTCAAAAGTTCCGGTCATCGCAGATACCTCAGAGCTTGATCTCGATGTCGACACCAGCAGGCAGGTCGAGACGCATGAGCGAGTCGACCGTCTTCGGCGTGGGGTCGATGATGTCGATGAGGCGCTTGTGCGTGCGCATCTCGAAGTGCTCGCGTGAGTCCTTGTACTTGTGGGGCGAGCGGATGACGCAGAACACGTTCTTCTCGGTCGGCAGCGGCACCGGGCCGGCGACCTTCGCACCCGTGCGGGTGACGGTGTCCACGATCTTGCGCGCCGAGGTGTCGATCACCTCGTGGTCATAGGCCTTGAGCCTGATGCGGATCTTCTGTCCCGCCATAGGTCTCTCTCGTCCTTATCGATCTCGTACCCCGCCAGGAGGTACCGCGTTCTGGTCCTTGTTTCACGACACGGCCTCGTCGGGTGAGGCCGCACCGCCTGTCTCTCCACCACCTCCGCCGACCCCCGCGGTCGGGCGTGTCGCCGGTGTTGGCACGACACGAGACGCGAGTCTCGACGGTGTTGCGGGTGGCACCCGACCGGTTCGTCGGGCTGATCGGGCCTCCGCCAGACGACCGAGCCGGTGCGGCGCACGCAGAGCACTGAGGTCGATCCGGGAGACGCGATTCAGTGATCAATGTGGTGCCGCATCCGTGCACGCGGTCTGGTGGGACCCGCCGGAGCAACCTGGATATCTTGGCAGAGATCCGGGAGTGCGCCGAAATCGAACCGTCCGACGGCCCCGGAACAGCCCGTCCCGGGGCGCCGTGCCACCGGACCTGACAGGATTGGCGCACTCACGAGACGGGGGTCCGATGACCGAGCAGTTCCCGCCGCCCGGGTCACCCGGGCAGCAGCCGCCACCGCCCGGCAGCCGGCCTGCCGCGCCGTACGCCGCGTCGTACGGACAGCAGCCGGTCCCGGCCCCCCGTCCGGGGCAGCCGGGGATGCTCGGCGCCGCCCACAAGCCCGGCGCGGTGCCGCTGCGCCCGCTCACGCTCTCGGACATGTACGACGCGGCGTTCCGGATCATCCGCTTCAACCCCAAGGCCACGGTCGGCTCCGCCGTGCTCGTCGCCTCGGTGGCCATGGCGATCCCCGTCCTCGTGACGACGTTCCTCAGCCTCGGCCTCGACCTCTCCCTGCAGGTCGACGACACCGGCAGACCTGACCGGTGACGTCGGCGGGCTGGTCGGGTCCCTCGGGTCGCTGGGCCTCGGGACTGCCCTCCAGACCATCGGGCTGATCCTGGTCGGCGGCATGATCGCCCACGTGGTCGCCGCCGCGGCGATCGGTCGCCGCCTGAGCCTCGAGCAGGCGTGGGCCGCGACGCGCGGGAAGCGGTGGCGGCTCGTGGGCCTCACCGGCCACGCTCGGGCTGACCCTGACCCTCGCTCATCGTCGCTCTACGCGCTGAGCTGGATCCCGGTCGCCCTGGTGGCCGACGAGCTGGCAGGAGCCGATGGTCTACGGGCTCGTCAGCGTGCCCGCTGTTCGTGGCCTTCGTCGTGTGGTTCTGGGTGCGCATCTACTACCTCCCGGTGCCGGCGCTCATGCTGGAGCCCGTCGGCGTCTTCGGGGCGATCGGCCGCGGCTACCACCTGACCCGCGGGCGCCTTCTGGCGCACCTTCGGGATCGCGCCTGCTCACCGTGGTGATCGCCCAGGTCGGCCGGGACGATGCTCGCCCTGCCGGTCAGCTTCGTCTCCCAGGCCGCGCTGCTCGGCGGCCTGCCGAGCGAGGCCGGGCTCCTCGTCCTCGTCCTCAGCCAGGCGCTCGCCTCGGTCGATGACCGCGGCCTTCGTGGCACCGTTCACCACCGCGGTCGCCTCGCTGCAGTACCTCGACCTGCGGATGCGCACCGAGGGTCACGACGTCGACCCTCATGCAGCAGGCCGGGGTCATCGGCGCGTGACCCTGCTGGTGCCGGCCGAACCGCCCCTGGTCCCCTCGCCGGACGAGGGGCGCTCGCTGCTGCGCCGCGAGCTGCTGGAGGCCGACTACCGCGAGGACGACGTCCTCGGCCGGCTGCTCGACTGGGTGCGGCGGGTGATCGTGCGGACCCTCGACGCGGCCTCGTCCGCGCCGCCGCTCTCCACGTTCTTCGCGATGCTCGTCGGCCTGCTGCTCGTGCTCGCCCTGGTGTGGCTGGTCACGCGCACCCGCGCCACCCGCGGGGTGCAGCGGCAGCGGGCCGCCGCGGTCCCCGACGACTCGGTCGGGCGCGGACGAGTGGCGGGCCCGGGCCGAGGCGGCGTACGCCTCCGGGGACCACTCCGACGCGCTGGTCGACGGCTTCCGGGCCCTGGCCGTGCGCCAGGTGGAGCGGGGCCTGCTGGACGACGCCCCCGGGGCGACCGCCCACGAGCTCGCCGTCGCCCTCCGGCACCCTCCATCCCGACCGTGGGCAGCACGTCGACGAGGGGGCCCGGCTCTTCGACCTGGTCCTGTACGGCGACCGCGTGGCCACCGCGGGCCAGGCGCGATCGGTGCTCGCGCTCGACGACGAGCTGGCGGGCACTCCGTGAGGGGGCGGTGGGAGCGCCACCGCACCACGGTGCTGATCGGTGCCGGCACGCTGGCCGCCCTGCTGGTGGCGGTGCTGCTCGGGACCGGCAACCGCACGTCCGCCAGCCACGACCCCGACAACCCCGGCGGCACGGGCGCCCAGGCGGTGGCGCGGGTGCTGGCCGACGAGGGCGTGGACGTCGAGGTGGCCCGCTCGGCCGCCGAGCTCGAGGACGCGGAGGTCGACGCGGGCACCACCGTGCTCGTCACCTCCCCCGACAACCTCGGCCGCAGCACCGCCCGCCGCCTCCTGGCCCACGCAGGTGCGGCGACCGTGGTGGTCGCCGGCCCGGGTCCGGGGGCGGTCGCCGCCCTGGGCATCGAGGTCGACGGCACCACCGCGGTCCCGGACTCGCCCGCGGGACGCGGGCTGCACCGACGCGCGGCCTCGAGGTGCTGTCGGGCCTGGCGGTGGACGTGGACCGCGCCACCGCGTGGCCCACCACCGCCGGCTGCTTCGGCGGTCCCGACGGCTGGTGGCTCGCCTCGGCCGACGACGGCCTGCTGCTGCTCGGCGCCCCGGGCATCCTGGAGAACGACCAGGTCCTGCGGGCCGACAACGCCACCGCCGCCCTGCGCCTGCTCGGCCGGGACGACCGCGCTCGTCTGGTACGTCCCGGACCTGGCCGACCTCAGCGGTGACGACGGCGTGAGCCTGCGCAGCCTCGCTGCCGCCGTGGCTGCTGCCGGCGGTGTGGCTGCTGCGGCCTGACGATGGTGGCCGTGGCCTGGTGGCGCGGTCGCCGGCTCGGACGGCTCGCCACCGAGCCCCTCCCGGTCACGGTGCGGGCGCTGGAGACGACCCAGGCGCGCGGTCGTCTCTACCGCGACGCCGCGGACCGGGAGCACGCCGTGCACGCGCTCCGACAGCACACCCGGACCACCGCGGCGCGTCCACCTGCGGCTGCCCCCGCAGGACACCGACGCCCTCGTGCGCGACGTCGCCCGCGCCGTCGGCCGGCCCGCCCCGGAGGTCGGCCGCCCTGCTCGGCGACACCGCTCCCCGCACCGCGCAGCGACGACGAACTCATCCACCTGGCCACCGCGTTGGCCGAGCTCGACAGAGAGGTACGTGCCACATGACCGCACGGACCCACCGGGGCCGAGGAGGCCCGCGCCCGCCTCGCGGCCGTCCGCACCGAGGTCGCCAAGGCGGTCGTCGGCCAGGACGCCGCCGTGTCCGGCCTGCTCGTCGCCCTGCTGTGCGGCGGCCACGTGCTGCTCGAGGGGGTGCCCGGCGTGGCCAAGACGCTGCTGGTGCGCACCCTGGCCCAGTCGCTCTCGCGTCGGCACCAAGCGCGTGCAGTTCACCCCGGACCTGATGCCCGGCGACATCACCGGGTCGATGGTGATCGAGGGCCGTGCCGGGGAGCTCACCTTCCGCGAGGGCCCGCTGTTCACGCACCTGCTGCTGGCCGACGAGATCAACCGGACACCACCCAAGACCCAGTCGGCACTGCTGGAGGCGATGGAGGAGGGCCAGGTCTCGGTGGACGGCGTGTCGCGCCGGCTGCCCCGCCCCTTCCTGGTGGCGGCCACCCAGAACCCCGTCGAGTACGAGGGCACCTACCCGCTCCCCGAGGCCCAGCTCGACCGCTTCCTGCTCAAGCTGGTGCTGCCGGTGCCCGACCGGGACGCCGAGCTGGAGATCCTGCGCCGGCACGCCGCGGGGTTCGACCCGCGCGACGTGCGCGGCGTCCGGCGTCACCGCGGTCGCCGGACCCGACGACATCGCCGCCGGCCAGGACGCCGTCCGGGAGGTGCAGGTCTCGCCCGAGGTCACCGGCTACATCGTCGACATCGCCCGCGCCACCCGCGAGTCGCCCTCGCTGTCGCTCGGCGTGTCCCCGCGCGGGGCGACCGCGCTGCTGCGCGCGGCCCGCGCCTGGGCGTGGCTGACCGGTCGCGACTTCGTGACCCCCGACGACGTCAAGGCCCTGGCCCACGCCACCCTGGCGCACCGGCTCGGGCTGCGTCCCGAGGCCGAGCTCGAGGGCGTGGACGTCAGCGCCGTGCTCGCCTCCGCGCTCGGCTCGGTCCCGGTGCCGCGCTGAGCATGACGCATCACCGGGCGCGTCCCCCTGCTGCTGCTCGCTCGGGCTGGTGCCCGTCGTGCTGCGCCCCGCCACGAGCACCGTGTGGATGTGGCTGCTGCTCGTCGGCCTGGTCACGGCCGCCGACTGGCTGCTGGCGCCGCGACCCGCGACGCTCGAGGTGACCCGCCGCCCGCCCGGCACCGTCAGGACCGGGACTCCGGCCGACGTCGCGCCTCACCGTCACGGCCACCGGGCCGGGGCGTGCGCGCCCTGGTCCGCGACGCGTGGCAGCCCAGCGCCGGGGCCACCGACAACCGGCACCGGGTCGTGCTGCGGCCCGGGGCCCGGGCCGTGCTCACCACTCCCCTGCTCCCGCGGCGCCGCGGCGACCTGCGCGCCCTGGGCGTGACCGTCCGGGTGCCCGGGCCGCTGGGCCTCGCCTGCCCGCCAGGCGACCCTCGACGTCCCGGGCACGGTCCGCTCGCTGCCGCCCTTCGAGTCCCGCAAGCACCTGCCCTCGCGGCTGGCCCGGCTGCGCGACCTCGACGGCCGCGTCGGCGGTCCGGGTGCGCGGCCAGGGCACCGAGTTCGACTCGCTGCGCGAGTACGTCCGCGGCGACGACGTGCGCTCCATCGACTGGCGGGCCAGCGCGCGCAACCGCACCGTCGTCGTCCGCACCTGGCAGCCCGAGCGCGACCGCCGCGTCGTGCTCGTGCTCGACACCTCGCGCGTCTCGGCCGGGCGCATCGGCGACGTGCCCCGGCTGGACTCCGCGATGGACGCCGCGCTGCTGCTCGCCGCCCTGGCCGCCCGCGCCGGCGACCGCGTCGACTTCCTCGCCGGCGACCGCACGGTCCGGGCCCGGGTCCGGGCCGCCGGCGCCCGCGACATCGCGGCCCGGCTGCAGGAGGCGATGGCCGACCTCGAGCCGGTGATCGCCGAGGCCGACTGGTCGGCCCTGGCCGGCGAGGTCAACGCGGCTCGGCCGCCAGCGGGCGCTGGTCGTGCTGCTGACCCCGCTGGAGCCCGCGGCCGTGACGAGGGCCTGCTGCCGGTGCTGCCGGCGCTGCTGAAGCCACCACCGGGTCGTCGTCGCCTCCGTGCAGGACCCCGCGCTCGGCGAGCTGGTGGGGACGCGCGGGTCCCTGGACGAGGTGTACGCCGCCGCCGCGGCCGTCGCAGGTCCTCGGCGAGCGCGAGCGCGCGGCCCGCGAGCTCCTGGCGCGCTCGGGGTCGACGTGCGTCGACGCCGACGCCGAGCGGCTGCCGCCGGCGCTGGCCGACCACTACCTCGCGCTCAAGGCGCGCGGCCTGCTCTGAGACGGCCGCGCCCCCTCAGGCCTGGGTGGCGACCCGGTCCTCGAGCAGGGCGGCGTCGACGTCGCCGGTGTGCCCGCGCAGCGGCCGCGCTGCGGCCGAGCACGAAGACGTAGGCGAAGAACGCGGCCTCGGCCAGCGACCCCGATGCCCACCCGGGCCCAGGTGGGCAGCGGCGACGGGCGTCACGAACGCCTCGATGACCCCGCTGACGCCAGCACCACGACCAGCCCGAGGGCGACGGTCCCGGCCGTGCGGCCCTCGCGGGCCATCGACTGGCCCCGGGTCAGGTCGCCGGGCGCGATCCACGACCAGAAGAGCCGCAGCCCGACTCCCCCGGCCACGAAGACCGCGGTCAGCTCGAGCAGCCCGTGCGGGAGGATCAGTCCCCAGAAGTGCCCGGCGTGGTCGTGCCGCGTCATGATCGAGCCGATGATCGCCAGGTTGGCGATGTTCTGAAGAGCAGGTAGACCACCGGGGCGCCCAGGACCCCGAGCGCGATGCACAGGGCGGCGACCCACGCGTTGTTGATCCACACCTGGGCGGCGAAGTGCGAGGCGGCGTACTCGCTGTAGTAGTTCTCGAAGTCGTGTGCGGACGAGCTGGTCGACCTCGTCGGGGGAGAGCAGGCTCTGCTCGACGGCCGGGTTGCTGGAGCAGCCACCACATCATCACGCCGTGACGACCACGTTGGCGGCCATGGTGCCCAGCCACCACCAGCGCAGCCGGTAGAGCGCGGCCGGGAAGCGCTGGGTGAAGAAGTCGCCCACGCTGCCCCAGGTGGTGGCCCGGGTGCCGACGGTGCGCTGGCGGGCCCGGGCCAGCAGCGAGGACAGGTAGCGCGATCAGGCTCGCGTCGGGTGCGGACGTGCGCACGACCGAGAGATGGGTGGCGACCCGCTGGTAGAGCTCGACCAGCTCGTCGCTCTCGGCCCCGTCAGGCGGCGCCGGCCGGTGAGCTCCTCGAGCCGCCGCCACTCGGCCGAGTGCGCCAGCACGTAGGCGTCGAGGTCCACCCGGCCAGCCTATGCTGGCGGCGATGTCCGCAGCCCGGTCCGCCTTCGCCAGCGTCACCGCCGATGACCACGTCACCGGCGAGGCCGTCGCGCTCGACCTGCCCCCGGCCAGCCTCGGCGCGCGCATCGTCTCGCGGTCTCATCGACGTCTGGTCACCGCTCGTGCCCTGGTCGTCTCGATCCTCTTCCTCGGCATCGCCGCCCTGCAGTCCGACGGGGCCCTGGCGCACGTCGCCTCATCGGGACCCTCATCGCCGTCTTCCTGGTCCTCCCCGACGACGGTCGAGACCCTCACCCGCGGCCGCTCGCTCGGCAAGCTGGCCTGCGGCCTGCGCACGGTGCGCGACGACGCCGGCCCGATCTCCGTTCCAGCACGCGTTCGTGAGGGCGCTCATCGGGTTCGTCGAGATCTACGTCTTCTCCGGGGTGCCGGCGTTCTTCTCCGCCATGCTCTCGCGCCAAGGGCAAGCGCCTCGGCGACTACGCCGCCGGCACCTACGTCGTGCGCGAGCCGGGTCCGGCTCCGGCTCGCGCCGCCGGCGCTGATGCCGCCCCACCTGGCCGCGTGGGCCCGCGCGGCCGACATGGCCGCACTGCCGACCGGGCTGGCGCTCGCCGTGCGCCAGTACCTCGGCCGTCAGGCCGACCCTCGACCCGCAGCACGCGCCACGAGCTCGGCGCCCGCCTCGCCGACCAGGTCGCGGCCCACGTCGCGCCCCCGCCGCCGCCCGGGACCTCGCCGCAGGACTTCCTCGCCGCGGTCGTCGCGTCACGCCGCGAGCGCGACCTGGCCCGGCTGCGGCGCGAGGCGGCCCTGCGCGACCGGCTCACCGCACGACGGTGACTCGCGTCCGGTCGCGGCGTACCGTGGCCGCATGGTGATCGGCCTGCTGGTCATCGTGGGGTGCACCGCGGTGTTCGGCCTGGTGGTGGGAGGGGCGTTGTACGCCGGCTCCCTGGGTCGCCTCGCGCGCCGGCACCGGCGCCGCCCGCCGCAGCCGGTCGGACGCCCCCTCGAGCGCGTGGTGGCGGACCTGCACCGCATCCGGGCCGAGGTCCTCGCCCCGGTCCCCGGCGCGAGCAAGGTCCGGCGCGACGCCACGCTCGCGGCGTACGACGACGTGCTCGCCGACGCCTGCCGGGCGCTGGGCGTCCCCGACCACCTCACGCCCGTGCCCCCGGGCACCGAGCGCGAGGCGGAGCGCCTGCACACGGAGTGGCTCCTCGAGCAGGCGGGCGTGCCGGTCACCTCGCCGCGGTGACCCCCTCGCGGAGCCGCGGGATCAGCAGGCAGGCGCCCGCCGCGAGCACGCACAGCACGCCGGCCGTCAGCCAGGCACCGAAGTAGTCGCCGCGCCACTCCGGACCCAGCCGGCGAAGCTGGCGGCCACACCGGCGCCGACCATGTGCGCGGCGAAGACCCAGCCGAAGACGACGCCGGCGCGCTCGGCCCCGAAGTGCTGGCGGCACAGCGCGACGGTCGGCGGCACCGTCGCCACCCAGTCGAGGCCGTAGAACAGGATGAAGAGGAACAGGCTCGGGTGCGACGTGCGGGCCGAGCAGCCAGGGCACCGCGAGCAGCGAGAGCCCGCGGAAGAAGTAGTAGCCGCACAGCAGGTAGCGGCTGTCGACCCGGTCGGTGAGCCAGCCGCTGGCGACGGTGCCGACGATGTCGAAGACGCCGATCAGGGCGAGCAGCGCCGGCGCTGGTCGTGGCCGGCATGCCGTGGTCGTGGGCGGCGGGGATGAAGTGGGTGCCGATCAGGCCGTTGGTCGACCAGCCGCAGATCCAGAAGGTGCCGAAGAGGATCCAGAACGTCCGGCTCGGCGAGCTCTCGCGCAGCGTGCGCAGGGCGACCGTGGCGGCACCCGCGTCGGGGTCGCCGCCGGGTGCGGTGCCGCGACGGCGTCGCCGGCACGCGCTGGCGGGCGGCCGCGCCGTACGCCGTGGTGCCGACGTCGGCGGGGCGGTCGCGCAGCAGCCACAGCACGAGCGGCACCAGCAGCAGCGCGAAGACGGCGACCAGGCCGGCGGCCCAGCGCCAGCCCGGGCCGTCGGCGAGGCTGCGCGATCGCCGGCAGGAAGACCAGCTGGCCGGTGGAGCTCGCGGCCGAGAAGACGCCGACCACGAGGCCGCGGTGCCGCACGAACCAGCGGTTGGCGACGATCGCGCCGAAGACCAGGGCCAGCGAGCCCGGTGCCGACGCCGACCGCGAAGCCCCACAGCAGCCACAGCTGCCAGGGCTGGTCATGACCAGGGTGAGGCCGAGCCGACGGCGACCAGGGCCAGCGCGGCGGCGACCACCCGGCGGACGCCGAAGCGCTCCATCAGCGCGGCGGCGAACGGCGCGGTGAGGCCGTAGACGATGAGGTTGAGGCTGACCGCGCCGCTCGTGGTGGCCCGCGACCAGCCGAACTCCTCCTCGAGCGGCACCAGCAGCGCGCCCGGTCGAGGAGCGGAAGCCGGCCGCGGCGACCAGCGCGGCCATCGTGATGCCGGCGACCCACCAGGCGCGGTGGACGCGCGGCTCGCTGCGGGTCGCGGTCGTGGTCACCGCAGCAACCCTAGGTGCGTCGGAGACCGGCCACCCTCGATGTCCGGCCGTCCTGCGCCGGGATCCTGCCGACTCAGGAGCGCGTGTAGGTGAGGTCCGTGATCTCGCGGTCCTTCTCGAGGCCCTTGCGCTCGAAGCGCGTCACGGGGCGCTCCGCCCAGCGCTCGACCCGGCCGCCGTCAGCAGCGGCTCGGCGTCGAGCACCTCGACCATCTGCTCGGCGTAGTCGGCCCAGTCGGTGGCCAGCCGCCAGCGCGCCCCGGGCGCGAGCCGGCCGGCGACCATCGCCGCGTGGGCCGGGTGACGAGGCGGCGCTTGTGGTGCTTGCTTCTTGTGCCACGGGTCGGGGAAGAACGTCCACAGCTCGCTGATGCTGCCGGGCCCCAGCAGGTGCTCCAGCGACCAGACCGCGTCGACCCCGCAGAAGCGGACGTTGTCGGCACCGGCCTCGGCCACGCGCCACAGGCCGTCGGCGATCCCGGGCGTCCACACCTCGAAGGCCAGGACGTTGACGTCGGGGCGCTGCGCGGCCAGCACCGCGGTGGCCTCACCGATGCCCGAGCCGATCTCGACGACGAGCGGCGCGTCCCGGTCCGGCCACCACGACCGCAGGTCGAAGTCCGGGCGGTCGACGGCCTCGTCCGGGATCACCCAGTCGGCCTGGTGGGCGGCCCACCCCTCGGCCTGCCGCGGGGTGAAGCGGCTCCCGCGCCGTGAGTAGGTGAGCACCTCGCGCATGCGGCGACCGTCGTCGGTGAGCTTGTGGTGGGGACGGGCGGGGCGGGCGTCGTTCACGCGCCGATTCTCGCAGGCGCCTGTCCGCGCGCGGCGCGTCGGACGTGCCGATGTACGTCGCGCTCCGGCGTACCCCGCTCGGACCGGCACCTGCCCGGAGGCTTCTGCACGTCCGACGCGCCGTGCGACTCCCCTCGGGAATGCAACGAGGCCCCACTCCCGAAGGAGTGGGGCCTCGCTGGTGGAACAGGGATCAGATCACTTGGTGATCTTGGTGACGCGGCCGGCGCCGACGGTGCGGCCACCCTCGCGGATGGCGAAGCGCAGACCCTCGTCCATCGCGATGGGCTGGATGAGCTCGACCGACATCTCGGTGTTGTCACCCGGCATGACCATCTCGGTGCCCTCGGGCAGGGTCACAACACCGGTCACGTCAGTCGTACGGAAGTAGAACTGGGGACGGTAGTTGTTGAAGAACGGCGTGTGACGGCCGCCCTCGTCCTTGCTGAGGATGTAGACGGAGGCCTCGAAGTTGGTGTGAGGCGTCGTGGTGCCCGGCTTGATGACGACCATGCCGCGCTCGATGTCCTCGCGCTTGGTGCCACGGAGCAGCAGACCGACGTTCTCACCGGCCTGGCCCTCGTCGAGCAGCTTGCGGAACATCTCGACACCGGTGACGGTCGACTTCTGCGCGGTCTCGCGGATGCCGATGATCTCGACCTCCTCGTTGACCTTGACGATGCCGCGCTCGATGCGACCGGTGATGACCGTGCCGCGACCGGTGATCGTGAAGACGTCCTCGACGGGCATGAGGAACGGCTTGTCGGTCTCGCGCTCGGGGGTCGGGATGGACTCGTCCACCGCGGCCATCAGCTCGAGGATCGACTGGCCCCACTTCTCGTCGCCCTGGAGCGCCGGGAAGGCAGCAACGCGCACGACGGGGATGTTGTCGCCGTCGAACTCGTACTCGGAGAGGAGCTCGCGCACCTCCATCTCGACGAGCTCGATGAGCTCCTCGTCGTCGACCATGTCGCACTTGTTGAGCGCCACGACCAGGGCGGGCACGCCGACCTGGCGGGCGAGCAGCACGTGCTCACGCGTCTGCGGCATCGGGCCGTCGGTGGCGGCGACCACGAGGATCGCGCCGTCCATCTGGGCGGCACCGGTGATCATGTTCTTGATGTAGTCAGCGTGACCAGGGCAGTCGACGTGCGCGTAGTGGCGCGACTCGGTCTGGTACTCGACGTGCGCGATCGAGATCGTGATGCCGCGCTGACGCTCCTCGGGAGCCTTGTCGATCTGGTCGAACGCCGACGCCTCGTTGAGGGTCGGGTACTCGTCGTGCAGCACCTTGGTGATTGCTGCGGTCAACGTCGTCTTGCCATGGTCGATGTGACCGATGGTGCCGATGTTGACGTGCGGCTTGGTCCGCTCGAACTTCGCCTTAGCCACTGGGGCTCCTCCTGGTTGGGTTTGTACTTGAACTCGTGGGTGTGGAACGGGGTGGTGCGGGGCCGAGGGCCCGGGGCGACTACTCGCCGCGGACCTTCTTGACGATCTCTTCGGCGATGTTCGTGGGAACCTCGGCGTACGAGTCGAACTCCATCGAGTACGACGCCTGCCCGGAGGTCTTGGACCTCAGGTCGCCAACGTACCCGAACATCTCGGAGAGCGGCACGAGGGCGTTGACGACCATGTCGCCGTGACGCTCCTCCTGGGCCTGGATCTGCCCGCGGCGGGAGTTGATGTCGCCGATGACGGTGCCGAGGAAGCTCTCCGGCGTGGTCACCTCGACGGCGAACATCGGCTCGAGCAGGACCGGCTTGGCCCTGCGCGCGGCCTCCTTGAAGGCCTGGTTGCCGGCGATCTTGAACGCGAGCTCGGAGGAGTCGACGTCGTGGTAGGCGCCGTCCTGCGAGCGTGAACTTCACGTCGACCATCGGGTAGCCGGCGAGCACGCCGAACTCCATGGCCTCCTGGCCACCCTGGTCGACCGAGGGGATGTACTCCTTCGGGCATGCGACCACCGCTGACCGAGTTGACGAACTCGTAGCCGCGCGCCGGTGCCGGTCTCCGGGTCGATGTTCGGCTCGAGGTCGATGACGACCTTGGCGAACTGACCCGAACCACCGGTCTGCTTCTTGTGGGTGTAGGAGTGCTTCTCGACCTTGCGGCGGATCGTCTCGCGGTAGGCCACCTGCGGCTTGCCGACGGTCGCCTCGACGCGGAACTCGCGCTTCATGCGGTCGACGAGGATCTCCAGGTGGAGCTCGCCCATGCCGGCGATGATCGTCTGGCCGGTCTCCTCGTCGGCCTTGACCGTGAAGGTGGGGTCCTCGTCGGAGAGGCGCTGGATCGCGGTGCCGAGCTTCTCCTGGTCACTCTTGGTCTTCGGCTCGATGGCGACCTCGATCACCGGGGCCGGGAACGTCATCGACTCGAGGACGACCTGGTTCTGCGGGTCGCACAGGGTGTGACCGGTCTTGGTGTCCTTGAGGCCCATGACGGCCACGATCTGGCCGGCGCCGACCGACGCGATCTCCTCACGCTTGTTGGCGTGCATCTGGTAGACCTTGCCGATCCGCTCCTTGCGGCCGTTGACCGAGTTGATCACGGTCGTGCCGGCCTCGAGCTTGCCGGAGTAGACCCGGACGTAGATCAGCTTGCCGAGGTGCGGGTCGGAGGCGATCTTGTAGGCGAGGCCGGAGAAGGGCTCGTCGTCGGACGGCTGGCGGACGATGACCTCGTCCTCGTCCTTGACCGAGTGGCCCTGGATGCCGTCGATGTCGAGCGGCGAGGGCAGGAACTTCACGACGGCGTCGAGCAGGGGCTGCACGCCCTTGTTCTTGAACGCGGTGCCGCAGAGGACCGGGTTGAGCTTGTCGGCGAGGGTCGCGCGACGGATCGCGGCCTCGAGCTCCTCGACGGTGAAGTCTCCTCGCCCTCGAGGTACTTCTCCATGATCTCGTCGTCGGCCTCGGCCAGCGTCTCGAGGAGCTTCTCGCGGTACTCCGCGGCCTGCTCGGCGAGCTCGGCCGGGATCTCCTCGACCTCGTAGTCCTCACCCATCGTGGTCTCGCCGCGCCAGGTGAGGGCGCGCATGCCGACCAGGTCGACGACACCGAGGAAGTCGGACTCGGCACCGATCGGCAGCTGGAGGACCAGCGGGGTGGAGTTGAGGCGCTCGACCATCATGTCGACGCAGCGGAAGAAGTCGGCGCCGGTGCGGTCGAGCTTGTTGACGAAGCACATGCGGGGGACGGAGTACTTGTTGGCCTGGCGCCACACCGTCATCGTCTGCGGCTCGACACCGGCGACACCGTCGAACACCGCGACGGCGCCGTCGAGGACGCGCAGCGAGCGCTCGACCTCGGCCGTGAAGTCCACGTGGCCCGGGGTGTCGATGATGTTGATCTGGTGGTCCTTCCACCAGCACGTGGTCGCAGCAGAGGTGATCGTGATGCCACGCTCCTGCTCCTGCTCCATCCAGTCCATCGTGGCTGCGCCGTCGTGGACCTCACCGATCTTGTAGCAGATACCGGTGTAGAAGAGGATGCGCTCGGTGGTGGTGGTCTTGCCGGCGTCGATGTGCGCCATGATGCCGATGTTGCGGACCTTGTTCAGGTCGGTGGTGATGTCGACAGCCACGTTGGGTCTCAGTCCCTTGGAAAGTAGGTGGGGCGGTGGGCAGGCGGAGCACGCCGCACCTGCGGCGTGCTCCACCAGCGTCACCAGCGGTAGTGGGCGAAGGCCTTGTTGGACTCGGCCATCTTGTGGGTGTCCTCGCGCTTCTTCACAGCGGCACCGAGGCCGTTGGAGGCGTCGAGGATCTCGTTCATCAGGCGCTCGGCCATCGTCTTCTCACGGCGGTCGGCGGCGTAGCCGACGAGCCAGCGCAGCGCCAGCGTGGTGCTGCGGTTGGTCTTGACCTCGATCGGGACCTGGTAGGTCGCGCCACCGACGCGGCGGGACTTGACCTCGATGGCGGGCTTGACGTTGTCGAGCGCGCGCTTGAGCGTGACGACCGGGTCGGTGCCGGTCTTCTCGCGGCAGCCCTCGAGGGCGGTGTAGACGATGCGCTGGGCGACCTGCTTCTTGCCGTCCTGGAGGACCTTGCTGACGAGCTGCGTGACGATCTGCGAGCCGTAGACCGGGTCGACGACGAGGGGGCGCTTGGGGGCGGGACCCTTGCGAGGCATTACTTCTCCTTCTTCGCGCCGTAGCGGCTGCGGGCCTGCTTGCGGTTCTTGACACCCTGGGTGTCGAGCGTGCCGCGGATGATCTTGTAGCGGACACCGGGAAGGTCCTTCACACGGCCGCCGCGCACGAGCACGATCGAGTGCTCCTGGAGGTTGTGACCGACACCCGGGATGTACGCCGTGACCTCGACGCCGCTGCTGAGGCGCACGCGGGCGACCTTGCGGAGGGCGGAGTTCGGCTTCTTGGGGGTGGTCGTGTAGACGCGGGTGCAGACGCCGCGGCGCTGCGGGCGATCCCTTCAGGGCAGGCGTCTTGCTCTTGGACACCTTGTCCTGGCGGCCCTTGCGGACCAACTGCTGAATGGTGGGCACCGAGTGGTTCCCTTTCTTTGATTGACTCTCTCGCAACGGCAACCTGCCGAGGCGGTCTGTTCGGGAACTGCCGCGTGAAGCGGTGGTGCCCGGCGCACGACTGCTGTGCGCTGTCGTGGATGGGCGCCCGGCCTGTCCGGAACGGACAGGCCTGAGGGCAGGCCAAACACGAGGAGTCAATCTACCGGCGGCCCCAAGGCGGGTCAAAACGCCATGGACCGCGCTCGGAGCCCACCTCAGCCGCCCACGCGGTCGGGCACCGCGGGGGCTGCGGTGGGCGATCACGGAGATGCCCTTGGTGCGGGCGAACACGCAGGCTCGCCAGACCGACCCGGCGATGGTGAGCAGCCCGCCGAGGACCAGGGTCCAGCGGGCCCCGAAGGTCTCGCCGATCCAGCCGATGACGGGCGCCCCGACGGGCGTGCCGCCCATGAAGATCATCATGTAGAGCGCCATCACCCGGCCGCGCATGCCCGGCTCGGTGTGGAGCTGCATGTAGGCGTTGGCGCTGGTGATCAGGGTCAGCGCGCGAGAGCCGATCAGCGGCGTCACCAGGGCGAAGGTGAGGTAGGACGGCATCAGGCCCGACGATCGTCACGAGCGGCGCCGAAGACCAGCCCGGCGCCGATCACCAGTCGTTGCCGCACGTGCTGCGACGCGGCGGCCAGCAGCGCCCCGGTGAGCGACCCGACCGCGAGGAAGGTGCCGAGCAGGCCGTACTCGGCGGCGCCCTTGCCGAAGACCTCGGTGGCCATCAGGGCGCTGCGTCATCTGGAAGTTGAGGCCGAAGGTGCCGGCGCTGAAGACGATCGCGAGGATCAGCAGCAGGTCGGGCCGGGCGCGGACGTAGGCGAAGCCCTCGCGGATCGCCCCCGGGCCGCGGATGCCGGTGAGCGCGGGCGGTCGAGGCGGCTGGCGTCCATGCCGCGCAGCGCCAGGACCGGGCGCGACGTACGAGACGGCGTTGATCAGGATCACCCAGCCGGTGCCGACCACTCCCCCACCGAAGGCCGCGATCAGCAGGCCCGCGACGGCGGGGCCGACGAGTCGGGCGGCGTTGAAGCTGGCGGAGTTGAGGCCCACCGCGTTGGTGAGGTCGTCGGGGTCGACGATCTCGGAGACGAAGGACTGCCGCGCCGGGGCGTCGAACGCGGAGGCGATGCCGAGCACGAAGGCCAGCACGTAGACGTGCCAGATCTGCGCGGTGCCGGTCACGGCGAGCAGGCCGAGGATCGGCGGCCGGGCACGGCCATGCCGAGGTTGGTGAGCTGGAGCAGCCGCTGCTTGGGCATCCGGTCGGCGACCAGGCCGGAGAACGGGCGCGAGCAGCAGGAACGGCAGGAACTGCAGCCCGGTCGTGATGCCGAGGGCGGCGCCGGAGTTGGCGGTGAGCTGGAGCACCAGCCAGTCCTGGGCGACGCGCTGCATCCAGGTGCCGGTGTTGGAGACGACCCCGCCTGCGGCGTACAGGCGGTAGTTGGGGTTGGACAGCGAGCGGAAGGTGGACTCAAGTCGGTCGTGCTCCTTCGGGTCAGTCGGCCTGCGAGAGGCGGTCGAGGAGGGGGGCGGCGCGACGCAGGACGTTGCGCTCGTCGGGGGTCAGGTGGGCGAGCTGGACGGCCAGCCAGGCGTCGCGGCGCCGGCGGTCCGCCAGGACGACCGCGCGGCCGCGGTCGGTGAGCGAGACGATGACCACGCGGCCGTCGGTCTCGTGCGGGCGGCGTACGACGAGGCCGTCGCCCTCCAGGCACGTCACGGTGCGCGTCATGGACGGCGGCTGCACGTGCTCGAGCCGGGCGAGCTCGCCGACGGTCAGGTCACCCCGGCGGAGCAGCAGGCCGAGCACGGCCATCTGGCCGAGGCTCAGGTCGTTGTCGGGGTGCCGCTCGCCGGCCAGGCGGCGGCGCAGGCGCATCACTCCGACGCGGAGCTCGGCGGCGAGCCCCGCGTCGGTGCGGGCAACGGCTGCTGTGGTCGGCATGTCGTTAGCATAACTCATTACCCATGCTAACTATTCCGCCGAAGGGAGCGCCCTCCCCGCTCGAGGCGGAGAGGGGCGGCCCAGGGGTCAGGAGAGCCAGCCGTTGATGGGCGTGATGCGAAGTAGACGACGAACAGCGCGGCCACGACCCACATCAGCGGGTGGACCTCGCGCGCCTTGCCGACGCACGACCTTGATCAGCACGAAGGCCACGAAGCCCGCCCCGATGCCCGACGCTGATCGAGTAGGTGAACGGCATCAGCACGATCGTCAGGAAGGCCGGGATGGCGATCTCGACGTCGCGCCAGTCGATCCCGCGGACCTGCTGCATCATCAGGAAGCCGACCAGGACCAGCGCCGGGACGGCCGCCTCGGAGGGGATGACCGACGACCAGCGGGGCGAAGAACGTCGCGAGCAGGAACAGCACGCCGGTGACGACCGAGGCGAGCCCGGTGCGCGCGCCCTCCCCCACGCCGGAGGCGCGACTCGATGTAGGACGTGTTGGACGAGACGCCGCCCGCGCCACCCGCCGATGGCGGCGACGGAGTCGACGACCAGGATGCGCTGGGTGTGGGGCGGCGTTGCCCTCCTCGTCGAGAGGCCGGCCTCGGCGCCGATCGCGGTCATCGTGCCCATCGTGTCGAAGAAGTCGGCCAGCAGCAGCGAGAAGACCAGCAGCAGGGCCGCGAGCACGCCGCCATGTGCTGAAGGCGCCGAACAGGCTGAACTCGCCGAGGGTGCCGAAGTCGGGCACGGCGACGACGTCGCCGCTGAGCGTCGGGACGTTCAGCGTTCCAGCCGCCCGGGGTTGCTCGGCGGTAGGCCGCACCGAGGTCGGCGACCGCCTCGACGATCACCGCGACCACGGTCGTGACGACGATCGAGATCAGGATGGCGCCGCGGACCTGGCGCACCCAGAGGGCGATCGACGAGCACCAGGCCGAGCGCGAAGACGAGCACCGGCCAGCCGGCCAGGTGGCCGCCGGTCCCCAGCTGGACGGGCACGGTGGTCTGGAACGCGTCCGGGATGCGGGTGATGAAGCCGGCGTCGACGAAGCCGATGAGGGCGATGAACAGGCCGATACCGACCGAGATCGCGACCTTGAGCTGCTGCGGGACCGCGTGGAAGACCGCCTTGCGGAAGCCGGTCAGGACCAGCACGAGGATCACGAGGCCCTCGAGGACCACCAGTCCCATCGCGTCGGCCCACGTCGACTGCCGGGCGATGGAGTAGGCGACGAAGGCGTTGAGGCCCAGGCCGGTGGCCAGCGCCAGCGGGAAGTTGGCCACGCCGCCCATCAGGATGGTCAGCAGGCCCGCGACCAGCGCGGTGCCCGCGGCGATCGCCGGGATAGCGCCGGGCTCGGCGCCGCCGCCGAGGAACGCCCCCGTCGAGTCCGGCACGAAGCCGAGGATGAGCGGGTTGAGCACGATGATGTAGGCCATCGTCAGGAACGTGACGAGGCCGCCGCGGACCTCCTGCCCGATGGTCGAGCCGCGCTCGGAGATCCTGAAGTAGCCGTCGAGGCCCGACTGGGGGGACCGCGGCGCGGTCTGGGTCTTGTCACTCACGGGCGGCAGTGTGGCAGAAGCGCGTTGCCGCGGTGTTTCGGTGCGCCCGGACGAGCGGCTAGCGTGGCGGCGTGGACTTCAGGGACGACCAGCCGACGCAGCACGAGATCGGCAACCGCACCTACATCGTGGCCGACGTGGAGCCGCTGGACGTCGACGGCGTCCGCACCGTCGAGGTGGGCACGGGTCTCTGGCTGCTCGCCTTCATCGGCCTCCTCCCGTTCTACGGCACCCTCGCCGACACCGGCCGCACCTGGTGGCTGTGGACCTGCCTGGCCGGCTTCGGGCTCGGCCTCTGCGGCCTCGAGTACGTCCGCCGCCGTCGCCGGGCCCGCTCGGAGCAGGACACCGCGCCGGACCCGGCGCAGGGCACCGCGTGAGCCTCCCCCGCACCCGGTGGGAGCTCGCCGGCGAGGACAACCGCGGCTACGGCGAGAAGTTCGGCCGGCTCGTCGCGGACGGTGCCGACGTCGACGGCGAGGCCCGGCTGGCCGACGCCCTGGTGGCCCGCGGCGCCCGGATCCTCGACGTGGGGTCCGGCATGGGCCGCGTCTCGGCCGCGCTGGTCGCGCGGGGGCACGACGTCGTGGCGGTCGAGCCCGACGCCGCCCTGGTCGCCCAGTGCCGGGCGACCTACCCCGACCTCGAGGTCCAGCACGCCGACGTGCTGGCCGCCTCGCTCGAGGGTGGGCTTCGACCTCGTCGTCGCCGTCGGCAACGTCATGGTCTTCCTGGCGCAGGACACCGAGCGCGACGTGCTGGCCCGGCTGCGGGCGCTGCTGGCCCCGGGTGGCCGGGTGCTGGCGGGCTTCCACCCGGTCGACGGCCCGGCCACGGCGCCGGACTACCCGCCCGAGGAGTTCGTCGCCGACGTCACCGCGAGCGGCCTGCGCGTCGACGCGCGCTTCGGCTCCTACGAGCTGCACCCGCCGTCCGACGAGTACGCCGTGTGGCTGCTCGCCCGCGACGACGCCCCGGAGGCCGCGACGTCGTACGGCCACGCGATGGGGCCGGGCTGAGGGACCTCCCTCAGAGCGTGTCGAACCCGTCGTCGGTCAGGGTGTCGAAGACGTGGTCCGGCACCGGGATCGGCTGCTGCTTGCGGGCCAGCTTGACCTCGGAGTGGGCGCCGCAGCCGTGGTCGACGCGACACCACGCGGCCGTCGTCGTTGGCGTTGCCGTTGGCGCAGACGCCGAACGTGCCGGCCAGGTGCCCGGACAGCCGCACGCAGGAAGCCGCACGACCAGCAGGACTCGGGAGCGCTCTTGGCGAGGGCCGCCTCGGGGCCGCCGTCGCCGTCGTACCAGCGCTCGGCGGCCATGTCGACGCCCTCGGGTGAGAGGGTGCGGACCCGGCCGAGGCCGAGGTCCTGGGCGACCTGGCGCACCTGCGCCTTGGCGTCGGTGTCGAGCGGGTCGTCGCCGAAGGAGTAGGTCGGCACCAGGCGCGGGTCCTCGTCCTCGACGGGCAGCAGGTCGCCGGGCGAGAGGTCGCCGGGCTGGAGCCGCTCCTTGTAGGGCACCCACGACGGGCGCCACGATCGCCTCGGCGCCGGGGATGCAGCACGACCTCGTTGACCGTGGGCTCGCTGCAGTCGGCCGCCGCGGGTCAGGGTCACCGACCAGCGCCACCCGAGGTAGCCCGGGCGCGTGCAGGCGAAGAGGTGGGTGACGACGAGCTCGCCCTCGCCCTCGGCACCGAGGTGCTCACCGACGTCGGTGGCATCGGCGAGGTCGAGGACGACGGCGCGCGCGAGGTCGGCGGCCGCGGCCAGGATGGCGTCGGGCGAGGTCTCGGCGAGGGCGATCACCGGCGCATCATGACAAACCCACGGGCGGTCCTGTCAGGTCGACCGGCCCACGGGGCGCCTCCTGCGTCCCCGCGGACCACCCACACGGCAGGATTGGCCCATGACCGCCGACCACCCAGCCGCCGCCCCGAGCGGGACCGGTCGGACGCGCCTCGGCGGAGCCGGCCGCGGGATGAGGGCCGCCGGTCGCGGGATCGGCCGTGGGGTCGCCGGCGCCACCCGGGTCACCGGACGGGCGGGCCGCTTCACCGTGCAGCAGGCCCGGCGCGCCGCCCGTGCCGAGGGCGCCGGCGACTCCGGCCTCTCCCGGCTGATCGAGCTGCACGCCTTCAACGCCGCCGGCGACGCGGCCGTCGCGATCTCGCTGGCCGGGACGCTGTTCTTCCAGGTCCCCACCGGCGAGGCGCGCGGCCAGGTCGCGCTCTTCCTCGGGCTGACGATGCTCCCCTTCGCCATCGTCGCCCCGCTGATCGGCCCGTTCCTCGACCGCTTCAGCCACGGTCGCCGGTGGGCCATCGGCTCGACCATGGCGGTCCGCGCGTTCCTCTGCTGGGTGCTGGCCACCGCCGTCGCCACCGACTCGCGAGTGGCTCTTCCCGGCCGCGCTCGGCGTGCCTGGTGGCGTCCAAGGCGTACGGCGTGACGCGGGCCGCCGCCGTCCCCCGGCTCCTCCCGCCGGCGCTGACCCTGGTCAAGGCGAACGCCCGGGTCTCGCTGGCCGGCGTCGTCGGGGCCGCGCTCTCGGCGCCGATCGCGGTCCTCGCGTCCACGGCCGGGCTCGGAGTGGTCGCTGCGCTACGCCTTCGTGGTCTTCGTGCTGGCCACCGTCTGGGCGATCCGGCTGCCCGAGCGGGTCGACTCCAGCGTCGGCGAGGGCAGCTCGTCCTGATGCCCGGGCCCAGCGCCGGGCCGCGGTCACGGACCCGGCAAGCGGCCGAGGACCCGCATCCCGTGCGGCGGTCGCCTTCGCCCTGCGCGCCAACTGCGGGCCTCGCTGGCTGTCGCGGCTTCCTCACCATGTTCATGGCGTTCCTGCTGCGCGACAACCCGATCGGCGACTGGCGGCCCGAGGTCCTGCTCGGGCTGGTCATCGGCGCCGCCGGCCTCGGCAACACCCTGGGCATCACGCTCGGCTCGCTGCTCAAGCGCATCGACCCGGCCCTGACCGTGGTGCTGGCCCTGGTCGCCGACGCCGTCGTCGTGCTGGTCGCGGCGCTCTTCTACGGCCTGCTGCCGCTGGTCGCTGCTCGGCCTGACCGCCGGCCTCGCGCAGTCGCTGGCCAAGCTGTCGCTCGACTCGACGATCCAGCGCGACGTGCCCGAGCGGATCCAGGCCAGCGCCTTCGCGCGCTCCGACACCACGCTGCAGCTGGCCTGGGTGATCGGCGGCTTCGTCGGCATCGCGATGCCGCTGATGCCGCGCCTGGGCCTCGGGCATCGCCTGCGGCGTGCTCGCCGCGTGGGCGCTCTACGTGCTTCGTCAGCCGCCCGGCCCGGATCGGGACGTCGCCCGGCGGGGCCTGAGAGGTCCGCTACAGAGCTCGAGCTCGTCGGCCAGCGCGCGCAGCAGCTTGGCCGTCGGCGCGGCCGTCTTGGCCTCGGGGTGGCGGCCGTGGCGGTAGGTCTCGCCGACGTCGTCGAGCAGCCGGATGAGGTCCTCGACGATGGCGACCATCGGTCTCGGGGTCCTTGCGCTGCGAGTTGCGCTGGTTGCGCGTCGACCGACGCCGGCGCGTCGATGACCCGGACCTGGAGCGCCTGGTCGCCACGACGGCCCTGGGCGATGCCGAACTCGACCCGGGTGCCGTTCTTGATGGTGGTCATGCCCTCGGGCAGCGCGTCGGCGTGCAGGTAGACGTCGGGGCCGCTGTCCTGGGACAGGAACCCGAATCCCTTGTCGGCGTCGAACCACTTCACCTTGCCACTGGGCACGGCCTTGACCTCTTCTTCCTCAACGTGCATCGGTGCGCGATCGGCGGTCGCGATGCTGCGGGCAGAAGCCCTAGGCGCACAGACCAGGTGCCGACCGACTAGCCAGCCGATCGGCATCCGCTGACTCGCGCGGTCGAGCGGCCTCGTTGAGCGAGCCGGACCGGAAGCCGCGGGGGTCGATCGTCGGCCTCGGCGAACCCGGCGGCGAGCACGGCGGCGAGCACGCACGTCCTCGCGCCCGAGCGCCCGTCGGACAGCGGTCCGCGAGCAGGTCGCGGCGTCGACCTCGATCGCTGGCCCGCTCCCCCGAGGTCGCGCACCCGCAGGTCCCGGCCCTCGAGCCCCGGCTCGGCCAGCGCGGCGCGGACGGCCGCCTCGGCCCGCTCGACCCGCGCCAGCCGGTGCGGCGTCACCTCGATGCCGTAGGCCACCCGCGAGGAGAGGCAGGCGGCGGCGGGCTTGTCCCAGGTCGGCAGCCCCCAGCGGCGCGAGGCGCGGCGGACGTCGTCCTTGGTGAGCCCGGCGTCGAGCAGCGGCGTCACGGCGCCGCGCTCGGCGGCGGCCCGGATGCCCGGGACGGAACCCGGCCACCGCGTCGTCGGCGTTGGTGCCGGTGGCGACGTGGGCGATGCCGCGCTCGCTCGGCGAGCGGCCCGAGCGTCTCGATCAGCTCGGCCTTGCAGAAGTAGCAGCGCTCGCCGGAGTTGGCGCGGTAGCCCTCGCGCTCCATCTCGTGGGTGCGCGGGGTCAGCAGCTCGCACCCCCAGCGACGCCGCGAAGTCGCGGCCCGGGTCGCGCTCGACGGCCGGGAGCGAGTCGGAGTAGCCGGTCGCCGCGACGACCCGGTCGGTGCCCGAGCGTCGCGTACGGCGGCGGCCAGCAGCGAGCGCACTGTCGGCACCGCCGCTGAAGGCGACCAGCACGGAGCCGAGCTCGCGCAGCCGCGCCTCCAGGGCGGCCAGCCGCAGGTCGAGGACGTGCTCGTCGAGCCACGCCGGGGAACTCGTCGAGGGAGTCGAGCACGACGTGGGTGCCCGCCTCGACCAGCTCGTCGCGGGTGCAGCCGCCGGTGAGCACCGAGACGCTCACGACGCCGGCGGCCAGCGCGCCCTCGACGTCGTGGACGTGGTCGCCGACGTAGACCGAGGCGCCCTCGTCGCGCAGCACGTCGGCCTTGCCGACGCCCCAGACCTCGCCGCTCGACCTGGTCGATGTCGAGCGCGAGGTGGTCGACGTGGCGCTGGGCGTTGGGGCCGAACTTGCCGGTCACCAGCAGCGAGCGGCCGCGCGTGGCGGCGTACGGCGGCGAGGGCCTCGTGCGCGCCGGGCACGCGGGCACCGGGAGGATGGAGTGGTCGGCGTAGAGCTCGCGGAACCGGTCGATGGCCGGAGCGACGGCCTCGGGCGCCAGGTGCGGGGTCAGCATGTGGTCGAGCGGGCGGGCCCAGGCGCGCGTCAGGTCCCGCGACGGGCAGGTCGACCCCGAGCTCGTCGGCCAGCACGGCCAGGGTGGCGGAGAAGCCCGGCACGGTGTCGATGAGGGTCATGTCGAGGTCGAAGCCCACGACGAGCCCGGCAGCGGGTCCGGGGGCGGCGACGTCATGGTCGTCAGCGTACGGCGCGTGGTGCGGAGGGCCTGACGACGCCCGCTTTGATTCGCTCCCGACCGCCTGACACGATGGGCGCGTTCCGCGAGACCATGGGCACTCCTGCCCCGCCACCGCCCAGCCGGATCCGGAAGCCAGTCGTGCCTCACCACCGCGTACCCGCACCCCGCGCGCCGGCCTGCGCCGCGCGTCGGTCGTGGCCGTGCTGGCCACCGTGGCCGCGGGCCTGGCCGCCACCTCGATCGTCGGCTCCCGCGGTCGCCGACGACGAGGGCGTCCCGAGCGCTGCGGCTCGTGACGCTGACCGGTCCGGGCACGTCCGGCTCGGGACGAGGCCGGCGCGGCCGGCCTGCTGGCCCGCCAGGACGCCGTGCTGGCCCGGCGTCGGCGCCGCCCGGCGACGACCTACCGCTGGACCACCGCCCTCAACGGCTTCGCCGTCGAGCTGACCCCCGACCAGGTCGCGGCGATCGAGACCGACCCCGAGGTCGAGTCCGTCGAGGCCAACGAGGTGCGCGCCGATGGCGGGCCGCCGCGGCACCGCGCTCGCAGTCCGGTCAGGTCGGGCAGCCGCGCGCCACCGGCGGCGCCGGGCGTCGTCATCGGTTCGTCGACTCCGGCCTCGCACCCGACTCCCCGCTGTTCGCCGGCGTGCCCGGCCTCGGCCGCGCCCCCGAGCGACTTCTCCGGCAGCGTGCCAGGCCGGCGAGGAGTGGCCCGCGTCCACGTGCAACCGCAAGGTCGTGGCGGCGGGGTGGTGGGTCGCCGGCTTCGGCGAGGACCGGATCCGCTCGCTCCGAGACCTGTCCCCGCTCGACGCCGTCGGCCACGGCACCCAGGTCGCCTCCGTCGCGGCCGGCAACGCCGGCGTCTGCGTGCGGATGAACGGGCCGCACGGTCGGCCAGTTCGGCGGCATCGCCCCGCAGGCCCGGATCGCCCCCTACAAGGCCTGCTGGGCCGCCCCCGACCCGGCCGACGACGGGTGCGCGACCGCCGACCTGGTCTCCGCGATCGACCGGGCCACCGCCGACGGGGTCGACGTCCTCAACCTCGCCGTGGCCGGCCCGCCCGCGCACCGACACCGTCGAGCGCGCCCTGCTCGGCGCGGCGGAGGCCGACATCGTCGTCGTCGGCCGCCGCCGGCAACGACGGGCGCGAGCAGCTTCGCCGCGCACGACAGCCCGTGGGTCACGACGGTCGGCGCGTCGCCCGGGAGCACCTGCGCAGGGCCGGGTGTCCGTCGCCGGCGGCCCGACGCCTGACCGGTGCGAGCCGGTCGCGGCGTGACCTCCGGACCCGTCCGGCTCGTCCTCGGCGCCGACGTCGCCGCCACCGGCGCCCGTCGCCGCGACGCCGCGCAGTGCCGCCCGGGCTCCCTCGACGCCGCACGGGTCGCCGGGACGGGCGATCTACTGCGTGCGCGGCGGCATCGGCCGCGTCGACAAGTCCGACGCGGTCGCCCGCGCCGACGGCGTCGCGATGGTGCTGGCAACGTCCGGCCCGGCCAGCCTGTCGACGACTTCCACGCGGTGCCGACGGTCCACCTCGACCGCCGCCGACGCGGCCCGGCTCACGCGCTGGGTCCGCACCCACGACCGCACCGCCATCCGGATGTCGGGCATCGCGCCCTCCCCCGCACGCCGGTCGCAGCCGCCGCGCTGGTCGCCGCCGGGCGACCCGCGCGGCGGCCTGGTCAAGCCGGACGTGGTGGCCGTCGGCGACGGCGTCCTCGGCGCCGTACCCGGCGACCGCGCTGGGCGCTCGTTCTCCGGCACCTCCGCGGCCACCGCCCGGGTCGAGCGGCGCCGCGGCACTGCTCCGCGCCCGGCACGACTGGCGGCGCGCCGGTCGTCCGGTCCGTGCTCGCCACCACCGGCCGTCCCGCTGGGCTCCGACTCGGCCCTGCGCCAGGGCGCCGGTCGGGCCGGGCGCCGACGTGCGGGGGGCGCGGCTGGCGCTGGTCGTCGGCACCTCCCGCTACCGCGAGGCGCTCGAGGCGGGTCGTGGTCGGACCTCAACCTGTCGTCCGTGATGGTCCGCGGCGACCGGTACGACCACCCGCCGGATCACCAACCTCGGCTCCCGGGCGGAGTACTTCTCCGCCCAGGCGTGCGGCTTCACCCGCCACCAGGTCCGGGTGGCGCCGCTGGCTGCCCGGCTCGAGTCCCGGGGAGTCCGCCACCTTCAGGATCACGGTCACCGGTCCGGGCACGCCGGGTGGCGTGGACGACGGGTGGATCCGCTGGCGGGGCGCCCGCGGCTCGGTCACCCGCATCCCGGTCGCCATCACCCGCTGAGCGGGCGGGGGCTCACGCCTCCCGGCGTACGTCCATCGAGCGGTCGCCGAACGCGACCGTGTCGCCGTCGACCAGGGTCGCGGGCTTGCCCGGTGACAGCTGGCGCGAGACCCCCTTGCGGGTCAGCGTCGACCCGTTGGTGGAGCCGCGGTCCATCACCACGAGGGCGCCGTCGGGGGCGGGCGAGAACTGGGCGTGCGTCTTGGACACCGACATGTCCGCCGACGCGAGGGGCACCAGGTGCCACACCGGCTCGCCGGAGCGCGGCTCGGGTCGACGACCGACCAGCACCATGCCCTCGACCACGAAGGAGTGCCCGTCGTCGAAGGTGACCCGCCAGCGCGGGCCGGCCGGGTGGGCGGGAGCCGCTCCCCCGGGGCGCGAGCGGACCACGGTGCGGCCCGGGTCGTCCGCCGGCGGGCGCTGGACCGCCGGCTGCGGGGCGGGCGGCTGCGGGGCGGGCGGGCGCTGCTGCCGGGCCGGGGCCGGCGGCTGCTGGTGACCGCCGGGTGCCGGGGCGGGCGCGAACGCGGGCACCTGGGGAGTGGGGTACGCCGGGGCCCGCTGCGGCACCGGGCGGGCCGGCGGCTGCTGGTGCGCGGGCGGCTGCTGGGGGGCCGGGCGGCGCCTGCGGGGCGGCCGGCGCCTGAGGGGCCCGCGACTCGGGCGCCGGCAGGGTGGGCGGCGGCGGAGCGCGGAAGACCGGAGTCTCGACCGCCGGGGCGGGGATGAGCCGCATGGCGGTGAGGTTGACGACGTGGCGCGGGTTGTCGTCGACGGTCTCGGCGACGACCTCCACCGGCCGGACGTCGACCACGACCGAGGAGGCGAGGTGGTCGTGCCAGCCGCGGCGCTGACGACCCCGGTCCTCCACGGCGGTCCAGGCGAGCGTGGCGAGCCCGATCCCGAAGGTCGGCAGCGAGGCTGCGGCCAGCACCAGCGAGCGACCCAGGGCCGGACCGACCCCGATCGGGGTGCCGGTGCCGTGGTGCACGACCCGCAGCCCGACGGCGGACTTGCCCGGGGTGTTGCCCGAGACACCCGTCATCACGGCGAGCACCAGCCAGCCGACGACCACGGCCCCGCCGACGATGCCGGCGATGACCCACGGCTCGTCGCCGAGCGCCAGCCAGGCGCCGATGCCCACCAGGACGTAGAGGCCCCAGGTGACCAGACCGGTCGATGGCGAAGGCGTAGAACCGGCGCTCGAGCTCGGCGACGGGGTAGGTCGTGGCCGGTGCGTCGGCCTGCTGCTGCGTCACGTGGGTCGGTCCTGCGTCAGGGGTTCGTGGTCTGGATGGTGACGCCGTCGCCGAGGTCGAGGATGGCACCGGGGATCAGCGACACCGCGATGCCCGCCTGGAGGTCCTCGGGCGGGAGGCCGGGCTGCACCAGGACGGTGCCGTTGGTGGAGCCGAGGTCGGTGACCACCGCACTCCCGTGGTCGGCGCCGGCACCGGGGCGGATCTCGAGGTGGGTGGAGGAGATCTCGTGGTTCGGGCTGGCGACGGTGACCAGGTGGGGCTGGTCGCTGGAGGCCAGGCGACGGGCCTCGGGGGCCCGGCCGACCACGATCGTGCGGTCGACCTCGACGACCTCCCCGGTCGAGAGGACCAGCTTGGCGACCGGGCGGGACACGACGGCCGGTGCGAGCTCCTGGCCCGGGACGCCGGGGCGCACGAACGCGTCGGCGGCGGGGCCCACCGTGGTCTGGCCGTCGTGGTCGTCCGCGTCGACGTCGTCGACGACGGGGGGCTGCTCGCCCGTGGTCGTGGCGTCGTCGGCGGGGGCCCCGAAGGTCAGCGGCTCCCCCGCGTCGGTCCCGCTCGAGGCGGCCGACTCGATGGGTACGACGTCCGCGACGGGCTCGGGCTCGGCCTCCGGGTCGGCGCCGGCGTCCCCGGCGGGCTCGGCCGGCAGGGGCTCGGGACGGGCCCCGGGGTCGTCCTGGGTGTCGGGGCCGGTGTCGGCCACCTCGTCGCGCTCGGCTCGGCGGGCGGGGCGAGCGCCTCCGGGGCGGGTGAGGTGGCGGCCGCACCGTCCACCGACGCGGAGTCGCCGAAGGACAGGGAGCCGACCCGGGCGATGCCCGAGGTGAGGGCGAGGTCGAGGTCGGCCGGTGCCGCGCCCTCCAGGAGGACGGTGCCCCCCGTGACGCCGTCGACGGTGCGGTCGGCCCACATGGCCTCCCCGGCGCCCGACACCGTGACGTCGCCGTCGGCGGTGGCGACGGTGACGGAGGCCCCGCCACGGACCAGCACCCGGGTGCTGTCGCCGTGCCCGACGAGGACGAAGCCCGTGAGCGTGCGGATGCCCCCGGCGAGCAGGCCGTCGAGCACCTCGTCGAAGTCGGCGCCGCCGTCGACCAGCTCCCAGAGCCCGGCGATGCGCGGGCGCTCGTCGGCGGGGAGGAGCAGCGAGACGCGGTCGCCGAGGACGGCGTACCAGTGCCCCTCGGACAGCCGTCGACGATGACCTGTGGACTCACTCACGGACGGGCCCCCAACTTGTCTTCGAGACTCGCGAGCTGGCGCTCGGAGTCGTATGAATCGTCGTGCACCAATCCCACCACATCGATGACGACGGCGGTGGCGTTGTCGCGACCCCCGGCCTCGAGGGCGGCGCGCACGAGGGCGTCGGCGGCGTCCCGGGGATCGGGGACGGAGTCGAGGATCGGCGGCGATGTCGGCGTCGGTGATCATCCCCGAGATCCCGTCGCTGCAGAGCAGGAGCCGCTCGACCGCGGGGAGCGGCAGCAGGAAGAAGTCGGGGCGCACACCCTCCGGGCTGCCCAGCGCCCGGGTGATCACGTGTCGCTCGGGGTGGACCGACGCCTCCTCGGTGGTGATCGTCCCGGCGTCGATGAGCTCCTGGACGACCGAGTGGTCGATGCTCACCTGGTCGAGGCGGCCGTCGGTGAAGCGGTAGATGCGGGAGTCGCCGAGGTTGGCGAGCAGCCACTTGGTGGTGCCGCCGTCGTCGACGAGCACGGCCACCACGGCGGTGGTGCCGGCGTGCCAGCGCGGGTGCTCGGCGCGCTGCCCGTCGCCGTACTCGACGATCCGGGCCTGCGACCGGGCGAGGGTGTCGGCCACCTGCTCCGCACCGCGTCCCGGGTCGTAGCCCTGCTCGACGAGCCGGGCGAACTCCTCGACCACGATCCGGCTGGCGACGTCGCCACCGGCGTGCCCGCCCATGCCGTCGGCCACGACGAACACCGGCGGCGCGACGAGGAAGGAGTCCTCGTTGACCGTGCGGACGTGTCCCACGTCGGTGGCGGCTCCGTGGTGCAGGTCGACCGGCTTCATGCCCTGTCCTCACGCTCTCCGACGATGAGCCCCGGGGTGGGCTCGGCGAGTAGCGTAGAAGGGATGTCGAGGACACAGCAGGCGGCGCTCCCACGCACGCTCGCGGACCAGCTGCGTGGCTGGCCGGACGAGCGGCTCGCCCGCCTGCTCGCGGACCGTCCCGATCTCGCCACTCCTGCACCTCACGATTCCGCCCAGCTGGCCTCACGGGCAGCGACTCGCAGCTCGGTCATCCGCGCGCTCGACAGCCTCACGCGCCTCGAGCTCTCGGTGCTTGATGCCCTCGTGGTTGCAGGTCAAACCACATCGGAGCAACTGATCTCGATGGTGCACGCCGAGCCCGCGGCGGCGGCCGCGGCGGTGGCCCGGGTGGTGGACCTCGCGCTCGCCTGGGAGTCGCCGAGCGGGCTGCGCCCGCTGAGCGGGGTGTCCGACGCCCTGCGCGGGGACGAGTCCGCGGGGGTGAGCGGCCTGCGCCCGATGTCGCCGGAGCCGCCCGACCCCGAGGACGTCGCCGCCCGCCTCGAGGCGCTCTCCCCCGCCGCGCGGGCCCTGCTCTCGCACGTCGACGAGCACGGCGGCGAGGGCACCACCGGCAGCGCGCGTCGTACGGTCTCGCCGGCGGACGCCGCGACCCCGGTCGAGGAGCTGATCGCCCACCGCCTGCTCCTGCCCCGCGACGGCGGCACCCTGGTCCTGCCCGGCGAGGTCGGCCTGGCGCTGCGCGGCGGGCGTACGACGCGCACGCCGCGCGACGAGGTGCCCGAGGTCGCGACCACCGACCGCGACGTGGCGCTCGTCGCGCGCAGCGCGGCGGGTGAGGCCTTCGAGGTCGTCCGCCGCGTGGAGCTGGTGCTCGACCACTGGGGGCTGGAGCCGCCCGGCGTGCTGCGCGGCGGCGGGTTGTCGGTCCGCGACCTCAAGGCGACCGCCCGCGACCTCCAGGTCGACGAGGCGGGGGCCGGGCTGCTCGTCGAGATCGCGTCGGTCGCCGGCCTGCTCACCGAGGGGGTCGACGAGGACGGCGAGGCCGTGTGGCTGCCGACCGACGCCTTCGACGCGTGGTCGGCCGGCTCCGTGGCCGAGCGCTGGGCCGCCCTCGCGCTCGCCTGGCTCGACACCACCCGGGTGGCCTCCCTCATCGGCACCCGCGACCCCGCCGGTCGTGCGTGGAACGCCCTGGCCCCGGACCTGTCCAGCCAGATGGCACCCGAGGCACGGCGCCTCGCCCTCGAGGAGCTCGCCGCCCTGCCGGCCGGTGCGGCCCTGGCCACCGGCACCGGCATCCCGTCCCTGGTGGAGCGCGTCGCGTGGCGCCGCCCCCGACGCCCCTCCGTCCACCGCGACCTCGTGGCCGCCGCGGTGTCCGAGGCCGCCGTCCTCGGCCTCACCGGCGCCGGGGCGCTGGCGGACGCCGGCCGAGCGGTGCTCGCCGGCGACCACGACGCCGCCGTCGCCGCGATCACGCCGCACCTCCCCCACCCGGTGGACCACGTGCTGCTCCAGGCCGACCTCACCGCGGTGGCGCCGGGTCCGCTCGAGGCCGAGCTGGCCCGGACCCTGCACCTCGTCGCCGACGTGGAGTCCCGGGGCGGCGCCACCGTCTACCGCTTCACGCCCGGCTCGGTGCGCCGGGCGTTCGACGCCGGCTGGACGGCGCTGGAGGTCCACGAGTTCGTGGGCTCGGTGTCGCGGACACCGGTCCCCCAGCCGCTGTCCTACCTCGTCGACGACGTGTCGCGGACCTTCGGCACGGTGCGGGTCGGGCAGGCCGAGTCGTTCCTGCGCGCCGACGACGAGAGCGCGCTCACCGAGCTGCTCCACCACCCCAAGGCGGGTTCCCTCAACCTGCGCCGCATCGCGCCGACGGTGCTGATCAGCACCGTGTCCGTCGACGTGCTGCTCCCGAGGCTGCGCGAGCTGGGCGCCGCCCCCGTCGTGGAGGCACCGGACGGCACCGTGCGGGTCGCCCGCCGCGACCTGATGCGGGCCCGTCGCCCGCGCTCCGGACGCAGCCGCGCCGCGGCGCTCGCCCGGACGCACGCCGGGGTCGCCGCCGTGGTGACCGCGATCCGCAGCGGCGACCGGGCCGTCGCCTCGCGTCCCGAGACGCCGACGGTGACCACCACCCCGACGAGTGCGCTGGCCGCACTCCGGGAGGCCATCGAGGCCGGCAGCACCGTCGTCATCGGCTACGTCGACAACCACGGCGCCCGCTCCGACCGCGTCGTGGACCCGGTCCGCCTCGAGGGCGGCAGCCTCACGGCCCACGACCACCGGGCCGACGACGTCCGGGCGTTCGCCGTGCACCGCATCACGTCCGTCGCCCCGCTCCCGGCCCGTCCGTAGGCTGGGGCCGTGGACTTCATCAGGTACGCCGAGGCGTCGGCGGCGCTGCTCAACGCGGACCTGTCCGACCCGGACGCGCTGGTGGCCCACCTCGCCGACCGCAGCTGGCTGCACCCGTCGGTCACGCCCGGCGACGTGGCGTCCCTGCAGGACTTCCAGGTCGAGCTGCGGCCGGTCTTCGAGGCCTCCGAGGTCGGTGAGGTGCCGGTCGTGGTGTCGCACCTCAACGACCTGCTGGCGCTGCACCCGGTGACCCCGATGATCAGCGACCACGACCCGTCGCACCTGCACATGCACGTGGCCAACCGGTCGGCGTCGGTGGCCGAGCTGCTCATCGGTGAGTCCCTCATGGGCCTGGCCACCCTGGTCTGCGACCTCGGGGCGACCCGGCTCGGCGTGTGCCACGCCAGCTCGTGCACCAACGTCTTCGTCGACACCTCGCCCAACCAGTCCCGGCGCTACTGCTCCGACCGGTGCTCCTCGCGCGCCAACGTCGCGGCGTACCGCGCCCGCCAGAAGGCCGCCGCGAGCTGACTCGCGACGTACACCGGATGGCCGCGTTGCGGGCCTCCGTAGGCTGGGGCGGTGAATGACGGCCCCCTGATCGTGCAGAGCGACAAGACCCTGCTGCTGGAGATCGACCACGAACGGGCCGCCGACTGCCGCAAGGCGATCGCCCCCTTCGCGGAGCTCGAGCGCTCCCCCGAGCACGTGCACACCTACCGGCTCACGCCGCTGGGCCTGTGGAACGCGCGCGCCGCCGGCCACGACGCCGAGCAGGTGGTCGACGCGCTGCTCAGCTACAGCCGGTACGCCGTCCCGCACGCGCTGCTCGTGGACGTCGCCGAGACGATGGCGCGCTACGGCCGGCTGCGGCTGGAGAAGCACCCGATGCACGGCCTGGTGCTGAGCAGCAACGACCGGCCGGTGCTCGAGGAGGTGCTGCGCGCCAAGAAGATCGCCGGCATGATCGGCGAGCGGATCGACGACGACTCGGTGGCGGTGCACCCCAGCGAGCGCGGCAACCTCAAGCAGGCGCTGCTCAAGCTCGGCTGGCCGGCGGAGGACTTCGCCGGGTACGTCGACGGCGAGGCCCACGCCATCGCCCTCGACGAGGACGGGTGGGAGCTGCGCACCTACCAGCGCGAGGCGGCCGAGTCGTTCTGGCACGGCGGCTCCGGCGTCGTGGTCCTGCCCTGCGGAGCCGGCAAGACCATCGTCGGCGCGGCCGCGATGGCGCAGGCCCAGGCGACGACGCTGATCCTGGTCACCAACACCGTCAGCGCGCGGCAGTGGAAGGACGAGCTCATCAAGCGCACGTCGCTGACCGCCGACGAGATCGGCGAGTACAGCGGGTCGGTGAAGGAGGTGCGGCCGGTGACCATCGCGACGTACCAGGTCCTCACCACGCGCCGGAAGGGCGTCTACACGCACCTCGAGCTGCTCGACGCCCGCGACTGGGGCCTCATCGTCTACGACGAGGTGCACCTGCTGCCCGCGCCGATCTTCCGGATGACCGCCAACCTCCAGGCGCGGCGGCGGATCGGGCTGACCGCGACGCTGGTGCGCGAGGACGGCCGGGAGGGCGAGGTCTTCTCGCTGATCGGGCCGAAGCGGTACGACGCCCCGTGGAAGGACATCGAGGCGCAGGGCTGGATCGCGCCGGCCGACTGCGTCGAGGTGCGGGTCACCCTGCCGGAGGGTCAGCGGCTGGCCTACGCCACCGCCGAACCCGAGGAGCGCTACCGGCTCGCGTCGTGCACCCACAAGAAGATCGACGTCGTCCGCCAGCTCGTGGACCAGCACTCGACGCAGCCGACGCTGGTGATCGGGCAGTACATCGACCAGCTCGACGAGCTCGCCGAGATGCTCGACGCCCCGGTCATCAAGGGCGAGACGCCGGTCAAGGAGCGGCAGCGGCTCTTCGAGGCGTTCCGCTCCGGCGAGATCTCGCTGCTGGTGGTCAGCAAGGTGGCGAACTTCTCCATCGACCTGCCCTCGGCGGAGGTGGCGATCCAGGTGAGCGGCTCGTTCGGCTCCCGCCAGGAGGAGGCCCAGCGCCTCGGACGGCTGCTGCGACCCAAGGCGGAGGGCAAGACCGCGCACTTCTACACGATCGTCTCGCGCGACACGGTGGACGCCGACTTCGCGCAGAACCGGCAGCGGTTCCTCGCCGAGCAGGGCTACGCCTACCGGATCATCGACAGCGATGACCTCGAGGCGGACCCGGCGAGCTGAGGTGGGCACCGAGGGGGCAGCACCGGGAGCACCGGGCCGCGAGGTCGTGCTCGGGACGGACCGGTTGCTGCTGAGGCCGTGGCGCGTGGCCGAGGCCGTCGTCCAGCGGGAGCTGTGGTCCGAGCGCGACCCGCGGGTGCCGCCGCACCGCCGGATCGATGCGGACGGACACCCCACCGTGGCCGAGCTCGAGGAGGCCATCCGCGCCGGCGCGCCGGCGGCCACGACCGGGCTGCTGGCGATCGAGCGACGGTCCGCCGGTGACGTCATCGGCTACTGCGGGCTGGTCGACACCGGACGAGGTGCGGACGACGAACCGGAGCTGGCCTTCGAGCTGCTGCGCCGGACCTGGGGGCAGGGGTACGCGACCGAGGCCTCGCTGGCGGTCCTGGACTGGGCGAGGTCGTCGGGGCACGCACGGCTGTGGGCGACGGTGTGGGACTGGAACACCGCCTCTCGCCGCGTGCTGGCCAAGCTGGGCTTCACCGAGACGGGTCGCACCGTGGTGGACCCGGACCGCGGGACGACGCTCGTCACGTCGAAGCGGCTCGGACCGACCGGTCTGCGACCGGCTGTCGATCCCCCGCCCTCTCCCCCGTCACTGGGGTGAGGACACCCACTGAGAGGAAGCCCATGAGCGAGTACGTCGTCCTGTTCCCCGCCGATGACGAGGCGGCGTGGCTGGCCGGTGGCGAGGCCGACCACCAGGCCACCTTCGACACCGACCGCGAGTTCGCCGAGCGACTCAGGGCGCGAGGCGGGGCGGTGACGGGCGGAGCCGGTCTCGACGACAGCAGCCGGGCACGGACGCTCAGGCGCGGTGCCGGGTCGGACGTCCTCGTCACCGACGGGCCCTTCGCCGAGACCGTCGAGCAGCTGTCCGGCTTCTACGTCGTCACCTGCGACGACTACGACGCCCTGGTCGAGGCCGCGACGGTGCTCACCCGCGCCCACCCGGTCGTGGAGATCCGGCCGGTCGACGAGTCCTGATCCCTGACGTGCCGAGGGCACACAGGGCTGCCGACCGTCGACGGCTGTGTCCTCGAGCAGGCCCACGCGAGAGCGCCTACTTGTCGGACACGGACACCGGCGAGAGGCCGCGCTCGCTCCTCGCTCGGTCGACGATCTCCTGCACGAAGGCCGTTTTTCCCTCGTTGTAGGAGACGCGCCCCGAGGTGGACGCGGCGGCCGCCCGACCCTTCACCGCCTCATAGCGGCGGGCGTCGAGAGGGTGGCTCGACAACCAGTCGCGGAAGAGCCGCTGGTTGACCTCGTGCCACTGCCTCCTCCCGAAGAAGTGGGCGATGTGGGTCCGCACACCATCGACCTCCCTGACCGTCACGGGGTGGCTGCGCACGCTGCTGCCCGTGCGCCACCCGCCCCGCTCGAGTCCGGGTCGGTGCCTGAGGAAGTCGCGCTCGTCATCCACGCCCACCGCGAGGTCGATGATCGGTTTCGCGGTCATGCCCGGGACTGCCGTCGACCCGATGTGCTCGATCACCCAGCGCGAGCTGCCGAGGTCCCGGATGTCCGCAGCCGCTGACCGGAAGAGGTCTGGCCATCGCGGGTCGTAGGGCACCAGCACAGGCAGGACTGTAGGCGCGCCAAGCAGCAGGTCGAGTCATTGCGGGGTCCGTGTGTCCCCACGCTCGAACAGGTCAGCCCATGAGGCGGGTCGGCCGCCGGAGGACGTGGCTCCCGCAGCTCCCCCCCGCGCCCCGCGCCTCCCGCGCCCCGCGCCTCCCGCGCCCCGCGCCCCGCGCCCCGCGCCTCCCGCGCCTCCCGCCGCCTCCCGCAGCTCCCGCCTCCCCCAGCTCCCCGCAGCTCCCGGTCGAGTGTGCGCGGAAGCACCGTCGCCGCGCCTGATCCGGTGCTTCTACGCACAGTCAGTGCCGGCCGTCCGGGTCATCGGTCGCGCTCGGACGTGCCTGTGACCCCGCCGGTGGCTTCAGTGGCGGGGTCCGGGGCGTGGTGGTCAGAGGTCCGGCGGGTGGGCCTGGCGGTCGTGCGCGTGTCGGCCCGGGCTCGGGCCAGGCGCGGCCGATCGGGTTGGCTGCCGGTGTGGTCGCGGAGGTAGGTGTTGCCGAGCGGGCTGGTCCAGACGAACACCCCGGGCTCGGTCATCTCGTAGCGCCACCGGCCCCGGGTCTTGAGCCGGTGGTGTCGCCGGCACAACGGGGCGAGGTTGTCGGTCGCCGTCGGGCCGCCCGGCTCGGGTGGTCGTGGTCGTAGGGGATCGACGTGGTCGAGGTCGCAGCGCCGCGCGTTGCGGCCGCACCACGGGAACACGCAGGTCCGGTCGCGGACGATCACGTGCTCCCGGATCCGGTCGGTCGGGGTGTAGCCGGCGGTCTCGAGCCGCTCGCGGAGGTCGATGACCGGCTTCACGACCACCTGCACGTCGGGGCGGCCGCACCAGGCGCGGATCTGGTCGACGGACAGGACCCGGTTGCCGGCCTGCTCGACGCACCCGGACAAGCCTCGTCCGGCGCGTCCGGGTTGTCGAAGCGGGTGATCGCGTCGGCGGACAGGTGGGCGTGCAGCACGATCTGGCGTCGCCGGCTTCGCGGCGTCGCTGCGCTCGCACCTCAACCCCCGAATCATCGGCCGTCGTCGAAGCCGATGGCGAGCTGGTGGCGGGCCAGGTCACCGAGCGCGGTGGCGCGGCGCCCGTCGACGGTGTCGGTGGACCCGAGCTCCGCGAGGTGGGCGGCACCCGCGGACGACCGCCTCGGCCAGGCCGAGGGCGTCGGGGACCTCCAGGTCGGCCTCGAGGTGCATGGTGCCGTCGAAGGACACCTGGTCGGTGTCGAAGGTGACGTGCCGCTTGTCCGCCGCAGTCCTCGATCCTCGGCTGCCAGCTGGTCGGGCATGAACCGCGCCCGGGCGTGGTCGACCAGCCGCACCAGCTGCGACGGGGTGACCCGGTTGGCGCACCAGGCGGTCTGCTCGTCCACGTACGTCGCGGCCTCCAGGGTGAGGGCGACGGTGGTCTGCGCGATGACCCGCGCCCGCCACGGCGTCACGCAGCCCACCAGGACCGCGGCCCACAGACTGCGGCAGGCGGTAGCGCGAGCTCGATGACGTCGGTGAGGAACGCCCCGCACCGAGTCGCAGGTCATCCCAGCATGGTCGCGACCTCGGGGATGCAGAACTCATCGATCGCCGGCGACCCCTCACCGGCGAGGGTCTTCGGCGACTGGAAGCACGCCGCCGGGTCCTCCGGGTCCGCGACCGGGTGCAGTCGCGACCCAGTGCGCCGCCAGCTCCATCGACCGGACCTCGGACGCCCGGCGGGCGTCCTGCTCGGCCCGCAACGCAGCCAGCACCTCGGCCGGGGAGTCCGGCAGAGCGGTGTGCGGTGGTCGATGTCATGGCTCAAGCCAATCAGGGACCACCGACAATCAGAGGTCGAAAAGACCGTTCTGACCGCATCGTGGACACGACTTCCGGACGACTTTGCGGAGTGCGGCGGCGTGGTTTCGAGGCTCGCTCCGCTCGCACCTCAACCACCGAGACACTCGGCCCGGCTCGGCTCGGTCGGCGAGTGGCGTGGTTTCGAGGCTCGCTGCGCTCGCACCTCAACCACCGACAGAGACGGGCCCGGACTCGACTCGCGCCTCGACCACCGAGCACGCCCGACCGCTGCGTGGTTTCGAGGCTCGCTGCGCTCGCACCTCACCACCGAGAGCGGGCCCGCCGGCGGCGTGGTTTCGAGGCTCGCTGCGCTCGCACCTCAACCACCGAGAACACTGATCCCCGGCTCGCACCTCGACCACCGAGAGAGACCCGGCGGCACGGGTCGCGGCTAGGGTCGGAGATGTGTCCGACCTCGCCGACCGGTGGCCGATCCCGGCGCTGCACGACGTACGCGACGCCCTGCTCGCGGCGTGGGACCGGGACGGCTACCACGACCTGAGGCACCTCGCCGAGGTGCTGGACCGCATCGACGAGCTGGACCGGGCGGGTGAGCGGTTCGACCGGGTGCCGGTGGTGCTGGCGGCGTGGTTCCACGACGCGGTGTACGACGCCCTCCCGGACGCCGAGGAGCGCTCGGCGCAGTGGGCCGAGCGCGCCCTCCCGGAACCTCCGGCCGCGGAGGTCGCCCGCCTGGTGCGGATGACCGAGCACCACCGGCCGTTCCCCGACGACCGCAACGCGTGCGTGCTCAGCGACGCCGACCTGGCGATCCTGGCGGCGCCGGAGGAGCGCTACGGGAGTACACGCACGGGGTCCGGCGGGAGTACGCCAGCGTGGGCGACGAGGACTTCGCCGCGGGCAGGGCGGCGGTGCTCCGCGACCTGCTCGACGGCCCGCGGCTGTTCGCCACCGACGCGGGGGCGCGCGCTGTGGGAGGGGACGCACGCGCCAACGCGACGGCCGAGATCAGCAGGCTCGAGGCCTAGGAGTCCCCGCCGAGCTGCACGTAGACGGTGTAGCGGTCGGGGCGGTAGACGGTGCGCGAGACCTCGACCGGCTTGTCGCCGAGCAGCCCGCGGCGGGAGTGACGCAGCACCGGGGCGCCGAGCGTCGACCTCGAGCAGCCCGGCCTCCTCGGCGTGGCGCCGTCGGCGCAGATGGAGTCCTCGGCCCAGGTGGGACGCAGGCCGCGGCCTCGAGGGCGTCGTACAGGCTGGTCGGCATCCCGCTCTGCAGGAAGCCGGGCAGCAGCACCTCGTTGAGGTAGGCGTCCTCGATGCAGACGGACTGCCGGTCGGCGCGGCGCAGCCGCTTCCAGTGGATGACCGCGTCACCCTCGGTGATGTCGAGCGCGCGGGCCACGCCGGGGCCGGCCTGCTCGCGGCGGGCGAGGAGGGTCTGCGACTCCGGCGAGCATGCCGCGGCGGCGCCATCTCCTCGGTGAAGCAGGTCATGCCGGCCGACCGGTCGCGCGCGGCCGGGCGACGAACGTGCCCCGGCCGGGGACCCGCTCGAGCAGCCCCTCGCCGACCAGTGCGTCCAGCGCCTGGCGCACCGTCATCCGGGCGACGCCGAACTGGGCGACCAGCTCACGCTCGGAGGGCGCGGCGTGCCGGGCTCTGCAGCGGCGAGGAGGTCCCGGACGTACTCCCGCACCTGCACGTGCTTGAGCGCCCTGCGCTCGAGCACCGCGCTCATCCACAGACTAGACCGACGGTGTCGTGCCACGCCTCACTAGGTCCACGGCGGTCGGAGCGTGACCGGAGGCTCGTTGACACCCGCATGGGTGGATGCCGAAAGACGATCACGGTCACACGGTCACTCGGTGCGATGGCCTTGAGCACGTCGAGCCGGGCCGCCCGGCGGGCCGGCAGCAGCGCCGCCAGCACCCCGATCACCAGCGGACAGCACCAGGAACATCGCGAGCTGGCCGACCGGCACGCCGATCACCTCGAGCCCCTCGTCGCGCAGCGCGTGCATCGAGCGCGACGCCGAAGCCGATGCCCATGCACCACGCCCAGGACGGCGCCCAGCACGGCGATCACCACCGACTCCAGCGTCACCATCCGGCGCAGCTGGCGCCGGCTCACCCCGATCGCCCGCAGCAGGCCGACCTCGCGGGTGCGCTCGATGATGGAGAGGGCCAGGGTGTTGACGATGCCGAGCACCGCGATCAGCAGGGCCAGCCCGAGCAGGGCGAAGATCATCAGGACGAGCTGGTCGATCGGCGCCGCGCTGCTCCTCGGCGAACTCCTGCTGGTCCTTGACCGTGACGATCGGCAGGTCGGCGACCAGCGCCTCGAGTCGGTCCTGCAGCCGCCGCCGAGCCGTCGGTGTCGATGATGAGGAAGTTGTCCGGCGTCGCGGTAGCCCGCGTCGATCGAGCGTCTGCGGCGTGGTCACGGCCGGGAAGACCAGGATCGGGTTCTCCGCGAAGATGCCGACCACCCTCGAGCTCGCTCGGCCCGTCGGCGAGCATCGACGTCGACGTGTCACCGACCGCGAGCCCCTCCTCGTCGGCGTACTCCTCCTCGAGCGATGACCGTGCCGTCGCGCAGCGCGCCCGCGGAGCCGTCGCACCATGGTCGAGGTCGATGCCGTGCTCGAAGGCCGCGGGGTCCAGCGCCGCCGACGCCCTGCGTGTCCGTCGCCGGAGCCGGTGATCGCGAAGCGCTGCGCGCACACGTGCGTCGACGCCGTCGACCTCGGCCATCTCGTCGCGCGATGCGCGGCGAGAACGGCTCGCCGAAGAGCGTTGCTGACGACGTAGTCGCCGACGAAGTTCTCCTCGATGGTCTTGTCGACGCTGGCCTTGGCCGACGCCGCCGACGATCGCCATCGTGCAGGCCAGCGAGAGCCCGATCATGAGCGCCGAGGACGTGGCCGTCGTGCGGCGCGGGTTGCGCAGCGGTTCTGTCCGGCGAGCCGGCCCACGGTCCCGAAGAGCCGCGCGTAGACCCACGCGGCCGCCGCCAGGAACGGCCGGCTGATCACCGGGCTGGCCGCCGCGACGCCCAGCAGGACGGCGAGCACGCCGCCGCCGACGAACCAGCCGGGGCGCGGCACGTCGTCCATGAGGCCGGCGGCGAGCGCGGCCCCGCCGGCGACGATCAGCGCCACGCCGACGACCAGCCGGCGGCGCAGCGACGACTCGGGCATGGCCACGTCGTCGCGCATCGCCTGGACGGGCGCGATCCGGCCGGTCCGGCGGGCGGGCAGCCACGCGGCCACCATGGTCACGACGATGCCCACGGCGTACGCCGCGAGGACGGTGCGCGGCGCGACGATCAGCGGCTGCCCCGACAGGTCGAGGCCGAACTGGCCGAAGAGGGTCGCGGATGCCCATCGCCAGCAGGACGCCGAGCCCGAGGCCGATGGTGGAGCCGACAGCGCCGAGGACGAACGCCTCGACCATGCACCGACCGGGTCACCTGCCGCTTGCTGGCCGCGCCCAGCGCGCGGAGCAGCGCGAGCTCGCGGCTGCGCTGGGCGACCAGGATCGAGAAGGTGTTGACGATGAGGAAGCCGCCGACGACCAGCGAGATGCCCGGCGAAGATCAGCAGGAAGGTGGTGAGGAAGCCGACCGCCTCCTGAGATCGCGCTGGCGGCCTCGTCGGCCGCCTCGTCGCCGGTCACCGCCTCCACGCCGTCGGGCAGCCGCTCGGTCGACGCTGGCCGCGAGCTCCTCCTGGCTGGTCGCCGTCGGCTCGGCCGTCACCCAGATGTCGGTGAAGGCGTCCTCGCCCGTCGAGGAACAGCTCCTGGGCCGTCGCGGGTGTCGAAGGCGGCGAAGGTCGCGCCGTTGAGCGAGCCCCCCTCGGGGAAGCCGACGATGCCGACCAGCGTCGGGCGCGAGCACCGCCGGCTCGCGCGGCGGTGACGAGGTGGACCTCCTCGCCGATGGTCGTAGCCGCGCCTCGCCGGCCGTGCCTGGAGTCGAGCAGCACCTCGTCCGGCCTTCTCCGGCTCGCGGCCGCCGATGATCGCCATGCCCCTCGAGGTCGTGGCCGGCGGGCGCGTCGGTCCAGTTGCGCGCCGATCGCCGGGCGGGCCCTGGCCGCCGACCACCTTGCCGTCCTCGTCCGACGACGTAGACGCCGAACGCGGTCACGTTGCCGTCGACGCGGGCGGCGCCCTCGACGCCCTCGAGCTCGTCGACGAGCGCCGGCATCGACGGTGCGGGTCGGAGGGCTCCGACTCGCCGCGCGGCGCCGACCGGGCGGACGACGACGTCGCCGACCGTGGAGGCCATCAGCGCGGTGAAGCTGCGGCTGAGGGTGTCGCTGAAGACGAGGGTGCCGACGACGAACGCGACGCCGAGGACGATCGCGAAGGTGCTCATCAGCAGCCGCACCTTGCGGCCCGAGCAGGCTCTTGAGGGCGGCGCGGAACATCAGTCCGCCACCGGCGGCGCTCATCCGGGCCATGACCTCGAGGACGCTGTCGCGGTCGGGGTCGCGCAGCTCGTCGACGACCCGGCCGTCGGCGAGGAACACGCACGCGGTCGGTGTACGACGCCGCCACCGGGTCGTGGGTGACCATCACGATGGTCTGGCCGTGGTCGGCGGCGCTGCGCCGGAGCAGGTCGAGCACCTCGGCGCCCGACTGCGAGTCGAGGTTGCCGGTGGGCTCGTCCGCGAAGACGATCGCGGGCGGCCCGACGAGCGCCCGCGCCACCGCGACCCGCTGCTGCTGGCCGCCGGAGAGCTGGTTGGGCCGGTGGCCGAGGCGGTCGCGGATGCCGACGGTGTCGATGACCGAGTCGTACCACTCCCGGTCGGGCCTGCGCCGGGCGATGGACTGCGGGAGCAGGATGTTCTCCTCGCGCGGTCAGGGTGGGCACCAGGTTGAAGGACTGGAAGACGAAGCCGATCTCGTCGCGCCGCAGCCGGGTCAGCTCCTTGTCCTTGAGCCCGCTCAGCTCCCGGTCGCCGACCCACACCTCGCCGGAGGTCGGCGTTGTCGAGGGCCGCGCAGCAGTGCATCAGCGTCGACTTGCCGGAGCCGCTCGGGCCCATGATCGCGGTGAACTCGCCCGCGACGAGGTCCAGGCTCACGTCGTCCAGCGCCCGCACCATCGCGTCGCCGGTGCCGTAGGTCTTGGTCAGGTTGCGCACCCGCGCCGCGACGGGTCGGTCCCCGGTGGTCGTCATGGGAGAAACGATCCCGCACGCCTCCAACTCGTCGCCACCGGGTATCCCCCTGAGCCGCCCCCGACACGCACCCGGGCACCGCCTCCGACCTCCGAACACCTGTTCGACCACGGGTGTATCGTCGTCGTGTGGACTTCCAGTCGACGCTCTTCGACACGGCCGACGGTGCCGGCCGTCTCCCCGCTCGCCCCCGATCGTCGGGTCCTCACCCGCGGCGCGTGGATCGACGTGCAGCGCAACTTGCTCGTCGCACCCGACGACGTCTTCGCCGCGATGGCCGCCGAGCGTCCCGTGGCGGGCCGAGCGCCGGCAGATGTACGACCGGGTGGTCGACGTCCCGCGCCTCGTCCACACGTACGCCGTCGGCGAGGCGCTGCCGCACCCGGTGCTGACCGAGGCCCGCGAGGCGCTCAGCGCGCACTACCTCCCCGAGCTCGGCGAGCCGTTCGTGACCGCCGGCTGCTGCTACTACCGCGACGGCCGGGACTCCGTCGCCTGGCACGGCGACACCATCGGCCGGGGCCGCACCCAGGACACGATGGTCGCCATCGTCTCGCTGGGCGACCCGCGTCGGCTGGCCCTGCGCCCGCGCGGCGGGGGCGACTCGATCGCGGTGACCCTGGGCCACGGCGACCTCGTCGTCATGGGCGGCTCGTGCCAGCGCACCTGGGAGCACGCCGTCCCCAAGGTGGCCGCGGCCGGGCCGCGGATGTCGGTGCAGTTCCGCCCGCTGAACGTCTTCTGAGGGCGGGCGGCGGTCAGCCGGCGTACGCCTCGTCGTAGAGCCCGGTGAGGAGGTCGTCCTTCTCGGCACTGAGGCCGCACAGGCTGACCTGTCCGTCGCTGGCGCTCACGAGGTAGGTGCCGCCCTCCTGGAAGTCGACGGCGAGCAGCAGGTCGACGATCTCGCGGCTGGGGGTCGAGACGCGCACCCGGTCGGTCTCGTCCTCGCCGGCGTACCAGGTGTCGACGTCGAGCGTCGCGGTCCCGTCGCCGACCTCGGTCACGGTGCCCTCGAAGGCGGTGTCCTGGGTCTGGAGCAGCTCCACGCTCGGCACGGCGCACCGGGCGTCGGCAGCAGCGGGCGTGACCTCGAGCGAGGTGACGCTGCCCTCCCCCGAGGTCACCGGGGTGACCTCGGTGGAGGGGTCGGGGCCGTCGACCCCGCGGCCGCAGGCGCCGAGGAGCAGGGCACCCGTCAGCACGGTCACGGCCAGGCCAGCGGTCCCCCGCGTCGTCCTCATGCCCTCAGATTCCCACACCGGGCAACATCACCGACGCAGCAGCCTCCACAGCAGGGCGAGGACCACGAGCGCGCCCACCCCCTGCTTCCAGTAGGCCCGGGCGAGCACGGGCAGGACGGCGCTCCCCAGGTCGAGGGCCTCCGGCTGGGCGGACGGCTGCGGGGGCCGCGGCGGCACCGGCCGCGGAGCAGGAGGGGGAGGCTCCGCGGCCGGAGGACCGTCCTCGACCGCGGTCGCGGGTGCGGCGGCAGCCGCCACCGGCTGCGGTACGTCGTCCGGCTCGTCGCCGCCGGTCAGCCGCTGCTCGAGGCAGGCGACGAACTGGCCGAGCAGCTTGTCCGACACGTCCTGCATGACACCGCGCCCGAACTGCGCCGGCTTGCCGGTGATCGCCAGGTCGGTCTGCACCGACACGTCGGTGGAGCCGTCCGCGTCGGTCATCGAGACCGTGACGTGGGCGCCCGCGGTGCCGTTGCCGCGCTTGTCCTTGCCCTTGGCGTCGACGACGAAGCGCTTGGCGTCCTCGTCCTTCTCCACGAAGGTGCCGCTGCCGTTGTAGACGAGGGCGATCGGACCGAGCTTGACCTTGACCGACCCGGCGAACGAGTCGCCGTCCGCCGAGGTCACCTGGGCACCGGGGAAGCACTCCGCCACGGAGGCGATGTCCTCGAAGTGCGCCCAGGTCTCCTCGACGCCGGTCGGGACGGTGAACCGGTGTGTCAGCTCCATCCGCTCACGCCCCCGCGGCGGCGAGCACGGCGCGCCGGGTCAGGACCTTGGCGAGGTGGGTGCGGTAGTCGGCGGCACCGTTGAGGTCGGAGGGCGGGTTGGTGCCCTCGGCGGCGCGGGCCGCGGCCGTGGCCACGGCGTCCTCGGTGGCGGGCTGCCCGACCAGCGCCTCCTCGACCGCGCGGGCCCGGAGCGGGGTGGACCCCATGTTGGTCAGGCCCACCCGGGCCTCCGCGATGGTGCCTCCCTCGACGCGCACCGCGGCGGCGACGGCGACGATCGGCCACTGGTGGGCGACGCGCACGAACTTCTCGTAGTGCGCCCCCCAGCCGGTGTGCTTGGGCACCCGGATCTCGGTCAGCAGCTCACCCTCGGCGATCGCGGTCTCGAAGAGGTCGACGAAGAAGTCGTCGGCCGCGACCGTGCGGGTCCCGCCCGGGCCGGCGATGACGAACTCGGCGCCGAGCGCCAGCGACGGCGCGCCCAGGTCGCCGGCCGGGTCGGCGTGCGCCAGCGCGCCGCCGATCGTCCCGCGGTGCCGGATCTGGGCGTCGGCGAGCTGGTGCTCGGCCTTGGTCAGCAGGGCCGCGTGCTCGGCGACCAGCGGGTCGTGCAGCACGGCGTGGTGCGTGGTCATGGCGCCGATGACGAGGACGTCACCGTCCTCGCGGACGCCGCGCAGCGCCTCGATGCCGCCGAGGTCGATGACCACCTCGGGGGCGTTGAGCCGCATCCGCAGCACCGGGAGCAGGCTCTGCCCGCCGGCGATCACCTTGGCCTCGTCCCCGTGCTGGGCGAGCGCCGCCAGCGCCTCGTCGACGCTGGTGGGCGCGAGGTACTCGAACTGGGTGGGGATCATTCGCCTGCTCCGTCCGTGCGGTCCGTCGTGCCCTGCATGCCGGTGGACTCGTCGAAGTGCGGCATGGCCGCCCCCTCCGTGTCCGTGGTGCCGCTGCCACCCACGTCGTGGATGGCGCGCCAGACGCGCTCGGGGGTGCACGGCATCTGGATGTCGTTGATCCCGAGGTGCCGGATCGCGTCGACGACGGCGTTGACGACCGCCGGGGTCGAGGCGATGGTGCCGGCCTCGCCGACGCCCTTGGTGCCGAGCGTGTTGGTGGTCGAGGCCGTCGAGTTGTGCTGCGACGTCGAAGCTGATCGTGTCGGCCGACGTGGGCAGCAGGTAGTCGACGAAGGAGCCGGACACCAGGGTCCCGGAGTCGTCGTACACCGCCTCCTCCCACAACGCCTGGGCGATGCCCTGGGCGAGCCCGCCGTGCACCTGGCCCTCGACGATCATCGGGTTGATGACGGTCCCGATGTCGTCGACGCAGGTGTACTTGCGCATCAGCACGCCGCCGGTCTCGGTGTCCACCTCCATCGCGCACAGGTGCGTGCCGTGGGGGTAGTTGAAGTTGACCGGGTCGTACGTCGCGTCGCTGTCGAGGCTCGCCTCGACGCCGTCGGGCAGGTTGTGCGCCGCGAAGGCGGCCATCGCGATGTCGGCCATGGCCAGGCCCTGGTCGGTGCCCCGGACGCCGAAGCGACCGGCGCTGAACTCGATGTCGTCGACGGAGGCCTCGAGCAGGTGGGCCGCGATGGGCTTGGCCTTCTCGATCACCTTGTCGGCGGCCCGGACGAGCGCCTCGCCACCGACGACCAGTGAGCGCGAGCCGTAGGTGTCGAGGCCGCGGTGCGAGACCTGGGTGTCGCCGTGCAGGATCTCGACGTCCTCGAAGGCGACCCCGAGCCGGTCGGCGACGATCTGGCTGAACGCCGTCTCGTGGCCCTGGCCGTGCGCCGACGTGCCGGTGGTGATCTCCACCTTGCCGGTCGCGAGCATCCGCACGCTGGCGTACTCCCAGCCGCCGGCGCCGTAGTTGAGGCTGGCCGAGCACCCGGCTGGGTGCGAGGCCGCACATCTCGGTGAAGGTCGAGACGCCGATGCCGAGCTGGATCGCGGTCACCGGCCTCGCGGCGCCGCTGCTGCTCGGCGCGCAGCTCGTCGTACCCGAAGCTGGCCTTGGCCTTCTCGGTCGCGGCCTCGTAGTTGCCGGTGTCGTACTCGAGCCCGGCGACGGTGGTGAACGGGAACTCCTCGTGGGTGATCCAGTTCTTCTCGCGGACCACCAGCGGGTCGACGCCGACCTCGGCGGCCAGCTCGTCCATCAACCGCTCGATCGCGTACGTCGCCTCGGGTCGCCCGGCGCCGCGGTAGGCGTCGGTCCACGTCTTGTTGGTGAGCACCGTCTGGCAGTTGAACTGGTAGGCCGGGAACTTGTAGATCGCGTTGTACATGAACGCGCCGAGCACGGGCACGCCGCCGCCGATGAGGGACGACGTAGGCGCCGAGGTCGGCGGTGCAGCTCGACCTTGAGGCCGGTGACGGTGCCGTCCTTCTCCGCGCACAGGGTGAGCTTCTGCCACTGGTCGCGCCCGTGGTGGGCGGTCATGAGGGACTCGGACCTGGTCTCGGTGTACTTCACCGGCTTGCCGAGCCGGCGGGCCACCGCGAAGGTGATCATCTCCTCCGGCGTCTGCTGGAGCTTGCCGCCGAAGCCGCCGCCCACGTCGGGCGCGATGACCCGGATCTTGGACTCGGGCACCCCGGTGGTCGCCGCGAGGGCGAAGCGCAGGATGTGCGGGATCTGGGTCGCCGACCACATGGTGATCTGCTCGCCGGTCGGGTCGACGACGGTCGAGCGGGGCTCCATGAAGGCCGGGATGAGGCGCTGCTGGCGGTACTCCCGCTCGATGACGATGCCGTCACCTCGGGCCTTCTCGATGGCCTGGTCGACGTTGCCGCCGGTGCCCGCCTCCTCGGAGTCGAACTTCCAGAAGGCGGACTTGTTGGTGCCGAGGTCGGGGTGCGCGAGCACCTCGTCCGCCGCGGACCTCTTGAGGTCCAGCGCGGCCGGCAGCTCGTCGTACTCGACGTCGACGAGCTCGGCGGCGTCGCGGGCGGCGGCCATGGTGCGGGCCACCACGACGGCGACGGTCTCGCCGGCGAAGGCGACCCGGTCGGTCGGCATCGGCACGTGCGTCGGGGCGACCTGGTCGGTGGTGATCGCCCAGGCGTTGATGCAGACGCCCTGCGCCTCGCCGAGGTCGGCACCGGTGAGCACGGTCACGACGTTCTCGGAGGCCTTGGCGGCCTCGGTGTCGATGGAGACGATCTTCGCGTGGGCGAAGGGGCTGCGGACCATGGCCAGGTGCAGCATGCCCGGGAGCGCGATGTTGTCGGTCCAGCGGGTGCGGCCGGTGATGAGGCGCTGGTCCTCCTTGCGGCGGCGGTCGCGCCCGATCTCCTTGGCGGAGGTGTCGGGGCGGTCCTCGACGGCGGTCACTTCGCACCTCCCGCGGCGCTGGACGAGGCGTGCAGGACGCTCTTGACGATGTTGTGGTAGCCCGTGCAGCGACAGAGGTTGCCCTCCATGCCCTCGCGGACCTCGGCCTCGGTGGGCGACGGGTTCTCGGCGAGCAGGTCGACGGCCTGCATGATCATGCCCGGGGTGCAGAAGCCGCACTGGAGGCCGTGGCACTCGCGGAACGCCTCCTGCACGGGGTGCAGGTCACCGCCCTCGTGGGTGTCGGCGAGGCCCTCGATCGTGGTCACCTCGTGGCCGCTGGCCTGGACGGCGAGCACGTTGCAGCTCTTCACGCTCCGGCCGTCGAGGTGCACCGTGCAGGCACCGCAGTTGCTGGTGTCGCACCCGATCACGGTGCCGGTCTTGCCGAGCTTCTCGCGGAGGTACTGCACGAGGAGCATGCGGGGCTCGACGTCGTCGGAGACCTTTGCTCCGTCGACGGTGAGATCGATCCTGGCCATCGAGTTCCTGCCTTCACGTAGGTGACGGGCTGTGATGCCCGTCACGCTAGGTGCGCGTGGTTGGAGGAAGGTTGGAGGCGGGAGCGCGGGGCTCAGTCGCCGACGCGGGCGGTGAGCAGGCGCAGGGTGGCCTGGAGCCCGGTGAACTGCACCTCGTCGAGACCGAGGGCATCCTTCATGTCGCAGTGGATGCGAGTGGCGTGCTGGCGCAGCGCGTCACCCCGCTCGGTGAGGGTGACGACGACGAAGCGCTCGTCGGCGTTGTCCCGACGCCGGGCGACGAGGCCGCCGACCTCCATCCGACGCAGGAGCGGCGTGAGGGTGCCGTGGTCGAGCCGCAGCTCGTCGGCGAGGTGCCGGACGGTGCAGGACCCCTCGTCCCAGAGCACGATCAGCACGAGGTACTGCGGGTAGGTGATGCCGAGCTCGGCGAGCACCGGGCGGTAGGCGGCCGTGACGGCCCGCGACGCGGCGTACAGGTCGAAGCAGAGCTGCTCCGACAGCGCCGGGGTGTCCGTCTCTGCCATGTCGACCATCCTCGCACGCCATGCGCTACCTTGTGCCCAATCCACTTGTGCGCAAGGTACTTGTCGTGCACTGACGCAGAAGAGGACGCCATGGACACCGCCACCCCTCCACCTCCCCACGCCCCTCCCCCGCACGGCGCTCGGGTGCGAGACCTCGATCGACTGCTGGTGGCTGCCGGCCGCTCGGACACGGCCGCCTTCGCCGAGCTGTACGACGCGCTGGCGCCGCGGGTGCTGGGACTGGCCCTGGAGGTCCTCCGCGACCAGCACCGGGCGGAGGAGGTCGCCGAGGAGGCGCTCCTCGAGCTGTGGCGGACCGCCTCCCGCTTCGACCCGGCGCAGGGAAGCGCCCTCGCCCGGACGATCGCGATCACCCACCGACGCGCCGTCGACGGGTTGCGCGCCGAGGGAGACGGCCGGCGCGAGGACCGGGACCGGACGCCCACGGCGCCGCTCGCACACGCGGGGGGCCGGGCCGCCCTCGCGTCCCTGCCTGCCGTCCAGCGCGAGGCGGTCGAGCTCGCCTACTACGGCGGACGGACCCACACCGAGGTCGGGCTGCAGGTGCAGGCGCCGTCGGGCGCCGCCGCTGCCCGGATGCGGGACGGGCTGGCGCAGCTGCGGGACCTGCTGACGGCCCCCGCGATCGAGACGGCGTAGCTCACGCCGGGGCGAGCGACGCGAGGTACTCCCCCAGCCGCGCGTCGATCTCCTCGCGCGGGATCTCCCGGTCCCGGAGCTCGGCGAGCCACGCCAGGGCGATGTCGTTGGACGCGCTGAGCTCCAGCGCGATGTGGTCGGGATCGCGGAAGTTGAGGTGGTGGCCGAACTCCATGTCCCGGACCGGGGTGTGCTCGACACCGAGCTCCTCCAGCCGGTGCTGCCACCGGACCAGCTCGTCGCGGCTGCCGACGGAGAACCCGACGTGGTCCAGCCCCGTGTGCAGCTCGGTGAACGGCCCGGGGTCGGCGCCCTCGTGCCGGACGAGCGCGAGCATGAACGACGTCGGCCGGTGGACGAGGATCCGGGCGTGGCCGAAGTCGGCGAGCCGGAGCAGGCCGAGGACGGAGGTGTAGAAGTCCTCGCTGCGGTCGAGGTCGGTGACCGACAGGCCCAGGTGGTCGACGACACCGGAGAAGGCGGGCCCGGTGGGGACGGTCGCCGCAGCGTCAGGCACGGCGACCGTCCTCCCCCGTGGCGGGAGCGGCCCGTCGTACGACGTCCTGGCGGGGCGGTGGCCGCAGCCCCAGCAGGGGTGGGTGCTGCCAGGTGTTGACGTAGGCCCAGCCGGGATGCCGGAGCGAGCGGCCGAGCATCTCTAGGATCGTGGTCGATGTCTGCACCAGGGCCTCCTCAGGACGACGGCTCACCGGTCGAAGGTCGCACCGGGAGCGACCGCGTCGCGTCCGGGGAATCCCTCACCCCGCCCCCCGGGCTGGTCGGGCGCGAGGCGGAGCTCGCCCGCATCGACGCCCTGCTGGCGGAGGCGACGGGCCACGGCAGCGCCACGCTGCTCCTCGAGGGCGAGCCGGGGGCGGGGAAGACGACGCTGCTCGGCGCCGCCCGGTCCCGCGCGAGCGGCTTCACCCACCTGACGGCGACCGGCGTCGAGTCCGAGTCGCACCTCGCCCACGCCGGCCTGCTGGAGCTGCTGCACCCGCTCCGCGACCTGCTGGCCGAGGTGCCCGAGGCGCAGGCCGGGGCGCTGCGGGCCGCCCTCGGCTGGTCACCCCGGGCCGGCGCAGTGGACCGCTTCCTGGTCGGGGCGGCGACCCTCTCCCTGCTCGCCGCGGCCGCGGAGCGGCGCCCAGTCCTGGTGGTGGTGGACGACCTGCAGTGGCTGGACGAGGAGTCGGCGGTGGCCGTCCTCTTCGCCGCCCGCAGGCTGGGTCCCGACGCCGTGGCCTTCCTGCTGGCCGGTCGGGCCGGCGCCATCTCGTCCTCGCTCGTGCACGACGTACCCCTCCTCACCGTGGGTGGCCTCCCCACGCAGGCCGCCGCCGGGATGCTCCCGCGCGCCACCTCCCCGGCGGTCGTCGCCCGGCTGGTCGCCGAGACGTCCGGCAACCCCCTCGCCCTGCTCGAGGTCTCGCGACGGCTGGACGCCGCACAGCTCCTCGGGACGGCCCCGATCCCTGAGGCGCTGCCGGCCGGCGAGCGGGTGCGGAAGTGGCACACGGCCTCGGTGGTCCTGCTGTCCCCCGCGGCCCGGCACGCCGTGCTGCTCCTGGCCCTGTCCGGCACGTCGTCCTCGGCGACCGAGGCCGTCGTCGCGGTCCTCGACCGGTCGGCCGGCGCCGCACCGCTCCTGGACGAGGCCCGCGAGCGCGGGGTGCTGGTGCCTGAGGGCGGAAGGTACGCGTTCCGGCACCCGCTCCTGCGCAGCACCGTGCTCGAGCTCGCCACTCCCGCGGAGCAGCGCGCGGCGCACGGCGCCCTGGCGGACGCGCTGCCCGCCGGCGACCGCGCACGCACCTGGCACCGAGCGGAGTCCACCCTCGGCACGGACGCCGCGGTGGCCGCCGAGCTGGAAGTTCTCGCGGACGCGGACCGCCACCGGCTCGGGCATGCCGCGGCCTCCGCGGCGCTGGAGCGCGCCGCGACGCTCACCGACGACCGCGACCTGGCGGCCCGGCGGCTGGCCGGCGCGGCACGGGACGCCTTCGTGGCCGGGGACGTCGCCCGCGTCCGGCGCCTGGTGGACCGCGTGCTGGCCGTCGACGCACCCGACCGCGCCCGCGGCGAGGCGCTCTTCACGCTCGGGATGCTGGAGCAGTACGCCGGGTCGGTCCCCCGGTCGGTCGAGCACCTGGACGCCGCCTCCCGCCTGCTCGACGGCCCGCTCCTCGTCCGGGCGCTGACCGAGCTGGCGGTCGCCCGCTTCCGCCTCAACGACGTCGCCGGGATGGTGGAGTGCGCCCAGCGCATCGACGTGGTCGCCGACCTCGCGGACCCCGAGGAGCAGCTGTTCGCCGCCTTCACCGGCGGCGTCGCCCTCGTCCTCACCGGGGACCCGGTCGGCGGCGTGGCCCGGCTCGCCGACGTGCCGACGGCTGGCCGACCTGCCCGCCCTGCGGCACGACGCCCTGGCGCTGCTGCTGATGGCCCTGTCGAGCGCGTTCACCGGGCAGGTGGAGCATGCCGTGACCGCGGGCACCCCCCGCCTGGAGGAGCTCAGGCGACGGGGATCGGTCGGCGTGCTGGTGCCGCTGCTGGCGATCCGTGCCTCCGGCCGGGCCTGGCTGGGCGACCACACCGGCGCGTTCGCGGACGCGGGCGAGGCCGCCGAGCTGGCGCAGCACCTGGGGTACGCCGCGGACGCCTCCGTCGCCGAGGAGATGGTCGCCTGGCAGCAGGCCGCACGGGGCCTGCACGACGACGCCCGCGCCTCGTTGGCCCGGGCCAGGACGCTCACCGACCGGGCGGGGACGACGACCGCCGCGGCGCACCAGGCCCTGACTGCGGCGTTCTGCGCCCTCTGCCGCGGCGACCTCGACGCGACGGTGGAGCTGCTCGAGGCACGTCTCGAGGTCGACGGCGGGGTGGGGTCGTCGGGCGAGCCGCTCGGGATCGCGCCGCTGCTGGTGGAGGCCTACACCGGTCTCGGGAGGGCTGACGACGCCCGGGCGCTCACCGCGGGCTACGCCGCCGTGACGCCGGCGTCGGCGCCCGCGCTGTCCCTCGCCCTGCTGCACCGGTGCGAGGGCTGGAGTGCCGTCGACGAGGACGAGGCACGGCTCGCGTTCGAGGCGGCCCTCGGGGCGCACACCACGGCCGACGACCCGTTCGAGGAGGCGCGGACCCGACTGGCGTACGGCGGGCGGCTGCGGCGGACCGGGCAGCGGATCGCCGCCCGCGAGCAGCTCGACGCGGCGGCCCGCGCCTTCACCGCCATGGACCTCGACCACTGGTCCGACCTCGCCGGGCGGGAGCTGGCCGCCACCGGGGCCACGGCCCGTCGCCGGCCCACCCCCGGCGAGGCCCCGCTGACCTCCCAGGAGACGCGCGTCGCCCTGCTCGCGGCCCAGGGCCTCTCCAACCGCGAGATCGGGGCCTCGCTCTTCCTGAGCCCCAAGACGATCGAGCGACACCTCAGCAGCGTCTACCGCAAGCGGGGCTTCCGCTCGCGCACGGAGCTCGCCGCGGCGCTGGCCCGCCGGCAACCGTCGCCGTGAACCCCGGTCGGGGCGCGGTCCGGGCCGTGGCGCTGCGACCTAGTCGGCCGCCTGCTCCTCCTCGACCCGGCGCTTGATCCGGCCGAGTCCGGGGAGCTTGCCGAGCATCTCGTTGAGCTCCCGCGAGACGTCGAGCAGGTCGTGCAGGTCGGGAGCGACGGTGCCCAGGGTCGTCATCACCGGCAGCACGTCCCGCTCGATGCGCTCGGTGAGGTCGGGCAGGTGGTCGATGAGCTGCACCAGGGCGGCGACCTCCTCGGGGTGCGTGGTGTCGGCCAGCGTCTGGAGCGTGGGCTGCAACGTGGTCAGCGGCGGCTCGAGGGCGTCGAGGAGCACGACCGTGCGGGCGACCACGGCGTCGGCGTGATCGGCCACCTTGTCGGCGCCGTCGACCACGGCGTCGACGCGGACGACGAGCGCATCGGCCCGGTCGACGACGGCGTCGGTGTGCACGACCACGGCCTCGGCCTCACGGGTCACCGCCTCCACGGCGTCGACGGCCGCCGAGGCGCGCACGAGGAGCACCTCGGCCTGGTCGAGGAGGGCCAGCACCCGCGGCACGGCCCCGAGGAGCTGCTCCACCTGGTCCGCGCCCTTCTCGATGACGGCGAGGAGGTCGCGGGGTCCGGGAACGGGTAGACGCATGAGCACTTCCTATCAAGCAGCGCCTACCCGCCGGCCCGCGACGGGCAACGGGGATCAGCGATCGGAGACGGCCAGTCGACCGCGGAGCAGGGCCTTGGCCGGATGGTCGCGGAGCCCGAGGTGGTCGAGGCAGACCTCGACGACGTGCGTGTCGTACGGCGCGAGCTCGCTGTAGCGCAGCACCGCCTCGGGGTCGGGGTGGGCGATGAGCGCCTCGCGCATGCTCACCGCCAGGTAGTCCCCCATCTCGACGAGGGCCGGGGCGTTGGTGCCCGGCAGCAGGTCACCGCCGTACGCCGCCACGGCCCCGCGCACGTCGCCGCGACGCAGCAGCAGCTGCACCTCGTCGATGTCGGTGACGACCGGCAGGGTGAGCCGGTAGGGGCGCGACGCCAGCTGTCCGCCCAGCGCGGAGCGGAGGTGGGAGACCTCGGCCTTGAGGGTCGAGGTGGTGACCGCGGAGTCGCCGTAGACCAGCGTGTGGAGGTGCTCCAGCGAGAGTCCCTGGGGGTGCATGGCGAGCAGGGCCAGGATCTCGGTCTGGCGCCGGTTGAGCAGCAGCCGGCGACCGTCGAGCCAGGCCTCGGCCGTGCCGAGGAGGGAGAGCGTGAGCCCGGGCTCGGAGGGTGCCACGGTGGTGAGGCCCGTACGCCGCCCGGTCGGCATCGCGGTCTCGATGAGGCGCGCCATGACCCGCGCCGTCGCCAGGCCGATCGGGTGGGTGCGGTCCCACGTGGTCGACAGGTCGATGACGCCGAGCTGCTCACCGCTCACCGGGTCGTGCAGGGGGGCGGCCCAGCAGACCCAGTTGTGCACGATCGAGGCGTAGTGCTCGGCGCTGAAGACCATCGACGGGTCGCCCGTGCGGCTGGTGATGGCCAGCGCGTTGGTGCCGACGCTGCGCTCGTCCCAGCGCCCGCCGGGCACGAAGTTGACGGTCTCGGCCTTGCGGCGCATCACCCGGCCGCCGTAGGTCCACAGGATGCGGGTCTCGGCGTCGGTGATCGCGATGACCAGGTCGCCGTCCTCGGCGGTGCGCCGCAGGTCGGCCTCCACGCGCTCGACGGCGGTCTGGAGGGGCGACTGCCGCCAGTAGGCGGCGGTGTCGGACTCGTCGGCCAGCGGCGCCTCGGTGAGGTCGGGCGTGACCGCGCCGGTGGAGAGCTGCCAGCTGTCGCGGATCTCGGGGCGCACCCGGTCGCTCGCCTCGTCGCCCAGCTCGACGAAGGCGGTCCAGGCCTGCACGGCCTCGAGCCGGCGGTCCCGCAGGTCGCGGTCTGTGCTCATGGTCCCCCACACGGTGTGCTGCGCGCTGCTCGGGTGTGACGGTGGTCACGGTAGCGCGCCCGACCTGACCGCGGCACTGGTCTGGAGCAGCCGTCCGGGCCAGTGGGCCGGTCTGCGGCCGTGTCAGCGTGGCGTGTGCGGGTCCTGGTGGATCCGACCGCTGGACGAGGCCAGCCGGTGGCCGGTGCCGCCCCACTGCCGGGCGACGATCTCGGCGGCGATGAGACGGCCGTCTCCTCCGGGGTGCGGGCACCGAGGTCGAGTCCGATCGGGCTGCTCAGCCGGTCGAGCTCCTCGTCGGTGAGCCCGGCGTCGCGGAGCCGCTGCATCCGGTCGTCGTGGGTGCGCCGCGAGCCCATCGCGCCGACGTACGCCACCTCGGGCAGGCGCAGCGCGACCTCGAGCAACGGCACGTCGAACTTGGGGTCGTGGGTGAGGACGCACACCACGGTGCGCCGGTCGATGTGCCCGGCCTCGACCTCCGCGTCGAGGTAGCGGTGCGGCCAGTCGACGACCACCTCGTCGGCGTCGGGGAAGCGGCTGGTGGTGGCGAAGACGGGACGCGCGTCGCACACGGTCACGTGGTAGCCGAGGAAGGACCCCACCCGGGCCACGGCGGCGGCGAAGTCGATCGCCCCGAAGACCAGCATCCGGGGCTTGGGCGCGAAGCCCCACACGAAGACCCGCATCCCCTCGCCGCGCCGCTCGCCGTCGGGGCCGTAGGTGAGCGTGGCGTTGCTGCCGGCGGCCAGCAGGCCGAGCGCGTCGTCGTGCACGGCGTCGTCGGCGCGCGCCGACCCCAGCGACCCCTCGGCGTCCCGGTCGGGGCGGACCACCATGCGGCGCCCGAGCCAGGCGGGGTCCGGGTGGTCGATGACGGTGGCCAGGGCGACCGGGCGACCGGCCCCGATGTCGGCGGCGATCGCGCCGAGCTCGGGGAAGGTCTCGCGCGAGACCTTCTCGACGTACACGTCCAGGATGCCGCCGCAGGTGAGGCCGACGGCGAACGCGTCGTCGTCGGAGACGCCGTACCGCTCGAGGACCGGCGCACCGGAGTCGACGACCGCCTGGCCGAGCTCGTAGACCGCGCCCTCGACACAGCCGCCGGAGACCGATCCGACGGCGCTGCCGTCGGGGCCGACCAGCATCGAGGCGCCCGCGGGGCGCGGGGCGGAGCTGAAGGTCGCCACCACGGTGCCGACGCCGACGGTCTCGCCGGCCTCCCACCACGCCATCAGCTCGCCCAGGACGTCACGCACGACCGACCACCTCCACGAGCTCGGCGAAGGCCGCCAGCGAGTGGCCGGCCACGAAGTCGTCACAGTGCGGGAGGGCCGCCGCGATGCCGCCCTGGACCGGCTCGTAGCCGGCCTTGCCGCGGTGCGGGTTGACCCACACGACCCGGTGGGCGACCCGCTGGAGCCGGGCCATCTGCTCGCCGAGCAGCGCCGCGTCGCCGCGCTCCCAGCCGTCGCTGAAGACCACGACGACCGACCCGCGGGCCATCCCCCGCTGTCCCCAGCGGTCCATGAAGACCCGCAGGGTCTCGCCGAGCCGGGTGCCGCCGGACCAGTCGGGGACGGCCTCGCCGGCGGCCACGATGGCCCGGTCCGGGTCGCGGTGGTGCAGCGCGCGGGTGACGTGGGTGAGCCGGGTGCCGAGGGTGAAGACCTCGACCCGGGGCTGGGCCGTGACGAAGCGGTGGGCGAGGCGCAGCAGCGCGTCGGCGTACCCGCTCATCGAGCCGCTCACGTCGACCAGCAGCACGATCCGGCGCGGGCGCACCCGGCGACGTCGCCAGGCCAGGTCGCCGGGCTCGCCCATCCGGCGCAGCGAGTCGCGCAGCGTGCGCGACGCGTCGAGGCGGCCGCGGTGCCAGGGCTCGTGCCGGGCCGTACGACGCGTGGGCGCGGTGGGTCGCAGGGTCGCGAACATCGCGGCGAGCCGTTGCTTCTCGGCGGCGTCCAGGGTGGCCACGTCGCGGTGGCGCAGCACGTCGGACGTCGTGGCCTTGGCGCGGAGCACCTCGTCGTCCTCGTCGGCGTCCCCCTCGCCCGGCGCGTCGATGCTCGGCAGCGCGGTCGCCGCGGGGACCGGCGGTCCGCTGTCGCGGCGGCGCGGGAGCTCGCCGCGCGGGTCGAACCACGCCTCGAAGACCTGGTCGTAGCGGGCCAGGTCGTCGGGCCCGGCGCACAGGGTGGCGCGTCCGGCCCAGTACGTCGCACGCCGGTCGTCGAGGCCGACCAGGGCCGTGGCCTCGAGGAAGGCGTGGGAGCGGTCCTGGGTGACAGGCACCCCGGCCGCGCGCAGGGCCCGGGTGAAGCCGAGGAGGACCGGGACCGCGTCGCCGGGACCGGCGTCGCCGGGCCTCGCGGTCAGCGCGGTGCCGGTCACGGCGTGAGCATCCGGTCGAGCGCCTGGCGCACCCGGTCGGCGTCCTCGCGGTACTTCACGAGCGCGCCCAGGGTGGCGGCGGCGGTCGCGAGGTCGAGGTCGGTGGTGCCGAGGTGGTGGAGCGCCCGCGCCCAGTCGAGGGTCTCCGCGACCCCGGGCGGCTTGAGCAGGTCGTCGCGGTCCCGCAGCTGCTGGACGACGTTGACCACCTGGCGGGCCAGGGTCTCGGACACCTCCGGCGCCCGGGACCGCACGATCTCGACCTCGCGCTCGAGGCCCGGGTGGTCGATCCAGTGGTAGAGGCAGCGCCGCTTGAGCGCGTCGTGGAGCTCGCGGGTCCGGTTGGAGGTCAGCACCACGATCGGCGGGGTCGGCGCGCTGACCGTGCCCAGCTCGGGGATGGTCACCTGCCAGGTCGAGAGCACCTCGAGCAGGAACGCCTCGAACTCGTCGTCGGCCCGGTCCACCTCGTCGATGAGCAGCACCGCCGGGGACTGCTGGAGCGCGGCGAGCACCGGGCGGGCGAGCAGGAAGCGCTCGTCGTACAGGCTCTTCTCGGCCTCCTCCGCACTGCTCTCCGCGCCGGCCGCCTCGAGCGCGCGCAGGTGCAGGATCTGGCGCGGGAAGTCCCAGTCGTAGAGCGCCTGGGTGGCGTCGATGCCCTCGTAGCACTGGAGCCGGATGAGCGGCAGGTCCAGCGTGGCGGCCAGCGCCTCCGCGAGCGCGGTCTTGCCGGTGCCGGGCTCGCCCTCCAGCAGCAGCGGCCGCTGCATCCGGTCGGCGAGGAAGACGATGGTGGCGAGCTCCTCGTCGGCGAGGTAGCCGGTGGCGCCGAGGCGTGCTGCGACGTCGGCGGCGGAGCTCAGACCGGTGTCCATGTCGGTCAGGCTACGACCCGCACGTTGGTCGGACGTTGGCGTCCGCCCCTCAGCCCAGCAGGTGCTCGGCGGTGGCGAGGAACGGCCGGCCTACCCGCTCGGCGCCGAACGACGTGACGTAGAGCCCCGTGGACACCCGCTCGAGGAACGCCCAGGCCCGGACGCGGACGGGGTCGGTGCCGGTGCGCTCGGCGACGAGGTCGCACCAGCCGTCGAGCCTCCTCCGCCCGTCGGGACCGGTCAGGTGCGAGCACCAGTCGCGCAGCACCACGCCCGCGTCGTACGCCGGGTCGCCGCGGAAGCCGTCCGGGTCCACGAAGACGTAGCCCGTCGGCGCCCCCTCCCGGGGCGTGCTCACGGGCAGCGCGTTGCCGGGGTGGGCGTCGCCGTGCAGGACCACGGTGGTGGCCGGGTCGTGCCCCGCCAGCGCGTCGGCGTGGTCCAGCGCGGCGCGGAGCACCCGCCGGTCGGTGGGCCGGCCGAGTCGCTCGTCGAGCTCGACGACGAGGGCGCGCAGCGTCACCGCCTTGTCCTCCCCCGGCGGGACGGCGTCCAGCGGCAGCCGCCACGCCTCGCGGAGGGTGTCGGCCAGCAGGGCGATGGTCCGCTCGGGCGGGAATCCGGACTGCGCGAGGGCGGGCCCGAGGGACTCGACCAGCACCGCGTCGTGCTCGGTGTCGTGGGCGTGCAGCAGCGCGTAGCCGCGTCCCCCGGCCGCCCCCAGCACCCGCGCCTCGGCGACCAGGTCGTGGCCCGGCACCCCGACCTTGACCACGCGCTCCTGCCCGTCACGGGTCGTCGCGCGGCAGACGTACGACGCGCTCCCGCCGGGCAGCGGGCGGCCCATCGTCACCTGCCAGCGGTCCTCGAGCGCGGCGAGGACGCCGGGCAGGTCGCGACGCCAGGCCACACCCTCCTCGCCCTGCCCGGCCAGCTTGGCCCGGGTGAGCGGCTGGAGGCGCGGAGCGGTCACCGGCTGTCCCGGTCGGCGCCGGTGGCGAGGTCCCCGCACTCGACGAGGACCACGTCGTGCGCCGCCAGGTAGGGCCTGGCCCCGACGTCGCCGTGCAGCGTCGCGACGAGGGGCGCGAGGTGGTCGGCGCCGAGCAGGACCGGGTGCCCCGCCTCCCCGTCGTACGCCGCCCGCGCGAGGACCGCGCGCCCGGTCCCGGCCGCCAGCACCCGCGCCACGACGGGTGCGCCGACGTCGGGCAGGTCGACGAGGGAGACGAGCACCGCGGCCGGGTCGCCCACGGCGAGGAGGCCCGCGCGCAGGCTGGCGCCCATCCCCTCGTCCCAGTCGTCTGCGACCACGACCTCCACGGGCAGGTCCGCGAGCAGCGTGCGCGCCTCCTCGGCCCCGGCGCCGAGCACCACGTGGACCGGCGTGCAGCCGCCGTCGAGCAGGGCCGCGACCGAGCGCCGCAGCCAGGAGGTGCCGTCGGCGTCGTGCACCAGGGCCTTGGGGGTGCCCATCCGGCGGCCCGCGCCGGCGGCGAGCAGCAGTCCGACCGTCATGCGGGCCAGAGTGTCAGGCCCGGGTCGCCACCGTCAGCAGCACGGCTGCGTCGGTGTCGGCGTGCAGGTCGTGCCGGTGCTGCGGGATGACCAGGTAGTCGCCGGCGCTGCCCTCCCACGTCTCGTCGCCCGCGGTGAGCCGGACCGTGCCGGCCAGGACCTGCAGGCTGGCCTCGCCCGGGGCGTCGTGCGCACCGAGCGACCGCCCGCCCATGAGCACGATGAGGGTCTGCCGCATGTCGTGCTCGCGGCCGCCGAAGACCGTCACGGAGGCCCGGCCGCTGTTGGACTCGCGGGCGAGGGCCAGCTGCTCCTCGGCCAGGCGGGTGAGGGAGGTGGATTCCATGGGTGTCTCCTCGTCGTGGGGTGTCACCGGCCCGGGAGGACCGGTCCGGGCGCGTCGGGCAGGAAGGTCGGGATGTCGTCGCGCGCTCGCTCGACCAGCTCCCAGCCGGCGGCGGCGAGAGTGACCACCGAGACGGGGAAGATGCCGAGGTTCTCCCGCTCGACGTGCCGCTCGAGCTCCAGCAGCAGGGCGAGGACGTCGCGGTCGAAGTCGGGGTCGAGGACGTCGAGGCCGGCGATCGCGGAGTCGAGGTCCCGGTGCTCGCCCTCGAGCTGGGCCACCTCGTCGGCCCAGTCACCCTGGTCGCGCAGCGCCGTGAAGATGCCCTGCTCCTCACGGCGGACGTGCGGGTCGAGGTGCGAGGCCAGGTGCTGCAGCCGCTCGACGACCTCGGCGCGGTCGCCGGTGCGCAACGCCGTCGGACCTCGTGGGCGTCCACGAGGATGACGTCGTGCTCCTCCATGAGCTCGGCGATCGGGGGCACGCCGCGACAGCCGCAGTACTCACACATCTCAGCCCACCCGGTCCCACCCGCGCCGCGACGGCGTGCTGCCGGGCTGGCCCGGCCGGGAGTCGCGGGAGCGGTAGACGATGTAGGGCCGCGTCAGGTAGCCGATCGGGGCGCTGAAGACGTGCACCAGCCGGGTGAACGGCCAGAGGGCGAAGAGCCCGAACGCGACGAGGGCGTGCAGCTGGAACCCGATCGGTGCCTCCGCCATCAGCTCGGCGTCGGGCTGGAGGGCGAGGAACGAGCGGTACCAGACCGAGACGCCCTCGCGGTAGTTGTACTCCCCGCCAGGCTGAAGATCGAGCCCGCGATCGTGTTCCACATGCCCAGCACGATGGCCGCGCCGAGGAAGGCGTACATGACCTTGTCCATGACGGTGGTGGCCCAGAACACCGGGCCGACGGTGCGGCGGCGGTAGATCAGGATCGTCATCCCGACGAGCGCCATCGCCCCCGCGACGAGTCCGCCGCCCACGGCGACGTAGTGGTAGAGGTGGTCGTCGATGCCGATGGCGGCGGTCCACGACCGCGGCACCAGCAGCCCGATCACGTGGCCGCCGACGACGCCGAGCATGCCGAAGTGGAACAGCGGCGACCCGAGCCGCAGGAGCCGGTCCTCGTAGAGCTGGGAGGACCGGGTGGTCCACCCGAACTTGTCGTAGCGGTAGCGCCAGACGTGGCCGACGACGAAGGTCGCCAGGCACAGGTAGGGGACGATGACCCACAGGAAGGTGCTCATCGGGGTGCTCCGACGGGGATGGTGGCGGGCGCGATGATCGGGGAGGAGCCGTAGCCCTCCAGGCCGACCTCCTCGGCCGGCGGCCCCTGCTCGACCAGCCGTCGTACGGCGTCGGCCTCGTCCCCCTTGAGGGTCGGCAGGGTGTCGCACAGGGCGATCAGCGCCGCGGCCCACGGGGAGCCCGTCGTGCCGTCGTCGTTGCGCCAGCCGGTGAGCGCGAGCCGCAGCATCTCCACGGCCGCCCGGTGGTCCTCGAGCAACCGCCACGCGGCGTCGACGTCCACGGTCGCCCCGAACTGCAGCACCGCACACAGGTGGTCGGGCAGCTCGCCGGTCGACGGGTCCCACTCGGCCCCCGCCGCGCGGTAGGCCTCCTTGAACTGCACCAGCGCCATGCCGCGGCGCCGGGTGTCGCCGTACGCGAAGTAGGTGAGGTAGAGCGCGCACTTGCGGGTGTGGTCGAAGGTGGCGACGTACTCCTCCTGCAGCGGGCCGAGCTCGCTGTCACGGAGGTGGGCGATGAGGGGCGCGAGGCGGGGGTGGCCGGGCACGAGGCCTCGACGGCGTCCAGCGACGCGATCAGCGCGGGCGTCGGGTAGTCGAGCAGCACCGACAGGGCTGCCCACACCGGGCGTACGGCGTCGGGCCGGGCGTGCGCGCGGGTGAAGGGGAACTCAGTCGTCCTTCCGCGCCGGGAAGAGGCCGGCCGGGGACCCTTGCCGTCCCAGTTGAGCAGGTTGACGCGCGACGCCTTGTCGCCCGGCGAGGCGAGCGTGTCGGAGGTCTGCCGGTCCTGGAGCATCCGGAAGTTCTCCACCGCGACCGGCGTCGGGTAGCCCGACCCCTCGCCGAACAGGTCGTGCCGCCCCCCGCCCTGGTCCAGACCGACATCGGTGGCCAGCTCCTCGAGCGCGTGCGCCTGCTCCGCGTGCGCCGACGGGATGACGTAGCGCTCGTCGTACTTGGCGATCGCCAGCAGCCGGAACATCTCGTACATGTTCTCTTCCGACATGCCCACCGCCGCCGGGATGCCGGGGTCCGGGTCCCGGCCGAGATTGATGTCGCCCATGTAGGATCGCATCGCCGCCAGCTTCTGGAGCACCCTCCTGACGGGCTCGGGGTCGCCGGCCGTGAACAGGTTGGCGAGATACTTCATCGGGATCCGCAGCGTCTCGATCGCGGCGAACAGGTTGCCGCGCTCTTCGGCGTTGTCACCGGTGTCCCGCACGACGTCGACCACCGGCGACAGCGGCGGGATGTACCAGACCATCGGCATGGTGCGGTACTCGGGTGCAGCGGCAACGCCACCTCGTAGCGGTTGATCAGCGCCCACACCGGCGACCTCCGGGCCGCCTCGACCCAGTCGCCGGGGATCCCCGCCCCTTCCGCCTCGCGCTGTACGCGGGGTCCTCGGGATCGAGGAGCAGCCGCGCTGCGCCTCGTACAGCTCCGGCTTGTCTTCGACGCCGCAGCCTCCAGCACCCGATCCGCGTCGTAGAGCACGAGCCCGATGTAGCGCAGCCGTCCGACGCAGGTCTCCGCGCACACGTCGGGATCCTGACCTCGACCCGCGGGTAGCAGAACGTGCACTTCTCGGCCTTGCCGGTCTTGTGGTTGAAGTAGACCTTCTCGTACGGGCTCCGAGACGCACATGCGCCAGCCGCGACACCGATCCTGGTCGACGAGCACGATGCCGTCCTCGGCGCGCTTGTAGATCGCGCCCGACGGGCACGAGGCCGCGCAGGACGGGTTGAGGCAGTGCTCGCAGATGCGCGGCAGGTAGAACATGAAGGTCTGCTCGAACTCGAGCTCCACCTTGTCCTCGATGCCCTGGATCATCACGTCGCGCGCGGCGTGCTCCGTCCACCTGCCGAGGCCGTCGTCCCAGTTCGCCGACCACTCGACGCTCGATGTCCTTGCCGGTGAGCAGCGACTTGGGCCGGGCGACGGGGAACGTGTCGGTCTGCGGCGAGCTGTGCAGCGTCTCGTAGTCGTAGGTCCACGGCTCGTAGTAGTCCTGCATCGAGGGAGCTTGGGGTTGGAGAAGATCCTGGCGAGCTTCTTGAGCCGGCCCCCGGGGGCGCAGCGCGATCTGGCCGTTGGGCTTGCGCACCCAGCCGCCCTGCCACTCCTCCTGGTCCTCGTAGGTCCGCGGGTAGCCGAGGCCGGGCCGGGTCTCGACGTTGTTGAACCAGACGTACTCGGTGCCGGGAGTGGTTGGTCGACGCCTGCTTGCACGTGACCGAGCAGGTGTGGCACCCGATGCACTTGTCGAGGTTCATCACCATCGCCATCTGCGCCATCACCCGCATGTCGATGCCCCCTCGGTGGTCGAGGTGCGAGCGAAGCGAGCCTCGAAACCCATGTCGAGCACCCGACCTTCGCGGTCCGCCTGCGGATTATCGTGACCTCGTCGCGGTTGTTGCCGATCGGGCCGATGTAGTTGAAGAAGTAGGACAGCTGGGCATAGCCCCCGACGATGTGGTTGGGCTTCATCAGGATCCGGGTGAGGCTGTTGTGGATGCCGCCGCGCTTGGTGTTCGCTTGGTGAGCGGCACGTCGATTAGCCGGTCCTGGGCGGTGGTGGTACACTAGACGGTCCCCTCGGGCATCCGGTGGCTGACCATCGCCCGGGCGGCGACGACACCGTTGCGGTTGACCATCTCGATCCAGTCGTTGTCCTTGATCCCGACCTTGGCCGCGT
>CAVZOU010000011.1:0-98102 GCA_963776975.1 uncultured Actinomycetota bacterium | reverse complement strand
TTTGGTGGGTACATCAAGTTGACGACGCAGGAGCAGCTCGGTGGCGCCTCGGCTGGACTCACGTCGCCCCGGCCCGAGGCTGCAGGCAACCTTCGTCTCGTAATTTCAGACCCTGTTCCGGTTAGACTTGGCTCAGCCTTTGACCGCGGCGCAGGCCACCATTGTGCGCGAATCGTTTAGAGCGGCAGACCGCGATCCCGGTTCGGACTACGCACGGACCATACTTACAAACTCCGGCGAACTGCACAGTGTCGCTGCAGATATGTGGTTTCGCCTAGGCGCCTTCGGGGTGGCCTTCGCCGTCTTCTTGATGTGGGTCGCCTTCAGGGCTCTCATATACGCCGTCCGATCACCTGGGCCCGAGGCGGGACTTGTGGCTTTTGCGTCGCTAATGATTATGTGGCATCTCGCGTTCGGACCAGCAAGCGACACGAGGTTTTGGCCCCCCCTGCTGGCGGTCATCATCAATTTCGACGAAGAATCCCAGGAGAGGGCATGCGACCACCAATTAGCGTCATTGTAGCGGCGCGAAACGAGGAGCACGGCATAGCAGAGTCTCTGCGGTCGCTAATGCCAGTTCTAAGAGCACAGGACGAGATCGTAGTAGTCGATGATGGATCAACGGATGCAACGTCCGCCAAGGTCGCAGAGGGAGAATGGGCAAACACGCGACTCATCCGTCTGGAAGTGTCGGTTGGGCGTGCTGCGGCACGCAATCTAGCTATCTCGAGCGCCCGGCACGAGATACTTGCAATCCACGATGCTGACGACATTGCTCTACCGACTGATTCATGCACCACTCGCCGCGCTGTTATCAGCCCCCAGTGTCGTGGCTAGTGGAAGTCAATCTCTGAGCCGGACTCGTCGTGGCCAGGTCTGGCTCCACGGCAGCTACCCATTGGAACGGCACCAAACAGGCGCTGGAGGTGGGCGTTATGCCCATGTGCCATCCCACCACGCTAATTAGGCGCGAAGCTTTTGATCGGGTTGGTGGATATAATCCTTCCTACGTGCGCGCCCAAGATCTAGACCTGTTCCGACGCCTTGCTGAGGTCGGGACGTTGCTTAATGTTCCGGATTATGGCGTGCTGTATACCAATGATGTCATCGTCGATTACGAGCGCTGGGCCCAGACTCGTGCAATGCGACGTCGAATTGTGAGCTTGAAAAGCCACGACAGACTTCTTGCGGCCCGGTACATGGGCTCTTTAACCAAACGAGTACACGCTTACGTCACCTCTAAACCCAAGGCCTCGCGCCACCTCTGGAAGAGTACCGCCGATGCACGTCTTCGTTGACCCTCATTCCTGGCGAGGAGGGGGCCAGATAGTTCTCGCAGGAACTTCTCTCCGCCATGATGAGTCGCTTTCCCGAAGAAGTTGGAATCGTAGCGCCAGCGTCTGCTCCGGTGCGTGTGCCATCAGGGGTCCACAGGCTGCGCAAGCGAGATCTTCTCTTTGGACGAATGCCGATCCGTCGGAATGTTGTCGCCGTCTACTCGAACGCGAATCGGTCCCACGCTACGGTGCTCGGGTTGGTGCTGGTCCTCAGGTTGCGTCGAAGGCGAACGCGGTCGGTCGCGGTCTGTACCATCGACCGTTTCGTTGAAGTAGTGGGGCTGCGCCTTCTGCTTGCACTGTTTGACGAGGTTGTACCTGTGTCCCCGTTGCCTTGGGAGCGCTCCACGTCGGAGCGAACGTTCTTAGGCCTGTCGAAACGGCAGGCGTTCCGTCTCGATACGGAGCTCTCCGCCGATCTCTCTGAATCTCCGAAAGTTAGGCTCTTCGCACGCCCTGACCCGGTGAAAGGGTTGCACATGTTGCCGGATGTTATGTCGGCACTGCGAGGATGCGGGGTTGGAGTCCCTGTCGTCGAGGTCGCGCTCGGTGACGGGGAGCCAGGAAATGACGACTATCGGCGTGCCCTGAATAAGATACTGGAGTCCTGGCTCGTCGAGGGACAGCGCGATCCGACCTGGTTAGAGCATGGAGACATCTTCTTGGGGCTTTCGCTGACTGAAACCGCGTATATCACCGCCCAAGAGTGCATGTGGCGAGGTGCCTTGGTGGTTGTGCCACGAACAGGCGTGATTTCGGTGATCGCCGAACGCACAGATGGTGTCTTCGCCTTCCAGCCTGGCGATGCTGTCGACGCAGCTCGCGCGCTTGCCCAAGCGCTCGCTCTAGACAAAGAGGAGCGCCGGGCCCGAGGTGCGGCAAACAAGAACGAAGTCGCAAGAATGGTCAATTCGTGGTATGAGCAGTTTGCGAGTCAAAAGAAGTGATTGCACAGAGAGAGTCGCGAGCTAATGACAAGTCCCTGCGTCGTGATCTTCGACAGCGACGCGGGCAATCCATACTCGGCTGAACTTACTTCCATTCTGAATGGACTGGGCTTTCCAGTCCGGTCCGCGTTGTCCGTAGCGACACCCCACAGCAACAATGAAATGCCTCTGCGAGAGGACGTAGGTGGGTCGCTGGCTGGCAAACTTAGCGATTTGCCGGCGCTGAAGCCGGCGCGATCCAGGGAGGTCGTGGAATAGTTGGGGCCAGACTATGGCACAAGGTGCTGTTCACGCTCTTGAGACCTCCAGGGCGGGAAACTCTTTACGTTGTCCATAATCCAATTCCCTCTCTCGATGGCCGAAAGGGGTGGCCGCTATTGTAGAGAAGGGATTCCTGAGGCGCGTGAGGGCCCTCGTGCACTCACCCGCTCTTCGCGCGTGCCTGCAAGACGTGGCCGGCGTCGACGCGAGCGTCGTACAACATCCGCTCTATGCGGACTTTGCGGCACGCTACGCCAACTCCCCGGATCGACGAGAGAAGGAGCAGCCTCGCTTTCTGATGTTTGGGCGCCTGTCTGACGACAAGTTCCGGCAGGTTGGCGACCTCCTCGAAGCCATGGGGACGACTGGCCGGTCTGCCACTCTGACTCTGTTGGTCCGACCTCGTCTTGATGTTCATCGCGTGCCACGCTCGACAATCGCTCCCGATCGGACTGGATCTCACACGAGGAGTTGGGTGAAGCTCTCGCTGAACACGACGTCGTCCTGGCCCCTTACCGAGCGGTGACTGAGTCCGGGACCGTCATTATGGCGATCTCCTCCGGTTGTCAGGTTGTAGCCTTTGACGGAGGCAATCTTGCTCATTGGTTAGTCCGGAAGGCGCGAGTGGAGCACGGGGATTACCAGGCACTCGTCGACGCCGCGTTCCTGGCCGCTTCAGGGGAACTCCAGACTTGGCGTGCAGTTACCGAGTAGGAGTTCCAGCTGAAGCGGAAGGGTCTTGGACAGAGGCCCTCATCGACCCGGTTGGGTACAAGTCGTAGGAGTCAGCGACGCGCCGGCGTGTTCACCCAGGCGCGAATCTGTTCCGTGAAGGCCGCTTCGCCAAATGCCATGACTCTGCGGGTGGCAACAGCCATATCTGCGGAAAGTGCCAGGACGGCTGCCTCGCGCAATGCAGATTGAGACTCGTGTTCAACTACAGCGCCCCCTTGGGTCATTCGTATGCTCTCCGCTGCACCACCCACTGCGTTGACGAGCACGGGGGATCCAGCGGCGACGGCCTCGACCGGCATGATGCCGAAGTCTTCTACTGGCATGAAGACGAAAAGCTCGGTCCGTTGATAGAGCGCGTACAACATCTGGTCGCTGACGCGGCCGAGAAAGTGGACGGGCACCTTGGCTGCATCGCCCTGTTCCCGCAATTGTGCCTCGAGAGGCCCTGAGCCAGCGATGACTACGGGCAGACCGAGCGACTCTCCCACGCGCATGGCGAGGTCAAGTCGCTTGTACTCCACGAGCCGTGAGGCGCCAAGAACGAACGAGCTTGGCAGGGTGTCTATCTCGGTTCGTTCCTGCTCGGAGAGGAAGTCGGTCCAGTCGTTAACCGATTGAATTCGCCGACCGCCACGGGGGGATAGATGACCGACGCATTTCGTCCCCATCTCACCGCTCTATCCGCCGGCGGACGAAGTCGCTGTTGGCGGCGTACGAGACTTGGCCGGAGGTGCGACCCACGTCGTAACGCCGGAACGCAGGGGCGACCATCCTCGCCATGCGGTTGTCGCCTCGCTCGTCAAGTGCAGGACTCCAGATGTAGCGGGCTGGCGTGTGGACGTAGGCGAAGGCATCAATACCTTGATCGGCCGCGCGGGACGCCAAGTGATGCGCAAAGGCGTGCGAGCTACGACTACCCGCTCGATCCCAACCAGGTCGACTGTCGACCATGCCTGGCTCAGTAACGGCAGCTGCTCCCGCCTTCGAGTGACGCAGGGGAGTGCGCGCGCTAGCCAGGTCTCCCTGATATCCGGCGGGAACCTGTCGGTTGCGTCGTTCCAAAGGCAATATCGCACAGCCTCGGGGAACTCTGCGGAGATGACTTCGAATACGTTCTCCGAACCACCGTTGCGCGCCAACCACTCGTGCGCGAGCAATGTCTTCATGCCGTCCCCCGTCGAGAGCCTGGTCTACTGCGGCGAAGATCGAGACCCAGGAACGTCCACGGAGCGCGGGCGTGCTCCCAGACTCTGGAGTACTGGGTCAGCCACCCTTGTTGAGGGACTGAACCGGGTAGTACGAACCCCAACACTTCCGCTTGGTCGTTGGATCACAGCGGAAGTGTTGTTGTGTTGCTGTTCGTTTCAGCTGCCGCTGTTGATCATGCCGGCGCCGACGGTGACGCCGGTCGCCTCGTCGATCAGGATGAACGAGCCCGTGGTGCGGTTCTTCGAGTACGGGTCGCACAGCAGCGGCACGGTGGTGCGCAGCTGGACGCGGCCGATCTCGTTGAGACCGAGCTCCTTGGTGTCCTGGTCGCGGTGCAGGCTGTTGACGTCGAGGCGGTACTGGATGTCCTTGACCATCGCCCGCGCGGTGCGGGTGGTGTGCTTGATGGCGAGCTTCTGGCGCGGACGCAGCGGCTCGTTGGTCATCCAGCAGATCATCGCGTCGATGTCCTGGCTGGGCTTCGGGCGCGTTGTTGACGCGGGCGATCATGTCGCCGCGCGAGACGTCGACGTCGTCCTCGAGGCGCACCGTCACCGACATGGGCGGGAACGCCTCGGAGATCTCCTCGTCGAAGAGGTCGATGCCCTGGATCGTGGACGTCATGCCGCTCGGCAGCACGACGACCTCGTCGCCGGGCTTCAGCACGCCACCGGCGACCATGCCGGCGTAGCCGCGGTAGTCGTGGAACTCGTCCGACTTGGGGCGGACGACGTACTGCACCGGGAACCGGACGTCGACAGGTCGCGGTCGGAGGCGACGTGGACGTGCTCGAGGTGATGCATGAGCGTCGGGCCCGTGGTACCACGGGGTGTTCTCGGACGCGGTTCACCACGTTGTCGCCCTGGAGCGCCGAGATCGGGATGACCTCGAGGTCGGGGATGTTGAGCTTGGTCGCGAACGCCGTGAACTCGTTGTGGATCTTCTCGTAGACCTCTTCGGACCAGTCGACGAGGTCCATCTTGTTGACGGCCAGCACGAGGTGCGGGACCCGGAGCAGCGAGAGCAGCACGGCGTGGCGGCGGCTCTGCTCGGTCAGGCCCTGGCGGGCGTCGACCAGCACGAGGCCGAGGTCGGCGGTGGAGGCGCCGGTGACCATGTTGCGGGTGTACTGGATGTGGCCCGGGGTGTCCGCGATGATGAACTTGCGGCTGGGCGTCGCGAAGTAGCGGTAGGCCACGTCGATGGTGATGCCCTGCTCGCGCTCGGAGCGCAGACCGTCGGTCAGCAGCGCGAGGTCGGTGTAGTCGTAGCCCTTGGACACCGAGGAGGCCTCGACGGCCTCGAGCTGGTCCTCGAAGATCGACTTGGAGTCGAGCAGCAGCCGCCCGATGAGGGTCGACTTGCCGTCGTCGACCGAGCCGGCGGTCGCGAAGCGGAGCAGGTCCATCGGGGCGCGGCCCTCGTGGGCCTCCGCGACGGGAGAGATCTCGGGGCTCATCAGAAGTAGCCTTCCTTCTTGCGGTCTTCCATGGCCGCCTCGGAGAACCGGTCGTCACCACGGGTCGCGCCGCGCTCGGTGACCCGGGCGATGGCGATCTCGTCGATGATCTCGGCAGTGGTCGCGGCGGTCGACTCCACGCAGCCCGGTCTGCGACTTGTCGCCGACGGTGCGGAAGCGGACCATCTTGGTCTCGACGGTCTCGGAGCCCTTGGGCTGCACGGCGTCGGAGAGCGAGAGCCACATGCCGTCGCGGAGGATGACCTCGCGCTCGTGGGCGAAGTAGATCGAGGGGATCTCGATCTTCTCGCGGTCGATGTAGTGCCAGATGTCGAGCTCGGTCCAGTTGGACAGCGGGAAGATCCGCATGTGCTCGCCCGGCGTGGATGCGCCCGTTGTAGAGGCTCCACAGCTCGGGGCGCTGCATCTTCGGGTCCCACTGGCCGAACTCGTCGCGGTGGGAGTAGACGCGCTCCTTGGCGCGGGCCTTCTCCTCGTCGCGGCGGCCGCCACCGAAGGCGGCGGTGAAGCCGTTCTCCTCGATCGCGTTGAGCAGGGCGCCGATCTGCTGACGGTTGCGCGAGGTCTTGCCGTCGTCGACGATGATGCCGTCGGCGATCGCGTCCTCGACGCTCGCGATGTGGATGCGCGCGCCGAGGCGGTTGACCCAGTTGTCGCGGGTCTCGAGGACCTCGTCGAAGTCGAGGCCGGTGTCGACCTGGAGCAGCGGGAAGGGCAGCTTGGAGGGGTAGAACGCCTTCTCCGCGAGGCGGAGCATGACGATGGAGTCCTTGCCACCGGAGAACATCAGGACCGGCTTCTCGAACTCGGCGGCGACCTCACGGAAGATGTGGATCGACTCAGCCTCGAGCTGGTCCAGCTGGCTCAGCTGGTAGTCGGGGTGCGTTTGGGTCATGACAGACGGAGGGCCTCTCTAGGGACAGCAGCCCACATCGTAGCCATGGCCGGGCCGATCGCTGCACTCATGCCCGCCATGGGCGTCACAGGTCGAGACCGATGTCGGCCGACCTACACCACAGTGGGTAAAGAAGCGTCGATGGTATGACGTCACATGCCGGCTTGCTGAGCATCTCCCCATGACTCGACGTTCTTCGTCGCGCCTACCGGCGTCAGCGCTGCCGCCTCAAGCACCCAGCGTGTCCCCACAACCGGCGGTATCACCGCTAGTAGCTCGAACTGACTCGTCGTCAGGATGGGCGGGGGAGTCGAGCAGGAGGGTGACGGGCCCGTCGTTGATCGACGCGACCCGCATGTCCGCGCCGAAGACGCCCCGCTCGACGTGGGTGCCGAGCCGCTCCAGCTCGCGCACACGGCCTCGTACAGCGGCTCGCTCACCGGGCCCGGGGCCGCGGCCGACCACGTGGGCCGGCGGCCCTTGCGTGCGTCGCCGTACAGCGTGAACTGGCTGACGAGCAGGACCGGCGCGTCCACGTCGCCGACGGACTGCTCGTCGCGCAGGATGCGCACGTCGCGGATCTTCCGGGCCATCCAGGCGGCCTCGGTCGTCGGTCGTCGGCGTGGGTCACGCCGAGGAGGACGAGCAGGCCGGCCGTCGATGCTGCCGACCACCTCGCCGTCGACCGTGACGGAGGCGGAGAGGACCCTCTGGAGACGCACGCATGGCTCGCATGGTTGCGCGACCCTAGCAGGTGCTGCCCATGGCTGACGGCGACTGTTGATCACCGTGGCGCCCGACGGGCGCCGAGACGAGCAAGGCGGACTGCCCGCAGCTGCCCACCACTCCGGAGGAGATCGCGGCCACGGCCGCGGAGTGCGAGGCGGCCGGCGCGGCGATGATCCACCTCCACGTCCGCGACGGCGAGCACGCGCCGACGCTCGACCAGTCGCTGCTGCGCGAGTGGGTCGCGGCGGTCCGCGAGTCGAGCAACCTCGTGGTGCAGCTCTCCAGCGGCGGCTCGGTGCACGACCCGCTCGACAAGCGGCTCGAGGTGCTCGACGCCGAGCCCGACTCGTGCAGCCTGACGATGGGCACGACCAACTTCGGCGACGACGTCTTCAGCAACCCGTGGCCCTTCGTGTGCGAGCTCTACCAGCTCGCGCAGGAGCGCCGGATCGTGCCGGAGTTCGAGCTCTTCGACCTCGGCCAGGTGCACGCCCTCGGACGGCTGCTCAAGACCTACGGCCTGCCGCACGGCGGCAAGGTGCACTGCGACTTCGTGATGGGCGTGCCCGGCGGCATGCCCGGCACCGCCGACGCACTGGTCGCCGGCGTCGCGATGCTGCCGCCCGAGGTGACGTCCTGGTCGGCCACCGGCATCGGCCGCACGACCCTGTCGGTGGCCCTGGCCGTCGCTGTCCAAGGGCGGCCACCTGCGGGTCGGCATGGAGGACGTGCTCACCATCGCGCGGGGCGTGCCCGTCGAGAGCAACCGCCAGCTCGTCGAGCGCGCGGTCGAGCTCGGCCGGCTGGCCCAGCGCGAGCCGATGACGCCCGCCGAGTGCCGCGAGCTGCTCGGGATCTGACGCCGCGCTGGGGCTTCAGCTCGGGCAGCGGCAGCGGCACCTGGTGCACGGCCAGGTGGTCGTGGTTGGTGATCCACAGCGCCCGGTCGGTCGCGGCCACGCTGCCGCTGCCGGGTGGCAGCTCGATCCAGTGCGTCACCGCGCGGGACGCAGGATCGATGCGGGCCACGGCGGTGTCGGTGCGCAGCCAGACCGCCCCGGCGCCGGTGGTCAGGTCACCTCCGCCGATCGCGTTGCCGGTCACGGCGAAGGTCTCGGCCTCCGACGACCTGCCGTCGACGCGCGTGATCGAGCCGTCCCCCTGGTTCATCACCCAGACGGCTCCGAAACCGACGTCCATGAACCGGGGCCGGGGGCCCACCGGGATGCTCGTCCACTCGCCGGACCCGAGGTCCAGGCGCTCCATGGTGTGGAGCTCGTGGGCACCCAGAGGGCGCCGAACGCTGCCCGGACGCCCGTCGCCGCGTCGGGGGCGGCCAGGGTCTCGGTCACCTCGTTGCCCCTGACCACGGCGATGGTCGGCTCGAGGGGATCCATGAGGACGTAGGCCGTGCCGTCGGCCGCACCGACCACGCCCTCCGCCACCGGGCTGGCCGGCAGTGGCACGCGCGCCAGGACCTCACCGGTGACGGCGTCGAGGCGCAGGAGCGCGCTGGGCCCGCCCGTGGGCACGTAGACCTCGTCGCCCGACTCCTCGAGAGCCTGCGTCACGGCGCCGCGCACGGGGGTGCGCGCGGTGACGGCACCCGAGGTGTCGTCGTAGCGCACCGCGCCGGGCGCGACCCCCGACACCCAGACCCCGGAGCCGCTCGCCACGGCGAAGTCCGCGAACGGCCTGGCCGTGATCGTGCGGCCGTCCACGTCGCGCAGGGTCAGCGGGTCGGGCAGGTCACCTGCCGGGAGGTAGGTGACCTCCGGGCTGGGCTCCGCGGTAGAGGCACGTGGAGGATCCGTGGGTGCGGTGTCACCGCCGTCGTCGGCGCAGGCCACCAGTGAAGCAGCCAGTGCTGCCACCACGACGGCGCGGACGATCGCCATGCCGGCGACGATCCTCCGTGGCGCCAGTCACGGCCACGGACATGGTCGACCGGTCTGGACCGGTCGATCAGTCGTCGGTGCGCTTCATCCCGATGAGGCCGGGCTGGAAGTCTGGATCCTCGAGCTGGGCGATGGTGGGCTTGCCGAACATCGGCAGGCCCTCGCTCTTGCGGAGGAAGCCCCACACGATCGGCAGGACGACCAGCACGAAGAGGCCGACGCCGGCGATGAGCATCGGGTGGGTGTCGTCCTCGCCCGCACCCAGGGGCGCCCAGCCGGCCTTGTCGAGCAGCGCCACGCCACTCATGGTGAGCACGACGACGATGCCGCGCCGGATGATCGACTGCGGGACCTTGGGGGCGATCTTGGCGCCGATCAGGGTGCCCGGGACGGACCCGACGAGCAGGGGGATCAGCACGCCCCAGTCGAGGCCGTGGATCGCGATGTTGGAGATCGCCGCGGCCATGACCAGCGGCACCGCCTGCACGAGGTCGGTGCCGACCAGCTTCACCGCGCTGAGGCCGGGGTAGAGCATCAGCAGCGCGATCATGATGACCGAGCCCGATCCGACGCTGGTGATGCCGACGAGCAGGCCGCCGAGCGCGCCTACGAGCAGTGTGGGGATGGGTCGGACCGCGGGGTTCTCGTCGGCCACGTGGGTGCCGCTGCGCACCCGCTTGAGGTTGATGTAGAGCCGCAGGGCGTAGGTCGCGGCGGCGAAGAGCAGCGCGAAGCCGATGCAGAGCTTGAGCGTGCCGTCGAGGTTCTCCGGATCCGCGAAGGTCTTGACCAGGTAGGGCCCGAGCAGGGCCATCGGCACCGACCCGATGATCAGCCACTTGGCGAGCTGCATGTGGGGGGAGCCCTCGCGCTTGTGCACGATCGCGCCGCCGGTCTTGTAGACGGCGGCGGCCGTCAGGTCGGCGGTGACGACCGTGGCCGCGTCGCCGACGCCGAGGAAGATCAGGGCCGGCGTCATCAGTGCGCCGCCACCCATGCCGGTCAGGCCGACGACGATGCCGACGACGAACCCCGCCGCCACGATCGACAGGGCGGTCAGGGTGATCAGCTCGGCCATCAGTCCTCCTCGGTGAGCGCTTCCACAATCACGCTCAACATTGTCGACATCTTGCCTGCTGCGGCCTCAGCGGCCACATCCCCGCGCCGGTAGGGGTCGTCGATGTCGTCGTCCGGGACGGGCGCCGTACGCCGCTCGCCGGCCGCCGCGAGCAGCTCGCGGCCCCGCAGGTCGGGGGCCGCCTGGGCGGCCCGGGCGAACTGGCCCAGCGTGAAGACCTTGCGCAGGGCCTGGGGGTGCTCCTCGAGCACGAAGGCCCGGTGGCTGCTCTCCGCGGTGAGGACGAGGTCGGCCTGCTCGACGATCTCGCGGGTCAGGCGGCGGCTGCGGAAGCCCTCGTCGGCCGCGTCGAGCGTGCTCGACATCACGGCGTCCATGGGGTGCGCGTCGAAGCCGTGGGTGCCGGCGCTGCTGAACTCGATGCCGTGCCGCGTCCATCGCGCGGGCGGCCTGCTCGAGCCAGGCCGAGCGGCAGATGTTGGCGGTGCAGACGAAGAGGACGCGGATGGGGGGTTTCGAGGCTCGCTCCGCTCGCACCTCAACCACCGACGGACAGCCGCGTCTCGGTCCGACACGCTCGCCAGCGAGAGGTGGCCGGTGTCGGCCAGCGCCTCGAGGACGTCGTCGAGGGCGTCCTCGATGGTGCGGCCGGTGGTGTCGACGCGGACCGCGGCGTCGTCGGGCTCCTCGTAGGGCGAGGAGATGCCGGTGAAGTCGGGGATCTCGCCCCGGCGGGCCTTGGCGTAGAGACCCTTGCGGTCGCGGCGCTCGCACTCCTCGAGGGGGGTGGCCACGTGGACGAGGAAGAACTCGCCGCCGGCCTCCTCGACCATGTCGCGCACCGTGGCGCGGGTGGAGGCGAAGGGGGCGATGGGGCTGCAGATCGCGACGCCGCCGTGGCGGGCGATCTCGGCGGCGACCCAGCCGATGCGGGTGATGTTGGTCTCCCGGTCCTCGCGGGAGAAGCCGAGGCCGGCGGAGAGGTGGCGGCGTACGACGTCGCCGTCGAGGCTGGTGACGCGTCCGCTCGCCCTGCTCGAGGACGCGGTCCATGAGTGCGCGGGCGAGGGTGGACTTGCCGCTGCCGGACAGGCCGGTGAAGAAGAGGACCAGGCCCTGCTCGCCGGGCTCGGGGAGGTCGCGGTCGACGATGGCCTGGATGGTGGGCGGGTAGGGCGTCGTCTCGGTGTCGGGCCAGGGCGTGGACGGGGTCGGTGCCGGCGTAGGTCTGCGCGACGCGGACGCCCAGCTGCGTGGTCGGCGTCGGCGTCCCCGTGGTCGGCGAGGGGCACGACCACGACGACGGCGTCGTCGAGCAGGTCGGCGGCGGCCAGCGTGGCGCGGACGAGGGCGACGGGGGAGAGGTCGGACGTGCCGTGGCCGGCGAAGACGAGCAGCAGGCTCGGGCCGAGGCCGCGGACCTCCTCCAGCTGGGTGGCGGTGAGGGCGTCGGTGACGGGCACCACCGTGCGGCCGGCGTGCTGCTCGCGCACCTGCTTGGCGCGTGAGGTAGAGGCGACGGAAGGGGCCGTACTGCGCGTGGGTCAGCGCGGTGACCTCGCCGGTGGCCGGCACGACGCGGGCCAGCGGGAGGCCCTCGGGGTCGACCAGCTCGACCTCGTCGGCGGTGGCCAGGTCACCCGGCAGGTCGAGGGTGAGCACGCTGCCCGGGGCGTTGAACGCGGTCAGCGGGTGCACCGCCCCGGTGGTGAGGAGCTCGAGGTCGTCGAGCTCGCGCGGGCTGGGGCAGTGCTGGGGTGTCGACACGGGTCAATCCTGCCAGTCCGGCGTCGGTAGCCTGCAGCCCATGTCGAGACCAGTGGTGGTGGCCGAGATCGTCCGTTCGGGGTTCGTGGAGGGGCACCACTACGGATCCGTCGTGGCGCTCGACGCCGACGGCGGAGTCGACTGGTCGGTGGGTGTGGTCGACGAGCCCATGCTGCCGCGCTCCTGCAACAAGCCGATCCAGGCCCTCGGCATGGTCCGGGCCGGCCTCGACCTGCCGCCCGAGCTCCTGGCGCTGGCCTGCGCGTCGCACTCCGGTGAGCCCTTCCACGTCGACGGCGGCTCGGCGGATCCTCGCCGCGGCCGGCCTCACCGAGGACGCCCTGCAGACGCCGCCCGACTAGCCGGTCGACGACGCCGCCCGCGAGGAGGTCATCCGCGACGGCGGCGCGAAGACGTCGATCCTGATGAACTGCTCGGGCAAGCACGCGGCGATGCTCGCCACCTGCGTGGCCAACGGCTGGCCGATCGACGACCTACCTGGCGCCCGACCACCCGCTCCAGCAGGTGATCGCCGAGACCTTCGCCGAGCTGACGGGTGAGCCGGTCACCACGGTCGCCGTCGACGGCTGCGGCGCCCCGCTCCTCTCCACCTCGCTGGTCGGGCTCGCCCGCGCGTTCCGGGCGCTGGCGGTGGCCACCGACGGGCCCGAGCGCCGGATCGCCGACGCGATCCGCAAGCACCCGGCGTACGTCTCCGGCACCCGGCGCGACGAGCGCGCGCTGCTCGACCGCGATCCCCGGGGCGATCGGCAAGGCGGGCGCCGAGTCCTGCTATGCCGTCGCGCTGCCCGACGGCCGCGCCTTCGCCCTCAAGACCGACGACGGCGCTCCCCGGGTGCGCCCGGTGCTGATGGCCGAGGCGCTGCGCGCGCTCGGGCGTCCTCGAGCTCGACGGGGTCGACGCGGACGCCGTACGCCGGACCGGCCAGCACGTGCTGCTGGGTGGCGGCCAACCGGTCGGCGAGATCCGCGCGGCGTACTGAGCTAGCGCCGATCTCCCAGTCCTGATTGGGAATGTGAGCGCACTCACGGTCCTGCTGAGTTTGCATTTGCTAACAGGTGTTAGCACTATGGAGACATGGCCAAGGACAGCAAGGACGGGAAGACCGTCGTCGGCTCCCTCGGAGACTTCCTCAGGGAGCAGCGACTCGCGTCGCGGCTGTCCCTGCGGCAGCTCGCCGAGCAGGTCGGCGTCAGCAATCCCTACCTGAGCCAGATCGAGCGCGGTCTGCGCCGTCCCTCCGCCGAAGTCCTCCAGCAGATCGCCAAGGCACTGCGCATCTCCGCCGAGCAGCTCAACGTGCGGGCGGGGATCGTCAGCCCCGAGCCGGGCGTCGGGGGGTCGGTCGAGCTGGCCGTCCTGGCCGACACCGGACTGACCGAGCGCCAGAAGCAGTCGCTGCTGGACGTCTACGCCTCCTTCCTCGCCCTCAACGCGGGCCAGGCAGGCGACAAGAGCTGATCCGACCCCGACCGCGATCATCGTGATCGGGTCGGTCCACACGTCAACACGAAGGAGCTCCATCATGGCCAAGGCCACCACCCTCCCGAAGCCCGTTCTCGCCTACGTCGGCGTGACCGACCTCGCCGTCGAGATCGTCCGCGACCTCGTCACCGAGACCCAGACCCGCATCGCGGGCGTCCAGAAGGACGTCACCGCCCGCGTCTCCGACGTGCAGAAGACCGCCGGTGACCCCAAGGCCCTGCCGACCGCGCCACCACCGTCGTGAACGCCCGCGTCGACGCCCTCGCCAAGGACGCCAAGGCCCGCCGCGAGGCCATCGAGGCCCGCGTCGCCGAGCTCCAGGCCGAGGCCAAGGCCTACCCGGGCAAGGTCCAGAAGCTGGTCGACGACAACGTCGCCACCGCGACCGACACCTACGCCGACCTGGTCAAGCGCGGCGAGTCCCTCGTGGGCCGCGTCCGCCGCCAGGAGTCCACCAAGCGGACCGTCTCCTCGGCCAAGACCACCAAGGCCAAGGCGAAGACCACCGCGACGCAGGCCAAGAAGGCCGTCGACGCGGAGACCACCGCCACCAAGAAGACGGTCACCGCCACCAAGACCGCCGCGAAGAAGAGCACCTCCAAGACCGCTGCCACCAAGACCGCGGCCAAGAAGGCCCCGGCCCGCAAGGCTCCGGCCAAGAAGACCGTCACGGCCCAGAGCAGCGCCAAGGCCACCGTGACCGCGGCCAAGAACACCGCCACCAACGCGACCCAGGCCGTCACCGAGGCCGCCGAGAAGGTCGGCGACTGAAGGACTGGTGCCCTCAGCGGCACCGACGACGACCAGCTGGCCCTCTTCTGAAGGCCTTGGTCTGAGACATACAGCGACCCCCAGCCCGTTGGGCTGGGGGTCGCTGTGCGTGCCGGATACCTACCTGCCGCTGGTGACCTCGGCGAGGGCGGGGCGCACGTCGGCGAGGTAGACGAGGGCCGCGATGGTGAAGGCCAGGTGGATCAGGTGGATCGGGGAGGCGCTGATCAGCAGCACCTGGGCGAGCAGGCCGAGACCGAGGATGATGCTCCACGCGGGCTTGGTCAGCTTGCCGGTGGCCGTGTAGGCCTCGGCGGGGAAGAGCAGGGAGCTGATGAAGGCATACGACTTCACGGCCAGCAGGGCCAGCATGACGACGAGGTAGACGTAGCCCTCGATCTGGAAGAAGCTCACGGGCCCAGAGTAGTTCAGGCCCGGCGACGGCCGGCCTTGGGGATCTGGGTCTTCGGTTGCCGCCTTGGTCTCCGCCCTGGCGCGCGCGGTCGCCTCGCGGCGCGAGCGCTTGCTGTCGACCTCGGCCTCGGACTCGAAGCCGTAGCCGTAGCCGTAGCCGTAGCCGTAGCCGGTGCGGTTCTTGCGGCTCGGCGCCTGGTTGATGACCACGCCGAGGGCCTTGGCGTCGACCGCCTCGAGGCGCTCGATCGAGTGCTGGAGCTGGTCCCGCGTGGTGCGGCCGTGGCGGACGACGATGACGGCGCCGTCGGCCTGGGCCGCGAGCAGCGCGGCGTCCGTGACCGGGCAGCAGCGGCGGGGCGTCGACGATGATCACGTCGAATTGCCGCGCAGGTCGGTGAGCAGGGCCTCCATGGCGTGCGACTGGAGCAGCTCGGACGGGTTGGGCGGGATCGGGCCGCAGGCGAGGACCTGCAGCCCGGTGTCGCCGTACTCCTGGAGGGCGTCGGCCAGCGACACCTTGCCGATGAGCACGTTGGTGGTGCCGACGGCGCCGTCCAGCCCGAGGCGCTGGGCGATCAGCGGGCGGCGCAGGTCGGCCTCGACCAGCACGACCCGCTGGCCGGCCATCGCCGTGGTGAGCGCCAGGTTGATCGCGGTGGTCGTCTTGCCCTCGCCGGGCAGCGAGCTGGTCATCACGATGACCTTCTGGTCCTCGTCGACCTCGACGTACTGCATGTTGGTGCGCAGCACCCGGAAGGCCTCGGCCCACGGGGTGGCCGAGCTGAGGACCTCGAGCGGCGCGAGGTTGGCCGCCTCGTCGGTGGCGATGTTGCCCAGGATCGGGGCGTCGGTGACGTCACCGATGTCGTCGCTGGTGGAGAGGGAGGTGTCGAGCAGCTCCCGGGCGACGGCGAGGCCGACGCCCAGCAGCAGGCCGAGGACGGCGGCCAGGGCGAGGTTGCGCAGCGGCTGGGGGAGACCGCGCTCGTCGGAGACCTCGGCGTCGTCCACGATGGTGGCCTTGATGAGGGGCATGGACTCGCCCTGGGGGGTCTCCAGCTCGTCGACCAGGTCCTGCAGCTGCTCGGCGTAGGCCTGGGCGATCCCGGCGGCCACCTCGGGGTCGGGGTGGGTGGCGGTGATCTCGAGGATGACCGTCTCCGGCACGACCGTGGCGGTGACCAGCTCGGTCAGGTCCTCGGCCGCGACAGCGCCGTCGAGCGAGTCCTCCACCTGGTCGGCCAGCTGACGGCTGCCGACGAGGTCGGCGTACGACGCGACCCGCTGGGTGGCGAACAGGTTGCCGGTGTAGGCCGCGCCGGTGTCGGACTCGCTGGTGGTGGAGACGAAGAGTCGGGTGGACGACTCGTACTGCGGCGTCGCCTGGAGGGTGACGCGCACCGGCGACCGCGAGGGCGATGATGAGGGTGGCCACGACGACGCGCCAGCGGCGGCGGACGGTGAGCCAGTAGTCCTTGAGTTCCACGCGGTTCCGTTTCCCGAGGGCGAGAGTGGGGCATCCTCACCCTAAGCGGGGAGCGCTGAGGGTTCGGCATCGCGGGCGGCGTGCGAGACGGGTAGGGTCTGCGGGTCATCCGTTACGCAACGGGGGAATGAACACGCATGCTGGACTGGGAAGAGCGCCCGTGGGGCTCGTGGCACGTCATCGACGAGGGTGACGGCTACAAGGTCAAGCGCATCCACGTGGCCCCCGGCCAGCGGCTGTCCTACCAGACCCACGAGCACCGCTCGGAGCACTGGGTGGTCATCGCCGGCACCGCCACCTGTGTGGTCGAGGGCGAGACCGTCGTCGCCGAGGCGGGTCACTCCATCGACGTCGCCCTGGGCGCAGCCCACCGCATCACCAACGCCCACGACGAGGAGCTGGTGATCATCGAGGTGCAGCGCGGCGCCTACACCGGCGAGGACGACATCTGCCGCCTCGAGGACGACTACGGCCGCTCGGCGGACGTCCACGAGGTAGCGGTCCAGCGCAACCGTCGCGTCCTCGGGCTCGAAGCCGGTGGACGCGAGTCGTGCCAGCGACATCGCGCTGCGCAGCGGGCGCGGGGCGAAGGGCTTGTCCTGGGCGAGCACGCCGGCGGCGTACTCCTCGGTCGTGATCTCGGCGACGTCGTCGGCCGACCGGCCGGAGCGCTCGAAGACCGCCCGCGCGACCTCGGCCCACGACATCGCCGGGCCGCCGTTGGACACGTGGTAGGTGCCGTGGTCGGCGCCGGACGTCGAGCAGGTGCCGCGTGGCGCGGACCAGCTCGTCGGTGAAGGTGAGCCGCCCGACCTGGTCGGAGACCACGCTCGGGGAGACGCCGTTGCCGGCGAGCCGCTGCATGGTGCGCACGAAGTTGTTGCCCTCGCCGATGACCCACGAGGTGCGCAGCAGGTAGTGCCGCGGTGCGGTCGCGACGGCGATGTCGCCGGCCGCCTTGGACTGGGCGTAGACGCCGAGGGGGCTCAGCGGCTCGTCCTCGGTGTGCTCCTCGGCGGTCCCGTCGAAGACGTACTCCGACGAGTAGTGCACCAGCGTGAAGCCGTGCCGGGAGGACAGCCGGGCCAGGGTGGCGGGCGCGGTGGCGTTGGCGGCCCAGGCGTCGCGGCGGCCCTCGGGCGTCTCGGCGGCGTCGACCGCGGTGTAGGCCGCGGCGTTGAGGACCACGGCGTACTCGTGCCACGGCCAGGCGGCGACGGCCTCGGCGTCGGTGACGTCGAGCTCGGCCCGCGTGACGCCCTCCGCGCCCGGGAGGGCCGCGACGAGGGCCTTGCCCAGCTGGCCGCCGGCGCCGAGGACCAGGGTCCGCTTGGGCGCGATGGCGGTCGCCGGGTCGAGGGCCGGGTTGTGCTGGTCCTTGTCGGAGATGATCGCGTCGGCCAGCGGGATCGGCCACGGGATGGCCACGGTCGGGTCGTCGAGCGCGAGCGCGGGGTAGGTGATGCCCGGACGCCAGTGCTCGTTGACGAGGTAGGTGTAGGCCGTCGCGTCCTCGAGCGTCTGGTAGCTGTTGCCGACGCCGCGCGGGACGAAGACCGCGACCGAGGTGTCCATCTCGAGGGAGAAGGTCGCGCCGAAGGACTCGCCCTCGCGCATGTCGACCCAGGCGCCGAAGATCCGGCCGGTGGCCAGCGAGACGAACTTGTCCCACGGCTCGGTGTGGATGCCGCGGGTCACGCCGCGGTCGGCGTTGAAGGAGACGTTGTTCTGCACCGGGCCGAAGTCGGGCAGGCCGATGGCCAGCATCTTCTCCCGCTGCCAGTTCTCCTTGAAGAACCCGCGGGCGTCGTCGCGGCGGTCGAGGCGGACGACGACCAGGCCGGGGATGGGGGTGGTCTCGAGGGAGGGGAGGGCTCACTGGCCCTTCTCCGCGTACGTCGCCTCGACGGCCTGCTTGGCCGGACGCCACCAGTCCTCGTGCGTCCGGTACCACTCGATGGTGTTGGCCAGTCCGGACTCGAAGTCCTGGAACTGCGGCTGCCAGCCGAGCTCCTGGCGCAGCTTGCCGGACTCGATGGCGTAGCGCAGGTCGTGGCCGGCGCGGTCGGTGACGTGGTCGAAGGCGTCGGCGGGCTGGCCCATCAGGGTCAGGATCAGCCGGACGACCTCGAGGTTGTTCTTCTCCCCGTCGGCGCCGATGAGGTAGGTCTCGCCGATCTCGCCCTTGTTGAGGATCGTCCACACGGCCGAGGAGTGGTCGTCGGCGTGGATCCAGTCGCGGACGTTCTCGCCCGAGCCGTAGAGCTTGGGGCGGATGCCGTCGATGACGTTGGTGATCTGGCGGGGGATGAACTTCTCGATGTGCTGCCAGGGGCCGTAGTTGTTGGAGCAGTTGGAGACGGTCGCCTGCACGCCGAAGCTGCGGACCCAGGCGCGGACCAGGTGGTCGGAGCCGGCCTTGGACGCGGAGTAGGGCGAGGACGGGTTGTAGGGCGTGTCCTCGGTGAAGCGCTTGGGGTCGTCGAGCTCGAGGTCGCCGTAGACCTCGTCGGTCGAGACGTGGTGGAGGCGCTTGTCGTGCTTGCGGACCGCCTCGAGGATCGTGAACGTGCCGAGGATGTTGGTCCGGATGAACGGGCTCGGGTCGTGGAGCGAGTTGTCGTTGTGCGACTCCGCGGCGTAGTGCACGACCGCGTCGTGCTCGGCGACCAGCGGGTCGACCACGTCGGGCTCGGCGATGTCGCCGACGACCAGCTGGACGCGGTCCTCGGGCAGGCCGGCGAGGGCCTCGCGGCTCGCGGCGTAGGTCATCTTGTCGAGCACGGTCACCCGCACGTCGGTGTGCTCCATCAGGTGGTGCACGAAGTTGGAGCCGATGAAGCCGGCGCCGCCGGTCACGAGAAGTCGATCCATGCCGGGGAGTCTAGAGGTCAGCGCTCCGCGCGCCGTGCCACCAGTGCGAGGCGGGGGGAGTCGTCGAGCGCCTCGTCGGTCCACGTCACGGTGCCGCCGGCCGTGGCGCTCCAGCCCTCGGGCAGGTCGTCGGCGGTGAAGCCGCGCGGCAGGTGCACGCGCACGCTCACCGACTGCGGGCGCACCATGCCCTGCGGGTCGAGGTCGAGGCGGTAGGTCAGGGAGTCGCCGTCGCGGACGGCGGCGGCCGGGACGTCGTACTCCAGGCGCACGGTGCGCCGCTCCTGCGGCGGCGAGCTCGATCGTGTGCCGGACGAACGGGCGGCCGAAGTAGTCGCCGACGGTGAAGTCGACCGGCGCCCCGTCCACGGTCACCCGCGTCGACGGCGGCGCCGCGGGGCAGGAACGAGCCGACGGAGAGGGTGGCCCAGCGGGTGAAGTAGCCCTGCTGCGGGTCGGCGCCGGGGCCGGCGTACGGCGCGCTGTCGTTGTGGATCTCCACCTCGAGCGCCACCCGGGCGCTGCCGTCGGGGCGCAGGCGCACGTCGGAGCGGACCGCGCGCGACTGCCAGTAGTCGGTCTTGCTGGGCACGGCGTTCTGGGTGAAGACGCCGAGGTAGTCGTGCTCGGTGTGCGAGAGGTCGCCGCTGATCGCGAGGTCGTCGAGCGTGCCCTGCACCTCCGTCGTCGCGGAAGTAGGCGGCGAAGTGGCGTCCCGGCGGCGGCCTCGGCCAGCACCCGGACCTTGTCGGGGAGCTGGCCGGTGTCCAGCAGCCGGTCCACGAAGAGCGGCGACCAGGGCGCGGTTGGCGCTGCCTTGCGTTCCGCGATGGCGGGATCGGCGTAGTCGTCGTAGCTGCCGATCAGGGTCTCGACGAGGTTGCGTGCTGTCGACCCGCCCGTAGCCGGGCACGTCCATCGGCCCGGTGATCTCGGCCAGGCGGGCCAGGGCGACGACGTCGACGGCGACCAGGCCGGACATGTTGCGACCGCGCAGGCTGCGCCACGCGTTGAGCGTCTCCTCGCCGGCGACCGGCCACGACGGGGCCATGCCGCGCCAGCACGACGCGCGATGGGCCCGCGGTGGAAGGGGTTGCCCTTCACCTTGCGCCAGTAGCGCGGCTGGAACATCGCCCGGTTGGCGTCGGTGTCCACGGTCTCGCCGATCGTCACCCGGCCGTCCGAGACGGTGACGGGGGCGTAGGAGAGGGCCGTGCCGCCGGAGTAGAGCAGCTCGGCGGGGTTGAGGATCGCCAGGAGGTACTTGCGCTCGCCCTCGGCGCCCAGGATGTCCGGCAGCTGGCGCATCAGCGGCATCAGGCCGCTCAGGTCGTCGAGCAGCGGGTCGACCTGCGCGAGCGCCTGCGTCGCGGGCGTCGCCGAGCCGGGCCCCGCCGGCCCGGTTGCCTCGATGGCCGTCAGGCTGGTGCTGCGCCCGGGCGAGCTCGTCCTCGGCGTCGCCGGCGGTGGCCACCAGGCGCTCGAGGGTGGGGATGTCGACGTGGCCGGCCTCGAAGAAGGTGGCGTCGTCGCCGGTGATCTCGGGATAGGCCTCGGCCCCGAGCTCCGCCACCGACACGACGGCGTCGAGGGCGTCGCCGAGGTGGCGGGCGTCGCGCACGCTGGTGCCCACCACCGGGAGCCACTGGCCGACCAGGCCCGCCGGGCCCTGGACGCCGACCTGGACGGTGTCGGCGTGCTCGCGGGCCCGGTCCACGGCGTCCGTCGCCGCGTCGGTGTCGCCCGCCTCCAGCGCCACCTTCGCCGACTCGAGCTCGGCGCGCGCGGAGTCGGCCGCGCCGGGGACCTGGGCGAGCGACACGCCCAGCGCCACGAACCCGACGGCGGCGGCCAGCGAGCACGACGGGCTTGCGGAAGGACGACAGCGCGGGCACCGGGGCATCCTCTCAGGGGGCCGGTGACGCCGTGGGTGGGACGCCCGCACCGGACGCAGAGTCCCCTAGGGTGGCGCCCATGCGCGGAATCATTCTGGCCGGCGGCACGGGGTCGCGACTCCACCCGATCACCCAGGGCATCAGCAAGCAGCTCGTGCCGGTCTACGACAAGCCGATGATCTACTACCCGCTCTCCACGCTCATGCTCGCGGGGATCCGGGACGTCCTGATCATCACCACCCCGCACGAGGCCGAGGGCTTCCACCGGCTGCTGGGCGACGGCTCCCAGTTCGGCGTCAACATCACCTTCGCCGTGCAGCCGAGCCCCGACGGCCTGGCGCAGGCCTTCATCATCGGCGCCGACCACGTCGGCGACGACACCGCCGGGCTGGTGCTCGGCGACAACATCTTCTACGGCACCGGCCTCGGCACCCGGCTGCGCCGCTTCGAGGACCTCGACGGCGCGGCCGTCTTCGGCTACCACGTGGCCGACCCCACGGCGTACGGCGTGGTCGAGTTCGACGCCGAGGGTCGCGCGCTGTCGCTGGAGGAGAAGCCCGAGAAGCCGAAGAGCCACTTCGCGGTGCCGGGGCTCTACTTCTACGACAACGACGTGATCGGGCACGCCGCCGACCTCAAGCCGTCGGCGCGCGGCGAGCTCGAGATCACCGACCTCAACCGGATCTACCTCGAGCAGGGCAAGCTCCAGGTCGAGGTGCTGCCCGCGCGGCACGGCGTGGCTCGACACCGGCACCTTCGACTCGCTCAACGACGCGAGCAACTTCGTCCGCACCATCGAGGGCCGCCAGGGCTTCAAGATCGGCGCGCCCGAGGAGGTCGCCTGGCGGATGGGCTTCCTGTCCGACGACGAGCTGCGCGCAGCGCGCCGAGCCGCTGGTCAAGAGCGGCTACGGCGCCTACCTCCTCGACCTGCTCGAGGAGCAGCGCGAGGGTCAGTAGGCCCCGCTGCTGCCGAAGACCGCGCTGAACGTGCGGGCCAGGATCGCGAGGTCCTGGGTCATCGACCAGTTGTCGACGTAGTAGAGGTCGAGCCGGATCGCGTCCTCGACCGAGAGGTCCGAGCGGCCCGAGACCTGCCACAGGCCGGTCATGCCCGGACGCACGCGCAGGCGGCGGTGCATCACGGTGTCGTACATCGCGACCTCGGCCGGCACCTGCGGCCGGGGGCCGATGAGGCTCATCGTCCCGAAGAGCACGTTGAAGAGCTGGGCAGCTCGTCGACCGAGTAGCGCCGCATCCAGCGGCCCGGGGTCGTGATGCGCGGGTCGTCCTTCATCTTGAAGAGCAGGGCGCCCGCGCCCTGCTCCGCCTGGAGCGCGGCGACCCGGGCCTCGGCGTCGACGACCATCGTGCGGAACTTGAAGCACGCGAACTCGGTGCCGTCGCGCCCGACCCGGGTCTGGCGGAAGAGGATGGGCCCGCGGTCGTGCGCCCAGATCGCGGAAGGCGGCGAAGGCGAGGACCGGGGCGAAGGCCACGATGAGGGCGCCGGAGCCGGCCACGTCGAAGATGCGCTTGCCCCAGCGGCCGCGTGCCTGGCGCGGGGCGGGTCGAGGTGCACGAGGGCAGCCCGCCGACCGGACGCATCCGCACCCGCTCGCTGGAGACGTCGGTGACCTTGGGCGCGACGACCACCTGGACGTTGTGCTCCTCGAGGTCCCAGACGGCCTGACGCATGTGGGCGGAGGTGGCGAAGGCGCCGCCCGCGACGAAGACGGTGTCGGCCTTGAGGGTGTCGACCACCCAGGCGACGTCGTCGGTGTTGCCCCACACCCGGATGCCGGAGGCGGTCTCCTCGCGGTAGTCGGTGGGCGGGGTGATGGCGCCGACGACCTGGTAGCCCAGCCACGACTCGCGGCGCAGTACGGCGGCGATCTCGTCGACGTGGGACGGGATGCCGGCGAGGACGACGCGCTGCAGCAGCGCGCCACGACGGCGGGCGCTCTTGATGGCCGTGCGGAGGATGTAGCGGCCCAGGACGAGCAGCGGCACGCCGCTGACGAAGGAGAAGGTGTAGAGGCCCGCGGGAGAACTCGTACTGCGCGAGGTAGCAGGCGATGCCGACCAGGCCGGCGGTGGCGAGCGTGGAGTTGATGACGAGCTTGTACTCCTCGATCCCGGCCCCGAAGATGCCGGCGCGGTAGCCGCCGAGGGCGAAGATGACGAGCACCCACAGGCCCATGATCCCGAGTGATGACGGCGATGACGGGTGCCGCCGCCCGGGATGCCCTGGACGCTGCGGGGGAAGACAGTGGTAGGGCCTCGCGCAGGAGGGCGCCCATGGCGACGGCGGCGACCATCATGGCGAGGTCGACGATGAGGGCGGCGAGCGGGATGCGGGCGCGGGCTCGTCGGGAGGCCTCGCGGGCCGCGGCCGGCGCGGCCGCGGTGATAGGCACGGTCGTCGTCGTCGCTCGGCGTCGTCGTGACGCTCGCGCTAGTCCGCTCGCTGATGATCGACATAGGTTGCCCCCCACAGGCCCCGAAACAAGCCGGGCCGATCTCGGCCCGACAAGGCATAAGCCTCTCAGTGGATCGGGGACGTTCAGTCGCTTGGTTCAATTGTTTACCAACGTGTGGTCAAGATCTCCCTGACTGTGACCAATCTGGTGTCGAGCGGTCACTTTTGCGCCGGATCCGTCTCACCCCTTGGAGGCGGGATTTCATCCCAGGCGCGGGGTCTGAAACCGCTGCTCAGCCCCGATCGAGGTCCGCAGCCACCATCCGGGCCGACCACCTCGGCGAAGCCGACGGTGGGTGCCCAGCCGAGCGTCGTACGGGCCAGGGAGGCGTCGCCGACGAGCTCGGTGGCGTCGGCCGGCCGGACGAAGGCCGGGTCGGTGTGCACCAGCGGCCTGCCAGTCCTCGATGCCGGCCGCGGCGAAGGCGGCGGCCACGAAGTCGCCGACGGTGTGGCCCTCGCCGGTCGCGACGACGTAGTCGCTCGGGGTGTCGGCCCGGGCGGCGCGGACCATCGCGTCGACGTAGTCGGGGGCCCAGCCCCAGTCGCGGCGGGCGTCGAGGTTGCCGAGCACCAGCCGGTCGGCCCGGCCCTGCGCGATGGCGGCGACGGTCGAGGTGATCTTGCGGGTGACGAACTGCTCCGGACGCCGCGGCGACTCGTGGTTGTAGAGCACCAGGCTGGAGGCGTGCAGCCCGCGCTGCCGGCTCACGCCGACCGCGAGGTGCGCGTAGGCCTTCGCCGCGCCGTACGGGTTGAGCGGGCGCACCCGGGTGTCCTCGTCCTGCGGGGAGCGGTCGGGCTCGCCGAAGATCTCGGCGCTGGAGGCCTGGACGACGCGGACCTCGCGGCCGCGCTCCTGCAGCAGGCGGGCGCTCTCCAGCAGCGCGACGGGGGCCATGCCGTTGACCCGGCTGACCAGGTCGGGCTCCTGCCACGACTGGGCGACCGAGCTGATCGCGGCCAGGTTGTAGACCTCGTCGGGGGCGAGGTCGAGCACGAGCCGCCGGGTCGCCTCGACGTCGGCGACGTCGCCGACGTGCAGCACCACGTCGGCCGGGCAGTGGGCGGGCCGGGCGTCGGACTCCAGCACCAGCGCGTGCACCTCGACCCCGTCGGCGAGCAGGCGCTCGGCGAGGTAGCTGCCGTCCTGGCCGCCGATGCCGGTGACGAGGGCCCGGGTCACGCGTCACCAGCCCGCCTTCAGGGCCGCGAGGTCGGCGTCGACCATCATCGCGACGAGCTCCTCGAAGCCGACCGTCGGGCTCCCAGCCCAGCACCGTCGCGGGCCTTGGTCGCGTCGCCGATCAGCTCGTCGACCTCGGCGGGACGCATGAAGCGCGGGTCCTGGCGGACGTAGCGGCGCCAGTCGTCGATGCCGACGTGGCGAAGGCGACCGTGAGCAGCTCCTCGATGGAGTGGGTCTCGCCGGTGGCGATGACGTAGTCGTCGCCCTCGCGGCTGCTGGAGCATCAGCCACATCGCCTCGACGTAGTCGCCGGCGAAGCCCCAGTCGCGGCGGGCGTCGAGGTTGCCCATCACGAGCTCGTCCTGCAGCCCCAGCTTGATCGCGGCGACGGCCTTGCTCACCTTGCGGGTCACGAACTCCTCGCCGCGGCGCGGCGACTCGTGGTTGAAGAGGATGCCCGAGCTGGCGTGCATGCCGTAGGACTCGCGGTAGTTGATCGTCATGTGGTGGCCGTAGACCTTGCTCACGCCGTACGGCGAGCGCGGCCACAGCAGGGTCCGCTCGGTCTGCGGGACCTGCTGGACCTTGCCGAACATCTCCGAGCTCGACGCCTGGTAGAACCGCACCGCCGACGGGTCGTCGCCGGCGTGCAGGCGGACCGCCTCGAGCATGTTGAGCACGCCCATCGCGGTGACGTCGCTGGTGACGAACGCGTTCTCCCACGAGTAGGCCACGAAGCTGACCGCGCCGAGGTTGTAGACCTCGTCGGGCTCGCGAGTCGCGCAGCGCCCGCATCAGGCTGGAGAGGTCGGTGAGGTCCCCGTTGTGGAGGCGTGACGTCGGGGACCAGGCGCTCGACGAGCTGGCGGCGGGGGTTGTTCTGGCCGCGGATGACGCCGTGGACGTCGTACCCCTTCGGCGAGCAGCAGCTCGGCGAGGTAGAGGCCGTCCTGGCCGGTGATCCCGGTGATGAGTGCGGTGGGCATGGCGCGACAGTGTGGCAGTGGGCGCGTCTGCTCGGTAGGGTGACGCCGCATGAAGATCCTCGTCAGCGGCGGCACCGGCTACATCGGCTCGCACACCGTCATCCAGCTCGTCCAGGCCGGCCACGACGTGGTGATCGTCGACAACTTCAGCAACTCCCAGCCGACCGTGCTGGGCCGCCTCGAGGCGCTGACCGGCACCAGCCTGCCGATGCACTCCTTCGACCTGCGCGACTACGACAAGACCGAGCACCTCTTCGCCGCCGAGGGCTTCGACGCCGTCATCCACTTCGCCGGCTTCAAGGCGGTCGGCGAGAGCGTCGAGAAGCCGCTCGACTACTACGAGAACAACCTCGGCTCGACGTTCTCCCTGGTCCGGGCCATGCAGCGCTACGACGTCGACAAGCTCGTCTTCTCCTCCAGCGCGACCGTCTACGGCACCGACCAGGCCGGCGCGACCGAGGACCGTCGTACGTTCGCGACGAACCCCTACGGCTGGACCAAGGTCATGCAGGAGCAGATCCTCAGCGACGTGGCCCTGGCGGCGCCGCACATGCGGTTCGCGCTGCTGCGCTACTTCAACCCGGTCGGCGCGCACGCCTCCGGCACCATCGGCGAGGACCCGTCCGAGACGCCCAACAACCTGATGCCCTACATCGCGCAGGTGGCGGTCGGTCGCCGCGACAAGCTGAGCGTCTTCGGCGACGACTACGACACCCCCGACGGCACCGGCGTCCGCGACTACATCCACGTCGAGGACCTCGCCGCCGGCCACATCGCGGCGCTCGAGAAGCTCGACGACGACCGACGAGCCGGTCAGCGTCTGGAACCTCGGCTCCGGCCGCGGCACCAGCGTGCTCGAGCTGCTGCGCGCCTTCGAGAAGGCCGTCGGGCGCGAGCTGCCCTACGAGGTCGTCGCCCCGCCGCGCCGGCGACGTCGCGTCGTCGTACGCCGACCCGTCCAAGGCCAACGCCGAGCTCGGCTGGCGCACCACCCGCAGTCGGTCGAGGAGATGTGCGCCGACACCTGGCGCTGGCAGTCGCAGAACCCCGAGGGCTACACCAGCTGATGCTGGCCACCCTGGGGCTGTCCGTCGCCACCGCGCTGCTCGCGTCCGGCCCGCTGGCCGGCGCGACGGTGGTCCTCGACCCCGGCCACCAGCTCGGCAACGCCAACTTCCCGGCGGAGATCAACCGGCCGGTCCCCGCGGGCGGCTTCACCAAGCCCTGCAACTCGACCGGGACCGCGACCGACGGCGGGCTATCCCGAGGCGACCTTCGCCTGGCAGGTCTCGCGGCACCTGCGGGCGCGAGCTGGTCGACCTCGGTGCGCACGGTGGTGATGACCCGGACCAGCAACCGCGCCGACCGCTGGGGCCCGTGCGTCGACGTGCGCGGGCGGGCCGGCAACCGGATCCGTGCCGACCTCAAGGTGAGCATCCACGGGGACGGGCTCGTACGCCGCCGGCGCCCGCGGCTTCCACGTCATCGCGCCCGCCGTCGCGGGCCGGCTGGACCGACGACATCGCCCGACCCTCGATGGACCTGGCTCGGTCCGTCGCGCCGTGGGCTGGTGCGGTCGGGGGTGCCGGTGGCCAACTACATCGCCGGTGGCGACGGGTCGACGTCCGCTCCGACCTCGGCACGCTCAACCTCTCCGACGTGCCGACCGTGATGGTCGAGCTCGGCAACATGCGCCACCCCGACGACGCCCGCCGGATGACCTCGGCGCGCGGGCGCGCGGCGTACGCCTCGGCGTTGCTCGGCGGGATACGCCGCTTCCTGCGCTGACGCGCGACGGCTAGGTTGGCGCCCATGCCTCTCGACCCGCAGCTCAAGGACATGCTCGCCTTCATCGAGTCGGCGGGCTACCCGCCGATGGAGGAGGGGACGCCCGCGCTGGCCCGGCAGGGCATGCGGGCCATGTCGGTCGACATGGTCAAGCCCGAGGACGTCGTGCCGGTCGGCTCGGTCGAGGACCTCACGGTGCCCGGCGGCGCGGGCGAGCGCGACGCGCGGCTCTACAAGCCCGAGGGCGACGGGCCGTGGCCGACGCTGGTCTACCTGCACGGCGGTGGGTTCGTCGTCGGCGACCTCGACACCCACGACCAGACCTGTCGCCGGATCTGCCGCGACGCCGACATCGCGGTGCTGAGCGTCGACTACCGGCTGGCGCCCGAGGACCCGTTCCCGGCCGGCCTCGAGGACGCGCTGACGGCCACCGAGTGGGCCGCTGCCCACCTCGCCGACCTCGGCGGCGACGACCGGCTGGCCGTCGGCGGCGACAGCGCCGGCGGCAACCTCTCGGCCGTCGTCGCCCAGCACCTCGGCGACGTGCTCGCCGCCCAGATGCTCATCTACCCGGCCACCGACGGCGTCGGCGACTACCCCTCCAAGACGGAGAACGGCGAGGGCTCTTCCTCACCACGGCGATGATGCAGTGGTTCAGCGACCACTACGTGCCGGCCGACACCGACCTCGCCGCCGAGCTGCACCGGATCGCGCCGCTGCACGGCGACCACTCCGAGGTGGCCCCGGCGCTCGTCGTCACCGCCGAGTTCGACCCGCTCCGCGACGAGGGCGAGGCGTACGCCGCGGCGTTGCGCGCCGCCGGCGTCACCGTCGAGCAGGTCCGCTACGACGGGATGATCCACGGCTTCGTCGACATGGTTCCGTTCTCCGTGGCGGCCGCCGACGCGGTGGCCGACATGAACGCGCGCTTCGGGGCACTGCTGCGCGGCTGAGGGCCCTCAGCGCACCTCGAGCGCGCGCAGCGCGTTCGAGCACGACCCGCAGGTGCGGCACCTCGTGCACCCGCAGCAGGTGGGTGCCCCCGAGGGCGGCGAAGACGGCGTAGAAGCCCTCGGCCTTGCGGAACTCGTCGCCGAAGATGTCGTAGGTGTGCGGCAGCACGTTGCACACCGGCACGCCCAGCGGCCGCAGCCGGAAGGTCTGGGACAGCACCCGCGTCTGGTGCCGCGAGCGGGTCAGCGGGTCGACCAGGTTGCCGTAGTGGAAGCCCATCCCGGGGTCCACGACCACCTTGGTGGCCCCCAGCGCCCGGGCCCGCTCGATGCGCGCGCCGAAGTGCTCCAGCAGCACCGGCATCGGGTCGGCGTCCGGCGGCACGTCGGAGGCCTCGCGCACGTTGGCGGTCTCGCCGAAGCACATGACCACCGCGGCGTCGTACTCCGCGGCGAGCGTCGAGCATGGCGTCCTCGTGCTCGCGACCGGTCATGTTGAGGATGCGCGCGCCGGCGTCGAGGCAGGCGGCGACCACGCTGGGCTCGTAGGTCTCGACGGAGACGACGGCCTCCGCGGCGAGCTGCTCGACGACCGGGACCAGCGCCTTGACCTGGTCCTCGGGGGAGACCCGTGCCGCCTGCGCGTTGCTCGACTCCGCGCCGAGGTCGATGATCGCGGCGCCCTGTGCGGCCTGGATGCGGCCCTTCCGGACGGCGTCGTCGGGGCCCGTCGCCACGCTCTCGCGGTAGGTCGAGTCGCGGGACAGGTTGACGCAGCCCATCAGGGTCACCGGTCCGTCGCCGATGACCACCTCACCGGCCGGGCTGTCGAGGACGACGGGCTCGACGGGCGCGGACCAGGCGTCGCCGTACTGCTCGGAGAGGGCCGCGAGGTCCGCGAGGGTGATCACGCCTCAGACTGTAGGCGGCAGGATGGAAGGCGTGACCTCTCCTCTCGCCCTGCCGCACCTGTCCGACCTGAGCGACGAGGAGCTGACGCAGGCCTACGCGCCGCTGGCCGAGCCGTGGCTGCGGGTCAACTTCGTCAGCACCGTCGACGGCGCCGCCCAGGGTGGCGACGGGCTGAGCAGGAGCATCAACAACGCGGCCGACAAGCGGGTCTTCGACGCCCTGCGGCGCAACGGCCGACTGCCTGGTGGTCGGGGCGGGCACGCTGCGCGACGAGGGGTACGACGTCCCGAAGATCCCGCTGGTCGTCGTGTCCCGGTCGGGGGAGGTGCCCGACAACCTGCGCGAGGCCCCCGAGGGCCGGATCCTGATGGCGACGACCGCGTCGGCCGACGGGCTGGCGGAGTCGAGGTCGCTGCTCGGCGACGAGCAGGTGCTCGTGCTGGGCGACGACGCCGTGGACCTCGTGGAGCTCAAGTCGCGGCTGGCCGCGCGGGGCTGGGTCGACCAGCTGTGCGAGGGCGGGCCGGGGCTCTTCGCGGCCGCGCTCGAGGCCGGGGTCGTCGACGAGCTGTGCCTCACGATCGTGCCGCGGCTGCTGGGCGGGGACTTCACCCGGATCACCGCCGGGGCGGACCTCGACGTGACGCCTGACCCCCCACTCGCTGCTGGAGGAGGACGGGACGCTGCTGGGCCGCTGGCTGGTCGCCGGCGGCCGCAGCAGCTGAGCTCTCGTCTTGCCGCTGCTCAGCCCAGGGCGGAGAGCAGTGCCTTGCTGAAGGCGGGCAGGTCGTCGGGGTTGCGCGAGGTGATGAGGTTGCCGTCCTCGACGACCTCCTCGTCCACCCAGTCGCCGCCCGCGTTGCGGATGTCGGTCTGGAGGCTCGGCCACGACGTGACGCCGCTTGCCGGACAGGACGCCGGCCTCGACGAGGGTCCACGGGGCGTGGCAGATCGCGGCGACGGGCTTGCCCGAGTCGACGAACGCCTTGATGAAGGCCACCGACTTCTCGTCCATCCGCAGGGCGTCGGGGTTGGCGACGCCGCCGGGGAGGACCAGGGCGTCGTAGTCGTCGACCGAGGCGTCGGCGACGGTGGTGTCGACCGAGCGGGTCTCGGCCTTGTCGAGGTGGTTGAAGAGCTGGACCTCGCCGGACTCCGGGGACAGCAGCTCCGCCGTGTGGCCGGCGCCGGTCACGGCGTCCCACGGGTCGGTGAGCTCGACTGCCTCGATGCCCTCGGATGCGGTCAGGAATGCGATGCGCTTGGTCATGCCTCCACGTTGTCTCGCGGGGAGGGGCTGGACAACACACCTGCGGGTGGGGCGCCTGCCGCTAGCCTCGCCGCGTGACCGACGACACCACGACGCCCGAACCCGCCGCCCCGCTCATCACCGACCAGACCATCGCCGTCCTCGGCGGCACCGGTCCCCAGGGCCGCGGACTGGCCCGCCGCTTCGCCACCGCCGGGCTGACCGTCGTGCTCGGCAGCCGCACGGCCGAGCAGGGCCGAGGCGGCCGCCGCCGAGCTGAGCTCGTGCCCTCGGCATTCCGGTGTCCGGGGCGAGCAACGCCGACGCCGCGGCCGCCGGCGACGTCGTGCTGGTCGTCGTACCGTGGGACGGGCACCGGGAGCTGCTCGAGTCGCTGCGCGAGACCCTGGCCGGCAAGGTCGTCGTCGACTGCGTCAACCCGCTCGGCTTCGACAAGCAGGGGCCCTACGCGCTGCAGGTCGAGGAGGGGTCGGCCACCCAGCAGGCCGCCGCGATCCTCACCGGAGTCGCGCGTCGTCGGCGCCTTCCACAACGTCTCGGCCGTGCTGCTCGAGGACCCGGCCGTCGAGCGCGTCGAGACCGACGTCCTCGTCCTCGGCGACGACCGCGAGGCCACCACGCTGGTCCAGGAGCTCGCCGACGTCGTCCCCGGCATGCGCGGGTTGTACGGCGGGCGGTTGCGCAACGCGCACCAGGTCGAGGCCCTCACGGCCAACCTGATCGCCATCAACCGGCGCTACAAGTGCCACGCGGGGTTGCGCGTCACCGACGTCTGAGGAATGCGACCACGCCGGGAGGTGTTGCGACCGGACGTGGCCCAGACGATGACGACCCCCGTGCAGGCCCCCGACGACGCGCGTCGGGTGTCCCTGCTGCTGGGCGTCCTCTTCGGCCTCGCCGGCATGGGCTCGTCGTCCGCGGCCATCGCCCTGCCGCTGATGGCGCCCGACCTCGGCGTGAGCGTCGGGACGGCCGCGTGGAGCATCAGCCTCTACGTCCTGATGCTCGCCGTGACGACGGCCGTCTACGGCCGGGTCAGCGACCTGGTCGGCGTACGCCTCCCGCTCGTCTTCGGCATCACCCTGATGACGGTCGGCGCGCATCGCGGCGGCGCTGGCCCCGACCTTCGAGGTGCTGCTCGTGTCCCGGCTCTTCCAGGGCGCCGGCGCGGCGGCGGTGCCGACGCTGGGGGTGGCGGCGCTGAGCGCGCGGTACGCCGGGTCGGTGCGGGGGCTCGCCCTCGGCCGGCTGGCCGGGACCGCGGCGGCGATCAGCTGCCTGGGGCCGCTGGTGGGCGGGCTCGTCGAGCACTCGCTGGGCTGGCGCGCGGTGATGGCGCTGCCGATCCTCGGCGTGGCCGTGATCCCGTTCCTCTGGCACGCGCTGGCCGGCGGTGGCACCGGCGCGCGGCTCGACATCATCGGGGCCGTGCTCGTCGCGGTCACCTCGGGCGGGCTGGTGCTGCTCGTGCAGTCCCCGACCAGCGGGCTCGCGATCGCCGTCGCCGGTGCGCTGATGCTGCTCCTGGGCGCCCCGCTCGTGGCGATGCGGGTGCGCCGCAAGCCGCACGGCTTCCTGCCGATGGCGGTCATCCGCAACGGCAAGGTGGTCCGCTCGGCGGTCGCGGCGGCGTCGATCCCGGCGTCGTGGTTCGCGCTGCTCATCGGCGTCCCGGCCGTCCTGGTCAACGCCGGCTGGGAGCCGTGGGAGGTCGGGCTGCTGCTCGTGCCCAGCGCGGTCGTCGCCATGCTCGTCCCGCGATTCGCCGGCCCGCTGCTCGACCGGATCGGGGGCTCCTGGAGCCTGGCGGTCAGCGGCGTGGTGGCTGCCCTGACGATGCTCCTGGCCGCGCTCGGGACCCAGCTCGTCGCGCCCGTCCCGGTCGCCATCGCGGTCGCCCTGGCGACGGTGTCGTTCGGGCTCGGCCAGCCCGCGCTCACGGCTCTGGTCGGTGACGCGGTGCACGCCGACGTCCGGGGCGTGGCCCTGGGCATCGCCACCCTGCTCTTCCTCGTCGGCGGCAGCGTCGGCTCCGCCGTCGTCGCCGGGCTCGGCGAGGTCATCGGGATCCCCGGGAGCCTCGCCGTGCTCGCCGTGCTCCCTGCCGTCGGGCTCCTCGCCCTGGTCCCGGACCTGCGTCGCGCGTCGACGCTGACCCCGTGCTAGGCCCGCCTGCGTTCCCGGCGCCCTCGTACTCTCGATGACGTGACCCACCCGCCCTCACCCGCACCGCCCCGTCCTGGGGGCAGGCCGGCGTGTGGAGCCTCGGCTTCGTGGCGGTGCTGTGGGTCGCGGAGATCGTCGACACCCTGCTGGGCAACCGGCTCGACGCGGAGGGCATCCGGCCGGGCAACACCGACGGGCTGAGCGGCATCGCGTTCGCGCCGCTGCTGCACGGCGGCTTCGGCCACCTCGTCGCCAACAGCCTGCCGCTGCTGGTGCTCGGCTTCCTGATCCTGCTCTCCGGCGTCGCCCGGTGGGCAGCGGTCACGACGCTGGTCTGGGTCGTCGCCGGGGTCGGGACGTGGCTCTTCGGCGGCGTCGGGACGGTCCACATCGGGGCGTCGGGGCTGGTCTTCGGGTGGCTGACCTACCTGATCGTGCGCGGCTTCGTCACCCGGCGCCCGGGCCAGATCCTGGTCGGGGTCGCGGTCCTGCTGGTGTACGGCGGGGCGTTGTGGGGCGTGCTCCCCGGCCAGCCGGGCATCTCGTGGCAGGGCCACCTCTTCGGCGCGCTCGGCGGCGTGCTCGCCGCCTGGTGGCTGTCCGGTGGCCGGCGGGGCGAGCCGGTCGACCGCTACGTCGGCTGATCGTCGTACGCCGCTCCCGACCCGTCGGCTCCCGCCACGCCGCTCCGGCGCCTCAGCTCCCGACACGCCGGCCGGGCGGTGAGCCAGCCACCCTCACCGGCGGTCGGACGGTGGCTGGTGCACCGCCCGTACGGCGCGCCGCTGCGACGCGCGGCGGGGGAGGTGGCGTGGCCACATTCCTGACGTGAGGAATGTGGCCTGCTCACCGCTCTCGGGAGCGAAGCGAGCGTCAGCGGATCGTGCCGGCGTTGTCCTTGGCGAGCGACCGCGAGATGACCATCCGCTGGATCTGGTTGGTGCCCTCGAAGATCTGCATGACCTTGGCCTCGCGCATGTAGCGCTCGACCGGGAAGTCGCGGGTGTAGCCGTAGCCGCCGAGCACCTGGACGGCGTCGGTGGTGACCTTCATGGCGTTGTCGGTGGCGACCATCTTGGCGATCGAGGCCTCGCGGGAGAACGGCTGGCCGGCGTCGCGCAGCCGGGCGGCGTGGAGCACCGTCGCGCGGGCCGAGATGATCGCGGCCTCCATGTCGGCGAGCACGAAGGCGAGCCCCTGGTGCTCGATGATCGGCTTGCCGAAGGTCTCCCGCTCGCGGGCGTAGGCGACCGCGGCGTCGAGGGCGCCCTGGGCGAGGCCGACGGCCACCGCGGCGATGCCGAGGCGGCCGGAGTCGAGACCGGCGAGGGCGATGCGCAGGCCCTCGCCCTCCTCGCCGAGGCGGCGCGAGGCCGGGACGCGGACGTCGTCGAAGCGCATGGTGGCGGTGGCCGAGCCGGTGAGGCCCATCTTGCGCTCGGGCGGGTCGGCGACCAGCCCGGGAGTCGAGGCGGGCACGAGGAAGCAGGAGATGCCGTTGCGGTCGTCGGAGGTGCGGGCCATCACCTTGTAGAAGTCGGCGTGGCCGCCGTGGGTGGTCCACGCCTTGGCGCCGTTGAGGACGTAGTCGTCGCCGTCGCGCCGGGCCGTCGTACGCATCGCCGCCGGGTCGGAGCCGGCGTGCGCCTCGGACAGGCAGTAGGCGCCGAGCAGGTCGCCGCCCAGCATGTCGGGCAGCCACTCGGCCTTCTGCTCCTCGGTGCCGAACGAGTACAGCCCGAAGCAGGACAGCGCGTGCACGGAGACCCCGACGCCCACCGACGACCACACCGCGGCGATCTCCTCCAGCACCTGGAGGTAGACCTCGTAGGGCTGCCCGCCGCCGCCGTGCTCCTCGGGGTAGGGGAGCCCCAGCAGGCCGGCCCGGCCCAGCATCGTGAACACGTCGCGCGGGAACGTCTCGGTCGCCTCCGCCTCCGCGGAGCGCGGGGCCAGCTCGCGGGTCGCGATCTCGCGGGTGAGGGCGAGGAGGTCTCGCGCCTCCTCGGTGGGCAGCACGCGGCTGGCGGTCATGCGGTGGTCCTCCCGGGGGTGTGGCTGAGGATGGAACGAGTGAGCTGTACCGGTGACGGTGGTCACGCTGCCGATCACCCTAGGCGGCGTAGTCCGTCCGAGCCATTTGCGCATCACCCACCTCGCGGCACGTCTGGTCACCTCTACGTTGCGCACCATGGACGACCACTGGCTGCCGTACTCGGCGGCGGCCCTGGCGAGCGGTGCGGTCGCCCTGGTCCTCGGCACGCTGAGCCTCCCGATGAGCTCCGACGACATGGCCCTCCTCCAGAGCGCGCAGGTCGAGGGGGGCCGCTGGGTGATGGCGGCGGCGGCGTTCTTCTTCTGCGCCGTCGGGATGGGCCTCGGGCTGCCGACGTTCGTCTTCGCGCTGCCCCGGCGCGGCCGGCGGTTCGGCTACGCGGGCACGACGGTGCTCGGCGTCGCGACGCTGGCGATGGCGGCGTACGGCGCGCTGCTGGTGTTCTTCCAGGCGCTGGCCGCCAACGCGATCATCGACGAGTCCGAGATGGCCCTGCTCGGCGAGGATCCCGGGCTGCGTGGCTTCACGCTCGTCTTCGTGGGCAGCTTCTACCTCGCGGAGGTGCTGCTCGCCGTCGGGATGCTCCGGGCGCGCACCGTCCCGCGCTGGGTGCCGGTCCTCTTCCTCCTGCACGTCGCGATGCTCCCGCTGACCGACCGCGTCCCCCAGCTGGCCGGCGTCGGCGCGATCATGGTCGGCCTCGCCTTCATGGGGGTCGCGGTGCACGCCAACGAGCGCTTCCAGCTGGCCCGGGTCGGCCGGGAGCACTGAGTCCCGACCGGCTCCCGACCGGGCCTGACGATCGGGCGCCAGATCGGGCTTGACCCTGACGCAGGGTCAGGGCTGGAGGCTGGTCCCATGTCCACCACACCAGCCATCGAGATCGCCGGTCTGACCCGGTCCTTCGGCGACACCACGCGTCCTCCGGGGCGTCGACCTGAGCGTCCCCCCGGGCACCGTCCTCGCCCTGCTCGGCTCCAACGGGGCCGGCAAGACGACCATCGTGCGGATCCTGTCCACGCTGCTGCACGCCGACGGCGGGCACCGCCACCGTCCACGGGTACGACGTCGCGAGCCAGGCCGCGGACGTCCGCGGGTCGATCAGCCTCACCGGGCAGTTCGCCGCCGTCGACGAGATCCTCACCGGGCGCGAGAACCTCGTGCTCGTCGCCCGGCTCCGACGCCTCCCGGACCCGCGCGGGATCGCGGACGGGCTGCTCGCCCGCTTCGACCTCGAGGACGCGGGCGACCGGCGCGCGGCGACGTACTCCGGAGGCATGCGGCGTCGCCTCGACATCGCGATGAGCCTCATCGGCGACCCGCCCGTGCTCTTCCTCGACGAGCCGACGACCGGGCTGGACCCGCAGTCGCGCAACGAGGTCTGGAGGACCGTGCGCGAGCTCGCCGGCGCCGGGCACCACGGTGCTGCTCACCACGCAGCACCTCGAGGAGGCCGAGCACCTCGCGGACCGGATCGCGGTCCTGCACGGGGGACGGATCATCGCCGAGGGCACCCTCGCCGAGCTCCGCCAGCTGTTCCCGCCGGCCGACCGTCGAGTACGTCGAGAAGCAGCCCAGCCTCGAGGACATCTTCCTCGCGATCGTGGGCGGCAGCGCCCCGGACGAAGGAGCCCAGCGATGACCACCCACGTCGTGCACGACACCACCGTGCTGCTCGAGCGGTCCCTGCGGCACATCCTGCGCAGCCCGGACACCATCATCACCACGGCCGTCACCCCGGTCGCCATGCTGCTGCTCTTCGTCTACGTCTTCGGCGGCGCGATCGAGGTCGACGGTGCGTACGTCGACTACCTGCTGCCCGGCATCCTGCTCATCACCATCGCGTCCGGCATCGCCTACACCGCGTTCCGGCTCTTCACCGACGTCTCCAGCGGCATCTTCGAGCGGTTCCAGTCGATGCCGGTGGCCCGCTCGGCCGTGCTGTGGGGCCACGTGCTGACCTCCGTCGTGGCCAACCTCGTCTCGCTCGTCCTCGTCGTGCTGGTCGCCGTGGCGATGGGCTTCCGCACGGGCGCCGGCCTGCTGTCCTGGCTGGCGGTCCTGGGGATCCTCGTCCTCTTCACCCTGGCCCTCACGTGGCTGGCGGTGATCCCCGGGCTCACGGCCAAGACGGTGGACGGCGTGAGCGGCTTCTCCTACCCGTTGATCTTCCTGCCGTTCATCAGCTCCGCCTTCGTGCCGACGGAGGGCATGCCGGCCCCGGTGCAGTGGTTCGCCGAGCACCAGCCGGTCACGCCGATCGTCAACACCATCCGCAACCTCTTCGCCGAGCAGCCGGTCGGCCAGGAGGGGTGGATCGCCGTGGCCTGGTGCGTGGGCCTGCTCGTCGTCGCCCAGGCGCTCGCGATGCGCACCTACCGTCGCCGGATCGCGTGAGCGACGCCAGACTGTGGCCATGCTGACGATCGGCCAGCTCGCGTCGTACGCCGGGGTGACGGTGCGCGCGGTCCGCCACTACCACGCCACGGGCCTGCTCCCGGAGCCCGAGCGCGACCACTCCGGCTACCGGCGGTACGACGCCGCGGCCGTCGTGGACCTCGTCCGGATCCGCGTCCTGGCCGACGCCGGCGTGCCGCTGTCGCGGGTGCGTGAGCTGCTGGGGGCCGACGAGGACGAGTTCGCCGCCGCGGTCGAGGAGATCGACCGGCGGCTGCGTGCGGAGATCCGCGAGCGGCAGGAGCACCGGGCACGGATCGCCCGGCTCGCGGCCGGCGACAGCCTGGCGCTGCCGCCCGAGGCGGTCGCCTACCTGGACCGGCTGCGCGGTGTCGGCGTGCCGGAGGTCATGGTCGAGGCCGAGCGCGACGCCTGGATCCTGGTCGTCGCCCAGCTGCCGGACCGGATGCCGTTCTACATGGAGATGAAGGACCAGCAGCTCGACGACCCGTCGGTCCGGGAGCTCTACCGCGACCTCGCCGAGGTCATCCGGTGGCCCGCCGACGACCCCCGGCTGGACGGGGTCGCCGACCGCCTGGCCGCCCAGTTCGACCAGGTGCCGGACGAGGCGTGGGGCGAGGAGGCGTTGCCGGACGACCTCGCGGTCCTGCTCGACTCGGTCTTCCTCACGTCGGTCCCGTGCGCGGCGCGGCTCCTTGAGCTCCTCGAGGAGCGCGGCTACACCGGGTGGACGAACATCCGGCGCACGGAGCCGACCGGCTGAGGCGTCGTACGTCAGCCGGACGAGGGCCGCGCGCGCTCGGCCAGCCGGACCGCCGCGTGCTGCACGAGCGGCAGCTCCTCGGGGTCGCGCGCGGCCTCGTGGGGGATCGCGCCACCGAGCAGCGCGGCCGGGGTGGCGAGCCAGGCCCAGGTGCGCCACGGGTCGGTGCCCGACGCGAGCAGCGGCTCGAGGACCGCCACCAGCTCGGCCCGGACCTGTCCCTGCTCGTCGAGCTGGAAGGCGGGCACCAGCGTGCGGCCCTCGTCCTGGACCAGCAGCACGGCCCGCCGCTCGGCGGCCTTGTGCAGGGCGAAGCGCGCGGCGTTCTCGGAGATCCCGCGCAGGCGGCCGACCTCGGCGTAGTCCACCCAGCCGCCGTCGAGCAGCGCCGCCCGCACCCGGCCCTCGCGGCGCAGCCGCACCAGGGCGATCGGCACCGCGTGGGTGGGGTCCTCGCCCTCCGAGCGCAGGAGCGCGTCGAGCTCCTCGAGCCGGTCGTCCGTGAGCGGCCTCCCCGGTCGCGGGGTCGGTCCAGCGCACCGCGCCGGCGTCGTCGCGCTCGTACGTCGGCAGGCCGGCCGCGGCGAGCTGGTCGGACAGGCCCAGCTCCTCCAGCCACGCGGCCAGGCGTCCGGCGAGGTCGCCGGAGCCCGGTGCGGGGCGGGAGGAGTCGGGGAGGTCGGTCACCGGTTCAGCGGTCCTACTTGGAGGCCTTGCGGGCGTGCGAGGCGGTCTTGGCGCGGGCGTTGGCGTCGAGCACGACCTTGCGGATGCGGACCGAGTCGGGCGTGACCTCGACGCACTCGTCGTCGCGGCAGAACTCCAGGCACTGCTCGAGCGAGAGCTTCTTCGGCGGGATCAGCTTCTCGAAGTTGTCGGAGGTGGCGGACCGGATGTTGGTCTGCTGCTTCTCCTTGGTGATGTTGACGTCCATGTCGTCGGCGCGGGAGTTCTCGCCGATGATCATGCCCTCGTAGACCTCGGTCGTCGGCTCGACGAACATGATCCCGCGCTCCTGCAGGTTGGTCATGGCGTACGCCGTCGCCGCACCCTTGCGGTCGGCCACCAGCGAGCCGTTGGTGCGCGAGCGGATCTCGCCGGCCCAGGGCTCGTAGCCCTCGGAGATGCCGTGCGCGATGCCGGTGCCGCGGGTGTCGGTGAGGAACTCGGTGCGGAAGCCGATGAGGCCGCGCGCCGGCACCAGGAACTCCATCCGGACCCAGCCGGTGCCGTGGTTGGTCATCGACTCCATGCGGCCCTTGCGGGAGGCGAGGAGCTCGGTGATGGTGCCGAGGTACTCCTCCGGCGCGTCGATGGTGAGGCGCTCGAACGGCTCGTGCACCTTGCCGTCGACCTCCTTGGTGACCACCTGCGGCTTGCCGACGGTGAGCTCGAAGCCCTCGCGGCGCATCTGCTCGACGAGGATGGCCAGCGCCAGCTCGCCGCGGCCCTGCACCTCCCACGCGTCGGGGCGCTCGGTGGGGAGGATCCGCAGCGACACGTTGCCGACGAGCTCCTGGTCGAGGCGGTCCTTGACCAGGCGGGCCGTGACCTTGCCGCCCTTGTAGCGGCCGACCAGCGGCGAGGTGTTGGTGCCGATGGTCATCGAGATGGCCGGCTCGTCCACGTGGATGAGCGGCAGCGCGACGGGGTTCTCCGCGTCGGCGAGGGTCTCGCCGATGGTGATCTCGGGGATGCCGGCGACGGCGACGATGTCACCGGGGCCCGCGCTCTGGCCGGGCTGGCGCTCGAGGCCCTCGGTGACGAGGAGCTCGGTGATCTTGACGTTCTTGACCGAGCCGTCGCGGCGCATCCACGCCACGGTCTGGCCCTTGTTGAGGGTGCCCTCGTGGACGCGGACCAGCGCGAGCCGGCCGAGGAACGGCGACGCGTCGAGGTTGGTGACGTGCGCCTGCAGCGGCGCGCCCTCGGTGTAGACGGGCGCCGGGATGGTCTCGAGGATCGTCTTGAAGAGCGGCTCGAGGTCGCTGCCCTCGGGCATCGTGCCGTCCTCGGGGGCGGTGAGGCTGGCGATGCCGGCGCGACCCGACGCGTAGACGACGGGGAAGTCCAGCGCGTCCTGGCTGTGGCTCTCGTCGAGCAGGTCCATGAAGAGCTCGTAGGTCTCCTCGACGACCTCGGCGATGCGGGCGTCGCTGCGGTCGGTCTTGTTGACGACCAGGATCACCGGCATGTCGGCGTTGAGCGCCTTGCGGAGCACGAAGCGGGTCTGGGGGAGCGGGCCCTCGGAGGCGTCCACGAGGAGCACGATGCCGTCGACCATGGACAGGCCGCGCTCGACCTCGCCACCGAAGTCGGCGTGGCCGGGGGTGTCGATGATGTTGATGACCATCGGCTCGCCGCCGCCCGCCGGACCGGCGTAGTGCACGGCGGTGTTCTTCGCGAGGATGGTGATGCCCTTCTCGCGCTCGAGGTCGCCGGAGTCCATGACCCGCTCGGCGACGCTCTCGGCCTGGTGGGCCGTGAAGGCGCCGGCCTGGCGGAGCATGGCGTCCACGAGCGTGGTCTTGCCGTGGTCGACGTGGGCGACGATCGCCACGTTGCGGAGGTCGGAGCGCTTCTGGGGCATGGCAGTACGACGTCGCTTTCGCTGGGGTATGTCGGGGCGCGGTGTCCACAGCGCCCGTGACCCGGAGCCGGGCCGTCGTCGAGTCTAGTGGCGCCGGGCCGTGGGCCCGATTCGGCGGCGTGTGACGTGCAGCCCTTCTGACTGGCCCTTCCCGCTGTCGGTCCGGTGGGGTAGGCCTGACCCATGACCTCTTCTCGGGAGACCCGGCACACCGCCCCGTCCTGCACCTTCGTCCCGCCCTACCTGCTCGAGCGGATCGGGTCCGGCGACGCCCTCGCGGCCGACGCGGCCTTCCGTGCGCGCCGCGAGCAGGCGGCCTCGGCCCGTGCGTCCACCGCTCCTGCGGCCTCGGCGGACCAGCCGGCCTGGACGGTCCACACCGCCGGCAACCGCGAGGTGCTGCCCGGGCGAGCCGGTGCGCACCCCGGGCACCCCCGAGTCCGGCGACGTCGCCGTCGACGAGGCGTCGGCGGGGATCACCGCGACGCTGGAGATGTTCGCCGAGGGCCTCGGACGCACGTCGTACGACGACGCGGGCGCGATGGTGAGCATCACCGTCCACTACGGCCGCGACTACGACAACGCGTTCTGGGACGGCACCCAGCTGGTCTTCGGCGACGGTGACGGGGAGATCTTCGAGCGGTTCACCAAGCCGGTGGACGTGCTGGGCCACGAGTTCGCCCATGCGGTCACCGAGTCCACCGCGGGCCTGGTCTACCGCGGCCAGTCCGGCGCCCTCAACGAGTCGGTGTCCGACGTCTTCGCCATCTGCCTCAAGCAGCGACTGCTGGGCCAGGACGCGGCGTCGGGCAGCTGGCTGATCGGCGAGGAGCTGTTCCTGCCGGCCGTGCAGGCGCGCGGGCTGCGCGACATGGCCGCCCCGGGCACGGCGTACGACGACCCGCGGCTCGGCCGGGACCCCCAGCCCGACCACATGGACCGCTTCGTGGAGACCACCGACGACAACGGCGGCGTGCACATCAACTCCGGCATCCCCAACCGCGCCTTCCACCTCGCCGCCGTGGCGCTGGGCGGCACGAGCCTCGAGGGCGCCGGCCAGGTCTGGTACGCCGCGCTCACCTCCGGCGACGTGTCACCCACCGCCGACTTCGCGGCCTTCGCCGCCGCCACGATCGCGGCCGCCGGGCGACCGGGCCGACGCCGTGCGGGGGGCGTGGGAGCAGGTGGGGGTGACGCCCGCGGGCTCGCTCGGGGGCTCGCAGGACGCGCGCCGGGGCTGCCGGCCGAGGCGCCCGCGTCGGGCGCGCGGGTGGTGCGGGTGCGTCGCAGCGGCGGCTTCGCCGGCCGGACCTCCGAGGGCGAGGTCGACCTGGCCCTCGCCGGTGACGACCCGCGCGCGGCCGCCGTCGCGGACCTCGCCGATCGCGTCGACCTCGCGCGGGTCGCCCGCGCGCAAGCCGATGCCCGACATGTACGTCTACCGCTTCGAGATCGGGAGCGCGCGGCCGAGGTCTGCGAGCCGCTGCCCTCCGACCTCGCCGAGCTCGCGCGCCTGGTCCTCGAGGGCGAGCAGGCGACGGCCAGCTCGCTGGCAGCGGTGCGCGCTCGATGGTTGCGCAGGTGCGCAGCTATGGAGAAGGGACCGAGGGCTCGGTCGCGCACGTGCGCGGCAATGGGGGCTGCCTCGTCTGGAGAGTTGCGCAGGTGCGCAGCTATGGGGAGGTGACGCAGGGCTTGGTCGCGCAGGTGCGCGGGCGACGGGGATGGCCCGTCTGAGAGTTGCGCACGTGCGCGAGCGAGCGTGGGCCGGCCAGGCTGCGCCTGGCAGGAGGGTTGGCGCTCCTCAGAGCTGCGCACGTGCGCAGGCTCTCCGGTCAGCCGGCGCCGACGCTCGACGCGTTCAGGCCAGGGCGCGGTCGAGCGCGGCCTGCACGTGCAGCGTCGTGCAGGGGAAGACGGGCAGCTCGGTGTCGGCCTGCCGGATGAGCAGCTCGAGCTCGGTGCAGCCGAGCAGCACCCCACCGGCACCGGCGTCCCACAGCTCGTCGATCAGGGAGACCACGCGCCTGCGGGTCCGGTCGACGATCCGGCCGTGCACCAGCTCGCCGTAGATCGCGTCGTTGAGCCACTCGTGGTGCCGGGCGTCCGGGACGATCACCTCGGGGCCGCCGTCGGCGATCCGGCTGATGAAGAACGGGTCGTTCATGGCGACGGTGGTCCCGATGAAGGCGACCTTGTCCATGCCCGCCGCCCTGCACGCGTCGGAGACCACGTCGGCGAGGTGCAGCAGCGGGATGTCGACGGCCTCGGCGACCTGGTCGGCGACCTTGTGGAAGGTCGTCGTGCACAGCATCAGGAAGTCGGCGCCGGCGCGCTCGACACCGACCGCGGCGTCGGCGAGGAGGGTGCCGATCTGGTCCCACTTCTCGTCGTCCTCGAGGTGGGTCAGCTCCGCGAAGTCGACCGTGCTGAGGACCAGCTTGGGCGAGGAGAGCCCGCCGAGCCGTTCCTGCACCCCGACGTTGAGGTCGCGGTAGTACACCAGGCTGGATTCCCAGCTCATGCCGCCGATGAGTCCGATGGTCTGCACGGGTGCAGTCTGGCACGCCGCGCTGACCCCCGGTCCGGTCCGTGGACGCCAGTGGACCCGCGCGACCGTCACAGCGGACCGCGTGGACCCCGCGTAGCGGACCGCGTGGACCCGCCGCGTCAGCGGACCGGTGGACCTTGTGCTGGGCGGCCTGCGCGCGCGGCTTGATGACGAGCTCGTCGATGTTGACGTGGGCCGGGCGGGTCGCCACCCAGGCGATGGCGTCGGCGACGTCGTCGGCCGAGAGCGGGTCGGGGACGCCGTCGTACACCGCGTCGGCCGCTGCCTGGTCGCCGCCGAAGCGGACCAGGGCGAACTCCTCGGTGTGGACCATGCCCGGCGCGACCTCGCTGACCCGGATCGGCTCGCCGTTGAGCTCGAGGCGCAGGGTCTGGGTCACCGCCTTGGTGGCGTGCTTGGCCGCGGTGTAGCCGCCGCCCTTCTCGTAGGAGACCCGGCCGGCGGTCGAGCCGACGTTGAGGATCAGCCCGTCGCCGCTGGCCCGCAGGGCCGGGAGCAGGGCCTGGGTGACGCGCAGCAGGCCGAGCACGTTGACGTCGTACATCGCGCGCCAGTCCTCGACGTCCGCCGCGTCGACCGGTGTCGGAGCCGAACGCGCCGCCGGCGTTGTTGACCAGCACGTGCAGCGCCCCGTCGCCGACGCCGGCCACGGCCGCGGCAAGAGCGGCGACGGAGGCGTCGTCGGTGACGTCGCAGGCGACGGCGCGACCGCCGATCTCCTCGGCGAGGGCCTCGATGCGGTCGGTACGACGGGCGGCGCACAGGACGTGGAAGCCGGCGGCGGCCAGGGCGCGGGCCGTGGCCGCGCCGATGCCGCTCGAGGCACCGGTCACGACGGCGGTCCGGGTCTGCTGCTCGGTCCGGTCGTTGGTCTGGTGGTGGGTCTCGGTCATGGCGCCATGATGCAGGATGTGCGCCGTGATCATCGCGGCAGCAGACGGCTCGGCCCTCGGCAACCCCGGACCAGCGGGATGGGCGTGGTACGTCGACGACGACTGCTGGGCGTCCGGTGGCTGGGCCCGCGGCACCAACAACATGGGCGAGCTGATGGCGGTCCTCGACCTGCTCCAGCAGACCGCGCACGTCGACGACGAGCTGCACGTCTACTGCGACAGCACCTACGTGATCAACGCCGTCACCAAGTGGATGGCCGGCTGGAAGCGCAAGGGCTGGAAGACGGGCGGCGGCCAGCCCGTGAAGAACGTCGAGCTGATGAAGGCCCTCGACGCGGCGATGGAGGGCCGCCGGGACCGGGTGAAGTTCGAGTGGGTCAAGGGCCACGCCGGACACGTGCTCAACGAGGCGGCCGACAAGCGGGCCAACGCCGCCGCGTCGGCGTACCAGGCGGGCCGCGTGGCGGACCCGGGTCCCGGCTTCGCCGGTGCCGCGGAGAGCACCGTCCCGCAGTCCGGACCGACCGTGGTCGAGGAGGAGCCGGACCTCTTCAGCGACCTCGACGCCGAGGCCGCGCTGTCCGACGAGGAGCAGGTGATCGCCCTCGAGCGCTCGCTGCTGACCGACGAGGTGCGCTCCGACCGCGCCACCGTCGCCGCGCTGCTGCACCCGGAGTGGCAGGAGATCGGCCAGTCGAGCCGGCTGTGGACCCGCGAGGAGATCCTGGCCGAGATCGGCCCGCTGACCACCGAGACCACCCTCGACGTGGTGTCGACCGAGCGGCTCTCGCCCGACTCGATCCTGCTGCTGTGGCGCAGCATCACCGACGACGGCAGCGTGCTGCGCAGCTCGATCTGGGTGCGGACCGCCCACGGCTGGCAGCAGCGCTTCCACCAGGGCACCCGCGAGGCCTGAGCCACACCAACTGGCGTAGGTAAGGCTTACCTTCTATCGTTCGGCGGGTGACCACCGCCCCCCAGGTGCGCCCCACCCCGGCGCCCCTCATCGCCCACCTCGCCTCCTTCGGCGAGCGACGGGCCCTGGTCACCGCCGCCGGCACGCTCTCCTACGCCGACCTCGCGCGCCGCGTCGAGGAGGTCGCCGCGACGTACGCCGGGGGTCGCCGGCTCGTGCTCCTCACGCCGGGCAACGACGTCGACTCCGTCGTCGAGTACGTCGCCGCCCTGGCCGCCGAGCAGGTCGTCCTGGTCTCCTCGCCGGCCGCCGCCCCGGGACTGGAGCAGGCCTACGCGCCCGACGTCGTCGCCGGCCCGCAGGGTCGCGAGTGGCGCGTCGGACGAGTCCCGGCACGCGCTCCACCCCGACCTCGCGCTGCTGCTCTCGACCAGCGGCTCGACCGGCTCGCCCAAGCTGGTGCGCCTGGCCCGCGACGGCGTGCTGGCCAACGCCGCGGCCATCGCCGAGACCCTCGGCATCCGCGACACCGACCTCGCGGCCACCACCCTGCCCGCTGCACTACTGCTACGGCCTCTCGGTGCTGCACAGCCACCTGCTGCGCGGTGCCGGGCGTGCTGCTCACCGACCTGTCCGTCGTCGACGAGTGCTTCTGGGACCTCGTCCGCGAGCACGGCGTCACCACGATCCCGGGCGTCCCGCACACCTTCGAGCTGCTCGAGCGGGCCGGCTTCGCCGACCGTGACGTGCCGTCCGTGCGGGCCCTCACCCAGGCCGGCGGCCGGATGGCGCCCGAGCGGGTGCGCGCCCTCGCCGAGCTCGGCCAGCGCCGGGGCTTCGACCTCTTCGTGATGTACGGCGCCACCGAGGCCACCGCCCGGATGAGCGTGCTCCCGCCCGACCTCGCCCTCGCGGCGCCGGAGTCGATCGGTCGCCCGCTGCCCGGCACCACCTTCGAGCTCGCTCCGGTCGAGGACCTGGACGGCCTCGAGCCCGGCGTCGGCGAGCTCGTCTTCACCGGACCCAACGTGATGATGGGCTACGCCGGGTCGCCGGCCGAGCTGGCCGCCGGACGCACCGTGGACGCGCTGCGCACCGGCGACCTCGCCCGCCGCCGCCCCGACGGGCTCTGGGAGGTCGTCGGCCGGACCAGCCGGATCGCCAAGGTCTGCGGCCTGCGCATCGACCTCGACCGCGTCGAGCGCACCCTGGCGCTCGCCGGGACCGTCGCCGCCGTCGCGGACGCGGGGGACCGGGTCGTCGTGGGGGTCGTCGACGGCGCGCGTCCCGTGGACGCCGAGGCCGTACGCCGCGACGCCGCCGACGCCGCCGGGCTCGCTCCCACGGGTGTCGAGGTCGTCGTGCTGCCCGACCTGCCGCGACTGGCCAACGCCAAGGTCGACCACCGGGCGCTCGCGGCCCTGGCGCCCGCGACCGGGACGCCGGCGTCCGCGCCCGGCGTACGACGAGCGGCGACCGCCGACGACGTGACCGCCCTCCTGGCCCGGCTGCTCGGCCGGCCGGAGGCCACGCCCGGCGACTCCTTCGTGGCGCTCGGCGGCGACTCGCTGTCCTACGTCGAGGTGTCCCTGCGGCTCGAGGAGCTGCTCGGCCACCTGCCGGCGGGCTGGCCCGACGATGCCCGCCACCGCACTGGCCGCCGCCGCCGCCCGGTCGCCGCCGGTGGGGCGTCGCGGTCGAGACCAACGTCGCGCTGCGGGCGCTGGCCATCGTCACCATCGTCGGCTCGCACGCCAACCTCTTCACGCTCCTCGGCGGCGCGCACGTGCTGCTGGCGATCGTCGGCTTCAACCTGGGCCGCTTCCAGCTCGGCGACCGCTCCCGGGCGGAGCGGACCCGGGCCGTGCTGCGCGGCCTCGCCCGGGTCGTCGTGCCCTCGGTGCTCGTCATCGGCGCCGTGGCGGCCGTCTCCCGCGACATCACGTGGAAGCAGGCCGCGCTGCTGACCGCCTTCACCGAGTGGAGCTGGTCGGAGCCGCGGTGGAGCTACTGGTTCATCGAGGCGCTCACCCTGGCGGTGCTGGTGCTGGCGGCGATCCTCGCCGTGCCGGCCGTCGACCGCGCCACCCGACGGCACCCGTTCGCCACCCCCGTGGTGCTCACGCTCGTGCTGCTCCCCACGCGCTACGACCTCGTCGGCATGCCCGGCGACCACGTGCACCGCGCGCACGGCGTGCTGTGGCTGCTCACCCTCGGGTGGGCCATGTCGCAGGCCCGCACGACCCGCCAGCGACTGGTGGTCTCGGCGCTCGTCCTGGCCCTGGTGCCCGGGTTCTTCTCGGTCGGCGGCCTCGACCGGCACGTCTACCTCACCCTCGGGCTGCTCGCGCTGACCTGGGTGCCGCAGGTGCGGCTCCCCGCCCGGGTGGCTGCCGTCGTCGGCGTGGTGGCCGCGTCGTCGCTGTGGATCTACCTGCTGCACTGGCGGGTCTACCCCTGGTTCGAGGTCGACTGGCCGCTGCTGGCGACCCTGCTGTCGCTGGCCGTCGGTGTGGCCGCGGCGATCGTCGTACGACGGGGTGGAGCTGCCCTCGCCGGGGTGAGGCGCCGGGTCGGGAATCGCTGACACCCTGACGGTGTTGTGCCCGGTTGGCGCCCCTTCGTGGTGGTCGTGTCCGTGACCGGGCGCCCCGACGAGAGGACGCCTGAGTGGACCGGGTCGCCATGATCAGCCTGCACACCTCCCCGCTCGACCAGCCGGGCACGGGTGACGCGGGCGGCATGAACGTCTACGTCATCGAGCTCTCCCGCCGGCTCGCGCGGCAGGGCATCGCGGTCGACGTCTTCACGCGCGCCACCTCCTCCTCGCTGCCGCCCGTCGTCGAGGTGCCCGGCACCGACGGCGCCGTGCTGGTGCGCCACGTCGCGGCCGGTCCCTTCGAGGGGCTGACCAAGGCCGAGCTGCCCGGCCAGCTGTGCACCTTCGCCCGCGAGGTGCTGCGCGCCGAGGCCGCCCACCCGCTGGGCCACTACGACGTCGTGCACTCGCACTACTGGCTCTCCGGCCAGGTCGGCGCGCTCGCCCGCGACCGGTGGCAGGTGCCGCTGGTGCACTCGATGCACACCATGGCCAAGGTCAAGAACGCCGCGCTCGCCGAGGGCGACACCCCCGAGCCCGCCGCCCGGCTGATCGGCGAGGAGCAGGTCGTCGCAGGCCGCCGACCTCCTCGTCGCCAACACCGACCTCGAGGCCAAGCAGCTCATCAACCTGTACGACGCCGACCCGTCGCGCGTCGAGGTCATCCACCCGGGCGTCGACCTCGACGTCTTCCGTCCCATGGACCGGGCGGAGGCCCGCCGGGCGCTCGACCTGCCCGCCGACGCGGTGGTGCTGATGTTCGCCGGCCGCATCCAGCCGCTCAAGGCCCCGGACGTGCTGCTCCGGGCGGTCTCGGTGCTCCTCGACCAGGACCCGTCGCTGCGCTCGCGCCTCGTCGTACCCGTCGTCGGCGGACCCTCCGGCAGCGGGCTCGAGCACCCCGAGTCCCTCGCCCAGCTCTCGGCCGAGCTCGGCCTCGACGGGGTGGTCCGCTTCGTCCCGCCCGTCGCCCAGGACGACCTGGCCCGCTGGTGCGCCGCGTCGACGGCGGTCGCCGTGCCGTCGTACAACGAGTCCTTCGGGCTGGTCGCGGCGGAGGCCCAGGCCACCGGGACCCCCGTGGTGGCGGCCGCCGTGGGCGGCCTGACGACCGTGGTCGCCGACGGCCGCAGCGGCCTGCTGGTCGACGGCCACGAGCCGCGCGACTGGGCCGCCGCCCTGCGCCGGCTGATCGACGACCCCGCGCTCGCCGCCCGCCTCGGGCAGGGCGCGCTGGAGCACGCCCGCGAGTTCTCCTGGGAGCGGACGGCCGAGCGCACCCTCCACGCCTACCGCGAGGCGCGCACCCTCATGCGTGATGAGATGACGGTGTGAGCGACCCCGCCATCGCCGGCACCATCCGTGACTATCTCGACGGCAACGGGATCGAGTACGTCGAGGACCGCCCCGGCGTCTTCTCGCTGACGCTGCCGGGGGAGAAGAAGCTCCAGACCCCGGTCCGCCTCGACGTCGGCGAGCACGCCCTCGGCGTCCACGCGTTCGTGTGCCGCAACCCCGACGAGAACCACGCCCGCGTCTACCGCTGGCTCCTCGAGCGCAACCTGCGGATGTACGCCGTGGCGTTCGCCGTCGACCACAGCGGCGACATCTACCTCGACGCCCGCCTGCCGCTGTCCGCGGTCACCGACGACGAGCTCGACCGGCTCCTCGGCTCGGTGCTCACGCACGCCGACGAGTCCTTCAACGCCATCCTCGAGCTCGGCTTCGCCACCTCGATCCGCAAGGAGTGGGAGTGGCGGATCTCGCGGGGCGAGTCGACCCGCAACCTCGACGCCTTCCGGGGCTGGCTCGAGGCCGGCACCGTCCCGGAGCCTCCTGCCTAGTTCGCCGGCACGCGCGGCGACGGCGTACGCCGGGTGAGCAGCACCCCGACGATCGCCAGCGCCCCGCCGAGGAAGGTGAGGGCCGGCGGCACCTCGTCGAGCAGCGCCCAGGCGATCAGCGTCGTGATGGCCGGCACCAGGAAGGTCGTCAGGGAGAGCTTGCCGGCGTCGGTGTGGGTGAGCGCGAAGGCCCACGTGGTGAAGGCGATGGCCGTCGGGAAGACCCCGAGGTAGATCGTCCACCACAGGGTCGAGCCGCCCTCGGTGACGACGTCGACCAGGTCGTGGGCGAACGGCAGGCAGACCAGGGCGCCGATCACGAAGGACACGAAGACGACCTGCACGGACGGGATGCGGCGCAGGAGCGACTTCTGGCTCAGCACGCCGACGGCGTACATCGCTGCGGCCACCACCACGAGGAGGACGCCGACCACGTCACCCTCGCCGCCGCCCGAGTAGCCCCGGGCGATGACGGCGACCCCGGCGAAGCCGATCACCATGCCGACCACGCAGCCAGCGGTGCAGCACCTCGCCGAAGATCCACACGGCCATGAAGGCCACGATGATCGGGCCGATCTGGATGATCATGGCCGCGGTGCCGGCGTCGACGCGGCGCTCGCCCTCGTTGAGGGCCAGGTTGTAGATGCCGAACCACCCGACGCCGCAGGCGGTGAGCAGGATCCACTCGCGCCGGGTCGGCTGCACCCACCCGGCCGCAGGACCAGCGGCAGCACCACGAGCGCCGCCACGAGCAGCCGGCCGGCGCCGAGCGAGCCGGGGCTGATGTCGTGGGCGACGTGGCGGATCACCACGAACGCCGAGGCCCACATCACCAGCGTGATGGCTCCCGCGGCGGCGGGGAACCACGTCGGGGTGCGTCGGCGCCTGGGGCTCGGCGTGCTGGGTGGTGGTCATGACTCAAGGCTACGGACGCGCATGACGTCCCCGCGAGCGGGTTTCGGACGTCGTACGACGAGATCCCGCCGCAACCCCTCAGAGGTCGAGCTTGTAGCCCAGCCCCCGCACGGTGACGAGGTACTTCGGCTCGCTCGGGTCGGGCTCGAGCTTGGCGCGGAGCCGCTTGACGTGGACGTCGAGGGTCTTGGTGTCGCCGACGTAGTCGGAGCCCCAGACCCGGTCGATGAGCTGCCCGCGGGTGAGCACCCGGCCGGGGTTGCGCAGGAACATCTCGAGGAGCTCGAACTCCTTGAGCGGCAGCCGCTGCTCGACGCCCTCGACGGTGACGACGTGGCGCTCGACGTCCATCCGGACCGGACCGGCCTCGAGGGTGTCGGGGGCCAGGTCGGGCTCGTGCCCGCGCCGCAGGACGGCGCGTATCCGGGCGACGAGCTCGCGCGGCGAGTAGGGCTTGGTGACGTAGTCGTCGGCGCCGAGCTCGAGGCCGACGACCTTGTCGACCTCGTCGTCCTTGGCGCTGACCATGATCACCGGCACGCTCGAGGTCTGGCGGATCTCCCGGCAGACCTCGGTGCCGGGCAGGCCGGGCAGCATCAGGTCGAGGAGCACGATGTCGGCGCCGTTGCGCTCGAACTCGCTGAGCGCGCTGTTGCCGTCCGCGGCGATCGCCACCTCGTAGCCCTCCTTGCGGAGCATGTAGGCGAGCGCGTCGCTGTAGCTCTCTTCGTCCTCGACGACGAGTACCCGGGTCACCGGCGTACCTCCTGGTTGGTGTCCCCGGCGGCGCCGGGACGGATGGGGGGTGGACTGCTGGGGCGTCGACCGGAGGTGTCGCGGGGCGCGACGACGGTGACGGGCGCGGTCGGGCCGGCGAGCCGGGTGCTCGACTGCGAGCTGAGGGGGAGGGTGAGGGTGAACGTGGATCCCTGGCCCTCGACCGACCAGACGCTGACCTCGCCGCCGTGGGTGGCCGCGACGTGCTTGACGATGGAGAGCCCGAGGCCGGTACCCCCGGTGGAGCGGTGGCGGGCCGGGTCGACCCGGTAGAACCGCTCGAAGATCCGGTCGATCTCCCGCGCGGGGATGCCGATGCCCTGGTCGACCACCGAGATCTGCGCGGTGTCGCCCATCGACTTGGTGGAGACGAGCACCCGGGAGCCGCCGTTGGAGTAGTGCACGGCGTTGGCCACCAGGTTGCTCACCGCGGCGCCGATCTGCTCCTCGGACCCGAAGACCTCGAGCTCGTGGTCGCCGCGGGTCACCAGGGTGATGTCCTTGGCGGCCGCGTCGATGGCGCTGGTGTCGACCGCGGCGGCCACGACGTCGTCGATCCGCACCTGCACCGGCATCTCCAGCGGGTCGTCGCCCTGGAGGCGCGACAGCTCGATGATCTGCTGGACCAGCCGGGAGAGCCGGTCGCTCTCGTGCAGCATCCGGCGGGCGAAGCGCTGCACGGCCTCGGGGTCGTCGGCGGCCTCGTCGACCGCCTCGGCCAGCAGCCGGATGGCGCCCACGGGGGTCTTCAGCTCGTGGCTGACGTTGGCGACGAAGTCGCGGCGCACGGCCTCGACCCGACGCTCGCGGGTGCGGTCCTCGACCAGCGCCAGCACCAGGCGCGAGCCCAGGGGAGCGACGCGCGCGATCACGGTGCGGGCCGACGAGCGGTCGCCGGCGAGCTCCATCTCGGTCTCGCGGATCTGGCCGTCGCGGCGTACGACGTGGATCAGGTCGCGCAGGTCCTCGACGAGGATCTCGTTGCCGCGCACCAGCCCGAAGGCGTACGCCGGCGCGGAGGCCTTGAGCACGTGGTCGTCGGCGTCCACGACGACCGCGCAGGAGCGCAGCACGGACAGCACGGCGGCCACGCCGGGCGGCACGAGGGGCTCGTCGACGTGCGGCAGGCGGCGCTGCTGCCGGTCGCTGATGTGCCAGGCGAGTACGGCGCCGCCGGCGACGATCGCCCCGATGACGGCTGCCAGTGCTGCCTGGGTCGTCGGGTCCACGTGTCGATCGTACGCACGTCGCGGGGCCACGATCCGCCCCTGGACGCCATGGCGCCAGTCCTGTGCCCAGAGTTCACCACGCGTTCACCGCAGGCGGTCGGGAGGGCACGTCGGGCCGACCTAGGCTGCGGTCCATGCGTGAGGCCTTCCATGACCAGCTCGATGCCGTCTTCATCGATCTCGCCGAGATGTGCGGCCAGGTGGAGGTCGCCGTACGCCGCGCGACCGAGGCGCTGCTGACGCGGCGACGCCGCGTGGCCGAGCAGGTCATCAGCGCCGACGAGGCCGTCGACGCCAACCGCGAGCGGGTCGAGGACAACGCCTTCGCGCTGCTGTCCCTCCAGCAGCCCGTGGCCGGCGACCTGCGGATGATCGTCTCCGCGCTGCGGATGGTCAGCGAGCTCGAGCGGATGGGCGACCTGTCGGTCCACGTCGCCAAGATCGCCCGCCTCCGGGTCCCCAACGTCGCCGTGCCGGACGCGATCCGCCCGACCCTGGAGAGGATGGCCGAGGTCGCCGAGGACATGGTCCGCCGGGTGCAAGCGCGATCATCGCCGACCGCGACGTCGAGGCCGCCATCGAGCTCGGCCGCGACGACGAGATCATGGACCAGCTCCGCCGCCGCAGCTTCGCCGAGCTGCTCGGCGACGACTGGGCGCACGGCGTCGAGGCGGCCGTCGACATCGCGCTGCTCGGCCGCTACTACGAGCGGATCGCCGACCACGCGGTCTCGGTGGCCAACCGGGTCGTCTTCGTCGTCACCGGCCAGCAGCTCAACCGCAACGACGACTGAGCGTCGTACGCCGGGTCGGCCTGCCGGATCTCGGCCCGCGAGGAATCACCGGCTGACCGGTGATCCAGTGGGTTCGGCCACGTTGCAGTGCGCGCCAACCCACGGAATCACCGGGCGCCCGGTGATTCCTCGAGCGAGCTCAGCGACCCTGGTTGGCGACGGCGGCGGCGGCGGCCGCGGCGGCCTCGGGGTCGAGGTACTCGCCACCGGGGACGGTGGGCGCCAGCGACTCGTCGAGGCGGTAGACCAGCGGCATGCCGGTGGGGATGTTGAGCCCGGCGATGTCCTCGTCGGAGATCCCGTCGAGGTGCTTGACCAGGGCGCGGAGGCTGTTGCCGTGCGCGGCGACGAGCACCGTCTTGCCGGCCGTCAGGTCGGGCACGATCGCGGCCTCCCAGTAGGGCAGGAAGCGGGCGATGACGTCCTTGAGGCACTCGGTGCGCGGCATCTCGTCACCGAGGTCGGCGTAGCGGGGGTCGCCCGACCTGGGAGAACTCGTCGTCGTCCTCGATCGGCGGCGGCGGCGTGTCGAACGAGCGGCGCCAGAGCATGAACTGCTCCTCGCCGTACTCCTCGAGCGTCTGCTTCTTGTCCTTGCCCTGGAGGGCGCCGTAGTGGCGCTCGTTGAGCCGCCACGAGCGCTTGACCGGGATCCAGTGGCGGTCGGCCGCGTCGAGCGACAGGCCTGCGGTGGTGATCGCGCGGCGCTGGAGGGAGGTGTGCACGACGTCCGGGCAGGAGCCCGGCCTCGACGCATCAGCTCGCCGCCGCGGACCGCCTCGGCGCGCCCCTTCTCGGTCAGGTCGACGTCGACCCAGCCGGTGAAGAGGTTCTTGGCGTTCCAGTCGCTCTCGCCGTGGCGGAGCAGGACCAGGGTGTAGGTCATGGGTGGATCTCCTCCGTGCGGGGCGGGATCAGTGCGAGGACTCGGACTCGGCTCGGCGTCTCCTCGGCCGGGAGCGGGTCCCCGTCGAGACCCTCGAAGTAGCCGTCGTTGTCCACGACCGGGACCTCGACGACGGTGTTCTCGCCGTTGTCGAAGCCGAGCGCTGACCTCGACGAAGTCGCCGGCCTCGAACTCGCCGGTGACCTGGATGTCGGCGGCCGGCTCGGCGAGGTTGACCAGCGCGCCCGGAGCGACCTCGACGGGCTCGAACTCGGCCGCCGTCACGTCGCCGCCCTCGGTCGCGCCGAGCTCGGTGAACGTCGCCGGCTCCGTGGTCGAGTTGTTGGAGAGCGACGCGATGAAGGTGCCCGAGCCGGGCTCGGTGGACACGACCACGGCGCCCAGCACGTCGACGGCGCCGTCGCGGTTGTTGGCGCCGTTGGCGGGCGTGTAGTACGCGGTCGGTGGCGTAGTCGAACCCGCACGACGTCAGAGGCCGGCGCGGTGAGGGCCAGCGCGGCGGCGGTGAGCGCGAAGGAGCGTCGGAGCTGCATGGCGCACAGCCTAGCGTCGAGTCAGGTCAGGCCGACGGCCTGCCCGACAACCAGCATCGCGACGACCACCACGCCGCGTCAGGACGCTGGTCAGCACGAGCAGCCGCGGCGCGCCGGTCCGCAGGGCGATCCGCAGCGGGAGGTAGCGCAGGCCGTCCTGGTTGTCCGGCACCAGCCCGGGCAGCGCGCGCAGCACGTGGACGCCCAGACGCCGAGCAGCGCCGGCCAGCACGGTCATCGCCACGGTCGGGGGCGTGTCGCGGCCCTGGCCGTTCCACCCGCCGTACGCCAGGTAGGCGGGGTAGAGCGCGAACTGGACCGACCCACGGCAGGAACGACAGCACGCTGCCGCGCAGCAGGCGGTTGCCGAGGAGGCCGACGACCAGCGCGAGGAGGTAGGCGCCGCCGGCGACGACGCCGGCGCGGACACGGAGAGGGGTACGACGAGCAGCAGCCGCGCACGGCAGGGTGAACCACACCGTCCCGGGCTCCAGCAGTCCCGCGGCCACCGGCTTGCCCGGCGTCTCGTGCCGCTCGTCGCGCTCCCGGTCGACGAGGTCGTTGTCCCAGCCGAGGATCGCCTGACCGACCAGCACGGTGCCGCGACCAGGCCGATCTCGCGCAGCGGGCGCCCGGCCAGCGCCGGCGGCGGCAGCCATCGCCGAGGGCCGTCAGCACCGCCTGCCGGGGGTGGGCGGCCCGCACCAGCAGCACCGGCAGGGTGCGGGCGAAGCGGGAGCCGCGGCGCGGCGGTCTCGGCCTGGGTCGACATGCCCCGAGTATCGGACACTGCGGCCGATCGGTGGGGACATCCGGGCCGATCCGCGACCGTCGACGGGGCGCTGTTCGGAGCACTCGCCCGGACCCGGCGCCACGGGATCCCGCCCGCACCACACGATCCAGCGTCTGTCAAGCCCGCGAGAGGGGCTCTGACCTGCACAAACGATGAGGGAGGTCCTCGGAACGCGTGTTAGACTGGTCACCTAGGAAGAGGGGTACAAGTACATGACTTTCACCGTCGGCGAAACGGTTGTTTACCCGAATCACGGGGCTGCTGTCATCGAGGAGATCGAGACGCGCACCATCAAGGGTGAGGACCGGGAATACCTGGTCCTCCGCATCGTGGCCCAGCAGGACCTCGTGGTCCGCGTCCCGGCCTGCAACCTCGACCTGGTCGGCGTCCGCGACGTCGTCGACAAGGAGGGCCTCGACCGCGTGTTCGACGTCCTCCGGGCCGCGCACGTGGAGGAGCCGACCAACTGGTCGCGCCGCTACAAGGCCAACCTCGAGAAGCTGCACTCCGGCGACGTCATGAAGGTGGCCGAGGTCGTCCGCGACCTGTGGCGCCGCGAGCGCGACCGCGGCCTGTCGGCCGGCGAGAAGCGGATGCTCGCCAAGGCCCGCCAGATCCTCGTCTCCGAGCTGGCGCTGGCCGAGCACACCAACGAGGACAAGGCCGAGGCCATCCTCGACGAGGTCCTCGCCTCCTGACGCAGGTCCTGACACACCTCTGCACGAGGCCCCCGGCACCGCTGCCGGGGGCCTCGTCGCATGTCCGGGGCGGGGTCGCGGTGGACCGGCCGGTGGTCCTACGGTGGACTCACCATGACCGAGCACCCGTACGACGAGCGCGAGCTGCCCCCGGCACTGGGCCTGGTGCTGGACGAGGGCCGCGGCTCCCTGCCCTACGCGCTGATCCACGGCGAGGCGCTCGTCGCCTGCGCCGCCTGGGCGCTCGGCGACGCCGGGGTGACCCCCGTCGACGTGGGCGTCCCGTGGTCCAGCCGTGCAGACCGTCGACGAGGCCGTCGTGCTGCACGACGCGCTCTGCCCGATGACGCCGGCCGCGTTCATCGCCGAGTGCGTGGAGCGGTCGCTCGCGCACGACGCGGTCGTGGTCGCCGTCCGCCCGGTCACCGACACGGTCAAGCGGGTCGAGGACGGGCCTGGTGGGCGAGACGGTGGACCGCGAGGGGCTGATGGCCCCGTCGTCCCCGGTGGTGCTGCCGCCGTCGGTCGTCCAGGCCCTCGACGACTTCCCGGGCCACCGACCTGGCGGCGATCGTGGCGCCGCCTGCGCGAGCGCCACCGTCATCGTGACCGTCGAGGCGCCGCCTGAGGCCCGCCGGGTGACGTCCGCCGAGGAGATCGCGCTCCTGGAGGCCCTCACCGGGAGGCTCCGCGACCCTTCTAGGGCCGGGCCGCCACGAGCCGGCCCGCGAGGGCGACGTCCTCGGGGAAGGTGATCTTGAGGTTGAGCGGGGTGCTCGGCACCGCCGCGACGTCGCCGCCGCGCGTGCGGACGAAGCACGCCGCGGTGTCCGTGCCCTCGAAGCCGTCGCCGGCCGCGGCGTCGTGCGCCGCGAGGAGGGGGCCGGCGCGGAAGGCCTGGGGGGTCTGCACCGTCCCCGAGCCGGCCCTCGACCGGGTCCAGGCCGGTCGTGAGCAGTCCCGGGGCGGGCACGACGGGGATCGCGCCACCGTGCTCGCGCGCGGCCGCGAGGGTCGTGGTCGAAGAGGGCGCGACCCGGCGAGCGGGCGGGCGCCGTCGTGGACGGCGACGACGTCGATCTCGCCCGCCCGATCTCGCCGCGCGAGGACCCGCAGGGCGGCGTGCTCGGACCGGTGCCGGGTGTCGCCCCCGGTGACGACGAGCACCTCGCGGTCGCCGAGGTGCGGCGCGAGGGCCTCGCCGACCGCGGCCTGCTCGCCGGCGCGCACGACCACGACCACGCGGCGTACGTCGTCGAGGGCCAGCGCGTCGCGCACCGACCAGGCGAGGACCGGGACGTCGCCGAGCGGGAGCAGGACCTTGTTGACGTCGGCTCCGACACGGGTGCCCGAGCCGGCGGCGAGGATCACGACAGCGGCGGGCACGGGGTGGATCGTGGCGGCCCGTGAGGTCGTGAGGACAAGTTGACACGTCGGTGAAACAAAGCGGCGGGGGCGCGAAACGTGGCGCTGCCTAGCGTCCACGGAGTCCGCTCGAGAACCCCCGAGGAGCCCCCGTGTCCACCACCACCGACACCGCCCCCACCGACCCGTCACCGCACCCCCGGTCCCGCCGCGCGGCGGGGTCACCATCGACGACTGGCGCCCCGAGGACGAGGCGTTCTGGGAGTCGGTCGGCGGCCCGTCGCCCGCCGCAACCTGATCTGGTCGATCTTCTCCGAGCACCTCGGCTTCTCGGTCTGGCTGCTGTGGTCGGTCAGCGCGGCGATGCTGCCCGGGTCGGCTTCGACTTCACCGTCTCCCAGCTCTTCGTGCTGGTCGCGATCCCCAACCTGGTCGGCGCGCTGATCCGGCTGCCCTACACGTTCGCCGTGCCGAAGTTCGGCGGCCGCAACTGGACGGTCGTCAGCGCCTCGCTGCTGCTGGTGCCGACGCTGCTCTTCGCGTGGGCGGTGCAGCACGCCGGAGACGCCGTACTGGGTGTTCTGCCTGATCGCCGCGACGGCCGGCCTCGGCGGCGGCAACTTCGCCAGCTCGATGGCCAACATCAACTTCTTCTACCCGCTGCGCAAGAAGGGCACCGCGCTCGGCCTCAACGCGGCCGGCGGCAACATCGGCGTGGCCTTCATCCAGTTCTTCCTGCCGATCATCGTCGGCGGCGCGGGAGTCTTCGGGCTGGTCCAGGCGAGCGACGCGCTGCACCTCGAGCGGGCCGGCTACCTCTACGCCGGCCTCGCGGTCGTCGGCGGCCGTCGCGGCCTGGCTCTTCATGAACAACCTCACCGGGGCCAAGTCGTCGCCGCGCGAGCAGCTCGCGGTGGTCCGGTACAAGCACACCTGGGTGATGTCGTTCCTCTACATCGGCACCTTCGGCTCGTTCATCGGCTACTCCGCCGCGATGCCGCTGCTGATCAAGATCAACTTCTGGAACCAGCCCGTCCCGAGCGTCCCCGGGCATCGGCATCAACTTCGCCTACTACGCCTTCCTCGGCGCGCTCGTCGGGTCGATCGCCCGACCGTTCGGCGGCTGGCTCGCCGACAAGTACGGCGGCGCGCGGGTGACCTTCTGGACCTTCGTCGCGATGATCGTCGGCACCCTGGCCGTGATCGTCACCCTGACGCCAGCTCACCCCGGTCCCGCCGTCCGAGGTCCCCGCCGACCCGAGCACGTTCGTCTACTCCGAGGCCACCCGCGCCGCGGTCGAGGCCAACTCCGCGATCTTCCCGTGGTTCCTCGCGGCGTTCCTCTTCGTCTTCGCCGCGACCGGCATCGGCAACGGCTCGACGTACCGGATGATCCCGCTGATCCTGCAGCGGCAGGCCGAGCAGACCACGACCCGCCGCGACCCGGCGAGGCCGACATGGCACGGGCCACCAAGGAGTCCTCGGCGGTCATCGGCATCGCCGGCGCGGTGGGCGCGATCGGCGGCTTCCTGATCCCGCTGACGTTCGGCTCGCCCTGGGTCGACGGACCCGGTCGAGGCGGTCAAGATGGCGTTCGGGGTGTTCACCGGGTTCTACGTCGTCTGCCTGGCGACGACCTGGTTCTTCTACACCCGTCGCGTCACCGTGGCCGGGCGGGCACCCAGCCTCGCCGCCGCCGACGTCTGACCGATCTCCCACCCATCCCTCCGACCGATCCGGGGACACCGTGACCGACACCCACTGCCCCTACTGCTCGCTGCAGTGCGGCATGCGGCTGACGCGGGCGTCGTGCTCCCCAGGTCGAGGAGTGGCCGGAGTTCCCCGTCAACCGCGGGGCGCTCTGCCGCAAGGGGTGGAGCGCGGCCGGGCTGTACGGCGGTCGCGAGCGGCTCACCACCCCGCTGCGTGCGGGACCGGGCGACGGGCGAGCTCAGCCCGGTGTCGCTGGGACGAGGCGCTCGACCTGGTCGCCGGCCGCCTCGCCGCGCTGCGCGCGGAGCGGGGCGCCGACTCGGTCGCGGTCTTCGGCGGGGGAGGGCTGACCAACGAGAAGGCCTACCAGCTCGGCAAGTTCGCCCGGGTCGCGCTCGGCACCTCGCAGATCGACTACAACGGCCGCTGGTGCATGTCGTCGGCCGCGTCGGCCGGGACGCGGGCCTTCGGCCTGGACCGGGGGCTGCCGTTCCCGCTGGCCGACGTCGAGCAGGCCGACGTCGTCGTCCTCGTCGGCTCCAACCTGGCCGAGACCATGCCGCCGGCCGCGCGCCACCTCGACGCGCTCCGGGAGCGCGGCGGGCAGGTCGTGGTCATCGACCCGCGGCGTACGCCGACCGCGGACCGCGCCGACGTCTTCGTGCAGCCGGTCCCGGGGTCCGACCTCGCCCTGGCCCTCGGCGTGCTGCACCTGCTCGTCGCGCGGCGGGACGGTCGACGAGGAGTACGTCGCCACCCGCACCACCGGCTGGGCGGAGGTCCGCGAGTCGGTCGCCGGCTGGTGGCCCGAGCGGGTCGAGCGGGTCACCGGGGTGCCGGCCGACGAGGTGCGGGCGCTGGCGGACCTGCTCGGCCGGCAAGCCCCGAGGTCATGGTGCTGACCGCCCGCGGCGCCGAGCAGCACAGCACCGGCTCCGACACCGTGCTCGCCTGGATCAACGTGGCCCTCGCGCTCGGGATGCCGGGCACGCCGGGCGCCGGCTACGGCTGCCTCACCGGGCAGGGCAACGGCCAGGGCGGGCGCGAGCACGGCCAGAAGGCCGACCAGCTGCCCGGCTACCGGATGATCGACGACCCGGCCGCGCGCGAGCACGTCGCCGGCGTCTGGGGCGTCGACCCGGACTCGCTGCCCGGGCAAGGGCCGCTCGGCGTACGAGCTGCTCGACGCCCTCGGGCAGCCCGGCGGCCCGTCGGCGCTGCTGGTCTTCGGCTCCAACATCGTCGTCTCCGCGCCCCGGGCCACGCACGTCACCGAGCGGCTGGAGTCGCTCGACCTGCTCGTGGTCGCCGACATGGTGCTCTCCGAGACCGCGGCGCTGGCCGACGTGGTCCTGCCGGTCACCCAGTGGGCCGAGGAGACCGGCACCATGACCAACCTCGAGGGCCGGGTGATCCTGCGGCAGCGGGCGATCACGCCCGCCCGACGGGCGTCCGCTCGGACCTGGACGTGATGGCCGGGCTGGCGTCGCGCCTCGGGTCGCCGGGCGTCTTCTCGCACCGACCCCGAGGACCGTCTTCGCGGAGCTCGGCCGGGCGTCCGCGGGCGGGAAGGCCGACTACGCCGGCATCACCTACGACCGGATCCGCGACGAGCACGGCGTCTTCTGGCCGTGCCCCGAGCCGGGGCACCCGGGGACCCCGCGGATGTTCCTCGACGCCTTCGCGCACCCCGACGGCCGGGCCCGCTTCCTCGCCGTCGACCACCGCGGGCCCGCCGAGGTGCCGGACGGCGACTACCCGGTGCACCTCACGACCGGCCGGGTGCTCGCGCAGTACCAGTCCGGCGCCCAGACCCGCCGGGTCCGCGACCTGCCCGACACCGGGCCCTTCGTCGAGCTGCACCCGATGCTCGCCGGACGGATCGGCGCCGTGGACGGCGAGCCCGTCACCGTGGCGACCCGGCGCGGCACGATGACCGCGCCCGGCGCGCGTGGTGGCCACGATCCGGCCCGACACCGTCTTCGTGCCCTTCCACTGGGTGGGCGCCAACCGGCTCACCAACGACGCGCTCGACCCGGCGTCCCGGATGCCGGAGTTCAAGGTGTGCGCGGCGGCGGTGAGCGCATGATCGAGGGCATGCGGGAGCGCCTCGTCGTCGTCGGGGGCGGGATGGCGGCCGTCCGGCTCGTGGAGGAGCTGTGCTCGCGCGGGTACGACGGCGCGGTCACCGTCCTCGCCGACGAGGACCACGCGCCGTACAACCGGATCCTGCTGTCGGCCGTCCTCGAGGGCACCCACGGCCCCGACGCGCTGACGCTGCGCTCGGCCGCGTGGTTCGCCGACCGGGGCGTCGACCTGCGCCTCGGCGCCCGGGTGCTCGAGGTCGACCGCGACGCCGGCGAGGTGATGCTGGTCGACGGCGAGCGCCTCGGCTACGACCGGCTGGTGCTGGCCACCGGGTCGATCCCGACGCTGCCGCCGATCCGCGGGCTGGTGCGCCGCGACGGCTCGCTGCACCCGCAAGGTCCACGCCTTCCGCTCGCTCGCCGACTGCCGGCGCCTCGACGCCGAGGTCGGTCGCCCCCGGCCGAGCGCGCGCGTCGTGGTCGGCGGCGGCCTGCTCGGCCTCCAGGTCGCCCGGGCGCTCACGGTGCGCGGGCGTGGCGACGGAGGTGGTCGAGGGCGCCCCGCACCTGCTGGCCTCCCAGCTCGGCGCCGCCGGCGGCCGGGTGCTGGCCCGCGACCTGCGCCGGCTCGGGACCGAGGTCTACACCGGCGCGCGGGCGGTCGCGATGACCGAGGAGGGGCTGCGGCTCGACACCGGCTACGAGCTGGGCGCCGACCTCGTCGTGCTCACCGCCGGCGGCCGGCCCTCCACCGCGCTCGCCCGCCGGGCCGGCCTGATGGTCCGCCGCGGGATCGTCGTCGACTCCGCGCTCGCCTCGGTCACCGACGACCGCGATCCACGCGATCGGCGACTGCGCCGAGCACCGCAACCGCACCACCGGCTTCGTGCCGCCCGCCTGGGAGCAGGCCGGGGTGCTGGCCGCCGTGCTCTGCGGCGAGGACGCGGCGTACGACGGCTCGCGCAGCGTCGCCCGGCTGCGCGCCACCGGCCTCGAGGTGGCCGTCCTCGGGCGACCCCGAGCACGCGCAGGGCGAGGTGGTCGAGATGACCAACCCGATCGCCGGCTCGCACCGGACGCTCGTCGTGCGACGGCGGGCCGGATCGTCGCCGCCGCGCTCGTCGGCGACCTCTCGCGGGTCGGCCTGATCACCCAGCTCTACGACCGGGGCACCGTGCTCGGTCCCGACGAGCCCGGCCAGCTGCTGCTCGGCGAGCCGGCGTCGGCGCCGGTCGACCCTGCCCGACGACGCCGAGGTCTGCGCCTGCGCGGGCGTCAGCGCGGGGACGATCCGGGCCTGCGCGTCGTACGCCGTCGTGCCGGGAGACGACCCGCGCGACCACCGGCTGCGGTGGCTGCGAGTCCGTCGTACGCCGCCTGCTCGGCGAGGACGTCGCGGTCCCGGTGGGCTGAGCGAGCACGCTGCAAGGCAGTTCGGGTCGCGTCGCCGAGAGCTGAGCGGGGGAGACGGTCGCGGACCGGCGAACTGCCTGCGCCGTGCTCGGAGGTCGAGCTATCGCCGCGTCGGGTGCGGCCGGCGGAGCGTGTCGGGCAGCAGCCCGGCGCCCGGACCCTGCTCGTCGACGACGTCGCCCGGGTTGGAGAAGGCGCAGCTGCGCAGGCTCAGGCACCCGCACCCGATGCAGCCGTCGAGCCCGCTCTTGAGCCGCTCGAGGGCCGCGATCTGGTCGTCGAGCCGCGTGCGCCAGTGCCGGGAGATGCGGTGCCAGTCGGCCTTGGTCGGGTTCCGGTTGTCGGGCAGTCGGGAGAGCTCGTCGCGGATCTCGCCGATCGTGAGCCCCACGTTGGAGGCGGCCCGGATGAAGGCCAGCCGCCGCAGCACGCTGCGCTCGAAGCGTCGCTGGCCGCCGGACGAGCGGTCGGCCTCGATCAGGCCCTCCGCCTCGTAGTAGCGGATCGCCGACGCCGCGAAGCCGCTGCGGCGCGTGATCTCGCCCATGGGGAGCAGGTCCCGGGCATCCATCCCGCTGCACCTCCCCGACCTCAAGCTCACGTGAGCATGACCCATGGTGCCACGGGGCCGGCGTGGGGGAGCGTGCTGCGTGTCAGCGGTGGCGGGACAGTCCCTCCAGCACGGCCCTCAGCGGCGGCCACTGGTCGCGCCCGCGCCGGGTCACGGCGTACGCCCGCAGGCGTGCGCCGGGATCCGCGAGCGGCATCACCGTGACCCCGTCCCGGGTGGCGCGACCGAGGGGGAGCAGGGCCAGGCCCAGCCCGGCCACGATCAGGCCCTCGACCAGGTCCAGGGAGTCGATGCGGTGCGCGATGCGCGGGGTGAAGCCGGCCAGGGACGCCAGCGTGCGCAGCACGTCCTCGTCGGCGGTGTGTCGCGAGTTGACGATCCAGTCGCGGTCGGCGCGGGCCGCGAGGGGCTGCGGCCGCTCGTGCGACGGCATGCCGACGCCCCACTCCACGTCCCACAGGGGGACCACGTCGTGCTCGGGTCGCCACGCGGCGGGCGCGATGTCGTAGTCGTAGACGAGCGCGAGATCCACCTGGTCCCGGGCCAGGAGGTCGAACGCCTCGAGCGGCTCGTGCTCGTTCACTCGCACGTCGACGCCCGGGTGGCGCCGGCCCAGGTCCGCGATGGTGGGCAGCAGCGAGCGCTCGATCGCGGTCGCGAACCCCGCCACGCGCAGCACGCCGGCGGGCTCGGCGGACGGGTCGAGGTCGAGCCGCGCGGCGTCCACCGCCGCCAGGATCGCCACGGCGTGCTCCGCCAGCCGGCGCCCGGCCGGCGTGAGGCGCACCCGCCGTCCGTCGGGCTCGACCAGGGCGGTGCCGGCCTCGCGCGACAACGCGGCGATGCCCTGGGAGACGCTCGAGGTGGTCGTCCCCAGCGCGGCCGCCACCTCGGCCATCGACCCCAGGCGGGAGAGCTCGAGCAGCAGCCGGAGCCGGCGGACGTCCATGCCGTCAATTGTGCTGGATCCGTGAACGATCTGTCACGGAATCTCACGTGGACGCGCACGGTGGTGCGGGTGTGGACTGGTGCCATGACCTCGTCGCCCGCCCGCTCCGGTGCCTCCATGGCCGTGGCGTCCATGCTCTGCGTCCAGCTCGGTCTCGCCGCCTCCGTCGGTCTCATCGACGACGTGGGTGCGGCCGGCGCCGCGTGGCTCCGGCTCTTCTGGGCGGGCGTGCTGCTCCTCGTCATCGTCCGTCCGCGTCGCGCGCTCTTCGACCGCGAGGCGGTCCTGGCGAGCGTCGCCCTCGGTGTCGTGACCGCCGGCGTGACCCTGCTCTTCATGGCGGCGGTCGCCCGGCTCCCCCTGGGGACCGCCAGCGCCCTCGAGTTCCTGGGACCGCTCGGCGTCGCGATCGCCCGCACCCACGGGGTCGCCCGCGCCTGGGCGCTCGTGGCGGCGGTCGGGGTCCTCTGCCTGACCCAGCCGTGGGCCGGGACCGCCGACCCCGTCGGGGTCGCGTTCGCCCTCGCGGCCGCCGTCTGCTGGGCGGCGTACATCCTGCTCACCCAGAAGGTGGGCGACTCCGTCCACGGGATCGCCGGACTCGCGATCTCCATGCCCGTCGCGGCCCTGGTCGCGACCGCCGTCGCCGGCCCCGGACTGGTCGGACAGCTCACCCCCGAGCTGCTGGTCGCCGGGCTCGGCCTCGCCATCCTCCTGCCCGTGGTGCCCTTCACCCTCGAGCTGCTCGCGCTGCGTCGCCTCACGACGGGGGCGTTCGGCACCCTGATGGCGCTCGAGCCGGCCTTCGCGCTGGTCATCGGCCTCGTCGTGCTCCACCAGGTCCCCAACCTGCTGGCCGTGGCGGGGATCGGTTTCGTCGTCGCGGCGGGCATCGGCGCCGAGCGCAGCGGGGCACGGACGCCGACCGCGGCGCCCGCCGCGACCGGCGGCCGGGCCGGCGTCGGTGTGCCGACGGAGCTGTGAGCAGCGTGAGTGAGGGTTTTCCTCCCTGAAACATGAGGTAACACCCACCACAACATCGCGAACCTAGCGTCGTGGCATGAGGCACACGCGCTCCACCCTCGTCGTCGTCGGCCACGGAATGGTCGGCCACCGTTTCGTCCAGGCCGCCATCGAGCGCGGCCTCACCGAGACCCACGACATCGTGGTGATCGGCGCCGAGCGCCGCCCGGCGTACGACCGCGTCGCCCTCACCAGCTTCTTCGCCGCGGAGAGCGCCGACGAGCTGTCGCTGCTGCCCGAGGGGGCGTACGACGACCCGCGCGTCACCCTGGTCCTCGACGCCGAGGTCACCGAGATCGACCGCGCGGGCCGCGCGATCACCTACGTCTCGCCGGCCCCCGGCAACGTCACGGAGCCGCTCACCAACCCCGGCCGCGTCGAGACCCTCGAGTACGACGCGCTGGTGCTGGCCACCGGCGCCGCGCCGTTCGTGCCGCCGGTCGAGGGCCGCGACAAGGCCGGCTGCTTCGTCTACCGCACCATCGAGGACCTCGAGGCGATCCGCACCGCCAGCGGGTCCGCCACCAGCGGCATCGTGATCGGCGGCGGACTGCTCGGCCTCGAGGCGGCCAACGCGCTGGTGCAGCTCGGACTGGAGACCCACGTCGTGGAGATGGCGCCGCGGCTGATGCCCGTGCAGCTCGACGGCGTCGGGCGGCGCGACCCTGGTCCGGCACATCGAGAAGCTCGGCGTCCGCGTCCACGCCGGCGTGCTCACCGAGGCCATCACCGGCGACGACGCCGTGACCGGGCTGCGGGTGCGCCCCGCCGGCACCGAGGAGGGCGCCGAGACGACCACGGTCGACGCCCAGGTCGTGGTGTTCTCCGCCGGCATCCGGCCCCGCGACGCGATCGCCCGCGAGTGCGGCCTCGACCTCGCCGAGCGGGGCGGCGTGCTCGTCGACGAGCAGTGCCGCACCTCCGACCCCCACATCTTCGCGATCGGCGAGTGCGCCGCCCCGGGCGGGCGGATGTACGGCCTGGTGGCCCCGGGCTACGCGATGGCCGAGGTCGTCGTCGACGCCCTGCGCGACGGTCCCGGCACCTTCACCGGCGCCGACATGTCCACCAAGCTCAAGCTGCTCGGCGTCGACGTGGCCAGCTTCGGCGACGCCTTCGCGACCACCCACGACTCGCTCGAGCTCGTCTACTCCGACGCCGTCGCGGGCGTCTACAAGAAGCTCGTCGTGTCCGAGTCGGAGGACGGCAGCTTCCGCCTGCTCGGCGGCATCCTGGTCGGCGACGCGTCGGCGTACGGCGTGCTGCGACCGCTCGTCGCGAGCGGCATCGCGCTGCCGGCCAACCCGGAGGAGCTGATCCTCCCGGCCAGCCGCGGGGGCGTGGAGCTCGGCATGCCCGACGAGGCGCAGGTCTGCTCGTGCAACGACGTCACCAAGGCGCAGATCGTCCACGCCGTCGCGGAGGACGGCTGCGAGACCGTGGCGGACGTCAAGAGGTGCACCCGCGCCGGCAGCACCTGCGGCAGCTGCGTGCCCGTGGTCAAGAACATCATCGAGGAGCACTTCGCGGCGGTCGGCAAGGTCGTCGACAAGGGCCTGTGCGAGCACTTCCGGCTCACCCGCCAGGAGCTCTTCGACGTGGTCGCGGTGCACGGCTACCGCCGCTTCGACGACATCGTCGAGGCGCACGGCACCGGGCGCGGCTGCGACGTCTGCAAGCCGGCGATCGCGAGCATCCTGGCCAGCCAGTTCAACGGCCACGTGCTCGACACCGACACCCGCCAGCTGCAGGACACCAACGACGCCTACCTCGCCAACATCCAGCGCAACGGCACCTACTCGGTCGTGCCGCGCATCCCCGGCGGCGAGATCACCCCCGACAAGCTCATCGTCATCGGCGAGGTCGCCCGCGACTTCAACCTCTACACCAAGATCACCGGCGGCCAGCGGATCGACCTCTTCGGCGCCCGGATGGAGGAGCTGCCCGCGATCTGGCGGCGGCTCGTCGACGCCGGCTTCGAGTCCGGCCACGCCTACGGCAAGTCGCTGCGCACGGTGAAGTCGTGCGTCGGCTCGACCTGGTGCCGCTTCGGCGTGCAGGACAGCGTCGGCCTCGCGATCGCCCTCGAGCTGCGCTACCGCGGGCTCCGCAGCCCCCACAAGCTCAAGGGCGGCGTCAGCGGCTGCGCCCGCGAGTGCGCCGAGGCCCGCAGCAAGGACTTCGGGGTCATCGCCACCGAGAAGGGCTGGAACCTGTACGTCGGCGGCAACGGCGGCGCCGTACCGGCCCACGCCCAGCTGCTGGCCGGCGACCTCGACACCGAGACCCTGATCTCCTACCTCGACCGCTACCTCATGTACTACATCCGCACCGCCGACCGGCTCCAGCGCACCGCCGGCTGGGTCGACTCCCTCGACGGCGGGCTCGACCGGGTGCGCGAGGTCGTCGTGGAGGACTCGCTCGGCCTCGGCGCCGAGCTCGAGGCCGAGATGGCCCGGCACGTCGGGTCGCTACTTCGACGAGTGGAAGGCCACCCTCGAGGACCCGGACAAGCTGTCGCGCTTCGTGTCGTTCGTCAACGCGCCCGACACCCCCGACCCGGCCATCTCCTTCACCGAGGAGCGCGGCCAGATCCAGCCGGCCGACAGCGAGGGGCCGGTCGTGCTCGGCGCCACGATCCCCGTCGGCGCCCGCCGACGCGGCCGGGGCTGTCGTGATGGGCGCCGGAGTGGGAGCGGGTCTGCCCCGTCGACGACCTCGAGGTCGAGCGCGGCGTCACGGCGCTGGTGCACGGCCAGGCGATCGCGATCTTCCGCACCCACGACGACGAGATCTACGCGCTGGGCAACCACGACCCCTTCGCCAACGCCTCGGTGCTGGCCCGCGGCATCGTCGGCACCCGCGCCGGCGTGCCGTTCGTGGCCAGCCCGATGCACAAGCACGCCTTCGACCTGCGCACCGGCCGCTGCCTCGACGACGAGCACCCCAGCGTCCCCGTGTACGACGTCGTGGTCGAGGACGGCGTCGTCCTGGTCGGTCGCCGCAAGCAGGCCGTCGCGTGACGGTGCGTCCCCTGCCGACCGCGCCCGGGGTGGACGACGAGGTGACCCCCGACGAGGCGCCCACGGGCAGCCCGCGACCCCTCGAGGGCTACCGGGTCGGGGTGACCGCCGCCCGCAAGGTCGACGAGCAGATCGCGCTGCTCGAGCGCCGCGGGGCGCAGGTCGAGTGGGCGCCCGTCGCTCTCCAGGACCCCAACCAGGTCGACGACGCCGAGCTGCGGGCGGCCACCGAGCGGCTGCTCGCCGAGCCGGTCGACATCTTCGTCGCGACCACCGGCATCGGCATGCGGACGTGGTTCGAGGCCACGGAGGCGTGGGGCCTGCACGACGCGCTCGTCGCGGCGATCGGCGCCGCCGAGGTGCTGGCCCGCGGGCCCAAGAGCGTCGGGGCGCTGCGCCGCCGCGGGATCCGCGAGCTGTGGTCGCCGGACTCGGAGTGCTTCGAGGACGTGCTCGCGCACCTGCGCGGCCGCGACCTGCGCCGGCCGGCGCATCGTCGTGCAGGAGCACGGCCAGTCGCTGTCGATGGTCGCCCACGCGCTGCAGCGCCAGGGCGCGCGCGTCGACGTGGTCACGGTCTACCGGGTGCAGAGCGCCGAGGACCCCGAGCCGATGTTCCGGATGGTCGACCTGATCGCCGACCGCGAGCTCGACGCCGTCACCTTCACCTCCGCCCCCGCGGTCGGCCGCGCTGATGGAGGCGGCGGGCGTGACCGGCCGCCGCGACGAGGTGATCGCCGCCTTCCAGGCCGACGTGATCGCCGCCTGCGTGGGTCCGGTGACGGCGGCGGCCTTCGAGATGTGGGGCGTCCCGACCATCACGCCGGAGCGGTCCCGGCTGGCGGCGATGATCAAGCTGCTCGAGACCGAGCTGCCGTCGCGCCAGGACGGGCTGTCGCTCGAGGTCGCCGGCCACGCCCTGCTCATGCACGGCGACCTGGTGCTGCTCGACGGGGTCGAGGTGCGCCTCTCGCCGGCGCCGCTGGCCGTGCTGCACGCGCTGGTCGTCAACCCGGGCCACGTGGTCTCGCGCTGCGAGCTGCTCGCCGCCCTGCCCAGCGGCACCGCCGGGTCGGAGCACGCCGTCGAGATGGCGGTCGCCCGGCTGCGCGCGGCGCTCGGCACCCGGGTGGTGCAGACCGTGGTCAAGCGCGGCTACCGCCTCGCGGTCGGCTCGTGACCTCGCCGTGACCTTTTCGTGACCTCCGACGCCTGGTCGCCGTACGGCTGACATGTAACGCGCTGTTGCACCAGCTCCACCGCCCACCGGTGGGGTGCGGAGCACTCGTGACAGCGCGTCACATGAGCCGGGTGGCGGCGGGTCGGCGGTGGGGAACCGGATCGGCGTACGACGACCGGGCCCGGCGGCTCATCGTTCCCCACCTGCCCACCGCGACCGGTGTGCGCGAGCAGGAGTGGGACGACTGACCCGTCGAGTGTGCGTGGATGCACCGTTCCGAGGTCGTCCCGAGGCGCTTCCACGCACACTCGTGGCCGCAGCCGGACATTGCCAGCCGTCGTACGCCGCGCGGCGAAGCGGCGGTGGCGGGTGGGGAACCGGATCGGCGTACGACGACCGGGCACGGCAGCTTCCGTTCCCCACCCGCCCCCAGCGGCCGGCCGTCGTGCAGCTGGCATGTCACGCGCTGTCGCGGGAGCTTCGCCACCCACCGGTGGGGTACGGAGCACGCGTAACAGCGCGTGACAGCGGTGGCGGCGCGGCGGGCGTCAGGCGCGCGGGGCCACCAGCGCGGTCGCGATCGCGGCCACGCCCTCGCCGCGGCCGGTCAGCCCGAGCCCGTCGGTGGTGGTCGCCGACACCGACACCGGCGCCCCGACGGCAGCGGTCAGGGCCGCCTCGGCCTCCGTACGCCGGGGGCCGAGCCGCGGCGCGTTGCCGATGACCTGCACCGCCACGTTGCCGATCTCGAAGCCGGCCTCGCGCACCCGGCGGGCCGCCTCCGCGAGCAGGGTGGCCCCCGAGGCGCCGGCCCACTCGGGCTCGGAGGTGCCGAAGTGCGAGCCGAGGTCGCCGATGCCGGCCGCGGAGAAGAGCGCGTCGCACGCCGCGTGCGCCGCCACGTCGGCGTCGGAGTGGCCCTCGAGGCCCCGCGGCTCGTCCGGCCAGGCCAGTCCGGCCAGGTGCATCGGCACGCCCTCGACGAGGCGGTGGACGTCGGTGCCGATGCCGATGCGCGGGAGGGTCACGGGGCCCATCATGCCGCGTCGTCGTCCGCCGACCCGCGCGTGAGGCGCCGTCGGACAGAATGGACCCATGAACCCCTCGTCGCGCCTGCCCTGGGCGCTGCGGGCATCGTCACCGGCATCGCGGGCCTGGCGACGAGCTATGCCGCGGCGATGGTGCTCACCATCCGCGAGTCGCCCGTCGTGGCCGTCGCCGAGCTGGTCATCCGGCTCACTCCCGGGCCCGTCGCCGAGCAGGCCATCAGCCTCGTCGGCCAGCTCGACAAGCCGTTGCTGGTCCTGGGCATCGTGCTCTTCCTGCTGGCGATGTGCGCCCTCGCCGGCGCTGCTGGCCCGCACGTCGTGGCTGAAGCCGCATGCTGGTCGTGGCTCGGCCTGGCCGCGGTCGGCGTGGTCGCGGTCCTGCGTGCAGCGGGGCGCGGGCGTGGTCGACGTGCTGCCCGTCCTCGTCGGCCTCGTCACCTGGGTGGCGCTGCTCCCCGCCGCTGACCGCGCCGCTGCGGACCGAGCGGGAGTCGCACCCCGAGCTGCGAGTCCCGCGAGCGGCGGGTCTTCCTGATGGTCGCCGGCGTGCTCGGCGTCGCCGCCGTCGGGTGTCGCGGTCGCCGGCCGCGTCGTCGGCGCCGGTCGCCGCCACGTCGTCGAGAGCCGGCGGCTGCTGCGCCTCGACGAGGTCACGCTCCCCGAGCCGCCGCCCGGCGTCGCGTCGGGCCTGCGCCGGAGTCACCCCGTGGCAGACGCCCAACGACGACTTCTACCTGATCCACACCGCCATCTCGGTGCCCGCGATCGAGCCCAAGGACTGGCGCCTGCGCATCCACGGGATGGTCGACCGCGAGCTGGCGCTGACCTACGACGACCTCATCGCCCGGGAGCTCACCGAGTCGTGGATCACCCTCAACTGCGTCTCCAACGAGGTCGGCGGCGACCTGATCGGCAACGCCTGGTGGAGCGGCGTCCGCGTCGCCGACCTGCTCGCGCGAGGCCGGCGTCGACCCGGCGACGCCGACTGCGTGCTCCAGACCTCGGAGGACGGCTGGAACTGCGCCACCCCGCTCGACCGCGCTCACCGACGACCGCGACGCGATGCTGGCCGTCGCGATGAACGGCCAGCCGCTGCCGATCGAGCACGGCTTCCCGGTCCGGACGATCGTGCCCGGGCTCTACGGCTACGTCTCGGCGACCAAGTGGGTCGTCGACTTCGAGGTCACCCGCTTCGGCGACGTCGCGGCGTTCTGGACCGAGCGGGGCTGGTCCGAGCAGGGTCCGGTCAAGATCGCCTCCCGCATCGACGTGCCCCGCTCGGGCGCCGACGTCGACCCGGGCGACGTCGACGTCGGCGGCCTCGCCTGGGCGCAGCACACCGGCATCGCGGCGGTCGAGGTCGCGCTCGACGGCGGCGCCTGGCAGCGCGGCCGCGCTCGCCGCCGCGCCCACCGAGGACACCTGGGTGCAGTGGGCCGGCCACCGTCGACGTCGACGCCGGGCGACCACACGCTGCGGGTGCGCGCCATCGACAAGGACGGCGAGGTGCAGACCGGCGCGATCGCGACGTCGTGCCCGACGGGGCGACCGGCTGGCACACGGTCGACTTCAGCGTCCGCGACGAGTGACGCGCGCGCGTCAGCGGTTGATGACGTACGACCGTCCCGCCGCTGGCGTTGAGCCAGACGTCCTCGAGCTGGTCGCGGTCGTAGACGCGGCGGACCGCGCCGTTGGTGGCGCCCGCCGGGTCGTTGACGACCACGTCGCCGTCGGCCTCGAAGCCCACGATCACGAGCAGGTGGCCGTTGCTGGACGAGATCGGGGCGCCGGTGAGCTGGCCGCGCGCCGAAGGCGACCGAGATCGACCAGCGGGACGCCGGCCACGATGAAGTCCTCGGCCTCGCGCAGGTCGCGCAGCCGGGTGACGTAGGCGTCGCCGGTGGTGAGCGTCGCGGCGTACGCCGTGTTGAACGCCCAGTTGCCGGTGCCGTCGTAGCGGTGGTCGTAGACGAGCCGGGCGGTGTGGTCGACCTGCGGGTCGGCGTGGCCCGCGGTGACCGCCGGGAACGGCCCGGGCTGGAGGCCGTAGTGGCCGAGCACCATCGCGGTGGAGGTCGGCGAGCACCAGGCCTCGCCGCCGCCGCCCCACTGCGGGTAGTGGCCGGAGTGGGTCATCTGGGAGTACGCCGGCACGTCGAGGACCGTGCCCGCCGCCGGGCCGGGCGTGGACGTGGGCGTGTTGCCGCGCGCGGCGATGGCGCTGGCCATCGCGCCGACCCGGTCGACGCGCACCAGCGGCCTGGTGGCGGCGCTGCGGTAGAGCGTCACCCGCACCTGCCACTGGGTGACCGGGGCGGCGGCGACTCCAGGTGTCGACGTTGACCCGGCCGAGGTCGTCGGACTGGAGGCCAGCGACTGGCGCGGACGGCGGGGTTGTCGAGGGCCCACTCGGCCATCGAGTCCCAGCTGGACGTGCGGCCGTCGGCGGTGCGGGCCCGGACCGCGACCTTGACCAGCTGTCGCCGGTCGGTGACGGCCTCCCACGACGGGATCAGCTCGGTGGCCCGAAGCCGGGTGACGCCCAGGGCGAGGTCCAGCTGCCGGCCTGGTAGGCGCGGCCGTGCAGCTTGCCGGTGCGGGGCTTCTTGAGCAGCAGCGAGCCCTTCGCCGTGCGGACGCCGCGCATGGTGCCGGCGCGCCAGTCGCGGCCCCGGCTCCACGAGGTGTGCTGGATGCCCGACGCGGCGCGGCGCTCGCTGACGGCGGCGCCCCCGGTCGGCGCCCGGGGTCCGCGGACGCGGACACGGTCACCGGGGAGAGGGCGCCCGCGAGCAGGGCGAGCGCCGGGACGGCGAGGAGCGGGCGTCGTACGAGGAAGGGGCCACCCGGCCACGCTAACCCGCAGATGCCCCACCTGTCCCACGAGTCACAGCGCCCGGTCGAATCGTTGTGCGGACCCGCCGCCCCTAGACTTGCCGGGTGAATCTGAGGCTCCACGACACTGCGACCCGCGAGGTCCGTGACTTCGTCCCCCTCGAGGAGGGGAGGGCGGGTATCTACGTCTGTGGACTCACCGTGCAGTCGGAGCCGCACGTCGGCCACGTGCGCTCGGCCGTCAACTTCGACGTGCTGCGCCGCTGGCTGACCGCGAGCGGCTACGACGTGCACTTCATCCGCAACGTCACGGACATCGACGACAAGATCCTCGCGAAGTCCGCCGAGCAGGGCCGCCCCTGGTACAACCTCGCCTACGCCATGCACGCCGAGCTCACCAAGGCGCTGGCCAGCATCAACGTGCTGCCGCCGACCTACGAGCCCGGCGCCACCGGCACGGTCCCGGAGATGCTCGAGCTCATCGAGACGCTCATCGAGCGCGGTCACGCGTACGCCGCCGAGGACGGCTCCGGCGACGTCTACTTCGACGTGCGCTCCTGGCCGTCGTACGGCGAGCTGACCCGGCAGGGCCTCGACGACATGGAGCCCGCCGACGACGCCGACCCCCGCGGCAAGCGCGACCCCCGCGACTTCGCCCTGTGGAAGGGCTGGAAGACCACCGAGCCCGAGTCCGCCGCCTGGCCCGCCCCGTGGGGCCGCGGCCGCCCGGGCTGGCACATCGAGTGCTCGGCGATGGCCGGCAAGTACCTCGGCCCCGCCTTCGACATCCACGGCGGCGGCGTCGACCTGCGCTTCCCCCACCACGAGAACGAGCAGGCCCAGTCGCGCGCGGCGGGCAAGCCGTTCGCGTCGTACTGGATGCACAACGCCTGGATCACCACGGCCGGCGAGAAGATGAGCAAGTCGCTCGGCAACTCGCTGCTCGTGCCGTCGGTGCTCGAGCGGGTGCGCGGCATCGAGCTGCGGTTCTACATGGTGAGCGCGCACTACCGCTCGCACGTGGAGTTCAGCTTCGAGGCGCTCGACGAGGCGGCCGTCGCTTCCGGCGGATCGAGAACTTCCTCGAGCGCGCGGCCGCGCTCGCTCGGCGAGGTCCCCGCGGACGGCGTCTGGTGCGCCGAGTTCGTCGCGGCCATGGACGACGACCTCGGCACGCCCGCTGCCGTCGCCGCGATCCACGACGTGGTCCGCGAGGGCAACAAGCTGCTCGCCGACGGTCCCTCCGACGCGCTGCGGGGCAACGCCGCCTCGGTGCGCGCCATGCTCGGCGTGCTCGGGCTCGACCCGGCCGACCCCGGCTGGGCCGACGGCAGCAGCGGCGCCGAGGCCGAGCAGCTGCGCGGCGCCGTCGACGTACTCGTCACCGCACTGCTCGAGGACCGGGCCCAGGCGCGAGCCGACAAGGACTGGGGTCGCGCCGACGCGATCCGCGACCGGATCAAGGCCGCCGGCATCGAGATCGAAGACACGCCCTCCGGGCCGAAGTGGAGCATCTGACATGCCAGGCAATTCGCAGCGCAAGGGCGCGATCCGCAAGACGGGCAAGGGCCCGACGGCCGGATCCGGCGGTCGCGTCAAGCGCGGCCTCGAGGGCAAGGGCCCCACGCCCAAGGCCAAGGACCGGCCGTACCACAAGGCCCACAAGGACGCGAAGCGCGCCGAGCGCCCCGGGCGCACCGAGACGACCCGTCCCAAGCGGCGGTACGACGAAGTCGACCGAGGCCGAGTGGGTCGCCGGGCGCAACTCCGTCGTCGAGGCGCTGCGGGCCGGCATCCCGATGACGGGCGTCTACGTCGCCGAGGGCGCCGAGCGCGACGGCCGGCTGCGCGAGGCGTTCAAGATCGCCGCGGAGCAGGGCTACTCCCTGATCGAGGTGACCCGCGGCGAGCTCGACCGGATGACCGGTGGCGCGGTGCACCAGGGCCTCGCCGCCCGGCTGCCGTCCTACGAGTACGCCCACCCCGACGACCTGCTCGACCGCGCCGCCGAGATGGGCGAGAAGCCCCTCATCGTGGCCCTCGACTCGGTCACCGACCCGCGCAACCTCGGTGCCGTCGTCCGCTCGGCGGCGGGCTTCGGCGCCCACGGCGTCCTGATCCCCGAGCGCCGCGCGGCCGGCATGACCGCGTCGGCGTGGAAGACCAGCGCCGGCGCCGCGGCCCGCATCCCGGTCGCGCAGACGGTCAACCTCACCCGGCAGCTCAAGGCCTACCAGGACGCGGGCTGCATGGTCGTCGGCCTGGCCGCCGACGGCGACGTCTCGCTGCCCGACCTCGAGCTCGCCGACGGCCCGCTCGTGGTCGTCGTCGGCTCCGAGGGCAAGGGCCTGGGCCGCCTGGTCGCCGAGACCTGCGACCAGCTCGTCTCGATCCCGATGGCCAACCAGCTGGAGTCGCTCAACGCCGGAGTCGCCGCGTCGGTGACGCTGTACTCGATCGCGCAGGCGCGCGCCCGGGCGTGAGCCGCGCCCGCCTCGTCCCCACCGTCGTCGTGGCGGTGGGGTGCCTCGTCGTCGCGGTGGTCGCGACCGTCACCCTCTTCCTCTCCGGGAGCAGGACGATCGTCGTGGCCAGCCACGACGCGACGGTGCAGCCGACCCTCGACGGGGACGTGGTGGTGCGCACCGGGCCCGCTGCTGCCCGACGTACGCCGCCAGGGCGACGGCCCGGTCGGCGTCGAGCTCGTGCTCGGCAAGACCGAGGCCGTGTCGGCCGACGAGCTGATCGACCGCTACGCCTTCATCGCCAGCCAGCCCGAGGCGCAGGTGGCCAAGGTGGAGGCCGCGGTGCGGGACATCGCCGTGTCGGCCGCCATCCGGGGCCTCGGCATCGGCCTGGTGCCCCTCGCCGTCTGGCTGCTCCTCGGACCGCACCGGCGCGGCGAGCTCTTCCGCGGGCTGCGCACCCGCCGCGGCGCCGTGGCCGGGGTGCTCCTCGTGGCCCTGCCGCTCGCCCTCTGGCAGCCGTGGGACGGCGACGCGGACACCCAGGAGGCCGAGCAGGACTGGATCCCGCTGGGCACCTTCCTCGGCGCGGCAGTCCCGCTGCCCGCCGAGGCCGACGGCATCGAGGTCCGCACCGGCCCGACGACCACCCAGACCCGCCGGCTGATCGGCAGCGCGGTGAGCACCTACGACAAGAGCAAGGCGTTCTACGCCGAGGCGGCCGAGGCCGCCGCCGACCTCGAGCTGCGCCAGCCCGAGGAGGGCGAGACGGTCGCGCTGCTCGTCAGCGACCGCCACGACAACATCGGCATGGACCCGGTCGCCCGGGCGATCGGCGACGCGGGCGGCGCCACGGCCGTGCTCGACGCCGGCGACGACACCTCGACCGGCCAGCCGTGGGAGGCGTTCAGCCTCGACTCGCTCGACGGCGCGTTCGACGACCTCGACCGCTGGGCGATCGCCGGCAACCACGACAACGGGCCGTTCGTCATCGGCTACCTCGCCGACCTGGGCTGGACGACCTTCGACGGCGAGCCCGTCGACGGCCCCGGCGGCGGGCTGGTCCTGGGCGTGGACGACCCCCGCGCCAGCGGTCTCGGCGACTGGCGCGAGGAGACCGGCCTCAGCTTCACCGAGGTGGGCGAGCGGCTCGCCGACGCGGCCTGCGCCTCCGAGGAGCGCATCGCGACCCTGCTCGTGCACGACGCCAACCTCGGTCGCGAGACCCTGGCCCGCGGCTGTGCCGACCTCGTGGTCGGTGGCCACACCCACGTCCAGCGCGGCCCGGAGGCGGTGCTCGGCGAGGACGGGCAGGTCGGCTGGACCTACACCAACGGCACCACCGGCGGCGCGGCGTACGCGATCGCGGTCGGCAGCAAGCCGCGGCGCGACGCGGGCGTCAGCCTGGTGACCTACGGCGAGGACGGCCGCCCCGTCGGGGTGCAGCCGGTCCGGCTCCAGACCGACGGGACCTTCGTCGTCGGCGACTTCGCCCCCCTCGAGTACGCCGAGCCCGAGGCGGGCTGAGGGGTCCCGGTCACGTCGTACGTCGTGTCGGCGGGGCGATGTCGGTGTCCGTGGTGATACTCGGAGCATGTCGGGGGGCCGCACGATCACCGTGGACGACGCGACCGCGCTCGACGGTCCCGAGATCGACGTCGCCGCGCGGGTGGCCTGGGTGCTCCGGATGGCCCGGACGACGTCGGCGAGCGGCACCCAGCTGCGGGCCCTGGCCGACGAGCTCGGGACCAGCGCCGCCCGGTTGTCGCGCATGGAGACCGGCCAGCTGCGCGACGGCCGGGTGGTCGACGGCTACGAGTCCGCCCTCGGCCTGGTGGAGGGATCGCTGCGGGCGCCCATCGACATCCTGTGCCGCACCTTCCCGCAGGTCAGCCCGCGCGACGCCGACCCGGGCAGCCGCATCGAGACCGTCCGCGAGCTCTCCCAGCTCACCGAGCGGCTGCAGGGCGCCGTCCCCGTCACGGGCGGCGAGTGGCTGCGCTGGGCGCGTGCCACCGCGTCCCCGGGCAACATCGGCCTGCCCGAGCGGCAGGGCCTCGAGCTGCTGACCCGCCTGGTGTCCGAGCTGGCCCGGTCGGTCTCCCACGGCTACCCCTCGCGCTACGAGGCGCTGTCCCTCGTCCGGTGCAGCGCCTACGGCCACCTCGTCCTCTCGGTGACCCAGGAGGAGGTGGCTCGCACCCACGCCCAGGGGCTCGGCGACCTGATGAGCGCGGTCGGCGAGGCGGTCACCGACGACGCCCTCGACTGGTGCCTCGCCCTGCTGGTCGACGAGCGCGAGTACGTCGCCCGCTGCGGCGCCCTGGCGATCGAGAACATGGGGCAGATCAGCGGCACCCCCTTCTGGGAGGGCGTGGCACCCCGGCTCCTCGACGCCCTGGAGACCACCGGGCCGGGCTCCTCGCAGGAGGAGTGGGTCACCCACCTCGTCCGGCTCGTCCCCCGGGAGGTCTGGCGGAGCAACGGCCGGGTCCCGGCGCGACCGCTCCCGCCGGCCGCCCCGGTGCCGACGATGAGCCGCGACGAGTCCAACGCGCTGTGGCGCGAGTGCGTCGCCGCGGCCCGCGCGGTCGGCGACGAGACGGGTGTCGGCGAGCAGCCGATGCTCGCCCGCCTGCTCCACGACATCGCCTTCGGCCACTGGGAGACGCGCGCCGTCACGTCCTACATGCTGCTGAGCGGGCTGCCCGTCCTCGCGGGTCCCGCCGGCCAGCGGGTGGCCGCCCTCGTCGAGGCGACCGAGGATCCCCGGATCCGGGCCCGCGGCGCGCGCCGGCTGCTCGGCGTGCTGCACGGTCACGACATCCCGCTGGTGCAGGGGTGGTTCACCGATCCCGACCCCGGCCTGCGGGGCGCGGCGCTGGGCGTGGCCGGGTCCGCCGGACGGGACATCCCGGCCGACGTCCTCCACGCCGGACTGCGCGACCCCGGGACCCGGCGCCTCGCCATCTACGCCGCCGGGATGAGCGGCCACCCCGGGCTCGCCGGGATCGCCGTGGCCCCGGACCTGCCCGCGGACGTCCGGGCGGCGGCACGCTGGTGGCTGGAGCAGGGCGGCCGGGTGGCCGAGTGAGCCCTCAGAAGTAGTCGCGGACGTGCACGCGGCGCGCGCCGAAGAGCGTGTCGAGCACGGGGTCCGAGGTCCCGTCGCCGCTCATCAGCCCGGCCGACCGGATCGCGGCGCACCGCTGCGCGCCGGACAAGAGCAGCGCGAGCCCGCGCGGGGACAGCACCGGCCCGCCGTACGACGCGTCGCCGGGCGCGCAGGTCGAGATCCCGTCCGCGGTGGTGAGCACCCAGGCGCCGTCGGTCGTGCCCAGCGGGTCGCCCGCCACGGCGAAGGGGACCCGGGCGTCCAGCGGCCCGAGCCGCAGCCCGGTCAGGGCGCCCGCCACGTCGTGCACCCGCAGCATGTAGGGGACCTGCAGGGTGACCCGCCACTCGGAGAAGGGCAGCGCGAGCCGGACCGGGTCGTCGCCGGAGGTGCTCAGCCGCACCCGGCCGGTGACCGAGGCGTGGCTGCCGAGCATGGCCCACAGGGAGCGGGTGGCGCCCGCGTGCAGCGAGACCAGGTCGTCGACCACGATCGTCGCGCTGTCGTCGTACCCGGTGCCGCGGTGCCAGCTCGCGAAGCCGACCACGGCGTCGTCCACCACCGCGAGGGTGATCGCGGTGAACGACGCGACCAGCTCGTCGGCGTCGGCGGGGAAGGACGGGCCGGTGCGGGTGAGCGGGCCGTTGTGGGCGGCCGCCCACGTCGTCGTAGAGGCGGCGTACGTCGTCCACGTCGGCGGCCGTGGCGCGGCGCAGGGTGACCGCCGGGTCGGGCCTGACGCGGCTCAGCCGGTCGGTCGCGAGCTCGACCTCGAGCAGGCTGGTGACGATCTCGTAGCCGTAGCGGCGGTAGATGGCGGGCGCGGTCGGGTAGAGCGTCGACACGACCTCGCCCCGCTCCCGCAGCCCCTCCTCGAGCACCGTCGCCATCAGGGCGTCGAGCAGGCCGGCGCCGCGGCTCTCCGCGGCCACGGCGACCCCGGCGATGCCGCAGGTCGGGACCTGCCGGCCGTGCCACCAGGAGTGGTACTCGCGGCCCATCACGCGCGCGACGAGGCGGTCGCCGTCCCACGTGCCCCACGAGTGGCGACCCGGCAGCGGCCAGGTGTCCGGGGAGGGCGGCGTGAAGCCGGCGGGCAGGTCGCCGAAGGCCTCGGTGCTGAGGGTGATCGAGGCGCCGATGTCGTCGGGGCCGAGGGGACGCGGGTCGGTCATGCGTCCTCGGCGGCGCCGGAGCCCGTGCCGCGCCCGCTCCCGGCGACGTCGGTGTCGGCGGCGATCAGCTCGTCGGGCTTCTTCGTGAGCACGGTGTCGATGTAGTCGCGGGCGGTCTCGAAGATGCCGACCTCGTGCCCGGCCCGCTCCGAGAGGTACCACCGGTGCGACGAGGATCTCGTGGTAGATCTCGGCCGGCTCGAGCTTGCCGCGGGCGTCGCGGCGGGACCATCTCCATGATCGGCTCGTAGATCTCGGTCATCCAGCGGCCGGCGACCAGGTGCCGGTCCTCGCGGCCGAGGTCGTAGTGGGCGGTGAAGGACGCGAGGTCGTTGAGCAGCCGCCGGGCCTGGTTGTCCTCGACGTTCATGCCGGTGAGGGACTGCAGCTCGCGGCGGTGGTGCCCGAGCTCGACGACCTTGGGCTGGATGCGCACCCGGTCGCCGTCGAAGTCGGTGATGATGTCGAGCTCGTCGACGTCGAAGCCCATGTCGTTGAGCCGCTCGATCCGCTCCTCGATGCGCCACATCTCGTCGGCGGTGAACTCCTCCTCGCTGGTGAGCTCGGCCCAGAGCTTGTCGTACTGCTCGCGCAGGCGGGTGATGATCGGCGAAGTTGTCGAAGTCGCTCGCTCACCGTGCCGCTCGCCTGGAGGTCCATCAGCTCGGCGAAGATGTTCTCGGTGCCGACGGTGAGGTCGTAGTCGCGCATCCGGTCGCTCACGTCGTGGTGCAGCTCGCCGGTCTCGGCGTCCACGAGGTACGCCGCGAAGTCGCCGGCGGCCGCGCCGGAACAGCACGTTGGACAGCGAGACGTCGCCCCAGTAGAAGCCGGAGAGGTGCAGCCGCACGAGCAGCACCACGATGGCGTCGATGAGGCTGGGCAGGTTGTCGGCGGTCATGCCGTGCGAGAAGAGGCTGCGGTAGGGCAGCGAGAACCGCAGGTGCTCGGTCATCAGCGCCGCCGGCAGCTCCTCGCCGTGCTCGTCGACCCGGCCGGCGACCACGCCCTGCGGCATCACCGCGGGCAGGCCCTCGCGCTGGAGGTCGCGCAGCAGGCGGTACTCGCGGAAGGCGATGTCCTCCTGCGTCTCCTTGACCGCGTAGGTCCGGCTGCCGAGCCGGACGATGCGGACGACGTGACGGCTCAGGCCACGCGGGAGCGGGACGACGTACTCGTCGGTCCACTCCTCCAGGGGTGTCGACCACGGCAGCTTGATGATCGCCGGATCGGGACGACTCGCCACGATGCGCAGGGCCATGGTCGGCAACCTACTCCCCGACGGCCCGGTGGGGCGCGGTCATCCGTCGAGGCGCCAGACGTCCAGCCGGGCGCCGGCGGTGGCCGGGACGACCACCTCGCCGCCGGACCCCTCGAGGTCGGCACCGCCCGGCTCGGTCCCCAGCAGGTGCGTGGCGCGGTCCGCGGTGGGCAGCGTGAAGGCGTCGCCGCCGGCGCGGCGGGCACCACCAGCAGGCGCTGGCCGTCGCAGTCTCGCGCACGAAGGCGATGGTGTCGTCGTCGACGTGGGCCCAGCGCAGCCCGCCGTGGCGCAGCGCGCCGTACGAGCGGCGCAGGCGGGCGAGGCGGGAGTACGTCGCCAGGGTGTCGGTGTCCCACTCGTCGCGGCGGTGCCACGGCATGGTGCGGCGCGAGTCCTCGCCGGTGACGCCCTCGAGGCCGATCTCGTCGCCGGCGAAGACCATCGGGACGCCCGGCATCGTGAACTGCAGGCCGGCCGCCACCCGGTGCACGTCCGCTCGCGCCGACCAGGGTGCGGATCCGGGCGGAGTCGTGGGAGCCGAGGATGTTCCAGGACTGGGAGGTGGCCCGCCAGCCGAAGGCCGCGTGCCAGGCGCGGAACGTCTCGACGACCGCCCCGCCGGGTCGCCGGGGCACCTGGCACCGGGCGGCCGAACGCCCGCGCGGGCGTGGCCGGGTCGCGCAGCCACGACCACAGCGGCCAGGAGAAGCCGGAGTAGTTCATGGTGCCGTGCCAGCCGTCGCCGTCGATGTCGCCGGTGGCGTCGTGGTTGTGCTCGCCGATGACGAGCGGGTCGTCGCGGAGCTCGGCCGCCGTGTGCCGGGCGGCGCGGGCCACGTCGTGCGCGACGTCGAGCGCGCCGAGGCGCCCGGTCATGTTGGCCACGTCGATCCGCCAGCCGTCGACGTCGTACGGCGGTCGCAGCCAGCGCCCGACCACGGAGTCCGGGCCCTCGACCATCGCCGCCCGCAGGTCCGGGTCGCCGTGGTTGACCTTGGGCAGCGTGGTGTGGCCCATCCAGCTCGCGTAGGTGCCGTCCGGCTCGAAGTAGTAGTAGGACCGGGTCGGCGGCCGTCGGGGTCGGCGGCCGCCGCGGTGAACCACTCGTGGGTGTCGCCGGTGTGGTTGGTGGTGAGGTCGCCGAGGATCCGCCAGCCGCGGGCGTGCACGGCGGTCGAGAGCCGCTCGTAGGCCTCGTCGCCGCCGAGCAGCGGGTCGACCCGGTCGAAGGTGGTCGCGTTGTAGCGGTGGTTGCTCTCGCCGGGGAAGACCGGGGTCGTGTAGACGATGTCGGCGCCCACCTCCTCGACGTGGTCGAGGTGCTCGGTGATGCCGTCGAGGTCGCCGCCGAAGAGCTGGAGCGGGGTGCGCGGGTCGAGCGGCTCGAAGATGACCTCGTCGTCCCAGTCGGCCGCGATCGCCCACTGCGGGCGTCGGGCGCTCGTCGGCCGCCGCGGAGCGCGCGAAGCGGTCGGGGAACACCTGGTAGACGACGCCGTCGCGGCCCCAGTCCGGTGCGGCGGCGTAGGCGCTGATGACGTGGTCGGTCGCGTCCGGGACGTCGATGCCGACCGGGCCGGCGGCGGTGAGCCACTCCTGCTCGTCCTGCCCGTCGCCCGTGCGGACGAGGAGGAAGCGGTAGTGGGTCACCGGGTTGTGCACCGGCAGCTCGCCCGACCACCACGTGGTGTCGCCGTCGGTGCTGGCGGTCATCGGGTGGAACACCGGCTCCGCGTCGTACGTCGTCCGCAGCCACACCGCGTCGACCGGGTCGGCGGCGCTCGTCCGGACCCGGACGGTCACCACGTCGCCGAGGCGCGGGGACTCGTCGGAGACGTGGAGGGGGGAGCCGTCGTGGTGCGGCAGGTCGAGCAGGGACATGCGCGCATTCTCGCAGGAGCCGGCGTCTAGGATTGCCGGCGCTGCGTCAGCGCAGCAGGCCGCGTTAGCTCAGGGGTAGAGCACCAATCTTGTAAATTGGGTTGCGAGAGTTCGAATCTCTCACGCGGCTCGGCTGTCGGTCCTCGGACCTACCTTCTCCGCATGTCCTGTCTCGGGTGCGGGGTGGAGCTCACGAAGCGCCACCAGAAGGTCTTCTGCAGCAACCGGTGCCAGCGTGCCGCCGAGCGCGCCGTCAACGTCGCCCGTTGGCTCGCGACCGGGGTGGGTGCCCCCGGCACCAGTGCGGGCCACTACATGGGGGGAGCCTGCCGAGGCTCGTGCCGTTGTGTGTGGCTTCAGTGCCACCTGGTGACACCGAAGCCACACACTCCGGGGAGCCGCGGCGAGCGGTGAGCCAGCGCACCTTCCTGCGCGCGCCAGTGTGGCCAGCTCACCGCCACCGGTGTGGCCGTCAGCGGACCTGCGTGACCTCGAACTGCAGCTGCGGGTGCGCGAAGGCGTCCTGCGACTGGATGAGGCGCAGCTCGCGCTCCCCGGAGTCGAGGGTGTTCTGCAGCAGGTCGAAGACCGAGCTCACCGTGGCGGCCAGGGCCTCGGCCGGCGAGCCGGTGGAGTGCAGGTGCGCGGTGAAGAGGGCGGCCGTCACGTCGCCCGAGCCGTTGGCCTTCATCGGCAGCCGCGGGGTCTGCACGAGCCACGCGCCGCCGCGGGTCACGGCCATCATCTCGAGGGTGTCGGCGGGTGCGTCCGGGCGCTGGACGCTGGTGACCAGCACGGTCGACGGCCCCATGGCCATCGCCCGGTCGGCGGAGGCGAGCGTCGAGTCGAGGTCGGCGGGTGCGGTGTCGGTGAGGAAGCCCAGCTCGAACTGGTTGGGCGTGATCACGTCCGCCGCCGGCACGACCCGCTCGCGGATGATCGGGGGGATGGCCGGGTCGACGAAGCAGCCCGACGTCGCGTTGCCCATGACCGGGTCGCAGGTGTAGGTCGCCGCCGGGTTGGCCGCCTTGACGCGGGCGACGGCGTCGAGGATGACGTCGGCGATGCCGGCGCCGCCCTGGTAGCCCGAGAGCACCGCGTCGCACCTGGCCGAGCACGCCGCGGTCCTCGATGCCGGTGATCACGTCGGCCACGTCGGTCGGCGGGATGAGCGGACCGCGCCACGCGCCGTACCCGGTGTGGTTGGAGAAGTTGACGGTGTGGACCGGCCAGACCTCGTGCCCCAGTCGCTGGAGCGGGAAGACGGCAGCGGAGTTGCCGACGTGGCCGTAGGCGACCGAGGACTGGATCGAGAGGACCTTCATCCCACCGAGACTAGTGACGGGGCGCCCACGGGCGGAAACCCCGGGTCAGGCGACCTGGAGCGAGCGCTTGGACAGCCCCATCCAGTAGCCGTCGATCACCTGGAGGCCCGGCTCGTCGGGGGTCGTCGCCGCGCCGAGCGTCACGAAGAGCGGCGTGTAGTGCTCCACCGTGGGGTGGGCGTAGGGCATGCCCGGCGCCTTCGTCGCGTACGACGCCAGCTCGTCGACGTCGCCGCGGGCGAGGGCGTCGGCGGCCCAGAGGTCGAACTCGACCGACCAGCCCGGGGCGGTCGCGTCGAGGCTCCAGTCGGTGAGGAACGGCAGCCCGTGGGTGAGGAAGCCGGACCCGATGACGAGCACGCCCTCGTCGCGCAGCGGGCGGAGCCGCTCGCCCAGCCTCATCAGCCGGACCGGGTCGTGGGTGGGCAGCGACATCTGGAGGACCGGGACGTCGGCGTCGGGGTACATGATCCGCAGCGGCACCCAGGCGCCGTGGTCGAGGCCGCGCTCGGCGTGCTGGTGGACCGGCTCGCCGCTGGGCATCAGCCCCGCGATGCGCCTGGCCAGGGCGCTGGCGTCGGGGGTCTCGTACGTCATCCGGTAGTACTTCGCGTCGAAGCCGCCGAAGTCGTAGACCAGCGGGGCGCCGCTCGCGCTCAGGCTGACCGGGGCGGACTCCCAGTGGGCGCTGACGATGAGGATCGCCGTCGGGCGCGGGAGGTCGCCGGCCCAGGCGGCCAGCTGGCCCGACCAGGTCGGGTCGTCGAGCAGCGGGGGAGCGCCGTGGCCGATGTAGAGGGCGGGCATCCGCGTCATCGCCCGATCGTCCCGCACTACCCGGGGAGCCGCCAGTCCACCGGCGTCCCGCCCTGCTCCTGGAGCAGCCGGTCGACCCGGGAGAACGGGCGTGACCCGAAGAAGCCGCGCGACGCGGACAGCGGGGAGGGGTGCGCCGACTCGACCCACGGGATCGGCCCCAGCATCGGCTTGAGCGACTGGGCGTCGCGGCCCCAGAGGATCGCCACGCACGGCCCGCCGCGGGCGGCGCAGCACGTGGATCGCCCGCTCGGTCACCTCCTCCCACCCGCGGCCGCGGTGCGACGCGGCCTGGCCGGGGGTGACCGTGAGGACCCGGTTGAGCAGCATCACCCCCTGGTCGGCCCAGGCGGTGAGGTCGCCGTGCGGGACGGGGTCGATGCCGAGGTCTGCCCGGAGCTCGGCGTAGATGTTGGCCAGCGACCGCGGCACCGGACGCACGTCGGGTGCGACGGCGAACGACAGCCCGATCGGGTGCCCCGGCGTCGGGTAGGGGTCCTGGCCGACCACCAGCACGCGGACGTCGGCCAGCGGCCGCTCGAAGGCCCGCAGCACGTGGTCGCCGTCCGGCAGGTAGCCCCGCCCGGCGGCGATCTCCTCCCGCAGGAAGCGCCCCATCGCCTCGATCCGGTCCTCCACGGGCGCCAGGGCCTCCGCCCAGTCGGCCGCCACGAGTCCCCGGTCCACCAGTCCCTGCAGAGTGCTCACCCGACGACGCTAGCCGGTCCGTACGACGCCGTGCGCAGGCCCGGCGCACGCCGGCGGGCGGTCCTACACTGGCGGGCATGCTGGAGGGGAACCGCGGGACCGGCGTGGCCGCGCGCCGCAGCGCGACCCGGCGGGTGCCGCGCCAGGAGCGGAGCCGACGACGCGTCGAGCAGATCCTGGACGCCGCCTCCCGCCTCGTGCTCGAGCGCGGCGTCGACGCGCTGACGACCCGCGCGATCGCCGAGGCGGCGGAGGTCCCGGTCGCGTCGCTCTACCAGTACTTCCACGACAAGGAGGACATCCTGCTCGCCCTCGTCGAGCGGGACCGGGCCGAGATGGACGAGCAGCTGCTGGCCGACCTGGCCGGCATCGACGAGCTCTCGCTCCCGGCCCTCGTCGAGACCGCGATGCGGGCCTTCACCAAGGTCTACGCACGCCGCCCGGCCTTCGTGGAGATCTGGCTGCGCGGTCGCGACAACCCGGCGATCCGGGAGCGCGGTCGCGAGCACAGCGTCGAGATCGCCTCCAACCTCCTGCAGTTCGCCGAGGCCGCCGGGCTGCTGTCGCACGACGTGCCGCCCAAGATCGCCCTGCTCGCCGTCGAGGTGGGCGACCGGGTCTTCCAGCTCGCCTACGCCCAGGACCTGGAGGGGGACCAGGAGCTGGTCGAGGAGGGCATCCGGATGGTCTCCGGCTACCTCGCGCCCTACTCCCGCTGAGCCGTCGGCCCGCTCGGCGACGGCCTCAGCGCACCGGCCGCGAGAGCCGGTCGAGGAAGGCGACGAGCAGCGCCTCGCGCATCGCGGGCGCGGCCAGGTCGAGCATGGCGTTGACCTCGGCCATCCGCCCGGGCAGGGCGAGCGACCCGTCCGCCGACTCGCCGACGAGCCCCGACGGCGGCCAGCAGCCCGTCGAAGTCGTCGTCGCCCAGCGTGGCCGGGTCGAGCGACTCGATGAACGCGACCACGCCCTCGTCCACGGCCACCGGACCGGCCGCCTGCGCCGCGGCGACCGACTCGCCGAGGGCGGTCGTGAAGTCGTCGAGCCCGGCGAGCGTCGCCGCGCTCACCGAGAGGTGCACGCTGGCCGGCTGCCCGTCGTACGACAGCTGCGGCTGGACGTACCACCCGCGCGCGACCATCTCGTCGGTGAGCGTGAAGGCGTCGCAGCGTGTCGTCGGTGGCCAGCGCGACGAGCGTCGACTCCGGGGGCGCGACGACGCGCAGCGCGGGGACGGCCTCGACGCCGGCGACGATCCGGTCGACGGCCTCGAAGACCTGCGCGGCCAGCCGGAGGTAGCCCTCGTCGCCGATCGCGGTCACCACCGCCCAGGCGCCGGCGATCGGCCCGCCGGAGCGGGTGGACTGCGTCGTCGGGTTGAGCATCGTGTAGCCCGGCCACGCGGCCGAGGCGAAGAACTGCGGCCTGCGCAGCGCGGCGTCGCGGTGCAGCAGCAGCGAGGTGCCCTTGGGGGCGTAGGCGTACTTGTGCATGTCGACCGAGATCGACGTCACGCCCTCGACCGCGAACGTCCACGGCGTCACCGGCCGGCCCAGCCGGGCGGCGTACGGCAGCACCCAGCCGCCGATGCAGGCGTCGACGTGGCAGCGGACCCCGGCCGCGCGGGCGCGCGGCCGCGATCTCGGTCACCGGGTCCACCACGCCGTGGGCGTACGACGGGGCGCTGGCCACCACGAGCACGGTGCGGTCGTCGATCGCGGCGGCCATCGCGGCGGCGTCGGCCCGGAAGTCGGCGCCGACGGGCACCAGCACCGCCTCGACGCCGAAGTAGTGCGCCGCCTTGTGGAAGGCCGCGTGCGCGGTCGCGGGCAGCACCATGGTCGGGCCGCTCCACGTCGGGCCGGGAGTCGCGGGCGCCCTGCACGGCCAGCAGGATCGACTCGGTGCCGCCGGACGTCACCGTGCCGACCGCCGTGTCCGGGGCGTCGAGCAGGCCGCAGGCGAAGCCGACGAGCTCGTTCTCCATCCGGAGCAGGCTGGGGAAGGCGGTCGGGTCGAGGCCGTTCGAGCCGGCGTACGCCGCCACGGCCTCGCGGCCGATCCGGTCGACCTCGGCGTCGCCGCCGTCGTAGACGTAGGCGAGCGTGCGGCCGCCGTGGACCGGCAGGTCGTCCGCCTGCAGCGCGCGCAGCCGGTCGAGGGGGTTCATGTCGTCGGGGTTCATGTCGTGGCCTCCGTGGTCGCGCGGGCGACGGCGTCCGCATCGAGGGTGTAGCGGCGCAGCCAGAGCAGGCTGAGCAGGGTCAGGGCGGCGGGCAGCAGCGAGAAGCCGAGCGTGATCGCGGTGAGGGCCGACGCCGGGCTGGGTGACCTCGCCGCCCTGCGACGAGACGTAGCCGCCGAGGGCCAGCACGACCGCGAAGACCGCGGGCCCCAGCGCCAGCCCGAGGGTCTCGCCCGCGGTCCAGACGCCGGTGTAGACGCCGGCGCGGTTCTCGCCGGTCCGCGCGGCGTCGATCGCGGCCGCGTCGGGCAGCATCGCCATCGGGAAGACCTGGCAGCCCGCGTAGCCGACGCCCACCAGCCCGACCGCCGCGAAGGTGACCGCCGCCGGGCGCGTACGGCGCGAGGACCGCCGCCGCGGCACCGGTCGCGAGGACCAGGGAGGACACGATGTAGCCGCGCTGCTTGCCGACGCGCGCGCCGTACCGCGCCCACAGCGGCGTGAGCAGCAGCGCGGGGCCGACGAAGCAGACGAACAGGATCGTGGCGGCGCCGCTCGACCCGAGCACCTCCGAGGCCAGGTAGTCGACGCCGGCGAGCATGCAGCCGGTGGCCAGCGCCTGCAGGACGAAGGTCGTCAGCAGCAGCCGGAAGTCGCGCGCGGTGGCGACGATCCGCAGCTGCTCGCGCAACGACCCCGCCCCCGCGGCGACCGCGCCGATCGGCGCGCGGCGGGTGCCGACGTACGCCGCCACGACGCCGACGGCGATGAGGACGGCCATCACCACGCCCATCACGCGGTAGCCGTCCCGGCCGCCGACGGCGTCGCGGATGAGCGGCGCCGTGGCGCCGGCCAGCATGATCGTGAACGCGAGGATCGCCACGCGCCAGGTCATCAGCCGGGTGCGCTCGTCGTACGACGTCGTGATCTCGGCGGGCATCGCGACGTAGGGCACCTGGAAGAAGGCGTACGCCGTCGCGGCCAGCACGAAGAACACCAGCACCCAGCTCGCCTCGAGGACCTGCGAGCCGAGGTCGGGGGCCGCGAAGATCAGCGCGAAGGCGCCGGCCAGCATCAGCCCGGCGCGCAGCAGCCACGGCCGCCGGGGACCGGCGGGGTCGACGGTGCGGTCGCTGATCCGGCCCGCGATCGGGTTGAGCACGACGTCCCACGCCTTGGGCACGAAGACGATGAGGCCGGCCCACAGGGCGGCGATGCCCAGGGTGTCGGTGAGGTAGGGCAGCAGCATCAGGCCGGGCACGGTGCCGAAGGCACCGGTCGCGACCGACCCGGACCCGTAGCCCCAGCGCACGCTGCGCGGCAGCGTGCCGCCGGTGTCGTCCATGCGCGCGACTCTAGGGCCCCGCGATCACCGGTCAGCCGGTGTTTCGGTGGGTTCGGCGTGCGCTGCAGCGCACGCCAACCCACTGGATCACCGGGCGACCGGTGATTCCGCGCGGACCCGCTCAGGTGCCGAGCGCGCGGGATCCGGCCGAGCCGTAGCGTCGGGTCGGGTTGGCGCCGATGGCGTCGGAGGCGGGCGTCGCCTCCTTCGCGGGCGCCTTGTGGGTGGTGGTCTTGCGGACCGCCGGCGGCTTCTTCGTCGCCTTCTGCCTCGGCTGTCTTCGGGGCGGCGTCCTTCTTCTTCGTCTTCGCCTTCTTCGTACGCCGCGTGGTCGGGGCGGGCGCGTCGTCGCTGGACCACTGCTCGATCCACTCGTCGAGCACCCGCCAGGTCGTGCCGCGGGCGGCCCGGCCGGTGAGCATGCCGAGGTGCCCGCCGGGCACGATCTCGAAGCGGACCTCGCGGGAGCCCGTCAGCAGGGCCAGCACCGGCGCGCACCGCGGCCACGGGCGCGATGCCGTCGGTGGCGCCGGCGAAGACCAGGACGGGCGCGGTGATGGCGGACAGCTCGATGGTCCGGTCGCCGAGCTCGCATCGCGCCGGCCGCGAGCGCGTTGCCCTTGACGAAGCGGTGGTAGAGCTGGCCGAAGGTGCGGCCGGGGTAGGCGATCATGTTGGCCGTGAAGCGGTCGACCGCCTCGATCTGGGCGAGGAAGTCGGCGTCGTCGAGGTGGGTCGCACGCGCCACCGGCTTGGTGACGACCTTCTGCGCGGACGCCGCTGTGAAGGCCCAGTTGACCAGCGGCTGCGGGACCCCGCCGAGCGCGCGGTAGGCTGCGGGTGATGCAGCCCCGCGCCCGTCGGTGAGGTTGAGCAGCGGCCGCAGCGGCGCCACCAGCGGCACCTTCTGCACGTCGACCGGCGAGCCGACGACGGTGAGCGGACGCGATCGGCAGGTCCGGCTGGTCGGCCGCGGTGAGCAGCGCGAAGATGCCGCCGAGGCTCCAGCCGACGACGTGCACCGGCCGGCCGCCGGCGTGCGCCGAGACCTCGCGGATCGCCTGCGGGCAGGACCTCGTCGACCCAGTGCTCCATGCCGAGGCTGCGGTTGCGGAAGGACACCTGGCCGTACTCCACGAGGTAGGTCCGGCGGCCCAGGGTGACGAAGTGCTCGACCAGGGAGCAGCCGCGGCGCAGGTCGAAGCAGATCGCCGGCGCGGCCAGCGGCGTCACCAGCAGCACCGGGTCGCCCGACTCGCGGACGGTCCGCCGCCGGCCGGTAGTGGTAGACCTCGCGCAGCTCCCCGTCGTCGATCAGGGTGCGCGGCATCGGGCGCAGGTCGGCCAGCCCGCCGTACAGCACCTTGTGCGCGACGTTGCCGGCCGCCGCGACCACCTGGTCGGGCTTCGGGGGGAAGAGGTCCATGGGCGCGAAGATACGCCGGGTCACCACGCCCCGGGGGAGGTTGCCCGCGGACCGGGTCAGGACTAGACACGACACATGAAGTGGACCCTCGCCGCCCTCGGGGCCGGCGCGCTCGCGGGCCGTCGCCGCGCACGACCTCACCCAGCGCAACCACGCGATCATGCGCAACTTCCCGGTGGTCGGCCACCTGCGGTTCCTCCTCGAGCGGTTCGGCCCCGAGCTGCGGCAGTACATCGTGACCAGCAACGACGAGGAGCGGCCCTTCAGCCGCGACCAGCGGCGCTGGGTCTACGCGAGCTCCAAGCTGGAGAACAACTACTTCGGCTTCGGCACCGACAACGACATCGAGAACGACCGAGGGCTACCCGATCATCAAGCACCGCACCTTCGCCGGACGCCGCGCGCCTCGACCACGCCGCACGCCGACGAGGAGATCACCGCTGCCGAGCGCCAAGGTGATGGGGGCGGCCCGCGGCCGCGCGGCACGGCGTTCCGGCCCGGCCTCGGTCGTCAACATCTCCGGGATGAGCTTCGGCTCGCTGTCCGGCAACGCGATCGAGGCGCTCAACCAGGGCGCCGCGCTGGCGGGCTGCTTGCAGAACACCGGCGAGGGCGCGCTGTCGCCGTACCACCGCAACGGCGGCGACCTCGTCTTCCAGATCGGGACGGCTACTTCGGCTGCCGCGACGAGCAGGGCCGCTTCGACCTGCCAGCGACTCGTCGACCTGGTCCGGTCGGCGCCGGTGCGGGCGATCGAGATCAAGCTGTCGCAGGGCGCCAAGCCCGGCCTCGGCGGCATGCTGCCGGGCGCGAAGGTCAGCGACGAGATCGCCGAGATCCGCGGCATCCCGCAGGGCGTGGACTGCGCCTCGCCGAGCCGGCACGCCGTCTTCGACGACGTCGACTCGATGCTCGACTTCGTCGAGACCGTCGCGGACGCGACCGGGCTGCCGGTCGGGATCAAGTCGGCGGTCGGCAACATGGACGTTCTGGGACGACCTGGTCGCGGCGATGGCCGCGGGCGGCCGGGGCGTCGACTTCGTCAACATCGACGGCGGCGAGGGCGGCACGGGCGCGGCGCCGCTGATCTTCGCCGACTCGGTGGCCTTCCCGTTCCGGCTCGGCTTCGCCAGGTCTACCGGCGCTTCGCCGCGGCCGGGCTCACCGACGACGTCACCTTCATCGGCGCCGGCAAGCTCGGCATCCCGGAGAACGCCGTCGTCGCCTTCGCGCTCGGCGCCGACATGATCAACGTCGGCCGCGAGGCGATGCTCGCGATCGGCTGCATCCAGGCGCAGAAGTGCCACACCGACCACTGCCCGGTCGGCGTCGCGACCCAGAACCCGCGCTACACGCTCGGCCTCGACCCCGAGCTCGAAGTCGTGCGCGCGGCCAACTACGTCAGGTCGCTGCGCCGCGACCTGCTCAAGGTCTCCGAGGCCGTGGGGGTCGTCGCACCCCGGGCTGATCACGCCGTGGGACGTCGACATCCTCACGGCCACCGCTCCACCGAGGCGCTGCGCGAGGTCTACGGCTACGAGGCCGACTGGGGCGCTGATCGGCCCGACCTGCGCACCACGATCGAGGAGATCATGATGGCGCAGGGCGAGTCGCCGCTGCCCCGCCCGTCCACCCGCTGACGCGGCCCGGAGCGGCCCGAGCACCCGTCGTACGCCGCTCAGCTGCGGCGGGCGGGCCGCACGCTCTTGTCGTGCTCGTGGCCGCCCGGTCGGCCAGCTCGGTCATGAAGCTGTCTGGCCCAGGCGGCGACGTCGTGCTCGACGACCGTCTTGCGCATCGCCCGCATCCGGCGGGTGGTCTCCTTGGGCTCGGCGTGGAACGCCTCGAGCAGGGCCGCCTTCATGCCGTTGATGTCGTAGGGGTTGACCAGCCAGGCCTGGCGCAGCTCGTCGGCGGCACCGGCGAACTCCGAGAGCACCAGCGCGCCGTCGGTCGTCGTAGCGGCAGGCGACGTACTCCTTGGCGACGAGGTTCATGCCGTCGCGGTAGGGCGTGACGACCATGATGTCGGCGGCGCGGTAGAGCGCGGCCATCTCCTCGCGCGGGTAGGAGGAGTGCAGGTAGGAGATCGCCGGGCGGCCGATCCGGCCGAGGTCGCCGTTGATCCGGCCCACCAGCCGGTCGATGTCGTCGCGGAGGATGCGGTACTGCTCGACCCGCTCGCGCGACGGGGTGGCGACCTGGACGAAGACGGCGTCCTCGACGTCGAGGTCGCCCTCGGCGATCAGCTCGGCGAAGGCGCGCAGCCGGGCGTAGATGCCCTTGGTGTAGTCGAGCCGGTCGATGCCGAGGAAGACCTTGCGCGGGTTGCCGAGCGCCTCGCGGATCTCCGTCGGCGCGCTCCTGGACCGCCTCGGAGCGGGCGAGCTCCTCGAAGCCCGCGGCGTCGATCGAGATCGGGAACGCCGCGGCCCGCACGGTCCGGCCGTCGGGCAGGTAGACGAGGTCGCGGTGCGTCTTGTGGCCCGACGCGCTGCCGGACCAGCCGCACGAAGTTGGCGGCGCCGCCGGCCAGCTGGAAGCCGACCAGGTCGGCGCCGAGCAGCCCCTCGAGGATCTGCCGGCGCCACGGCAGCTGGCTGAACAGCTCGGCCGGGCGGGAACGGGATGTGCAGGTAGAAGCCGATCCGCAGGTCGGGGCGGAGCTCGCGCAGCATCTGCGGCACCAGCTGGAGCTGGTAGTCCTGCACCCAGACCGTGGCGCCCTCGGCGGCGACCTCGGCGGCCGTCTCGGCGAAGCGCTGGTTGACCGTGACGTAGGAGTCCCACCACTCGCGGTGGAACTCCGGCTTGGCCACCAGGTCGTGGTAGAGCGGCCACAGGGTGCCGTTGGAGAAGCCCTCGTAGAACTCCTCGACCTCCTCGGCGCTCAGGTGGCACCGGCACCAGCTGGAGCCCGTCCTCGACGAACGGCTCGAGGTCGTCGTCGGTGCCGCCCGGCCAGCCGATCCAGGCGCCGTCGTTGGCCCGCATCACCGGCTCGAGGGCGGTGACCAGGCCGCCGGGCGAGCGCCGCCAGCTCGATGGTGCCGTCGGGATTGGTCACCCGGTCGACCGGCAGCCGGTTGGCGACGATCACGAGGTCGGCGCGGCCTGGAGTGGTCACGGACCTCACCCTAGCGAGCCGCGCAGCACCCCTGAGGGGGTCGCTACTTCACCGACACGCCACAAGCCCGCGCGACTCGCCGAGAGCGAATGACATCGCTGTGGTTCGTCGCCTACAGTGGTGCCACAGCAGCGCCTACGCAGGGGAGACCGACATGGACGCCGCCGAACGCACACCGGCGCGCACGAGCCGGGTCACGAGCGGCACGCCCGGGCCTGACCCAGCGCGACCGCGACATCCTCGAGTTCGAGCGCCACTGGTGGAAGTACGCCGGCGCCAAGGAGCAGGCGGTCCGCGAGAAGTTCGACATGTCGCTCCACGCGCTACTACCAGGTGCTCAACGCCCTCATCGACCGTCCCGAGGCCCTCGAGGCCGACCCGCTGCTGGTGCGTCGGCTGCGCCGCCTGCGCGCCTCCCGCCAGCGCCAGCGCTCCGCCCGCCGCCTCGGCTTCGAGCTCTGAGCCGACCCATGACCGCCTCTTCCCCGCTCCGGTCCCGCACGTCGCTCCGCCGCCTCCCGCCGCCGTGACCGAGCGCGGCGTCGCCTTCCCCTCGCCCGCTGGTGATGCTCAGCGTCATCGCGGTCGCGATGGCCGGCTTCGCCTTCGTCGCCACCCGCGACGCAGGAGCCCACCGAGCGCGCGCATCACCACCGCGTCGGCCCCGGCCACCGAGACCCCGACCCCGACCGCCGAGGTCGTCCCGACCACGCCGAGCCGCCGGCCAAGAAGCCCAAGCCGCAGGTCCAGCGCGGCGAGGTCTACGTCGAGGTCTACAACAACTCCGGCATCAAGGGCCTGGCCGCCAGCACCGCCGCCAAGGCCACCCAGGTCGGCTGGCAGGTCGTCGGCGAGGACAACTGGTACGGCGCCATCCCGGCCTCCACCGTCTACTACCCGGCCCGCCTCGAGGCCGCGGCCAAGCTGCTCGCCCTCGACCTGGGCATCCAGCCGCACCGCGCCCGCCGTCGAGCCGATGCGGATGGACCGGCTGACGGTGATCCTCACCGCCGACGCCGCCTGACCGGTCCCGCCGCCTCCACGGACCGGACTGGCTGACCGGTCTCAACCGGTCGTGGTTGGCTGGCGGCCATGGAGTTCACCTCCCCCGAGGCCGAGCAGCGGTACGACGCCCTCGTCCGCGCGCGTCGACGCAGATCGTCGTCGGCCTCGACTTCGACGGCGCCCTCTCGCCGATCGTCGACGACCCGGCGCAGGCGCACATCCACCCCGACGCGCCCGAGGTGCTCGTCGACGCTGAGCGACGTCGTGCGCGCGGTCGCGGTCGTCACCGGGCCGCCCGGCCCGCCAGGTGCTGGCCCTCGGCGGCCTCGACGAGGTCGGCGACGCGATCGGCGACCACGGCAAGGAGCTGCTTCGTCTTCGGCCAGTACGGCAACGAGCGCTGGTCCTCGACCAGCCGCCGGGTCGATCTCGCCCGCGCCCCCCGCACGGGCTGTCCACCTTCGAGCGCGAGCTGCCCGGCGCTGCTGCGGCGCGCCGACGCCGGCGACGCCTACGTCGAGGAGAAGGGGCTCGCGGTCGCCGTGCACACCCGGCGGCTGACGGACCCCGACGGCGGCGTTCGAGCGGCTGCTGCCGCCGATGCGCGAGCTGGCCGCGCCGCCACGGCCTGGTCGTCGAGCCGGGCCGCAACGTGATCGAGGTCCGCTCGGCCGGCATGCACAAGGGCCACGCCGTGCAGACCCTCGTGCCGAGGAGCTCGACGCCGGCGGCTTCCTCTTCGCCGGTGACGACCTCGGCGACGTCGAGGCCTTCGAGGCCGTCGCCGCGCTGCGCGAGCAGCGGCCTGCCGACGCTGCTGGTCTGCTGCCGCGTCCGACGAGCAGTCGGCCCTGGTGCCGCTCGCCGACGTCGTCGTCCACGGCCCCGACGGGGTGCTCGACCTGCTGCGCCAGCTGACCGCCGACGCCGTCGCCCGCACCTCCTGAGGGCATCTGCCGTCTCTCCAGCATGTGGACTCGATGTGCACATGCTGAGACGGCCTGCCTAACCTGGAGCCGCTCATCACGAGGGACTGAGGGAACGGCCCGACGAAGTCCCGGCAACCGCCACGAACCTCCTGCCGCACGCGGCAGTCGTGGAAACGGTGCCAATTCCGTCCCGGAGCGAAAGTCGCCCGGGGAAGATGAGAAGGAGGACGTTCATGAGCTGCCGTTGCGGAACACCGCGCCCGACAGACCGCGCCACACGCTGCGCGAGGGCGCCTTCGGCAACGCCCGGGCGCTCGCCTGCCGCGAGTGCGGCCACGAGGTCGAGCTCGGCCCGCTCTACGCGTGTCCGGAGTGCTTCGGCCCGCTCGAGATCGCCTACGACTTCCCGGCCGTGACCCGCGAGGAGATCGAGGCCGGGCCCGCACAACATCTGGCGCTACAAGGCGCTGCTGCCGGTGCCCGACGACATCGAGCAGAGCCCCAACATCGAGCCCGGCTTCACCCGGCTGCTCAAGGCCCACAACCTCGGCCGCGAGCTCGGCATCGACAACCTGTGGGTCAAGGACGACTCGACCAACCCGACCAACTCCTTCAAGGACCGCGTCGTCGCCTGCGCGCTGAGCGCCGCCCGCGAGCTCGGCGCCAAGGTCTTCGCCTGCCCCTCGACCGGCAACCTCGCCAACGCCGTCGCCGCCGCCGGCGCCCGCGCCGGGATCAAGACCGTGGTCTTCATCCCGAGCAACCTCGAGCAGCCCAAGCAGGTCAACTCCGCCGTCTACACCGACAACGCTCGTCGCCGTGAACGGCAACTACGACGACGTCAACAAGCTCGCCTCCGAGATCGCCGGCGAGGAGGAGGGCTGGGCGTTCGTCAACGTCAACGTCCGCCCCTACTACGCCGAGGGCTCCAAGACGCTCGGCTACGAGATCGCCGAGCAGCTCGGCTGGCGGCTGCCCGACCAGATCGTCATCCCGGTGGCGTCCGGCTCGCAGCTGACCAAGGTCGACAAGGCCTTCCAGGAGCTGATCACGCTCGGCCTCGTCGAGGACAAGCCCTACAAGGTGTACGGCGCCCAGGCGACCGGCTGCTCGCCGGTCTCGGTCGCCTACAAGGCCGGCGTCGACGCGATCCGCCCGGTCAAGCCCGACACCATCGCCAAGAGCCTGGCCATCGGCAACCCCGCCGACGGCATCTACGTCCTCGACATCTGCCGCCGCACCGGTGGCGCCGTCGAGGACATCACCGACGACGAGGTCCGCGAGGGCATCCTGCTGCTCGCCCGCACCGAGGGCATCTTCACCGAGACCGCCGGCGGCACCACTGTCGGCGTCCTGAAGAAGCTCGTCGAGACCGGCCAGCTCGACCCCACCCTCGAGACCGTCGTGATCAACACCGGCATGGGCCTCAAGACCCTCGACGCGGTCTCCGACCGGGTCGGCCCGCGCGCGACCATCGACCCGTCGTACGCCGCCTTCACGGCCACCGGCATCGTCTGACCCGTCCGACCGGAGGAGACACCCATGAGCGTTTCCGTCCGCATCCCCACCATCCTGCGCACCTACACCGGCGGCGAGTCCGAGGTGAGCGCCGAGGGCGCACCCTGGCCGAGGTGCTCGACGACCTCGACGCCAGCTACTCCGGCATCAAGGGCCGGATCCTCGACGAGGCGGGCAGCCTGCGCCGCTTCGTCAACGTCTACGTCGGCAACGACGACGTGCGGTTCCTCGACAACCTCGACACCGCCACGCCCGACGGCACCCAGATCTCGGTGATCCCGG
>CAVZOU010000010.1:0-138590 GCA_963776975.1 uncultured Actinomycetota bacterium | reverse complement strand
GACCAGTGCGCGACGCAGCTCGCCGGCCATCGGCTCGTGTCCCTCGCGGACGACGCGTGTCCACCGCCTGCGGCAGGGACAGCCCGGCCTGGAGTCCGCCGGCCATCAGGCCGAGGGTCTGCGGCGAGCTGGCCGTTGAAGGCGTTGAGGCGCCGCGGTGGCGCCACTTGAGGTAGAGCCACGGCAGGACGATGCCGACGAGCAGGCCGAGCGACGCCATGACGGGCGCCGCCCATGACGAAGCCCAGGCGGCACCGACCGACGGCGATCGCGGCGTGCAGCAGCACCCACTCCGCCGCCGTCAGTGCCGATCCGGCGCCGGCCAGACGCTGGGAGATCCGGGTCTCGAGGTCCTCGTTGACCACCTTGGAGGTCATGGCGACGGCCGAGTCCTTGAGGTCGTCGAGCCGACGTCGCGGCGCTCGACGTCCGCCCTGGTCTGCCCTTGTCGCCCTCGAAGTAGGTGTCGAGGCGACGCTCGGCCGCGGACGTCCGCTCGCGGCCCGGTCGAGGACGGTGACCAGCAGCCCGACAAGGCCGAGGAACAGCGGCCAGCGCCCCGACCGAGCATGACCGGCTTGCTCACCAGGGCCTTGCCCTGGTCCACGACGCTGCGGACGTCCGGCCCGGCTAGCGCTCGAGGGTGACGAAGGCCGAGTCGACGTACGACGTGCCGTCGGCCTCGACGCTGACGGTGATGGTCGCCTCGCCGCTCGACGTCGTCGGGGAGCTCGAAGGTGAGCAGCAGCTGCTCGGCCAGCGCGTCGGCCTGGTCGGCGAAGACCGAGCCGAGTGCCGCCGGGTCGGCCGGGATGACCGCGCCGCCGGTGTCGTCGGCGATGGTCGCCAGCGCCTCGGCCTTGGCCGGCGTGCCCAGCGACACGACGTCGACGACGACACCGTCGTCCAGGGCGTCGTTGGTCGCCACCTCCAGGGTGGTGTCGCTGCCGGTGTCCGCGCCGTCGGAGAGGACCAGCAGCGAACGCGACCCTCGTCGCCCACCAGCTCCACGCCCGCGCGCATGGCGTCGTAGACGCCGGTGCCCTGCTCGAGCTCCACCGCGTCGAGCGCGGCCGCAGCGCCGCGTGGTCCGTGGTGGGCTCGATCGGTCTCGACGACGTTGCCGGCGAAGGCGACCAGGCCGATCGCACGTCGGCGGGGCGGCGTCCAGGAAGGCATCGACCGCGGCGGTCGCGGCGTCGAACTTGCCGCCTGCGCATGCTGTTGCTGGCGTCGAGGACGAGGACCGTGGATCGCTCGATGTCGCCGGCGGCGACGGTCTTGGCCGTGGCGTCGACCGCTCGCCGTCCACCTCGACCGCGACGTCGGACGGGTCGACCGTCGCCGCCTCGGGACGCCGTCCACCGAGAGCACCATGGAGACGATGCCGTCGGCGGTCTCGACGTGGTCGATGGTGATCTCGTCCGCGGCCTGGGCCGGCGCGGCGACAGCGACGGTGCCGAGCGCGGCGAGCGACGACGGCGCCGACGAGGCGGCGCGCCGGAGCGCGGACGTCATCACAGCCCGCCTCCGGTGGCGAAGATCGGCCGGGTCGACCTGCACGCCGTGGTCGGTGAGGCGCTCGAGGAAGCGGGGCCGCAGGCCCATGGACTTGAGGCCGCCCTTGAACTTGCCGTTCTCGTCGACGCCGGCGGCGTAGTCGAAGAGGAAGACGTCCTGGGTGGTGATGATGTCGCCCTCCATGCCCACGATCTCGGTGATCGCGGTGATGCGGCGGGTGCCGTCCTTGAGACGGGTCTGCTGGATGATGAGGTCGACGGCGCTGGCGACCTGCTCGCGGATGGCGCGGACGGGCAGGTCCATGCCCGCCATCAGCACCATGGTCTCGAGGCGCGACGAGGGCGTCGCGCGGGGTGTTGGCGTGCAGGGTCGAGATCGAGCCGTCGTGGCCGGTGTTCATCGCCTGGAGCATGTCGAGCGCGGCGGCGTCACGGATCTCACCGACGACGATGCGGTCGGGACGCATGCGCAGCGAGTTCTTGACGAGGTCACGGATGGTGACCGCGCCCTTGCCCTCGATGTTGGCGGGCCGGGACTCCAGCCGCAGCACGTGGTCCTGGTGCAGCCGGAGCTCGGCGGCGTCCTCGATGGTGACGATCCGCTCGTCCTGCGGGGATGAAGGACGACAGCACGTTGAGGGTGGTGGTCTTGCCGGCACCGGTGCCGCCGGACACCAGGATGTTGAGGCGACCGCGCACGCAGCCCTCGAGCAGGTTGGCCGACGGGCGGGTGAGCGAGCCGAAGTTGATCAGGTCCTCGACGGTGTAGGGGTCCTCGGAGAACTTGCGGATGGTCAGCTTGGAGCCGTCGAGGGCCAGCGGCGGGATGATGGCGTTGACACGGCTGCCGTCGGGCAGGCGGGCGTCCACCATCGGGCTGGTCTCGTCGACGCGACGGCCGATCTTGCTGACGATCTTGTCGATCGTGCGGCGGAGGTGGGCCTCGTCGGCGAACTGGCAGCGTCGGTCTTGACCAGCTTGCCGCTTGCGCTCGATGTAGATGCTGTCGAAGGAGTTGACCATGACCTCGGAGAGGTCGGCGTCGCGCAGCAGCGGCTCCAGCGGTCCGTAGCCGAGGATGTCGTCGGCGATCTCCTGGGAGACGCGGGCGCGGTCGACGCTAGGACATCGGCTGGTCGGTCTCGGCCAGCGCGGTCTGCAGGGCGAAGTGCACCTGCTGCTCGAGCTCGGACTGCGTCATGTGCGCGTCGTACAGCTTGGGGCCGAGCGTCTCGACGAGCCTGGCGTGCACGATCCGCTTGACGTCGCCGAAGGGGTCGCGACCGGCGGTGCCGCCTTGTCCGTCAGCTTCGGCCAGAGCGCTGCCGCGCGTCGCCAGGGACGGCGGCTGCCGGAGGGGCGGCGGGCGGGGCGACGCGCGCGAGCGTGCGGCCGGGGCTGCGGGGCGCCGCGGGGAGCTGCGGTGCGACGCGGGCTGCAGCCTGCGGGTGCGCGCTCCGTGCCCGACTGCGGGACGCTGGGCGGCGGCGATGCGGTCGGTGAGACTCATGTCAGTGCCCTCCTCAGGCGCAGCGTGCGCCGGAGGCCTTGCTTGCCCGACCCGGTGTCGTCGGCGTCGACGAACGTCTTGGCGAAGTGCGACGATCGCCTTGCTGTTGGGGTGGGAGGGGTAGGCCCGGACCAGGGCTTCACCGCGGTTGACCGCGGCCAGCACCTCGCGGCTGGAGACCAGCGTGGTGTCGGCCTTGAGGCCGAGGGTCGACTCGAACTCGTCCGACGGTGAGGCCCGACCTTGCCGTCGGCCCGGTTGAGGACGAACTTCCACGTGTCGCGGCCGAAGTTGAGGAGGTCGAGGGTGCCGGTCGCCAGCTTGAGGCCCTTGAGGGCCGGGATGTCGAGGGTGGCGACCAGGACGATGGTGTCGGTGCGGTCGAGCGCGGTGAGGGCGTTGTCGTCGAAGACGCCCGAGGTGTCGACCACGATGAAGTCGAACATGCGCCTTGAGGGTCTCGATCATGTGACCGATGTCGGTGGCAGCGGCGTGGTCGGGTGAGTCGAGGCGCACCGGGGCCGCGACGAGGGAGAGCCGGTCGGAGGCCGGGTCAGGATCGAGGCGATGGCGTCCTCGTCGATCTGCCGTTGAAGGCGACGAGGTCGTTGATCGTGCGCGTGGGGTTGAGCTGCAGCATGATCGCGACGTCACCGCTGTTGACGTCGAGGTCGACCAGGCAGACCTGCTGGCCGGCATCGCTGAGGGCGACGCCGAGGTTGGTCGCGACCAGGCTCTTGCCGACGCCGCCCTTGGTCGAGAAGACCGTGATGACCTTGCCCTGCGGAGCGTCCGCGGCCGCCTGGGCGGCGGCCTGCTCGGCCGCGACCTGCGGCCATGGCCGGCGTCGCGGCCGCCTTGGCCTCGCCCTCCAGGGTCTTGGAGATCTCGCTTGGCCACGCTCGGGCGCGGTGCACGGCCGTGGTGAGGCCGGCCAGGTCGCGGGCCTCCACGACCTCGCGCATGCCGCTGCGCAGCGCGGTCGGTCAGGACGTCGCTGTCGACGCCGCGGCGGAGCAGGATCACGCCGAGGTCGGGCCGCTGGATGCGGGCCCGCTTGGCGAAGTCCGTGGCGTCGTCCATGGCCGACGGTCGGGCCGATGACCACGGCGAACTCGTGGGGCTCGGCGACCAGGTGGGCGTCCAGCTCCTCCATGGTCTGGTAGGCGATCGACCCGTGCAGCATCGTCCGTCACGATCGCCGAGCTGCGCCGACGTCGGGCTCGAGGATGGTGGTCACGGGACGTTCCGGAAGGAGCTCGGGCATGATGTCGGCCGGCGGAGACGCCGGGCTCGTCGGTCGATCTTGGTGTCTTCGGTCAGCAGGGCGAACGACACGTCGCCGTTGCGGGTCGGCGTAGATCAGCTTCTCCGCCTCCTCCTGGTTCACCGCCACGGTCAGGATGGTCCTGGGCGACCTCTCGGTCTCCTCGCCCGTCCTCGGTCTTGGTCGTCTTGGACGTCGACGCTCGTCGTGCCGACGCCGATGACCTGGACCTTGGGCAGGAGCGAGGCGGGTGTACGGCGGCGAGCTCTGTCTCCTTGCCGTCCGGCTTGTAGAGAACGGGTCGGCCGGACGACGAAGATCGCCACCTCGGAGCCGGGGTTGACGAAGCCGGCGACGCGCTCGGGGTCGGTGAGCTCGACGGAGACGGCCAGCTTGTCGTCCGGGATGACCAGGCTCTCGGCGTCGGCCGAGGCTGCCGAACTTCGTGGCCAGGATCTGCTCGCCGGGGTAGATCGTGCCGAGGGCGACGAGGTCGGTGATCGAGCTGGTGGACGTCAGCGCGCCCTCGACGAGGTCGTCGCGGCGGACCTCGCGTCTTCTCGAACTTGCCGGCCTCCTGGGCGGCGGACGACGTCCTCGCCCGGCTCGATGACGTCGGTGGCGGCCAGCACCTCGACCATCTCCTGGCCCGCGGTGGCGCGCTGGTCGATGCCTTGGACGTAGAGCACGATCAGGGCGGTGCCCGACCAGGGCGATCAGCACGGCGACGATGAGGAGAACAGAACGGCGAGCCATGTGGCGATCCTTCGCAGAGCAGTGACCGGGGGTTCTGGGGGATGCTCAGGCAGTGGTGCCCTGTGGGAGAGGTCCCAGATCCCTTCCCATGCGCGAATCTAGGCAGCGGCGCAGGGGAGCGTGGGCTAAACCGAACAAACCGCCCAGAGGTGGCCCGGACACCACCCGAAGTGACTACGTCGACTCGCTCGGTCCCTAGTCCTTGCGGGTGATCTGGCCGGATCGGCGCGGCGGAGCGCGCCGCGCTCAGCTGAGGTAGAGGGCCTCGACGTCCTCGCGGAACTCGCGCATCACGACGTTGCGCTTGAGCTTGAGGCTCGGCGTCAGGTGCCCGCCCTCCTCGGTCCACTCCTCCGGCAGGATGGTGAACTTGCGGATCGCCTCGGCCTTGGAGACCGCCTTGTTGGCGTCCTCGACCGCCGCCTCGATCGTCGGCGTTGAGGTCCGGGTCGTCGAGGAGCTGCGCGAGGTCGCCGGACTTGCCGTGGGCCTCGGCCCAGGCCGGGAACGACTCCCGGTCGATGGTGACGAGGGCGGCGATGAACGGCTGGCCGTCGCCCGACGACGATGCACTGGTCGATGAGCGCGTGGGCGCGCAGGCGGTCCTCCAGCACCGCGGGGGCGACGTTCTTGCCGCCCGCCGTCACCAGGATCTCCTTCTTGCGGCCGGTGATGCGGACGAAGCCCTCGTCGTCGACCTCGCCGACGTCGCCGGTGTGGAACCAGCCGTCGCGGTGAGCGCCTCGGCGGTCGCGTCCTCGTTGCGCCAGTAGCCGGCGAAGACCTGGCCGCCGCGGAACAGCAGCTCGCCGTCGTCGGCGACGCGCACCGACGTGCCCGGGAGCGGGCCGGCCGACGGTGCCGATCTTCTGGGCGTCGGGCAGGTTGACGGTCAGCGCGGCCGTGGTCTCGGTCAGGCCGTAGCCCTCGAGCACCGTGACGCCGATGCCGCGGTAGAAGTGGCCGAGCCGCTCCCCGAGCGGGGCGCCGCCGGAGACGGCGTACCGGCAGTTGCCACCCAGCGCGGTGCGCAGCTTGCCGTAGACGAGCCTGTCGAAGAGGGCGTGCTGCGCCTTGACCCGCAGCGGGACCCGGCCGCCTGTCCTGGGCGCGGGACCAGGCGATGGCGGTCTCGGCGGCACGGTCGAAGATCTTGCCCCGACCGTCGGCGGTGGCCCGCTGGGAGGCGCTGTTGAAGACCTTCTCGAAGACCCGCGGGACGGCGAGGATGAAGCGTGGGCTGGAAGACCGCCGAGGTCGTCCAGCAGGTTCTTGATGTCGGCGCTGTGACCGAGGCGGACCCGCTTCTTGATGGCGCCGACCTGGATGATCCGGGCGAAGACGTGGGCCAGCGGCAAGAAGAGCAGCGTCGAGGCGCCCTCGGCGTCGAAGAGGTGGTGCAGCTCGTCGGTCGCGACGCCGAGCTCGAACATGAAGTTGCCGTGGGTGAGCATGCAGCCCTTGGGTCGTCCGGTGGTCCCGCTCGTGTAGATCAGCGTCGCGAGGTCGAGCGGGCGTGGCGGCCGTACGACGCGCCTCGAGGGCCTCGTCGGAGATGTCCTGCCCGAGGCTGCGTCAGCACGCCGACGGCGTTGTCGTCGATCGACCAGACGTGGTTGAGGTCGTCGCCGGCGCCGGACTGTCGCGTGCCTCGCTGACGCGGGCGAGGTGCTCCGCGCCCTCCGCGACGACCGCCTTGGCGCCCGAGTCGGCCAGGATCCAGCCGATCTGCTCGGCCGAGGAGGTCTCGTAGACGGGCACCGTGGCCGCGCCGGCGAACCAGATGGCGTAGTCGAGGAGCGTCCACTCGTAGCGGGTCTTGGAGATCAGGGCGACCCGGTCGCCGGCGCTCGATGCCGGCGGCCATCAGGCCCTTGGCGACGGCGCTGACCTCGGCGAGGAACTCGCCCGCCGTGACGTCGGTCCACTCGCCGTCGACCTTGCGGCTGAACACCACGGCGTCGGCGGCCTCGCGGGCGTTGCGGACGACGTCGTCGGTGAGGTTGCCCGCGGCCGGGATCTCGATGGTCAGTGGCGTGGCGAACTCACGCACAGAGGCCTCCTTGAAGGGCGGTGTGCGCGCAGGCTATCGCTGGCCGCGCAGCACGAGCTCGCGCTGGCTCTGCGTCCGGTAGGGTCACCGCATGGCCGAGCAGACCACCTCGTCGATCGTCATCGATGCCCCACCGGCCGCGATCATGGCCGTGATCGCCGACTTCGAGTCCTACCCCTCGTGGGCCAAGGGCGTGAAGACGGCCGCAGGTCGACCGTCCGAGGGCGGCGGACGGTCGCGCCGAGCAGGTCTACTTCGAGCTCGACGTCTCGCCCATCAAGGACGAGTACACCCTGGCCTACGACTGGGACGGCGACCGCGAGGTCACCTGGACCCTGGTCGAGGGCAAGATGCTCAAGGCGCTCGACGGCGCCTACGAGCTGCGCGACCTGGGCAACGGCTCGACCGAGGTGACCTACCGCCTCGCCCTCGACGTCTCGATCCCGCTGATCGGCATGCTCAAGCGCAAGGGCGAGAAGATCCTGATCGACACCGCCCTCAAGGGGCTGAAGAAGCGCGTCGAGACGCGCTGAGCGCGCCCGACCTCGACGCCCACGGTGCGCATCCTCCTCTTCACCGGCAAGGGCGGCGTCGGCAAGTCGACCGTCGCGGCCGGCACGGCGGCCCTGGCCGCCGCGTCCGGCCTGCGGACGCTGGTGCTGTCCACCGACGCGGCCCACTCGCTGGCGGACGCCTTCGGCGTGGCGGCGGGGTCCGGAGCCCACGCGGGTCGCCGATCGGCCTCTTCGTCCAGCAGGTCGACGCCCAGCTGCGCTTCGAGCAGTCGTGGGCCGAGATCCAGGGCTACCTCCTCAGCGTGCTCGACGTCGCCGGGGTCGACCCGGTCGCCGCCGAGGAGCTGGCCGTCCTGCCCGGCGCCGAGGAGGTCCTCGCCCTCCTGGAGCTCCGCGTGCAGGCACTGTCGGGGGAGTGGGACGTCATCGTCGTCGACTGCGCGCCCACCGCGGAGACGCTGCGGCTCCTTGCCCTGCCCGAGGCGCTCGGCTGGTACATGGAGCGCGTCTTCCCGGTGGAGCGCCGCATCGTCAAGGCGCTCCGCCCGGTCCTGAGCCGGGCCGCCGGGGTGCCGATGCCGCAGGACACGGTCTTCGACGCGATGCAGCGCCTGCACGACGAGCTCGACGAGGTGCACGCGCTGCTCACCGGGCCGGAGGCGAGCGTCCGGGTGGTCCTGACCCCGGAGTCCGTGGTGCTGGCGGAGGCCAGGCGGTCGCTGACCGATCGCTGTCGCTCTTCGGCTACCGGGTGGACGGGGTCGTGGTCAACCGCATCTTCCCGAGCACCGAGGCGGACGAGTGGCGTGCCGGGTGGGTCCGGTCCCAGGAGGCCGTGCTGGCCGAGGTCGCGGAGTCCTTCGCCGGGATGCCCCTGTGGCGCTCGGTCTACCGCAGCGGCGAGCCGGTGGGCGTCGACGCCCTGCGGGCGCTGGCGCGGGGAGGTGTACGACGGCACCGACCCGCTCGCCGTGCCGGCCGGCAAGGGGCCGTTCACGGTGAGCCGCACGTCGGCTCGGGCCGACGCTCGGGCTGTCCCTGCCGCACGTCACCAGCGCCGACGTGGACCTCGCGCGCCACGGCGACGAGCTCGTCGTGACGCGTGGGGTCGTATCGTCGCCTCCTGACCCTCCCGCCGGGGCTGGCCCGTCACCGGGTCGCCGGGGCTCGCGTGCAGGACGGGGTGCTGCAGGTGAGGTTCGAGGAGGAGACGGCGTGACGCGGCAGGACGGCGAGCCGGCAGGCGACGACGCTCCCGAGGTGGGTAGCCTGGCCGAGGAGACGGCCAAGCTCCTCGGCGCGCTCGTCGGGCTGGGCGCGCGAGCACGGTGCCGACGTCGGCCACGGGGCCGGCGGCCTGGCGGACCACCTCGTGGACCAGGTCACCACGGCCGCCCACCAGGTCGACGAGCACCTCGCGACCGGTGCGCCCGAGTGCACCGTCTGCCCCATCTGCCGGACGGTGCACGTCGTCCGCCAGCTGAGCCCCGAGGTCAAGGCGCACCTCGCCGTGGCAGCCTCGTCGCTGGTGCAGGCCGCGGCCGGCGTGCTGGCGACGGTGGTGCCCGACCCCGAGGGCAGCGCCGACGGCGACCCGGACGATCCGGAGCCTCGAGGCCGCCGGCGTCGCACCGAACCAGTGGAGAAGATCGTCCTCGACGAGGACTGGCCCGAGGAGGACTCGTGAGCACCAGCGGACTGGCCTGCGGCATCGACGTGGGCGGCACCAAGATCGCCGGAGGCGTGGTCGACGCCGAGGGTCGGATCGTCGAGGAGCTCAAGGTCGAGTCGCCGGCGGAGGACGTCGACGCCATCGAGAAGGCCATCGCCGGCCTCGTCAACGAGCTGAGCTCGCGCCACGACGTCACCTGCGTGGGCGTGGGCGCCGCGGGGTACGTCTCCAGCACCGCGGTCGCACGTCTACTTCGCCCCCAACCTCGCGTGGCGCGACATCGACCTCAAGGCCGAGCTCGAGCAGCACATCGACCTCCCGGTGGTGATCGAGAACGACGCCAACGCCGCGGCGTGGGGCGAGTTCACCTTCGGAGCAGGCAAGCACGTCGACGACTTCCTGCTGGTCACCGTCGGCACCGGCGTCGGCGGCGGGATCGTCCTCGACGGCAAGCTGCACCGGGGCGCGTTCGGGGTGGCGGCCGAGATCGGCCACATGCGCGTCGTGCCCGGCGGAGTCATGTGCGGCTGCGGCAACCGCGGCTGCCTGGAGTCCTACGGCTCCGGCACGGCGCTCGTGCGCGCGACCCGGGAGGCCGCCGACGGGCGCTCGCTGCTGGCCCGCGACCTGATCGACCGCGCCGGGGGAGACCCGGCCGCGATCGACGGCCCGCTGATCACCGCGGCCGCCCAGGACGGCGACCCGTTCGCCGTCGACCAGCTCGTCCGACCTCGGCACGTGGCTGGGGGAGGGCATCGCGTCCCTGGCCGCCGTGCTGGACCCGGCGACGGTCGCCATCGGCGGCGGGCGTCAGCGAGGCCGGCGACCTGCTGCTCGACCCGATCCGGACGGCCTTCAACCGTCAGCTCACCGGCCGGGGGCACCGGCCGGTGGCGGACATCGTGCTCGCCGAGCTCGGCAACAAGGCCGGGCTCATCGGCGCGGCGGACCTCGCCCGGCGCTGATCTGCTCAGCCGGTGAGGTCAGCGTCCGGCGCAGGCCGCCGTCGCACTCGGCGCCGAGGGCGCACTCGGACTCCTCGTTGGAGCCCGAGGTGCGCTCGTTGACGTACTTGATGACCATGTAGTTGTCGGCGTTGCCCGAGTCGTCGTTGCCCGCGTGCATGGTGACGGGGAGGCCGGCGCAATCACCCGATGACGAGTGGAAGCGCTCGTTCTTGCTGAAGTGGTAGCCGCAGATGACCGCCGCGACCATCTTGTAGACCGGGTAGGTGGCGTTGGTGCCGCTGCCCTCGATCGTCGACGGGCTGCACTGCGGCGGGGCGCAGAAGACCGGGAAGAGGGAGACCTCCTCGGTCTGGACGAGGTGCTTCCAGAGTCCACGACCTGACCCGCGTCGATGTTGCCGGGGTCGCCGCCGAGGCACGTCTCGGAGCCTGCGGAGCCGGCGTCGCACTCGGCCTCGAGGGTGACGGTGAGCTCACCCGGCGTCAGCGTGTCCTCCTGGCCGGGGACCACGGAGACGCCGTCCGTGCAGCCGTTGAGGATCTGGTCGACCATCTGCGAGGTGGAGCCCGTGGCCTCCTCCGGGCAGTCGAGCGTCCACCAGTTGCCCGGACCGGTCTTGGCGGGACAACCGGCAGGCAGCTTGGTGCTGTTCTTCGGGTAGTCCAGGCGGACGAACGGTCGCCCGAGCTCTGGAGCCGGGCAGCTGGGCGGAGCAGAGCGCCAGGGGCGCACGCCCTCGTTGGCCCGCGGTCGCGACATCGACGGTCGCCTCGGCGCGACGATCGGTGGTGATCGTCGAGCCGCCACCGGCCAAGGGGCCGAACGGACGAGCTCGTGGTCCCCTCGACGCCGTACTCGACGACGAGCACCTTCAGGGCGGGGTCGCACTCGGACGTCGAACTCGATCTCGACCGAGGCGGGCAGGTAGGTCTCGCGGTTGAGCAGCGCGGTACTTGTCGGCCGCGGCCTTGGCCTCGGCGATGGCGACCGAGTTGGAGAGGACGTTGGAGCACGTCCCCGGGTACTTGCGTCAGCGCCTGGGCGGCCGCGAGGGCCCCGGCGTCGGCGGCCTTCTGGAGGTTGCGCTTGCTCATGTAGGCCTGGCCGAAGTCGACGACGAAACCCGAGAGCACGAGGAGGAAGGTCGCCAGGAGGGCGACCAGGATGAGCGTGGCGCCGCGCTCGTCGCGGTGCTCGGCGCGTCATGAGTACTCGCACTGGAACTCCCCTGTGCTCGTCCAGGTGCATCGAGCGTCGGGATACCCGGCACCAGCCACGGGAACATGAACTTGGACTCGAAGGTGCCGACGACCTGGATCCGGTCACCGAAGTCGCTGTCCTCGCACGTGGTCGAGGCGCCGACCGAAGGTGATGGTCGCGTCCGTCGCCCTGGCGGGCGATGGCGGTGTCGTTGAACGCGCGTCTGGCCTCGCGTCGTCGGTGCTCGTCGAGCCGGTGTCGACGACCGCGGCGCGGGCCGCCTGCGCGCACGGCGTTGTCGAGCGCGAGCTTCTGGGAGAAGGCGACGCCGAAGTTGACGATGCCGCCGCAGGATCAGCAGCAGACGGGATCACGACCAGCGCGAACTCGACGGCCGCCGCCCCGCGTTCACCACGCCTACGACGTGCGAGCAGTGTGCGCATGTACGACCCCTCGATCACATCTCCGGCGGATATCAGCCTGAGACTAGGGAGCGCCGGGAGCACCCGGCAGGCTTGTGACCCGAAATGACCCGGGTGGCCACCGCGCCTAGTCCTTTCGGGCCATGCGGCGGGCCCCGACTGTCTGGACAGCGTGCATACGACAGGATCTGTCCGTGACTTCCGCGATGGAGCCCGTCTGGGTCGGCGTCGACGTCGGCGGCACCAAGGTGCTGGCCGGGGTGGTCGACGAGCACGGGCGCGTCGTACGCACGGCCCGCCGGGCCACGCCCGGTCGCCGGGTCGACGCGGTGCGCGTCGAGGACGCCCTCGTGCAGGCCGTGCTGGAGGTCGCCGGCGGCTCACCGATCGCGGGAGTCGGCGTGGCCGCCGCCGGGTTCGTGGACGCGAGCGGCAGCCGCGTGATGTTCGCCCCGCACCTGCCCTGGCAGGGCGAGGACGTCCGGGACCGGCTGGCCGACCGCTGGGGCGTGCCGGTGACCCTCGACAACGACGCCAACGGCGCCGCCGTCGCCGAGTGGACGTACGGCGCGGCGCGAGGCGCGCGGTCGGCCGTCGTCGTCACCATGGGCACCGGCATCGGCGGCGGCATCATCATCGACGACCACCTGGTGCGCGGGGCCAACGGCATGGCGGGCGAGTTCGGGCACATGCAGGTGGTGCCCGGCGGCCAGCCCTGCGAGTGCGGGGGCCGGGGCTGCTGGGAGCAGTACTCCTCGGGCAACGCGCTCGTCCGTTTCGCCCGGGCCCGGATGGGCGAGCAGCCCTCCGTGCTGGAGGAGGCGACCGGTGGCAACCCCGACCTGGTGACCGGCCCGATGGTCACCGAGGCGGCCGAGGACGGCGACCTGGTGGCCCGGCAGGCCTTCGCCAGCGTCGGCGACTGGCTGGGCGTCGGCGTGGCCAACCTCGTCGCGGCCTTCGACCCCGAGGTGGTCGTCATCGGCGGCGGGGTGTCCGCCGCCGGCGACCGGCTGCTCGAGCCCGCCCGCACCGCGCTGGTGCGCTCGCTGGTGGGCGCGGCACACCGACAGGTGCCGCCGCTGGTCGCGGCCCAGCTGGGCCCGCAGGCCGGCCTGGTGGGCGCGGCCGAGCTGGCCCGCCGGGCGACTCAGGCGCGCCGGTAGTCCGGGACCAGCTCGACCGCGAGCTGCTCGAGGAAGAGCCCGACGTCGGTGACGATGCCCTTGGCGTGGCTCGACCCGCGGTCGGCGAGCTTGGTGACCGTGGCCGGGTTGATGTCGACGCACACCAGCGGGATCGAGGCGGGCAGGATGTTGCCGGTCGCCACCGAGTGCAGCATGGTCGCCACCATCAGGCAGAAGCCGACGTCGGTGAGCTCGGCGCGCATCGCGCGCTGACCCACGATCACGTCGGTGTGGACGTCGGGCAGGGGACCGTCGTCGCGGACCGAGCCGACCAGCACGAACTTCTTCTCGTGCGTGACCAGCGCGTGCATGATCCCGCCGGTCAGGACGCCGGAGTCGACGGCGGCCTTGATCGAGCCGGCCTTGCGGATCGTGTTGAGCGCGCGGATGTGGTGCTCGTGCCCGTGCTCGACGCCCTGGCCCTTGGCCAGGTCGACGCCCAGGCTGGTGCCGTAGAGCGACGACTCGATGTCGTGGGTGGCCAGCGCGTTGCCGGCGAAGAGCACGTCGACGAACCCGGCGTCCACCATCGCGACCATCGCGGGCGCGGCGCCCGTGTGCACGACGCCGGGGCCACCGACCCACAGCACCTTCTTGCCCTCGGCCTTGGCCTCGCGCATGCCGTCGGCGACCTGGCGCACGAGCACGGCCTGGGGCTTCTCCGACGAGACGTCCGACTCCATGAAGCCGAACGCGTCGCTCGCCCTTGTCGACCACGGGCGCGGTGACCCGGATGCCCGAGGCGCCCGTGACGACCTGCATCCCGACCTTCACGTCGGACATCGGCAGCGTGAAGATCCGCTCGCCCTCGACGACGAGGCCGCAGTCCATCTCGGGGTTCTCGACGTCGTACCAACGTCCCTCGAGGCGGACCCGGGTGGCGAGGTTGGTGGTGGAGTAGAAGCCGTCGGGGAAGACCCCGTCCATGTCGGCCACGGCGACGCTGGCCTCGCCGGGGTCGACCTGGTTGACGGCATGGGTCTGCAGCCGCATCAGGAGCCGCTGCAGCGCGTCGTCGTCCTCGGCCATCACGGTGATGGTCGCGTGGCTGGTGTCGGTCTGCTCGTGACCCAGGTCGATGTCCTCGATGACCCAGTCGCCGCCGTACTCGCGGATGTCGTCGAGGACGCGCGACAGGATGCCGCTGTCCATCAGGTGGCCGGTGACTTCGACGTTCTCGCTCACACTCACGGGCCGACGATAGCGCCCGCGGCGCCGGTCAGATACGCGAGCCGTCGTCCCAGGGCTCGCGGGGCTCGCGCGACATCGTGGCGACGAGGTAGCCGAAGCCGCCGACGAACCACGTCGAGCAGCGCGTAGTCGAGCAGCGTCGGCAGGTCGAGCGTCGCGACGAGGCACACCAGCAGCACCACCGGCACGCCGAAGACGCCCGCCCAGGCGATGGCCCGCGGGGGTGCCGGCCGGGGGAGCGGGGGCGGCGGCGGAGGCACGAAGCGCTCCTCGTCCACCGGTCGTACGACGGCGACCTCGGGCTCGGGCTCCGGCACCTCGGCCGCGACGGGCTGGGGCTCGGACAGGGGAGCGTCGTCGACCTCGACGCGCTCGCCGTAGTTGTCGACGATCTCGCGCCAGGCCGCGTCCTCGCGGGTCCGCCGCTCGTCGTCTCCGCGTGGGCTCACGCACCCACCGTAGCCCGCCTGTGGGTGGTTTGGAGAGGGTCGTTGGTCCGTGCTTCCTCAGCCGCCGTCGGCTGAGGTGACCCGGGCGATGAACTCGGCGGACTCGTCGAAGATCGCCTGCGGCGTCGTTGTCGAGCGTGGCCACGTGGTAGCTCTCGGACAGCATCCGCTCGGTGAAGTCCCGCGACGACACGTTGCTCCGGATGATCTCCAGCGACGTCGGGTCGACGACGTGGTCGACGGTCGACTTGAACAACAGCAGCGGAGAGGTGATCCGGGCCAGGTCCGCGCGCAGCGGCTTCCAGCCCTCGCGCATCATCGAGTCGGCCGCCTTGAGCGGCGTGCGCGAGTAGCCGAGCTCCTCGACGCCGGGCTTCTTGATGTCGTTGGCGATGCCGGGGAACGACGGCACCAGCCACTTGAGGACGGGCAGCGCCCGGACGTCGAGCCGCGCGGTGTTGACGGCCGGGTTGACCAGCACGATCCCGGCCACGGCGTCGGGGTGGTCGGCCGCGAGGCGCAGCACCAGCGAGCCGCCCATCGAGAGGCCGCCCACGACGACCGCGTCGTTCTCGTCGCGGAGCTTCTCGAAGGCCCGCGACGTCTCGGCGTACCAGTCCTTCCACCCGAGCGTGTTGAGCTCCTGCCACTGCGTGCCGTGACCCGGCAGCAGCGGCACCTCGACGGCGTACCCCTGCTCGGCGAGCGCGCGACCCCACGGCTTCATGGAGTACGGGCGAGCCGGTGAAGCCGTGCTGGAGCAGCACGCCGATGCGCCGACCACCGGTGAGCTCGGGCTTGGCGACCGCGGTGAACGGCCGCGGGACCTCGGGGTCGGTGGGCTCGACGGGCGCGGCCGGGCCGCCTCGCTTCAGGGGATTGATCACGGGGGAAGTGTGCACCACGTGGGGGACACCGGGGAGGCGCTTTCGGGGCTAGGCTCACCCCGTGCTGTATTGGTTCCTCAAGTCGGTGGCGCTCGGCCCGCTGCTCCGCGTGGTCTTCCGCCCGAAGGCGTTCGGCGTCGACAACGTCCCCGAGGAGGGTGCCGCGATCCTGGCGAGCAACCACCTCTCGTACGCCGACTGGCTGTTCATGCCGCTCACGCTCAACCGCCGCGTCACCTTCGTGGCCAAGGCGGAGTACTTCACCTCGCCCGGCATCAAGGGCTGGTTCCAGAAGAAGTTCTTCTCCGGCGCCGGCCAGGTGCCGATCGACCGCTCCGGGCGCCAACGCCGCCGAGGGCGCGATGAAGTCCGCCAAGAAGATCCTCGACCAGGGCGACCTGTTCGGCATCTACCCCGAGGGCACCCGCTCGCACGACGGCAAGCTCTACCGCGGCAAGACCGGCGTCGCCCGGCTCGCGCTGGAGACCGGCGCCCCGGTCGTCCCGTGCGCGGTCGTCGGCACCGACGTGGTCGCGCCGACCGGCAAGATCTTCGGCTCGTGGACCCGCCCGGTCGTGCGCTTCGGCCCGCCGCTCGACTTCTCGCGCTACGAGGGCATGGAGAACGACCGCTACATCCTGCGGTCCATCACCGACGAGATCATGTACGAGATCATGCGGCTCTCCGAGCAGGAGTACGTCGACATGTACGCCACCAAGGCCAAGGAGCTCTCCAAGGAGCAGGCCAAGGCGGCCTCGGAAGGACCAGGCCGCCGCACGACGAGGCACCCGCAGAAGCAGGCGTCCTGACCGGCGCCGCCCCAGCCGTCGACGAGCGGGCCGCGGTCGCGGTCGAGGACCGCCTCCACCGGGCGCTGGCGCTCGTCCGCGTCGTGGTGACCGTCAACATGGTCGCCCTCAACCTCTGGCGCCGCGACAACTACGACAACCCCGCCCTGGGCGCCGCCGTCGTGACCGTGGCCGGTCGCCTGGACGGGCGTCGCGCTCTGGGCCTACGCCGAGCGCGCGACGTCGTACGCCGCTGCTGCTGGGCGTCGACCTCGCGATCGCCGTCGGCGCGATCGCTCCTCACCCCGCTGGCCAAGGGCACCGACTTCAACGCCACCATCCCCGGCTTCTGGGTGATGGGCGCCCTGCTCGCCTGGGCGGTCCACTGGCACTGGAAGGGCGGCCTGGCCGCCGCCGTGGCCCTCTCCGCCGCCGACATCGCGATCCGGTGTCCGTCGACCAGCCGATCGACCAGGCCAACTACGGCAACGTCTTCCTGCTGATGATCGGCGGCCCGATCGTCGGCTACATGTGCGCCTCGCTCCAGCGGATGGCGGTCGAGCGCGACGCCGCCCAGCGGGCGGCGGCGGCCGCCGAGGAGCGCACCCGGCTGGCCCGCGCGGTCCACGACGGCGTGCTCCAGGTGCTCTCGCTGGTGCAGCGCCGGGCGGGCGAGGCCGGGGGCGACCTGGCCGAGCTCGGCCGCCTCGCCGGCGAGCAGGAGCGCAGCCTGCGGTCGCTGATCCGCCAGCAGGACACGGTGACCGCCCCGACCGGCTCGACCGTCGACCTGGCCGGGGCGCTCGAGCGCCTCGGCCCGGCCCACGCGGGTCGGGTGGACGTCGCCACCCCGGGCACCCCCGTGCCGCGTGCCCGGCGCACGTGGCGCAGGAGCTGGTGGCCGCCGTGTCGGCCTGCCTCGACAACGTCCGCGCCCACGTCGGCGACACCGCGCCCGCCTGGGTCCTGCTCGACGCCGTCCCGGGCGAGGTCACCGTCTCGGTCCGCGACGACGGGCCGGGCATCCCGGCCGGCCGCCTCGAGGCCGCGGCCGCGTCGGGCCGTCTCGGGGTCGGCCAGTCGATCCGGGGCCGCCTCGCCGACCTCGGTGGCACCGCCCGGCTGGACACCGGGACCTGGGGGACCGAGTGGGAGCTGACCGTGCCGATCGAGGAGCCATCGTGACCATCCACTCAGACCACCCCTTCGCCGACCCCGAGGGCGCGCGCGACGCCGCCCGTCGGCTGCGGGGCCGGCTCTCGGCCCGCGTGGGTCTCTGGACGACCGGCGCCGACCGTGAGCGCGTCGGGCTGACCGTCTCGTCGATGCTGGTCGTCGGCGGGGAGCCGCCGCTCGTGGTGGGTCTCCTCGACCCCGACTCGTCGCTCGGCGAGGCGCTCGACGTCGGCGACCGGGTCGTCGTGCACCTCCTGGAGTGGGAGCACCGCGACCTGGCCGAGCAGTTCGCCGGCCTGATGCCGGCGCCGGGCGGGCCGTTCGCCGGCGCGACGTGGGAGCAGACCCCGGCCGGTCCGCGGCTCGCCTCGGCGTCGACCTGGGCGACCTGCACCGTCACCGACACCCGGCTCCTCGGGCTGGTCGCTCGAGGTGGTCTGCTCGCTCGACGAGGCGGTGCTCGGCCCCGACGAGGAGCCCCTGCTGCACCGTCGTGGTCGCTACGTCCGGCCCGACGCACGCGCCTGAGCGCTCACCCCAGGGACACCTGCGCCAGCACCCGGTCGTCCACGCGGGTGCCGGCCCGCTCGACGGTCCAGCCGCCGTCGGGGTCGAGGGCACCGCACGGCTCGGGAGCACCGTCCACGTCGGCGGGCGCACAGGCCAGCGACAGCACCTCGGGGGCGAGGACGGCCCGGACCACGCGCTGCGGTGGCGGCTCGTGCGTCACGTCGAGGGCCGTCACGAGGGCGAGGGCCCGCCCGGGCGCCGACGCACCGCTCCGCTCGACCGCGCCCTTCAACCGGTAGCGGACCTGCACCGAGCGGGCACCCAGGAGGGGATAGCTCGCGGGCACCGCGGTGATCCGGGCGGAGCCCGGCACCCGACGGCCGTCGGCCAGGACCCGCACGTTGCGCGCCTCGACGCCCGTCGGCCCCGGTGACGGCGGGCAGCGAGAGGTCGAGCGTCGAGCAGCGTCGCGCTGCTCTCGATCCAGTGCGTCACCCGCAGGTCGCCGGACGGCAGCACCACCGTGCGGACGTACGCCTCGTCGGGCCCCAGCGGCTGCGGAGGAGGGACTCCGCGCCCCTCGCTGCTGAGCGTCGCCGCCGACGACCCCTCGCCGTCCATGCGACTGGCGACCAGGGCGATGGTCAGCGCGGGCAGGACGAGGAAGACCAGGCCCAGCAGGAGCAGGCGCGAGGTGCGGCTGACGTCGGGGCGCCTCATGGCGTCGACCCCCGGGACGGCGGACCGACCGGCACGGCGGTGACGACCGCGAGGTTCTGGTAGCCGCCCCGGCTCGCGACGTACGGCGGGGCGCACGTCACCAGCGTCAGCCGGCGCGGACCGCTCGGGGCGAAGAGGCCCGTGCGCTCGGTCAGCGGACCCTGCGGCACCAGGCGCAGGGAGCGCACCTCGAAGTCCTGGACCAGCCCCGCCGAGCGGAGGCGCACGCGCTCGCCCCCCTCGAGGACCAGCAGCGCGGCGAACGGGCCGAGGCCCTGGGTGCGGGAGTCGACGTGGGCCGCGACGAGCGTCGAGCCGAACGGGTCCCCGATCCGTGCCCCGCCGTCCCACCACCCGGCCACGCCGGTGTCCGCCGGGACGTCGAGCAGGCCGTCGGCCCTCGTGGACGCACTCCGGACGGGTACGACGACGTCACCGGGCAGCACCACGGCGACCGGCCGCTGGGGTCGGAGCACCGACGAGGCACGTTGCGCGGGGGTGACGGGCACGGCCGACGACGATGCGGAGGGCGACGACGCGGACGACGCCGGGTCGGGCATCGCCTCCCGGGCGTCGCGTGCGTCGGTGGCCGGCGGGCTGCAGGCGGCCAGGAGGAGCGGGACGAGCAGGACGAGCGCCGGGACGACCCCGCGGACCGGGGTGGCACCGCCGCCCGACGTGCTCATCCGCCCAGCAGGAAGGGGTTGACCGTGATGCCCCGCGCCAGACCCGCCGACCCGGTGTCGATGGTGGTGGGCCGCACCGCCCCGTCGGCGGTCAGCGCGGCGGTGTGGGCGATGACGTTCATCGAGCCATCACGCGGGTTGCCGTAGGCGTAGATCATCGACAGGGTGCGCGCCTCGAGCGCCACGTCGAGCGGGCCCAGGATCGGGTCGGCGGTGCTGCCCGAGGGGACCAGCGCCACCTCGTGGGTGCCGGCGGGCACCTCCGCCTCGGCGAACTCTCCGTTGGCGATGTTGGTGAAGACGGTCTCGCCGTTGACCCGCACGTCGGCGGGCGCCACGGTCGCGGTGTGGGCCAGCACGACCCGGGCCTTGTCGGGACCGATCGCGCCGGTGGGGGCGTCGTACGAGTGGACCACGGGATCCCCACCGACCTCGGCGGGGAGGTGCAGCACCACGTCGGTGCTCGCCCCCGTGGCGACCTCGAGCGAGGAGGCGACGTCGATACCGGGTCCGGTGAAGGTCACCTCGTGACCGCCGGGGGACAGGTCGAAGGGGCCCAGGATGTCGCCGACCTCGGCCCCGGTCGCGACCGACCGGCCGTCGACCGAGACGTCGACCGTGGCCCCGGGCACGGCCTGGATGACGCTGATGCTGGACACCGCCTTGAGGGGGCCTGCCGTGAGTGGACCGACGGCCTGGCCAGGCGGCCCGGCGGCCAGCATGGGCAGCAGGAGGGCCGACGACGCGGCCAGGACCATTGACAGTGCTCGACGCATCCGACACTTCCCCCGGGCAGATGACGGCCCGCATCCCGAGCCACGGGCCCCACGACACCATCGGGCCCGAGGGCGGACAACCCCTCGATTGGGGTAAAGCCTGCAGTCGACCCGCTGTAGGTTCGCGGGCATGACCAGCGGCGAGGAGCAGGCGACGACCGGCGGAGCGACCAGGGTGATGGTCGTCGACGACCACCCGATGTGGCGCGACGCGGTGGAGCGGGACCTGGTCGCCGCCGGGTTCGAGGTGGTGGCGGTCGCCGCGGACGGGCACCAGGCGCTGGCGCGCTTCCCCGCCTCCCGGCCCGAGGTCGTGGTGCTCGACCTGCAGATCCCCGGCCCGAACGGGGTCGAGGTGACCGCCCAGGTGCTGCAGCACGACCCGTCGGCGCGGGTCCTCATCCTCTCCGCGTCCGGCGAGCAGTCCGACGTGCTCGAGGCGGTCAAGGCCGGGCGCCACCGGCTACCTCGTCAAGTAGCGCGTCGCGCGAGGAGCTGATCGACGCCGTACGCCGCGTCGCGGCCGGCGACACCGTCTTCACGCCCGGCCTCGCGGGCCTGGTGCTGGGGGAGTTCCGCCGGATGGCCGAGGGCCCGGCCGACGACCCGCGCGACGAGCTCACCGACCGCGAGACCGAGATCCTCAAGATGGTCGCGAAGGGCATGTCCTACAAGCAGATCGCCGAGCGGCTCGTGATCTCCCACCGCACCGTGCAGAACCACGTGCAGAACACGCTGCGCAAGCTCCAGATGAACAACCGCGTCCAGCTCACCCGGTGGGCGATCGAGCACGGCCTCGACGATGAGGACTGACGCGCCCTGGCGCACGGCCGAGCGCCGGCGACGTCGGCCGCGCTGCGCGACCTCGAGCGGGCCGCCAACCTCGTCGGCCTCGCGCACGTGTTCCCGGCCGACCGGTTCCCCTTCCCCGACGACGACGTGCTCGCGCGCTGGGCGCTCGTCCTCGAGGACCCCGAGGTGGTGGTCGAGGTCGTCGACGGGCGACGACGGCCTGCTGGCCCTCACGGCGTACGACGACGACTACCTGCGCCACCTCGCCGTCCACCCGGACGTCTGGGGGACCGGCCTCGCCCGCGCCGGCGTCGCCCGGGCCGTGGCGCACGGCGCGCGACGGCTGTGGGTGCTCGACGCCAACCACCGCGCGCGCCGTCTCTACGAGCGGCTCGGCTGGAGCGCGACCGGCGTGGAGCAGGAGTGCCCGTGGGTGCCGCACCCGACCGAGCTGGAGTACGCGTTCGTAGGATCGCGGGCGTGACCGACCCGCTCCTCGAGCTCGCCGACGAGCTCTACGCGCTGCCGCTGGGCGACTTCACCCCGGCGCGCGACGCCCTGGTCAAGGAGCACAAGGCCGACAAGGAGCTGGCCGCCCGGCTCAAGGCGCTGAAGAAGCCGTCCCTCGCCGCCTGGGTCGTCAACCTGCTCGTACGCCGCGACGCGGCGCAGGTGGAGCAGGTGCTGGGGGTGGGTGCCGCGCTGCGCGAGGCCCAGGCCAACCTCGACGGCGAGGAGCTGCGGGCCCTCACCCGGCAGCGCCGCCAGCTCACCGCGGCCGTCACGACCCGGCCCGCGCGCTGGCCCGCGAGGAGGGCGTCAAGGTCACCCAGGCCGTGGCCGACCAGGTCGAGGCGACCCTGACGGCCGCGATGGTCGACGAGGGGGCGGCCGCGGCGGTGCGCAGCGGGCTGCTCGTCGCGGCGCTGCGCGGCGACCGGGGTGGGCGAGGTCGACGTCGCGGCCGCGCTGGCCGTGCCGGAGGCGCTGGGCTTCGCCGCTGCGCCGCGCGAGCGCGGAGCCGGTGCCGCCGGCCCGAGCTGCACGTCGTACCGGACCCGGAGGCCGACGCCAAGGCGCGGCGCCGCGGCCCAGGAGCGGCTGGCGAGGCCGCCAGCGCCGAGCATCGACGCGGCGCGCGAGGCGCCGCGGCGGCCGGCGCGGACGTCGAGCGCCCTGCAGGCGCGGTCCCTGCAGCTGCAGGCCGAGGTCGACGAGCTGCGGGGCCGGATCGCCCAGCTCGAGGCGACCTCGAGGAGAACGACGACGAGCTCGTCCGACGCCGAGGACGTGAGAGTCGGAGGCCGAGGAGAGCGCTAGCCGAGACCGCGCCGCGCGGTCGCCGCCGCGGAGGCGCGAGCTGGCCCGGCTCAGCTCGAGCTAGCCCAGCCCTTGGACCGCTCGACGGCGTCGCTGCCAGCGGGCGTGCGCCGCGTCGGCCCTGGCCCGGTCGGCGACCGGCTCGAAGCGGCGCTCCAGCGCCCACGTCTCGCGCAGGTCGTCGGTGGACTCCCACACGCCGGTGCCGAGCCCGGCGAGGAAGGCCGCTCCCAGCGCCGTGGTCTCGACGATCTCCGGCCGCTCGACCGGCAGGCCCGACCTGGTCGGCCTGGATCTGGCACAGCATGTCGTTGGCGGCGGCGCCACCGTCGACGCGCAGGCGACGCGATGCTCCGGCATGGTCTCCAGGACGTCGCGGACCTCGAAGGCGATCGCCTCCAGCGTCGCGCGGACGATGTGGCGCGCGGGTGGTGCCGCGGGTGATGCCGATGATCAGGCCCCGGGCGTGCGGGTCCCAGTGCGGGGCGCCGAGCCCGGTGAGCGCCGGCACGAAGACGACGCCGTCGGTGTCGTCGACGGTCGCGGCCACGGCCGCCGTCTCGGCCGCGGACCCCACGATCTGCAGTCCGTCGCGCAGCCACTGCACGGCCGCGCCGGTCACGAAGATCGCCCCCTCTAGCGCGTAGGTCAGCTCGCCCGTCGGGCGAGCGCCAGGCCGCCGTGGAGAGCAGGCCGGCGTCGGAGCGCTCGAGGGTGGTCCCGGTGTTGGTCAGGATGAAGGACCCGGTGCCGTAGGTGCACTTGGAGTCGCCGACTCGTCGAAGCACGTCTGGCCGAAGAGGGCCGACTGCTGGTCGCCGGCGATGCCCGCGATGGGCAGCTCGAGGCCGAGGAAGGACCGCGGGTCCGACGGGCGCGACCTCGCCCCAGTTGGGGACCAGGTCGGGCAGCGCGTCGCGGGGCACGCCGAAGAGGCTGCAGAGCTCGTCGGACCAGTCGCCGGAGCCGAGGTCGAAGAGCAGGGTCCGGCAGGCGTTGGAGACGTCGGTGACGTGCCAGGTGCCCCGGGTCATCCGGGCGATCAGGTAGGAGTCGACGGTCCCGACGGCGTACCGGCCCGACTGGACGAGGGCCCACGTGTGCGGCTCGTGCTCGGCCAGCCACATCAGCTTGGTGCCGGAGAAGTAGGGGTCGAGCCGGAGCCCGGTCAGCTCGGCGACCCGCTCCTCGTGGCCCTCGGCGCGCAGCCGCTCGCAGATCTCGGCCGTCCGCCGGTCCTGCCACACGATCGCCCGACGCGGCGACCCGAGGGTCTCGCGGTCCCAGAGCACGACGGTCTCGCGCTGGTTGGTGATGCCGATGGCGGTCAGCTCGGAGGCGTCGACCTTGCCCAGCACCTCCCGGGTGGCCTCGAGGGTGGCCTGCCAGATCTCCTCCGGCGCGTGCTCCACCCACCCGGGCTTGGGGAAGTGCTGCGCGAACTCCTGGTAGCGCCGTGGCGACGATGCGGCCGGCAGGACTGACGACGACGGCGGTGACTCCCGTCGTACCGGCATCGATGGCGAGGACGCTCACGGCTGCTCGCCCCGGACGATCGCCGAGCACCCGCTCGGTCGATCCACGGCCGGTCCTCGGCCACCCGCATCTCGTAGTTCTCGGTGCCGACCCACGCGCGGAAGTCGGGGTGCCCCTGGCCCTGCACGAGCCGTCGAGCTCTCCGCGCCAGCTCGGGGGTGACGGCCACCTTCTCGTCCTCGGTGGAGGCGGTCAGGTAGAGGTCGTTGAGGTCGAGCAGCCGGGCGAGCTCGCCGACCGGCGCCGGCGTGGTCGTCGACCCGCAGGTCGACCGCGACGTCGTCGCCCGCGCCGTACCCCGCGTCCTCGCGCACGACGAGCAGGGCGGCGGACTGGCGTCCCCGCTTGTCCCCGCCGGCCTCGTCCCCGGCGTGCAGCGCCTCGAGGAGCCGGCGCTCGATCGGCCGGCCCGCCGAGCCCTGCCACGACAGCTCCATCGCCTCGACGACCTCGGGGCCGGTGAGGATGTTGCCCTGGATCGCGTAGCCGGGTCCGGTCACCCCGCCCGCCCAGTCGAAGCACTCCGACCCGGTGTGCGTCGCGGCGTTGCCCTCCGAGTCGACGATGCCGACCTGGCGGTGGTCGCGCTTGTCGTCCTCCTCGACGAGGCGCGTCGAGCGCGACCTCGGCGGTGGCGCCGTCGTCGAGGTGGGCCAGGGCGAGGAACTTCCAGGCGACGTTGGCCTCGGCCTGGGTCGCGACGGCCCCCACCCGGGCCACCGCCGCGGGGACGGCCGACCCGACCGCGAGGAACTTGGAGGCGACGGCCACGCCCCACGACTCGCCGTCGTCGGAGCGGGCCACGATGGAGAAGGTCATGTCGCCGACCCTAGTGGGCCGGAACGCGACACAATGGCGCCCATGACCACTCACGCGCCGATCGAGACATGGCTGACCGACATGGACGGCGTGCTCGTGCACGAGGAGCACGCCATCCCCGGGGCGGCGGAGTTCGTCGAGGCGCTCAAGGCCTCGGGTCGCCACTTCCTGGTGCTCACCAACAACTCGATCTTCACGCCGCGCGACCTGCGGGCGCGCCTGTTCGCGAGCGGCATCGACGTGCCGGAGGACGCCATCTGGACCTCGGCGCTGGCGACGGCGCAGTTCCTCGCGGACCAGCGTCCCGACGGCACGGCGTACGTCGTGGGGGAGGCCGGCCTGACCACCGCGCTGCACGACATCGGCTACGTCATGACCGACCGCGATCCCGAGTACGTCGTGCTGGGGGAGACCCGGACCTACTCCTTCGAGGCGATCACCCGGGCCATCCGGCTGATCGAGGCGGGGGCGCGCTTCATCGCCACCAACCCCGACGTCAGCGGTCCCAGCCAGCAGGGCACGCTGCCGGCCACCGGCTCGGTGGCCGCGCTGATCACCGCGGCGACCGGCCGGGCGCCGTACTACGTCGGCAAGCCCAACCCGCTGATGATGCGGAGCGCGCTCAACCGGATCGACGCCCACTCCGAGACGACGGTGATGGTCGGCGACCGGATGGACACCGACATCGTGTCCGGCCTCGAGGCCGGGCTCCGCACGATCCTGGTGACGACGGGGTCGACGCGCCTCGAGGACGTGGAGACGTTCCCCTACCGGCCCAGCCGGGTGGTCGACTCGGTGGCCGACCTCGTGGAGATGGTCGCCGAGCTCGCTCCCGCCGGGGTGGACGTGCCGGCCGAGTACGTCTGACGCGGGGTGTCTCGGTCGCGTCGTGACCCCCTTCACACGGGGGAGCGGCGTCGCTAGGGTTTGATCGATCAAAATTCAACGATGAGGGAGTAGAGATGCGCGTCGGAGTGCTCACCGGAGGTGGGGACTGCCCCGGCCTCAACGCCGTCATCCGGGCGGTCGTCCGCAAGGGCGTGAAGGGCCACGGCTTCGAGTTCGTCGGCTACCGCGACGGCTGGAAGGGCCCCCTCGAGGGACTCACGATGGAGCTCGGCGTGCAGCAGTGCCGCGGCATCCTGCCGCGTGGCGGCACCATCCTCGGCTCCAGCCGCACCAACCCCTTCAAGGTCGAGGGCGGCGTCGAGCGGATCAAGGCCAACCTCGACCGCGACGGCGTCGACGCGCTGGTCGCCATCGGTGGCGAGGACACCCTCGGGGTGGCGACCAAGCTCGCCGACCTCGGCGTCAACGTGGTGGGCGTGCCCAAGACGATCGACAACGACCTGTCCGGCACCGACTTCACGTTCGGCTTCGACACCGCGGTCAACATCGCCACCGAGGCGATCGACCGCCTGCACACCACCGCCGAGTCGCACCACCGCGTGCTGGTCGTCGAGGTGATGGGCCGCCACGCGGGCTGGATCGCGCTGCACTCCGGCCTCGCCGGCGGGGCCAGCATGGTGCTCATCCCCGAGCAGCCCTTCGACATCGAGGACGTCTGCGCCCGGGTCGAGACCCGCTTCGAGAGCAAGTACGCCCCGATCATCGTGGTCTCCGAGGGTGCGATCCCGCGCGACGGCGGCGACATGACGCTGGTCAGCGGCGAGAAGGACGCCTTCGGCCACGTCCGCCTCGGCGGCATCGGCGACCGGCTCGCCGGCGAGATCGAGCAGCGCACCGGCAAGGAGGCCCGGGCCGTCGTGCTCGGTCACATCCAGCGCGGCGGCACGCCCACGGCGTTCGACCGCTGGCTCGCGACCCGCTTCGGCCTGCAGGCCATCGACGCCGTCGCCGACGGCGACTTCGGCACGATGATGGCGCTGCGCGGGACGAAGATCGAGCGCCTGCCGCTCATCGAGGGCACCGGCGAGCTCAAGCTCGTCAGCGACGAGGAGTACGCCGAGGCGCAGGTCTTCTTCGGCTGACCGACGCCCGCGGCGGTGCTTGCCATCACCCGCCCGCGAGTCCAGAGTGAGGGAAATTCTTCACGACTCCGAGGGGGAGTTGCCATGAGCAGCCGCACTGCCGAGCCCGACGTCAACGGGCCAGAGCCCGATCTCAAGCGGGTGATGGGCCCCAAGCTGCTGCTGCTGTTCATCATCGGTGACATCCTCGGGGCCGGCGTCTACGCCGTCACCGGGCAGATGGCCGGCATCGTCGGCGGCATCGTCTGGCTGCCGTTCCTCGTCGCGTTCATCGTGGCGACGCTGACCGCGCTGTCCTACCTCGAGCTGGTCACCAAGTACCCGCAGGCCGCGGGCGCCGCGCTCTACACGCACAAGGCGTTCGGCATCCACTTCGTGACGTTCCTCGTGGCGTTCGCCGTGATCTGCTCGGGCATCACGAGCGCGTCCACGTCCGCCAACGTGCTCGCCCAGAACCTCACCGGCGGCCTGGTCGCCAACGGCTGGATGGACGAGCTGCCGAGCACGGGCGTCGTCACCGCGATCGCGATGGCGTTCATGGTGCTGCTGGCCCTGATCAACCTGCGCGGCGTGGGTGAGTCGGTGAAGTTCAACGTGGTGCTCACCCTGGTGGAGATGACAGCGCTGGCGATCGTCATCCTCATCGGCTTCTACGCCATGACGCAGGGCGAGGGCGACATCAGTCGGATCACGACCTTCGAGAGCGCCGACGACAAGGGCCTGTTCCTGGCCGTCACGGCGGCCACCTCGGTCGCCTTCTTCGCGATGGTCGGCTTCGAGGACTCGGTCAACATGGTCGAGGAGGTGCAGGAGCCGCAGAAGATCTTCCCGCGCACCATGCTCACCGGTCTCGGCGTCGCGGTCATCATCTACATGCTGGTCGCCGTCGCGGTGGTGACCGTGCTGACCCCCGACGAGCTGGCCAACATCAACGAGGCCGAGGGCCGTGCACTCCTCGAGGTCGTCGCCAAGGGAGCCCCCGACCTCCCGATGGACCGCATCTTCCCGTTCCTCGCCGTCTTCGCGGTCGCCAACACCGCCCTCATCAACATGCTCATGGCCAGCCGGCTGCTCTACGGCCTGGCCCGTCAGGACGTCCTGCCGCGCTCGCTGGGCAAGGTGTCGCCCAACAGCCGGGCGCCGTACGTCGGCATCGTCTTCTCGACGCTCCTCGCGCTCGGCCTCATCTGGTTCGTCGCGACCCAGGCGGAGTCCTCGATCGTCGGTGCCCTGTCCGGCACGACGTCGCTGCTCCTGCTCGCGGTCTTCGCGGTGGTCAACGTGGCCTGCCTGGTCCTGCGGCGCGACCCGGCCGAGGGCTTCTTCCGCTCGCCCGGACCGACGCCCGCGATCGCCGGGGCGCTGTGCATCTTCCTGATCGTCCCGCAGATCTCCGACCGGGACATCCTGGAGTACCAGATCGCGCTCGCCCTGGTCGGCCATCGGCGTGGTGCTGTGGGCCCTCACCTGGCTCACCAACCGCGGCGTCCGCGCGAAGAAGACCGGATTCCGCGACATCGAGCACATGGAGGACGACGTCCGCTGACCTCGGCGGCCGGTGGGCGGCGGCCCGCCCACCGGTCACGAGTCGGGCCGCGGCGCCGCACCGCCGTACCCTTGGGTGGTGAGCATCCCCACCCTCGAGCAGTTGCACGCCATCGGCGCTGCCCAGCAGCCGACGTACCCCGACCAGGCAGCCGTGACCAAGGCCGTCGAGCGGCTGCGGACGGTGCCGCCGCTCGTGTTCGCGGGGGAGTGCGACGAGCTCAAGGACAAGATCGCCGCCGTCAGTCGTGGTGAGGCGTTCCTGCTCGCCGGCGGTGACTGCGCTGAGACCTTCGACGGCGTCACGGCCGACAACGTCCGCAACAAGCTGCGGGTCCTGCTCCAGATGGCCGTCGTCCTGACGTACGCCGCCTCGGTCCCGGTCGTGAAGCTCGGCCGCCTCGCCGGCCAGTACGCCAAGCCCCGCTCGAGCGACCTGGAGACCCGCGACGGGGTCACCCTCCCGGCCTACCGCGGCGACGCCGTCAACGGCTTCGACTTCACGCCCGAGTCGCGCATCCCCGACCCCCAGCGGCTCGTGGACGTCTACAACTCGTCCGCGGCGACGCTCAACCTGGTCCGCGCCTTCGTGACCGGCGGCTACGCCGACCTGCGCCAGGTGCACACCTGGAACAACGACTTCGTCCGCGAGTCGCCCTACGCCCAGCGCTACGAGCTGATGGCCGGCGAGATCGAGCGCGCGCTGACCTTCATGAAGGCGATCGGCGCCGACCCGGACGAGTTCCACCGCGTCGACTTCCACTCCAGCCACGAGGCGCTGCTGCTGGAGTACGAGCACGCGATGACGCGCATCGACTCCCGCACCGAGCTCCCCTACAACGTGTCGGGGCACATGGTGTGGATCGGCGAGCGCACCCGGCAGCTCGACGGCGCGCACGTGGAGTACTTCCGGCACATCCGCAACCCGATCGGCTGCAAGCTCGGGCCGACCGCCACCCCCGACGAGGCCCTCGCGCTCGCCGCCCGCCTCAACCCGGAGAACGAGCCCGGCCGGCTCACCTTCATCACCCGCTTCGGCGCCGGCAAGGTCCGCGACGGGCTGCCGCCGCTGGTCGAGAAGGTCACCGCGGAGGGCGTCCAGGTGGCCTGGGTCAGCGACCCGATGCACGGCAACACCTTCGAGGCGTCCACGGGCTACAAGACCCGCCGCTTCGACGACGTGCTCGACGAGATCCAGGGCTTCTTCGACGTGCACCGCGCCCTCGGCACGGTGCCCGGCGGGATGATGGTCGAGATGACCGGCGACGACGTCACCGAGATCGTGGGCGGTGGCGAGGAGATCGACGAGCACGGGCTGGCGCACCGCTACGAGTCGGTCGTCGACCCGCGCCTCAACCGCGTCCAGTCCCTCGAGCTCGCCTTCCTCGTCGCCGAGATGCTCCGAGCGCGCACCGCCTGACCCACGCGGATGTCGGCGTTCCCGCCCCTCGGCCGGGACCCTGACGCACACTGTGCGCCATGGCGCGCGCACGGGGGACCGAGGTGGCCCACGCCCTCCGGGCCCTGGCCGCGCCCGTGTCCGTCCTCGCGCTCGTCGTGCTGGCCCTCAACGACCACGTCCTGAAGCAGGCGTACCCCGGGGTCCTGACCGGCAAGGTGAGCGACGTCGCGGGCCTCGTCGTGGCTCCGCTGCTCCTCGCCGTGCTCCTCGCCGCGCTCGGCCTGCGCCACCCGGCGTCCACCGCGATCGCCCTGACCGGCGTCGGCTTCGTCGTCGCGAAGACCTCCGCCACCGGCGCCGCCGCCACCAGCGCGGTCTGGAGCCTGAGCGGCGTGCCCACCCTGATCCGACCCGACGTGACCGACCTCCTGGCGCTGCCCGCGCTCGGAGTCGCGTGGTGGGTCGACCGACAGGTCCGACGGTCACCGGCGCTGCCCTGGCGACGAGCGGTGGCGGTCGGGTCCGGGATGGCGGTCCTGCCCGTCGCGGTGCTGGCCACGGCGGCGACCAGCTGCGCCGAGGGCATGGCCCTCACCTCGGCGTCCCGCGTCGAGGGCGACTTCCCGGGACGTCCTCGCCAGGTCGAGCAGCGGCTGACGGTCGGCGAGCACTCCTCGATCAGCTACACGATCGACGCGACCCGGACGGTCGAGCGCCCCGAGGTCCAGCTGTCGGCCGCGGAGGGGAGCGGGCTCCAGCAGTGCGACCCCACCGATCCGGAGCGGTGCTGGCGGATCCACGACGACGGTGTCGTGGTCGAGCACAGCCGCGACGGCGGCCGCACCTGGGAGCCGGAGCTCGACCTGACGCAGGACCAGGTGGAGGCCCTGGTCGAGGAGGTCGGCGACGACTGCGGCGACGAGGCGCACGTCGCCGCGTTCGACCTCGCGCTGCTGCCGACCGACGGGGAGCCTGTCGTGCTCGTCCCCATCGGCCAGGCCGGCGTCTTCCTCCGGGGGGAGGACGCGGGGTGGGTGCGCTACTCGATCCCGGAGCTGTACGACCTCGTGGCCACGAGCACCACCGAGCCCCCGCTGCCCCACGTGACGCCGCTCGACCAGCCGCAGGAGGAGCCGGCGCCGGGGGAGCCCGACCCGACCGACGACCAGACGCCGACGTGCGCCCGCCCGACCCCGACGACGGTGACGCCCCACCCGAGCAACGGTCCGCCGACGACGTACCTCGTGTGTCCCTGACCTCGGGTCGTGATGGGATCAGGCCATGATCGACCTCCGCTCCGACACCCTGACCCGTCCGACCGAGGCGATGCGCGCCGCCATGGCGAGCGCGGAGGTCGGTGACGACGTCTACGCCGAGGACCCCACGGTCAACGCGCTCGAGGACCGGGTGGCGGAGATGTTCGGCCACGAGGCCGCGCTGTTCACCCCGACCGGCTCGCTGGCCAACGTCCTGGCCGTGCGCAGCGTCGTGGGTGTCGGCCAGGAGGTGCTGTGCGAGTCCAGCGCGCACATCGCCCGCGCCGAGCTCGGGGCCCACGGTGCGATCACCGGGCTGACCATGCGCACGTGGACGCACCCGCGCGGGCAGGTCGACCTGGCTGCGATCGAGCACCTCCACGCCCCCGACATGGGGCCCTTCTTCGTGGCCACCGCCGCGGTCTCCGTGGAGTGCACCCACAACTTCGCCGGCGGCACCGTGCTGCCGGTCGAGGACCTCCGCGCCCTGCGCGCCTGGGCCGACGGCGTCGACACCCGCATCCACATGGACGGCGCTCGGATCTGGAACGCGCACGTCGCGACCGGCACGCCCTTCGCCGAGTACGGCGCGGTCGCCGACGTGATGGCCGTCTGCCTGTCCAAGGGGCTGGGCGCACCGATCGGCTCCCTCATGGTCGGCGGCCGCGACGCCATCGGCGAGGCCCGGGTGTGGCGCAAGCGGCTCGGCGGCGGGATGCGCCAGGTCGGCATCCTCGCCGCGGCCGGCCTGCACGCCCTCGACCACCACGTCGAGCGGCTGGCCGACGACCACGCGCACGCCCGGCTGCTCGCCGAGGCCTGCGGGGTCGACCCCGGCACGGTGGACACCAACATCGTGGTCGTCGAGCGGGACGACGCGGCCAGGTTCGTGGCCGACGCCGCGGAGCAGGGCGTGCGGGTCGCCCCGGTCGGACCGCGCGCCGTACGCCTCGTGACCCATCTCGACATCAGCGCCGACGACGCCCGTCGCGCCGCCGCCGTGCTCAGCCGGGTCGCCGCCACTCCAGCCGGATGATCTCCTCGCCCTCGTGCAGGCTGGAGCGGTCGCCGGTGTCGACGAAGCCGCTCGAGCCGTAGAGGCGCAGCGCACGCCGGTTGGTGGCCCGGGTCCAGACGCTCAGCCGCGTCCAGGCGGTGCCGTCGGGCGGTGACTGGAGGGCACGCAGCAGGGCGCCCCCGATCCCGCTGCCCCAGTAGCCGGGCTCCACGAACACCATCGCCACGTGCCCGCAGGTCGGGTCGACGACCCCGCCCTCGGCGTACGGCTCGGCCACGACCATGCCGGCCGGCTTGTCGCCGTACGTCGCCAGCATGGCGAGGCCGCTGTCGCGGACCTTGGCCTCCACCCGCGCCCGGCGGGCCGGGGTCGGCCTGCCGCCCACGGCCTCGCGGGCCGCGGCCCACACGTCCACGGCCGCCGCGACCTGGGCGGGCTCGGTGATGGCGGTGATGACGGTGCGCGGCACGCCACCAGCCTAGGTCCGGCTCGGGGGCGACCCCGAGACGACCTCAGGGTGCGGCCGTGGTCGTTCCCAGCGTTGTCCCCGATGTGCGCGGTGCCCGGTCCGGGAGAGCGTGAGGCCCATGATCACAGTCGAGTCACTCACCCGGAAGTACGGCGGCTTCACGGCCGTCGACGACGTCACCTTCACCGCCCGGCCCGGCCGGGTCACCGGCTTCCTCGGCCCCAACGGCGCCGGCAAGTCCACCACCATGCGGATCATGGTCGGCCTCACCCCGGCCACCTCCGGCTCCGCCCTCATCGACGGCGCCCGCTTCGTCGACCTGACCAACCCCGGCCACGAGGTGGGCGTCCTGCTCGACGCCTCCGCGCAGCACGCCGGCCGCACCGGCCGCGAGATCCTGACCATCGCCCAGCGCACCATGGGGCTGCCGAAGGGCCGCGTCGACGAGATGCTCGACCTGGTCAGCCTCACGCCGCAGGAGGCGGGCCGCCGGGTCCGCAACTACTCCCTCGGCATGCGGCAGCGGCTCGGCATCGCCGCAGCCCTCATCGGCGACCCGCGGGTCCTGATCCTGGACGAGCCGGCCAACGGCCTCGACCCGGCGGGCATCCGCTGGATGCGCGACCTGCTGCGCGACTTCGCGCAGCGCGGCGGCACCGTGCTGCTGTCGTCGCACCTCCTCCACGAGATCGAGGTGATCGCCGACGACATCGTGGTGATCGGCCACGGGCGGATCGTCGCCCAGGGCACCAAGGCCGAGCTGCTCGCCGGGGCCGGCACCCTCGTCCGCACCCCCGACGCCGAGGTGCTCGGCCGGGCCCTGGCCGCCGCGGGCGTCTCGTGCAGCGCCGTCGACGGCGGCCTGCGCACCGACGCCACCCCCGACCTGGTCGGTCGCGTCGCCCTCGGCGCGGGCGTCCCCCTCACCGAGCTCAGGTCCGGCGACGGCGCCGGCCTCGAGGACATGTTCCTCGAGCTCACCTCCGACACCCAGCGAGAAGGAGCAGCGGCATGACCGCCACGACCGTCCAGCCCACGACCCTCCCCACCACGGCGACCGCGCGCGAGCGCAAGGTCGTCCCGCCGATCGGCATGGGCCGGATCGTGGGGGTCGAGCTGCGCAAGATGTTCGACACCCGCGCCGGATTCTGGATGCTGATGAGCATCGCGATCCTGTCCGTCCTCGCGACCGGGGCGGCGATCCTCTTCGCACCCGACGCGGACATCGACTTCCAGCTCTTCGCCAGTGCCATCGGGATCCCGATGTCGATCATCCTGCCGATGATCGCGATCCTGTCCGTCACCGGTGAGTACACCCAGCGCACCGGGCTCACGACGTACACGATGATCCCGCGCCGTGGTCGCACGATCGCCGCCAAGGCGATCGCGGCCGTGCTCGTCGGCGTGGCGTCGATGTTCGTCGCCCTCGTCGTCGGAGCGCTCGGCAACGTGGTCGGCTCCGCCATCGCGGGAGTCGACACGACGTGGAACGTGTCGGTGTCGGAGTTCGCCGGCATCGTGCTGGCCCAGGTGCTCGGCATGACCATCGGCTTCATGCTCGGGGTGCTGCTGCGCAGCTCGGCCGCCGCGATCGTCGCCTACTTCGTCTACTCGCTCGTGCTGCCGAGCCTGCTCGATGCTCCTCGCGAGCCTCCAGTCGTGGTTCGCCGACCTCCAGCCGTGGGTCGACTTCAACTACGCCAGCAGCCGTCTCTACGACGGGACCATGACGAGCGAGTACTGGGCACAGCTCGGCACCAGCGGCCTCATCTGGCTCGTCGCTCCGCTCGCCGTGGGCCTGGCCCTGGTGATGCGGTCCGAGGTGAAGTGACCCGGGTCGTACGACGCGCGGCCGGGCCCCGATCGGGGTCCGGCCGTCGCGGTGCCGTCAGGCCTCAGGCGCGGGTGCCCGACAGCACGACCTCGCTGATCGCGGTGTAGTCGCGGCCCAGCGGGCCCGCCCCGGGAGCGGTGACGCCGAGGATCCGCAGCTGGACCGTGCGGGTGGTCACCGGGTCGATCCGGACGCCCTGCATGCGGCGCACCTCGCGCAGGTCCTGGCCCACCGTGGTGCCGTCGTCGAAGACCCACTCGACGGAGGTGATCCGCCGGTTGAGGGGATACCAGTCGACGACGGAGGCGCCGTTGGGGACCTGCTTGGAGTAGCCGTTGACCAGTCCGACGCGGGTCAGCGTCGTCGGGCGGCGCAGCGTGAAGAGGATCGTGGAGCCCGAGGCGTCGCCACCGGTGCGCCACGTGGTCTGCGGGACCCCGTCGACCATCTGCTCCGCGGTGTAGCCGACGAGGCTGCCGTCGAGGTCGGTGGTGGCCGGCGCGGGCGTGGGTGCCTCGATGCGGGTCGTGGCGGCGACGTTGGTCGGTCGCGGGGGCGGACCCGATGGGCCGGGATCGGCGGACGTGGTGCTCGTCGGACCGGTCGCCGGGTCCGCGGGAGGATCGTCGCCGTCGCCGCCCAGGCACGACACCAGCACCACCACGAGCACCAGCGCCAGGACCGCTCCCATGGCGGCGAGGAGCCACGGCGGGCGGCCGGGACCCGCCGGATCGGCGGGACGACCGTCGTACGACGCGTCGTCGAGGCGGGGGAGCACCTCGGACTCGGGGACGGGCTGGCCGATCGGGTGCCCGCAGTTGGTGCAGAAGCGGCCCACCCCGAGCTCATGGCCGCACCGTGCACAGGTGCTCATGGACGAAACCCTAGGGGGTGGGCCGTGACGGCGCCCGGGGTTTGCCGGTCAGACGGCGATGTGCGACACCTCGGCCTCGACCCGGCGCCGCGGCACGAGCTCCACCACGAGCATCGCCGTCAGCACCATCACGCCGCCGACGACCAGTCGCGCGGTGACGCCCTCCCCGCCGAGCCACACGGCGAAGGACGCGGCGAAGACCGGCTCCATGCTCATGATGATCGCGGTCCGCGTCGGCGGCAGGTGCGCCTGCGCCCAGGTCTGCCCGAGCATGGCGAGCGCGCCGGCGATGAGCGCCATGTAGACGACCGAGAGCCAGTCCCGGCCGGTGGACGGCAGCACGATGCCGTCGGGCACGGTGGCCACGAAGCACACGGCCGTGATGACCATGATCTGCAGGATCGACATGCCGACGGCGTCGCGCGGCGTCGACCACGCGCCGAGCCCGACGATGTGCAGCGCGTAGAGCACCGCCGACACCAGGGTGATCGCCTCGCCGTACCCGAGGCTGAAGCCGCTCAGCGTCAGCACCCCGAGGCCCACGGTCGCCAGGGCCACCGCGGCCCACGTGACGGCGGTGATCCGGGTGTGCAGGATCAGGGCCGCGAAGACCGGCGTCAGCACGACGTACATGCCGGTGATGAAGCCGCTGACGCTGGCCGCGGTGTGCGCGAGCCCGGCGGTCTGGAGGATCTGGGCGACGCCGTACAGCAGGCCCAGGACGATGGCGTGCCGGCGCACCACCGGGGAGAGGCGGGCGACCGCACGGGGGGCGACCACCAGCATCGCGACGCTCGCGATGGCGAACCGCACGGCGAGGAAGTCCAGCGTCGGCACCCGGTCGAGCAGGTCCTTGATGAGGAAGAAGGTCGAGCCCCAGGCGGCCGTCATCGCGAGGAGGGCCAGGGTGGCCAGCAGGGTCGTACGCCGCTCGCTCATGCCGCCGCCTCCGCCCGCAGCCGGCGCAGCACCTCGAGGTCGGGGTTGCCCACCTCGCGCGAGCCGGGGGTCTCCAGGACGAACGGGACGCCCGCGGTCGCCGGGTGGGCGAAGAGCTCCCGGAAGGCGTCGGTGCCGATGTGGCCCTCGCCGATGCGCTGGTGGCGGTCCTTGAAGGCTCCGCGGACGTCCATCGAGTCGTTGGCGTGGATCAGCCGGAGCCGGTCGGGACCCCCGATCTCCACGATCCGGTCCACGGTCGCGGTGGCCCCGCCGGGCTCGTCGAGGGGTGCCCCGGCCGCGAAGACGTGGCAGGTGTCGAGGCAGATCCCGGCCCGCGGGTGGTGGTCCAGGGCGTCGAGGTAGGGCTCGAGGTCGTCGACGCCGGCGCACAGCGACCGCCCCTGACCGGCCGTCGGCTCCAGCAGCAGCCACGGGGCGTCATCGCCCTCCAGGGCCTCCAGCACCGGCATCAGCCCCTCGCGCACCCGACGCATCGCGGCGTCGTACTGGTCGCCGGACCCGGTCGGGTCGACGTACGAGCCGGTGTGGACGACCACGCCCTCGGCGCCGATCTCGACCGCACGCCGCAGGTTGTGGGCGACGACGCCCACCGAGCGCTCCCAGGTCAGCGGGGTGGGGGAGCCGAGGTTGACGAGGTACGGCGCGTGGATGAAGGCGCGCAGGCCCCGCCGCGCGCACTCCTCGCGGAAGCGCTCGTCCTCCGCCGGGCGGCCCGGGGAGTGGGCCCAGCCGCGGGGGTTGCCGGTGAAGACCTGGAGGGTCTCGTAGCCGACCTCGTCGACCGACGCGAGGGCTCCGGCGACGAGCCCCTTGCCGACGGTGACGTGCGTGCCGATCGGGTTGCGGAGCTCGGGTGTCACCCGAGGAAGGGTAGGGGCTCAGATCAGGTAGAGCGTGATCGTGGAGCCCTTGGGCGCCATCGTCCCGGCGGAGGGGTCGGAGCTGAAGACGAAGCCGACGCCGATGTAGCTGTCGCTGTTCTCCACGTCGACCTGGAAGCCCAGCGCCTCGAGCCGCTCGGTGGCCGCGTCGACGCCCATGGCGACGACCCGGGGGACCTCGACGAGCTCGGGTCCCTGGGAGACGACGAGCTGCACCGTGTCCCCCTTGTAGAGCGGTCCGACGGTCGGGTTCTGCGAGATGACGTCGCCCTCGGCGACGGTGTCGCTGTACTCCTCGCCGGTCACCTCGACGACCAGCTTGCGCCTCTCCAGCGCGGCGGTCGCCTCGTCGGCGTCCTCACCGGTCCAGTCGCGGATCTCGATCGGCCGGCGGCCCTTGCTGAGCACCAGGTCGACCGGGGCGTCGGGCTTGAGGACCTCCCCGGCCCTGGGCTGCGTCCTCAGGACCTGCCCGGCCGGCACCGTGTCGGAGAACTTCTCGATGCTCTCGCCGAAGCCGAGGTTGCCCTGGGCCAGCGCGTCCTGGGCCTGGTCCTCGGTCATCCCGGCGAGCGCGGGCACCTCGTAGCGCTCGGGACCCAGCGACAGGACCAGCGTGACGGTGCCGCCGTCGAGCACGCGGTCGCCGGGCTCGGGGTCGGTGCCGAGCACCAGCCCCGCGGCGACGGTCTCGGAGTGGCGCGGGTCGCCCTCCTCGGCGTCAAGGCCGGCCTTGTCGAGCTCGGCGGTGGCGGTCGCGGCGTCGACGCCGAGCACGCCCGGGGTGACGGTGTAGCGCTCCCAGCCCAGCCACCAGGCGCCGCCGCCGAGCGCGGCGACGAGCAGCACGGTGAGCAGCAGTGCGAGGGGTCCCTTGAGGGACCGCCGGCGGGCGGTGGTGACCACGGGGGCCGGGGCGCTGGGGCGGCGTACGGCGGGCGGGCCGGCGACCGGCGGTGCCGGAGGTGCGGGGGGTGCCGCGGCCGCGGTGACGGCCGTGCGGTCGAACGCGGTCGTGTGGCCGTCGTCGACGATCTCCGCCCGCGGGTCCCCGGGCGGGGGCTGGAGCCGCGCGCTGAGGTTGGCCATCTCGACCGGGTCGAAGGGCTCCGGTGTGGTGTCCTCGCCGGTCACCTCGTCCTCGTCGTGGACGTACGGCGCCACGGGCGCGAGGTCGGCGGTGAGCTCGGGGTCGTCGGTGACCCCTTCGCGCAGGGCCTGGGAGACGCGGTGGATCTGGTGCAGGAGCACACCGGCGTCGGCGGGACGCTGGGTGCGGTCCCGGCTGGTGGCGCGCGCGACCAGCGCGTCGACGTACGCCGGCAGCTCCGGGTGCAGCGCGGACGGCGCGGGGACGTCCTCGTGGACGTGGCGGTAGGCGACCTGGATGGGGCTCTCGCCCTCGTGCGGCTTGCGGCCGGTGAGCAGCTCGTAGAGGACGACGCCCGCGGCGTACACGTCGGCGCGGGCGTCGGCGCGACCGTCGACGACGAGCTCGGGGGCGAGGTAGGACACGGTGCCGATGAGGACGCCGCCGGTGGCGGTGTGCTGGGTGTCGGCGCTGACGGCCTTGGCCAGCCCGAAGTCGGCGACCTTGACGCCCCCGCCGTGCGCCTCGTCGGCGATGAGCACGTTCTCCGGCTTGACGTCGCGGTGGATGAGCCCGGCGCGGTGGGCCGCGGCCAGCGCCGAGACGACCGGCTCGAGCAGCGCGAGCGCCCGGATCGGCCCCATCGGCGACTCCTTGCGGATGACGTCGCGCAGCGTGTGCCCGGGCACGTACTCCATGGCGAGGAAGACCGTGCCGTCGTCGTCGCCCTGGTCGTAGACGCCCACCACGTGGGGGTGGTTGAGCCGGGCGGCCGCGCGGGCCTCGCGCACGAAGCGCTGGGCGAAGTCGTCGTCGTCGCCGAGGCCGGGGTGCATCACCTTGACGGCGACGGTGCGGTCGAGGCGGATGTCGGTGGCCTCGTAGACACTGGCCATGCCGCCGCGGGCGATGCGACCGCCGATGCGGTAGCGGCCGTCGAGGAGGCGACCGACGAGCGCGTCGGCAGCACCGCGCCGCGTCTCGGCACCGCGCGCCGGGCCGCGGGCAGGCCCGGTCGGCTCGACTCTCGGCTCCACAGCTCGACCTCCATCGCCGGACGGGGAAGGATCCGGTGGCCCCATCGTACGAATCAGCGGGCCGGACCCGGGCCCCGAGGCCGATCCCGGCGTGGCGCAGCCTGCCCCGGTACGCCGCTCAGGCCGGCGGGCGGCCGGCCTCGAGGCGCTCGCGGATGGCCAGCACGTTGGCGACGTACGCCTTGGTCTCGTCGTACAACCCGTGCTCCCGGAGGGCGCCGAGGCCCTGGTAGTAGGCCCCGATCACGTGCCGGCGCGAGCGGGTGTGGTCGTCGAGGACGCCGAGCAGCAGCACCCCGGCGGTGGCGTTGTCCTTGAGGACCCGCAACCGCAGGTCGCGACCGGCGTAGTACTCCATCCAGCGCCCCGTGCCGGGGAGCACCTGCATGGCACCGATCGCCCCGGCGCTGGAGACGTGGTGCATCTGCCAGCCCGACTCCTGCCAGGCGATGGCCAGCGCCAGCTGCGGGTCGACGCCGCGGTGGTTGGCGGCCCGGGTGATCGTGCGCCGCACCCGGTCACGCGAGGGGTGGCCGGCCGACGGGGAGGTCGATCCGGTGCCCTGGCCGCCCTTGTCCGTGTCCTTGTTCTTGTTCTTGCCACGGTCCCGGTCCCGGGCCTTCGTGACGACCGGGATCTCGATCCGCTGGCCGACGCGCAGGCTCCCGGAGGAGTCGAGGTGGTTGTGGGAGATCAGCTCCGCGGTCCAGGCGTGGAACCGCACCGCGAGGCCGGTCACGGTGTCCCCGGCCCGGACGGTGTAGGTCCGCAGGTCGCGTCCCTGGGGGAGGCGCTCGTGGTCGGCGGCCGCGGGGACGACGGGCGCCAGTGCCAGGGCGACCGCGAGGGCGGTGGGGGCCGCGGCGGCGCCGATGAGCCGGCGCACCCGGGCACGGGGCGGGGGTCGTCGCACGTGGGTTCTCCTCGTCCTCGTGGCGACGCCCGGACTCACGGGGAGGCCGAGGGGAAGGCATCGCGACGAGCGCTCGACGTTACGCAGGTCGACCCGGTCCAGACCAGTTGCGGCCGCGCCGGGCGTGTCGGGGCGGCTGCGCGGGACGGGCGTGAATCGGCTCGGGGAGCCTGTGCGTGGAAAACTGCGTCCCATGAGCGACGTACCCCTGTCCGAGGCCGACCTCGACGCCCTCGTCCACGACTGGTTCACCTGGGACCAGGCCGCGGAGGCCCTCGGCGTCACCCCTGCCAAGGTGCGCACCATGATCAAGGACCACGAGCTCGCCGGGGCCGTCCCGAAGCCCGGGGCCGGGCCGCGGGTGCCGGCGGACTTCATCCAGGACGGGCTCGTGGTCAAGGGCCTGCCCGGCCTGCTGACCCTGCTCCACGACCGCCACTTCGACGACCGCGAGTGCATCGCCTGGATCTACACCGACGACGACCTGCCGGGCCGTCCGATCGACGCGCTGCGCGAGAACCGTGGCTCCGAGGTCAAGCGGCGCGCCCAGGTCCTGGGCTACTGACCGACTAGCCTGACTTCTCGTGCGGACACCCCAGCGGAGCATCGTCGGACTGCTGCTCGCGCTGGTGATGGCCGCCGTCGTGTGGTGGACCCAGGGCGACGGCAGCACCCCTGGCAGCCAGGCCGACCCCGGCACCTCGTCCCAGGCGCCGGCCCCGACCGGGACGCCGTCCCCGTCGCCCAGCGACTCCCCGACCACGACTTCACCGAGACCAACACCCCGGTCACCGAGCCCAGCCAGCGGCCGGGCACCGACCCGGTGAGCGGGCTGCCGTTCGTGCTGCTCGCCCAGCTCCCGCCCGAGGCGGCGGAGACGGTGGAGCTGATCGACGCCGGCGGACCGTTCCCGGAGGACGAGGACGGCGGCACGTTCGGCAACCGGGAGGACCTCCTGCCGGACGAGCAGATGGGCTACTACGCCGAGTACACCGTCCCCACCCCGGGCTCCGGCGACCGCGGTGCACGGCGCATCGTGGCCGGCGACGAGGGCGAGCTCTACTGGACCGAGGACCACTACCGCTCCTTCGAGAGGATCGCCCGATGAGCGGACTCGCCGCACTGCTGGCCGGCCGGGTCGACCCCGGCATCTACCTGTGGCACGGCGCCTTCGACGTCGAGGACGTGCGGCGCGGGGTCGAGCACGCGGGCTGGGGCTTCGGCCACGTCGACGGCTGGGTGGAGGGCGGCAAGGCCGACTTCCTCGCCGGCGTGGGCGCGGCGCTCGGCTTCCCCGACTGGTACGGCCAGAACTTCGACGCCCTCGCGGACTGCCTCCACGACGTCGGCGCCGGCACGGAGGGCGTCGTGCTGCTGTGGGACGGCTGGGCCACGCTGGCCCGCGACGACGAGAAGGCCTTCAGCATCGCCCTGAGCGTGCTCGGGTCGAGGGTCAACGCCGACCGGGGCGTGCCGTTCGCCGTGCTGATGCGCGGCGAGGGTCCCGAGGTGGTCGGCCTCCCCAGCCTGGACTGAGGCGCGGCGTCAGCGCATGCGCTCGCCTCAGACCGTGCGCTGGGTCGCGGCCGCGGCCAGGTCGCGCAGCACGCCCCGCGCCGCGTCGTCGACGGTCGGGGTGTCGAGGGCGGACACCGCGCGCTCGGCGAGCGCCCCGATGACCTCCTCGACCTGGGCGTGCGCGCCCGAGCGGTCGATGATCTCGCGCAGGTCGGCCACCGCCGCCGCGTCGAGGCTGGTGCCGAGCGCGGCGTCGAGGCGTCGGGCGGCCTCCCGGTCGGTGCCGTCGAGCGCCAGGGCGACGAGCACGGTGCGCTTGCCCTCGACGAGGTCGTCGCCGGCGGGCTTGCCGGTGGTCGCCGGGTCGCCGTACACCCCGAGCAGGTCGTCGCGCAGCTGGAAGGCCTCGCCGAGCGGCAGGCCGAAGCGGCTCAGGTCCTCGAGCTGGGCGGGCGTCGCCCCCGCGAGGGCAGCCCCCACGTGCAGCGGCCGCTCGATGGAGTACTTGGCGGACTTGTAGCGCAGCACGGTCATCGCCGTGTCCACGTCCGCGTGCGCCCTGGCCTGCACGGACACGTCGAGGAACTGACCGGCGATGACCTCCGTGCGGCACAGGTCGAAGACCTCGAGCGCCGGTACGACGGACGCGACGGGCAGCCCGCAGCGGCGCAGCAGCTCCTCGGCCCAGCCCAGCAGCAGGTCGCCGAGCAGGATCGCCGCGGCCGCGCCGTACTGGTCGGGGCGACCGCGCCAGCCGGCGGCGCGGTGCTCGGCCTCGAACGCCCGGTGGGTCGCCGGGCGACCCCGCCGGGTGTCGGAGGCGTCCATGTAGTCGTCGTGGACCAGCGCGCTGGCGTGCAGCAGCTCGAGGGCCGCGCAGGCGCGGGCGAGCGCCTCCTCGTCGGGCACGTCCGGCCGGATCGCGCGGTAGCCCCAGTAGCAGAACGCCGCCCGGAAGCGCTTGCCGCCGCGGACGCTGGTGCGGGCCTCGGCGATGAGCCGGGACGCGTCCTCCCCGAGGGGCGCGAGGCGGGCGGCCTGCTCGTCGAGGAAGGCGTCGAGCACCTTCTGGATCCGCTCACGGAAGTCGGCGGGGTCCCACTGCATGCTCACCGGGCTGGTCACTCCGGGAGCCTAACCAGTGGACGGATGCGGTCCCGCACCCGCCGCAAACCTAGGCTGGGGACATGATCCAGGGACGCGGACGGAGCATGCGCCAGCGCATCGAGGACGGCGAGCGCTCGTTCTCGTTCGAGTTCTTCCCGCCCAAGGACGCCGAGGGCGAGGAGCAGCTCTGGCGGGCCATCACCGAGCTCGAGCCCTACGACCCGACGTTCGTCTCCGTGACGTACGGCGCGGGCGGGAGCTCGCGCGACACGACGGTGCGGATCACGGGCCGGATCGCCCGCGAGACCTCCCTGGTGCCCGTCGGCCACCTCACCTGCGTGGGCCACACCCGCGACGAGCTCGAGGCGATCCTCGACAGCTACGCCGAGGCCGGCGTCGCCAACGTGCTCGCCCTGCGCGGGGACCCGGAGGACGGTCCGCGCGCCGACTGGACGCCGACCGAGGGTGGTCTCTCCTACGCCAGCGAGCTCGTCGAGCTGGCCAGTCGACGCGGCGACTTCGCGGTCGCGGTCGCGGCGTTCTCCCTGGGCCACCCCTCGGCCGCGTCCCTCGAGGAGGACGCCCGGGTGCTGCTGGCCAAGCAGCAGGCGGGCGCCGAGTTCGCGATCACCGACATGGTGTTCGCGGCCGACGACTACGCCGGCCTGCTCGAGCGCTCGGCCGCGGTCGGGGTCGACATCCCCCTGCTGCCCGGGATCATGCCGATCCTCAACCTGCGCCAGGTCACCCGGATGGCCGAGCTCTCGGGGCACCCGGTGCCCGACGCGGTGCGCGCGCGGCTCACGCCGTACGAGCACGACCCGGTCGGCCTGCGTGCCGAGGGGATCGCGATGGCCGCCGAGCTGTGCGAGGCCCTGCTGGACGCCGGTGCCCCGGGGCTGCACTTCTACACGCTCAACCGGTCCCGGGCGACGCGGGAGATCTTCTCCGCCCTCCGCATCAGCATCTGATTCGCGTCCCGACCGGGGTAGGGGATCGCTACGGTGCACGCATGGACCCCTCCCGCACCGTCACCGTGACCGGCCACGGCATGGCCACCGTCGTGCCCGACTCGGCCGTGGTGCGGGTCGCGACCGTGTGGCGCGCCGCCGGGGTCGCCGAGGCGCTCTCCGGGGTGTCGGCGTCGTCCGACCACGTGGCCGAGGTGGTGCGGGAGCGCAACCTGCTGCCGGGATCGACCGGCCTCAGCGTGTGGCCCTGGCACGACCACGAGGGCAGGGCCGGAGGCTTCGAGGCGCGCCACTCGCTGGCGGTCCGCTGCGTGTCCGTCGAGGAGGCGGGGGACCTGCTCTCCGCCCTGGCGGACGCGGTGGGCGACGCGCTCGTCGTCGACGGGGTCTCGCTCGACGTGAGCGACACCGCCGACGCCCGCGCCACGGCGGCTGAGGCGGCGTGGGACGACGCCCGGGCGCATGCCGCCCACCTTGCCGCCCTCACCGGGGCCACCCTGGGGGAGGTGGTGACCGTGGTCGAGGGCGCCTCCGGCGGTACGTCGGGTCCGGAGCCTGCGGCGTTCAAGACGTCCGACCTGAGTGCTCGGCTCGAGCCGGGGGAGACCTCGGTCCGCGGTGCCGTCACCGTCACCTGGCTGCTCGTCTGAGTCAGGGCCGACTTCGGTCGGTGCGGTCCGCCGGGCCGATCGCCTGGGCGACCAGGGCGGCCGAGAGGCCGACGAACGGCAGCCCCGAGCCGGGCGTCGCGTGCGCCCCGGCGGCGTACACGCCCGGGACCGGGGTGGTGGGGCCGAGGCGCCTGCGGGTCGTGGCACGCCCCTGCCACAGCACGCCCAGCGGCGAGCCGCCCCACGCGTCGACGAGGTCGCGCGGCGACCGGTCCACCCGTACGACGACCCGGTCGCGGAGGTCGATCCGGTGCCGCGCCAGGGCGTCGAGGACGTCCTCGGCGAGCCGGCCGCGGCCCAGGACGGTCCACGCGGCGGCGCCGTCGGGGGCCCGGCCACCGGTGCGGACGACGAGCATCGGGTCGCCGTGGAGCACGACCTCGTGCGGCAGGTCGGGCAGGGAGTGGGCGTCGGACAGGCCGACGTGGCACACGACCGGCGGGATCGCGGGCATGGTGCGCTCGACGTGCCGGGCCAGGGCCGGCAGCCGGCGCGGGTCGATGGCGCAGACCACCAGGTCGGCGTCGAGCTCGCCGGCCGAGGTGGCGACCGCCGCCACCCGGCCCTCGCGCAGGACCAGGTCGTGGGCGGTGGTGCCGGTCAGGACGGTGACGCCGCGGGTGCCCAGGCGGTCGGCCAGCACCGTCCCGAGGGCGGCGAGGCCGCCCGGGACCGTCCACGCGCCGAACCGCTGCTCGACGTACGACACCACCCCCTGCCACGCGGGGACGTTGCGGAGGTCGTGGCCGTCGGCGACGAAGGGATGGCCGGCGACGAGCCGCAGGCGGTCGTCGCGGAACGACTTGCGCAACCGCCGGTGCAGCACCTCGCGGCTGGTCAGCAGGTCGGTGAGCGCCCGCGGCGCGAGCGTCGGGTCCCACGGTCGCTCGAGGTAGTCGCGGCGCAGCAGGTCCCAGGTGTCGGAGTACGACGCGACGTACCCGACCCACTGCTCGCCGAGCCCCGGGCCGAGCGCGTCGAAGGCGGCGAGCTGCGCCGATCGCGAGCCGCCCGGCAGCCGCAGCGTCGACCCGTCCTCGAAGCGGTGCTCGCGCACGAGGTCGCGGGCGACCAGGTCGACGTCGCCCGGCTCCCGCTCCAGGGGGCGTCCGGTCTTGCGGAACAGGTCGCGGACCACCGCGGGGAGGAGGGTCGTGGTGGGTCCGGCGTCCCAGGCGAAGCCGTCGTGGTCCGCGAAGCCGTCGCTGGTGACGGTGGACAACGCACCGCCGAGGGTCGGCGCCTGCTCGACGAGGGTGACGTCGTGGCCCAGCTTGGCCAGCCGGGCGGCCGACGCGAGCCCGCCGAACCCCCCACCGACCACCACCACCCGCGCCATGGCGAGCACCCTAGGGCCTGGGCGGAGCGGTCTCGCGGCCTAGTGCTGGCGGACCGGCTCGCGGCCCTTCCACCTCCGCCAGCCCCGCCGGACGGAGCGGGCGAGGACCACCAGCATCACCAGCCCGCCCGCGAGGAGCAGCGCGGCGATCGCCGCGGCCAGCTGCGGGTGCTCGACGGCGAGCCACACGACCCCGAGCACGGTGACGTCCTCGGTCACGCTGGCCACGGTGTTGGACACGGGCTCGGGGGAGCCGTTGACGGCGAGCCGCCCGCCGGCCTTCACCAGGTGCGAGAGGAGCGCGGTGCCGCCGCCGACGACCCCGAGCACGGCCGTCTCGAGCGAGGTGGCGTCCCCGGCCAGCAGGACGCCGATGACGGCGCCCACGGTGGGCCTGATGGCGGTGGAGATCGCGTCCCAGGTGGAGTCGATCCAGGGGATCTTGTCGGCGACGAACTCGATGGCGAACATGAAGCCGGCCGCCGCCAGCACGTCCCAGCGGGCCAGCACGTCGGGGATCCCGGCCACGTCGTCGACCCGGTCGGTGATCCCCAGCACCAGCACGACCAGGTAGGCGTTGATGCCGCTGGCCCAGCCGCCGGTGAAGGCGAGGGAGAGGGAGTCCATCACGCGACCTCGATCTCGGTGGCCCCGGTCAGGGCGACGAGCTCGTCGTAGGTCGTGGAGAAGACGGCGGCGGGATGGCCCGCGGCGGCCCACACCACGTCGTACCGGCGCAGGTCGGTGTCGATCCAGGTGCCCACGGGCGTGGGGTGGTCGAAGGGGGAGACGCCGCCGATGACCTGGCCGGTGTGCCGGCGGACGAAGTCGGGCGCGGCCCGGTCGAGCGCGGGCACGCCGACGGCGGCGGCGGCCTTGGCCACGTCGACGCGGTGCGCGCCCGAGGTGAGGATGAGGACGGGGACGCCCCCGGCGTCGAAGAGCAGGCTGTTGGCGATCGCACCGACCTCGCAGCCGAGCGCGGCGGCGGCGAGTGCGGCGGTGTGGACGGCATCGGGCAGGATGACCACGTCACCGGTGCCGCCGCGCCGGGTCAGCTCGTCTCGAAAATCGATGACCGACGGATGCTCGCTCGCCATGCCGGGGAGCCTAGCCACCGTTCGACTCCTGAGGGGAAAAGTCTTGATGCGTCGCCAGGTGCCCGCTTCCGTCGCCCACGCCCTGCGCGTGCTCGTCGCCATCGTGCTCCTCAGCGCCGCCACCGCGCTGCTCACGTGGGTGCAGCGCGACGAGGTGATCCTCTCGTGGGCCAAGGGCAACCCGTCCGCCCAGGAGATCCTGGCCTCCGGCGGCATCGAGGCGCTGCGGGAGAGCGCCATCGTGCCGAAGTTCGTGCCGCTGGCGGTGGTCTCGTTCGTGGTCTTCCTGCTGCTCGCGGTGGTGCTCGCGGCGTTCCTCGTCGACGGGCACGGCTGGTCGCGGCTGGTCCTGACGCTGATGGCGGTCTTCGGGGTGCTCGTCGCGGCGCTCGGCCTGCTCAACCACCTGCCGGTGCTGCTGGAGGTCCTCTCGGCGGTCTCGATGGTGCTCTACGCCGCCCTGGTGTTCTTCCTCTGGCGCAAGGACACCAGCGCCTACCTGCGCGTGCACTGAGGTTTTCCCCAGCTCCTCCGTCCGCCTCTTGACCCGCTGTCGGTGGGGGCGTGTACCTTTGGTCTTGTTCGAACATCTGTTCGGACGCGGCCTCGGTGGCGGTGACCTCGACCCCCATCGCCACCGAGGCCGGTGGCGGGGTCGACGAGCGGTGAGGAGGCACGCATGAGGCTGTACGACGACCCCGTCGAGGTGCGACGAGGAGAGACCGAGGGACCCGACCAGTTCCTCTGGCACGGACGCCTGTGGAAGGTCCGCTCGGTGCTGGCCCACTGGGTGGAGACGGCCCCGTGGTGGCAGTCCACGGGTGCCCGCGCCGTGATCGGCTCGGACGACGCCGGTGACACCCTGACCACCGGCTCCGGCGGCACCGACCTGCTCGTCGAGCGCGAGCTGTGGCGCGTCGAGGCCGGCCGTGGCTCCGGGGCGACGGGTTCCGAGCGGTCCGGGGTCTTCGACCTGTCCTTCTCCTGGACCGACGGCAGCTGGCAGCTCGTCGGCTGTGCGGACTGAGGGGAGGACGAGATGACGACCACGACGACCCGCCCCCTCAACCCGCACCTGCTGCCGGCGACCACGCACTCCTACCTCGCCCGTGCGGCGGAGTCCCTCCAGGAGGCGATCTCGGCGCGCGACGTGCCCACCCGCTACGCCTGTGCCCACGTGGCGGCCCTGCGGGCGGCCGCCGCCCTGCTGGCCGCGCGGGCCCACCCGGCGCCCCGCGCCCGCCGCCAGAAGAACGCCTGGGTCCTGCTGGCCGAGGTGGCCCCCGAGATGGAGGAGTGGGCCCGGTTCTTCGCCGCCGGCGCGAGCAAGCGCGCCGCGGCCGAGGCCGGGTCGACCCGGGCGGTCACCGAGCGCGAGGCCGACGACCTGGTCCGCGACTCCGACCGGTTCCTGGCCGTGGTCGAGCAGGCGCTCGGGCTGGTGCCCCATGCCCCCGCAGCCGTGAGCCACACGACCGGGCAGAGCGGTGTCGCCTGACCCGTTCGTCCATCTCCACGTGGCCTCCGGCTACTCCCTGCAGTACGGCGCGTCCCACCCGCACGTCCTCGTCGAGCGCGCCGTGGAGCACGAGATGGACGCGCTCGCCCTGACCGACCGCGACGGCACCTACGGTGCGGTCAAGTTCGCCCAGGCCTGCCGGCGGGCAGGCATCCGGCCGATCCTCGGCGTCGACCTGGCCGTCGCGCCCGTCGGCCTCCCGTCGGCCCCGGTGGGCCGACGGGGCCCGGCGGTCCCGCCGGTGCGCGGCGCGCCCCGGTCCGCGGAGGCGCCCACCGCGACCTGCCCGCCCACCGCGGGGGCATGCCCCGGGTGACGTTCCTGGCCAGCGGCAGGTCCGGCTGGGCGGCGATCTGCCGGATGGTCTCCGAGACCCACCTCCACGGGGAGCGGGGCCGGCCGGTGGCCACCCTCGACCTGCTCGCCCCGCACCTCGGCAACGGCGACGTCATGGTGCTCCTCGGCCCGACCTCCGAGCTCGGGGTCGCCGCGGTCCGTCGCCGCGACGACCTCGGACTGGCGGCGCTGGCGTCGTGGCTCGAGGTGGTGCCCCGCGACAACCTCGTCGTCGAGCTGGTGTCCCACCGGCTCCCCGGCGGCGGCAGCGGTGGGGGAGGGTGGGGCCCGGGCACCTCGCCGCACGCCGCCCGGATGGCCGGTGTCGCCCACCGGGCCGGCCTGGGCACGGTCCTCTCCAACGCGGTCCGCTACGCCGACCGCCTCGACGCCCCGACCGTCGACGTGCTCGACGCCGCCCGACGGCTGGTGGCGCTCGACCGCCGCCACGTCGACCGGGCCAACGCCGAGGGCTTCCTCAAGTCCGGCAAGCAGATGCACGAGGTGGCCGAGGAGGTGTGCCGGCTGGCCGGGCTGGCCCACGACAGCGACACCGAGGCCCGCCGGCTGCTCGCCCGCACCCGGGCGGTGGCCGACCGGTGCGCCCTCGATCCGCGCAGCGACCTCGGGACTGGGCGAGGTGCACTTCCCCGAGTTCGGCCGGGCGGGGGAGCCGGGGGAGTCGGCGCACGCCGCGCTGCGGGCCCGCTGCGAGGCCGGCATCGGCCGCCGTTACGGCCAGGCGCCCCGGCAGCGCATCTGGAAGCGCCTCGACGACGAGCTCGAGCTGATCCGCGGGCTCGGCTACGCCTCCTACTTCCTCACCGTCGCCGACATCACCGACCTGATCGGCGAGATGGGGGTGCGCCGGGCCGCCCGCGGCTCGGGTGCGGGCAGCCTCGTCAACTACCTCCTCGGCGTCTCCGGGGTCGACCCGATCCGCCACGGCCTGCTGATGGAGCGGTTCCTGTCCCCGCTGCGCGCGTCGCTGCCCGACATCGACATCGACGTCGAGTCCGCCCGACGGCTCGAGGTCTACGAGGCGATCCTCGCGCGCTACGGCGGCGATCGCTGCGTGTGCGTCTCGATGATGGACACCTACCGCGTCCGGCACGCCGTCCGCGACGTCGGCGCCGCGCTGGGCATGCCGCCCGGCGAGGTCGACGCGATCGCCAAGGCGTTCCCGCACATCCGGGCGCGCGACGCCCGCACCGCGATGCGCGACCTCCCCGAGCTGCGCGCCAGCGGCCTGGCCAGCGAGCGCCTCGACCTGATGTTCCGGCTGGTCGAGCGCCTCGACGGACTGCCCCGGCACATCGCCGTCCACCCGTGCGGGGTGCTGCTCTCCGACGACACCCTGCTCGTCCCGCACGCCGGTCGAGGCGTCCTACGCCGGGTTCCCGATGAGCCAGTTCGACAAGGACGACGTGGAGGCGCTCGGGCTGCTCAAGCTCGACGTGCTCGGCATCCGCATGCAGTCGGCGATGGCGCACGCGGTGGCCGAGATCTCGCGCGTCGACGGCGTCGAGATCGACCTCGACGACGAGGCGCAGGTGCCCTTCGACGACGACACGACCTTCACGATGATCAGCTCGGCGCGCACCCTCGGCGTCTTCCAGATCGAGTCGCCCGGCCAGCGCGAGCTGGTCGGCAAGTCGGGCATCGACTCCTTCGAGCGACATCATCACCGACATCTCGCTCTTCCGGCCGGGACCGGTCAAGAGCGACATGATCACGCCCTACCTCGAGGCCAAGCAGGGCTGGAAGACCGTCCACTACATCCACGAGGACCTGCGCCCGATCCTGGAGCAGACCCAGGGCGTGGTGGTCTTCCACGAGCAGGTCATCGAGATCATCGCCCAGTTCGCCGGGGTCTCCTACGCCGAGGCCGACGAGAAGCGGCGCGCGCTCGGCGACGTCGAGGGGATGGCCGAGACCAAGGTGTGGTTCTTCCCCCGCGCGCTGGCCCGCGGCTACGCCCTCCCGCTGGTCGAGCGGATCTGGAAGGTGCTCGAGGCGTTCGCGTCGTTCGGCTTCTGCAAGGCGCACGCCGCGGCCTTCGCGCTGCCGACCTACCAGTCGGCGTGGCTCAAGGCCCACTGGCCGGCGCACTTCCTGGCCGGGGTGCTCACCCACGACCCGGGGATGTATCCCAAGCGGCTGATCCTCGACGACGCCCGCCAGTTCGGGGTCGGGGTGCTCGGCCTCGACGTCAACGCCTCCGAGCGCCGCCTACGTCGTCGAGCGCCTCGGGGACGGACGGCTACGCGATCCGGCTGGCGCTGGCCGAGGTCAAGGGCATCAGCGAGCGCCGAGGTCGTCCGCATCGTCGCCGCCCGCGGCGGCACCGGCGCGGACTGCACGACCCCCTACGTCTCGCTCTCCGACTTCTTCGCACCGCGCCCGGGTCTCCCGGCCGGTGCTGGAGCGGCTGGTGCTGGCCGGGGCTTCGACGCCATCTACCGCATCGCCGGCGGCGAGCAGACGTCCGGCCGCGGGGCCGGCTCACCCGCCGCGACCTGCTGCTCCAGGTCGCCGAGCTCGACCTGCACGCCCGGGTCCTCGACCGCACGTCCCGCGGCCGTGGCCTGGCCCGGCGCGGCGCGGTCTCGCACGCCAGCGGTGCGCGCCGCCGACGCAGGCCGCGCGAGGACCGCCGAGCGCGACAGCACCGACCCCGACCACCCGGGCGATGCGGGCGGCGGCCCAGGGCGGCCGCCCAGTCGCGGCCACGGCCGCGCCGCGCCCGGTCGAGTCCGTGCAGCTGACCCTGAGCCTGGGCGACGAGCCGGGCACCGGGGCGAGGTGGCGACCGGGCTGCCGGAGATGACCACCGACGAGCGGATGCGGGCCGAGCTGGAGATCCTCGGTCTCGACGTCACCCAGCACGTCGTGACGCCCTACGCCGACTTCCTCGACGCGCTCGGCATCACCCGCAGCAGCGACCTCCTGCAGCCGCCGCAGCCGCTCCGAGCTGCTGGTCGCCGGGGTCAAGGTCGCCACCCAGACGCCGCCGATCCGGTCGGGGCGCCGCGTCGTCTTCCTGACCCTCGACGACGGCACCGGCCCGGTCGACTGCACGTTCTTCGAGGACGCGCAGGGCCCCTACGCCGCCACGGTCTTCCACTCCTGGCTGCTGGTGGTGCGCGGCGAGCTGCGGCGCACCGGGTCGGCGCGGGGTGTCCCTGCGCGCCACCGGCGCCTGGGAGCTGCCCGCCCTGCACGCGCGTGTGGCGGCGCGCGCGCACCCGCGGAGGACGGCGATGGCCGCGGTCCGCGCCGAGCTCGGCGCGGGTGCCCGGAGGGGTGCGACCGAGCCCGACGAGCCCGAGCACCGGCGGGTGCTGGTGCACTCCAGCGGCTTCCAGATGTCGCCCTACGCCGACATCAAGCCGGCCGGTGACGACACCAGGGAGTTGCCGCGCAAGCCTGGGGTCCAGGAGGGCGCCCAGCGCCCGTCTCGAAACCTGTGGCACCGCAGCCCGGGGAGCCCCGGATGACGCCGGACGCACCGCTGTCCCGCCGGCGTCACTAGGGTTGCCCCCATGTCCGCCAGCCCAGCGAGCGCCGCCAGTCCGTCCGCACCGGCGTGGTGTGGACGGCCGTGCAGGTGCTGCGGTCCACCGACGCACGCGCCGCAGGCCCGCATCGTCGACATCGGCGGCGGCACCGGCGGCTTCGCCGTACCCCTCGCCGCAGCTCGGTCACCGCGTCGAGGTCATCGACCCCAGCCCCGACGCGCTCGCTGCGCTCGACCGGCGGGCCCGCGAGAGCCGACGTCGCCGACCGGATCACCGGCCAGCAGGGCGACCTCGCCGACCTGGCCAGCCTCGTCGAGGCCGGCAGGTCGACCTGGTGCTCTGCCACGGCGTGCTCGAGGTCGTCGACGACCCCGCCGCCGCGCTGGCCACCATCGCCGCGGTGCTGCGCCCCGGCGGACACCTCAGCCTGCTGGTCGCCCAGCGGCACGCCGCCGTCGTCGCCCGCGCCATGGCCGGTCACTTCCAGGCCGCCCGCGACCTGCTCGACGACCCCGAGCGGCCACCGCCGGCCGCGGCGGACACCGCTTCACCGCCGAGGAGCTCGAGCCGCTGCTCGCGGCTGCCGGGCTGGTCGACCACCACGGTCCACGGCGTCCGGGTCTTCGCCGACCTCGTCCCCGGCTCGCTGCTCGACCTCGAGCCCGGCGCCACGGCCGCGCTGGTCGAGCTCGAGAGCGCCGTCGCCGACCCGTCCCGAGTTCCTCCCGCTCGCGACCCAGCTGCACGTGCTCGCCCGCCCGCTGACCGACGGTCACCGGTCGCCGGCGGCCGGCGTCGCGATGACCGCCCCGACCGTCGAGCGGCTCGACCCCTCGTGGCGCGCCCCGATCCTGCACGTCGACATGGACGCGTTCTACGCCTCCGTCGCGACCCGGGACCGACCCGACCTGGCCGACGTGCCGGTCATCGTCGGCGGCGGCAGCCGCGGGGTGGTGCTCTCGGCCAACTACCTCGCCCGGCAGTACGGCGTCCGCTCGGCGCTGCCGATGACGCGCGCCCGGCGGCTGTGCCCGCAGGCCGTGGTGATCGCGCCCGACTTCGAGACGTTCAGCGCGGTCTCGGCCTCGGTGCTGGAGAACTTCCGCCGGGTCACCCCGCTGGTCGAGGTGGTCTCGCTCGACGAGGCCTTCCTCGACGTCCGCGGCTCCACCCGGCGACTGGGGTCGCCGCGCGACGATCGCCGAGCACCTGCGCGCCGTGATCCACGACGAGCAGGGCATCACCTGCTCGGTCGGGGTGGCGGCCTCGGTGTCGGTGGCCAAGCTGGCCAGCCGCCGGGCCAAGCCCGACGGCGTCGTGGTGGTGCCGCCCGCCGCGGGTCACGGCCTTCCTGCACCCGCTCGACGTGGGGGAGCTGTGGGGAGTGGGGGAGAAGACCCGGGCGATGCTGCACCGGCTCGGGCTGGTCACGGTCGGCGACGTCGCCCACACCCCGGTGCGCACCCTCCAGCGCGCGGTCGGCGCACCACCTCGGCAGCCAGCTCCACGACCTCGCCTGGGGCACCGACCGGCGCGCGATCACCCCGGCGCGGGTCCGTTGGAGCCGGAGCGGTCGATGGGGGCCGACGAGACCTTCGCCCGCGACACCGACGACCGCGAGGTGATCGTCCGCGAGCTGCTCCGGCTCTCGCACCGGGTCACCGGCCGGATGCGCACCGCCGGCGTGGCCGGTCGCACCGTCACCATCCGGATCCGGTTCGCCGACTTCACCACCATCACCCGCTCGCGCACCCTGCCCGAGGCCACCGACGTGACCGTCGACGTCTACCGCATCGCGACCCGCCTCTACGACGCGCTCGGCCTCCAGCGCGCCCGGCTCCGGCTCGTGGGGGTGCGGCGTGGAGGGTCTGGTCCCGCGCGCGAGCGTGCACCGACAGCTGGTGCTGGGGGAGCCGGAGCACGGCTGGGCGGACGCCGATCGGGCGGTCGACCGGGCCACCCGCCGGTTCGGGGCGGCGGCCGTGCGGCCCGGCGAGCCTGCTGCGACCGGCACCCGAAGCGGGTGAATTTCGAGAGCCGCTACCTCGTTGCCCACGGGTGCCTAGACTTGTGACACACGGCTGGCACACGATGTGTCTGGTGGAGGAGGTAATCGTGCCGCTGTCCGAGGAAGAGCTGCGACTGCTCGAGCAGATGGAGCGCGCGCTCGTCGAGGAGGACCCCAAGCTGGCCTCCACCCTGCGCGGCACCGCGATGCAGCGAGCCGCTCGCCGTCGCGCGATCGCCGCCGGGCGTCGTCTTCGTCGCCGGCATGGCCCTGCTCACCGGCGGTGTCATCTTCCAGCCAGACCATCCTCGGCATCGTGGGCTTCCTGGTGATGCTGGCCGCGGCCGTCGTGGTCGTGACCGCCCTGCGCCACCCCGCCAGCTCCGGCCCGCACATGCGTGACACCCGCCACGACGGCTTCGGTGTCGTCGACGGCGGCAAGGCCGGCAAGTCGCCGCGCTTCCAGCGCAACCGCCGCGCCAAGGCCTCCGGCTCGTTCATGGAGCGCATGGACGAGCGCTGGCGCCGGCGCCGCGACAACGGCCCCTTCTGACCCACGCGAGCCCGCCACCGCTGGACTGGTCTTCGCACCACGTCATGAGACTCTGGTCGTCCGGACAACCGGGTCCCATGACGTCCGCAGGCGCGGGACCGACGTACGTCCGTGATCTCCGCACTTTCATGCACCTGCGCGGAAGTGCGGGCGGGCGAGGCTCCTGCTGTCCGGAGTCCCGCCCACCTGCGTGGAAGTGCATCGTCCGTCAGCTGACGCGACGGCCCCGCCGCGTCAGCCCGGGTGGTCGGCGAGCTCGCGCTCCTCCGCGGGCGCCCGGGTGACGACCTCGGTGGCCGGCCGGTGCGGGGCGGGGCGCAGCGACCGGGGCCACCGGCGGGCCCGGCGGGCGACCCGGGGCGCGACCCCGGCCACGAGGGCCTCCTCGACAGCCGCGCACGTCGGCGGCACGCACGTGGGAGTCACCCGGCGTCGACGAGCGGGCATAGCGGGTCCGCTCGAGCTCGAGCACCAGCCGGTCGAGCGCAGCGGCGCCCTCGGGCGCCAGGTCCTTGCCCCGCCGCGGGCGGTCCGAGCGCTCCGTCTCGACCCCGGGAGCGCCGAAGCGCTCGCCGAGCCAGGTGCCGACGGCGCGCGGGGACCGACCTCCGGGCCAGCCGTGGCCCAGGTCGATGGCGCAGGTCGCGCAGCTCCTGCCAGGCCTCCTCGATGCCGCCCGTGAGGCGGCGTTCGCGTCGCTGGCGCCGCACGATCGCCGGGCAGGAGCACCACGAGGGCGACGAGCAGCAGGGCGAGGAGCGCCAGCACGATCGCCAGCCACGGGACCGAGGCGCCCTCGTCGCCCGTCGCGTCGGCGGCGTCGGCCTCCGGGGTCTGGCCGCGCTCCGGCAGCGCCTCCGACGTGCGGGTGGCGCTGGGCGAGGCCGACGGCTCCTCGATGGTCGGGCCAGCTCGCCGCGGGTGTAGGCGGGCACCGTCTCGGCCCGGCCGTCGGGCCCCCGGGCGTGGGCTCGAACCGCACCCAGCCGGAGCCCGGGAAGTAGAGCTCGGGCCAGGCGTGCTGGTCGTGCGAGGAGAACTCCCACGTGTCGGCGCCGGCCGGCTGTGGCTCCAGCAAGCCGACCGCCACGCGCGCCGGGATCCCGATGATGCGGGCCATGATCGCCATCGAGGCGGCGAACTGCTCGCAGTAGCCCACCCGGCCCGACTCCGCGTCGAGGAAGGAGTCGAGGTTGCCGTCCTCCGCGTCCTCGACCGCGTCGAGGTCGTAGGAGAAGCCGCCGTCCTCGCGGAACCACTGCTGGAGCGCCCGCGCCTTGCGGAAGCGGGTCGGGGCGTCGCCGGTGACGGCGGCCGCGAGCGTGCGCACGTCGCTGGAGACGCTGGGCGGCACCTCGAGGTAGCCGGCCCGCACGTCGGCGGCACCCGACACGGCCCGGTCCATCGCCGCGGCGTCGAGGTCGAGCGAGACGGCCGTGAAGTCGTAGGACTTGCCGGCCGTCGTCACCTCGTCGTCGGCGCTGATGAAGTCCATCGTCGAGGTGTCGTAGCGCCAGTCGCCGGTCGCCTGGATGTCCGTGAGGTGTGCGCGTGGTGGGCAGCCAGCGTGTCCCCGTAGTCGCGGTCGACGCGCACGCGGTACGTCGACTCCTGGCGCGGCACGGACGGGTCCACGCCGTCGAGGGCGGGCATCTCGCCCTGCGCGACCTGGGTCTCGGGGATGTCGCGGTCTCCCGGTGTCCACGTGTCGCCGTTGAAGCGGGTGAGCACCGTCGCGCCGGAGGTAGGTCGGCCGCTCGCCGGCGGTGCGTGACCGAGAGCAGCGGCACGTCCTCCCCGCGCACGAGGTCGCGGCGCAGGTCCACCATCGGGTCGGCGACCTCGATCTCGCGCTTGCCCGGGCCCTGTCCGTCGAAGAGCGCGACGTCGAGGGTGGGGATCAGCACCGGCAGCGCGAGCGCCATCGCGGTCGCGCTGGCGCCGATGGCGAGGGCGGACCCGCGGACGGCCCCGGTGCGCACGCCGAAGCCCGGCCGGGTCGGCGTCCTCCTCCGTCGACCTCGCGGCCCCAGCGGGTCACCTGCTCCTCGTGGGCGATGAACATCATCGCCGAGGAAGCCGGCGGCGACCAGCGACGAAGGTCCACCACGAGGTGCCCTCGCCGGTGACCGACACCGGCACGGAGTACGCCGTCAGCAGCACCAGTCCGGCCAGCGGCACCCGCCGGAGGGTGCAGGCGAAGAGGTCGGTGGCCAGCAGGGTGAGGGCTCCGCCGACCAGCAGCAGGGCGTGCACGGGCGGCACGTTGGGCGGCACCGGTGCCTCGTAGAGCCGGGCGGACTCGAGGCCCGCCGAGAAGGCGTCCGCGAACGCGCCGATGGTGGCGCCGGTGGGCAGCATCGACCCGGTCACGACGAAGAGCAGCCACAGGGCCGAGACGACGACCTGGCCGAGGACCACGACGGCCGCGGGGACGCGCATCCACCGCGCGGTGGCCCCGCCGACGGCGATCGCGATGGCGAGGAGGAACAGCGGCATCGTGACCGAGGCGGCGTCGGAGGTGAGGATGCGCCACGACAGCAGGGTGAACCACGACGTGCCGGCCGCGAGCCCGGCGAGGAGCAGGGCGGGGCCGAGGCGGGTGCGGTGCGTCATGCGCCCACCCGCTCCCGGCTTGCCGAGGCGTCCGAGCTCCTGCCAGACCACCTCGAGGTGGTCGCGCGGCGCAGGGTGACGGCCCGCCAGCCGCGGGCGGCGAGCGCCGTCGGCGGTGCTGCCCGTCGCCGACGGCGGCGAGGTGCGGGGCCCACTGCGTCGACGTCGAGGGCGATCGCGGCCGTCGTGCTGGCGTGGTGCTGCATCCGCTTGAGGAACGGCGCGTCGGCGTCGCTGACCTGCCCCGAGCACGGCGACCAGCAGCCCGCCCTGGCCGGCCTCGGCCAGCCAGCCGGTGTCGAGCCGTGGGGCGAGTGCTCGATCTGCACGACCGCGAGCGCCTCCAGCAGGGGAGCGGTGTTGACCGCCGCGCTGCGTGAGTGCCAGGCGGTGCCCGGCTCCTCGCCCGAGGCGGTGACGAGGCGTACGGCGTACCCGCGCTGCGCGAGGTGGACCGCGACGGACGCGGCGGCGGAGACCGCGGCCTCCAGCGACGACGCGACGCCCTGCCCGCGGTGCGAGATCAGCCGGTTGTCGAGGAAGACGGTGGCCCGCGACTGCCAGGGCTGCTCCTCGCGGCGGACCATCAGCTCGCCCACCCGGGCCGAGCTGCGCCAGTGCACGCGGCGCAGGTCGTCGCCGCGGCGGTACTCGCGGACGGTGACGTCCTCGGCGCTGCCGGTCGCGAAGGAGCGCGGCCGGTTGTCGCCCGAGCCGGTCCACGCGCCCCCGAGCAGGATGCCCGGGAGCGGGACCGTGCGCGGGGTGACGGTGAGCGACGCCGTGGTGTGGAAGGCACGCCCGAGCTCGATGAGGCCGAAGGGGTCGGTGACCCGCACCGTCATCGGTCCGATCTCGAAGTGGCCCCGCACGTCGGAGCGCACCGTGTAGGCCACGTGCCGTCGCCAGCCGTGGCCGATGCCCTCGAGCACGAACCGGGGTCGGGTACCGAGGACGTAGGGGAGGTGGTCCTCCAGCAGCAGCACGCCCGTGGGCGTGCGGGCCTCGTTGGTGAGGGTGAGCTGGACGCGCGACGACTGGCCGGCGGCGACCAGCTGGGGGGAGACGGTGCGGACCAGGGCGAGCCGGTAGCGCGACCGTCCGATCCACAGCGCGGTCAGCAGGGGGAGCGCGGTGACGAGCACGCCGACGCGGACCAGGGCCGGCTGCCCGACGATCATCGAGCAGACGATCGTCGTGACGCCGGCAGCCAGGAAGGCCCGTCCGCGGACGGTCAGTCCGGCGAGCGCCTCACGCACGGTCCGGCTCGGGGACGGGCACGCCGGTCACGATCGCGTCCAGGATCGAGCCGCTGGAGCGGCCGCCCATCGCCGCCTCGACGCTGGGCAGCAGCCGGTGCGCCAGCACCGGGCGGGCCAGCCCGTGGACGTCGTCGGGGAGCACGTAGTCGCGACCGCGCATCGCGGCGGCCGCCTTGGCCGCGCGGACGAGGTGCAGGGTCGCCCGGGGCGAGGCGCCGAGGTGCAGCTCGGTCGAGGTGCGGGTGGCCGTGGACGAGCGCGACGGCGTACCGCTGGACGGCGGGGGCGACGTGCACCCTGCCCGACGATCTCGATGAGCTTGCGGATCTCGCCGGCGTCGGTCACCGCCTCGAGGTCGTCGAGCGGGTTGGTCGTGGTGTGCGAGCCGAGCATCGCCATCTCGGCCGCCTCGACGGGGTAGCCCACCGACACCCGCGCCATGAAGCGGTCGCGCTGCGCCTCGGGGAGGGCGTAGGTGCCCTCCATCTCGATCGGGTTCTGGGTCGCGATGACCATGAACGGCTTCTCGAGCATGTACGTCGTGTTGTCGACGGTGACCTGGCGCTCCTCCATGGCCTCCAGCAGCGCGGACTGCGTCTTGGGGGAGGCCCGGTTGATCTCGTCGCCGACCACGATGTTGGCGAAGACGCCACCGGGGCGGAACTCGAACTCGCGGGTGTCCTGGTTGAAGACCGAGACGCCGGTGACGTCGGAGGGCAGCAGGTCGGGGGTGAACTGGATGCGTCGCACCGTCGAGTCGATGCTGCGGGCCAGGGCCTTGGCTCAGCTGGGTCTTGCCGACGCCGGGGACGTCCTCGATGAGGAGGTGACCCTCCGCCAGCAGCACGACGAGCGCCGCCGTTGACCACGTCCGGCTTGCCCTCGATGACGCGCTCGATGTTGGCGCGGACCCGGCCGACGACGCGTGCCAGCGTGTCGAGGTCGGAGCCTCCGCCGTGGGCCCCGTTGCCGGTGCCGTCCTGGATCGACGTACTCACGTGCTGTTCCCCACTCCCTGACCGAGGAGGGGACCAGCACGACGCCGGCCCCACGTCCTCCCCACCGTATGACGTGCGCGCAACATACCGGCGCCCTGACGCCGAGAGCGGAGACCGGAGCGGGATTCCCCACCTTTCGCACCACTTTCCTCCACCACCGGCCCCCGGGCAGCCCCTTTCCTCCCCACCGGCGCTCCACCGAGCACCCCGACGCCCCGCCGGCTGACAGGCCGCTGACCTGCGGTTTCGAGGTCGTACGCCGCGCGCGGACGCCGACGGTCGGCCCAGGGCCACCTGCGGGACGTCGCGTGGAGGAACGCGCCATCCGGGCGGCGAAACACGCGTGGAATGGTTGACGGTGGAGCGATGTGGAGTAAAGTGGTGCGAAGTGGGGGACAGGGTCGTCACATCGAGCGGGGAGGTGCCGGATGTTCTTCGGCACCTACACGCCCAAGCTCGACGAGAAGGGCCGGCTCTTCCTCCCGGCGAAGTTCAGGGACCAGCTGACGGAGGGACTCGTGGTGACCAGAGGGCAGGAGCGCTGTCTGACGGTCTGGTCGATGGACGACTTCGGCCGTCTGACCGACCGGCTCCGCGAGGCGCCGGTGACCAACAAGGGCACTCGTGACTACGTCCGCATGCTGTTCGCGGCCGCCTCGCAGGAGGTCCCGGACAAGCAGGGCCGCATCTCCATCCCGGGATCCCTGCGTGAGTACGCCTCGCTCACCAAGGACGTCGTCGTCATCGGCTCGATGAACCGCATCGAGATCTGGGACCCGGCGGCGTGGACGACCTACTCGGAGGAGCAGGAGCAGAAGTTCTCCGAGCTCAGCGACGAGGTCTTCCCCGGCATCTGAGCACCGCACCACCGCAGCACCACACAACTCAACAGCTGACCGGCAGTCCGCAGCACCCGGTCTCGTGCCCGCTCCCCTCGCCTTCTGAGGCACCTTCCCCGGTGCCAGACGGCACTTCCCTGGGGGAGCGGGCAGGGACCTGGTCGCGGCGGCCCGGATCAGCGGCACGCAGCACCGTCAGCATCAGCACCACCCGTCAGCACCATCAACGCGTCAGTGGGGTCGAGATCATGAGCAGCACCGCAGTCACGCGGGGCAGTCCGTCGCCGGCCGGCCGCCGCGCGTGCGCGAGCAGGCTCGCGACGCGTGACCGTGATGGCCTTCTCCGCCGCCACGTCGGCGCGGACTCGCCGCCGCGCTCGTCCTCCTCATCGCACCTGGGCCGGTAGGCGCTGATCGATGACGACCCCCAGCCACGCCCCGGTCCTCCTCGACCGGGTCGTCGCTCTCCTGGCGCCTGCGCTGGACCACGAGGGCGCCGTCCTCGTCGACTGCACCCTCGGCCTCGGCGGACACACCGAGGCCGTCCTCCAGCAGCTGCGCCCGGGCCCGGGTCATCGGCATCGACCGCGACACCGCGGCGCTCGAGCTGGCCGGCGAGCGGCTGCGGCCCTTCGGCGACCGGTTCATCGGCGTGCACGCGGTCTACGACGAGATCGCCGAGGTCGTCGCCGACCAGGGCCTCGAGCCACGTCGACGCGGTCCTCTTCGACCTCGGCGTCTCCTCGATGCAGCTCGACGTCCGCGAGCGCGGCTTCGCCTACGCCGCGGACGCCCCGCTCGACATGCGGATGGACGGCACCACCGGCATCACCGCCGCCGACGTGCTCAACACCTACTCCGTCGGCCGAGCTGACCCGCGTGCTCCGGGAGTACGGCGAGGAGAAGTTCGCCCGCAAGATCGCCCGCGCCGTCGTGCGCGCAGCGCGAGGTCGAGCCCTTCACCACCAGCGCCCGGCTGGTCGAGCTGCTCTACGCCGAGATCCCGGCGCCGGCGCGGCGTACCGGGGGACACCCCGCCAAGCGCACCTTCCAGGCGCTGCGGATGGAGGTCAACGACGAGCTGGCCGTGCTCCGGCGCGCGATGCCCGCGGCCATCGACGTGATCGGCGTCGGCGGCCGCGTCGTCGTCGAGTCCTACCACTCGCTCGAGGACCGGCTGGTCAAGCGCGCCTTCACCGCCGCGACCCGCCTCGACGTGCCCGAGGACCTGCCGTTCGTGCCCGAGGGCAGCGAGCCGGCGTTCCGGCTCGTCACCCGCGGTGCCGAGGTCAGGCCGACGAGCACGAGATCGAGCAGAACCCGCGCGCCGCCTCGGTGCGGCTGCGCGCCATCGAACGAGTCCGCCCCTTCCTCCCCCGACCCGGCCCAGCCGAGGAGTCAGCCGATGAGCAGTCCCGCCGTCCAGGTCCGCAGCCGCGTCCCGCGCATCGCCAGCGCGGCCGTCGAGAAGGCCCGCCTCTCCGTCGTCCCGCGCGCCCGCACCCGGGCCCCGAAGGTGCCCTTCGTGACCCTGGTGAGCCTGGTGCTCGTCGGCGGCGTCGTCGGGCTGCTGCTCTTCAACACCTCGATGCAGCAGGCGTCCTTCGCGGCGACCGTCGCTCGAGGAGCAGGCCACCAACCTCGCCGCGCGCGAGCAGACGCTGCAGATGGAGCTCGAGGACCTGCGCAACCCGCAGCGGGTCGCGACCGCAGGCGCAGGCAGATGGGCATGGTCGTGCCGGCGGCGCCGACCTTCCTGACGCTCGACGGCAGCGCGTCGCGGGCGAGAAGGTGCCGGCCGCTGCCGGAGGACCGTCTCAACCTCAGCCCGCCCGCCGCCGGTCAAGCCGGAGATCCTCGCGCCCGCGCCCGACGATCGTCGAGGTCCTGCGGCCGAGCCGTCGCCGGCCACCGGAGGCGACGGCGGAGGACGAGGCAACCGCGGCCAGCTGCGGGCAACGCCGACGGCACGACGGACGCCAGGCAAGAAGAACCGCAGCCGCCGCTGACGGCGCGGCCTGACGGCCGACCCCGGTCGCGCCCGTAGAAACGGCAGCGACCCCACCAGTCGCACCAGTCCCACGCGGACGGAGCCACGTTGACCACCAGGACGGAGACGGAGTGCCCGCACCGGACCGCGACCGGACCGCCCGCCGGACCGCCGCGCCGCGGGGTCGCCGCAGCTCCGGCTGCGGTTCGGGCCTGGTCGTGATCGCGATGGTGCTCTCGTTCTTCGGCGCCCGGCTCGTGCAGCTGCAGGGCATCGACCCCAAGTCGTACGCCGCCATGGCGGCCGCCGAGGGTCGTGCAGGAGGTGATCCTGCCCGCCGAGCGCGGCGACATCCTCGACCGCAACGGGCTGCCGCTGGCCGACTCGATCCAGGGCAAGATGGTGGTCGCCGACCCGGTGATGACCGCCGACGACGCCCCGGCCATCGCGCACGCTGCTCTCCGCAGCGGCCTCGACGTCGACTACTTCACGCACCCTGCGCGCCTGCGCGGCGCGAGGAGGGCAGCCGCTTCGAGTACGTCGCCCGCCGCGTGCCCAGCACGCTGGCCACCGACGTGCTCGGCCGAGCTGGCCGAGGCCGGCTACCAGGGCATCACCACTGCGCGACGACCCGATCCGCGACTACCCGGCCGACGACGTGGCCGCCAACCTGCTCGGCTTCATGGGCACCGACGAGCCGCTCGGCGGCTTCGAGCGCACCTTCGACGCAGCAGCTGGCCGGCACCGACGGCACGGCGCGCTACCAGGTCGGCGGCGGCAACCGGATCCCGCTGGGCGAGAACACGCGTCGTCGCCGGCCAGCAACGGCGACGCCGCTGACGCACCACGATCGACCTCGACCTGCAGTGGTTCACCCAGCGGGTCCTGGCCCAGACCCTGCAGCAGTACCAGCGCGCAGAGCGGCGTCGCGCTCGTCATGGACTCCCGCACCGGCGAGCTGCTGGCGCTGGCCGACGCCCCGACCTTCGACGCCAACGACCCGCTGGAGGCCGACAAGGACGACCTCGGCTCCCGCGCGCTCAGCGACGCCTACGAGCCGGGCTCGGTGGAGAAGGTGCTCACCGCCGCCGCGCTGATCGACGCCGGCAAGGTGACGCCGCGGCACGAAGCTCCGGGTCCCGCCGTCGCTGCGCGCGCCAGGACCGCGTCATCGGCGACTGGTTCGACCACGGCAACATCAAGCTCACGCTGGCCGGCATCATCGCCAAGTCGTCCAACATCGGCACCGTGCTCGCCGCCGACGCGTTCACGCCGCTCGAGCTCGTCGGCTACCTGCACGACCTTCGGCCTCGGCCAGCGCACCGACATCGGCGTGCGCGGCGAGTCGCCCGGGCATCCTGACCGACGGCGACGTGATGACCTCCCAGACCAAGGACCGCGTCGCCTTCGGCCAGTCGCGTCTCGGTCAACGCGGTCCAGATGGCCGCGGCCGTCAACACGATCGCCAACGGCGGCGTCCGCATCTCGCCGAGCATCATCCAGGGCTCGCGCCACCACCGACGACGGCACCGTGGTCGGCACCGACGCAGCGACCGAGGCTACGCGGGTCGTCAGCGAGCAGGCCGCCCGGCAGACCGCCCGGATGATGGAGCGGGTCGTCGACGAGGACGCCGGCGTCGCGCCGCGGGCGCCAGGTCCCCGGCTACCTCGTCGCCGGCAAGACCGGCACCGCCCAGCGCGTCGACGCCGACGTGCGGCTGCTACGACGGCTCCACGACGGTCTCCTTCGGCGGCTTCGCGCCGGCCGACGACCCCCGCTTCACCGTCTACGTCGTGGTCCACGCGCCGCAGGTCGACGGCGGTGGCGGCTCGATCGCCGGCCCCGCGTTCTCCCGGATCATGGGCTACGCCCTGAGCCGCTACCGGCGTCCCGCCGACCGGCGGCAAGCCCTCGCGCCTCCCCGTCGAGTGGTGACCGGGCAGCGATACCCTCCGCTGGTGGCAGGCGATCCCCAGACCGGCTCCCGGGCGACCCCCGACGCCCGCCGCGACGCCGACTGGCCGACCTGGTCGACTGGCTCGGCGCCCTGACGCCCGTGCGCGGTCGACGGCGACCTCGACGTCGGCGGTCACCGGGATCTCGCTGAGCACCCAGCGCATCCAGCCCGGCGACCTGTACGCCGCCCTCCCGGGCGCCCGCGCGCACGGCGCCGACTTCGCCGACCGGCGCCCTGGCCGCCGGAGCCGTCGCGCGTGCTCACCGACGCCGACGGCGCCGGACTGCTGCCGCCCGGCACCGCCGGCGCTGGTCGTCGAGCAGCCCGCGGCGCGTGCTCGGTCGGGTGGCGGCCCGGATCTACGGCGAGCCCGCCGCGCGCCATGCCGATGATCGGCGTGACCGGCACCCAGGGCAAGACCACGACCACCCGCCTGCTCGAGGACGGGCCTCGAGGCGGCCGGCGATCACCGGCGCGGTCGATCGGCACCGTCGGCACCCGCATCGCCGGCGCCGACATCAAGACCGTCGCTCACCACCCCCGAGGCCCCGGACCTGCACGGCCTCTTCGCGCTGATGCGCGAGCAGCGGCGTCGAGGCCTGCGCGATGGAGGTCTCCAGCCACGCCCTCGTGCTCGGCCGGGTCGACGGCGTGGTCTTCGACGTCGCGACCTTCCTCAACCTCGGCCGCGACCACCTCGACTTCCACCCCGACGTCGACGACTACTTCGCCGCCAAGGCCTCCCTCTTCACCCCCGAGCGCGCCCGGCTCGGGCCTGACCAACGTCGACGACGAGCACGGCCGGCGGCTGCTCGAGCGCGCCGGCGATCCCGATGCAGACCTTCTCGAGCGAGGGCCGCGACGCCGACTGGCGGGCCGTCGACGTCGAGCTGGCCGGCGACGGCGCACGCTTCACCGTCGTCGGCCCCGACGGACTCCGGGTCGACGCCGGGGTGCCCGTCCCCGGCGCCTTCAACGTCTCCAACGCGCTCGCCGCCATCGCCTCCGCGGCGCTGGCCGGCCTCGACGCCGCACCAGGTCGCGCGCGGCATCGCGGCCGGCGGGGGAGTGCCGGGCCGGCTCGAGCGGGTCGACGCCGGCCAGGACTTCGTCCGTGGTCGTCGACTACGCCCACAAGCCCGACGCCGTCGAGGCCGTGCTCGCCACGCTGCGCCCGCTCACCGACGGGCAGGTCATCGTCGTCCTCGGCGCCGGCGGCGACCGCGACCCCGGCAAGCGGCCGATCATGGGCGAGATCGCCGCCCGGCTCGCCGACGTCGCTCATCGTCACCGACGACAACCCGCGCACCGAGGACCCCGCCGCCATCCGGGCCGCGGTCGCTCGCCGGGACCGGCCGGCGGGAGCGGCCGAGGTCGTCGAGATCGGCGACCGCCGCGCGGCCATCCGCGACGCCGTACGCCGCGCGCGTCCCGGCGACGTCGTGCTGATCGCCGGCAAGGGCCACGAGACCGGGCAGGAGATCGCACGGCGAGGTGCACCCCTTCGACGACCGGGTGGTCGCCGCCGAGGAGATCGTGCAGGCCCGCCGATGATCGAGATGACCCTCGCCGAGATCGCCGACGTCGTCGGCGGCGTCGCCCACGGCGAGGCCACCGTCACCGGCGGCGCCTTCGTCGACACCCGCACCCCCGAGCCCGGCGGCCTGTTCGTCGCGGTCGAGGGCGAGCGGGTCGACGGCCACGACTTCGCCGGTACGGCGCTCGCGGCCGGCGCCGCCGCCGTCCTCGGCAGCCGGCCGACCGAGGCCGCCGACGGTCGTCGTCGACGACGTCGTCCGGGCCCTCGGCGTGCTGGCCCGCCACGTCGTGGACCGGCTGCCCGGACACCACCGTGCTCGCCCTCACCGGCTCCAGGGCAAGACCGGCACCAAGGACTACCTCGCCCACGTCCTCGAGGGCGACCGGGCCGACGGTCGCGACCCGCGGCAACTTCAACAACGAGATCGGCGTGCCGCTCACCGTGCTCCGGGCCGACCGCGGAGACCCGGCTACCTCGTCGTCGAGATGGGCGCGCGGGGCATCGGCCACGTCGCCTACCTCTGCACGCATCGCGCCGCCCACGGTCGCCGCCGTGCTCAACGTCGGCACCGCCCACATCGGGGAGTTCGGCAGCCGCGAGGCCATCGCGCAGGCCAAGGGCGAGATCGTCGAGGCGCTGCCCGCCCGACGGGACCGCGGTGCTCAACGCCGACGACCCGCTCGTCGCGGCGATGGCGGAGCGCACCGTCGCGCAGGTGCGTCGACCTTCGGCGCCGCCGCCCGCCGACGTCGCCGTCAGCGACCTGGTCAGCGACGACCTCGGGCGGCCGTCCTTCGACCTGACCCACTGCGGGGCAGCGGGGCCACCGTGCACCTCGCGCAGCTCGGCGCCTGCACCAGGGCGCGAACGCCGCTGCGCCGCCGCCGCGATGGCGCTGGCGGCCGGGCGTCGACCTCGACACGGTCGCCGACGCGCTCGACCGACGCGCAGTCCGCCATCGCGCTGGCGGATGGAGCTCAGCGAGCGCGCCGACGGGGCCGTGGTCGTCAACGACGCCTACAACGCCAACCCGGAGTCGATGGAGGCCGCGCTGGACGTCGCTGCAGGTCATCGGCCGCAGCTCCGGGCGTCGTACCGTCGCCGTGCTCGGCGAGATGCTCGAGCTCGGCGACGGAGCCGAGCGGGCCCACCGCCGCGTCGGGGACTTCGCCGCTGGCCGCCGGCGTCGACGTGCTGGTCACCGTCGGCGAGATGGCCGCCCACATGGCCGCCGCGTCGGAGCAGCTGGCGCGGTGAGGCGATCATCACGGCGGGGCGTGACGAGGCACTGGCCTGGTTGCGGGAGAATGTCTCGGCTGCCGACGTCGTCCTGGTGAAGGCATCGCGAGGTGCGGCGCTCGAAGTCGTCGTCGAAGGACTGTTGGCCCCCGACCCGGGTGGCACCGAAGGGAGCAGCACGCATGAGAGCGATCCTGCTCGGTGGCGGGCTCTCCCTGCTGATCTCGCTGATCGGCACCCGTTACGCGATCAACGTGCTCGCGCGCCGTGGCTACGGCCAGGAGATCCGCGACGACGGGCCCACGACCCACCACACCAAGCGCGGCACCCCCACCATGGGCGGCCTCGTCATCATCCTCGCCACCGTGGTCGGCTACTTCGCGGCCAAGCTGATCACCCTGCAGATGCCCTCGGCCTCCGCGATGCTGCTGCTCTTCCTCTTCGTCGGGCTCGGCACCGTCGGGTTCCTCGACGACTTCATCAAGATCAGCCGGCAGCGCAACCTCGGACTGCGCAGCCGCGCCAAGATGATCGGGCAGACCGTCATCGCCGTCGCCTTCGGCATCCTGGCGCTGTCGCCCGGGCTGGCCGACGACCGCGGCCAGACGCCCGGCCTCCCACCACATCTCCTTCATCCGCGACTACGAGCGCGTTCGCGCTGCCGACCGTCGTGGTGATCGTCCTCATCTGGTTCTTCGTCACCGGCTTCAGCAACGCCGTCAACCTCACCGACGGCCTCGACGGCCTGGCGACCGGGTGCAGCATCCTGGTCTTCGCGGCCTACACGCTGGTCAACATCTGGCAGAACTCCCAGTCCTGCGCCATCGAGGCCGGGCCGAAGTGCTACGAGGTGCGCGACCCGCTCGACCTCGCCGTGATCGCCGCCGCGATCACCGGCGCCTGCTTCGGCTTCCTGTGGTGGAACGCCTCGCCCGCCCAGATCTTCATGGGCGACACCGGCTCCCTCGCGCTCGGTGGCGCCATGGCCGGCTTCGCCATCATGACCCGCACCGAGCTGCTCCTCGTCATCATCGGCGGGCTGTTCGTCGCCGTCACCCTCTCGGTGATGATCCAGGTGTCGGTGTTCAAGGTGAGCCGGGCCAGCGGGGCCGTTCCGGTCGGTCTTCCGGGTCCAGCCGGGCCACCGGGTGTTCCGGATGACGCCGCTGCACCACCACTTCGAGATGCTCGGCTGGGAGCAGGTCACCATCGTGATCCGCTTCTGGATCATCACCGGCCTGTGCGTGGCCACCGGCCTGGGCATCTTCTACGCCGAATGGGTCGCCGGGATCGGATGAATCACCCCAGACGATCCGCCTCCGACGCGATCCTCGACGATCGCCTCGGGCTCGAGCACGACCGCCCTGGGACGGCGTGCGGCGCCGTCGTGTCGCCGGCTTCGGCGTCTCCGGCTTCGCCGCCGCCGACAACCTGCTCTTCCTCGGCGCGGGCGTCACCGCCCTCGACGAGGCGAGCCAGCGACGAGAAGGCGGAGAAGGCCGAGCCTGCTCGAGACCCTCGGCGGCGACCATCCGCCTCGAGCCCGGGGCCACGGCCACGCTGCCCGACGACGTCGACCTCGTCGTCACCTCGCCCGGCTGGCGCCCCGACGCGCCGCTGCTCGCCCAGGCCGCCGCCCGCGGCGTCCCCGTCTGGGGCGAGGTCGAGCTGGCCTGGCGCCTGCGCGACCCGGACGAGTCAGGGCGGGCCACGCCGTGGCTGGCCGTCACCGGCACCAACGGCAAGACCACGACCGTGCAGATGCTCGACTCGATCCTGCGCGCCGCCGGGCTGCGCAGCGCGTGCGGTCGGCAACGTCGGGCGCCCGATCGTCGAGGCGGTGATGGACCCCGAGCCGTACGACGTCCTCGCCGTCGAGCTCTCCAGCTTCCAGCTCCACTACACGCACTCGATGAGCGCGGAGTCGGCCGCCGTGCTCAACGTCGCCGAGGACCACCTCGACTGGTACGACGCCGGCGGCGATGGCCGACTACGCCGCCGACAAGGGCCGGATCTACGAGCGCGTCCAGCCGCGCCTGCGTCTACAACGTCGCGGACCCGGCGACCGAGCGGCTGGTGGCCGAGGCCGACGTCGTCGAGGGCGCCCGGGCGATCGGCTTCACCCTCGGCATGCCCTGCGGTCGGCATGGTCGGCGTCGTCGAGGACATCCTCGCCGACCGTGCCTTCATCGAGGAGCGGTCCACCAGCGCCGCCGAGCTGTGCACGCATCGCCGACCTCGCGTCCCCGGCGCCGCACTTCGTCGCCAACGCCCTGGCGGCCGCCGCGCTGGCCCGGTCCCACGGCGTCTCGCAGGCCGCCGTGCGCGAGGGGCTGCGCGCCTTCCGGCCCGACGGCCACCGCATCGCCCACGTCGCCGAGCACGGGGGAGTGACCTGGGTCGACGACTCCAAGGCCACCAACCCGCACGCCGCCCAGTCGTCGCTGCAGGCCTACGACCGGGTGGTGTGGATCGCCGGCGGCCTGGCCAAGGGGGCGCGCTTCGACGACCTCGTGCAGGCCGTCCGGGGTCGGCTCCGGGGCGTCGTGCTGCTCGGCGCCGACCGCCACGTGGTCGCCGACGCCCTTTCGCGACACGCGCCCGATGTGCCCGTCATCGAGATCGGCGACGGGGAGACTGGGGACCCGATGGAGCGCGTCGTCGACGCGGCTGCCCGGCTCGCCCGCGAGGGCGACACCGTGCTGCTGGCGCCGGGATGTGCCTCCATGGACATGTTCGCCAACTACGGCGCCCGTGGTGACGCCTTCGCCGCCGCGGTCCACCGTCGGATCGAGGGTCCCGGCAGCTGAGCCGGGAGGAGGGAGCGGCCGCGATGACCACCCTGTCGCCTGGCCCGGCTCCCCAGTCCACCGGCTCCACGGCAGACGCCACCGGCGACGCCGAGACGCCGACCCGGCTCATGGCGCGCGTGCCGGGACGCTCCGGGCTGCCCGGGCTGCGCGGCCTCCACGCCCTGCGCGAGGCGCTCGACCGCCCCCTGTCGTCCTACTACCTGCTGCTCGGCGCCTCCACGCTGCTGCTCACCATCGGCCTGATCATGGTGCTGAGCTCCTCGAGCGTCGACGCCTACAAGTACTACGGCGACTCCTACGCGATCGTGAAGCGCCAGCTGATGTGGGTGCTCCTCGGCCTGCCGTGCGCCTTCATCGCCTCGCGCATGTCGCACGCCTGGATCCGCCGGCTGGCCTGGCCGGCCTACCTCCTGTCGCTGACCCTGCTGCTGCTGACCGCGTTCCTCGGCGTCGAGCGCAACGGCAACCAGAACTGGCTGGCCGTCGGCCCCCTCGCGATCCAGCCCTCCGAGGTCGCCAAGCTCGGCCTGGTGCTGTGGGCCGCCAACATCTACGCCCGCAAGGAGCGCCGGCTGGGCAGCGTGCACGAGATCATGATCCCGGTCGTGCCGGGCATGCTCCTGGCCACCGGCCTGGTCATCCTCGGTCGCGACCTCGGCACCGCGCTGGTGCTCTTCGCGATCCTGCTGGGGATGCTCTGGGTGGTCGGCGCCCCGCCGCGCTTCTTCGTGCTGAGCATCTCGATCATCGGCGTCGCGGTGATGTTCCTGGCGGCGATGGACGCCGAGCGCCTCCAGCGGATCACCAACTTCTCCGACCCGTTCAAGGACTACCTCGACACCGGGTGGCAGCCGGCGCACGGGCTCTACGCGCTCTCCACGGGCGGGTGGTTCGGCCAGGGCATCGGCGCCTCCACGCAGAAGTGGGGCGGCCTGCCCGAGGCCCACAACGACTTCATCTTCGCCGTGCTCGGCGAGGAGCTCGGCCTGGTCGGCACGCTGCTGGTGATCGGGCTGTTCTTCACGATCGCGTTCGCGGCGATCCGCATCGCCTCGCGCACCGCCGAGCCGTTCGTGCGCTACATGTCCTTCGGCATCGTGGTGTGGCTGCTCGGCCAGATGATCATCAACGTCGGCATGGTGCTGGCCGTGATGCCGGTCATCGGCATCCCGCTCCCGCTGGTCTCCTACGGCGGGTCCGCCCTGCTGCCGTCCCTGGTCGCGCTGGGGCTCCTGGTCGGCTTCGCCCGTCGCGAGCCGGAGGCGGCCGCGGCCCTGGCGGCGCGTCGGCGCAACCGCTCGGCCGGGCTGTCGGCGCCGGGCACGCGCTGACCCGCCCTCCCCGATAGGTTTCTCCTGATGCGCGTACTCCTCGCCGGCGGTGGCACCGCCGGCCACACCTCGCCCCTGATCGCCACCGCCGACGCCCTGCGGCGGCTCGACCCGACGGTCGAGGTCCACTGCCTCGGCACGCCCCGCGGCCTGGAGAACACCGTCGTCCCGCGGGCCGGCTACCCCCTGCAGCTGATCCCGCCGGTGCCGCTGCCGCGCAAGCCCTCGGGCGAGCTGCTGCGGGTGCCGCTGCGGCTGCGCGACGCCGTACGCCGCACGCTCGAGGTCTTCGACACCGTCCAGCCCGACGTGGTCGTCGGCTACGGCGGCTACGTCTCCATGCCGGCCTACCTCGCGGCCCGCCGCCGCCGGCTGCCGCTGGTGGTGCACGAGCAGAACGCCCTGCCCGGGCCTGGCCAACAAGGTCGGCGCGCGGGTCGCCGACCGGGTCGCGGTGAGCTTCCACGGCACGCCGCTGCCGAAGGCCGAGCTACGTCGGCCTGCCGATCCGCCGGATGATCTCCACCCTCGACCGCGAGGCCGCCGCGCGCCGAGCGCCCGCGCGCTTCTTCGGCCTCGACGCCGGACCGCCCGACGCTGCTCGTCACCGGCGGCTCCCAGGGCGCCCGGCAGCTCAACCAGTCCGTCTCCGCGGCCGCCGAGGCCCTCGGCGAGGCCGGGGTGCAGGTGCTGCACGTCGTCGGGCCCGAAGGGCGAGGCCAGCCCCGTCGCGACCGGAGTGCCCTACAAGGTGCTCGACTTCGTCGACCGGATGGACCTCGCCTACGCCGCCGCCGACCTGGTCATCTGCCGCTCCGGCGCCTCCAGCCTCACCGAGGCCGCGGCCGTCGGGCTGCCGGCCGTCTTCGTGCCGCTGCCGATCGGCAACGGCGAGCAGACCCTCAACGCCCGCACCGTCGTCGACGCCGGGGGAGCGCTGCTCGTCGGCAACGAGGCCCTCACCCCCGAGTGGGTGCGCGCGACCGTCCCCGGCCTGCTCCACCGACGCCGACCGGCTGGCACGGATGGGCGCCGCCGCGGCGGCGCTGGTGCCCGCGCGACGCCGACGAGGCAGCTGGCCCGGATCATCGTGGAGGTCGCCCGGTGAGGGTGCCCGTCCCCGACGTGCTGCTCCCGGCCGACCGGCTGGGCCGGGTGCACTTCATCGGCATCGGCGGCGCGGGTCTCTCCGCGATCGCCCGGATCATGGCGGCCCAGCGGCGTGCCGGTCAGCGGCAGCGACGACCAGGACACCCCGTTCCTCCCGTCGCTGCGCGAGCTCGGCGTCACCTGCCACCTCGGCTACGCCGCCGCGCACCTCGGCGACCTCGGGCCCGGCGACACCGTCGTGGTCACCACCGCCGCCCGCGAGGACAACCCCGAGGTGCTCGAGGCCCGCCGACGCGGCCTGCGGCTGCTGCCCCGCTCGGCCGGTCTCGCCGCCGTGATGGCCGGGCGGCGCGTGCTCGCGGTCGCCGGCACGCACGGCAAGACCACGACCACCGGCCTGCTCACCAGTGCGCTGCTCGCCGCGGGTGCCGACCCGACGTACGCCGTCGGCGGGGTGCTCACCGCGACCGGTCGCAACGCCGACGCCGGCTCCGACGACCTCTTCGTCGCCGAGGCCGACGAGAGCGACGGCGCCTTCCTCGTCTACCGCCCGCATGCCGCCATCGTCACCAACGTCGAGGCCGACCACCTCGACAACTGGGGCACCGAGGAGGCCTACCACGCGGCCTTCGACGAGTTCGCCGGCACGATCGACCGCGACGGCTTCCTCGTCGTGGTGCGGCGACGACGCCGGGCGCCGCCGCCCTCGCGGCGTACGCCCGGGCCGAGGGCCTCGAGGTCATCACGGTCGGCGAGGGCGACGTCCTGCGACCTGCGCCTGGTCGACGTCGGCCTTCGAGGGCCCACCTCGCGCGGGCGGGTGCTGCGCGGCGGCACCGCCCGTGGGCGACCTGCGTCCTGCGGCATCCCGGGACGCCACTACGTCCTCGACGCCGCTGGCGGCGCTCGCCGTCGGCCTCCGGCTCGGCCACGACGCCGACGGCCTGCTCGGCCGGGCTGGCCGGCTTCACCGGCACGGGCCGGCGGATGGAGCTCAAGGGCGAGGCGGCGGGAGTGCGCGTCTACGACTCCTACGCCCACCACCCGGTCGAGATCGCCGGCGACCTGCAGGCCGCCCGCGCCGTGGCCGGCGACGGCCGCATCGTCGTCGCCTTCCAGCCCCACCTCGTCTCCCGCACCCGGATCTTCGGCGACGCAGATGGGCGTCGCGCTCGGTGCCGCCGACGAGGTCGTCGTCCTCGACGTCTACCTCGCCCGCGAGGACGCCGACCCCTCGGTCACCGGAGCCCTGGTCGCCGACGCCGTGCCGCTGCCGCCCGAGCACGTCCTCTTCGAGCCCGACTTCGACGCGGTGCCCGCAGACCTCGTCGGCCCGCGCGCGCCCCGGCGACCTGGTGCTGACCCTCGGCGCCGGCAGCATCACCCAGCTCGGCCCCCGGGTCCTCGACCTGCTGCGGGGAGCGCCGTGGCTAGCGCGACCGGCACCCGTCCCTCGGAGCACGGAGCGGCGCGAGCAGCGCGGTCCGCCAGCGCTTCGCGCGCCGGCAGTGGGCGCGGCGCTGGATGCACTGGCGGGTCGTCGTCGCGCGTGCTCGCGGTGGTGGCGCTCGTCGCCACGTCGGTCTGGCTGGTGTTCTTCTCGGCGGTGCTCGCCGTCGCCAAGGTCGAGGTCGACGGCAACCGACCTGCTCGGCCCGGACCGCGTCCTCGCGGTCGCCGAGGTCCCGAGGGCGAGCAGCTCGCCCTGGTCGACCTCGAGGCCATCTCGCGCCGGGTGGCGGCGCTGGCGGAGGTCGAGGACGTCGACGTGACCCGCTCCTGGCCCGACGGCATCCGCATCGACGTCACCGAGCGCACCGCCATCGCGGTCGTCGAGCTCGGCGGCCGGCTGCGCGGGCTCGACGCCGAGGGCGTGGTCTTCCGCGACTACCGGACCGCGCCCAAGGGGATGCCGCGCGTGCGGCCCACCACGTCGACCGGCTCCGACGCCCTGGCCGAGGCCGCGGGCGTCGTCGCGGTGCTCCCCAGCGACCTCGCCGCCCGCGTCGACCACGTCGAGGTGCAGACCATCGACCAGATCACCCTGGTGCTCCGCGACGGTCGCCAGGTGCTGTGGGGGAGTGCGGAGCAGTCCGAGCTCAAGGCGCGGGTGCTGCCCGAGCTGCTCGCCGCGCAGCGCGCCCAGGTCTACGACGTGAGCGTGCCGGAGAGCCCGATCACCCGACCCAGCTGAGCCCCGGCGCACGAATACGTCCGCCGAAAGTTCCGGCGTGCGTCGGGCGTGTCGGCGAGAACGGTCGCGCGCGCGTGCCTATGTTCTTCTGCAACGCGAGGTTGACATAACTATAACCCTCAGGTTCACGGTTAGAGTTCCGGAGCCCGAGGGCAGGGGATGTCAGCCACGCACCTTCCCCGATACACCCAGCCCGACAACCCAGACCCGCTCCGGCACCCGGCCGGAACCACACCCGAGAGAGGCCTGCAGCCGTGGCAGCAGCACAGAACTACCTGGCGATCATCAAGGTCGTGGGTATCGGTGGAGGCGGCGTCAACGCCGTCAACCGCATGATCGAGGTCGGCCTCAAGGGTGTCGAGTTCATCGCGATCAACACCGACGCCCAGGCCCTGCTGATGAGTGACGCCGACGTCAAGCTCGACATCGGCCGCGAGCTCACCCGCGGTCTCGGTGCCGGCGCCAACCCCGACGTGGGCGCCAAGGCCGCCGAGGACCACGCCGACGAGATCGAAGAGGTCATCAAGGGCGCCGACATGGTGTTCGTGACGGCCGGCGAGGGCGGCGGCACCGGCACCGGAGGCGCGCCCGTCGTGGCCCGCATCGCCCGGTCGCTCGGCGCCCTGACCATCGGCGTCGTCGACCCGCCCGTTCGCCTTCGAGGGCCGCCGTCGCGCCAACTCCGCGGAGGAGGGCATCAGCCAGCTCCGCGAGGAGGTCGACACCCTCATCGTCATCCCCAACGACCGGCTGCTGTCGATCACCGACCGCAGCGTGTCGATCCTCGACGCCTTCAAGCAGGCCGACCAGGTGCTGCTCCAGGGTGTCTCGGGCATCACCGACCTGATCACGACCCCCGGCCTGATCAACCTCGACTTCGCCGACGTCAAGTCCGTCATGGCCAACGCCGGCTCGGCCCTGATGGGCATCGGCTCGGCCCGCGGCGACGACCGCGCGGTCGCAGGCCGCCGAGATGGCCGTCTCCTCCCCGCTGCTCGAGGCGAGCATCGAGGGCGCCCACGGCGTGCTGCTCTCCATCGCCGGTGGCTCCGACCTCGGCCTCTTCGAGATCAACGAGGCCGCGGCCCTGGTGTCGCAGTCCGCGCACGCCGAGGCCAACATCATCTTCGGTGCGACCATCGACGACGCGCTGGGTGACGAGGTGCGGGTGACCGTGATCGCGGCCGGCTTCGACGGCGGGATGCCCAAGCGCCGCGCCGAGGGCAACGTCCTGCGCCCCAACGCGCCGGTGCAGTCGCAGGCCGAGACCCGGGCCGCCGCCCAGCAGGTCGCCACCCAGCGTCCCGCCACGCTCGGCGCCGACGGGCAGCCAGGCTTCGAGCCCTCCCGGCCCGCCGCCCAGCCGGACCAGCAGTCCGCCCCGCGACCGGCCCAGCAGTCGGGGCAGCCCGCCCAGCAGGCCGCGCCGGCCCGCCAGGAGCCGTCCCGCCCGAGCCGTCCCGTGCAGTTCGACGACGACGACCTCGACGTCCCGGACTTCCTGAAGTAGCACGTGTTCGCATTCCGCGACTCCCGTGAGGGCGACGTCTCCCGGCTCCGGGTGGACGTCGCCTTCACTGATTCCTCCCTCGACCTCCAGGGCCTCCGCGAGGACTTCCCGGAGCTGCTGGCCCGCGTCGAGGACGCGGTCGGCGTCCCGCTCGCCCGGCTCTCGCAGGTGCACGGCGACGAGGTGGTGGTGGTCGACGGCCCGATGCCGCTCGGGCAGGCGCCCGACGGCGACGCCCTGGTCACCGACGACGCGGGGTCTCGGCCTGATGGTCCGGGTGGCCGACTGCGTGCCGCGTGGTGCTCGCCGACGCCGAGGCCGGCGTGATCGGTGCCGTCCACGCCGGGCGGCCCGGGCTGGTGCTCGACGTCGCCACCCGCACGGTCGAGGTGATGCGCGCCCACGGCGCCTCCGACATCGTCGCCTGGGTGGGACCGCACGTGTGCGGGTCCTGCTACGAGGTGCCCGAGCAGATGCGCGCCGAGGTCAGCGCGGTCGTGCCCGAGGCCTGGGCCGAGACCTCGTGGGGCACCCCGGCCCTCGACATCGGCGCGGGCGTGCGCGCCCAGCTGACCCGCGAGGGCGTCGAGGTCGTCGACGTCGCCGGCTGCACCCTCGAGGAGCGCGGCCTGCACTCCTACCGTCGCGACGGGGCCGCGGCCGGACGCTTCGCCGGGCTGGTGTGGATCTCGTGACGCGCGCCGACGACCTCGCGGCCAACCTCGCCGCCGTACGCCGCCGCATCGACGACGCCTGCGACGCCGCCGGCCGCTCGCCCGACGACGTGTCGCTCGTCGTGGTCACCAAGTTCTTCCCGGCCTCCGACGTCCGGGCGCTGGCCGACCTCGGCGTCACCGACGTGGGGGAGAACCGCCACCAGGAGGCCTCCGACAAGGCCGCCGAGTGCGCCGACCTCGGCCTGCGGTGGCACTTCATCGGCGCGCTGCAGAGCAACAAGGCCGCCGCCGTCGCGTCGTACGCCGACGTCGTCGAGTCGGTCGACCGCCGCAAGCTGGTCGGTGCCCTCGACCGGGGGCGCGGGGGAGCGGCACGGTCGACGTGCTCCTGCAGGTCAGCCTCGACCCGCCCGGGTCGGACCACCGGGCCGGCGCCGACCCCGCGACCCTGGCCGACCTGGGCGCCGCCGTGGAGGCGGCCGAGCACCTGCGGCTGCGCGGCCTGATGGCGGTGGCCCCGCTCGGGGAGGACCCCGCGGAGGCCTTCGCCAGGCTGGCCGACATCCGTGCCGGCTTCCTCGAGGCCCACCCGCGGGCGACCGCGCTGTCGGCCGGGATGAGCGGAGACCTCGAGCAGGCGATCGCACGTGGCGCGACACACGTGCGTGTCGGGTCCGCGGTCCTCGGTGAGAGGCCTGCGGTCAAGTAATGTCCACATCAGTCAAGTGGCGCCCGGACCCGGGCGCCCGGTCTACCGGAGGATCTGTCTCATGAGCGGCGCGATGCGCAAGATCGGCGAGTACCTCGGCCTGCTCGAGGACACCGGCCAGTACGACGAATTCGACGACGAGACCACCAAGCACGACGTGGTCGACGAGCAGCCCGCTCGCGAGTCCCGGGACCGTCGTCCCGCCCCCGTGTCCGACCTCTCCGAGCGCCGTCGTCCGGCCTCGGTCTCTCCTGGAGTGGTCGCCGAGTTGAGCCGCATCACCACGCTGCACCCCCGCAACTACAACGAGGCCCGCCTCGTCGGTGAGAACTACCGCGACGGCACGCCCGTGATCATGAACCTCTCCGAGATGGACGACAACGACGCCAAGCGCCTCGTCGACTTCGCCGCGGGCCTGATTTTTGCCACGCGTGGCAGCATCGAGCGCGTGACCAACAAGGTCTTCCTGCTCTCCCCGCCCAACGTCTCGGTGTCCACCGAGGACAAGGAGCGGATCGCGGAGAACGGGTTCTTCAACCAGAGCTGAGCGACTTCGTGAATCTTGTCGGCGGGATCCTCTACGGACTCGTCTGGGTCTTCATCGCCCTGCTGTGGGTCCGCTTCATCGTGGACTGGGTCCAGGTCTTCGCGCGCCGCTGGTCGCCCTCGCGGCATCCTGCTGGTCGTGCTCGAGGTGGTCTACACCATCACCGACCCGCCCATCAAGGCGCTGCGCAAGGTCATCCCGCCGCTGCGGCTCGGGTCGATCATGCTCGACCTGAGCTTCCTCCTGGTGATGCTGGGCGCCTACCTTCTCCTCGTCGTGATCCGTTCGGCGCTGCTCTGAACCAGCAGCCACACGGGTCACTGACGCAGCGCCACATCGTGGCGCTAGTGTGTCCGGGAACAGCCCGGTTTGCCATCAACGTGAAAGTTTGGGTGAGGTCATGCCGCTGACGCCTGAGGACGTGAGCAACAAGCGCTTTACGCCCGTGCGCCTCCGCGAGGGGTACGACATGGGCGAGGTCGACCAGTTCCTCGACGAGGTGGAGGCGGAGCTCGCCAGGCTCACCAAGGAGAACGACGACCTGCGGTCGAAGCTCTCCGCGGCCCAGACCGGCAGCACGCCGGCCCCGGCCCGCACGCCTGAGCCCGAGCCGGCCAAGGTCGAGGAGAAGCCGGCCCCGACGCCGACCCCCGCCCCGGTCCCCGTGGCCGCTCCGGCCGCCGCCTGCAGCCGGTGTCGAGACCATCCGCGTCGAGACCGTCCCGCAGGCGTCCAACGCCGCCGCCCGCCTGCTCGAGCTCGCGACCCGCAACGCCGACGAGCTCGTCGACGAGGCCAAGAACGAGGCCGACAAGATCGTCGGCGCCGCGCGCACCAAGGCCGAGCGCCTGGAGGCCGAGTCCAAGACCAAGGCCGACCGCCTCGAGGCCGACGCCCGCCAGCGCTCGCAGATGCTCGACTCCGAGACCGCCGAGCGTCGCCAGCAGATGTTCGGTGACCTGGAGAAGGAGCGCGACAAGCTCAGCAGCGAGGTGGAGACCCTCCGCTCGTTCGAGCGCGAGTACCGCTCCCGCCTCAAGAGCTACTTCACCCAGCAGCTCGAGGCCCTGCAGGGCTCCGGCTCCGGTCGCCGACATGCCGGCCGAGCGGTGCCCCGGCGCCCAAGCGCCTGCGCTCGATCCTGGGCGAGGACGAGAACAACAACTGATCCACCGGGCCGCACGGCCCGTCGTACGACCTCGAGAACGGCCGGTTCCTCCGCGGGACCGGCCGTTCTCACCCCTGTGGGCGAGCCGCTTGGATGCGGGCCCCGAGCAGGCGACTACCCTCCTGCCACCGTGTGGCAGCCACACACCCTTGGCCCCCAGGAGGCCCGCTCATGGCCAGCAGCACCCGCAAGTCCCTCGCCGGCACTGCTGCGGCTGCGGCCAAGAAGGTGATCGGGCGCCGGCCGAGCGCCAGGACCGCCCCGGCCGAGGCGAGCCGGCGGCCGCCAAGACCGCCGCCAAGAAGACGGCCACGAAGAAGGCTCGCGGCCAAGCGGCCGCCGAAGAAGGCTCCCGCCAAGCCGAAGGCCCCGGCGAAGAAGGCCCGGCCAGCGACGAAGGCGGCGGCGAAGAAGGCGCCCGCCACCAAGGCGGCGGCCAAGAAGGCTCCCGCGACCAAGGCGGCGGCCAAGAAGGCCCCGGCGAAGAAGGCCCCCGCCACGAAGGCGGCGGCGAAGAAGGCCCCCGCCACGAAGGCCGGCGGCGCAAGAAGGCTCGCCGCCACGCAAGGCCCCGGCCACGAAGGCCCCGGCCAAGAAGGCTCCCGCCACGAAGGCCGCGGCGAAGAAGGCCCCGGCCAAGAAGGCTCCGGCCACGTCGGCACCCGCGAAGAAGACGGCCACGAAGGCCGCCGCGAAGAAGGCCGCGACCGAGACGACCACCACGACGACGGCGTCGAAGACGGCCCCCGCGGCCGCGGCGCCGGCGAAGAAGACCTCCACCAGGACTGCGACGAAGAAGGCCGCCGTGAAGAAGACCGCCAGCAAGGCACCCGCCAAGAAGGCCCCCATGTCGTCGCTCGTCGTCAAGGAGGGCGAGGGCGCGTGGACCAAGGCCGAGCTCGACGAGGTCCTCGACGAGCTCCACACCCAGCGCGACAAGCTCGTGCACGTCCTCGACGAGGCCGAGCACGACCTCGCCGGGCTGATGCGCGACGCCGGTGACGGCGCCGGTCACGACCAGGCCGACATGGGCGCGACGAGCTTCGAGCGCGACCACGAGCTCACCGTGCTCAACAACGAGCGCGAGATGCTCGCGCAGATCGACCGCGCCCTGGGGCGCATCCACGACGGCAGCTACGGCATCTGCGAGTCCTGCGGGGAGCCGATCGGCAAGATGCGTCTCATGGCTTTCCCCCGTGCCACACTGTGCATGACATGCAAGCAGCGCGAGGAGCGTCGCTGAGCTCCAGCGACCAGGACACCCACGAGCCGTCCGCGCGACCCCGGCAGGACCTGGGGCCTCTTCGCCCTCGTGGCCCTCGCGGCGTACGCCCTGGACCTGGGCACCAAGCAGTGGGCGCTGGTCAACCTCGCGGACGGCGACATCCCGGTCCTCGGTGACTGGCTGGTGCTGCACCTGGTGTTCAACCCGGGTGCGGCCTTCAGCACCGGCACCGAGTTCACGATCGTGTTCAGCTGCCTGGCGGTCGTCGCCGTGCTGGTGGTCCTGTGGCTCAGCCGGCGGGTCGGCAGCCCGCTGTGGGCGGTCGGTCTCGGCCTGCTCCTCGGCGGCGTCGCCGGCAACCTCACGGACCGGATCTTCCGCGAGCCCGGCTTCATGCGCGGCCACGTCATCGACTTCCTGATGCTGCCCAACTGGCCGGTCTTCAACGTCGCCGACATCTGCATCAACGCCGCGGCGGCGGTCATCATCCTCCAGTCGTTCCGCGGCGTGATGCTCTCCGGTGCGCGCATCGAGAAGGACGAGTCGTGAGCGGCTTCGTCGACCAGCGGACCGTGCTGGTCCCCGACGGTCTCGCCGGAGAGCGTGTCGACGCCGCCATGGCCCGGATGTTCGGCTTCTCCCGCACGCGCGCGGCCGACCTGATCGCTGCCGGTCTCGTGCAGGTCGACGGTGGCGACGTCGGCAAGAGCGACCGGCTGCACGCCGGCTCCATGCTCGAGGTCTCGATCCCCGCCGAGGTGGACCCGCTCGTCGTGGTCCCCGAGCTGGTCGAGGGCATCAAGATCATCCACGACGACGACTCCATCGTGGTGATCGACAAGCCTGTCGGCGTCGCCGTGCACCCCTCGCCCGGCTGGTCGGGCCAGACCGTCGTCGGTCACCTCGCGGGAGCGGGCTTCCGGATCTCCACGAGCGGGGCCAGCGAGCGCCAGGGCATCGTGCAGCGGCTCGACGTCGGCACGTCCGGCGTCATGGTGATCACCAAGTCCGAGCGCGCCTACTCGGTCCTCAAGAACGCCTTCCGCCACCGCACGGTCGACAAGACCTACCACGCCCTCGTGCAGGGCCACCCGGACCCGCTGCAGGGCACCATCGACGCGCCGATCGGCCGCCACCCCAGGCACGACTACAAGTTCGCGGTGATGGCCGACGGCCGGCACTCGGTCACCCACTACGAGACGCTCGAGGCGCACCGCTTCGCCTCGCTCCTCGAGGTGCACCTGGAGACGGGGCGCACCCACCAGATCCGCGTCCACATGGCCGCCCTCAAGCACCCGTGCGTCGGCGACATCACCTATGGTGCCGACCCGTCCCTCGGCCAGCGGGTCGGCCTGGAGCGGCAGTGGCTGCACGCCGTCAAGCTGGGCTTCGAGCACCCGGACACCGGCGAGTACGTCGAGTACGAGTCGACCTACCCCGACGACCTGGCCCACGCGCTCGAGGTCATCCGTGATGCCCACTGAGGTGTCGCTCCGCCTGGCCGGGCCGGACGACCTGCCCGCCGTCGCCGAGCTCTACCTCGCGGTCCGCCGCGCCGCCGTACCCGCTCATGCCCCCCGGCGTGCACCCGGACGACGACGTACGCCGCTGGGTCGGGTCCTGGGACCTGTCGACGCGTGACGTGTGGCTGGCCGAGGCCGGCACCGACGGCAACGCGGTCCTCGTCGGCTTCGCGACGCTGACCCCGACCTGGCTCGAGTCCCTGTACGTCGCCCCGTCCGCCCAGCGGCAGGGCATCGGGTCGGCCCTGCTCGAGGTGGCCAAGGCCCAGCGTCCCGACGGGTTCGCGCTCTGGGTGTTCGAGTCCAACGTCTCGGCCCGCGCGTTCTACGCCCGCCACGGCCTCGTCGAGCTGGAGCGCACCGACGGCTCGGCCAACGAGGAGCGCCGCCCGGACGTGCGGATGGCCTGGCCGGGGACCGACCCGCTCGCGTTCTACCGGGCCATGATCGACGAGGTCGACCTCGTGCTCGGTGACGCCCTGGCCCGTCGCGTCGCGCTCACCCGGGTCGTCCAGGACCACAAGCGCGAGGTCTCGGCCGTCACGGACCCCGCACGCGACGCCTCCCGGGAGCGGGACATCGTCGCCCGGGTCGCCGAGCTCGCCCCCGAGCTGGGGGAGGAGCGGGTCGGTCGGATCATGCACGCGGTCATCTCGGAGTCCATCGACGCCGCGCGCGCCTGCCAGTGACGGGACGGCTGGTCCACCTCAACGGTGCGCCCGGCGTCGGCAAGTCGACGCTGGCCCGAGCGCTGGTGGCGACCCGGCCCGGCTGGCTCGCCCTCGACATCGACGTCCTGCGCCCGCTGCTCGGCGGGTGGGAGGACCACGTCGCCACCGGCCGGCTGGTCCGCCCGCTCGCGCTGGCCATGATCTCGGCGCACCTCGCCGGAGGCCGCGACGTCGTGCTGCCGCAGCTGCTCGTCGATCCGGTCGAGATCGAGCGCTTCGTGGCCGCCGCGCACGAGGTGGGTGCGTCGTACGCCGGGATCCTGCTGGACCTCCCGGACGACGTGCTGGCCGCGCGCTGGCGTGAGCGGGACGTGTCCGACCCCGTGACCGCGGCCAACAACCGCGTGATCACCGCCGACGGCGGGGACGTGGTCGTGCTGGAGCGTGCCGGCCGTCTGAGGGGTGCCTACGCCTCGCGGTCGGACGTGACGGCGCTCGACGTCGCAGGACTGGACACCCGGGCGGCCCTCGGTCTTGTCGTCGCGGCCATCGATGGCGATGCTGGGTGACGGAGCACCCTCGCGCGAGTCGCGATGCGGTCCGGGCTGACGGTCCACGCACATTCGTGTGCGCAGCGCTCCGGTCTGGGTCACGGGGTGGCTCGGGTGCCAGCGTCCGCGGCGGTCGCCCGGTCTAGCGTGGTGGCATGCAGATGAGTGGTGAGATCGGCGACCGCTACCGCGACTTCGCGACGTACGCACGCGGCGACAGCCCGACGTTCGAGGCCTGGGCGGTCGGGGTCGCCGCCGACGCCGAGGTGCACGCCTGGCTGGCCGACCTGCCGGAGCCCAAGCAGCAGCCCAACCTCGTCTTCGCCGCCGCCCGCTGGCACGGGGCACCGGCGCCGGGGGAGTACGCCGCGTTCAAGGCGGTGCTCCTCGAGCAGGAGCGGGCGGTCAAGCAGACGATCCGCGAGCGCGCCACGCAGACCAACGAGGTGGGCCGGCTCGCCGCCCTCACCCCGGTGCTCGGCACCTTCGACGGGCCGCTCGCGCTCATCGAGGTCGGGGCCAGCGCCGGGCTCTGCCTCTTCCCGGAGCGCTACGACTACGACTGGCCGGGTGCCGGTGCCCTCACCGGCAGCGGGGGACCGACGCTCACCGCGACGGCCACCGGCCCGGTGCCGGTCCCGGCCCGGCACCCGGACGTCGCGTGGCGCGGGGGCGTCGACCTCAACCCGCTGGACGTGACCGACGACGATGCGACGGCCTGGCTGGAGACCCTGGTGTGGCCCGAGCAGGACGAGCGCCGGGAGCGGTTGCGCGCGGCGGTCGCGGTGGCGCGCCGGGAGCCGCCGTACGTCGTCCGCGGCGACCTGTTCGACCACCTGCCCGCCCTCCTGGACGACGCCGGCCGACACGGGACCCCCGTGGTCCTCCACAGCGCGGTCGTCGCCTACCTCGAGGACGCCGAGCGCGAGCGGTTCCACGACCTCATGACCGGCCTCGTCGACGACGGCGCCTGCCACTGGATCAGCAACGAGGCGCCGCAGGTCCTGCCCCGGGTCACGGGGGACTTCGTCCCCGGTCCGGGGCGCTTCGTGCTGGGCCGCGACGGCGTCCCCGTGGCCGCCGCGCACGGCCACGGCCACGCGCTCGAGTGGCGTTCCTCATAGCTCCGCGGGTCATCGGCCGGGGGCCGGGCGGCACGCCGACGCCGTTGTCGGAACCCCCTGTCAGACTGACGTAGGCTGACTGCTCTTCCCCTCCGCGATGACCCCGTGTCACCCCAGCGAGGCCTGCTGGGCCGTCAGTCGCGACTGTTCCTGCGACCCTCGAAGAAGGTGTGGAAGACCCCGATGTCGGCTGGCTCCAACGACAACTTCGTGCACCTGCACGTCCACACCGAGTACTCCATGCTCGACGGCGCCGCGCGCCTCGGCGACCTGGCCAACCACACGGCCGAGCTGGGCATGCCGGCGATCGCGATGACCGACCACGGCAACGTGTTCGGGGCCTACGAGTTCTACAAGAAGGCCACCGCCGCCGGGATCAAGCCGATCATCGGCATGGAGGCCTACTTCACGCCCAACATCAGCCGCTACGAGCGCAAGCGCGTCAACTTCTACAAGGGCGGGCCCGACGACGTCTCCAGTCGCGGTGCCTACACCCACATGACCCTGCTGGCCGAGTCGACCGAGGGCATGCACAACCTGTTCCGCCTCTCGACCGGGGCGTGGCGCGACGGCTTCTTCCAGCACCCCCGCGCCGACCGCGAGCTGCTGTCCCAGCACGGCGCCGGCATCATCGGCACGACCGGCTGCCCGTCGGGCGAGGTCCAGGTCCACCTGCGGCACGACAACTACGAGGCCGCCCGCCAGACCGCCGCGGACTACCAGGAGATCCTGGGTCGCGACAACTACTTCCTCGAGCTGATGGACCACGGGCTCGACATCGAGCGCCGGGTGCGCGACGGCCTGCTCCGGCTCGCCAAGGACCTCCGGATCCCGCTGCTCGCGACCAACGACTCGCACTACGTGCACCAGGCCGACGCCAAGAGCCAGGAGCACCTGCTCTGCATCAACTCCGGCTCCAACGATGGACATCCCGGCCGGCGACGGACCCGGCCAGCGCTTCGCGTTCTCCGGCGACGGCTACTACATCAAGTCGCCGGCCGAGATGCGTTCGCTGTGGGTCGACAAGTACGACCTGCGCGAGGCCTGCGACAACACGCTGTGGATCGCCGAGCGCTGCGACGTCAAGTTCACCGAGGGCAACGGCACCTACATGCCGCGCTTCCCCTGCCCCCCGGGCGAGAACGAGGACTCCTGGCTGGTCAAGGAGGTCGAGCGCGGCCTGACGGTCCGCTACCCGGGCGGGGTGCCCGACGACGTCCGCAAGCAGGCCGAGTTCGAGCTCGGCGTCATCACCCAGATGGGCTTCCCCGGCTACTTCCTCGTCGTCGCCGACTTCATCAACTGGGCCAAGGACAACGGCATCCGGGTCGGCCCCGGCCGCGGCTCGGGTGCCGGCTCGATGGTCGCCTACGCCATGCGGATCACCGACCTCGACCCGCTCGAGCACGGCCTGATCTTCGAGCGCTTCCTCAACCCCGACCGCGTCTCGATGCCCGACTTCGACATCGACTTCGACGAGCGTCGGCGCGGCGAGGTCATCCGCTACGTCACCGACAAGTACGGCGACGACCGGGTGTCCTACATCGTCACCTACGGCACCATCAAGGCCAAGCAGGCCGTCAAGGACTCCAGCCGCATCCTCGGCTACCCCTTCGCCATGGGCGACCGGATCACCAAGGCCATGCCGGCCGCGGTGATGGGCAAGGACGTCCCGCTCAAGGACATCTTCGACGCCAACCACAAGCGCTACGGCGAGGGCGGCGAGTTCCGCGGCCTCTACGAGCAGGACAACGACGTCAAGCGGGTCGTCGACACCGCCATCGGCATCGAGGGCCTCAAGCGGCAGTGGGGCGTGCACGCGGCCGGCGTGATCATGTCGAGCGAGCCGCTCATCGACGTCATCCCGCTGCTCAAGCGGCCCGCCGACGGCGCGATGATCACGCAGTTCGACTACCCGACCTGCGAGGCCCTCGGCCTCATCAAGATGGACTTCCTGGGGCTCCGCAACCTCACGGTCCTCGACGACGCGGTCAAGAACATCAAGGTCAACAGGGCGAGACGGTCGTCCTGGAGGACCTCACCCTCGACGACCCCGCGACGTACAACCTGCTCCAGCGCGGCGACACCCTCGGCGTCTTCCAGCTCGACGGCGGCCCGATGCGGGCCCTGCTCCGCTCGATGCGCCCCGACAAGTTCGAGGACATCTCGGCCGTGGGTGCCCTCTACCGGCCGGGCCCGATGGGTGCCGACTCCCACAACAAGTACGCCCGACGCAAGACCGGCCGCGAGCCGGTGGAGGCGATCCACCCCGAGCTGGCCGAGCCGCTCTCGGAGATCCTCGGCGAGACCTACGGCCTGATCGTCTACCAGGAGCAGGTCATGGCGATCGCGCAGAAGCTGGCGGGCTACACGCTCGGCCAGGCCGACCTGCTGCGTCGCGCGATGGGCAAGAAGAAGAAGGAGGAGCTGGACAAGCAGTTCGAGATCTTCTCCGGCGGCATGATCGAGCGCGGCTACTCGATGAAGGCCGTCCAGACCCTCTGGGACATCCTGCTGCCCTTCTCCGACTACGCGTTCAACAAGGCCCACTCCGCGGCGTACGGCCTGGTCTCCTACTGGACCGCCTACCTCAAGGCCAACTACCCGGCCGAATACATGGCGGCCCTGCTGACCAGCACCAAGGACGACAAGGACAAGTCGGCGATCTACCTCAACGAGTGCCGCCGGATGAAGATCCAGGTGCTCCCGCCCGACGTCAACGAGTCGCACGCCAACTTCACCCCGGTCGGCCACGACGTCCGCTTCGGCCTCACCGCGGTGCGCAACGTCGGCGCCAACGTCGTCGACGGCATCGTCAGCGGCCGGGAGGAGAAGGGCCGGTACGCCGACTTCAACGACTTCATGGAGAAGGTCCCGGTCCACGTGTGCAACAAGCGCGTGGTCGAGTCCCTCATCAAGGCCGGCGCCTTCGACGAGATGAAGCACAAGCGCCGCGCGCTGGTCACCATCCACGAGACGGCCGTCGACCAGTACATCGACATCAAGAAGAACGAGGCCATCGGCCAGGACTCGCTCTTCGGTGGGCTCGACGAGTCCGACGGTGGTTTCGGCACCAGCATCGCGATCCCCGACATCGACGACTGGGACAAGATGACGCTGCTGGGCCACGAGCGGGAGATGCTCGGCCTCTACGTCTCCGACCACCCGCTCCTCGGCCTCGAGCACGTGCTGTCCAACGGCACCGACTGCACCATCGGCCAGCTGATGCTCGACGAGGAGCGCGCCCACGGCAGCACGCTCACCATCAGCGGGCTGGTCACCAGCGTGCAGCGCAAGATCACCAAGAAGGGCGACGCCTGGGCGACGGTCACCCTCGAGGACCTCGACGGGGCGATCGAGGTGCTGCTCTTCCCGAGCGCCTACCAGCTGGCGTCCAACCACCTCGTCGAGGACGCGATCCTCGCGGATCAAGGGCCAGCTGTCCCGCGACAAGGACCAGCCCGAGCTCCGCGCCCAGGAGGTCGTCGGTCCCCGACATCTCCGACGGCCCGAGCGGTCCGGTGGCGGTCAACCTGCCTCACACGCGCGTCAACCCCGGCACGGTCGACAGCCTCAAGGAGGTCCTCGCCACCCACCCCGGGGTGACCGAGGTGATCCTGCACGTGCGGATGCGGGACCGGACGATCGTGCTCAAGGTGGGTGACCACCACCGGGTGACCCCGAGCCCGGCGCTCTTCGCCGACCTCAAGCAGCTGCTGGGCCCCGGGTGCCTGGCGGGATGAGCGACGCCCGGCCGACCGACGTACAGCCGACCGATGCGCGGCTGCAGCGCCTCCAGGGCCGTGCCGTGCTGGCCCGGGCCGCGATCGTGCTCGCCACCTTCGCGGTGGTGGGGGCGATCGCGGGCGTCGTGTGGGAGTGGGTCTGGACGCCGCCCGTCGGCATCGTCTTCCAGGGCGAGTGGATCCTGGAGCCGTCCGGTCCCGACTACGACTTCTCCGGCACCGGCTGGTACGTCGTGATCGCGCTCGGCGCCGGGCTGCTCACCGCCGCCGTGCTGGGCTGGGTGCTCGTCGCCGGCGAGCTGACCACCCTGGCGTCCGCCGCGGTGGGGTCGGTGCTGGCGGGCTGGCTGATGTTCACCGTCGGCCACACGCTCGGCCCGCCCGACCCGCGCCCGCTCGCCGCGGCCATGGACGACCTGGAGCAGCTTGCCCAGCGACCTGCGGGTGGCCGGCAACGACCCGGAGCAGTCGGCGTACTCGTTGGCGGGCAGCGCCTTCCTCGCCTTCCCGCTGGGGACGGTGCTCGGCCTGTCGCTGGTCTGGTTCACCACGAACGGTCGCCGTGTTCGCAAGGTTCGACTCCACCTCCGCTGGGTAGGATCCGGCCGTCTGCTCACGCCACACACGGGGGTTCCACATGTCCACCACACCGCAGGGCCCCTCGGGTCCCGAGTACCTCGAGTCGTCGGCGGGCAGTCCCGTCGCCGGCACCACCGGATCGTCGGACTCGCGCAAGCGGGTGATCGTGCTCGGCGGCCTCCTCGGACTCGTCGCGGTGGGCGGCGGAGCGGCGTGGGCCGCCTCGAGCTTCCTCAGCACCGGCGACCAGCCCGCCCAGGCCCTGCCGGCGAGCACCATCGCCTACGCGAGCGTCGACCTCGACCCCAGCGGCGAGCAGAAGGTCGAGGCGATCCGCACGCTGCGCAAGTTCCCCGCGTTCGCCGACAACGTCGACCTCGACACCGACGACGACCTGCGCGAGCGGCTCTTCACCGAGCTGACCGAGTCGGGGGAGTGCGAGGGCCTCGACTACGCCGCGGACGTGGAGCCGTGGATGGGCGATCGCGCGGCCGTCGCCGCCGTCGACACCGGCGCCGAGACGCCGTCGCCCGTGCTCGTCCTCCAGGTCAGCGACGCCGACGCAGCCGAGGACGGCCTCGCCACCCTCCAGCAGACCTGCGGCGGCGACGAGGTCGACTCCGCTACGGCCGCCTGGACCGTCGAGGGCGACTGGGCCGTGATCGGCGAGACCACCGAGATCACCGACCAGGTCGTTGCCGGCGCCGGCGACGGGACGCTGGCCGACGACGCCGACTTCCAGCGGTGGACCGAGGAGGCCGGCGACCCCGGCATCGTGAGCATGTACGCCGCCCCGGCCGCCGGGCAGTACCTCGCGCGACCTGATGCCGGCGCCCGAGGGCGACGTCGCTCGGCTCGATGAGCGGCATGGGCGAGATCGACCCCGGCGCCTCCGACTCCGTCACCCCGGAGATGGAGGAGCTCTTCGCCGACTTCCAGGGCGCCGCCGTCACCGTCCGCTTCGACGACGGGGCCCTCGAGATCGAGACCGCCGCCGACCCGGGCCAGTCCATGATGGCGATGTCCGGCCTCGACGAGGGCGGCGCCGACCTGGTGGCCGAGCTGCCCGACGACACCGTGGCGGCGTTCGCGCTCGGCTTCGCCGACGGGTGGTTCACCGAGATGGTCGACACCTTCGCCGAGCTGGGTGGCGCCGAGATGACCGCCGACGAGCTGATGGCCGAGATGTCCGAGGCGTCCGGCCTCGACCTGCCGACCGACGCCGAGGCGCTGGCCGGCGACGCCATGGCCGTCTCGATGGGCGCGGGCTTCGACCTGGAGGCCTTCTTCAACGGCGGTCCCGGCGAGCTCCCGGTCGGCGTCACCATCCAGGGCGACCCGGACGCGATCCAGGGGGCCCTCGACAAGATCAAGGCCCAGATGGGTCCCGACGCCGACATGCTGGAGACCGAGGTCGAGGGCGACCGCGTCACGCTCAGCCCCAACGCCGACTACCGCGCCACCCTGGCGGGCGGCGGCTCGCTCGGCGACTCGGAGGCCTTCGACGAGGTCGTCGAGGACGCCGACGCTGCGGCGGCCGTGCTGTTCGTCGACTTCGACGCCGACGACAACTGGCTGGCTCGCCTCGCCGGCGAGGAGGACCCGGAGATCGCGGAGAACATCGAGCCGCTGTCCGCCTTCGGCGTCACCGGCTGGCTCGAGGACGGCGTCGTCCCACTCCGTCGTCAAGCTGACGACGGACTGAGCCTGCTCACCGGCCGATCGGGGCCGTGGTGGCTGCGGTGACCGCGACCAGGTCGGCCGGTGACAGCTCCACGTCCAGGCCCCGACGGCCGCCCGAGACGAAGACGGTGGGCCAGCCGGTCGCCGACGCGTCGACGACGGTCGGGTGCGCCTTCCGCTGGCCGATCGGGGAGATCCCGCCCGCGACGTACCCCGTCGCCCGCTCGGCCGCCGCGACGTCGGCCATCACGGCCTTGCTGCCGCCCAGCGCCCGCGCGAGGGCCTTGAGGTCGAGCTGGCCGTCGACCGGGACGATCCCGACGACCAGGGCGCCGTCGAGCGAGGCGAGCAGCGTCTTGAGCACGCGACCCGGCTCCACGCCCAGCGCCTCGGCCGCCTCCAGCCCGTACGACGCCGCGCGCGGGTCGTGCTCGTAGGCGTGCAGCGTGAAGTCGACCCCCGCCGCCGTCAGGGCGACGGTCGCCGGCGTGCCGCCGCCGGGGCCCCTCCTCCTCGCCACGGGCGGCTCAGTTGGGGGACCAGGCCGTGCGGGCCACCTCGGTGGCCGGCAGCGACGGGATGACGTTGATGGCGCGCAGCTCCTCGCGGAGCAACGAGGTGACCAGCTCGAGCCGGTCGCGCGGGGAGTCGGCCTCGAGCAGCGACTGGCGCTCGGCCATGGGGAGCGGCGCGAGGGCGGCCAGGGTCCACGACAGGTAGCCGGGGTCGCGGGGGAGGGAGCCGGAGAACGTGGTCGCCCTGCAGCTCGCTGATCGCGGCCCGGTAGGCCGTGAAGGTGGCGCGGGCGCGGGTGAGGACCTCCTCGGGCACCGGGCCCTCCGCGTCGGGGTGCTCGGCGACGTCGCCCGACGGCGAACTCCCCGGACGGGTCGAGCCCCTCGAGCACGATGCGCTCGCGGCGCGACCGCCTCGATCTCGAAGGTGCCGTCGTCGTTGGCCTCGACGTCGGTGAGCTGGAGGCGGACGCCGACCCGGTAGAGCGACTGCGACCCGTGGTCGCCGACCTCGTAGCCCTCCCGGACCGCCACCGTGCCGAACACCCGCTCGGCGGGGTCGTCGATGCGCATGAGGTGGTGGACGAGGGCGCGGTAGCGGTCCTCGAACACGTGGAGGGGCAGCGAGACGCCCGGGAACACCACCGTGCTGAGCGGGAACATCGGCAGGGGAGTGCTCACGCCCCGACCCTAGCGGTGTCCAGTCGAGGCGCGGGTTCGGTCGGCGCGTGGCGCGGTCCCTAGACTTGGACCCATGATCCGCCGCATCGACCTCAGGGGAGCCGACCGTGCCTCCGTCGACTACCGCGCCGCCGTGCCGCGCGCGGAGTTCGACGTGGAGGCGGCCACGCATCTGGTGGCCCCGGTGCTGCACGCGGTCAAGACCCGCGGCGTCGACGCGATCCTGGAGTACTCCGCCGAGTTCGACCGCATCGAGATCGACGACATCGCCGTGCCCCGCGAGGCCATGACCCGGGCCCTCGCGGAGCTCGACCCGCAGGTGCGGGCGGCGCTGGAGGAGTCGATCCGCCGGCTGCGCGCCACCTGCGAGGCCGAGCTCGAGCACGACGTGGTCACCCGCCTCGGGGACGGTGCGGTCGTGACCCACCGCAAGGTGCCGATCGACCGGGTCGGTCTCTACGTCCCGGGCGGGCTGGCGCCCCTCGTCAGCAGCGTCGTCATGAACGTCGTCCCGGCCCAGGTCGCGGGCGTGCGCAGCATCGCGCTGAGCAGCCCGCCGCAGAAGAACACCGGCGGCCTGCCCGAGCCCACGATCATGGCCGCCTGCGAGCTGCTCGGCGTCGACGAGGTCTACTCCGTGGGCGGTGCCCAGGCGATCGCGATGTTCGCCTACGGAGCCGGGACCGTGCCGGCCGGTCAACCTCATCACCGGACCGGGCTCGATCTACGTCGTCGCCGCCAAGCGGCTCGTCAGCGGCAAGGTCGCCATCGACTCCGAGGCCGGGCCCACCGAGATCGCGATCCTGGCCGACGACTCGGCCGACGCGGCGTACGTCGCCGCCGACCTGATCAGCCAGGCCGAGCACGACCCGCTCGCCGCCTCCGTCCTGGTGACCGACTCCGAGGCGCTGGCTGACGACGTCGTCGCCGAGCTCGACAAGCAGGTCTTCGCGACCCGCCACACCGGCCGCATCCAGCAGGCGCTGACCGGTCCCCAGTCGGGGATCGTCATGGTCGACGACATGGAGCAGGGCCTCGAGGTCGTCAACGCGTACGCCGCCGAGCACCTCGAGATCCAGACCCGCGACGCCTCCGCGCACGCCGCCCGGATCACCAACGCCGGCGCCGTCTTCGTGGGTCCCTACGCCCCGGTGTCGCTGGGTGACTACTGCGCCGGCTCCAACCACGTGCTGCCGACCGCCGGCTGCGCCTGCCACTCGAGCGGGCTGAGCGTGCGCGCCTTCCTCAAGTCGATGCACGTGGTCGACTACTCGCGCGAGGCGCTCGCCGAGGTGGCTGGGCACGTGGTCACGCTGGCCGAGGCCGAGGACCTCCCGGGTCACGGCGCCGCGGTCACCGTGCGGTTCGAGCAGTGAGCGCGGGGTCCCCGCAGGAGTGGTCGCCGCCGTCGACGTGGCCGCCCCTGCGTGAGGAGCTGCGCGGCATCGAGCCCTACGGCGCCCCCCAGCTCGACGTACCGGTGCAGCTCAACGTCAACGAGAACCCCTACGGCCCCTCCCCGGAGGCGGCCGCCGACATCGCGGCGGCCGTCGGGCGTGCGGCGACGACGCTCAACCGCTACCCGGACCGCGAGTTCGTCGAGCTCCGCGAGGCGCTGGCGGCCTACCTCAACACCTCCGGCGGCAGCGGCATCACCGCCGACCGGGTGTGGGCGGCCAACGGCTCCAACGAGATCATGCTGCAGCTGCTCCAGGCCTTCGGCGGACCGGGGCGGGTGGCGCTCAGCTTCGCGCCGACGTACTCGATGTATCCCGAGTACGCCCGCGACACGGTGACCGAGTGGGTCGCCGGGCGCCGCGAGGACGACTTCTCGCTCGACCTCGACGCCGCCCGGGCGCTCGTCGAGGAGCGGCGGCCCAGCGTGGTGCTGCTCCCGTCGCCCAACAACCCGACCGGCACGGCGCTGCCGCCCGAGGCGGTCTCGATGCTGTGCAAGGCGGCCGGCGACGGGCTGGTCGTGGTCGACGAGGCGTACGGCGAGTTCCGCCGCTCGGGCACCCCCAGCGCCCTCGAGCTGCTCGACACGCACCGCAACCTCGTCGTCACCCGCACGATGAGCAAGGCGTTCGCGCTCGCCGGCGCCCGGGTGGGCTACCTCGCCGCGGCCCCGGAGATCTGCGACGCGATCCGCGTCGTCCGCCTGCCCTACCACCTCTCGGCGGTCACCCAGGCGACCGCGCTGGCCGCGCTGCGGCACGCCCCCGAGCTGCTCGGCAGGGTCGACGAGCTGCGCGTCGAGCGGGACGCGACCGTCGACTGGCTGCGCGCGCCGCGGGCTCGAGGTCGCGGACAGCGACGCCAACTTCGTGCTGTTCGGCACCTTCGCCGACCGGCACGCGGTCTGGCAGGGTCTGGTCGACCGGGGCGTGCTGGTCCGCGAGACCGGGCCGGACGGCTGGCTGCGGGTGTCGATCGGGACCGCCGCCGAGATGGACGCATTCAAGGACGCACTGATCCAGGTCATGGAGGACACAGAATGAGCAACCGCACCGCCCGGATCGAGCGCACCACCTCGGAGTCGAAGGTCACCCTCGCGGTCGACCTCGACGGCTCCGGTCGCGCCGACGTCTCGACCGGGGTCGGCTTCTACGACCACATGCTCACCGCCTTCTCCCGGCACTCGCTGGTCGACCTGACGGTGCACACCGTCGGCGACACCCACATCGACGCCCACCACACCGTCGAGGACACCGCGATCGTGCTGGGCCAGGCGCTGCGCGAGGCGCTCGGGGACAAGCGCGGCATCCGCCGCTTCGGCGACGCCACCGTGCCGCTCGACGAGGCGCTGGCCCAGGCGGTCGTCGACGTGTCCGGTCGTCCCTACTGCGTGCACACCGGCGAGCCGGAGGGCCAGGTCTACGTGGCGATCGGCGGCGACGGCGCGGCCTACCAGGGCTCGCTGACGCGCCACGTCTTCGAGACGATCTCCTTCCACGCCCACCTCGCGCTGCACGTGCGCGTCCTGTCCGGTCGCGACCCGCACCACCTGGTCGAGGCGCAGTTCAAGGCGTTCGCCCGGGCGTTCCGCGACGCGGTCGCCCTCGACCCGCGCGAGACGGGCGTGCCGTCGACCAAGGGCACGCTCGGGGACGCCTCTTGAGCCGCCCCCAGCAGGTCGTCGTCCTCGACTACGGCTCGGGCAACCTCCGCTCGGTCGTGCGCGCCGCCGAGCGCGCCGGGGCCGAGGTCACCCTGACGAGCGACTTCACCACCGCGCTGGAGGCCGAGGGCCTCATCGTGCCCGGTGTCGGGGCGTACGCCGCCTGCATGGCCGGCCTGCGCGAGATCAAGGGCGACCGGATCATCGGCCGTCGCCTCGCCGGCGGGCGTCCCGTGCTGGGCATCTGCGTCGGCATGCAGGTCCTCTTCGCGCGCGGCGTCGAGCACGGGGTGGAGACCGAGGGCTGCAGCGAGTGGCCGGGCACCGTCGAGCGGCTCCAGGCGCCCGTCGTCCCGCACATGGGGTGGAACACCGTCGAGGCGCCCGAGGGTTCCCGGCTCTTCGCCGGGGTCGAGCACGAGCGCTTCTACTTCGTCCACTCGTACGCCGCCCGCGACTGGCCGCTGGTCACCAACGACCGCACCCGCGCACCGCTCGTCACGTGGACCACCCACGGTGGCGACCGCTTCGTCTCCGCCGTCGAGAACGGCCCCCTCTGGGCGACCCAGTTCCACCCCGAGAAGTCCGGCGACGCCGGTGCCGCGCTGCTGCGCAACTGGGTCGGCACGCTCTGAGGCGGTTGCCCGAAATCGGGGTCGCCTCGCGGCGGGGCCCGGCGCTACCGTCCCGGCATGGCCACGATGAGCATGAACAAGATCATCCACGCCGCCGTACGACGCGACGTGACGCGCACCGAGCAGGCCCTGCGCGCGCTGCCTGACGGGGACGGCGAGCGGGCCCGCCAGGTGCAGCGGGCCTGGCAGCACCTGGTCAAGGAGCTGACCCACCACCACGAGGCGGAGGACTCCCTCGCCTGGCCGTTCCTGCTCTCGCGCGGGGTCGATCCCGACCTGATGGCGACGATGGAGGGCGAGCACGGGGCCATGCGGGACGCGTTGACGGCGGCGAGCCGGGCCATCGACGGGGTGCTGGTCGACCCGACGACGTCCAGCGCCGGCGAGGCGGCCGACGAGGTGGCCCGGGCCCGCACCGTGATCGACGCGCACCTGCGCCACGAGGAGGACGACGTCGAGCCCCTCCTCGCGGCGTACGAGGACGACCCCGAGTGGAAGGCCGCCGCCAAGGGGATGCGCCCCGCGCGGCTGACCGACGCGGGCGACGCGCTCGCCTGGATGCAGGACGGTGCGGGGGAGCAGGAGCGTGCCTCGCTGCGCGCCACCATCCCTGCTCCCGTCATCGCCGTGATGACGACGGTCTTCGGCCGCCGCTACCGGCGCGAGGTCGCACCGACGTGGCAGGTCGGTTGAGCCGGCGGAGGACGCACCATCGGCGGCGCTTCTAGCGGAGGTTGCAGAACTTCTCGACCTTGCGGGTGGGCCCCGACACGATCAGGTGGTCGTGGCGGCTCACGGCCGTCTCGGGACGGGCGTAGGTGAAGTCCTCTCCCGTGCGCTTGACGCCGACGATCGTGACGCCGTGCCTGCTGCGTGGCGCCGACTCGGCCAGCGTCCGGTCCCAGGTGAACGGTGGGGCCAGGGTGCGGGCGATCGAGAAGTCGTCGTCGAACTCGATGTAGTCCATCATCCCGCCGGTGAGCATGTGGGCGACGCGCTCGCCCATGGAGAACTCGGGGTAGACGACGTGGTGCGCACCGACCCGCTCCAGGATCTGGCCGTGCTTGCGGGTGATGGCCTTGGCCCAGATGTCGGCGACGCCGGCCTCCGCCAGGGCGAGCACGGTGAGGACGCTGGCCTCGATGTCGGTGCCGATGGCGACCACCGCGCGGTCCAGGTCGGCCACGCCGAGCTGGCGCAGCGCCTGCTCGTTGGTGCTGTCGGCCTGGGCGACGTGGGTCAGCTCGTCGGCCCATCGTTCGACCAGGGCCGGGTTCTCGTCGATGGCGAGGACCTCGGTCCCCATGCGCACGAGGGAGCTGGCGACGGCCGAGCCGAACCGGCCGAGGCCGATGACGACCACGGACGTGGGGGCGGGGTTCCTGAACTTAACCAATGACGGGTCGCTCCTCGGGCAGGTGGAAGTGGCGCTGACGGGACTTGAGCGCGAGAGCCGAGGCGACCGTGATGGTGCCGACCCGGCCGACGAACATGAGCACCATGAGGGTGACCTGGGCGGCCGCCGGCAGGTCGGGGGTGATCCCGGTGGAGAGGCCGACCGTGGCGAAGGCCGAGATGGTCTCGAAGAGGACGACGTCCAGGGCGAGGTCGGTGACCAGCAGGACCACCATGGTGCCCACCGCGATGGCCGCGAGCGCCAGCAGGACCACCGTGAGCGCCTGGCGCACGGTCTCGCCACCGACCCGGCGGTGCGCCACGTTGGTGTCGCGCTCGCCGCGGACCTCGGACCAGATGACGAAGGCGAGGAGGAAGAAGGTGGTGACCTTGATGCCGCCGGCGGTGCCGGCGGACCCGCCCCCGATGAACATGAGGACGTAGTTGACGGCCATCGTCTCGGGCGTGATCTGTGCGTAGTCGATGCTGTTGAAGCCCGCCGTGCGCGGCACGACCCCGCCGGTCACGCCCCCGACGACCTTGCCCCACGGGGTGAGGCCCCCGAGGGTGCCCCCGTTGCTCCACTCGAGCGCGAGGAAGGCCACGATGCCGGTCACGAGCAGGATGAGCGTGCCCCAGACCGTCAGGCGCGTGTGCACCGTCCATCCGCGCGGCTCCCGCCAGCGCCGGCGCAGCTCGAACAGGACCGGGAAGCCGATGCCGCCCACCACGACGGCGAGGCAGATCGGGAACATGATCCAGGCGTCGTCCACGAATCCGATGAGGTTGTCGCTGTAGAGCGCGAACCCCGCGTTGTTGAAGGCCGAGACGGAGTGGAAGGCGCCGTGCCAGGCGGCCTCACCCCACCCGTCGTCGTACCGGGTCCGGAAGCGCAGCGTCAGCACCGCGGCGAAGGCGGCCTCGAAGGCGAGCATGGTGACGGCCACCCGGCGCACCACGTGTCGGACGTCGCCGATGTTGAGCGCGTGCGTCTCCGCCTGGGCGATCAGCGAGGACGTCAGTCGGAGCCTGCCGACCACCAGCAGCCCCAGCAGCGTCGCCAGGGTCATGATCCCGAAGCCGCCGACCTGGATGAGGCCCATGATGACGACCTGCCCGAAGGGGGACCAGTACGTCGCGGTGTCCACGGTGGTCAGGCCGGTGACGCACACGGCCGACACGCTGGTGAAGGCGGCCGTCAGGACCGGTGGTCGGGTAGGGCCGGGCGTCGACATCGGCAGCGAGAGCAGCGCGGTGCCCGCGATGACGGCGGCGAGGAACGCCAGCGGCACGACCCGAGCAGGGTGCGTCACCCCACCTGCGATGCCCTTCACCCGTCCACCTCCGTGCCGGCTCGACAAACGATGACACGGTAGCGCCGCAGCGCTAGGCGCGGACCTTCGCCACGAACGACTCCAGGTTGCCCACGAGTCGCTCGACCCGCTGCTCGACGCGTCAGCGTCTCGTGCATGCCGGGGGTGCCGGTGCGCAGCCTGCCGCGCACGTAGAGCGAGCAGGCCAGGTCGGAGCAGATGTAGGTCCCGACCGAGTTGCCCTGCTGGCCCGCCTTGCCCGCACGCGGGGCCACCATCAGCGAGACCCCGCCGGACCGCACGGTGATGCACAGCGAGCACATGCTCTTGCGGGCGGCACCGACGCTCGCCTCGTTGATCCGGAGCACCATGCCGTACGTCGCCCCGTCGACCGGGGCGACGAGGTAGCGCCTCGCCGGTGACTGCGGGTCGGTCCAGCCGAGGTAGTCGAGGTCGTCCCACGGCTGGGCGGACAGGTCCCGGGGGAGGTTCAGGCGCTTCGCCTCGCCCTTCGAGCAGTTGACGAAGGACGCGCGGATCTGGGGCTCGGTCAACGGCTTCACGAGAAGGACGCTAGGCTACCTAAAGGTATTAGGCAAAACCGTAAAGGAGTCAGGATGGCGCGGGCGAGGACTGTCGACCGGGAAGGTCGTCCGGGCCGGGGCGGACCTCGCGGACGAGGTCGGCTTCGAGGAGGTGACGGTCTCGGCGCTCGCGCGCCGGCTCGGCGTCCGGGTGGCGAGCCTCTACTCCCACGTGGGCGGCTCCGAGGACCTCAGGACGCGCATCGCCCTGCTCGCGCTCGACGAGCTCGCCGACCGGGCCTCCGAGGCGCTGGCCGGCAGGGCCGGCAAGGACGCGCTGGTGGCCTTCGCCGGGGCCTACCGCGACTTCGCCCGCGAGCACCCGGGCCGCTACGCCGCGACCCGGCTGCGGCTCTCGCCCGAGGCGGCCGCGTCGGGACCGGGCGGTCGGCACGCCGACCTGACCCGCGCGATCCTCCGCGGCTACGGCCTGGCCGGTGCCGACCAGACCCACGCCGTGCGGCTCATCGGCAGTGTGGTGCACGGCTTCACGAGCCTCGAGCTGGGCGGCAGCTTCGACCACAGCGACCCCCCGCCCGACCGGACCTGGCCGCGCATCCTCGACGGCGTCGACGACATGCTCCGATCCTGGGCCGGGTGAGGCGCGTCTCGCACCCGCACCGGGAGGACGGAGGCGGCGCCGCGCCTCCTAGGATCGGACCCATGGCCCCGTACCTCGAGCTCCTGCCCGCCGTCGACATCAAGGGCGGCCAGGCCGTCCAGCTCGTGCAGGGCGTCGACGGGTCGGAGAAGCGCTTCGGCGACCCCATCGAGGCGGCCCTGCGCTGGCAGCGGGCCGGCGCCGAGTGGATCCACCTCGTCGACCTCGACGCGGCGTTCGGTCACGGCCACAACCGGGAGCTCCAGGCGCAGATCGTCGGCGCGCTCGACATCAAGGTCGAGATGAGCGGCGGGATCCGCGACGACGAGTCGCTGGCCGCCGCGATGGCCACCGGCTGCCGTCGGGTCAACATCGGCACCGCCGCGCTCGAGCAGCCGGAGTGGTGCGCGCGAGCCATCGCCGAGCACGGCGACCGCGTCGCGGTGGGCCTCGACGTCCGCGGCCGCACGCTGGCCGCCCGCGGCTGGACGCGCGAGGGCGGCGACCTCTACGAGGTGCTGTCCCGCCTCGACTCCGAGGGCTGCGCCCGCTACGTCGTCACCGACGTCAACAAGGACGGCATGCTCCAGGGCCCCAACCTCGACCTGCTCCGCGACGTGTGCGCGGCCACCGACCGACCCGTGGTGGCGTCCGGCGGCGTCACCACCCTGGCCGACATCGAGGCCCTGATGGGCCTGGTCCCCGACGGGGTCGAGGGTGCCATCGCGGGCACCGCGCTCTACGAGGGCCGCTTCACCCTCGAGGACGCCCTGGCCCTGACCCGCCCGGTGGCCGAGCGGGGTCAGGACCGGTGAGCCTCGCCGTACGCGTCATCCCGTGCCTGGACGTCGACGGCGGCCGGGTCGTCAAGGGCATCAACTTCACCGAGCTCCGCGACGCCGGGGACCCGGTCGAGCTCGCCCGCACGTACGACGCCGAGGGCGCCGACGAGCTGACCTTCCTCGACATCTCGGCCTCGCACGAGGGACGCGCCACCACCATGGAGGTGGTCTCGCGCTGCGCGGAGGAGGTCTTCATCCCGCTGACCGTCGGCGGGGGAGTGGGCAGCGTGGAGGACGTCGACCGGCTGCTGCGGGCAGGCGCCGACAAGGTCGCCATGAACACCGCCGCCATCCACCGGCCCGAGCTGATCGCCGAGGTGGCCGACCGGTTCGGCAACCAGGTCCTGGTGCTGAGCGTCGACGCCCGACGCTCCGCGGGCACCGACTCCGGCTTCGAGGTCACCACCCACGGCGGGCGCAAGAGCGCCGGGCTGGACGCCGTCGCCTGGGCGGCCCGGGCCGCCGAGCTGGGCGCCGGCGAGATCCTCCTCAACGCGATGGACGCCGACGGCACCCAGGACGGCTTCGACCTCGAGCTGATCGCGGCCGTGCGCCGTGCGGTGTCGATCCCGGTGATCGCCAGTGGCGGCGCGGGTGCGGTCGAGCACTTCCCGCCCGCCGTCGACGCGGGGGCCGACGCCGTCCTGGCCGCGACGGTCTTCCACTTCGGCACCCTGCGGATCGGTGACGTCAAGGCGGGCCTGGCGGCCGCGGGTCACCCGGTGCGCTGAGGCGACCCCGGCAACCACCACCGGAGTGGTCACACGGTGGCCACGGTGCCGCTGCGGGGGGTGGCGGACTTACGATTTCGCCATGCGCACCCTCACCCGGCCCCTCATCGCCACCTCGCTGGCCGCCACCGTCCTCCTGACCGCCTGCGGCGCCCCGCGCGACGAGGCGGACGAGGCCACCGACAGCTCCACGTCGGAGGAGACCACCGAGGCCGCCTCGTGCGACAAGGAGTCGCTCGAGACGCTGGGCGACGGCGTGCTGACCGTCGGCACCGACTCCCCGGCGTACGAGCCCTGGTTCGTCGACGACGACCCCACCAACGGTGAGGGCTACGAGTCGGCCGTCGCCTACGCGATCGCCGAGCAGCTCGGGTACGCCGCCGACGAGGTCGAGTGGGTCGTCGTGCCGTTCAACGCGGTGGTCAGCCCGGGGGAGAAGAAGTTCGACTTCGACGTCAACCAGGTCTCCATCACCGAGGAGCGCCGCAACGCGGTCGACTTCTCCAGCGGCTACTACGACGTGCGCCAGACCGTCATCACCAACGCCGGCAGCGCCATCGACGGCGCCACCGCGATCGCCGACCTGGCCGACGCCAAGCTGGGCGCCCAGGTCGGGACGACGAGCTACAACGCGATCGAGCGAGCAGATCGGCAGCTCCGAGCAGGCCGCCGCGTTCGACACCAACGACCAGGCGGTCCAGGCGCTCAAGAACGGCCAGATCGACGGCATCGTCGTCGACCTCCCGACGGCCTACTTCATGGTCGCGGCCCAGCTCGACGACGGCGTCATCGTCGGCCAGCTGCCGCTGCCCGACGGCGAGGTCGAGCAGTTCGGCGCGGTCCTCGACAAGGACAGCCCGCTGACCGACTGCGTCTCGCAGGCCGTCGACGCGCTGCGCGAGGACGGCACCCTGGACCAGCTCGCCGACGAGTGGCTGGCGCAGCAGGGCGCTCCCGAGCTCTCCTGATGCCGGCCGAGGACACCGGCGCTGCGCAGACCGACTGGCAGCCGTCGGAGGTCCAGCTCGAGCGGGACGCCTGGCGTCGCCGTCAGACGCGCCGCAGCGCCGCGATCGCCGCCACCTCGACGGTCGTGCTGCTCGGGGTGGTGGCGGCGCTGGTCGTCACCTCGCCGGGATGGGAGCGCGTCAAGGAGACGTACTTCGACTGGGACAAGGCCGTCGACTCGTTCCCCGCGGTGCTGGCGGGACTCTGGCTCAACATCCGGGTGATGGTCGTCTGCGCCGATCTTCATCGTGATGCTGAGCCTCACCATCGCGGTGATGCGCACCATCCGGGGACCCGTGGCGTTCCCGCTGCGGCTGCTCGGCACGGTCTACGTCGACGTCTTCCGCGGACTGCCGCTGCTGCTGGTGCTGTTCCTGCTCGGCTTCGGCGGTCCCGCGCTCGACCTGACCGGGCTGCCGACGTCGGCGCTCTTCTGGGGGTGCGCGGCGCTGGTGCTGTCCTACTCGGCGTACGTCGCCGAGGTCTTCCGGGCGGGCATCGAGTCGGTGCACCCGTCCCAGCGCCTCGCGGGGCGCTCGCTGGGACTGTCCTACGCCCAGACCCTGCGGCACGTGGTGCTGCCGCAGGCGTGGCGGCGGGTGCTGCCGCCGCTGATGAACGACCTGGTCTCGCTCCAGAAGGACTCCGGCCTCATCGCGGTCCTCGGCGTGATCGACGCGATCCGGGCCGCCCAGATCGAGACGGCCCGCGACTTCAACTACACGCCGTACGTCGTGGCGGGCTTCCTCTTCATCTGCCTGACCATCCCGATGGCCCGGCTGACGGACCGGTACGCCCGCAAGCAGGGCTTCCACGGAGCGGGAGGAATGCTGTGAGCAACCGGGTCGATCGAGGGACGAGCTCACCTCCTGGCGCCGTGAGCGAGCTGGTGCTGCAGATGGCCGGCGTCCGCAAGTCCTTCGGCGAGCACGTGGTGCTGCACGACGTCGACCTGTCGGTCGCGCGCGGGCAGTGCGTGGTGCTCATCGGTGCGAGCGGGTCGGGCAAGTCGACGCTGCTGCGCTGCGCCAACCTCCTCGAGACCGTCGACGACGGCGTCATCACCTTCGAGGGCGAGGACGTCACCGACCCCCGCGTCGACGCCGACGCGGTCCGGGCCCGGATGGGCCTGGTGTTCCAGGCCTACAACCTCTTCCCGCACCTCACCGTGCTCGGCAACGTGACGCTGGCGCTGCGGAAGGTGCACGGGGTTCCCGAGGATGAGGCCCGCACCCGAGGGCTGGCGATGCTGGCCCGGGTGGGCCTCGCGTCCAAGGCGCGGGCCCGTCCCGACGACCTCTCGGGCGGCCAGCAGCAGCGCGTCGCCATCGCCCGCGCGCTCGTCGCCAACCCGCGGCTGATGCTCCTCGACGAGGTCACGTCGGCGCTCGACCCGGAGCTGGTGGGCGAGGTCCTCGACCTGCTCACCGACCTCAAGGCCGAGGGCGTGACGATGGTCCTCAACACCCACGAGATGGGCTTCGCCCGCGACGTGGCCGACACCGTGTGCTTCCTCCACGACGGGGTGATCCACGAGTCCGGGAGCCCCGAGCAGGTGATCGGGGACCCCAGCAAGGAGCGCACCCGGGCGTTCCTGTCACGGCTGCGGCTCGTCTAGGTCCCGAGGTCGGCGCCGCGGAGCCGGGCGATCCGGTCGAGGGGGCCGGTGAGGTCGACACCGCGGGTCTGGTCGCGGCCGTGGAGGAAGAGCACCAGCTCCCCGGGCAGGCCGTGCACGGTCACCGGCTCGTCCCCCCGGCGCAGGGTGGCGGTCTCGCCGGTGTCGGTGCGCTCGAGCCGGACCGGCACCTTCGCCGGACGCGACCAGGCCGCGGCCGATCAGCCGCAGCGCGGTCCACAGCGTGTCGTGGTCGTGCCGCGTGAGCTCGCGCGGCTCCCAGCCGGGCTGCGCGCGCCGCAGGTCCTCGTGGTGGACGAAGAACTCGACGGGGTTGACCAGGTCGTCGACCGGCTTGAGGGCCACCGGGGTGAGGCGGGGGTGGCGGAAGCGGTCCACGAGGCCGTCGAAGTCCGCGGCCGCCGTACGCCGCATCGCGCGCTCGGTGAGCCCGGCGAGGGGGGGAACGACGATCCCGGCCGCCCCCAGCGGGCTGTGCTCGCGCACCAGGAGGTGGGCCAGCAGGTCGCGTGCGGACCAGTCGCCACACAGGGTCGGGGCGTCGGGTCCGACGGACAGGGCGGTGTCGGCCAGCGCGTGCCGCTCGGCTCGGGCGAGGCTCATGCGGCCACCCTAGGGGTGGGCGGGTGATGCCCCTGCACGATTGGGCCGCTGTCGGTGGCGGGGAATAGCCTGACCTGTCGGGATGGTTGCGACGAGCAACCGCCCCGACGGCAAGTCGATCGGCAGGTCGGGCGACATCATGGACACGAGGGGGCGGGCGACACAGGTGGCAGGCGAGGACGCGGAGCTCCGGGGATCGACGACCTGGGAGGGCTTCGCCGTACTCGGCCACGCCATCCGGCGCGAGCCCGGCATCTTCATCCTCTCCACCGTGGGCTCGGTGCTCTTCGCCGTGCTGACCGTCGCCGACGCCTGGGTGCTCGGCTGGGCCACCGACAACGTCGTCATCCCGGCCTTCGAGACCGGCGAGATCGGCGCCGAGATGCTCTGGGCCGTGCTCGGTCTCTTCCTGGGCGTCGCGATCCTGCGGGCCGTGGGGATCGTCGCGCGCCGGCTCGGCGCCGGCATCATGCAGTTCCGCATGCAGGCGCACACCCGCCGCGCGGTCACCCGGCAGTACCTCACCCTGCCCATGGAGTGGCACCAGCGGCACCCGACCGGGCAGCTGCTCTCCAACGCCTACTCCGACGTCGAGGCCGCCTGGGCCCCGATCGCGCCGCTCCCGATGGCCCTCGGCACCGTCGTGATGATGGTCATCGCGGTGGTCCAGATGCTGCTCGCGGACGTGGTCCTGGCCGTCGTCGGGCTCCTCGTCTTCCCGGCCGTGGTGGTCGCCAACCTCGCCTACCAGCGGCTCGCCTCGCCGCTGATGACCCACGCGCAGGCCCTGCGCGCCGAGGTCAGCGAGATCGCCCACGAGTCCTTCGACGGCGCGATGGTCGTCAAGACGCTGGGCCGTGAGACCCAGGAGACCGACCGCTTCCGCGCCAAGGCCCACGAGCTGCGCGACGTCAACATCCGGGCCGGCCGCATCCGTGCCGCCTTCGACCCGACCCTGGCCTCGCTGCCCAACATCGGCGTCCTCATCGTGCTGGCCGTCGGGACGGCGCGGGTCATCAGCGGCCAGACCGACGCCGGCGACGTGGTCACCGTCTCCTACCTGCTGACCATCGTGGCCTTCCCGATCCGCGCGATCGGCTGGCTGCTGGGCGAGTTCCCGCGCTCGGTCGTGGGCTACCGCCGCGCGGAGGCGGTCATCGCGGCGACCGGGTCCATGGAGTACGGCGCCGCCACCCTGCCGACGGCCGGTCGCGGCGCCGTCCTCGAGGTCGACGGCCTGCACTACGCCTACGACCCCGCGACCCGCCTCCTCGACGGCGTGTCCTTCGACGTCCAGCCGGGCCGGACGGTCGCCCTGGTCGGTCAGACCGCCTCCGGCAAGAGCACCCTGACCAACCTGCTGACCCGGCTCGTCGACCCGGACGCGGGGTCCGTCCGCGTCGACGGGGTCGACCTGCGCGACCTCGCGCGCGGCCAGCTCGCCGGGGCGGTGGCGCTGGTGCCGCAGACGGCGTTCCTCTTCGACGACACCGTCCGCGGCAACATCACCCTCGGCGCCGACATCCCCGACGACGTGGTGTGGGCCGCGCTGCGCGACGCCCAGGCCGACGGCTTCGTCGCCGCGCTGGGCGACGGCCTGGACACCCAGCTGGGGGAGCGGGGCACCTCGCTCTCGGGCGGCCAGCGCCAGCGCATCTCGCTGGCCCGCGCGCTGGTGCGTCGACCCCGCCTGCTGATCCTCGACGACGCCACCTCGGCGGTGGACCCCGAGGTCGAGGCCCGCATCCTGGCGACGCTGCGGGAGGGGGCGACCGACACCACCCTGGTGGTCGTCGCCTACCGCAAGGCCACGATCGGCCTCGCCGACGAGGTGGTGCACCTCGACGAGGGGCGGGTCGCCGACCGCGGCACCCACCGCGAGCTCCTGGACCGCAGCCCCGACTACGCCCGCCTCGTCAACGCCTACGAGCAGGCGGCCCACGACGACGCCGCCACCCCGAGCAGCGCCGGAGGCGCCCCGTGAGCACCACGACCCGCAACCCCGCCGCCGGCACCCGGATGGACACCGGCGAGGACATCGGTGCCATCGAGACCATCCGCCGCGGCATGCAGATCTCGCCCGAGCTCCGCGAGGGGCTCCGCTTCACCCTCTTCCTCGCGATCGTCGCCGCCTGCGGGCAGGTGGTCGTGCCGATCGCCGTGCAGCAGACCCTCGACCGCGGGCTCAACGGTCCGGACGGCCCGCAGCTCGACTACGTCGTGGCGCTGGGCATCGGCTGCGCGGTCGTGCTCGCCATCACCAGCCTCGCGTCGTACGCCATGACCAGCAGGCTCTTCGCGACCTCCGAGCGCGGGCTCGCGACGCTGCGCATCAAGGCCTTCCGCCACGTGCACGACCTGCCGCTGCTCACGCAGAACACCGAGCGCCGCGGCGCCCTCGTCTCGCGGGTCACCAGCGACGTCGACCAGGTCAGCCAGTTCCTCGTGTTCGGCGGCCTGATCTTCGTGGTCAGCATCGGCCAGATGCTGGTCGCCACCGTGATCATGGTGATCTACAGCTGGCAGCTCGCCCTCGTCGTGTGGCTGTGCTTCGCGCCGCTCTTCATCTCGATCCGCTACTTCCAGCGCAAGCTGTCCGAGGCCTACGGCGTCGTCCGCCACCAGGTGGGCGTGCTGCTCGGCGCCATCTCCGAGCCCGTCGTCGGCGCGGCCACCGTCCGCTCGTACGCCGTCGAGGAGCGCACCCAGGGCCGCATCGACGCCGCCATCGACGAGTTCAAGACGGCCAGCACGCGCGCGCAGAAGTTCACCGTCGTGTCGTTCTCGCTGGGCGGCATCTCGGCCGGCCTCGCCAACGCCGGCGTGCTGATCGTCGGGGTGCTGCTCGGCTTCACCTCCGACATGACGGCCGGCAAGGTGCTCGCGTTCGCGTTCCTCGTGACGCTGTTCGTCGGCCCGGTCCAGATGGGCACCCAGATCCTCACCGACGCCCAGAACGCCATCGTCAGCTGGCGGCGGGTCATCGGCATCCTGGAGACGCCCGCCGACCTCGTCGACCCCGGTCCGGACGGCCTCGTCCTGCCGCGCGGCCCGATCGACGTGACCTTCGACGCGGTCACCTTCGCCTACCCCGGCGGCCCACCGGTGCTCTCCGACGTCTCCCTGCACATCGACGCCGGCACCCGGGTGGCGATCGTGGGCGAGACCGGGCTCGGGCAAGTCGACCTTCGCCAAGCTGCTGACCCGGCTCATGGACCCGGTCGAGGGCGGCGTGCTGCTCGACGGTCTCGACGTACGCCGCATCGCCCCGGCGTCGCTGCGCCGCAGCGTCGTGCTGGTGCCCCAGGAGGGCTTCCTCTTCGACGACTCGATCGCCGCCAACGTGCGCTACGGCAAGCTCGACGCGACCGAGGCCGAGATCCTCGCGTCGGCCGACGAGCTGGGCCTGCGCGACTGGCTCGACGCGCTTCCCGCGGGCATGGCGACGAAGGTCGGCCAGCGAGGGGAGTCGCTCTCGGCGGGGGAGCGCCAGCTGGTGGCCCTGCTGCGGGCGCACCTGGCAGACCCCGACCTGCTCGTGCTCGACGAGGCCACCAGCGCCGTCGACCCGCAGCTGGAGATGCGCATCGGTCGCGCGCTGGAGCGGCTCATGCAGTCACGCACCTCGGTGACGATCGCGCACCGGCTCTCGACCGCCGAGAACGCCGACGAGGTGATCGTGGTCGACCGGGGGCGGGTCGTGCAGCGGGGACCGCACCACGAGCTGGCGGCCCAGGAGGGCACGGTGTACGCCGGGCTCCACTCCTCGTGGGTGGCCCAGCACGACGCCCGCTGAGGCGGGCGACCGGCGGTCAGACCGCCAGCAGCTGCGCGATCATCTGGTCGACGTCGAGGTGGTCGGCCTCGACACCGGGCGGGCACACGTCGACGGTGCGGCCGATGAAGGCGGTCACCACGTCGGTGCGCACCTCGAGCAGCAGGTGCCCGTCGGGGGCTGCAGAGCTCGATCTGCACGATGGCGGTCCCGTCGTCGTCGAGGGACGGGCAGATCCGCACGTCGCCCTCGCCGGTCGGGTGGGTGATGCCGCGCATCAGGAGGTCGCGGCCGAAGGTCCAGGTGACGAGGGGCTCGACGTCGCCGAACGTCATGGTGACGGCGAACGCGTCCGATCGTGCATACCCGAGGACGGTGTCCAGCTCGTAGCGGTGACCATCGAGGTCCCTGCAGTACATCGTCACGTCGACAGCGACGTCAGCGGTGATCCTGCGCATGTGTCTCCACTCTCTCTCAAGGTGCCCGACCGCTCGGACCCTCCCTCGGTGGTAGGACGGCGGGGGTACCGACCTATGACGTGGGTTCAACGACCCGGTCCGAGGTGGGCTACGGCACACGTTGTGCAGAGCCCGTAGGGTCATCTCGTGAGCGCAGCAAAGCAGGCGCGGCAGACTTTAGCCGCGGAGACACGCAGGGAGAATTCCTGATGGGCGTTCCGGGGGGTGGCGCAGCCAAGCGTGTGGTGCTCGAGACCCTGGGCTGGGTGCTGCTGGTGGCGGGAGTTGCGGCGATTTTCCTGCCCGGACCCGGTCTCCTCGGGATCTTCGCCGGTCTAGCCCTGCTGTCCCAGCAGTACGACTGGGCCGAGCGGCGCGTCGAGCCCGTCCGCGTCGCCGCCATGCGCGGTGCCGCCGAGAGCGTGGAGACCTGGCCGCGCATCGTCGCGTCCGTCCTGGGGGCCCTGGTCCTGGTGGCCTGCGGGGTGCTCTGGATCTACCACCCGCCGTCGCCCGAGTGGTGGCCCCTCGCCGACCGGTGGTGGCTGCCCGGCGACCTGTGGACCGGGATCACGCAGATCGCGTCGGCGGGTATCGCGGTGGGCCTCATCGTCTACAGCTACCGCCGCTTCCACAACCGGCCCGAGGCGGTCGCCGCGCTGCGCAGGCAGGGGGATTCCGACTCGTCCGCCGCGATGCGTTAGAGTTCCCCGGCACCCGCACAGCGGGCGATTGGCGCAGTGGTAGCGCGCTTCGTTCACACCGAAGAGGTCACTGGTTCGAACCCAGTATCGCCCACCGAAACGCACCGCCTCCGATCTGCGAGACCGCAGCTCGGAGGCGGTTGTCGTTCCGGTGCTCGTACCGCCGGGTGTGGCCACCTCTCGATGCGGTCCCGGTCACCCGGATCTCTCGCCCAGGCGCTGACCCGGCACTCGGTCGGCGTACGCCGCGGCTTCTGCGAGGATGCCGCCATGAGGCCCTCCACCCCGACCGGCCGGTCGGCGGCGTTGCGGTGAGCGCGCCGGGTCGGCTGCGCGAGGGCGAGGCGGCAGGCTGGTCGACCGGCCCCCGCGCCTGGGTGTTCTGGTGGACGGTCGCCCTGGTCGTCATCTTCTTCCTCGCGTCCGCGTCGGTCTGGCTCGCACCTCCGCAGAGCAGCGTTGCCGCGTGGTGGCCGGCCTCCGGCGTCGCGGTGGCGTTGGGACTGTGGACGCGTCGCGACCGGTTGCCGCTGACGGTGCTCGGGATCGCTGTGGTCACGACCCTCGCCAACGTCTGGGGTGGGAGGCCCTGGGACACCTCGGTGGGCTTCGGGGTGGCCAACGCGTGCGAGGTGGTGGTGGTCGCGGCGTTCTACCGGGGTGCGTCGGCTCCGCCGGGCTTCTCCCGCCTCCCCGATCTCGGCCGATTGGTGCTGGCCGCCGCCTGCGGTGCCGGCGCCGCCGCCCTCGTGGCAGGCGTGACCGTGGCCGGACTGGACCCGTCGGCCTTCGTGACGATGCGGGCGGTCTTCGCGTCGCACGCGGCCGCCATCTTGATCATCGTCCCGATGGCCATGGCGCACCTCCCCGCGCGCGGGCATGCGTCCCGCCAGGAGCTGGTGATCCAGTCGGTCGTGCTGGCCGTCGTGGTCGGAGCCGTCTTCGGCACCGAGGGTGAGCTGCCACTGGCCTTCGCGGCCATGCCGGTCCTGGTGTGGGGAGCCGCCCGCTTCGGGGTCCGCATCGCGGCCGCGCAGCTCCTCCTCTCGGGGATCGCCATGTCGCTGCTCACCACGGCCGGCCGGGGTCCGTTCCCCTGGGCTGTGGCGAGCCTGGACTACCCGCCCGAGACGGTCGGGACTCTGCTGCAGGCCGCGCTGGTGGCCTCGGCGCTCGTCTCCCTGCCCGTCGCCCTGCTGACCGATGAGCTGGCAGCGTCCCTCACGCGAGCCCGCACGAGCGCCGAGACCCTCGAGGGGGTCATGGAGGCCGCGACCCAGACCGCGATCATCACCACCGACCTGGTCGGCAACGTCACCTCGTTCAACGCCGGCGCGGAGAACCTGCTGGGCTGGACGGCCGCTGACATCGTCGGCCACGCGACCCCGGTCTGGTGGCACGACGCCGACCAGCTCGACCACCGGTCGACGGAGGCCGGCCTGGAGCCCGGCCTCCGCGTGCTGGTGGCGCCGCTCGAGGGTGACTCGGCCTCGGACCGACGTGACTGGGTCTGGCGGACGCGCGCGGGGGACGAGCTCATCGTCTCGCTGCGCGTCTCCCCGCGTCACGACGCCGAGGGGCGGCGCATCGGGTGGCTCGGCATCGCGGAGGACGTCACCCGCAACCGCCGGGCCGAGCAGGTGCTGCGGTCGGCCCTCGACCGTGAGCGGGAGGCGGGGCAGAGACTCGTCGAGCTCGACCGGGCCAAGACCGACTTCATCGCGTCCGTGAGCCATGAGCTGCGTACCCCGATGACGAGCGTCATCGGCAACCTCGAGATGCTCCTGGACGAGTCGCTCGGAGCCACGTCGCCGGCGCAGCGCCTCGCGCTGCAACGCACCGATCGCAACGCGCGCCGGCTGCTGATGATGCTCGAGGAGCTGCTCCTCCTCTCGCGGGTGGAGGACGGCACGTTCGACCTGCGGGTACGTCGTACGGACCTGGTCGAGGTCGTGGAGCAGGCGCTGCACACCCTGGACGTGGCCCGGGGCAGGTCCGGCGTCGAGGTCGAGATCCATGCCCCGGGGGAGCAGGTCGAGCTCGACGCCGACGCCGAACAGGTGGAGCGTGCGGTGATGAACCTCGTGTCGAACGCCCTCAAGTTCACCCCTGCCGGAGGGCGCGTGGACATCCGCGTGCGTGACGAGGGGGCGACCGTGTCGGTCAGCGTCAGGGACACGGGCGTCGGGATCGCGCCCGAGGACCTGGGTCGCCTGTTCGACCGCTTCTACCGGGCGCCGTCGGCCGTCCGGGAGGCCGTGCCGGGGACGGGCCTCGGGCTCTCGATCGTCCGGGCCATCGCCGAGCGGCACCATGGCAGCGTCACGGTCGACTCGATCCCGGGACAGGGGAGCACCTTCACGCTGCGGCTCCCCAGGACCCAGGGGACCGGAGACGAGATCGTGCTGCAGGACTGAGGCAGCGCGATCCGGTGCTGACACGCACCGTCCGTCCTCGCGGGTCGCGAGACGCAGGCGACCACGTCAGGGTAGTCTTGACGGAGCGGGTGGATTTCTGACCCCGCTGTACTGGCTGTGGGTTGGGCTGCACGGGGGTGAGCCCAACCCACAGCCCGCGTCCGGATGCCCCCGTCTCAGGCGGAAGATGCGTTGCTCTTGCGGGTCTTGCTCCCGGCGAAGCGCTCCCAGGCGGCCTGCCGCGACACCCCGAGCGCCTGTCCGATCTCCGCCCAGGAGAGGTGACGCTCGCGCGCCATCTGCACCCACTCGCCGAGGAAGCCGTTGACCTGCGTCGCGGTGTCGGCGATCAGGGGGAGCTTGGCGAGGATCTCGGTGTCGGTCATCTCGTCCCACGGCGGCCGCGAGATCGTCTCCAGCCGCTCCGGCGAGCTGAACTTGTGGTGGTAGAACTCGAGGCAGTCGACGCACATCATGGCGCCGAGACCGCCCGCGAACCGCGTCTCCGAGGTCCCCTGGAACCCACAGAAGGAGCACGACTTGCTGGCGGAGTTGAAGTCCATGCCGGGTCCCCTCAGGTCTGCGATCGGTTCCGGGCCGTCGCGGAGGTGAGAGCCCCCCGGCGTGCTGCCCTGCCGCCCAGCATGACACAAGGGGTGGCGCCCCACCCGGGCCACGAGGAACCGGTCGACGTTTGCCCGCTGGCCACGCGGGTCAGGCTGCACGCATGACGGTCAGGGCAGTGGTGTGCGACATCGGAGGAGTCCTCGAGGTCATCGACGACGTGGTGTTCCCCGGTCCCTGGCCGGCGTTGTTGGGGCTGACCGACGCGGGGTTCGCCGAGCGGCTCGAGGGCCTCGGCGGCGACCCGGTGGTCGGTGGGGTCACCTGGCCCGAGGTCCTCGGGCACTGGCGTGCGCGCCTCGGGCTCGACGAGGCCCGTGCGCATGCCCTCGGGGAGGACTTCTGGCGCTGGTACGTCGGCACGCCCGACGAGCGGCTCGTCGCCTGGTTCGCGGGGCAACGGCCGGAGCGGCTCACCGCGATCCTGTCCAACTCCGGACCGGGCGCACGTGAGCGGGAGCGCCACCACGGCTTCGAGGGGATGGTCGACGACCTCGTCTACTCCCATGAGGTCGGCCTGGCCAAGCCCGACGCGGCGGTCTACGAGCTCGCGGCCGGGCGGCTCGGCGTACGACCGGAGGAGGTGGTCTTCCTCGACGACGTCGAGGTCAACGTCGAGGCGGCCCGCGCCGCCGGGTGGCACGCCGTGCTGCACGAGGAGACGGAGCGCTCCATCGCCGAGATGGAGCGCATCATCGCCGGGGCGTGAGGGTCAGCCCTCGTTGCGCAGCCGCGGCTCGGTGCGCTTCTCGGGGTGCAGGCCGTGCTTGTCGGCGTAGAACGCCCGCACCAGGTCCATGTCGGCCGACAGGTCGCCGGTCGGGGTGAAGGTCGGCCCCACGCCCACCGTGCGGGTCGGACCGTCCATGAACGCCAGCGTGATCGGCAGCCCGGTCTGCTGCGAGAGGCGGTAGAAGCCGGACTTCCAGTGGTCGGACCTGCTGCGCGTCCCCTCGGCGGCGATCGCGAGGAGGAACTCGTCGGACTCCCCGATGCGGTCGATCAGCGCGCGGATGTCCGCGGCCGGGTGCGCCCGGTCGATCGACACCGCTCCCGTGGCCCGCATGACCGGCGCCAGCGGCCCCTTGAAGAACTCCTGCTTCACCATGATCCGGGGGTGCCGGCCCTGGCTCCACGCCAGCAGCAGCGAGAAGACCCAGTCCCAGTTGGAGGTGTGCGGGGCGCCCACCACGATGCCGTGCGACGGCAGCGTCCCCTCGGTGCGCCAGCGCACGAGTCGCAGGGCGGTGCGGGCGAGACGGGGACGGACCACCATGCGGGACATGGGCGCAGGCTACTGGTGGCACCGGGAGGTGAGGAGCCCCGCACCGGCGCCGATGTCCGGAGACGGGTTAGGGGCCCCTAACCTACGAGGGTTCGACCCGACGACCCAGCAACGGAGCAACCGTGTCCCCAGCAGCCAGCCACGACGCGGACCGACCCCTCCGCGCACTGTGGAAGCGCTACGGCGCCTACCGGGGACGCTTCGTCGGGGCGGTCGTGGCGTCGACCGTCAACAAGGTCGCCGACGTGATGCCCGAGCTGCTGATCGGGGCCGCCGTCGACGTCGTGGTCCGCGGTGACGCCTCGTTCGTGGGTGAGCTGCTGGGGGTCGAGTCCCGCTACGCACAGCTGGCGTGGATCGCGGCCGTCAACGTCGTGGTGTGGATCATCGAGTCCGTCTCCGACTACATCGCGAGCGTGCTGTGGCGAGGCCTCGCCCAAGGGGTGGAGCACGACCTGCGGGTCGAGGCCTACGACCACGTGCAGCACCTCGACCTGGGGTGGCACGAGTCGCGCCCCGCCGGCGCGACCCTGGCCACCCTCAACGACGACGTCAACCAGCTCGAGCGGTTCCTCGACATCGGCGCCCCGGCGATCCTGCAGACGACGCTCAACGTGCTGCTCGTCGGTGGGGTCTTCGCGGCCGCGTCGGGCCAGCTGCTGGTGCTGGCCTTCCTCCCGATCCCGCTCATCGTCGTCGGGTCGCTGGTCTTCCAGCGCCGTCTCGAGCCCCTCTACGTCCACGTCCGCAGCGCGGTGGCGGACCTGTCCGGCACGCTCAGCGCCAACCTGGCCGGCATCGCGACGATCAAGGCGTTCACCGCCGAGGACCGCGAGCGCGACCGGGTGCGTGCGGTGTCCCAGGCCTACCGCGACGCCAACACGACGGCGATCCGGTCGTCGGCCGCCTTCGTGCCGCTCGTGCGGATGGCGATCCTCGCCGGCTTCACCTGCACCCTGCTGCTCGGCGGCTGGGCCACCCTGCGCGGCGACCTCGAGGTCGGTCTCTACTCCGTGCTCGTCTTCATGACCCAGCGGCTCCTCTGGCCGCTCACCGACGTGGCCGAGGTGCTCGACCTCTACCAGCGCGGGCGGGCGTCGACGGCCCGTATCCTCGGCCTGCTGGAGGAGCCGGTCTCGGTCAAGGCCGGGGCCACCGCGCTGGCGCGCCCGGTCGCGGGCCGGATCGAGCTGCGGGGCGTGCGGGCGGGGTACGGCGAGGGCCCGGACGTGCTCCACGGCATCGACCTCGTCGTCCCAGCGGGGGAGACCCACGCGATCGTCGGGGCCACCGGGTCGGGCAAGTCGTCGCTGCTGCGCCTGGTGCTCCGCTTCGACGACCCGCGCTCGGGGCACGTGCTCTTCGACGGCCAGGACGTCCGCGAGCTCGACTGGGACTCGCTGCGCGGCTCGATGGGCTACGTCGCCCAGGACGTCTTCATGTTCGCGGGGTCGATCGCCGACAACATCTCCTACGGCCGTCCGGACGCGACCCGGGAGCAGGTCCGGGCCGCGGCCGACGCGGCCGCCGCGCTCGACTTCGTCGAGCAGCTGCCCGACGGCCTGGACACGTGGGTCGGGGAGCGGGGGGTCACCCTCTCCGGCGGCCAGCGCCAGCGGCTCGCCCTGGCGCGGGCGCTGCTGCGCGACCCCGCCGTGCTCGTGCTGGACGAGGCCACCAGTGCCGTCGACAACGAGACGGAGGCCGCCATCCAGAGGTCGCTGCGGCAGGCCACGGCCGGGTGCACCGCGCTGGTCGTCGCCCACCGACTGTCCACCGTCCGGCACGCGCACCGCATCTGGGTGCTCGACGCCGGTCGGGTGATCGAGGCGGGCACGCACGACGAGCTGGTGGTGCGCGACGGCGCGTACGCCGCCCTCTGGCGGGTCCAGACGGGGGAGCAGGTCGTCGTCCGCTAATGCGGTCGAGCCCCACTCCCACCGGCCGATAGCATCGCCCTGTCCGCCACACCCGCACGCAAGAAGGAGCACCCCGTGTCCGAGATCAAGGTCGTCCGCACCCACGCTGGTCAGCGTGAGGAGCAGACCCTGACGGCGGGCACCAAGGCCTGGGAGCTCTTCAGGGACGACGCCGACGTCGTCGCGGCCCGCGTCGGGGGCGAGCTCCGCGACCTGGCCCACGAGCTGCGCGACGGCGACGAGGTCGAGGGTGTCGAGATGGCCAGCAAGGACGGTCGCGACATCCTGCGCCACTCGACCGCCCACGTCATGGCCCAGGCCGTCCAGCAGATCTGGCCCGAGGCCCGGCTGGGCATCGGCCCCCCGGTGGAGAACGGCTTCTACTACGACTTCGACGTCGAGACCCCGTTCGTGCCGGAGGACCTCGCCAAGATCGAGACCGCGATGCGCAAGATCATCAAGGCCAACCAGCGCTTCGAGCGCCGGGTCACCACCGATGCGGACGCGCTGACCGAGCTCCAGGACGAGCCCTACAAGATCGAGCTCATCGGGCTCAAGGGCGGCGCCGGGACCGCCGACACCGAGGGCGCCAGCGTCGAGGTCGGGGCCGGCGAGCTCACCATCTACGACAACATCGGCCGCGACGGCCAGGCTGCCTGGTCCGACCTGTGCCGTGGCCCCCACCTGCCGACCACCAAGCGCATCCCGGCGTTCAAGCTGATGCGCAGCGCGGCGGCGTACTGGCGCGGCGACGAGAAGAACAAGCAGCTGCAGCGGATCTACGGCACCGCGTGGGAGTCCAAGGAGGCGCTCGAGGAGCACCTCCACCGGATCGAGGAGGCCGAGCGGCGTGACCACCGCAAGCTCGGTCGCGAGCTCGACCTCTACTCCTTCCCGGACGAGATCGGCTCCGGCATGGCGGTCTTCCACCCGCGCGGTGGCGTCATCAAGCGGGAGATGGAGGACTACGTCCGCCGCCGGCACCTCGAGGAGGGCTTCGACTACGTCGGCACCCCGCACATCAGCAAGGACGGCCTGTTCCACACCTCCGGGCACCTGCCCTACTACGCGGACACCATGTTCCCGCCGATGGAGATGGAGCACGCGGAGTACCGCCTCAAGGCGATGAACTGCCCGATGCACAACCTGATCTACCGCTCGCGCCAGCGCTCCTACCGTGAGCTGCCGCTGCGGTTCTTCGAGTTCGGGTCTGTCTACCGCTACGAGAAGTCCGGCGTGGTCCACGGCCTGACCCGGGTCCGGGCGATGACCCAGGACGACTCGCACTCCTACGTCACCCCCGAGCAGGCGCCGGCCGAGGTCGAGCACCTGCTCACCTTCGTGACCGGTCTGCTCAAGGACTTCGGGCTCGACGACTACTACTTCGAGCTGTCCACCCGCGACGACTCCAAGCCCGACAAGTTCATCGGCTCCGACGAGCAGTGGCAGACCGCGACCGACGTCCTGGAGACCGCCGCGCTCAAGTTCGGCGTGGACCTCGTCCCCGACCCGGGCGGCGCCGCGTTCTACGGCCCCAAGATCTCGGTGCAGGCCAAGGACGCGATCGGTCGCACCTGGCAGATGTCGACCATCCAGTACGACTTCAACCAGCCGGCGGTCGACCGCTTCAACCTCGAGTACGTCGCCAACGACGGCACCCGCAAGCAGCCGGTGATGATCCACTCCGCCAAGTTCGGCTCGATCGAGCGGTTCATCGGCGTCCTCGTCGAGCACTACGCCGGTGCGTTCCCGCCCTGGCTCGCCCCCGTCCAGGTCCAGGCGATCCCGATCGCCGAGCGGCACAACGACTACCTGTACGACGTCGCGCGGCGGATGAAGGTGGCCGGGCTGCGGGTCGAGGTCGACGACTCCGACGACCGGATGCAGAAGAAGATCCGCAACGCGCAGCTGCAGAAGGTGCCGTTCATGATGATCGCCGGTGACGACGACGTGGAGAAGGGGGCGGTCTCCTTCCGCTACCGCGACGGGCGCCAGGACAACGGGGTGCCCCTCGAGGAGGCGATCCAGCGGGTCGCGTCCGCCGTGGCGTCCCGCGAGCAGGTCTGAGGCCTGCTCTGCCCGCGATCCGGCCGCTGGACGACGGCGGCCGGACGGCGATCAGCCGGGGGCGACGTCCTTGACGTAGCGCCGGCACGGCGAGGTGAAGTGCTCGCCGAGGGCGACCACGTCATAGGCGAGGTCGCCCTCGTCGCGCCACCCGTGGCGGGCGTAGAACGCCCGTGCCCGGGCGTTGCCGACCACGACGGCGAGCCAGGCGGACGGATGGCCGGCCTCGGCGACCTGCCGCTCGGCCTCGGCGAGCAGCACGTCCGCCACCCCTGATCCGCGGAAGCTCCTGTCGACGTAGACCTGCTCGACCTCGTCGCCCGCGACCATGACGAAGCCCGCCACGACGCCGTCGACCTCGGCGACGGTCGTGTCGCTCGTCCCAGCGATCCGGAGCTCGACGCGCTCGCGGAAGGCCTCGGGAGTGCGTCGCCGGGTCAGGCCGTCCGGGACGTGGCCGCGGTGGCCGTCGTGCCAGCCGCGGTGGAACACCTCGGCGACCTGCGCGGCATCGTCTGCGGTGGCGGGACGGAGGACCGGGGTCACGGCCGGACCCTATCGGCCCTCTAGGATCCCGGCATGGGCGACAACGGTGAGGGGGCGTCCGCCGAGGTGGCCCCGGACGGGCTCGAGCGGCTGTGGACGCCCTACCGGATGGCCTACGTGCGGTCGGACACGACCGCCGACGGCTGTCCGTTCTGTCGCATCCCGCAGGGTTCCGACGAGGACAACCTCGTCGTGGCGCGCGGTGCGACGACGTACGCCGTCCTCAACCTGCACCCCTACAACCCGGGGCACCTGATGGTGCTGCCCTACCGGCACGTCGCCGACCTCGAGGACCTGACACCGGAGGAGTCGGCGGATCTGATGTCGATGACCCAGCAGGCGATCCGCACCATCCGCGGCGTCAGCGCCCCGCACGCCTTCAACGTGGGGATCAACCTCGGTGGACCGGCGGGCGGGTCGCTGGCGGACCACCTGCACCAGCACGTCGTGCCGCGCTGGTCGGGGGACGCCAACTTCATCACGGTGATCGGGGCGACCAAGACGCTGCCGCAGCTCCTGGAGGACACCCGCGACCTGCTCGCCAAGGCGTGGCACGACCTGCCCGAGGACTGACCGCCCGCCACCCCTTGTCCCGGGCTGCGGACAGGAGGAATCTGGAGGGACCGGTGGCGCCACCGGGGTGCCACCCCGGGTGCGGAGGTGCACAGTGATGTATGCACGCTCGACGTCGATCACCGGCGATGCCGCTCAGATCGACGCTTGTATCGCGTTCCTGCGCGAGGAAGTCATGCCCACGATCACGGAGATGGACGGGTGCATGGGGATCTCCATGCTCGTCGACCGTGACGCCGGACGCTGCATAGCCACGACGTCCTGGGCGGGGGAGGACGAGATGCGGGCCACCGAGGGACAGGTGGTCCCGCTGCGCGACCGCGCGAGCCGGCTGATGGGCGGGGAGGCGGTCGTCGACCAGTGGGAGATCGCGGTCATGCACCGCGAGCACGAGACCGAGGAGGGGTCCTGGTGCCGGGTCACCTGGATGCAGTGCGATCCCGCCGAGCTCGACTCGATGGTCGACTTCTTCAAGGACACGGTCCTCGTGCGGCTCGAGGCCGACGACGACTTCTGCAGCGCCAGCTTCTTCGTGGACCGGGACTCCGGCCGGTGCTGCGGCACGGCACGGTTCGCCACGCGCGAGGCCCTCGAGGCGTCGCGGGACATGGCGAGGCGGATGCGCGACGAGCGCAGCGCGATGTCAGCGACCACCTTCACCGACGTCGCGGAGTGCGAGCTCGTCATCGCGCACCTGCGGGTTCCCGAGCTGGTCTGAGCGTCCTGAGGGGTGCGCGCCGGGCCCCGCGTCTAGCGGACGGGGTGGGGGTGCTCCGGCGCACGCCCCTGGAAGGCCAGGATGGCGGGGTTCTGGATCCGCCCGTCGCGGATCTCGATGGCCCGGCTGATGGTCTCGTTGCCGTCCCAGGCGTCGGGCCCCGAGAGGACCGTCTCCACGAAGGGCATCAGCGCCTCGCTGTTCTCCCAGGTCGCCGAGTTCCACAGGTACGACGGGCTGTGGTCGACGGCGTAGTAGTGCACGCGGTCGGCCACGGTGAACATCGGCTCGTCGAACGTCGTGGGGGTGGCCCACGAGAAGCCCATGCCCTCGTCGCAGGACACGTCCACGATCAGGCTGCCCTGCCGGAACGCGCCGAGGTCCTCGGTCCGCAGGTAGGTCAGCGGCGCCGACGTGTCCTGCAGCGTGCAGTTGACGACGATGTCGTTCTCCGCGAGGTACGCCGCCAGGGGCTCGCGGCCACGGTCGGTGATGACGTGGCTCACGCCGGGTCGTCGCGGGTCGTGGTCGAACTGGCGGATCCGCACCGAGTGGATCGGCGAGCCCGACCGCCGCCACGCCACGGGTGGTCAGCACGGCGACGTCGCCGACCCCGTGGGCCTTGAGGGCCGTCACGGCGCCGCGTGCGGTGGCGCCGAAGCCGATCACGACGGCGCTGAGCCGGCGTCCGTAGTCGCCGGTGATGCCGACGAGCTCCATCGCCTGCAGCACCGAGCAGTAGCCGGCCAGCTCGTTGTTCTTGTGGAAGACGTGCAGGCCGACGTGACCGTCCACGGTCCAGTGGTTCATCGCCTCGAAGGCGATCAGCGTCAGCTCCCGGTCGATCGCCAGCTGGGTCATCTCCGGGTCCTGGACGCAGTGCGGCCAGCCCCAGAGGACCTGGCCGGCGTGCATGGCGGCCACGTCCTCGTGCTGCGGCTTGGGCAGCACCACCACGTCGGAGCCGGTGATGATCTCCTCGCGGGACGCGAAGCCGGCCACGTGCTGCGCCAGCTCCTCGTCGGTGCGGCCGAAGCGTTCGCCGTACCCGTGCTCGAGGGTGATCTGCCGGGCGAGGGCGGGGTCGAGGCGGGCGAGGTGCTCGGGGTGGAGCGGGAGGCGGTGCTCGTTCTCCTTGGAAGAGGTGCCGACGACGCCGAGGCTGCAGGAGGCTCACTTCTTCTTGTGGGCAGCGAGGCCCTCGACGGCGGTGGTGGCGCCCGACGGCCTTGGCGTGCTTCTCGGCCCGCTTCTCCTTGATGGACTTGCCGGACTTCTTGGACATGCCCTGCCGTGGCGACTTGTCGGCCATCGGGACTCCCTGGTTGGAAGCCGGATGGCTCCGTACGGCCACAGTACGCCCGCCCCGGTAGCGTGCCGTGACGTGCGATGGACGACGCCAGCTGGCCGCCGAGCTCGTCCGGGAGGCCGGCTCGCTGGCTGCCGCGATGCGCCGCGACGGCCTCGACGCCGAGACCAAGACCCACGTCTCCGACATCGTGACGGCCGCCGACCGGGCGGCCGAGGCCTAGGTCGTCGAGCGGCTGCGCGAGGCGGCGCCCGGACGACGCGATCGTGGGGGAGGAGGGCGCCGACCACGACCGGGACGAGCGGCCGCACCTGGGTCATCGACCCGGTCGACGGCACCTACAACTTCCACCGCGGGCTCGACTGGTGGTGCTCGCGCTGGCCCTGGTCGACGGCGACGACGTCGTCCTCGGTGCGGTGCACCACCCGCAGCAGGACGCGACGTACGTCGGGGGGCCGGGGCTGCCGCAGCACCCGCGACGCGGTGCCGCTGGCGCCGCTCGAGGACCGTCCGCTCGCGGAGTGCTGCGCCACGACGTACCTCCACCCGCCGTTCTACGACGGCGAGGTGGGTGCCGCGTTCGGCCGAGCCGTCGCCGGCGTCGCGACCCTGCGGATGATGGGCTCCGGCACCCTGGACGCGATGGCGATCGCCGAGGGCAGGTGCGACGTGCTCTTCCAGCACTCGGTCCCCGACTGGGACCGGCTCCCGGGAGCCGCCATCGTCCGCGGAGTGGGTGGCGAGTCCCGCGTCGTGGAGGCGGGCGGCAGGTCGCTGGCACGTCGCTCGGGGTCCCGAGCGCGGTGGCCGAGGTCTGCGCCCGGCTCCGGCAGGAGTAGCCTGCGCCCGTGCTCGAGAGGTTCAAGCAGTTCTGGCAGGGCGTCATGCTCGCGCCCTTCGTCAACCTCTTCATCCGGCTGGGCATCAGCCCCGACGTGGTCACCCTGGTCGGCACCGCTCGGCCTGGCCTTCGGGGCGCTCTGGTCTTCTTCCCGCAGGGGATGCTGTGGCAGGGCGTCCTGTTCATCACCGCCTTCGTCTTCAGCGACCTGATCGACGGGGCGATGGCCCGCAAGGCCGGCCGCACCGACGACTTCGGTGCCTTCCTCGACTCCACGCTCGACCGGGTCGCCGACGGCGCGCTCTTCGCCGGCGCCGCGCTCTACTTCGCCTGGGTGGTGGAGGACCGGCTGTACGTCGCGCTGTGCCTGGTGGTGCTGGTGATGGGCGCGGTGACGTCGTACGCCCGGGCCAAGGCCGACCACCTCGGCTACGACGCCAAGGTCGGCATCGCCGAGCGCCCGGACCGGCTCGTCGGCTTCCTCGTCCCGGCCTTCTTCGCCGACCTGCTGGACCTGCCCTGGCTGCTCGAGGCCGCCCTGTGGATCCTGGCCGTCGCGGCCACGGTCACCGTCGCCCAGCGCATCTGGACCGTCCGCCGCCAGGCCCTCGCCCGGGCGGCCTCGCGGCCCTGATCCGGTCCCGTCACGCGGCCCGGTCCCGGCGTACGGACGCGACCGCCGCGGACGTACGATGCGGCCATGTCCGACTCCCCGCAGACCCACACCACCGGCACGTCGCGCGTCAAGCGCGGGATGGCCGAGATGCTGAAGGGCGGCGTCATCATGGACGTCGTCACCGCCGAGCAGGCGAAGATCGCCGAGGACGCCGGCGCGGTCGCCGTGATGGCCCTCGAGCGGGTCCCCGCCGACATCCGCGCCCAGGGCGGCGTGTCCCGGATGAGCGACCCCGACATGATCGACTCGATCATCGAGGCCGTCTCGATCCCGGTGATGGCCAAGGCCCGCATCGGCCACTTCGCCGAGGCCCAGGTGCTCCAGTCGCTGGGCGTCGACTACATCGACGAGTCCGAGGTGCTGACCCCGGCCGACTACGCCAACCACATCGACAAGTGGCAGTTCACCGTCCCCTTCGTGTGCGGTGCGACCAACCTGGGCGAGGCGCTGCGGCGCATCACCGAGGGCGCGGCGATGATCCGCTCCAAGGGCGAGGCCGGCACCGGCGACGTCTCCAACGCGGTGATGCACATGCGCACCATCGGCGGCGAGCTGCGTCGCCTGCACGGGCTGTCCGAGGACGAGCTGTACGTCGCGGCCAAGGAGCTGCAGGCGCCGTACGACCTGGTCAAGGAGGTCGCGCGGGCCGGCAAGCTGCCCGTCGTGCTCTTCACCGCCGGCGGCATCGCCACCCCGGCCGACGCCGCGATGATGATGCAGCTCGGTGCCGAGGGCGTCTTCGTCGGCTCGGGCATCTTCAAGTCCGGCAACCCGGCGCAGCGCGCCGAGGCGATCGTCAAGGCCACGACCTTCTTCGACGACCCCGACGTGGTCGCCAAGGTGAGCCGCGGGCTCGGCGAGGCGATGGTCGGCATCAACGTCGACGAGATCCCCCAGCCGCACCGGCTCTCCGAGCGCGGTTGGTGACGTCCGATGACCGATCCACCACGCGGTGACAAGCCCCGATGCCCCTCGCGTGGGGCTTCGTCGTACCCGTGCCCGCTCGACGTGGAGCTCCGCTACGCCCCTCGCAGATGCCCGTGACAGACACATGGTCCAGACCACTTCGCGGAAGAGAACCACAGCCCGGGAACAGGCGCTCCACGAGCCGTGCACCGGATGACAGCCGCGCCACCGCGCTCGACCGCGGGCCACAGGCTTCCGGTCGGGAGCCCGGACCTGGGGCTCCGACGGGGGCACGCTTCTCGGCCCTTGGACCTCATCCGAGTCGAAGGAACTTCCATGAACAACACGACCAAGGGCGCGTTCGCGGCCTCCGCTGCTGCTGTCCTCCTGCTCGGCGGCGCCGGCTCGCTGGCCTACTGGAGCGACAGCGAGACCATCAAGGGCGGCGACGTCACCGCCGGCAGCCTGTCGCTCGACACTCCGTCGTGCGACGCGGACTGGACCTACGCGGGCAGCGTCGCGAACACCGGCACGGTGGTGCGATTCGTCCCCGGCGACGTGTCACCAAGAACTGCACGTCGTCGTCCGTGGCGCCGGTGACAACCTGAAGGCCACCCTGACCGCTCCGCAGACCGTCGCCACCGGGGCCAACGTCACGGCAGACGTCACCGTCGCCTACAAGCTCGGCGCTGCCGACTGACGTCCCCCGCGGTCGTGACCGCGGCCGACAACGGCAAGACGGTCACGGCGAAGATCACGTGACGTTCCCGTTCGGGACCGCCGAGACCGGTTCGCCCGCGGAGAACATCAACAACATGCAGGGATCCACTGCGTGCTCGACACATCGCCGTCTCCCTCGTCCAGATCAACCCGAACGCCTGAGATCGGCCGAAGGGTATCGAGCCGATGAGGTCCGTGCTGGGATGGGCCGGCCAGGTGTTCGCCTGGCTGGTCATCCTGGCCATGGTGTCGCTCCTCGCCGTCGCCGTGGTCATCCCACGGCTCGGCGGCGCGACGCCGTACACGGTCCTCACCGGCTCGATGCAGCCGGGGATGCCTCCGGCACCCTGGTCGTCGTCAGACCGATCGACCCTGCCGACGTCGCGGTCGGGACGGTGATCACCTACCAGCTCGAGTCAGGGCGGCCGACCGTGGTCACCCACCGGGTCACCGGCATCGGTGTCGACGCCCGCGGCGAGCTCCGCTACACCACCCAGGGCGACGCCAACAGCGCTCCGGACGTCCAGACGGTCCGTCCGGTCCAGGTCCGGGCGCGCGCTGGTACGCCGTGCCCCACCTGGGTCGGGTCAACCTCCTCATGAGCGGCGGCGGCAGGTCGCGGTGTACGTCGCGGCGGCCCTGCTCATCGGCTACGCCGGCTACCAGTTCGTCAGCGCCTCCACCCGGCCGCGTCGACGCGGCAGCAAGCCCTCGCGAGAGTGCCGCGTGAGGCGTCTCGTCCCAGCGACGCTGTTCGGCCTGCTGGGCCTGCTGGCGACGTCTCTTCCGGCCGCGGCTCCGACCAGCAGCTCGAGCTGAGCCTCGACGGCCGCTCCTGGTCCCACACGCTCGGCGGAGGCGTCCTCGACACCGACGTCCGTTGGGTGCCGGGAGACACCAGGGTGGTCGCGTTCCACGTCCGCAACGGCGGCGAGACGTCCGCAGACTTCTCCCTGGCGACCCTGAGCGACGACCCGGACGGACTGTTCGATCGCGGCCTGGTCATCATCCACGCGCGGCTCGACGGTCAGGCCTGGATCTCCGTGCATGACCTCGACACGGACTACCGCCTCTCGACCGAGGCCTGCCGGTCGCGGGTAGTCGCCCCGTCGAGGTGCGGCTCGGTTCCCGACGCCGGCAACGAGACGCAGCACCTGCTCCTGCCGCTCGACTTCCGGCTGCGCCTCACCGACGCCACCGTGCGCCAGGACGGCGGCACCACCGGCGGCGCGACGACCGGCGGCGGGTCGACGACGCCGGACGGGGTGCTGCCTGCGACGGGAGCACCCGAGGTCCGGGCGTCCCTGCTGGAGCCGCCGCGCTGGTCGGCGCCGGCCTGCACTCGTCCTCGCCGGGCGACGCCGCGAGGACGACGAGGAAGGGACCTGTCATGCGACTGCCTGAGTCCAGCCGTCCCCGGCACGTTCCCGTGCGATCCGGTCGGTGCGATTCCGTGCCGTCCTGGCACTGGGCGTCCTCGTCGCGCCGCTCGGGGTCAACACCATGGCCTACTGGTCGTCGAGGGCCGTGATCACCCCCGGCCCCGTCGTCGCCGCTCGTTCGACCTCAAGGTCAACGGCGGCGACGCCCTGGTCGAGGCCGGCCTCCGCGTCGACGCGATGGTCCCCGGCAGCAGCACCGCGGCCGTCTTCACGGTCAGCAACGCCAGCGTCGCCGACCACGCGACCATGCTCTACACGATCGCTGCGACCGCCGTGGACGGCTCCCCGGCCGGCTCCACTGCCGCCCTGACCGCCAAGGTCACGACCGACAGCGCGACCACCACCACGGGCAGCGGCCTCACGTGCGCCGGCACCGGGATCCAGACGGGCACGTCGTTCAACGGGGTGCTCGTCGGCACGCCCCGCACCCTCGTCCCCGGGGCGAGCCAGAAGATCTGCATCCAGGCCACCCTCGCCCCGTCCGCTCCCGCGAGCGGCTCGTCCACGATCACGGTCACCTTCCGTGCGGTTCAGAAGGACCCCCAGACGCCATGACCGACACGTCCTCCACCGTCGACCCCGCGACCACGTACGGCCTTCCCATCGAGCTGCCCACCACGCCCACGACGTCGTACCCCCGCCGCTCGGCGGCCTCGCCCTGACCGTCGCCGCCGTCGCCGGTGCGCTCTCGCTCGCGGTGGCGCTGCTCTTCGCCGTCACGGGCGTGACACCGCTGGTGTTCCAGTCGGCTCGATGAGCCCCGCGATCTCCACCGGCTCCCTGGCGCTCGCCCGACCGTGGACGCGGAGGACCTCACGGTGGCGACGTCGTCTCCGTCCGGACGCCGCAGGGACCCGGTCACCCACCGCGTCGCCAGCATCGCCGACGACGGGCGCTCACGCTCAAGGCGACGCCAACCTCAGCGCCACGCGGAGACCTACCTCGTCGACACGGTGGACAGGGTGTTCGTCTCGGTGCCTCGTGCGGAGCGGTCCTGTCGGCACTGACGCCCCGCCGGCGGCGGACCGCCGGCCCGCCTGGTGCTGGCGTGCTGCTGGTGCTGCTGTCGCTGCGCGCCGGCTCGTCCGGAGAAGGTGGGAACGGGTCGCGGTGCTCGGCGCGCTGGTCGTGGTCCTGGGCGTGGGAGTCGGGCTGGCCCGCGTGCCGGAGGGCACCTCCGCCTTCTGGACCGACAGCGTGGCGGGCACCAGCAGGATCACCGTCGCGGCTCCAGCCCTGCCCGAGAAGCCTGTGCCCACCTCGTGCACCCGTACGGGCAACTCGATCAGGCTCACGTGGACGTCGACGTCGAGTCCTCAGAGCTTCCAGATCAGGCACACCAACCCCACGGCCGAGCCCACGGTCGCCGGGACCTCGCGCGCGGCCACCACGCAGAACGCCAACTTCAACAACTCGGTCGGGGAGGTGTGGTGGTCGCGCTGTCGAACGGGCTCGAGTCGGAGTCCGCCCACTACCGCTTCAGCGGCAACGGCAGCGGCGCACCTGCGTCCCGGTGGTTGACCCCCTCCGTCAGCGGAGCCCGGTCGTGACCACCTCGGCCGCGTCCGCGAAGCCGTACCCCGCACCGCCCGACAGGTCCGGCTGCCCCAGGCGCACCACGACGGTGCGCGAGCGCGGGTCGACCAGGAGCACCTGGCCGCCGAGACCGATCGCGGCGTAGGTGGACGCCGGCGCACCGGGTGCGAGCTGGCCGCTGACCGGGCTCAGCGGCTGGCCGTCCGCGTCCACCGCATCGGTGGCGCCGCGCAGCGGGCCGGGGCGGTTGAGCCACCACAGGAAGCCGTACGCCGCGTTGTGCACGGTCGAGGACGAGCCGACCGACTTCCGCACCCAGTCGCGGGTGACGATCCGCTTCCCGTCCACCGCGCCCCGCCCGAGGTAGAGCGAGCCGAACCTCGCCAGGTCCAGGCAGGTGGTCTGCAGACCGAAGAACACCGTGGTGGACCGTCCGCTCGCGTCGCGGACCATGCGGGTGTGGGTCATTCCCAACGGCGCGAACAGCCGTCGGGCGGCGAACCGGTCGACGGGCGTGCCGGTCGCCCGTCGGAGCACCGCGTCGAGCACCTGGATGGCCGCGTTGTTGTAGGCCCACGCGCTGCCGGGGGAGTGCTGCTGGCCCAGCCCGACGGCGTACGCCGTGCGGTTGCGGGCCTGCACCAGGGCGCCGTAGTCGGAGTCGACGGACCAGAAGCGCCCGCTGTCGTTGGACAGCAGGTGGCGCACCGTCACGGAGGCCGACGGGGTGCCGCGCCACTGCGGCACGTAGCGCGCCACGCGGTCGCCGAGGCGCAGCGACCCGTCCCGGACCGCGATGCCGACGAGGGCGCTGGTGACGGACTTGGTGACGGAGAAGACCTCCCGCGGCGTGGTCCGGGCCGTGCCCCAGTTCCAGTCGCGGGCGAGGCGGCCCTTGCGGACGACGGCGTAGCAGGTCGAGTCCGCCTGCTTCGCCTCGGCGGCCAGGGTGGCGAGGCGGGCGGGCCGCAGCCCGAGGTCCGCGGGGCTGGCGGTGGGCCAGCCGTCGACGGTCGCCCGCGGAGGCGGCGCGGGCGCGGGCGCGGTGCCGGCCGGCGTCGCGCCGAGGACGAGCAGCGCGGACAGCAACGGGGTGGCGAGCGCCGCGGCACGGAGGGACCTCATGGGGCCCGAGGATACGGCCGGGGTGGTCCGTAGGATCCTCGCTCGTGACCCAGACCATCGGCGTCCTCGCGCTCCAGGGCGACGTGCGCGAGCACCTGCGGGCCCTCGCCTCCTGCGGCGCGGACGCGATCGCCGTACGCCGCCCCGCCGAGCTCGCCGCCGTCGACGGCCTGGTCCTGCCGGGCGGTGAGTCGACCACGATGGTCAAGCTGGCCAGGATCTTCGACCTGCTCGAGCCGTTGCGGGAGCGGGTCGCCGACGGGTTGCCGGCCTTCGGCACCTGCGCCGGGATGATCCTGCTGGCCGACCGGGTCGAGGACGGCGCTCCCGGCCAGGAGACGGTGGGCGGCCTCGACATCACGGTGCGCCGCAACGCCTTCGGGCGACAGGTCGACTCCTTCGAGGAGGACCTCCACGTCGAGGGGCTCGACGACCCCGTGCACGCCGTCTTCATCCGCGCGCCGTGGGTCGAGGAGGTCGGTCCGGGCGTCGAGACGCTGGCGCGCGTCGCAGCGGGACCGGCCGCCGGTAGGATCGTCGGCGTTCGCCAGGGTCACCTGATGGCGACCTCCTTCCATCCGGAGGTCGGCGGGGACACCCGGATCCACCAGATGTTCGTGGACCTCGTGCGCAGGGGCTGACCGAGCGGACCACGCCGTACCGCACCGGAGAAGAAGAGGGACCCATGTCTGGCCACTCCAAGTGGGCGACCACGAAGCACAAGAAGGCCGCGATCGACGCCAAGCGCGGCAAGCTGTTCGCCAAGCTCATCAAGAACATCGAGGTGGCGGCCAAGCAGGGCGGCGGTGACCCCGCCGGCAACCCGACGCTCTTCGACGCGATCCAGAAGGCGAAGAAGAGCTCGGTCCCCAACGACAACATCGACCGCGCCGTCAAGCGCGGCTCGGGGGCCGAGGCCGGCGCTGCCGACTACCAGACGATCATGTACGAGGTCTACGGCCCGCAGGGCGTCGCGCTGCTCGTCGAGTGCCTCACCGACAACCGCAACCGCGCGGCCATGGAGGTCCGCACCGCGGTGACCCGCAACGGCGGCACGCTCGCCGACCCGGGCTCGGTGTCGAGGCTCTTCACGCGCAAGGGCGTCGTCGTCGTGCCCAAGACGCAGGAGACGCGCGAGGTCTCCGAGGACGACGTCCTCGAGGCCACGCTCGACGCGGGCGCCGAGGAGGTCAACGACCTCGACGAGGTGTTCCAGGTGCAGTCCGAGGCCACCGACGTCGTCGAGGTCCGCACGGCCCTCCAGGCCGCCGGCATCGACTACGACTCCGCGGACGTCGAGTTCGTCGCGAGCATGGAGATCCCGGTCGCCGACAGCGACTCGGCGGGCAAGGTGTTCCGCCTCGTCGACGCGCTCGAGGACCTCGACGACGTGCAGAACGTCTTCACCAACGTCGACGTCCCCGACGAGGTGCTCGCCCAGCTCGAGGACGCCTGACCGACCCGCCCGTTCCGGTGCGGCAGGGTCCCCGCTCGAGCGGGGACTCCGTCACCGTGTGACCGGTGCAACGGTCACACGGTGACCGACTCGCCCACCCGGTGCCGGCCGATCGGTGGCCCCCGGCGTGTCGCGGGCCGGGTCGGGGTGGGGGACCGTACCGTGGACGACCGAACACCTGTTCGTACGAAAGGGTCCCCATGCGCGTGCTCGGCATCGACCCCGGCCTCACCCGCTGCGGCGTCGGCGTGGTCGAGGGCTCCCTCGGGCGCCCGCTGAGCCTCGTCGACGTCAACGTGCTGCGCACCAGCGCCGGCATCCCCGTCGCCGAGCGGCTGGTGACGATCGAGAAGGGCCTCGACGCCTGGCTCGACGAGTTCCAGCCGGACGCCGTGGCGGTGGAGCGGATCTTCGCCCGCTCCGACTCCAGCACCATCATGGGCACGGCCCAGGCCAGCGGCATCGCCCTCGTGGTCGCCGCCCGGCGCGGTCTCCCCGTCGCCATGCACACGCCCAGCGAGGTCAAGGCCGCCGTGTCCGGCAGCGGGCGCGCCGACAAGGCCCAGGTGACCGCCATGGTGACGCGCATCCTGCGCCTCGACGCGCCGCCCAGGCCGGCCGACGCCGCCGACGCGCTGGCGCTGGCCATCACCCACATCTGGCGCGGCAGCGCCCAGGCACGCATCGACGCCGCGCTGGCCGCGGCCGGGAGGAAGCAGTGATCGCATTCGTCCGCGGCGAGGTCGCCGCCGTCACGCTGACCAGCGCCGTCCTCGAGGTCGGCGGGGTCGGGCTCGAGCTCATGTGCACCCCGGGCACGCTGGCGACGCTGCGCGTCGGCCGCGAGGCCATGCTGCCCACCAGCATGGTGGTCCGCGAGGACTCGCTCACCGTGTTCGGCTTCCTGGACGAGGACGAGAAGCAGGCCTTCGAGCTCGTCCAGACCGCGTCCGGCGTGGGTCCCAAGCTCGCCCAGGCGATGCTCGCGGTGCTGTCGCCCGACGACCTGCGGGTCGCGGTGGCGGCCGAGGACGTCAAGACCCTCACCCGGGTGCCCGGCATCGGGCAGAAGGGCGCCCAGCGCATCATCCTCGAGCTCCGCGACCGCATCGGCCCCCCGGTCGGCGCCGGCAGCCGTACCTCGCCCGCGGCCGCGGCGGCGCCGTGGCGCGACCAGGTCCAGCAGGGGCTCGTGGGCCTCGGCTGGTCGGCCAGGGAGGCCGACAAGGCCATCGAGGCCGTCTCCGGCGACGCCGGGCCGACCCCCGACGTGCCCGCCCTCCTGCGCTCCGCGCTCCGCACGCTGAGCAAGGCCTGAGGGGACGACTCCGATGCCGATCGACTGGGACGACACGGGGCTGGATGACGGCGACCTCGACCTCGCCGGCGCCGAGCTGACCCCGGCCGAGGCCGCGCACTTCCGCCGGCTGACCGACGCGGAGGCCGACGGCGACGAGCGCGCCGTCGAGGCCGCCCTGCGTCCCCGCAGCCTCGACGAGGTCGTCGGCCAGACGCGCGTCCGCGACCAGCTCGGCCTGGTGCTCGAGGCCGCGCGCCGGCGAGGCAAGGCGCCCGACCACGTCCTGCTGTCCGGACCGCCCGGCCTGGGCAAGACGACGCTGGCGATGATCATCGCGGGGGAGATGTCCTCCCCGCTGCGCCTCACCAGCGGTCCCGCGATCACCCACGCCGGTGACCTGGCCGCGATCCTGTCCGGGCTCAACGAGGGCGACGTCCTCTTCGTCGACGAGATCCACCGGATGTCGCGCCCCGCCGAGGAGATGCTCTACATGGCGATGGAGGACTTCCGGGTCGACGTCGTCATCGGCAAGGGACCCGGCGCCACGGCGATCCCGCTGGAGATCCCGCCGTTCACCCTGGTCGGGGCCACCACGCGGGCGGGCCTGCTGCCCGGTCCGCTGCGCGACCGCTTCGGCTTCACGGCACACCTCGAGTTCTACGAGCCGCACGAGCTCGACCTCATCGTGCACCGCTCGGCCGGCCTGCTCGGGGTCGAGCTGACGGCCGAGGGGTCCTCCGAGATCGCCTCCCGGTCGCGCGGCACCCCGCGCATCGCCAACCGGCTGCTCCGCCGCGTGCGCGACTTCGCCCAGGTGCGCGCCGACGGCGTGGTGACGCTGCCGGTGTCCCGCTCCGCGCTCGAGCTCTACGAGGTGGACGAGTCCGGCCTCGACCGCCTCGACCGAGCTGTCCTCGACGTGCTGTGCCGCCGCTTCGGGGGTGGCCCCGTGGGGGTCGCCACCCTGGCGGTCGCCGTGGGGGAGGAGCGCGAGACCGTCGAAGAGGTCGCCGAGCCCTTCCTCGTGCGGTCGGGGCTGCTCGCCCGCACCCCCCGTGGGCGGGTCGCCACCCGAGCCGCGTGGCACCACCTCGGCCTCTCGATGCCCGCCGGGGCCGGCATCGAGGGCTCGCTGTTCGACGACGTGTGACCCGGCTCGCACCGGCCACGTACACTCCACCGTTGGTCCCACCCGAGCGCGTCCTGCGGCTCGGGGGACCGTCGTCTCACTCCCTGACTCGCGAGGTACTCGACCGTGACGGAGCTCGTCTCCTTCCTGCCCCTGGTGGCCATTGCCCTGCTCTTCTGGCTGATGGTGGTGCGACCCGCCTCCCGCCGCCAGAAGGCGCTCGCCCGCCTCCAGTCCTCCCTGGAGCCCGGCCAGCGCGTCATGCTGTCGTCCGGCATCTTCGGCACCATCACGTCGGTGGTGGACGACCATGTGAAGGTCGAGATCGCCCCGGGCGTCGAGGTCGAGGTGGTCCGCCCGGCCATCGGCTCCGTCGTGCCCGTCGAGGAGGACGAGCCCGGGACCACGCCCGGGACGCACTCCGACCCGGAGGCCTGAAGTGGCCCGTCGGCCCCAGAGAGGCACGAAGTGAGCGATCCCACCGGCGACCTGGCCAGGGCACACCTGGACCGCCTCATCATCGACGTCCCCGACTACCCGGAGGCGGGAGTCGTCTTCAAGGACATCACGCCGCTGCTGGCCGACCACGTGGCCTTCGGGTCGGTCGTGGGGGCGCTGGCGGAGGCCGGCCGGGACGCCTCGGGCGCCACGGTCGTGGACAAGGTCCTGGGCATGGAGGCGCGCGGCTTCATCCTGGCGGCCCCGGTCGCCCTCGAGCTCGGGGCGGGCTTCGTCCCGGTCCGCAAGGCCGGCAAGCTCCCGCGCGCGACGCACGCCGTCTCCTACTCGCTGGAGTACGGCGAGGCGACGCTCGAGGTGCACCGTGACGGCATCTCGCCCGGCGACCGGGTGCTCCTCGTCGACGACGTGCTGGCCACCGGAGGCACGGTGGCGGCCACCCGTGAGCTCGTCGAGCGGTGCGGCGGCACGTGCGTCGGCGTGGCCGTGCTGATGGAGCTGAGCTTCCTGCCGGGCCGCGCCGCGGTCGACGGGCTGCCGCTCCGCGCCCTGATGACGGTCTGACCTCGCGCTGACCTCGGGAGTCCGCCCCACCGTCGCTCGGGCTCGTCACTAGACTGGGCGGATGGCTGAGGAGACCACGACACCGGTACCGCGGGAGCGGTCCGCCGACGTGCCCGTCTCCGCCCGCAGCATGAGGGCCAGGCTGGCCCGGATCGGGGCCAAGGCTCCCACCGGCAACCCGGTCCTCGAGCCGCTCTTCCGCGCCGTGCGCGCCAACCACCCCAAGGCCGACCTGGCCCTGCTGGAGCGCGCCTACGCCATCGCCGAGCAGATGCACGGCACCCAGATGCGCAAGAGCGGTGACCCCTACATCACCCACCCGCTCGCGGTGACGACGATCCTCGCCGACATCGGCATGACCGAGCCGACCCTGGTGGCGTCGCTGCTGCACGACACGGTCGAGGACACGCCGTACACCCTCGACCAGCTGCGCGCCGACTTCGGTGACGAGGTCGCCGTCCTCGTCGACGGCGTGACCAAGCTCGACAAGGTCCAGTACGGCGACTCCGCCCAGGCCGAGACGATCCGCAAGATGATCGTCGCGATGTCGCGCGACATCCGGGTCCTGGTCATCAAGCTCGCCGACCGGCTGCACAACATGCGCACGCTGCGCTACCTCAAGGCCGAGACGCAGGAGCGCAAGGCCCGCGAGACCCTGGACATCTACGCACCGCTCGCGCACCGCCTCGGCATGAACACCCTGAAGTGGGAGCTCGAGGACCTCGCCTTCGCCACGCTGCACCCCAAGATGTACGACGAGATCGTGCGGCTGGTCGCCGAGCGTGCGCCCTCGCGCGACCAGTTCCTCGCCGAGGTGATCGACAAGGTCGAGGCCGACCTGCGCGACGCCAAGATCAAGGCCAAGGTCACCGGGCGGCCCAAGCACTACTACTCGATCTACCAGAAGATGATCGTCGGCGGCCGGGAGTTCTCCGACATCTACGACCTCGTCGGCATCCGCATCCTCGTCGAGGACGACCGCGACTGCTACTCCGTCCTCGGCGTCCTGCACTCGCGGTGGAACCCCGTCCTGGGGCGCTTCAAGGACTACGTCGCGATGCCGAAGTTCAACATGTACCAGTCGTTGCACACGACGGTCATCGGACCGCAGGGCAAGCCGGTCGAGCTCCAGATCCGCACCTTCGCGATGCACCGTCGCGCCGAGTACGGCGTCGCGGCGCACTGGAAGTACAAGGAGGACGGCAAGGCGGGCGTCGACACCGACCGGCCGGGCGACCTCGACGACATGTCCTGGCTGCGCCAGCTCATGGACTGGCAGAGCGAGGTCGAGGACCCGGGTGAGTTCCTGGAGTCGCTGCGCTTCGAGATGAACCGCGCCCAGGTCTACGTCTTCACCCCGCGCGGCGACGTCATGCCGCTGCCCGTCGGGTCCACCCCGGTCGACTTCGCGTACGCCGTCCACACCGAGGTCGGCCACCACACGATCGGCGCCCGGGTCAACGGTCGCCTCGTGCCCCTCGAGTCCTCCCTCGACAACGGTGACGTGGTCGAGGTCTTCACCTCCAAGGCGCGCGGGCGCCGGACCGTCGCGCGACTGGCTCAACTTCGTCAAGTCGCCGCGCGCCCGCTCCAAGATCCGCCAGTGGTTCACCAAGGAGCGGCGCGAGGAGGCGATCGAGCGCGGCAAGGAGCAGATCGGCCGGATGATGCGCAAGGAGGGGCTGCCCCTCAAGCGCCTCATGACCCACGAGTCCCTCTCGCTGGTCGCCGTCGCACTTCAACCACGCCGACGTCTCCGCGCTCTACGCCGCGGTGGGGGAGGGCAACCTCAGCGCCCAGGCCGTCGTACGCCGCGTCATCGACCTGCACGGGGGCGACGACGGGGCCGCGGAGGACCTCGCCGAGGGCGTCACCATCACCGGTCGCCGCGGTCGGACCAAGCCCACCTCGAGCGACGCGCGGCGTCATCGTCAAGGGCGTCGAGGACCTGTGGGTCAAGCTCGCCAAGTGCTGCACCCCGGTGCCCGCCGGACCCGATCCTCGGGTTCGTCACCAAGGGCGGCGGCGTGTCCGTGCACCGCAAGGACTGCACCAACGCCGGCAACCTCGAGACCCAGCCCGAGCGGCTGCTCGAGGTGGAGTGGGCGCCGACCTCGCAGTCGACCTTCCTGGTCAACATCCAGGTCGAGGCGCTCGACCGTGCCCGGCTGCTGTCCGACATCACCATGGTGCTCTCGGACGCCCACGTGAACATCCTCAGCGCCACCCTCTCCACCACCCGCGACCGGGTCGCCAAGAGCCGCTTCAGCTTCGAGATGGCCGACGCCTCGCACCTCGACAGCGTGCTCCGCTCGGTCCGCTCGGTCCCCGGCGTCTTCGACGCCTACCGCGTCACCAGCTGACCGCCGCCGACTCCTCGACCACCGAGGGGAGGGGTGGGTCAGCCGCCGAACTCGGCGGACGCGCGACGCGCCATGTCGAGGAAGGCCTGCTTGTTGGCCAGGTCCGCCTCGAGGTCCTTGATGCGCCGGGCGTCACCGGAGGCCTGGGCCTTGTCGAGCTTGGCCTGGGCGTCGGCGATGCCGGCCTCGAGCTTGGACACCATGTCGTCGGCGCGGGCGGACTTCTCCGGGTCGGACTTGCGCCACTGGTCGTCCTCGACCGAGCGGATGGCCTGCTCGACCTTGCGGATGCGGCCCTCGAGGTCCTTCATCCGGTCGCGGGGGACCTTGCCGGCGGCGTCCCACTTGTCGGCGATGTCGCGGAAGGCCCGCTTGGCGGCATCGAGGTCGGTCACGGGCAGGAGGGCCTCGGCCTCGACGAGCAGGGCCTCCTTGACCTCGGCGTTGACGGCGAACTCCTTGTCGAGCTCGGCGTTGGCCGCGTCGCGGTTGCCGAAGAACGTGTCCTGCGCGCCGCGGAAGCGCTGCCACAGCTGGTCGTCGACGTCGCGCGGGGCGGGGCCGGCGGCCTTCCACTCGCGCATGAGGTCGCGGTAGCGGCCGGCGGTCGGCCCCCACTCGGTCGAGGTGGCGAGGGCCTCGGCCTCGGTGGCCAGGCGCTCCTTGACGACGCGGGCGCCGTCGCGGCGCTCGTGCTCCTCGGCGAAGTGCGCCTTGCGGCGCCGGGTGTACGTCGTGCGGGCCGACGAGAAGCGTCGCCACAGCGTGTCGTCGGTCGACCGGTCGAGACGGGGGAGCGCCTTCCACTGGTCGAGCAGGTCGCGCAACCGGTTGGCGCCGTTGCGCCAGTCGTTGCTCTCGGCGAGCTTCTCGGCCTCGGCGACGATCTTGTCCTTCTCGGCCCGCGACTCGGCGCTGCGCTGGGCCTTCTCGGCCCGGCGGGCGTCGCGCTGGATGGCGATGAGGGGCGCCGTGGCGTCGAGCCGGGCGGCCAGCGCGGTGAGGTCGCCGACGGCGTTGGCCTCGACGACCTGCTCTCGGAGCGCCTTGACCGTGGAGGTGGCCTCCTCCGGGCTCAGCTTGCCGGCGCCGATGCGCTGCTCGAGCAGGTGCACCTCGAAGGCGAGCGCCTCGTAGCGGTCGGTGAAGAACTTCAGCGCCTCCTCCGGGGAGCCCTCGGGGTACTGCCCCACGGAGCGTTCACCATCGGTGGTCCTGACGAATACGGTGCCGTCCTCGGTGACCCGGCCCCAGGGGGCATCGGGCGGCGAGGACTGCTTGTCGGCGCTCATGGTCGCCCATCGTAGTCACCTGCCCGAGGGGCCTCGGTAGGCTGACTCCTCGTCGTGCCCGACCCGCTCACTGCTGAGGACTGTTGCCCCGTGTTCATCGCCGGCTTCCCCGCTGGACCCTGGGGCACCAACTGCTACGTCGTCGCCACCGGCGCGGGCAACGAGTGCGTCGTGATCGACCCCGGCAAGGACGCCGCCGCCGGCGTCGACGAGGTCGTCCGCGAGCACCGCCTCAAGCCGGTGTCCGTCCTGGTCACCCACGGCCACGTCGACCACATGTGGTGCGTCGCCCCCGTGGCGGGCACGTACGACGCCACGGCGTACATCCACCCGCGCGACCGGCACCTGCTCTCCGACCCGATGGCGGGCATGTGCCGCGAGACGACCGCGATGCTGCTCGGCGGCAACTACGAGTGGGCCGAGCCCGACGACGTCCGGGAGCTCTCCGACCTCCAGGAGCTCGAGCTCGCCGGCCTGCGCTTCGTCGTCGACCACACCCCGGGCCACACCGAGGGGTCGGTCACCTTCCGGACGCCGTACGGCGAGCAGGACGTCTCCGAGCTGATGTTCTCCGGCGACCTCCTCTTCGCGGGGTCCATCGGCCGCACCGACCTGCCCGGCGGCGACCACGCCACGATGCTGCGCAGCCTCACCGACAAGGTGCTGCCGCTCGCCGACGACATCGTGGTGCTCCCCGGTCACGGCGAGCAGACGTCCATCGGTCGCGAGCGCGCGACCAACCCCTACCTGCTCGAGCTCCAGCACGGGACGAGCCCGGTCGAGTCACCCGAGGTCTGTAGACGCCATGAGCAAGCCCACGCCCGCTCAGCGGGTTCCCCGAGCTGCTGCCTGCCCAGCGCGTCGTCGAGCAGCAGGTCATCGACGACGCTGCGCCGCACCTTCGAGCTGCACGGCTTCGCCAGCATCGAGACCCGCGCGGTCGAGCCGCTCGACCAGCTGCTCCGCAAGGGCGACACCTCGCAAGGAGGTCTACCTCCTGCGCCGGCTCCACGAGGAGTCCGCGGAGGGCGCGACGCCGGGCTCGGCCTGCACTTCGACCTCACCGTGCCGTTCGCGCGCTACGTCCTCGAGAACGCCGGCAAGCTGAGTTCCCGTTCCGGCGCTACCAGATCCAGAAGGCCTGGCGCGGCGAGCGGCCCCAGGAGGGCCGCTTCCGGGAGTTCACCCAGGCCGACATCGACATCGTCGGGCCGCGACGAGCTGGCCTTCCACCACGACGTCGAGGTCACCCGGGTGATGGTCGACGCCCTGGCCGCGCTCGACTTCCTGCCCGGCTTCCGCCTCCAGGTCAACAACCGCAAGCTGATCCAGGGCTTCTACGCCGGTCTCGGCATCGCCGACGACGGCAGCACCGACGAGGTGATGCGCCTCGTCGACAAGCTCGACAAGCTGCCCGTCGACAAGGTCCGCGACCTGCTGCGTCGAGGAGGCCGGGCTGACGGGGGAGCAGGCCGACCAGTGCCTCGCGCTGGCCACCATCCGCGTCCGACGACGACGCCTTCGTCGACCGCGGTCCGCGCGCTCGGCGTCGAGCACGAGCTGCTCGACGAGGGCCTCGACGAGCTGGCCGCGCTGGTCCGCGGCTGCGCGCGCTCGCACCGGCCGGGTCCGCATCGAGGCCGACCTGTCCATCGCCCGCGGCCTCGACTACTACACCGGCACCGTCTTCGAGACCCGCCTCGACGGCTACGAGTCGCTCGGCTCGATCTGCTCCGGCGGACGCTACGACGCGCTCGCCAGCGACGGCCGTACGACGTACCCCGGCGTCGGCATCTCGCTCGGCGTCAGCCGCGCTGCTGGTCCCGTTGGTCCAGCGCGGCCTGGCCGACCGCCACCGGTCCGTGCCGAGCGCCGTCCTCGTCGCCGTCATCGACGAGGCGTCGCGCGGCGACAGCGACGCCATCGCCACCGCGCTGCGCGCGCCGCGGCGTCCCCTGCGAGGTCGCGCCGGCGCCGAGAAGTTCGGCAAGCAGATCCGGTACGCCGAGCGGCGCGGCATCCCGTCGTCTGGTTCGCCCAGCAGGACGGCGCACCAGGTCAAGGACATCCGCACCGGAGAGCAGGTCGAGGCCGACCCGGCCGACCTGGCCCCACCCGACGCAGGACCTCGCGACCGCAGGTCGTCCTCACCTCAACCCATCCGAGGAACTAGTGATCCGCACCCATGACGCCGGCGCACTCCGCGCCGAGCACGTCGGCCAGACAGTCACCCTTGCCGGGTGGGTGGCCCGGCGTCGCGACCACGGTGGAGTCGCCTTCCTCGACCTCCGTGAGGCCAGTGGCGTGGTGCAGGTCGTCATCCGTGACGAGGCGTCGCCCACGCGCCCGCGCCGAGTACTGCCTCAAGGTCACCGGTGAGGTCGCCGCACACATGAGCCGGCAACGAGAACCCGAACCTGCCACCGGCGAGATCGAGGTCGTCGCCCTGCCCGGCGCCGAGGGCATCGAGGTGCTCTCC
>CAVZOU010000009.1:0-85075 GCA_963776975.1 uncultured Actinomycetota bacterium | reverse complement strand
GCAGGCCGGCGCACACCACCGTCACGCCGAGGATGACGACCCACTGGCGGGTGCGCCGCCAGCGGAAGAGCTGGGCGAGCAGCAGGAGCACGACCCCGGCCGCACCGGCGGCGAGGCAGGCCGTCGCGAGCGCCTCGGTGGCCGACTCCGACATCAGTCCGGCGACCACGGTGACGACCGCCGCCAGCGCGGCGACGCGCAGCATGATCACCCGGCCGATGTCCTCGCCGACGTACGCCGCGAGGTCACGACCGTCGGCGTCGTCCGGGATCTGCTGCGGGTCGGTGTGCTCGCGCGCCATGCCGGTCAGTCTGTCAGGTGCGCGCGCGACCACCGGCCCACGTCACAGCAGCGCGTCGGCCGCCGCGGGGCTGGAGTCGCGCAGGAACGTGGAGCAGCGCTCCCACTCCTCGGTCTCGCCGATGGCGCGGGCGCTGACCGCGAGCAGCGCCAGCGCGCGCAGGAAGCCGCGGTTGGGCTCGTGCTCCCACGGCACCGGGCCGTGGCCCTTCCAGCCGTTGCGGCGCAGCATGTCGAGGGACCGGTGGTAGCCGACCCGGGCGTAGGCGTAGACGGTCACGTCGTCGGCCCCGGCCTCCTGGGCCTGGAGGGCCAGCGCGGCCCACGCGGCGGGCGACGCGGGGCGGCGGCGGACGACGGCTGCCGGGGCGTCGCCGCCGGCCAGCTCGGCGTCGGCGGGGTCCACGGGGAGGTGGGTGGGAGGGGGGCCGGCCATCAGGTCGCCGCCCTGGAAGGGGCCAGTGCTCATGCGGCTACCCTCCCACGCCTGCGGGTGGCCGGCGGACGCCGGCCACCGGACGGCTCGCCCCGGTGAGCACCCGCTCGGTCTGCGCGAGGTGGGCCCAGATCGCCCGCTCCGCGGCGTCGGCGTCGCCGCTGCGCAGGGCGGCCACGACCGTGTGGTGCTCGTGGACCACGGTGGCGTGCTGGAGCCCGTGGCGTCGGGCGGCGGTGAGGCCGAGCAGGACGTGCCGGGCGTGCAGCGCGTCGTACATCCGGTCGAGCAGCGGGTTGCCCGCGGCACGCACCAGCAGCACGTGGAACTCGCTGTCGACCCGCACGAACTCGTCGTCGGGGCCGTCCAGGACCAGCTCCTCCTGCTCGCGCAGCCGGGCCCCCATCGCGGCGAGCGGGACGGTGCCGGCCGCGATGCAGTGGCGGGCCGCCCACGTCTCGATGACGCCGCGCGCCTGCAGGATCTGGCGCGTCTGCTCGGTGCTGACCGGGGCGATGAAGGCGCCCCGGTTGGGCTGGAGCTGGACCAGGTCCTCGGCGGCGAGGCGCAGCAGCGCCTCGCGGACCGGGGTGCGGGAGACGCCCACGGCGGCGGCGATGTCCTGCTCGTTGATGAACGTGCCGACGAGCCCCGGGTCGGTGAGCACCGAGGTCCGGAGATACTCGTAGGCACGTTCGCGCCCCGATCGCGGGGATGGCATGTTCGTGTTATAGCCCCCCGGAGGAGTCCGCATGACCGCTTCGCGCAAGCTCACGGTCGCCGCCGCCCAGGTGCGCAGCGGCACCGACCCGGTCGCCAACCTCGTGCAGGCCGTCGAGTCCGTACGCCGCGCGGCCGACGCGGGCGCCCGACTCGTGGTCCTGCCGGAGGCGACCAGCGCCAGCTTCGCCCGCAACCCGGCGCGGGCCGCCGAGCCGCTGGACGGGCCCTTCGGCACGGGCATCCGGGAGGTCGCGGCGGCCGCCGGGGTGACCGTGGTGGTCGGCCTCTTCGAGCCCGCCGACGGCGACCGGGTGCACAACACGCTGCTCGTGACGGGCCCCGCCGGCGAGGCGTCGTACCGCAAGGTCCACCTCTTCGACGCCTTCGACTCCCGCGAGTCCGACACCGTGGCGCCGGGGGAGGACTACGTGGTCGTGGACGTCGACGGCGGCGACGCCGGGATCGTGCGGGTCGGGCTGGCCACCTGCTACGACGTGCGCTTCGCCGACCAGTTCACCGCGCTCGGGGCCCGCGGGGCCGAGCTCGTCGTGCTGCCCGCGTCGTGGGGCGACGGGCCCGGCAAGGCCGACCAGTGGGACGTGCTCGTGCGGGCGCGCGCGCTCGACGCGCAGGCCTGGCTGCTCGCCAGCGCCCAGGCCTGGCAGGAGCCGGTCAGGGGAGCACCGCTCGGCATCGGCCGCAGCGCGCTCGTCGACCCCCTCGGCGCGGTCCACGGGCGGCTCGGGGCCGACCCCGACGTGCTCGTCGGCGAGGTCGACCTCGACGTCGTCGCCGAGGTCCGCAAGCGGATCCCGGTCCTGCCCTGAGAGGTCAGGCCCCGAGCAGGGACCGGACCTTGTCCTGCCCGAGCGCCACGATGAGCGTGGGCAGGCGCGGGCCGCGGTCGGCCGAGACGAGCAGGTTGTAGAGCAACCGGAAGAAGTCCTTCTGGTCGGCCTTGACCTGGTCGGTCGGCGCGTCCTCGAAGCCGAGGCCGCGCGCCACCTTGGGCACGCCGTAGACGACGGCGGTGACCTCGTCGAGCTCGAGCTCTGTGGGCAGCCGGTCCAGGAAGATCCGCAGCCACAGCTCCTCGTCCTCGCTCAGCGAGGCGAGCCGGTCGGCGTCGGGTGTCTCGCGCACGATGGTCCGCTCGGACTCCGGCAGGGACGCGGTCCAGGCCATCGCCCGGCCCAGGCGCGGCTCGAGGTCGGCCACGCTGTCGTGCGGGAAGCCCACGTGCTCGACGACGCGGCTGATCAGGTCGGCCGAGCCGGCGGTGACGTCGGCGACCGACGACAGGGTCCGGAACGGGACGGCGACCGCCGGGACCGGAAGCGGCCCGCCCGCGTGGGTCGCGGAGGCCCGCTCGAAGGCGAGCACCTGGGCGTCCCGCTTGGCGGGGTCGGCGGCCTTGCGGCCCAGGGCGTCCCACTCGTCGTACAGGCGCACGACCTCGGGACCGAAGTCGATGGTGAAGGCCTGCTTGGGGGCTCGGCGGGTGTAGAGCCAGCGCACCATCGGCGCCTCGAGGATCTGCAGCGCGTCGGTGGGGGTGGGCACCCCGCCGCTGGACGACGACATCTTCTGCACGCCGGCGATGCCGACGAAGGCGTAGGTCACCCGGGCGGGCGCCTGCCAGTCGAAGATCGAGGAGACCAGCTCCTGGCCGACGGTGTACGACGACCCGGGCGTCATGTGGTCGAGTCCGGCGGGCTCGAAGTCGACCTTCTCCCACGCCCAGCGCATCGGCCAGTCGACCTTCCAGACCAGCTTGCCGCCGTCCTCGGTGGCGACGTTGGTGACCCCGGAGTGGCCGCACTCGCGGCAGGTGTAGGCGAGGTCGGTGGTCTCGTCGTCGTACGACGTCACGTCGGTGGTGTCGCGCCCGCACTCGGCGCACCAGGGCTTGTAGGGGAAGCGCGCGAACGCTCCCGCCCCGGCGTCGTCGTTGTCGTCCTCGTCGTTGGCGACCGACTCGGCGAGCTCGGCGGCCTCCTCCTCGGTCTCGGCGGCGGGCGCGGCCTTGGTGCGGTAGCGCCCGAGCACCTCGTCGATCCGGTCGCGGTGCCGGATGGCGTGCAGGATCTGCTCGCGGTAGGTGCCGGCGCGGTACATCTCGGTCTGGCTGACCTCGTCCATCTCGACGCCCAGCTCGGCGAGGGCGGCCTGGAGGGGTGCCTTGAAGTGCTCGGCCCAGGACTCGTGGCAGCCCCACGGGTCGGGGACGGCGGACAAGGGGCGGCCGATGTGCTCGGCCCACTCGGCGGGCACGCCCGCGGGGACCTTGCGGAAGCGGTCGTAGTCGTCCCAGCTGTGCAGGTGACGGGTCTCGATGCCGCGGCGGCGCAGCTCCTCGGCGACGAAGTGCGGGGTGAGGAACTCGCGCAGGTTGCCCAGGTGGATCGGCCCCGACGGGCTCGCCCCGGAGGCCACCGTCACCGTGTTGCCCTCGCCCGCGTGCCGGATCGCGTCGTCGGCGGCGCGGGTCACCCAGTCGATGGGGTCTCCCTGCTGTCCGCCCTGCCGTCCACCGCGTGCCATGCGCGCAGATTATCGGCCGACCGCCGGGGAGCCGTGATCGGTGCGGCCCGCGGGACCGGCCCACGGCGCAGACCTGAGCAAACGCCCCCTGGTGCGGTGGCGAGGTCCGGACGTGACGAGGGCGCCGAAGCCGTCCCCTGCGGCGACTTCGACGCCCTACGCGGCCGGGTCCACCAGGACGCTGCCCGGCGGAACACCCCCGCGGTCCGCCGGTCACCGACACGCGCTCGTCAGATTCTCACTGACGCGCCCGAGTGAGACGTGGCCCGAAATGGCCGCTGGCACTAACCTGCCACCGTGCCCCGTCGACCGCTCGCGTCCGCCTTCGGCCTGCCCGGGCCCATGGAGGAGCTCTACCGCCAGGTCCTCTCGGGCTCCGGTGGCTCCTTCGAGGTGCTGGCCCGCTCCCTCTTCGTGACCCCCGACGACCTCCGGAGCCGGGTCCGGCCGCTGCTCGAGCTCGACATCGTGCGGCTCGACGGGGACCGGGTGACCGTCGCGTCGCCGGTCGAGGCGGTCTCGCGGTACGTCGCGGCGCAGGCCGTCACGATGAGCGAGGCCGGCGCCGACCTGGCCCGGCTCGCCGAGGCCATCCCCATGCTGGCCGACATGGGCGCCGACGCGCCGCTGCTCGACTCCAGCGCGATCGACGGGGAGGTGACGACCGGCGGCGACATCGCGGGCGCGATCGTGCGCTGGATCAACGAGTCCCCGGGCGACCTGTGCTTCCTGCGTCCGGACCAGTGGCGGCTGCCGAGCGAGTCCGAGATGGCACTGGCCGTCAACCGTGCGGTCCAGCAGGGCCGCCGGGTGCGCGCGATCTATCCCGCCCGCGCGCTCCAGGAGGCGCCCGCCATCCTCATCGGCCGTGCGGCCATCGGGGAGCAGATCCGGGTCCTGCCGGAGGTCACCTCCAGGCTGCTCGTCATCGGCACGTCCCGCGCCCTGCTGCCGGACCCGCTCGGCGTGGGCAACGACCGTCGGGTCGCGATCCGCCAGCCGTCCATCGTGCAGGTGGTGACGCTGTACTTCGACCTGCTGTGGGACCGGGCCTCGGCCGTGCCCACCCTCGACCGGGGCGAGGCCCGCCCCGACCTGCGACGGCTGCTGCTCGCGCAGCTGGCCGACGGCGCCAAGGACGAGCAGATCGCCCGCAACCTCGGGCTCAGCCTGCGGACGGTGCGGCGCCGGATCGCGGCGCTGATGACCGACCTGGGCGTGGACACCCGCTTCCAGGCCGGCGTCGAGGCCGCGCGGCGGGGCTGGCTCTAGCGGGGCAGCACCATCTTGTACGCCGCCCGCTCGATGCGCCACGTGCGGCTGCGCTCGGGGCCGTAGATCTCGCCGTCCGCCGAGACCCAGAACTCCTCGCCGCTCACCGAGACCGTCGAGCCGCGGAGGTTGACCACGTCGTCGCGCTCCTGGTGCTCGCCCTTGCGGAGCTTCGCGACGTACCCGAGCTTGGCGCCGGGGCTGATCGCGCGGCTGATCATCACGTCGAGCCAGCCGTTCTCGGGGTCGGCGTCGGGGGTGATCTCGGTGCCGCCGCCGACGTTGGCGCCGTTGCCGATCGCGACCATGAGCAGCGGCTGGTCGACGTCGTTGACCACCACGCCGTCCACCTCGACACGCAGGCGACGACTCGGAGGGTGGAAGGCCGCGAGCAGGGCACCGATGGGATAGCCGAGCTTGCCGATGTTGACCTTGCCGACGCCGATGGAGCCGAGGCGGTGCTTCCACTTGTGGGCCTTGCGGCTGGCCTGGGCGCCGGTGCCCAGGTGCACGTTGTTGACGACGACCGAGCCGGTCTCGTCGACGATGAGGTCGACGGGCCGCGGCTCCCCGTCGAGGACGAGGCGCGCCGCCTCGTCGATGTCGAGCGGGATGTCGGTGCCGCGGGCGAAGTCGTTGCCCGTGCCGAGCGGCAGCAGGGCCAGCGTGCGGCCCTCGAGCTCGTGGCGCTTGTGCAGCGCGGCGACCACGGCGTGGAGGCTGCCGTCGCCGCCGGCGACCACGATGCGTCGCGACCCGGCGCGGTGCAGGACGCCGTCGAGCTCGCCGGGGTTGGAGGTCGCGGCCACCTCGACCGAGGTCCGCTCGCGCAGGATGGCGAGCGCGCGGTCGAGCGTCTCCTGGTCGGAGGTGCCGGCGCCGGCGTTGGTGATCACGAGCATGGGGTCCACGCGCTGGACAGTAGTCGACCGGGCCGCGCCGTCAGCCGCCACGCGGCCCCCGGCCGCCCGCGCCGTGCGGTCGGTCACGCGCCGGGCCGGCGTGGGCATGATCCGGCGGGCCTCCGCGAGGTGCGGTAGCGTGACGCCGCAAGAGCTCCGGTGCACTTGTGCCGGGGCTGTTTCTTTTGGCCCAGAGCCGGATTCCTGAGGAGGGCTGCGATGCCCGCGATCGTCGTACTCGGTGCCCAGTGGGGTGACGAGGGCAAGGGCAAGGCCACCGACCTGCTCGCCACCAGCGAGACCATCGACTTCGTCGTCCGCACCAGTGGCGGCCACAACGCCGGCCACACGATCGTCATCAACGGCGAGAAGTACGCCACCCACCTGCTCCCCAGCGGCATCCTCACGCCCGGCGCCACCAGCGTGATCGCCAACGGCGTCGTGGTGTCGCCCGAGGCCCTCTTCCGCGAGCTCGACGGCCTCCTCGAGCGCGGCGTCGAGATGGGCGGCCTGGTCGTCAGTGCCAACGCGCACGTCATCGCGTCCTACCACTCGACGATCGACAAGGTCACCGAGCGCTTCCTCGGCAAGAACCAGATCGGCACCACCGGTCGCGGCATCGGCCCGGCGTACGCCGACAAGATCAACCGCGTCGGCATCCGGGTCGCCGACCTCTTCGACGAGGGCATCCTCCAGCAGAAGGTCGAGGCCGCCCTCGACGTGCGCAACCACCTGCTGACCAAGGTCTACAACCGCCGCGCGGTCGACGCCGACGCGGTCGTCGAGGAGCTCCTGTCGTACGCCGACCGGCTGCGCCCGATGGTCGCCGACACGTCGCTGCTGCTCAACAAGGCGCTCGACGAGGGTCGGACGGTGCTCTTCGAGGGTGCCCAGGCCACCATGCTCGACGTCGACCACGGCACCTACCCGTTCGTGACGTCCTCCAACGCGATCGCCGGTGGGGTCTGCACGGGCGCGGGCATCGGCCCGACCCGCATCGACCGGGTCATCGGCGTCATCAAGGCCTACTCCACGCGCGTCGGCTCCGGCCCCTTCCCGACCGAGCTGTTCGACGACGACGGCCTCAACCTCCAGAAGCTCGGTGGGGAGATCGGTGTCTCCACCGGCCGCACCCGCCGCTGCGGCTGGTACGACGCCGTGGTCGCCCGGTACGCCGCCCGCGTCAACGGCCTCACCGAGTTCTTCCTGACCAAGCTGGACATCCTCGGCGCCTGGGACGAGATCCCGGTCTGCGTCGGCTACGAGATCGACGGCACGCGCGTCGACGAGATGCCGATGACCCAGACCGAGTTCCACCACGCCACGCCGATCTACGAGACGTTCGAGGGCTGGAACTCCGACATCTCCGGCTGCCGCACCTTCGCCGAGCTGCCCGCGCAGGCGCAGACCTACGTGCGCGCCCTCGAGGACATCTCCGGCGCCCGCATCTGGGGCGTCGGCGTGGGTCCGGGGCGCGAGCAGACGCTCAGCGTCCACGACTGACCCGCCTCCGCGCGTCTACGACCCTCCCCACCCCCGGCTGTAACGCGCTGTTACGCATGCTCCAGCACCCACCGGCGGGGTGCGAAGCATGCGTAACAGCGCGTTACAGCAGCGGCCGGAGGAACGAGGCGGGTCGGCGCACGATGTACGGCGCGAGGTCGGCCGTGTCGGTGCCGAACCGGGCGACGGTGTCGGCCCGCTCCCGAGCGAGCCTCCGCAGGGCAGCGACCCGGCCGGCCCCACAGTCGTGGGCGGTGATGCGCGACATCCCGAGCTTGAATCCGGTGATGAAGTCCTGGCGCTTCTTCTCCTTCCAGAGCGCAGCCGGGTCCGGAGCGTCGCCGTCGAGGTACTTCAGGTGACCGTCCACCTCGAAGATGTGCCGCCCCACCCTCAGGTCGCACCACACCGTCCGGCTCCCGTCGGTGAGCCCGAACTGGGTCTCCGGTCGACCGATGCCGAGGTCGGTGACCAGCATCCGGCCCAGCGACTCCAGCCAGCTCTCGGAGCCTGCATCCGCGAGCTCGACCGCGGTCCGGATCGCCCGGCTGCCGGGCCAGCAGTGCATGAAGTCTGCGACCGCCGCAAGCTCTGCCCGAGTCACTCCGAGCCGCAGCGCCTGGTCGCAGGCGGCGACCCCGGCCTCCCGACCGTGCTCGCGCGCGAGATCGACGGCGGTCCTGGCCGGGCCGAGGACGGGACGTCCACCGGCAGTGGCAGTGTGCTCGGGGAGGTACGGCGCCCCGTGGTGCTTGATGCCGGCCCTGATGCGGGTCCCGTGCACCCGGGCGCGGGTCCGGTGGACCAAGCTCGTGCGGGCGTCGGGGACACCCATCTCGAGCAGGAGTGCCGCGGAGTCGTGGCTGAAGGCCCCGTCGGTGTCGATGACCAGGGCGGCCGCGTGGATGCGGGCCACGGGGCGGGCGCGGTAGGCGTCGAGGGACGTCCACCAGTCGTGGTCGGCGTACACGCCCTTGCGCACCCGGACCCACGTGCAGTCGCGTACCAGACGGGCGACGTCGGCCGGGGACAGTCCGGCGGCCAGTGCCTGCCGGTGGGTCAGCATGCCGTGCTGGTCGAGCGCCGGTCCGTAGCTCTGTAGGTCCATCCCACCGATGCTCGGCGCGCGCGGGCGACGGGGCGGGACGCCGCCCGCGGCCTGTGGAGGGACTCTTTGCCCGTCGAGGCTGGGGACGCCCGTCGGCCCGCGGCGACGTGGCTGTGACGCGCCGTTGCACTCACTTCACCGCCCACCGGTGGGCAGTGGAGCCCGCGTGACGGCGCGTTACATGGGCCGGGACCGTGCGCCGATAGGATCGTCGCCCGTGAAGTCCCTCGTCATCGGCACCGGCGGCCGCGAGCACGCGCTGGCCCGCTCCCTGGCCCTCGATCCCGACGCCGAGGTGCACGCCGCGCCGGGCAACCCGGGCATCGGCGAGGTCGCGACCCTGCACGACGTCGACCCGATGGACGGGGAGGCGGTGGCCGCGCTGGCCACCCGCCTCGGCGTCGACCTGGTCGTCGTCGGGCCCGAGGCGCCGCTGGTCGCCGGGGTCGCCGACGCCGTCCGCGCCGCGGGCATCGCGGTCTACGGCCCGTCCCGGGAGGCGGCCCGGCTCGAGGGGTCCAAGGCGTTCAGCAAGGACGTGATGGCCGCCGCCGGCGTGCCGACGGCCCGCTCGTTCGTGTGCACCACCCCCGACGAGGCCGCGGCCGCGCTCGACGCGCTGGGCGCGCCGTACGTCGTGAAGGACGACGGCCTCGCCGCCGGCAAGGGCGTCGTGGTGACCACGGACCGTGCCGAGGCGCTGGCCCATGCCGCCGGGTGCGAGCGGGTCGTGGTCGAGGAGTTCCTCGACGGCCCCGAGGTGTCGGTCTTCGCGGTCTGCGACGGTCGTACGGCGCGGGCACTGCTGCCCGCGCAGGACTTCAAGCGGATCTTCGACGGCGGCCGCGGCCCCAACACCGGGGGCATGGGCTCCTACGCGCCGCTGCCGTGGGCGCCGCCCGGGCTCGCCGACGACGTGCTCGCCACCGTCGTCCGGCCCACCCTCGACGAGATGGTGCGCCGGGGTGCGCCCTTCGTCGGCACCCTGTACGTCGGGCTCGCGCTCACCGCCGCCGGCCCGCGGGTGATCGAGTTCAACTGCCGCTTCGGCGACCCCGACACCCAGCCGGTCCTCGCGCTGTTGACCTCCTCGCTCGGCGACCTCCTCAAGGCGGCCGCCGACGGCGACCTGGACGCCGTACCCGCCCCGACCTTCGCGGACGGCGCGTCGGTGACCGTGGTGATGGCCAGCGCCGGCTACCCGGAGTCGTCCTCGAGCGGCGACGTCGTCGTCGGCACCGAGACCCTCGCGGTGGAGACCGACGTGGACGTGATCCACGCCGGCACCGCCCGCACCGACGGCGGGCCCCTCGTCACCGCCGGAGGTCGGGTGCTCGCGGTGCGGGCCACCGGCACCGACGTCGCCGACGCGCGGGCCAAGGCCTACGAGGGCATCAACACCATCTCGTTCCCGGGCGCCCAGTGGCGCCGGGACATCGCCGCCGAGCCGCTCGGCGTCGTCGAGGGCGCCTCGCTGACCGAGGGTGCCTGACATGACGGGGACTCCCGACGACGAGCAGGTGGTCACCGACTCCGGCGGCACCATGACCCGGCTCGCCGGGCCCGTGGCTGCGGACGTGGAGCCCGACCTGGCCCTGCTCGCGGACCTGCGGTGGTCGTCGTACGACGGGCCGGTGCGGGCCGCCGGCCCGGCACCGCACTTCGCGGCCGGCGAGGTCATCACGTGGCACTACGCGCTCGGCGTCGACGTGCTGCGCGTCGTGCGCGACGACGAGCGCGGACTGGTCGCCTGGCTCCCGGCCGGGTCCGAGCGCCTGGCGGCCGTGCCGCGGGACGGCAAGGGGCTGCGCGAGCGCAGCCTGGAGGAGCGGGCCGCCCTCAGCGCCAGCCGCGACTACGACCACCTCCGGCGCACGTGGGACGGCTCGGGGATCCTGCGCATCGCGCCGACCGGCGTGCCGTGGTCGCTCTGGTACTTCTGGGAGGACGACGGGTCCTTCGCCGGCCACTACGTCAACCTCGAGCTGGTGCACGAGCGTCCGGTCTCGGGCGAGCCGCGGGTGCACACGCGTGACCTGACCCTCGACCTGTGGCTCGACGACGACGGCCAGCTGTGGCTCAAGGACGAGGACGAGCTGGCGGCGTTCACCGCCGCCGGACGCTTCGATCCCGGCCAGGCCGACGTGATCCGCGCGCTCGCCGACCGCGTCCGCACCGAGCTCGTCGAGCCCCGCGACTGGCCCCTCAGCGAGGACTGGGAGTCCTGGCGCCCCCATCCCGAGATCGACCGACCCCTGACGCTGCCCGACCACCTGGAGTCATGACATGACCGTTCCGAACGTCCTCGCCACCCGCTACGCCGGCGCCGACCTGGCCGCGATCTGGAGCCCCGAGCACAAGATCGTGCTCGAGCGACAGCTGTGGATCGCCGTGCTCACCGCCCAGCGGGACCTCGGCGTCGACGTCCCCGACGGGGTCATCGAGGCCTACGAGAAGGTCGTCGACCAGGTCGACCTGGCCTCCATCGCCGCCCGCGAGCGGGTCACCCGCCACGACGTGAAGGCGCGCATCGAGGAGTTCGCCGCGCTGGCCGGGCACGAGCACATCCACAAGGGCATGACCAGCCGCGACCTCACCGAGAACGTCGAGCAGCTCCAGGTCCGCCAGTCGCTGGCGCTCGTGCGCGACCGCGCGGTCGCGACCCTCGTCCGCCTGGCCCGCCTCGCCGCCGAGCACGAGACGACCGTGATGGCCGGCCGCTCCCACAACGTGGCCGCGCAGGCGACCACCCTCGGCAAGCGCTTCGCCACCGTCGCCGACGAGATGCTGATCTCGGTGCAGCGCGTCGAGGAGCTGCTCGCGCGCTACCCGCTGCGCGGCATCAAGGGCCCGATGGGCACCTCGCAGGACATGCTCGACCTGCTCGGTGGGGACGCGACCCTCCTCGACGAGCTCGAGACGCGTGTCGCCGCGCACCTCGGCTTCGACCACGTGCTCACCAGCGTCGGCCAGGTCTACCCCCGCTCGCTCGACTTCGACGTGCTCTCCGCGCTGGTCCAGCTGACCGCCGGCCCGTCCAACCTGGCCACCACGATCCGGCTGATGGCCGGCATCGAGCTGGTGACCGAGGGCTTCAAGGAGGGCCAGGTCGGCTCGTCGGCGATGCCGCACAAGATGAACACCCGCTCCTGCGAGCGGGTCAACGGCCTGGCCGTCATCACCCGCGGCTACCTGTCGATGGTCGGCGAGCTCGCCGGGGACCAGTGGAACGAGGGCGACGTCTCCTGCTCCGTCGTACGCCGCGTGGCGCTGCCCGACGCCTTCTTCGCCGTCGACGGGCTCTTCCAGACCTTCATCACGGTGCTCGACGAGTTCGGCGCGTTCCCCGCGGTGATCCAGCGCGAGCTCGACCGCTACCTGCCGTTCCTCGCCACCACGAAGGTGCTGATGGCTGCGGTCCGCAGGGGCGTCGGTCGCGAGGTCGGCCACGAGGCGATCAAGGAGGCGGCCGTCGGGGTCGCCCTCGACATGCGCCAGGGCCAGGCCGACAACGACGTCTTCGACCGGCTGGCCGCCGACGAGCGCCTCGGGATGACCCGCGAGGAGATCGACGGGCTGGTGGCCGAGCCGATCGAGTTCACCGGTGCGGCCGTCGCCCAGACCCGGGCCGTGGTCGCGCGCGTGGAGGCGCTGGCGGCCGCCCACCCCGCCGCCGCGGCGTACACCCCCGGCGCCATCCTCTGAGCCCGCTCACCGGGCGGCGTGCTCCCATGCCTCCCGGAGCCAGCCGCGCACCTCGTCGTCGACCTCGCTGACGTCGTGGAGCTCGAGGTGGTGCATCCACACGTACGGCGAGGGGTGCGCGACCTCCTTGAACCGTGGCGACGCCACCTCGCGGGGCAGCGCGATCGACAGCACCGCGGGCACCGCGGAGTGGACGTACTGCGCGGGCCGCCACACGAAGGCGAAGCCGTGCCCGTGCCGGAAGGCCACCTGGCTGCGGGTCACCCGGGACTCGACGTCACCCAGTGCCGCGGTCGCCTCGGCGACCCGGTCGTGGATCGCCAGCCCGTCCGGGGACCCCGCGAAGAACTCGGCCGGCGAACTGCCCTCGTGGCTCATCTCGCCAGTCTCGCGCCATGATGGGCCCGTGACCACGGCAGTCGACCTCCACGTCACCGGCCGCGTGCAGGGCGTCGCCTACCGCGCGTGCACGCAGCAGGAGGCCGAGCGCCTCGGCGTGACCGGCTGGGTGCGCAACGAGCCCGACGGCTCGGTCGCCGCCCACGTCGAGGGGGCGCCCGACGCGGTGGACGCGCTCGTCGCCTGGTGCCGGCGGGGACCGTCGGGGTCGCGGGTCCGCGACGTGGCGGTGCGCCCGTCCGCCGTGGCCGGCCACGGCGGGTTCGAGATCCGCTACTGAGCCCTCAGTCCCCGAGCCGCCAGGACCGTACGGCGGCCGCGAGCGCCACCGACAGCACGGCGAGCGCCGCGACGAGCGCCCAGCGGGCGGCGACCTCGACCGAGGTGAAGGACTGCGAGGCCTGGTAGACCGTCATCAGCAGCGCGGCGCCGAGCGCCGAGCCGATCCGCTGGCCGGTCTGCAGGGCACCCCCGGCGGCACCACCCATCCGCGGCGGCACCTCGGCCAGGGTGAGCGTGAAGTTGGGGGAGATGACGCCACCCCCGCCGATGCCGGCGAGGAACATCGCCGGGGCGAGCGTCCACCACAGCGTGTCTGCGGGCGACGTGACCAGCCAGGCCGCGAGCGCCGTACCGGTCATCATCACCGACAGCGCGAGCAGGGTGACCCGCCGCCCGATCCGGCCGACCAGACGACCCGCGAGCGGGGACGTGGTGGCGGCACCGACCGCGAACGGGGTCATCAGCAGTGCGGCCTGGAGCGGCGAGAAGCCGACGCCCTCCTGGAGGTGGACCGACAGCACCAGGAAGATCCCGGTGAACCCGGTGAAGTAGAGGGTGCCGACGAGCAGCCCGTTGGCGTAGCCCGGCAGCCCGCGCAGCAGCGACACGTCCAGCAGCGGCGGGTGGCCCGTCGCGACGGTGTGCTGCTCCCACCTCAGGAACGCCCACACCAGCGGCGGGAAGGCCAGCACGATCCACAGCGGCCACCGGGCGCCGCCCTCGAGGCTGATCAGCGGGTAGAGCACCGAGACGACCGCCAGCCCGAGCAGCAGCGCGCCCGGGACGTCGATGCGGGTGTCCTTGACCGCGTCGCGACCGCCGGGGTTGTCCGGGACGAGGCGCCACACGGCGACCAGCGCGACGAGGCCGATCGGGACGTTGACCAGGAAGAGCGCCCGCCAGCCGTTCTCCTCGCCGAGCACCGCGATCAGCAGCCCGCCGATCAGCGGGCCGGCGGCGGACGCGACCGCCACCGTGAAGCCGAACATCCCGAAGGCCCGTCCCCGCTCGTCACCGCGGAACAGCTGCTGGATCAGCCCGGAGTTCTGCGGCGTCAGCAGCCCGGCGCTCGCACCCTGGGCCAGACGGGCGACGACGATAGCGGCGGCGTTGGGGGCGAGGCCCGCGGCGGCGCTCGAGACGATGAAGCCGATGAGCCCGATCACCATCATCCGGCGGCGTCCGTGTGCGTCGCCGAGGCGCCCGCCGGCGACGAGCGTCATGCCGAAGGCGAGCGCGTAGCCCGAGACCACCCACTGCACTGCGCCGGCCGACGTCTCCAGCCCGGCCCGGATCGACGGCACCGCGACGTTGACGATGGTGACGTCCAGCAGCGACATGAAGCCGACGAGCAGGGACACCGCCAGGATCCGCCACCGACGCGGATCGGGGACGTGCTCCTGCTCGGCCGCGACGGCGTCGGCCTCCTCGTGCTGGGTCACGCCCGCCACCTTCTCACCGCCCCGAAGCGCTCGCCCGTGCAGGATCACAAACACGACTGATCTTGTGGACTATCGTGGTGCCATGACGACCAGCACCGCGGCCCCGCCCACGTACGACGACGTCGAGGTCGTGGTGCCCGCGCCCGGGGACGGGCCGGGCAACTGGGCCGGTGCTGCGAGCGCCGTCCTCGTCGACGGGGTGACCTGGCTGACCTGGCGCGTACGACGCCCGCTCACCGACGGCCGCGGCGTCTCGGTCGTCGTGGCCCGCTCGCGCGACGGGGTCACCTTCGAGCCGGTCGACCGAGGTGTCCCGCGAGGCCTTCGGGGCCGAGTCCTTCGAGCGGCCGGTGCTGGTGCCGCTCCGCGAGGGCGGCTGGCGGCTCTACCTCTCGTGCGCGACCCCGGGCTCCAAGCACTGGTGGGTCGACAGCCTCACCGCCGACACCGTCGAGGGCATCCCGACCGGCGTCCGGCAGTCGGGTCCACGAGGGCGACCGCGACACCGGGGTCAAGGACCCGGTGGTGACCGTCGGCGCGGACGGCTACGAGATGTGGCTGTGCTGCCACCCGCTCGACGAGCTCGGGGACGAGGACCGGATGACCACGCGTCGCCTCACCAGTCCCGACGGGCTCGTCTGGGCCGACCACGGCGAGGTCGCTCGCCGGCCGCCCGGGCGAGTGGGACGCCCGCGGCGCCCGGGTGAGCGCCGTGCTGCCCGACGGCACGGTGCTCTACGACGGGCGCGCGGACGCCGAGTCCAACTGGTTCGAGACGACCGGGGTGGCGCACTGGGACGGGTGGTGCTGACCCGCACGGGCCAGCCGCCGATCGCATCCCCCCACTCCGACGGGGCGTTCCGCTACGCCACCGCCGTGCCGCTGCCCGACGGTCGCACCCGCTTCTACGTCGAGGCCGCTCGCCCCGACGGGGCGCACGACCTGGTCACCGTGCGCTGACGCTGATCGGCGTGACCGTCGCGGCCCGCTCGTCGTAGGAGCCGCGGCTCTCGGGGGAGAGCCAGTCGGGAAGTCCTGTCCGGTGAGCCGGGTCAGCAGGTCGATGTCGTCGACGAACGACTCCACCAGCCGCTCGCCGCTGGGTCGCGTCGAGGCGGGGGCGGCGGGCGTCGCGGCTGTCGCTGAGCAGCGCAGATCGAACGGCGGGTGGAGCCGCCGCCAGACCTGCGGCGGGGCGAACTGCCCGAGCCGGCCCCGCCCCGCACCACCGGTCCGCAGCACCCGGGGCCGCCAGCCGGGCGGGACGTAGCTGCGCGCGTTGTCCCGCGGGATCGCGTCGACCAGTCCCCTCGCGGATGCCGAGGAACCGGCTCACCCGGTCGACGGTCGAGCGGGGGTCGTCGACGAGGTCGCGGTAGCGGACCACGAGCACCCGGTCGGGGTCGACGTAGCCGTACAGGTGGTCGAGCTGCTCGCCGTACCGGCCCAGGTCCCGGTAGCGCCAGAACGGCGCCCAGCCGGCCCGCACCCGGTCGTCCTGGAGCGCGAACGCGGTCTCGAAGTCGGACTCGGGCTCGAGTCCGTCGGACCACAGGTGCATCCAGTTGCTGTAGGCCCGGTCGATCGGGTCGCGGACCACGGCGACGAGCCGTACGTCGGGCAGCCGCTCGGCGATCCGCCGGTGGGCGCCCCGGCTCCACAGGTAGAACGGCGTGCTCTCGCCGCGCGCCTGGTCGTCGCGGGCCGGCGCGAAGAGCGGGAAGTAGTGGTCGTCGCGCCAGATCCACTCCTGCTGGGAGTGCTTGTCCCCGGGGCCGCACCAGGCCGGCGGCGGGGCGCCGTCGCACAGCCAGTACTTCGGCTCCTTGGGCGACGACACGAAGACGTCCGGGTGCTGGGCCAGGGCCGCGTGCAACGCGGTGGTGCCCGCCTTGGGGGCGCCGATCACGAGGAAGTCGGGCCGGGGGGTGCGGGTCATCGGGCGCTCCCGGGTCGGGACGGATGGTGGTGTAAGTAGATTAGATCAGTAGTCAATCCCGCACCACCGGTGCGGGGACTGTGTCGCAGATCCCGTCCCCGCCAGTTCGGTACGACGCGCGCGGACGACCGACAATGGCGACATGTCCGCTCCCGTCACCGTCTCGGTCACCCGGCACATCGACCCGTCCCAGGAGACGGAGATGCGCGCGTGGGTGCAGGCCGGCACGTCGCTGGCCGAGAACTTCGACGGCTTCCTGGGCTCCGGGTGGGTGCGGCCCTCGGAGGACTCGCCCGAGTGGCACATGCTCTACCGCTTCGCCGACGCCGAGTCGCTGGCCCGCTGGGAGGCGAGCCCGCAGCGCGCGTGGTGGCTCGAGGCGGCGCAGGGCCGGATCGAGTCGACCCGCACCGAGCGGCGTACGGGCATCGAGGGCTGGTTCGACGAGCCGTCCGCGGTCGAGGCCCTGAGCCCGGCGCCGGTCCGCGCCGCCGCGCTGGAAGCAGACGATCACCATCTTCCTGGTCTTCTTCCCGCTCAGCCTGGTCGCCAACTGGGTCCTCGGGCACACGCCCGTCGCCGACTGGCCGCTGCCGCTGCGGGTGCTGCTCACCGTGCTGGTGATGACGCCGCTGATGACCTACGTGCTGCTGCCGTGGATCACCCGCCAGATGGCCTGGTGGCTGCAGGGCAAGCCCGCTCCCTGGCGACGCTGACCCGCCGACGGCCCGCGCCGCTAGGCTCGGCACGTGGCCGACCACAACATCCCTGACGCCCCGGCGCTCGAGGGCGCGACGCACCTCCACTCCGGCAAGGTCCGCGACCTCTACCGCATCGAGGCCGGCGAGCACGCCGGTCGCCTGCTGATGGTGGCGAGCGACCGGATCTCGGCCTACGACTTCGTGCTCGACACGACGATCCCCGACAAGGGCGAGATCCTCACCCGGATGTCGCTGTGGTGGTTCGACCAGCTCAAGGGGCTGGTCGCGCAACCACGTGGTCTCCACCGACGTCCCCGAGGCCGTGCGCGGTCGCGCGGTGGTCTGCGAGGCGCTGGAGATGTATCCCGTCGAGTGCGTGGCCCGCGGCTACCTCACCGGCTCCGGGCCTCCTCGACTACCGCCGCACACGGCGAGGTCTGCGGCATCCGCGCTGCCCGCCGGCCTCCAGGACGGCTCCCGGCTCCCCGAGCCGATCTTCACGCCCGCCACCAAGGCCGCGGTCGGCGACCACGACGAGAACGTCGACTACGAGGCGGTCGTCGAGGCCGTCGGCGACGACGAGGCCGCCGAGCTGCGGATGCTCACCATGGAGGTCTACGGCCGCGCCCACGAGCTCGCCCGCGAGCGCGGCATCATCCTGGCCGACACCAAGCTCGAGTTCGGCGCCCGGCCCGACGGCACCACCGTGCTCGCCGACGAGGTGCTCACGCCCGACTCGTCGCGGTTCTGGCCGGCCGACCAGTGGCAGCCCGGCCGCGCCCAGCCGTCGTACGACAAGCAGATCGTCCGCGACTGGCTCACCTCCCCCGAGTCCGGCTGGGACCGCGCGTCCGGCGAGGCCCCGCCGCCGCTGCCGCCCGAGGTCGTCGAGCGCACCCGGCTCGCGGTACGTCGAGGCCTACGAGCGGCTGACGGGGGAGACGTTCTGACCGGGTTCCGCGCCTCCGTCGACCTCCCGGTCCCGGTCGAGGTGGCCTACGCCTACCTCTCCGACCCGCGCAACCGGCCGGAGTGGCAGTCGTCGCTGCGCTCGGTCACCGTGCCGGCCGACGAGGAGCCGCGCCTCGGCCAGCGCTGGCAGGAGACCACGTCGGTGGGGGTGCGCCCGCAGATGGAGATCACCGAGATGGACCCGCCGCTGGTGTGGGCCGAGCGCGGCTGGTGGCGCGGGGTCGTCGGCGACGCTGACCCTCGGCTTCGCCCGTACGCCGCGCGGTTGCCGCGTCGACATCAGCGGCGACGTCGACGGGCGCGGCGCCTGGGCCGTGCCGGCGGCGGTGGCGGGCCGGCTGGCCGGGATCGCCGTCGCCGCCGACGTGCGCAAGGCCGGCCGGATCCTGGAGCGGCGTACGGCCTGAGACGGCGGGTGACGCGCGTCACGACCGCTGAGTAGGTTGGCGCCATGCCGAACCTCTCCTCGCTGCTCGAAGACTCCGCCGGCCAGTACGCCGACCGGGAGGCCGTCGTCCTCGGCGACACCCGGCTGACCTACGCCCAGGTCAACGGCGCCGCCAACCAGGTGGCCAACCTGCTCGTCGTCCCGCGGCATCCAGCCCGGCGACAAGGTGGCGCTGAGCTGCCCCAACCTGCCCTACTTCCCGATCGTCTACTACGGCATCCTCAAGGCCGGGGCGACCGTCGTGCCGCTCAACGTGCTGCTCAAGGGCCGCGAGGTGGCCTACCACCTCGCCGACTCGGACGCGAAGGCCTACTTCTGCTTCCAGGGCACCGACGAGCTGCCGATCGGCCAGGCCGGCCACGAGGGCTTCGAGGCCACCGAGGGCTGCGAGCACTTCTTCATGATCACCGTCGACCCGACGGCCGCCTCGCCGATCGAGGGCACCGAGACGCTCGGCCAGGCGATGGCCGGCCAGCCGCCGACGTTCGAGACCGTCGCCGTCGACGACGACGACACCGCCGTCATCCTCTACACCTCCGGCACCACCGGCCAGCCCAAGGGCGCCGAGCTGCGGCACCGCAACATGCACTCCAACGCGATCGCCGGCAAGGACCTCTTCGGCGCCGACGCCGACCCGGCCGGACACCTACCTGTGCGTGCTGCCGCTCTTCCACTCCTTCGGCCAGACCGTCATCCAGAACGGCGGCTTCGCCTACGGCGGCACCGTGGTGATGCTGCCCCGCTTCGAGGCCGACGCCGCGCTGAAGACGATGGCCAAGGAGGACGTCACCTTCTTCGCCGGCGTCCCGACGATGTACTGGGGCCTCCTCGGCGCGCTCGCCCGACTCCGGGGTCGACGTCCAGGCGCTGGCCGCCAACCTGCGCATCGCCGCGGCGGGCGGCTCGGCGCTGCCGGTCGAGGTGCACAAGGACTTCGAGAAGCAGTTCGGCGTCACCATCCTCGAGGGCTACGGGCTGTCCGAGACGTCGCCGGTCGCCAGCTTCTCGCCGTACGGCGAGGAGGTCGCGCGTCGGCTCGATCGGCGTCCCGATCCCCGGCGTCGAGATGAAGCTGATCAACCCCGAGCCGGGCAGCTGGGACGACGCCGAGGGCGACGTCGGCGAGATCGCGATCAAGGGCCCCAACATCATGAAGGGCTACTACGACCGCCCCGACGCGACCGCCGAGGCGATCCAGGACGGCTGGTTCCGCTCGGGCGACCTGGGCCGCAAGGACGAGGACGGCTACTACTACATCGTCGACCGGTCCAAGGACATGATCATCCGCGGCGGCTACAACGTGTACCCGCGCGAGATCGAGGAGGTGCTGATGACGCACCCCGGCGGTCAGCCTGGCCGCCGTGATCGGGGTCCCGCACGAGAGCCACGGCGAGGAGATCAAGGCCGTCGTGATCCCAACGAAGGACGTCGACGTCACCGAGGACGAGCTCGTCGAGTGGAGCAAGGAGCAGATGGCGGGCTACAAGTACCCGCGCATCGTCGAGTTCGTCGACGCCCTGCCGATGACCGCGACCGGCAAGATCCTCAAGCGCGAGCTCAAGTGAGGCGCGCCGTCGGCATCCCCCTCGGGGTGGTGATGGTCGTCTTCGGGACCCTCTTCACCCTGCAGGGGCTCGGCTACGTCGGCGGGTCGCGCGATGACGGGCTCGTCCTTCTGGGCGATCGTCGGACCGGTCATCGCCGGGCTCGGCGTCGCGCTGCTGATCGTCTCCGCGCGGCGTACCTGAGCCGTCCCGGACGCGATGTACCGCGGGCCGAAGCGGCGCCGATAGGATCGACCCGCACCCCGCCGCCGTCCCAGGAGCGTCCCGTGGCCCGATACGTGGTCGATGTCATGCCCAAGCCCGAGATCCTCGACCCGCAGGGCAAGGCCGTCCTCGGCGCCCTGCCGCGGCTGGGCTTCGCCGGCGTCACCGACGTCCGCCAGGGCAAGCGCTTCGAGCTCGAGATCGACGGCGAGGCCACCGACGAGCTGCTCGCCGAGGTCACCAGATGGCCGAGACGCTGCTCTCCAACCCGGTCATCGAGGACTTCGACGGTCCGCGTCGAGGCCGGCGAGCCGCGTGAAGGTCGGCGTCGTCACCTTCCCGGGCTCGCTCGACGACGTCGACGCGCAGCGCGCGGTCCGCTTCGGCGGCCACGAGGCGGTCGCGCTGTGGCACGGCGACCACGACCTGCGCGGCGTCGACGCCGTGGTCCTCCCCGGCGGCTTCTCGTACGGCGACTACCTGCGCTGCGGCGCCATCTCGCGCTTCGCCCCGGTGATGACCGAGGTCGATCGAGGCCGCGGGCAAGGGGATGCCGGTGCTCGGCATCTGCAACGGCTTCCAGATCCTGTGCGAGTCCCACCTGCTGCCCGGCGCGCTGATCCGCAACGACCACCGCAAGTTCGTCTGCCGCGACCAGCGCCTGCGCATCGAGAACACCCGCACGCCGTGGACGTCGGCGTACGCCGAGGGCGCCGAGATCACCATCGTGCTCAAGAACGGCGAGGGCGGCTTCGTCGCCGACGAGCCCACCCTCGACCGGCTCGAGGGCGAGGGCCGCGTCGTCGCGCGCTACCTCGACGACAACCCCAACGGCTCGCTGCGCGACATCGCCGGCATCACCAACGAGCGCGGCAACGTCGTCGGCCTGATGCCCCACCCCGAGCACGCCGTCGAGGACCTCACCGGTCCCGGCACCGACGGGCTGGGCTTCTTCACCTCGCTCGCCGCCGCCGCCTTCGCATGAGCACCTGGACCCCGCGCCGCCTCTTCCGCGCGCTCGCCGTCGCCGAGGCGATCACCTGGGCGCTGCTGCTGACCGGCATGTTCCTCAAGTACGTCACCGAGACCACCGAGCTCGGCGTCCGGGTCTTCGGGATGGTCCACGGCGTCGTCTTCATCGCCTACTGCCTGGTGACGGTGCTCGTCGCCGTCGACCAGCGCTGGTCGCTCGGCCGGCTCGTGCTCGGCCTGGCCGCGGCGGTGCCGCCGTTCGCCACGCTGCCCTTCGAGCGGTACGCCGACCGGCGCGGGCTGCTGGGCGACGCCTGGCTCTCGCGTCCCGACAGCCCGACGGCACCGCAGCGCGCCGTCTGCTGGCTGCTGGAGCACCAGCGCCGGGCGGTCGGCCTCGGCGTCGTGGCCGTGCTCGCGCTCACCGGCCTCGCGCTGCTCGTCGGCCCGCCGGCCTGACCTCGGGTCCTCCGTGGGTCAGAGCAGGTCGGCCAGCATCGCCGCGGCCCGCGCCGCGCCGTCGGTCGCCACCGGCCGTAGCGCACGTCGCGGCCGACCTCCTTCGACGATCGCCTCCGCGAGCGCGTCCGGGTCGACCGCGTCCTCGTAGTCGAGGCAGCGTGCCGGCGCGCGTACCGGTCGAGCCGGTGCCGGACGTGGAAGTTCTGCTCGAAGTGGTGGCGCAGCGGCACGTAGACGAACGGCTTGCGCAGGGCGGTCAGCTCCATGGTCGTGGTCAGGCCGCCCTGGACGACCGCGACGTCGCACGCCGCCAGGTGCCGGTACAGGTCCGGCACGTAGCCCGCGGACCGTCGACGCCCGCCGGCGCCGGCAGCGACGCGGGTCGATCCGCGGGCCGGCGACGACGACGAACCGCAGCTCCGGGCACCAGCTCGCCGGACCAGCGGGCACGGCGTCCAGGACCCGGCGCAGCAGCGGCGCGCCGACGCCCGAGCCGCCGACGGTGACCAGGCAGAGCTGCTCGTCCGGGCCGGCAGCCCGAGCCGCGCCCGCAGCCGCGCCGGGTCGCTCCAGCGCTGGCCGGGTCGAAGCCGGTGACGTACCCGGCGAAGTCGAAGTTCTCGCTCGGTCCACGTCCCGGATCGCCGGCAGCCCGGGCCCGAACGTCGTCGGACGACGTCGTCGGGGTTGCCGACGAACACCGACCGGTCCCGCACCCGCGCGAACCGGGCGCGCTGCTCGATCATCTCCGCGTTGTAGTCGGCGGTCAGCGCCGCCTCGCGGTCGCCGCCGTCGGGCATCGGCAGCCAGCCGACGAAGTCGGTCATCCACGCGAACGACGAACCGCTTGAGCTCGGGGTTCTCGTGCAGGAAGTAGTCGACGTCCCACGCCTCGTCGCCGATCACCAGGTCGTAGTCGCTCGTCGCTCACCACCTCGTCGAAGACCATGAAGTTGTTGACCAGGATCTCGTCCATCCGGCGGATCGCCTGGAACGCGTGCAGGTCGTGCTCGCCGGCCTCGTGCTCGATGTGGCCGACTCGTTGGCGCAGCCACGCCGACGCGGGGTGCACCCGCTCGCCGTGCTGCGTCGAGCACCCGGTCACCGGGTGCTGCGCGAGCCAGTCGACCTGAGGTCGGGCTGCAGCTCGCGCAGCTCCGCGGCGATCGCGACGTCGCGCCGGGCGTGCCCGAGCCCGATGGGCGACGACAGGTACAGCGCCCGCGGCGGCCGTCGGCGTACGGCCCGGCGCCGCGAGCGTCGTGCGCGCCGGACCGGCGGGCCGAAGCCGGTCGACGAACTGCGCGGATCAGGTGGTTGACCTGCACCGGGTCCCGCGCCGGCGGGCCGTGCCCGGCGCCCTCGAGCAGCACCAGCTCGCCGCCGGTCAGCTCGGCCAGCCGCTCGCCGATCGCGTGCGGCCGGATCCGGTCGTCGGTGCCGTGCACGCACGACGACCGGGCACGTGCACCTGCGGCGCAGAGCGGCTCGACCGGCGCGCAGACCGCGCCGTCGCAGCCCGAGCCGCCCGGCGGTGGTGTCCGACCAGCGTCTGCGGGGCGATCTCGCGCGCCCCAGCCGACGCAGTCCTCGATCTGCTTGGTCGAGTGCGGCTCGGAGAACATCTGCGCGAAGAAGAACTGCAGGAAGTCGTCGTAGCCGCCCTCGAGCCAGTAGTGCTTGTTGTACTTGCGCCCAGCCCGTCGGCGTCGGTCAGCGGCTCGTCCCACGGCACGTCGTCGCGGTCCGGGTCGTGGACGTCGGAGAAGCCGCACGACGGCGCGATCGCGAAGATGCCCGAGCACCCGGTCGGGGTGCGTCGGCCGCGACGTGCACCGACCAGGCCGCCCCGCAGGACAGCGACGACCAGCACGGCCTGGTCGGTCCCGGTCGCGTCCATGCACGGCGACGGTGTCGGCGGCGTACTGCCGTCGGTGTACGCCGCGGCCCCCGCGGCCGGCCCGAGCCGCCCGCTGCCCGCGGCCGTCGAACGTGACCACCCGGTAGTGCCGGGCCAGGTAGGCCGACCTGCGCCTTCCAGAACCGCGAGGCGATGATCGACCAGGTCGGCATCAGCAGCACGGTCGTGCGCGTCGCCGCTCGCCGTACGACCTCGTAGGCCAGCCGCACGCCGTCGCGCACGGCGACGCCGCGACGTCCGGGCCGCAGCCCGGCTCGCGGTCGGCCGCACCCGACGCGTCGCCGTCGCGGTGGCGCTCGCGTCACGGTCACGCCGACCTCGAGCACGTTGTTGAACGGCGTCTGGCGCCGCGATCCGGAACCGGGTGAACCCGGCGGCGGTCGACGACGTCGCGGATCCGGCGCCGGCCCGGCCTGGGTGCCGAGCGCGAGGCCGACGTCCTGGGACAGCGACGCCGGGCGTGCACAGCAGGGTCGAGAAGCCGTAGTAGGCCCGGCCGACGGGGTTGAGGTTGTCCTCGACCCGGTCGCCGGCCATCGGCTCGACGACCATCCAGGTGCCGTCGTCGGCGAGCGCCTCGCGCACGTGCCGGGCCGCGCCCACCGGGTCGCCCATGTCGTGCAGCGCGTCGAACGTCGTGACCAGGTCGTAGCCGGTGCCCGGTGAAGCCCGGTGCGCCGGGGCCACCTCGAACGTCACCCGGTCGGCCACGCCGGCCTCCGCGGCCCGCTCCCGGGCCGCTGCGATCGACTCCGGCGTGGTAGTCCGAGCCGACGAACGTCGACGCCGGGAACGCCTGCGCCATCAGGATCGTCGACGCGCCGTGGCCGCAGCCGACGTCGGCGACCGCGCGCGCCCGCGCTCCAGCTTGTCGACGACGCCGTCCAGGGCGGGCAGCCACTCGGCGACCAGGTTGGCGTTGTAGCCGGGCCGGAAGAACCGCTCGCACCCGTCGTGCACGTCGGGGTTGTGCTCGTGCCAGCCGAGCCCGTCACCGTCGCGGGCCGCCTCGATGACCGCGTGCGGCGTCGCGGACGGTGCCGAGCGCGATCTGGAAGAAGCCCGGGCAGGTACGCCGGGCTGGTCTCGTCGGTCGAGCGCGACGGCGTGCTCGGCCGGGCAGCGTGTAGCGGCCGGTCGCGGGGTCGTAGGTCGACGATAGCCGCCGGCGGCCTGGGCGTTCAGCCACTCCGCGGGCGTAGTGCTCGCCGGTGCCGGTGCGCTCGGCGAGCTCGGCCGGGCGTCGAGCGGGCCGGCCGTCGGCCAGCGCGCGGTAGTAGCCGAGCTTGTCGCCCATCACGACCAGCGCGGTGTTGAGGGTCGCGCCGACCTCGTCGACGGCGCGGAAGACGAAGGCCATCAGCGCGTCCTGGTCGAGCGGTGCGGCGGTCCGCGGCGTCGGGGTCTGGGTCGGTCGTGGGTGGTCATGCGGGTCTCCTGGGTGCGGGTGGTCGGCCGCGCGTCCCGGGGTCGTCCGACGACCCTCGGCCCCGGCGCGACCGGCCGTCGCATCAGGGGACCCCCCTAGGCCTGCGCGGTCCCTAGACTCGGATCGATGCTGGTCGGCCGCGAGCACGAGCGCAGCGCGCTCGTCGAGGCGCTGGCTCGCCGGCGCGCGGGTCGGGCGAGAGCGGCGTGCTGGTGCTGACGCGGCGAGGCCGGGATCGGCAAGACCGCCCTGCTCGACGACGCCGTGGCGCGGGCGACCGGGCTCCGGCGTGCTGCGCGCCCGGCGAGCGAGGCCGAGCGGGAGGTGCCGTTCGGCGGGCTGCCGCAGCTGCTGCGCCCCGTGCTCGACGATGCTCGACGACCTGCCGCCGCCGCAGGCGCGAGGCGCTCGGCGTCGCGCTCGCCCTGCGCGAGGGCGGCGTCGGCGACCGGTTCGCCGTGCGGCGCGGCGGTGCTCAGCCTGCTCAGCCGCGTCGCGCGAGGACCGGCCGCTCGGCGCTGGTCGTCGACGACGCCCACCTGCTCGACCGCCCCTCGGCGCGAGGCGCTGGCCTTCGTCGGCCGACGGCTGCTGGCCGACGCCGTGTTCGTGCTCGTGGCGGTCCGCGCCCGGAGTGAGCCGACGCCTGGCACGGCCTGCCGACGCTCGACCTGTCACCGCTCGGGGCCGCCGCCTCGGACGAGCTGGCCGTCCTCGCATCCGGCAACATCCTCACCCCCGAGCAGCGTCGCCGCATCACGGAGATCAGCGCGGGCAACCCGCTCGCCATCCGGGCCCTGGCCCAGGAGCCCGACGGCGTGGTCGCCGCCGCCGCCGGGCTCGCCGTGACCGTGCCCCCCGCGTGGTGGCCGAGGCGTTCGCGCGGCGGACGGCGGGTCTGGAGGGCGACGAAATCTGGGTGCTCCAGCGCGCGGTCATCGCCTCCCGGCGACCTGCCCACGGTGGCTACCGCGTGCGCGGCCCAGGGGCTGTCGCTAGGACCTGCTGCGTCGCGCCGAGTCGCTCGGCGTCGTGGCCCTCTCGCCCTCCCGCATCCAGCTCACCCGCCGGCTGCGTCCCCGCGTCGCGTGCGCGGCCTACGCCGCGCACCGCGCCCGACGAGCGCCGGCCGGCTGCACGCCCCTCGTGGCGGACGCGCTCGCCCAGGGCAAGGCGGACCGTGCGCGCCTCGCACGCGCAGGCGAGGGCGGTGCTCGGCACGGGGCGGCGCGGGGTGGCCGCCGCGCTCGCGCAGGTCGCGCTGCGAGCCTCCCGGCCGGGGCGCCTTCGCGGTATCCATCGTCAGCCCACCGAGCGCGCGGCGACGCTCTCCACCGACCCCGGCTGCACGGGCAGGTCGCTTCCTGGCCGCCGGGGACAGCTGGTCTGGCTCGCCGGGGAGGACGGCCGGGCACCCGCCGCCCTGCTCCGGCAAGGCCGCCCGGCACCCGCGCCGCACCGCTGTCGTCAGGCCGGGCCCAAGGGCGCTGACCGCGATGGCCGGGCAGGTGGCCGCCCAGGGCGGAGTCCCTTCTCGCCGAGGCCCGCCGACCTCCTTCGTGCGGCCGCCGCCCGTGACGCCGACGACGACGCCCCCGACAAGGCACTGCTCATGTGCGCCGCCGCCGCATCGAACCATGTCTCCTTTCTCTTACCCTCCTGGACGCTCGCCGGGGCCCTGAGCCGCCGCCGGCCGGGCCGCTGCCATCCTCGGCCGCCTCGCCGAGACATCCACCAGCCGCCTGCGCCGTGACATCGCAAACGATCGCCGTCGGCATGGGCCACATCGTGGCAGAGGAGCCCAATGCTCTCGTGGCTTCGGGGCAGGAGGTGGACGCCGAGCTCGACCAGCCAGACCCCGACAGCTTCGGAACCAGACTCGGCCATGCACCGGCCTCCTGTACCTCCGCGAGACGGGCGCCGCGCGCGGCCTCCTGCGCAAGACACAATCGTGGGACCGCCGCGCCAGCCCTCGCTGCCTCGGGCAGCTCCCGCACTGCTGCTCCACCTCGGCCGCGCAGCGATCCACGACGACGCGAGCGCTGGTCGCACGCCCCATCGGCCTACCGGCGAGGCCGTGGAGCTGCGCGCGCCAGTTCGGCCAGCTCACCGAGCTCCGGGGGCCTCGCTGGCGGGGCTGGCCCGCGGTCCGGGCACGGCAGGGTCGCGGCGGAGGAGTGTCGTGCCCTCGCCGCCGAGGCGGATTGCAGTGGGGGGCTGGGCCGCGACGTGCGCATGGTCGCTGGCCTGGACGGGGTTCGCACTGGCCGAGCTCGACCTCTCGTTCGGCGACGTGGCTGGGCCGCGGTCACCTGGCTTCACGGCGCTGCGTGGACCTCCTCGACGACCTCGGCGTCGGGTACCCCGACCTCTCGCCCGGGGCCGACGCTCGTCGAGGGCCTGCTGCAGGCCGGCGAGCGGGACCGAGCCGTCGGCGTGGACGCACGCGTTCCGGGAGCGGGCGGGTGCCGCAAGGGTCAAGGCCCCTGGTCGACTGGCCCCGCGGCGACGGGGCCGGGCCCTGCTCGCGGGCGACGACGACCTCGACGAGTGCTTCGGAGAGTGTGCACTGCGGCTCCACGCCGCCGGCCCCGACACCTTCGAGCGGGCCCAGCACCCTGATGGCGTACGGCGCCCGGTTGCGGCGCGCGCGGCGGCGGGTGGACGCCCGTGTCCCCCCTCGAGGCAGGCGCGGCGGCCCTTTCGACGCGCTCGGGGCCAGGCGCCGGTCGGACATCGTCGCGGCCGAGCTCGAGGCGACGGGGCTGCCCACGCCCGCGCCCGCCACCAGCGGCCCGGTGCTGGGCCTCACGCCCCGCGAGCTGCAGATCGCGCAGCTGCTGGTCGAGGGGAGGACGACGCGCGAGGCGGCGGCCGCCCTGTTCCTCAGCCCCAAGACGGTCGAGTACCACCTCCGGCACGTCTACACGAAGCTCGACATCTCGTCGCGTGCCGAGCTGGCGCGGCGCCTCCCGGGGGTCGCCGGGCCGCCCGGGTTCTCTCCGGCCGGCTGACGTCAGGCTCTGCGGGGAGCGCGGTCAGCTGCGTCAGAACCGGCCCCTGGCCAGCTTCTTCCACGTCGCTGCGTCGGTGGTGCCCGTGGGTGCCGTCCTGACCCGCGCCTGGTAGGCGAGCAGCGCGGTCCGGGTGGCCTCGTCGAAGCGCCCCGTCACCGCGGTCCGCTGCCGGGCCGCGGTCAGCGCCCGCTGGAGCCGCGAGACGGCGGGACCGGTGGCGCCGACGGCCAGCACCGGCCGCTCCTGGCCGGCGAGCAGGGTGACCCAGTGCTTGCGCCGCCACGTGCTCGTGGGCGTGAAGCCTCGCGACCTCATCCACGCGCCGGCGGCGCGCCGGGTGGCGCGGTCGTAGACGCCGTCGAGCTTGCCGACGTACCGCTTCTTCTCCTTGAGCAGGCACTGCAGGGCGAGGGTGCGGGCCCGGCTGGCCGCCTGCGGCTTGAGCGTGTAGTACGCCGGGAAGTCCACGCGCGTGCCGCCGCAGTGGCTCTCGGGAGACGCCGCCGGTGCCGGTGCCGGGGCCGGCACGGGGGCGGGCGGCGGGGCCGGGGTCCCGCTGAGCTCGAGGTAGTTGCTGTCGATGTTGATGGTGACGCCGCCCCAGGTCTCGTTGTGGCCGCCCCGGTACTGCTTCATCCGGCCGCCCGGGCGCCAGCCGTCCTCGGGGATGTAGCTCGTGGACGTGTTGGCGACGCCGTCCCAGCGTGCGATCCAGATGCGGTCCGGCAGGGCGAACTGACCGGGGCGGTTGCGGCGGGCGTCGTCGAGCATCTTGATGCCCGAGCTCGCGCTGGAGTAGAAGCCGGCGACGTAGCCGAGCTGCTTGATGCGGGTCACCCACGCGCTGGTGAACGCCAGGGCGGACTCGCGACAGCTGGTGTTGCCGAGGTCGAAGGCCTCGAGGTCGTACCAGAGCGTGGCGCCGGCGCCGATGCCCAGCGCCGCGGCGTCCGCGGCGTTCTTGTCGGCCTCGACGACGCCCTGCGCGCGGGCGGCGGCGTAGCCGCCGGCGGACCTGGGGTCGATCTTGAAGTCGTCGGCGTAGCGGGGGAACCGGTCGAGGCAGGAGGCCTGCGGGCCCAGCGCGATCGGGAGCAGCCGCCACCCGCGCGACACCTGCGTCGAGACCCAGGTGGGCGAGAGGTTGGGCTGGGTGCGGCAGGCGCGCGAGTCCCCGGAGATGTAGATCCCGACGGCGCGGAAGGGGGAGTGCTTGATCCACGCGTCCATCGCGGCCTGGGTCGGCGCGACGCACTGGTCGAAGCCGTGGCCGGTGAAGTCACCCGGCGTCGAGGCGGCGATCCGTGCGGCGGCCCGTGCCGACGGGGCGGCCGGGTCGGACACGGCCGGCGACGGGGTCGCGAGGAGCGTGCCGGCGAGGGCGACGGCAAGGGTGACGAGGATGCTGGTACGGCGACGCACGGTGACTCCCACGACTCGGTGACGGGCCGTCCCGGGGGCGACGGCACGCCACCATAATCACTTCAGTCACATCCGTCACAGGGGTTCGGCTGAACTACAACCGAGTAGTTCGCCCAGGGACCCGGGTACCCGTGACGACTCCTCGCCGGGAGGGTTTGAGCCCAGTGGCCTGCGGGGTAGGGCACCCGGGTCACCGTCGCCGCAGCCGAGGAACGTCGCATGAAGGTTGATCCCGCCGAGCTGGTCGGTCTCGCGCGCCGGTCCGAGGAGACCGCGGCCGACCTGCGACAGCGCTGGGCGGGCGCCGCGCCGGGTCGCGAGGTCCCGCGCGAGGCGTGGGGCGACCACCCGTCCGCCGCCCACGTCTCCGCGACGTACGACGAGGCGGCGCTCGCGGCCGGCTCCGCGCTCTCGGCGCTGGTGGCAGCGCTCGAGCTCGGCGCGCGCGCCCTCGTCGACGCGGCCGACGACGTGACCGCCGCCGACGAGTCGTCGGCCGAGCTGCTGCGCGTCCCCGGCGAGCGGCAGATGCGCGGGGGACGCGGCGACCACGGCCGGGGGAGGTCCTGATGCCCGCGCACCCGTGGCAGCTGCGCTGCGACACCACCCCGCTGACCGCGGCCGCCGCCTCTGGCTCGAGCTGGCCGAGGGCATGACGGCCGCCGCCGACGACCTGGTCCGGGCGTCGCGGCGGGTGCGCGACCACGGGTGGGAGTCCGGCTCCGCGGAGGTGTACGACGGGCACCGCAAGCAGGTCGTCGGCGGGCTCGACACGGTCGCCGTCGCTGCCCGCGAGATCAGCCGCGTCCTCGACGACATCGCCGGCACGCTCGCGACGACGCAGCGGCGGCTCGACCGCGAGTGGTCGGTCGTCGTGGCCGTCCCGCACACCACGCTGGGCACCCAGGGCGTGCTGGTCTTCCACGAGGACTCCGACGACCAGCGGGGGCAGGTGCAGCGGGCCACCCGCACCGCCCAGTCGATCCGGACCGAGCTCGACACCACCCTGGAGGGACTGTCCGGTCGGTTGCGGGCGGCGCACGTCGAGCTCCGGAGGGCGGCCGACTCCGCCGTCGCCGGCTCCACCGGCAGCGGGGCCACCGGCGGGATCGCCGCGATCGCCGAGCGGATCAGCGCGTCCGCGGCGGAGGACCTCGCCACCTCCCTGCGCGAGGGCTCCGTGAGCAACGTGGCTGGCGGGCTCGACGCCGGGGCGGCGTACGCGGGACCGCTCGGCACGACCTCGGTCACGGCGCCGTCCCTCCCGGGGGCGTCGTCCGGCATCGGCGGCTCCCTCGCCGGCGGGGCGCTCGCGGGTCTCGGCCTGCGCGGGCGCCGGGGCCGCCAGGTCGAGCAGGCGAGCCCCGCGATGTCCCCGGGGATGACGACCGGTCGGGGTGGCCCGGGGGGTCGCCAGGGGGGTCAGCGGGGAGCCGGCAGGGCGGCGCCCGCACCGGGGCGCTGCGCCCGGGGGCGGCCGGCGCACGATCGACGGAGCCCACCGGGACCGACACCGATCGGGACGCCCGGCGGCCCAGGGAGAGGACCGACGGCAGGACCGCCACCAGGGTCGTCGCGCAGGAGCGCCGGGCGGCGCGGGCCGCGCGGCGGGCCGAGCCCGAGCGGTCCGGTGGGCCAGGGGAAGCCACGGGCTGACCGACCGGTCGGCGCCGCGTCGGCGGCCGGTAGATTGGCGCCCGTGCCCGAGACCCAGCAGGCTCCCCGCTCCAGCACCCTCGACACCGTCGCCGTCGCGTCCGGCGACCCCGGGCGCGACCAGCCGTGGGCCGACCTCGGGCTGAAGTCCGACGAGTACGACCGGATCCGCGAGATCCTCGGCCGCCGCCCGACGAGCAGCGAGCTGGCGATGTACTCCGTGATGTGGAGCGAGCACTGCTCCTACAAGTCGTCCAAGGTGCACCTCAAGCAGTTCTCCGAGATCCCGCAGGAGACCCCCGTCGGCAAGATGCTCGCCGGCATCGGCGAGAACGCCGGCGTCCTCGACATCGGCCAGGGCTACGCCGTCACGTTCAAGGTCGAGTCCCACAACCACCCGTCGTACGTCGAGCCCTACCAGGGCGCGGCGACCGGCGTCGGCGGCATCGTGCGCGACATCCTGGCCATGGGTGCCCGCCCGGTCGCGGTGATGGACCCGCTCCGCTTCGGCCCGCTCGACGCCCCCGACACCCACCGCGTGCTGCCCGGGATCGTGGCCGGCGTCGGCGGCTACGGCAACTGCCTCGGCCTGCCCAACATCGGCGGCGAGGCCGTCTTCGACGCAGACCTACCTCGGCAACCCGCTCGTCAACGCGCTCTGCATCGGGGTGCTGCGCCACGAGGACCTCCACCTCGCCAAGGCGTCCGGCGTCGGCAACCAGGTCATCCTGTACGGCGCCCGCACCGGCGGCGACGGCATCGGCGGCGTCTCCGTGCTCGCCTCCGAGACCTTCGACGCGCGACGGGCCCGCCAAGCGCCCCAGCGTGCAGGTCGGCGACCCGTTCATGGAGAAGCTGCTCATCGAGTGCACCCTCGAGCTCTTCGCCGCCGGCCTCGTCGCCGGCATCCAGGACCTCGGCGGCGCCGGGCTCTCCTGCGCCACCTCCGAGCTGGCGAGCGCCGGCGACGGCGGCATGCAGGTCGAGCTCGACCGGGTGCCGCTGCGCGACTCCACGCTCGCTCCCGAGGAGATCCTGATGAGCGAGTCGCAGGAGCGGATGATGGCCGTCGTCGAGCCCGGCGACGTCGACGCCTTCATGGCGATCTGCGCCAAGTGGGACGTCGAGGCCGTCGTCGTCGGCGAGGTCGACCGACACCGGCCGCCTCCAGATCGACTGGCACGGCGAGCGCGTCGTCGACGTGCCCCCGCGCTCGGTCGCGCACGACGGCCCGACCTACCAGCGGCCCTACGCCCGCCCGTCGTGGCAGGACGCCCTGCAGGCCGACCGCGCCGAGGCGCTGCGACCGCCCGGACTCGGGCGACGAGCTGCGCGCGACGATGCTGCGCCTGGTCGCCTCGCCCAACCTGTGCGACAAGTCGTGGATCACCGACCAGTACGACCGCTACGTCCGCGGCAACACCGTGCTCGCCCAGCCCGCCGACAGCGGCATGGTGCGCGTCGACGACGAGACCAACCTCGGCGTCTCGGTCGCCACCGACTGCAACGGCCGCTTCGCCAAGCTGGACCCCTACGCCGGCGCCCAGCTCGCGCTGGCGGAGTCCTACCGCAACGTCGCCACCGGCGGCGCGCGGCCGCTCGCGATCTCCGACTGCCTCAACTTCGGCTCGCCCGAGGACCCCGACGTGATGTGGCAGTTCGCCGAGGCCTGCCGCGGGCTCAAGGACGCCTGCCTCGAGCTCGGCATCCCGGTCACCGGCGGCAACGTCAGCCTCTACAACCAGACCGGCGAGACCGCGATCCTGCCCACGCCCGTGGTCGCGGTGCTCGGCGTCATCGACGACGTCACCAGGCGCACGCCGTCGCGACTTCGCCGCGGCCGGCGAGCGCGTCTTCCTGCTCGGCGAGACCCGCGAGGAGCTCTCCGGCTCGGAGTGGGCGCACGTCGTGCACGGCCACCTCGGCGGACTGCCGCCGCGGGTCGACCTGGCGGCCGAGCGGGCGCTGGCCGCGCTGCTGGCCGACGCGTCGAGCGATGCAGTTGTCACCAGTGCCCACGACCTGTCCGACGGTGGACTGGCCCAGGCCCTGGCGGAGGCCTCCTTCCGCAACGGGGTCGGGGTCTCGGTGTCGGTGGCCGACGTGGCCGGCGGGGACGCCTTCGTCGCCCTCTTCTCCGAGTCCGCTGCGCGCGCCATCGTCACGGTGACCACCGACAACGCCGACCGCCTCGTCGCCCTGGCCGAGCGCCACGGCGTACCCGTCACGCCGCTCGGGCAGACCGGGGCGACGCGGTCTCGGTCGAGGGACAGTTCGAGGTCCCGTCGCCGAGCTGCGCGAGGCCTGGAGCGCCGACCCTGCCGGCCGCCCTCGCCTGAGGATGCCCCGACCCGAGCCGCCGGGCACCGGTCGGGGAACGAGACCGGCCGTCGACGCGGCGACGCCGGTCTGGTTCGCCGACGCCGGGAACGAGGCCGGCCGTTGAGCCCGACGGCCCCGGTCTGGTCCCCCACGCCCGCCGGCGCCTGAGACGTGCCGACCGCGCTGAGCGACCGACGCACCCTCCTGGCCGCGGCCGGGCTGCTGCCGCGACTGCCTGCGGCGCCGACGCCGGCGCCGACACCGGCGCCGGCCGGCACCGACGCGAGCCACGACGACCGAGGAGCAGCCGATGACCGACCGCCTCACCTACGGCGACGACGCGTCCCAGTGGGCCGACCGCGACGCCCCGGGGCACCAGCCGGGGCGTCGTGGTGATCATCCACGGCGGCTTCTGGAAGGCGGAGTACGACGCGTCGCTGGGCGAGCCGCTGGCCGCCGACCTGACCGCGCAGGGCTGGACGACCCTCAACGTGGAGTACCGCCGGGTCGGCAACGGCGGCGGCTTCCCGGCGACCTTCGACGACGTCCACGCGGCGATCGAGGCGCTCGCCGGCACCGACGTCGACACCACCACGGTCGTCACCCTCGGCCACTCCGCCGGGCGGGCACCTGGCGACCTGGGCCGCCGCGCGACGGCGCTTCGAGGAGTGGCCGACGCGCGGTGCCGGTGACCCACGTCGTCTCCCAGGCCGGCGTCGTCGACCTCACGACGGCGTACGACCAGGACCTCGGCGGCGGCGCCGTCGGAGGCGCTGATGGGCAGCGCGCCCGACAGCCCGGACTACGAGCTGGCCGACCCGATGCGCCACGTCCCGCTCGACGTGCCGGCGTGGATGGTGCACGCCGCCGACGACCCGGTGGTCCCGATCAGCCAGTCCCAGGACTACGTCGTCCGCGGCCCGGCGGCCGGGGCCGAGGCCGAGCTGGTCGAGGTCGAGGGCGGCCACTTCGGCGTGATCGAGGTCGGGTCCCCGGCGTGGACGGACATCGTCGCGGTCCTCGACACCATCGCCTGACGCGCACGCCGCGGGCAGTCGCGACGTCGAGCGCACGGCCCACGCTCGACGCCTGTCCCTGCGCCGCGAGCTGCCCGAGCAGTGCGGGATAACCTCCCCGTGTGCCCGCCCGTCTCCGTGTCGCCGACCCCGTCGCGGTCGCGGCGGCCCTCGCCTGCCCGGGCCCCGGCCGACGACAAGCTGCTGGCCAAGCACTTCCTCGCCGTCCTGGCCGAGCGCGCCCCCGGCAACTCCGTCGAGGTCCGGGTCCCGCCGTACGCGGCGGTGCAGGTCATCCCCGGGGTCCGGCACACCCGCGGGACCCCCCCGGCCGTCGTCGAGACCGACCCGGACACCTGGATCGCCGTCGCCAGCGGCGAGCTCGACCTGGCACGAGGCGGTCGCCAGCGGCCGCGTGCTGGCCAGCGGCGAGCGCACCGACCTCACGGCGTACCTCCCCCTCACCGACGACCCCACGACCCGCACCCAGAACGAGGACTGAATGGACATCCGCTCCCTCGGCTTCCGCACCGACCTGCGCCTGCTGGAGATGACCGGCAGCGAGATCGAGGACCGCGGCACCCACCTCGTCATCCGCACGCCGGCCAACCCGACCTACTTCTGGGGCAACTTCATGCTGCTCAGGCAGCTGCCCGGTCCCCGGTGGCGAGCGCGAGGTGATCGGCGCCTTCCACACCGAGTTCCCGCAGGCCGGGCACGTCTCGATCGGCGTCGACGGCACCGAGGACCTCACCGAGGCCCTGCAGCCCTTCGCCGCGGCGGGCATGGAGGTCGACGTCGGGACCGTCCTGACCGCCGGCACCCTGGTCGCGCCCCGGCCGGTGCGCCGAGGGCGTCGTGGTCCGCCCCCTCGAGAGCGACGACGACTGGGAGGGCCGGGCGCGGCTCAGCCACCACCTGTGGTCGCAGACCGACGAGGCGACGTTCATGACCTACGCCCGTCGCAAGAACGACCAGGAGCGGGGTCTCGTCGCGCGCGGCCTCGGCCGGCGGTTCGGCGCGTTCGTGGACGACGACCTCGTCAGCACCGCGGCCGTCTTCGTCACCCACGCCGGCATCGCCCGCTACCAGAGCGTCGAGACCCACCCCGACCACCGCCGCCAGGGCCTGGCCGCCGCCGTGGTGCACGCGGCCGGCGCGCACGCGCTCGCGGCGTACGGCATCGAGGTGCTGGTGATCGCCGCCGACACCGACGGCGACGCGATCCGGATCTACCGCAGCCTCGGCTTCGCCGACGTCGAGCGGCACAACACCCTGGAGCGCCGCGAGGCGGGCTGGGCCTGATCCCCGGAGGTCGGTGCGTCCTACTAGGGTGCGGGCCATGACGATCGACATCCGCGCCCGCCTCGCCGAGGTGCTCCCCGGCATCCGCCAGGACCTCGAGGACCTGGTCCGCATCGAGTCCGTCAGCGCCGACCCGGCCCGCGCCGGCGAGGTCGAGCGCAGCGCCGAGGCCACGCGCGACCTGTTCGCCGCCGAGGGCTTCGAGACCGAGATCGTCCGCGCGTACGACGGCGGCGCCGCCCGCCGTCATCGCCAAGAAGGCCGGCGCCCGAGGGCGCCCCGACGGTGCTGCTCTACGCCCACCACGACGTGCAGCCGGAGAACGACCACGCCGACTGGGACTCCCCGCCGTTCGAGCCCACCGAGCGCGGCGACCGGCTCTACGGCCGCGGTGCCGCCGACGACAAGGCCGGCATCGCCGCCCACCTCGGCGCCGGTCCGCATCTTCGGCGACGAGCTGCCGGTCAACCTGGTGATGTTCATCGAGGGCGAGGAGGAGGTCGGCTCCGACACCCTCGTCGAGCTGCTCAACACCTACCAGCGACCGCCTCGAGGCCGACGTCATCGTGATCGCCGACTCCGGCAACTGGGACATCGGCGAGCCCGCCCTGACCACCAGCCTGCGCGGCCTGGTCCGCATGCGACGTCGAGGTCCGCACCCTACCCACGCCGTGCACTCCGGCATGTGGGGCGGCCTGGTGCCCGACTCGATCATGGCCCTGAGCCGGCTCTCGCCAGCCTGCACGACGACGCCGGCAACGTCGCCGTCGAGGGCCTGCACTCCGGCCCCGCCGCCGACGTGGACTACCCCGAGGAGCGGCTGCGCGCCGAGTCCGGCGCCGCCGCCGGCATCGAGTGGATCGGCGACGGGCACGCGTCGTCGAGCGGCTGTGGACCAAGCCGTCGCTCAGCATCACCGGCCTCGACGCCCCCAAGGTCGACGGCGCCTGCAACACCCTGGTGCCGGCCGCCCGCGGCCGCATCAGCATGCGCATCGCCCCCGGCGACACCACCGCCAACGCCGTCGAGCTGCCTGCAGCGCCACCTCGAGAAGCACGTCCCCTGGGGCGCCAGCCTCGACCGTCACCGTCGTCGACACCGGCGAGGCCACCCAGATCGACGCCACCGGCCCGGCGTACGACGCCGCGCGCGCCGCCTTCGCCGAGGCCTGGGACGGCACCGAGCCGGTCGACATGGGCGTCGGCGGCTCGATCCCCTTCATCGCCGAGTTCCTCGAGGCGTTCCCGCAGGCCAGCGTGCTCGTCACCGGCGTCGAGGACCCCGACACCCGGGCCCACGGCGCCAACGAGGGCCTGCACCTCGCCGAGTTCGAGAAGGTCGTGCTCGCCGAGGCGCTGCTGCTGCGCAACCTCGGCGCCTGACGGCGACGTCGCCTCCGTCGAATCGACCGGGCGCCCGGTGATTCCGTGGGTCGGCGTGCACTGCAGCGCACGCCGACCCACGGGACGCGCGCCAACCTCGCCTTGGAAGTTGACAGTTCCACTGTCATAGTGGGCGGCGGTCCTGGGAGCGACCTCCGCCCCGGGAGGCTGCCGGGGCTGCACCGGATCGGGTGATCCTCGGATGACCGCACCGCACCCCGCCCCGACGCCGACCACGCTGCCGCTGGACCGCCGCCGGTTCCTCGGCTACGTCCTCGCGGGCTCGACCCTCGTGGCCGCCGCAGACCTCGGGCGGCAGCCGCACCGCCGGCCGCCGCCGAGATCCCGACCCCGCCGCAGATCCCCGAGCTCTACGACCTCGACGACATGCACACCGACGCGGCGCGGCCGACCGCCAACCTGATCACCGTCGTCGATCAGCGAGGACGGCACCGCGTCCTTCGCGCTGCCGCGGATGGAGGTCGGCCAGGGCATCACCACCTCGACGGCGATGATCATCGCCGAGGAGCTCGACCTGCCGCTCGACAAGGTCAAGGTCACGCTCGCGCCGGCCCGCCCCGAGCTGCTGTTCAACCAGCTCACCGGCGGCTCCAACACCACCATCTCGACGTACACCCCGATCCGGGTGGCCGCCGCCGATCGCCAGCGCCGCGCTGCTCGACGCGGCCGCGATCGAGCTCGGCGACGACCGTCGCCGGCTGATGGCCAAGGACGGCGTGATCACCGCCGCCCGACGGCTCCTCGGTGACCTACGGCGAGCTGGCGGCGCAGCGCGGCCAGCCCGACGACCGCGAGGTCGAGGTCGAGCTCAAGGACGAGCCGACTTCGCCGTGATCGGCACGCCGCACAACCGGGTCGACGCCCTCGACGCCGTCACCGGGCAGAAGAGTTCACGATGGACCTCGCAGGTCGAGGACGCCCTGCCGACCATGGTCTGCCGGGCCCCCGACGCTCAACGGCACCCCGTGCGCGGTCCGCAACCAGGCCGCGGTCCGAGCCGATGCCCGGCGTCACGCGACGTCGCGCTGGTCACCACCGGCGTCGCCGTCCGCGCCGAGACCTTCGGCCAGTGCATCGACGGGGTCCGCGCGCTCGACGTCGACTGGACCGCCGGGCCGGTCGAGGGCGAGTCCGACGCGACGATGCTGCGCAGGCTCAAGGCGGCACGAGCTGCCGCTGGCCGTGCCGCCGATACCCGCTGGCCAAGACCGTCGACGGGCGACTTCACGTTCACTTCCGCAGCAACGCCGCGCTGGAGCCGACGCCGCCATCGCCGACGTGCGGCACGACCGGGCCGAGATCTGGGCCGGCCTCAAGTCGCCGATCGTCGCGCAGCAGGACATCGCCGAGGCGCTCGGCCTGCCGCAGGACCGGGTGACGGTCAACGTCGTCACCGGCGGCGGCTCCTTCGGGCGCAAGCTGTTCTTCGACGCCGCGCTCGAGGCCGCCGAGTCTCGCAGGCGATGCGGCAAGCCGGTCAAGCTGATGTGGCACCGCGCCGACGACGCCCGCGTCAGGGCCGCGGCCACCCGATGGGCACCTCGCGGGTCCGGGCGACCGTACCTCGCCGGGCAGGTGCTCACCTTCGAGCAGCGCCACACCAGCGTCGAGACCGACTTCAGCCACGGCCTCGGCGAGATGCATCACCGCCACGGCGGCCGACCTGCCGGCCGGGCTCGGCAACCTCGGCTTCGCCGCAGACGATCTTCCCGCTGACCCAGGAGCTGCCCTACGACTTCGGCGCCGTCACCCAGCTGCTCAACGAGACCGACGACCGCTTCAACACCGGCAGCATGCGCAACATCTACTCGCCCGACGTCCGCGTCGGCCGGCGAGCTGGTCGTCGACCAGCTCGCCGCGAGCGATGGGCAAGGACCCGCTCGCGTTCCGGCGCGAGTTCCTGCGCAGACGACCGCGTCCGCGGCCGTGCTCGACAAGGTCGCCGAGGTCGGCGACTGGGGCAGGCGCGATGCCGGCCGGCACGGCGCAGGGCATCGCGATCCACAAGGAGTACAAGGGCGCCACGGCGTGCCTCGTCGAGATCGACTGCCGCCCCGCAGACCGTCAACCGCCAGATCCGCGACGGCGTCGACCGGGCCGCGGGTCACCAAGGCGACGTTCGCCGTCGACGCCGGGCTGCGTGATCAACCCGCGCGGGCTGGAGGCCCAGATGCATGGGCGGCATCAACGACGGCATCGCGCTGGCCCTCACCTCCAGCCTGCACCTGCGCGACGGCCACTTCCTCGAGGCCAGCTGGGACAACTACTTCTACACGCGGCAGTGGAACACCCCGCCCGAGGTCGAGGTGTCGTCATGCCGTCGACTCCGACGGAGCAGCCCGGCGGTGCCGGCGAGGCCGGGGTCGCGGCGACGGTCGCCGCGGTCGCCTGCGCCTACGCCCGGGCGACCGGCAAGGTGCCGACGCAGCTTCCCGATCAACCACGACGACCCGCTCGCCTTCGAGGCCGAAGCCCTTCGTGCCGCCCGATCCCCGAGTCGCCGACCGACGGCCTCGACCACACCTACTGAGGAGCACTCGCATGCCCAACCACACCTTCATCCTCAACGGCGAGACGGTCACCGTCGACGTCGACGACGACGTCCGGCTGCTGTGGGTGCTGCGCGACGTCCTCGGCGTCACCGGCCCGAAGTACGGCTGCGGCATCAACGTCTGCAAGGCGTGCACGTCGCACATCAACGGCAAGGCGTTCAACCCGTGCGCGGTGCGCGTCGGCGACGTCGAGGCCGACGACGAGGTCACCACGATCGAGGGCCTGCCCGAGCAGCGCCGCGCGGCCCGACGGCCTGCACCCGATGCAGGAGGCCTGGCTGGACCACGACGTCGCGCAGTGCGGCTACTGCCAGCCCGGCCAGATCATGGCGGCCGTGGCGCTGGTCGAGGAAGGTGCGCGCGGAGGGCCGCGAGATCACCGAGGCCGACCTCGACAGCATCCGCAACATCTGCCGCTGCGGCACCTACACCCGCATCCGCGAGGCCATCGTGGACGGGGCCGCACGGATGTAGGTGCCGGGCCCGTAGAATCCATGCGTGCCCACGCCGACGAGCAAGCGCAAGGGCGGCGACGGCCGTCTGACGCACGACCTCGACCCCCACGACCAGGGCCCGCAGGACGCCTGTGGCGTCTTCGGGGTCTGGGCCCCGGGGGAGGACGTCGCCAAGCTGACCTACTTCGGGCTCTACGCGCTCCAGCACCGCGGCCAGGAGTCGGCGGGCATCGCGGTCAGCAACGGCCGCCAGATCCTCGTCTACAAGGACATGGGCCTGGTCTCCCAGGTCTTCGACGAGTCGACGCTGGAGTCGCTCAAGGGCCACCTCGCGGTCGGCCACGCGCGCTACTCCACCACCGGCGCCAGCACCTGGCACAACGCCCAGCCGACGTTCCACCCCACCGCCACCGGCTCGATCGCGCTGGCCCACAACGGCAACCTCATCAACACCCCCGAGCTGGCCGCAGATGGTCGCCGACGCGCGAGGGCGGCGAGCACCTCGACCTCCAGATGCGGATGCCGCCCGCGTCGCACCAACGACACCTCGGTCGTCACCCAGCTGCTCGCGCACCACCCCGGACAGACGGTCGAGGAGCGGGCCGCCGACCTGCTCCCGCAGATCAAGGGCGCCTACTCCTTCGTCTGGATGGACGAGCACACCCTGTACGCCGCCCGCGACCCGCAGGGCATCCGGCCCCTGGTCCTCGGCCGGCTCGAGCGCGGCTGGGTGGTCGCCTCCGAGACCGCCGCCCTCGACATCGTCGGGGCGTCGTTCATCCGCGAGATCGAGCCCGGCGAGATGGTCGCCGTCGACGAGGACGGGCTGCGCACCCAGCAGTTCGCCGAGCCGGCGCCCAAGCACTGCCTGTTCGAGTTCGTCTACCTCGCCCGCCCCGACACCCTCATCACCGGCCAGCGGGTGCACAGCGTCCGCGTCGAGATCGGTCGCAAGCTGGCCAAGGCGTTCCCCGCCGACGCCGACCTGGTCATCCCGGTCCCCGAGTCGGGCACCCCGTCCGCGATCGGCTACGCCGAGGCGTCCGGCATCCCCTACGGCATGGGACTGGTCAAGAACTCCTACGTCGGCCGCACGTTCATCCAGCCCAGCCAGACGATCCGCCAGCTCGGCATCCGGCTCAAGCTCAACCCGCTGCGCGACGTGATCGAGGGCAAGCGGCTCGTGGTCGTCGACGACTCGATCGTGCGCGGCAACACCCAGCGCGCGCTCGTGCGGATGCTGCGCGAGGCCGGCGCCCGCGAGGTGCACGTGCGGATCAGCTCGCCGCCGGTGAAGTGGCCCTGCTTCTACGGCATCGACTTCGCCACCCGCGCCGAGCTGATCGCCAACGGCCTCACCTCCGACGAGATCTGCCGCTCCATCGACGCCGACTCGCTGGGCTACATCAGCCTCGAGGACCTCGTCGAGGCCACCTCGGTGCCCAAGGACGACCTGTGCCGCGCCTGCTTCGACGGGGTCTACCCGATCCCGCTGCCCGAGCCGGAGCGCCTCGGCAAGGGCATCCTCGAGCCCTCGGCCGACCGGGTCGCGCTGCCCGTGCTCAACAACCCCTGACCACTCGCCGTACCCACCCCGCAGGAGCGACGTGACCCACCCCGTGCCGCCCACCGACCAGCAGGGCGCCTACGCCGCCGCCGGAGTCTCGATCGAGGCCGCCGACCTGGCCATCGAGCTGATGAAGGGGTCGGTCGCCAAGGCGACGCCGCCCCGAGGTGATCGGCGGCCTGGGTGGCTTCGCCGGGCTGTTCGACGCCTCGGCCCTCGACGAGGTACGAGCGGCCCCTGCTGGCCACCTCCACCGACGGCGTCGGCACCAAGGTCGCGATCGCGCAGGCGATGGACGTCCACGACACGATCGGCTTCGACCTCGTCGGGATGGTCGTCGACGACCTGGTCGTGTGCGGCGCCGAGCCGCTCTTCATGACCGACTACATCGCCACCGGCCGGGTCGTCCCCGAGCGGATCTCGGCCATCGTCAAGGGCATCGCCGAGGCCTGCGTGGCGGCCGGCTGCGCGCTCATCGGCGGCGAGACCGCGGAGCACCCGGGCCTGCTCGAGCCCGACGAGTACGACGTCGCGGGCGCGGCCACCGGCGTGGTCGAGGCCGACCGGCTGCTCGGCCCCGGACGCGTGCGTCCCGGCGACGTGGTGCTCGCCATGGGCAGCAGCGGCCTGCACTCCAACGGCTACTCGCTGGTCCGCCACGTGCTCCTCGGCGCCGGTGGCCCGGGCTGGTCCCTGGACCGGGACGTCGACGTCCTGGGCCGGACCCTGGGCGAGGAGCTCCTCGAGCCCACCCGGATCTACGCCAAGGCCTGCCTGGACCTCGCCGCCCAGACCGAGGTCCACGCGATGTCCCACGTCACCGGCGGCGGCCTCGCGACCAACCTCGAGCGGGTCATGCCCGTCGAGGTCTCGGCGACCCTCGACCGCGGCACCTGGGCGCTCCCGCCCGTGTTCTCGCTGGTCGCCGAGGCCGGCGGCGTCTCGCGGGAGGACCTCGAGTCGACGCTCAACTGCGGCGTCGGCATGGTCGCGCTCCTGCCGGCCGACTCCGCCGACCGGGCCATCGCGGTCCTCGACGGCCACGACATCCCCGCCTGGGTCGCCGGCGAGGTCGCCAGCGGCGGCGAGGGGCGCGTGACGCTCACCGGGGACCACCGCTGAGAGGCGTTTCGTCACATTGTCGGGAAATCGCGGTGCCCCGGCGTGCGGGAACAGCCAGGTAACAGGTAGCGTTGTCCTCACGAGAAATTCTTGAGACAGCCCGGGAGCCTTGGTGCCCCGGCCGATTTGCGAGGGGGCTGACCCTATGGGGCGCGGCCGAGCGAAAGCCAAGCAGACGAAGGTCGCCCGCGACCTGAAGTACCGCACTCACGAGACGGACTTCGGGGCACTCGCCAGTGAGCTTCACGGCGACAGCGGCAAGAAGGACGAGCAGGTGGACCCTGAGGTCCTCGAGAAGTGGTCCGACGTCATCGAGACCTCGCGCGACTGACTCGCACACCCGGTCACGCTGACCGGGCGGTTCCTGCGTCGTACGACGCGGTGACCGGGCACTTCGGTGCGCCTGCACGGCGTTGACCGGGCACTTGTGTGCGCGTGCAGCGCGGTGAGCGGGCACTTCCGTGCGTCGACGACGACCGGGCACCTCCGGCATCAGCCAGGAAGTGCCCGGTCGGCACGTCCCAGCGTGCTGGAAGTGCCCGGTCGCGTCAGGGGAGCCAGACGCCGCGCAGCCGGCCGACGTCGCGCATGCGACGCTCGGCGAGCCGGTCGGCGGCGATGGCCGGCGCGACCCCGTCGGCGGCCGCGAGCTCGAAGACGGCCTTGGTCGTCTCGAAGATCCCGGTCGCCCGGGACTTCGCGCGCTCGAAGGAGAAGCCCTCGAGCTCGTCGGCGACCTGGATCAGGCCGCCGGAGTTGACGCAGTAGTCGGGCGCGTAGAGGATCCCGCGCTCCTCGAGCTGCTTCTCGACGCCCGGGTGGGCGAGCTGGTTGTTGGCGGCTCCGCAGACGACCTTGGCCGAGAGCACCTCGACGACCTCGTCGGTGAGGGCGCCGCCGAGCGCGCACGGGGCGTAGACGTCGAGCGGGCTCGCGACGAGCTCGTCGGTCGACCCGACGGCGGTCACGGCCTCGTGCTCGGCGACCAGCGCGTCGACCGAGGGCTGGTGCACGTCGGTGATGACCACCGAGGCGCCGTCCTCGACGAGGTGGCGCACCAGGTGGCGACCGACCTTGCCCACGCCGGCGACACCGACGGTGCGACCGTGCAGCGTCGGGGCGCCCCAGACGACCTCGGCGGCCGCGCGCATGCCCTGGAACACGCCGTACGCCGTGAGCACCGAGCTGTCGCCCGCGCCGCCGTGGGCGGTGGTGCGGCCGGTGACGAAGGAGCACTCCCGCGCGATGTGGTCCATGTCGACCGAGAACGTGCCCACGTCGCAGGCGGTGTAGTAGCGGCCGCCGAGGGACTGCACGAAGCGGCCGTAGGCGCGCAGCAGCGCCTCCGTCTTGAGGGTCGCGGGGTCACCGATGATGACCGCCTTGCCGCCCCCGAGGTCCAGCCCGGCGAGCGCCGCCTTGTAGGACATGCCGCGCGAGAGGTTGAGGACGTCCTCGATGGCGTCGTCGGTGCTCGCGTAGGGGTAGAAGCGGGTGCCGCCGAGAGCGGGACCGAGCGCGGTGGAGTGGATGGCGACGATGGCCTTGAGGCCGGTGGCGCGGTCGTTGCAGAAGACGACCTGCTCGTGCTCGCTGCCGAGGTCGAAGACGTCGACAGGGGGTTGTCCAGACATGGGTGGTGTCCTTCGGTGCGTCGTGGCGGTCGCGGGGTGGTGCGACCCTTGTCGTGACGGTCGCGTGGGTGGTGACCGCCGTCACCTCGAAGGTTAGTCCGACTCGCGCATGATCACGACGTCACCGTGCGTGCCGTAGCCGAGCAGCCGTCCGCCCGCCCGGACGCCGTTGAAGGCGACCATCACCCAGCGGTCGTCCACGCGGGCGAGGGTCGGCCACGGGATGTTCGTCGGGTACGGCGCGTCCAGCGCGCCGCGCTCGACCAGGTCGGTCCCCAACACGGGGAACCGCGCCCGCTCGCCCCGTCGGCCGTCCCGCCCGTCGCTGGCCAGCACGAGCAGCTCGCCGTCGACCCGCAGCAGGGTGGTCCCCTCCGTGGCCCGGCGGTCCGGGGCCGCCGCCACCAGGGTGAGCTCGTCGAGGACGGGCCGGCCGCGAGCGCGGGGTGGAACCGGAAGAACCGGCTCGCGCTGACGTAGCCGACCAGCCACCGGTCGTCCTCGCGGACCAGGTGCGGGTCCCACACGGCGACCGACGTGAACCCGTCGGTCGGCAGCGGCAGCTCGGTGGTGTCGAGCACGTGCTCGCCGTGGAGCAGGTCGACCGAGCGTCGACCGACGCGAGCGTCACCCGCAGCGTCGACGACCCGGTCCGGTCGGCCCGGGTGGTCGGCTGCTCGAAGTCGCCCCACGTGCTGGTCGCGACCAGCCACCGGTCCCCGTCGCGGACCACGTGGGTGGCGTGGTCGCCGTACACACCGGGCCGGTCCGGCCGGCGGAAGAACAGGTCGCCGCGTGTGCCGCAGCTCCAGGGTGTCGGGGGAGAGGCGCCACAGGCTCGTGTGGCCGCTGTCGAAGAAGCCCGGACCGGCCGAGGTCGCGCTCAGCCAGAGGTCGCCCTCGTCGCGCAGCGGCGTGCCGTCGGCGTGGCTGACGAGCCGGAGGTCGCGCAGCCCCAGCTGGCCGAAGCCGCCCGCCACCGACGGCCCGGCGGGCAGCTCGACGCGCAGCGCGGCCAGGGACGCCTCGTCGTGCAGCAGGGCGACGTCGATGTCGTCGCGCAGGTCCCGACGGGCTCGCGCGACCCACGCGCCCTGCTCGCGGGACCAGGCGGTGAGGTGGGTGCCGGTGAGGGTCAGCCCCAGCTCGGTCGGATCCTCGGTCCGAGCCATCCGCCGGCTCCGGTGCTCGCTCGTGGTGCCGTCGACCGTGACGGCCACCGCCACGGAGGCGCCGTCGTACGACAGGCCCAGTCGCACCCCGGGCAGGTGCAGCGCGAGCGCCGCCGGCGTCGCGGGGGAGGCGAGGGTCGTCGTCGCGGCGACGTACGGCGCGAGCGCGGGCAGGGCGTGCAGGCCGCCCTCGTCGGTGGTGACGCGGGCCCGGGACACCAGGTCGACCGGGCGCAGGCGGCGCACGATCTCGAGGCGGGGCAGCACCGGGCGATTGTCGCAGCCGGTGCCGCCCCGCCCCGGGAGGGTCGGTGCAGGAAGGCGGATCAGCCCAGCGTCATCCGCGGCTCGCCACCGACGAGACCGGTGCCGGCGATGGTGCACTTGCCGCTGCGCACGGTGCCGCCGTTCCAGGCCTGCCGCACGCACGACCGGGTGGCCATCTGCGCCCAGTAGTTCGGGTGCAACGACTCCTGGATGTAGTACGGGCTGCCCGAGCCGCAGCAGGTGGAGACGGTGCGGATCTGGTTGATCCACTCGGTCTGGTCGACCGCGCCGGCCTGGGTCCAGGAGGACAGGCCCTTCTCCTCGTAGAGGCCCACGGTGTTCTCGCAGAGCCGGCGGCCGTTGAAGGCCGAGGACAGGTCGAGGGTGCGCACGTTGGTGAGGCCGGAGTCGGTGGCACCTCCGAAGACGGCGCCGTTGATCTTGGGCAGCGCGGTGGCGTTGGCCCAGTCGGCGTCGCGGTTCCAGAAGCCGCAGCCGCCCTTGCTCATCCGGGTGTAGCCGGACTCGGAGTAGCGGAAGCCCGACGAGCTCGGCAGCGGCGAGGGGTAGTTCTGGATCGAGCAGCGTCCAGGAGTCGTCGGCGTACCCGGCGTTGCGCATCGCCGTCCGCACGTTCTGCAACGCGGTCGCGATGGCCGCCCGCTTGGCGGCCACGGCCGACGCGGTGAAGTTGTTGGCGACCGACGAGTCGTCGTTGCAGTAGTTCTTGGCCCAGGTGGGGGAGGTCAGCCAGTTGGTGACGCAGGTCTGCACGATCGAGGCGAAGTTGAAGTCGTTGCCGCCGATGGAGACCGAGACGAGCTTGACGTTGTGGGTGGCCGCGAAGCCCTGGAGCGCCAGCGCCTGGCCCTGCCGGCCGTTGCTGTTGTAGAAGTCCAGGCCCGGCTTGAAGTTGCCGTCGGAGTCGGTGAAGGTCGTCGTGCGCGACCCCGAGCAGGCGAGGTTCATCCCCAGCGTCCCGGCGCCGATGTGGGCCTGGGCGGACTTGCTGCGGTGGCAGCGGTTGATCTGCTCGCCCGTGTTGGTGGCGTTGTCGAAGTACGCCGTCCCGCCGAGCGCGTCGGCGCTCGCCGTGGAGGTGTTGGAGGAGCCGGCCCAGCGCCCGGCCTCCCCGCTGATGTAGGAGTCGCCGAGGGTGACGACCCAGGGGGTGCCCTGGCCGGGGCCGTCGGCCAGCGCCGGGGCGGCGGTGGTGGTGACGGCGAGGCCGGAGGTGAGCAGGGCGAGCACGCTCAGCACGAGCGCGCGAGGACGCGAGAAGTTCATCGTTCTCCTGACGGTGTGGGTGGACGGTGCCGGCCCCACACCGGCGATCGGAGTCTTGTGGCGCCCGTCACACCTGTCAACGACCGTCAGGTGAAAATTGCTGCGACGACGATCAGCCCGCGAGCACGGACGCGGGCAGCTCGATGCCCGGCACGATCTCGACCAGCAGGTCCCGCACCCGCGCGTCGAGGTCGGCGACGATCGCGCGGACCGTCTCGTCGTCCTGGCCGCCCGGGTCGGCGACCGGCCAGTCGCGGTAGGTGACCCCCGGGACGAAGGGGCACTCCTCGCCGCAGCCGAGGGTGATCGCCATCGTGCTGGCGGCGATGGTGTCCCGGGTCAGCAGGGTGGGCTCCTCCCGCGAGGTGTCGAGCCCGAGCGACTCGAGCGCCCGGGCCACCTCGGGGTGGATGTGCTCGCCGGGCTGCGTGCCGGCCGACAGGGCGGTGACCCGGCCCGCGGCGTAGTGCTCGGTGAGCACGCGGCTGATCACCGAGCGTCCGCCGTTGCGGACGCAGGCGAAGACGACCTGCGGGGTCGAGGTGTCGGTCATCGGGCATCTCCTGCGGTGTCGGGGTGGGTGGTGGCGGGAGTGGTGCGGTCCCGGAAGAAGCGGCGGGCCCAGAGGCTCACGTAGACGAGGCCGACGAGCACGGGGACCTCGATGAGGGGTCCGACGACGCCGGCCAGCGCCTGCCCGGAGGCGACGCCGAAGACCCCGATCGCGACCGCGATGGCGAGCTCGAAGTTGTTGCCGGCGGCGGTGAAGGAGACGGCGGTGGCGCGGCCGTAGTCGAAGCCCGAGGGCGCGGGTCAGCACCATCGAGCCGCCCCACATCAGCACGAAGTACGCGAGCAGCGGGAGCGCGATGCGCACCACGTCGAGCGGCTGGCTGGTGATGGTGTCGCCCTGCAGGGCGAAGAGCAGCACGATGGTGAAGAGCAGGCCGTACAGCGCGGCGGGGCCGATGCGCGGGAGGAACGTCCCCTCGTACCACTCCCGGCCCCGGGCCCGCTCGCCGAAGGTGCGGGTGAGGTAGCCGGCGAGCAGCGGGATGCCGAGGAAGACCAGCACCGACCGGGCGATCTCCCACATGGAGACGTCGAGGTCGGTCTGGGCGAGACCGAGCCAGCCGGGCAGGACCTCGAGGTAGAAGTAGCCGAGCAGCGCGAAGGCCAGGATCTGGAAGATCGCGTTGATGGCGACCAGGATGGCCGCCGCCTCGCGGTCGCCGCAGGCCAGGTCGTTCCAGATGAGCACCATGGCGATGCACCGGGCGAGGCCCACGATGATCAGGCCGGTGCGGTACTCCGGGAGGTCGGGCAGCAGCAGCCACGCCAGCGCGAACATCAGCAGCGGGCCGACGCACCCAGTTGAGCAGGATCGAGGTCGCGAGCAGCCGCCGGTCGTGCGGTGACGTGGCCCAGCTCGTCGTACCGCACCTTGGCCAGGACGGGGTACATCATGACCAGCAGCCCCACGGCGATCGGCAGGCGAGACCGAGCCGACCTCGACGGCGGCCAGCGCGTCGTCGAGGCCGGGCACGCCGCGCCCGAGCAGGAGGCCGAGGACCATGGCCAGGCCGATCCACACCGGCAGGAACCGGTCCAGGGTCGAGAGCCGTTGCAGGACGGCGTCGTCGGCGCCGGGGGCGGGCTCCTCGCGGACGGCGTCGCTCATGCGTCCACCGCCGTGCGCGCGTCGGCGGTGAAGAGGCCCGCCAGCGCGGCCATCGCCTCGGGGCGGGCGATGTAGTAGACCCACGTGCCGCGCTTCTCCCGGTCCACGAGCCCCGCCTCGTGCAGCACCTTGAGGTGGTGGCTGATCGTCGGCTGCGAGAGGTCGAAGTGGGGGAGGAGGTCGCACACGCACGCCTCGCCGCCCTCGTGCGACAGCACCAGCGACAGCAGTCGCAGGCGGGCCGGGTCGGCGATCGCCTTGAGCATCGGGACGACGCTCGCGGCCTGCTCGACGGAGATCGGCTCGCGGGACAGGGGCACGCAGCAGGTCAACGGATCGGCACCCGGGGGGACCAGGTCGTCGGCGCGGGAATTCGACATGCGTCGATGTTGACACACATCGATATGAGGCCGCGCCGGGGGTCGGGGCATGGCTACGGTGGCCCCATGGTGCTCGAGGTCGACGTCGTCGTCATCGGCGCCGGTCAGGCCGGCCTGGCCACCGCCTACCACCTCCGGCGGGCCGGCCTGAGCCCCGGCCGCGACGTCGTCCTCCTCGACGCCGACGAGGAGCCGGGCGGCGCCTGGCGGCACATGTGGGAGGGGCTCCGGCTCTTCTCGCCCGCGGCCTACTCCTCGCTGCCCGGCTGGATGATGCCGCCCTGGGACGATGCGACCCGGGGCTTTCCCCCGCGGGACCACGTCGTCGACTACCTGACGCGCTACGAGCAGCGTTACGACCTCGAGGTACGACGCCCGCACCGGGTCCGCTCGGTGGTGCGGGACGCCGGGGGTGAGCGCCTGCTCGTCCGGGCCGACGGGCTCGACGTCGCGGCCCGAGTCGTGGTGTCCGCCACCGGCACGTGGACCCAGCCGTTCTGGCCGGCGTATCCCGGCGCCCGCGACTTCCGGGGCGCCAGCTGCACGCGGCGCACTACCGGCGCCCGCAGGACTTCGAGGGCCGGCGGGTCCTGGTGGTCGGCGGAGGCAACTCGGGGGCGCAGGTGCTCGCCGAGGTGTCCACCGTGGCCGACGCGACATGGTTCACCACCCGCCCGCCCCGCTTCCTGCCCGACGACGTGGACGGGCGGGCGCTCTTCGCGGCGGCGACCGAGCGGATCGAGGCGCTGCGCCAGGGTCGCGAGCACCCGGGGGTCGGCGGGCTGGGTGACGTGGTGATGGTCGAGAGCGTGCGCGCCGCCCGCGACCGGGGCGTCCTCGTGGCCCGGCCGATGTTCTCCCGCCTCACCGCCACCGGCGTGGTCGTCCACCCGACGGCGCGACCCACGACGCCGACGCGATCATCTGGTGCACCGGCTTCCGCCCCGCCCTGGGTCACCTCCGGGGGCTGGTCCCGCGCGAGGCGGGCGGCCGGATCCGGGTCGGCGGCCCGAGCGGGACCCGGCCGTCGCCGAGCCGCGGCTCCACCTGGTCGGCTACGGCGACTGGACGGGGGTGGCCTCGGCGACCCTGATCGGCGTCGGGCGGTCCGCCCGGGCCACTGCCGAGGAGGTCGTCGGGACGCCTGCAGCCCTGATCGGCGCCTCAGTCGTTGCGGCGAGCCAGCGTCCCGCGGCGTGGCGCCCAGCATGAGCAGGGCCGCGCCCGCGGCCACGAGGGCGAGCACGAGGAACGCGTCGGCGTAGGACCCGAGCCCGGCGGCCAGCGCGGCCCCGGCGAACGGCGCCAGGGCGGAGGCCAGCAGGGCGGGCGCGGTCAGCATCCCGTTGAGGGGCCGTAGGCGCTCGGCCCCCAACGGTCGGTGACGGCGGTGGCCTGGACGAGCGTGTAGAGCCCGCGGGCGAGGCCGAGCACCATCCCGAGCCCGACCACCAGCCCGGCGGAGCCGGCGCCAGCGCCAGCGCGGCCGTGAAGACGGCGACCGCAGCGACGACGAGGACGGCCCGCGACGGTGACCGAGGTGCGGGCGGCGAAGCGGGCGTAGCCGAGCCGTCCCGCCACCTGCCCGACCCCGCCGAGCCCGAGGGCCAGCGCGGCGGCGTTGCGGCTCATGCCCTGCTCGAGCAGCATCGGCACCAGGTTGACGACCACCGCGAAGACGGCCAGCGCCACCAGCGCGTTGGCGAGCGCCAGCACCACGAACGGCGGGCTGCGGACGGTCGGTCGGCACGGCTCGCCGGGCGTCGCGCTCCCGGCGTCGACGGCGCCCGCCGGCGGGTCGCGCCAGGGGCGGTCGCAGCCCCCACCAGTGCAGCGGCACCGTGATCCGACCGCGGCGGCCCAGCAGCACGAGGTACGCCTGGCGCCAGCCGAGCCGGTCCTCGAGCCCGAGGCCAGGGGCGCGAAGACCGTGCTGGCCAGGCCGGCGACCAGGGTGAGGGTGGTCAGCGCCGCACCCGTCGTACCCCGCCCCAGCGGGTCAGCGCGGCGAACGCCGGCGGGTAGAGCGTGCCGGCCATGGCCGCGCCGATGACGACCCAGCCGGCGTAGAAGACGGTCAGCGTCGGGCGCGAGGCGCGACCAGCGAGCAGCCCGGGCACGGCGACCAGCCGACGCGGCCGTCATCACCGCGCGCGGACCGTAGGCGTCCAGGTGCCGGCCCACCCACAGGCCGACGCCGCCGCGACGACCAGCTGGGAGCGAGAAGGCCCCGGTGACCGCGATCGCCGACCACCCGGTGTCGGCGGTGATCGAGGACTGGAGCGCGGCGAAGGCGTAGTAGAGGCAGCCCCAGGAGACGATCTGGCACGGTGCTGAGCACGGCGACGACGCGCCGCAGCCCGGCGTCGTCGAGGGCGTCGGACTGCGGTGCGGCGGTGTCAGGGAGGTCGTCGACCCGCGGTCACTGTCCCGAGGGCGACCGAGGGTGATCAGCTCCGGCCGGACGTCGGGGCGCCGCAGCACCCGCCACCGCGACGCCGTGTCCGCAGCGTCGGGCGTCGTCGAAGGCCCCGGCCCCGTTGCACACGCCGGTCTCCGGCAGCACCAGCTCGACCCGGTCCGGCCGCCTCGAGGTCGCCGTCCAGGGCGGCGACGACCGACCGCACCTGCTCGAACCCGGTCATCGCCAGGAACGACGGGGCCCGGCCGTAGGACTTCATGCCGACGAGGAAGAGCCCCGGCTCCGGCTGGGCGAGCTCGCGGTGGCCGTGGGGGGCGACGTCGCCGCAGGAGTGGTGGTCGGGGTGGATCTGGTCGGCGAGGGCGCGCGGCGAGCCCGAGTGCCGGATCGAGGTCGAGGCGCACCTCGGAGAGGAAGCACGAGGTCGGGCCGGAAGCCGGTGACGACGATGACCTCGTCGACGTCCGTCACCTGCTGCCCGTCGACGGACCCAGGTGAGGCGCCCGTCCGGCTGTCGCCGCGACCGCCTCGGTGCGGAAGCGGGTCACGTCGGTGACGACCCCGCCGCCGGCCGCCGCCCGGGCCTCCTGCCCGAGCCGGCCGCGCTGCTCGAGCTGGTCGTTGTCGCCGCCGCCGAACGCGTCGCCGACGCTCGGGCGGCGCAGCAGCCAGGACACCCGCGTGGCCGCGTCGCGCCGGGCGAGCCGCGGCCAGGCCGATGAGCACGCCCTGGGCCGAGGCGCCGCGTGCCGGCGACCGCGACGTGCTTGCCGGCGTACCGCGCGGCCACGGCCGGGTCGGCGAGGTCGGGGATGCCGTAGGTGATGCGTCGGCGTGCTCGCGCTCGCCGAGGGCGGGGTAGCCGTCGGCGCCGAGCGGGTTGGGGCTCGGTCCAGGTGCCGGAGGCGTCCACCACGGCGCGCGCCAGCAGGCGCTCGGTGGCCGTCGCGGTCCTGCACGTGCACGGCGAACGGCGTCGGTCTCGCGCCCGGAGTCGACCAGCAGGTCGCGGCCCGCGCGGCCGACCCCGATGACGCGGGCGTCGTACCGCACGCTCGCCGCCGCGGTGGCGTCGAGCAGCTCGGCCAGCGGCGGAGGTAGGGCGTCGCGCCACTCGCCGCCGGTGGGGTAGCCGCCGTCGTCCGGGGCGGTCCAGCTGCCGGCCGCGTCGAGCAGGCGCCGGGCGGCGGGGTCGACCAGCTCGGCCCAGGAGGAGAAGAGCCGCACGTGCGCCCACTCCGCCGACGGCCGCCCCGGCGCCGGGCCCGGCCTCGAGGACGACGACGTCCAGGCCGCGCTCGGCGGCGTGCGCGGCGGCCGCGAGCCCGATCGGGGCCGGCGCCGATGATGACCACGGGGTGCTGCATGGCGGTCCTCCAGTTCGTCTGCTTCATCGACGGGCGTCGATGAAGACGGACTGTATCGATCGAGATCGATGAAGGCAAGGTATCCTGCCGACCATGACCTCGGCACCCATCGACGAGCGCACGTACGGCACCGGGCCTGACAAGGCGGACGCCGAGAGCTACGCCGAGTGGTTCGCCGTGCTCGCCGACCCCACCCGGGTGCGGCTGCTGCACACGCTGTCCGACCTCGCCCTCGGGCGCGATGCGCATCGGAGACCTCGCCGAGGCCCTGGGCATCAGCCAGTCCACCTGCTCGCACCACTGTCGAGCTGCTGCGCAAGGTCGGCTTCGTGGTGGTCGACAAGGTCGGGACCTCGAGCATGGTGTCGGTCAACGCCGCCTGCTGCACCGGCCTCCCGCACGCGGCCGACGTGGTGATGGGCACCCTGTCGTCGCCCCCCTGCTGCCCCGAGGACCTGCCCGCCGACGTCACCACCCGGCCCGTGGCCGACGCGCGACATGGAGGCGGTGCTCGCGATCTACGCCGAGGGGCTGGCGACCCGCAACGCCACCTTCGAGACGACGGTGCCCACCGCCCGCCAGATGGCGGCGAGGTGGCTGCCCGGGCTCGCGTGGGTCGCCGAGGTCGACGGGGAGGTCGTCGGCTGGACCGCGGTCAGCCCGGTCTCCTCGCGCGACTGCTACTCCGGCGTGGGGGAGAGCTCGGTGTACGTCGCCGCGTCGGCGCGCGGGCGCGGCGTCGGCAAGGCGCTGCTCCACGCGCAGGTCAACGGGGCCGACGACGCCGGGATGTGGACGCTGCAGACCTCGATCTTCCCGGAGAACCGCGCCAGCCTGGCGCTGCACCACTCGGCCGGCTACCGCACGCTGGCCGTGCGCACGCGCATCGCCCGGCTCGACGGGGAGTGGCGCGACACGGTGCTGCTCGAGCGGCGCAGCGAGGTCTGCTGACCGCGGCCCGCCGGCCCGCGGCGCCGATCTCTCGTGCTCACCAACAGCGAAGCGCCCGGTCGGGACGTGACCGGGCGCTTCGCGTGCGTGTGGCCAGGGGCGGGGTCGAACCGCCGACCTACCGATTTTCAGTCGGTCGCTCGTACCAACTGAGCTACCTGGCCAAGCGCGTGGAATGCTACATGAGCGTCGCGGGCACTGCGGAATCGGCCGTGGCCGGCGGTCAGGCGGGCGTGTCCGCCTCGCGGACCGGGCAGCTCGACCCAGAACGCGGAGCCCCGTCCGGGCGTCGAGGTGGCGTCGACGGTGCCGCCGTCGCGCTCGGCGAGCGAGCGGGAGAGGCTGAGTCCGAGCCCGGTGCCCTTCACGCCGGGACGGGCGTAGCGGACGAACGGGTCGAAGACGTCGCGCAGCTGCTCGGCGGTGAGCCCGTCGCCGGTGTCGCGGACGATGACCCGGAGCCGGGGCTCGCCGGACTCGCCGCGGAGGGCCTGGGTCTGCACGGTCACCGTCCCGCCCGGGTTGTGCACGACGGCGTTGCCGATGAGGTTGGACAGCACCTGCCGGAAGCCGGCGGCGTGCGCCCACACGGTCGGGCCGTGAGGCACCGCGCAGTCCAGCTCGACCTCGGCGGCGCCGCGCCGTCGGCCCGGTGCCAGTGCAGGACGTCCTCCACGGCGGCGGCCACGTCGACGCTCTGCCGGATCTCCTCGGCCCCCATCGTCCGGCCGGCGCTGAGGAGGTCCTCCACGACGGCCATCAGCTGCTCGCACGCGCGCAGGATGACGGCGCCGTCGCGACCCACGGCCTCGGCGAACGGGTCGGACGTCCTGCTGCTCGGCCTCGTCGACCAGCATCTCGGTGTAGCCGACGATGGCGGTGAGCGGGGTGCGGAGCTCGTGGCCGACGGAGGCGAAGAAGTGCTGCTGGGCCTCCCGGGTCTGGGCGCCGGCCGCCACGGCGTCGGCGAGTGAGCGGCGGGCCTGCTCGAGGGCGATCCGCGAGGTGAGGGCCGCGTTGCAGCAGCCGGAAGTCCGCGACGGCGCTCGTGCGGGCCACGGGCCGACGTCGGAGCTGCCCACGGCGAGGCTGCCGTACATGACACCGTCCGCGACCTGGGCGTGCCGACCACCAGGCTGCGGATCCCGTTGGCCGAGAGCTCCCGGCGGTCCTGGTCGGCCTCGGGCGGGAAGAGTGCGGTGTCCGGTCGACGACGAGTGCGGCCTTCGTCGGGCGCGGGGGGACACCCAGGGCATCGACAGCGCGGCCTCGGGTCCCGCGTCCGGGGCGGGAAGGATCGAGCACCGGGTGCCGGGCTCCAGCCACTCGGTCACCCAGGCGCGTTGGCCCAGGTGGACCCAGCCGGTCTCGTCCTCGGGCGCGAAGGTCGTGAGCGCGACCGTGACGACCTCGACGCGCGGCAGTGTCAGGAGGTGCTCGGCCACCAGGGACGAAGGCCTCGTCAAGCGGTGTGCCGGTGTCCAGGACGCAGCGCCGCGAGGTCGGAGGCCGCGGGCGAGACCGGAGAGTCGAGCGGCACGTCCTGGACGCGGCGGAGCCAGTCATGCTCATTCTCCTCCCGGGGACGAGACGGTGATGCGGGCAGGACTCGGGAGGATCCCCCGGCTCTGGTCGATTGTGACGGACGCGTCAATGCAAGGTGGTGTCGGCTCGCCCATGGGCGACCTCGCGCAGCAGGGCCAGGCCCAGGGTGCGGCCCGGGCAGGCGTGCGCGCCCGGCCCCGAAGGGCAGCCACGCGCCCGGGCGGACGTCCGTCGCGGGCCCACCGCTCGGGGCAGAAGTCGGCGAGGTCGGCCGGGGCTGTCCGGCGCCAGGTCGGCGCGGCGACCGAGGAGCAGCGGGCTGACCAGCACCACCGCGCCGGCGGGGAGCTGCTGGCCGGCGACCTCGACGGGCGCGGTGGTCACCCGGGCGGTCAGCCACGTCGGCGGGCTGACCCGCAGCGCTCTCCCACACCGCGTGGTCGGGATCGACGGTGCCGTCCGGCCGGGCGGCCAGGTGGACGAGCAGCCAGGACCCGGCGGCGATCGGCACCTGGATGCCCGCCGCCAGCATGGTGGCCACGATCGCGGGGGAGTCGGTGATGCCGCAGTCGTCGAGGACCTGCGCCAGCGCGTCCTCCAGCGCGAGCCGCGAGCGGTGCTCGGCGCGACGGACGCGGCTCCAGCGCCGGGGCGCCCGGGGGCTGGAGATCACCGGGGCGAGGGCGTCGATCCAGGCGAGCACCTGGTCGGCGACCTCGTCGCGCGTCGAGGTGTCGAGGTCGGTGAGCACGGCCGCGCAGGTCGCCCGGGCCACGGGCCGTCGCAGCAGCTCCATCGCCTCGAGCTCCCGGGCGTCCGGGTGCGGGGACGGCTGCGGGGAGTCGGCGGCGGCCAGGGCGAGGTGCCACTCGGTGGCGAAGACCGCGCGCCCGCGCTCCACCTCGACCGGGGTGAGCGGCGCGAAGACGTGGTGGCCGGTGCGGCTGTCACCGGCGCTGGCCGACAGGTCGGTGCTGCGGCTGACGCTGGTGGGGAAGTCGAAGGTCGCGGCGTCCATCAGCACCTGCCGGGACTGCTCCGGCGTCGTCGCGAGCCAGGGGCCGTCGGGGCCCAGGGGGGTGAGCCCGGCCGCTCGTGGTGCGGCAAGAACAGCGCCGAGGCGGCCTGGGGCCGCCTCGGCGCTCTCGATCTTGGTGACGGGACACGAGGACCCGTCCACGGGGTGGTGGCTCAGCGACCGGGGCCGCTCGGACGCCAGGCGTACAGCGCGAACATCTGGTCGGCGGTCTTCTTGGCGGCGCGGCGCTGGATCAGCTTGGTCATCATCGGGGTGCTCCCTCTTCTCGGGTGTACGACGCCCCAGGGGGTGTGACGTCGCAGGAAGGCCCGACCTCCCGGCGGGGCTCCGTGAGCCCAGCGTATCGATGGTAAAGGCCTTACGGGGCAGTTCCGGCGGACTTCCCCTCGATGAGGTCACGCAGCTGCTGTCCGCGCAGTGGCTTCGGCAGCACGCTGGTCACTCCGAGCTCCTGCAGGACGGCCCGCTGCTCGCCGGCCCAGGCGCTCACCACGACCACGTCGAGGCCCTCGCCGCGGTCGGGGTGCTCGCGCAGCCAGCGCACGACGTCCTCGCCGCTCATCCGCGGCATGGTGAGGTCGAGCAGCATGATGTCGTAGGAGTTCTGGGCCAGCGCCTCGACCGCCTCCACGCCGTCGGCGGCCTGGTCGGCGAGGTGCCCGAGACGCACGACCATCCGGGACATCAGGTCGCGGATGTCCTCGGTGTCGTCCACCACGAGGAATCGCAGCGGGGCGGCCTGGGTGCTCACGTACTGAGGCTAGCGGTGAAGGTGGTCGGGTTTCTCGCGACTTCGACGATGTCCACCACTCGATCTCACCGATCCCGCCCGCGCGTGGGGGATTGGGAGGCCGTTCGGGGGCGCCCTATGCTGTACGACGCCTTCGGCCGCGCGGTTCCGGTCGTGCTCACCGGGGGCGGGCCCCCATCGTCTAGCGGCCCAGGACCCCGCCCTTTCACGGCGGTAGCGCCGGTTCGAATCCGGTTGGGGGTACGGCTGTCACACCGGTCGACGGAGCGGGCCACCCTCGATTGGGAGCCCGGGAAGACGATGGGTTAGAGTTCCACCGCTTCGCCTCGCGGAGCAGAACCACAAGTCACACCAGCAGTTCACCTGGCCCCGTAGCGCAGTTGGTTAGCGCGCCGCCCTGTCACGGCGGAGGCCGCGGGTTCGAGTCCCGTCGGGGTCGCCACCAGGCCGGCCCGGAGCACACGCTCCGGGCCGGCCTTCTGCATGTGCGGGTGCGGACCGCCCGCCTACGCTGGCGGCATGCCCGTGGAGATCGAGCCCGACGACTTCGACCGCCTCGTGGAGTCCGCGCTGGACGAGCTCCCCGACGAGATCGCGGCGCTGGTGAGCAACGTCGTCGTGCAGGTCGAGGCGGATGCGCCCGCCGACGACCCGGACCTGCTCGGCATCTACGACGGCGTCGCGCTGACCGACCGGGCCGCCAACCACAGCGGCATGCTGCCCGACCGGATCCTGGTGTTCCGCCGGCCCCTCGTCGAGATGTGCGACTCGCTCGACGAGCTGCGCGACGAGGTCCGCATCACCGTCGTCCACGAGATCGCCCACCACTTCGGGATCGGCGAGGAGCGGCTGCACGCCCTCGGCCTACGGCTGACCGGGACCGTCAGCGCGCGAGGACGAAGCCCAGCGCGGCCGCCGCGACCGACAGCACGACGGTCGCGGCGGCGTACGCCAGGCCCCGCCGGCCGAGGTCGACGGAGTGGACGGCGGCCGAGGAGTACGTCGTGAACCCGCCGCAGAAGCCGGTGACGAGCAGCGCCCACGCGTCCCCGGAGACGGCGAGCCCGGCGAAGACGCCGGCCAGCCCCGAGCCGACCACGTTGACCACCAGCGTGCCCGCCGGCCAGCGCCCGTCGAGGGCGTGCGCGACGGCGTACCGCAGCGGCGCCCCGACCGCGGCGCCGAGGGCCACCAGCAGCGCGGTCACGCGGCGGCCTCCGTGCGTCGGTGGACGAGGGCGCGGCCCGCCGCGGCCGCGAGCAGGCACAGCAGCAGGGTGCCCGCGGCGTACGCGAACGCCACCAGGACCTCGCCGGTGTCCGCGAGGTCGACGGTCTCGACGGCCATCGCCGAGACCGTGGTGAAGCCGCCGAGCAGCCCCGGGCCGAGGAAGCGGGCGAGCGTGGGGGAGCGGCGTACGACGCCCAGCACGGGCAGGGCGCCCAGCACCAGGCAGCCGACCACGTTGATCGCCAGCGTGGCCCACGGGACGGCCCCGTCCGGCCGTGGCCTCGGTGATCGTCCAGCGCAGCACCGCACCGAGCGCGCCACCGAGCGACGACGGCGAGGAGGTCGCGCGCCGGCAGGGGAGCCCGGGTCACGAGACGTGCTGGGTGTCGGCGCGTCCGGTGTCGCCGCCGTCGGCGTGCCACGACCGCGGCCGCTCGCCGGAGAGCTGGCGCACCATCTCGCCGAGGTACCACAGGTGGAACTCGCGCTGGTCGGGCGTGCGCTGCAGGGAGAGCAGCCGCTCGGCCTTGCAGAAGGCGTCGGCCAGGTCGAACATCTCCATCATCGTGGAGACGATCGAGGACGCCTCGGGCTCCATCCGCACCGACACGTCGACGGTCGCGGGCCCCGGCGTTCGCCGGCGCTGCGCACGGCCCGGTGGATCTCGTCGGGCACCTGGCGCTCGTAGCTGGCGAACATGGCCGAGAGGTCGGCGGCCAGCGGGTAGTGGTCCTGGTGGGCGACGGCGAGCAGGCGCAGCTCGCGCCGCAGCTCGTAGTACTGCCGGGTGAGCGAGGAGTAGCCAGCCGCAGGTCGACGCCGAGGAAGCGGACCTCCTTGGCGGCGTCGCTGACCGCGCGCGGCTCGTCGTCGACGGTGCTGTCGATGACGGCCTGCGCGCCACCGTCCTCGCGGACCTCGGTCGCCGGCTCGAACCACACGACCTTGCCGTCGGGCTCGATCGAGGCCCCCCACGCCACCGAGCTCATGGCCACGATCGAGAGCCCGCGACCGAAGGTCGTCAGGAAGTCCTCCGGGTCCGCTGGACGGGGTGGGAGGGGTGGGCGGCTGGGACGAGCCGTCGATGACCTCGATGCGGGGGTGGCTCGTCGTCCCCCGCACGCGTACGGCGATCGGCTCGGCGCCGTGCAGGACGGCGTTGGTCGTGAGCTCGGAGACCCCCAGCTCGGCGCACTCGACGAGGTCCTCGCGGCCCAGCTCCACGCAGATGTCGCGCACCCAGCGACGCGCATCCGCCACGGCGCGCGGCGACGCCGAAAGAGGGAGGGCTTGCTTCGTCAGGGGCACTAGGTCACTCTCCGGGGGAGGATGTGGGTAGTCCAGCGGGGCGTACGTACCCAGCGCAGCCGTCAACCAAACACGGCAGTCCGAGAATTGTCCGCGAGCTGGGTGCGACTGGCTGAGTTTCTCAACCGGACGCACGAGTTCGCGGGATGTGACGCACGGAACGCGGACCGACATTTGGGCACCGGTCGCACGAGGCGGGACAATGGTCATGACGGCGACGTTTCCACACGCGCGCGCAGCTGCTCCAGAGAGGATTAGACATGTCGAGCGCCCAGGCCCAGCCGCAGCACCCCACAAGGTGGTCGTGATCGGCTCCGGCTTCGGTGGTCTCTTCGGCACCAAGGCGCTGCGCAAGCGCGCCCGTGGACGTCACCATGGTCGCCAAGACGACGCACCACCTCTTCCAGCCGCTGCTCTACCAGGTGGCGACCGGCATCCTCTGCGAGGGCGAGATCGCGCCGCCCGACCCGCGAGGTCCTCAGCGGCCAGAACAACGCGCAGGTCCTGCTCGGCGAGGTCACCGGCATCGACCTCGAGGCCCGCACGATCACCAGCCACGTCCTCGGCCGCGAGACCGTCACGCGCGTACGACTCGCTGATCGTCGCCGCCGGCGCCAGCCAGTCCTACTTCGGCAACGACCACTTCTCCGAGTACGCCCCGGGCATGAAGAGCATCGACGACGCCCTCGAGCTGCGCGGCCGGATCTTCGGCGCCTTCGAGATGGCCGAGCTCGGCGCCAACCGCGGCGACAACGTCGACCACCTGCTGACCTTCGTGGTCGTCGGCGCCGGCCCGACCGGCGTGGAGATGGCCGGCCAGATCGCCGAGCTCGCGCACCGCACGCTCAAGCGCGACTTCCGGGCCATCAACACCCGCGAGCGCGCGCGTGATCCTGCTCGACGCCGCCCCCCAGGTGCTGCCGCCCTTCGGCCAGAAGCTCGGCGAGAAGGCCAAGGCCGAGCTGGAGAAGCTCGGCGTCGAGGTGATCCTCGGCGCGATGGTGACCGACGTCGACGAGCGCGGCATCGAGATGAAGTTCAAGGACGGCCGCGTCGAGCGCATCAACACCGTCACCAAGATCTGGGCCGCCGGCGTCCAGGCCAGCTCGCTGGGCAGGACCCTCGCCGAGCAGACGGGCGCCCCCCTCGACCGCGCCGGCCGGATCGGGGTCAACCCCGACCTCACGCTCCCGGGCCACCCCGAGGTCTTCGTGGTCGGCGACATGATCGCGCTCGACAACCTCCCGGGCGTCGCGCAGGTCGCGATCCAGGGCGCCAAGTACGCCGCCAAGGAGATCGACGAACCGGCTCGAGGGCAAGGCTCCGCAGGAGCCGTTCAAGTACTTCGACAAGGGCTCGATGGCGATCATCAGCCGCTTCCGCGCGGTCGCCATGGTCGGCAAGCTCCGCCTCACCGGCGTGATCGCCTGGCTGATGTGGCTGGCCGTGCACCTCGTCTACATCACCGGCTTCAAGAACCGCGTCACCGCGCTGCTGCACTGGTTCATCTCGTTCCTCGGCCGCGGGTCGCTCCGAGCGCACCACGACCGAGCAGCAGATCTTCGCCCGGGCCGCGCTGGCGCGGCTGCGGCCGCGGGGCCACCGACCTCGTCTCCGCAGCCCGGGGCGTACGACGCCGCCCGCGAGATGATGGAGACCACCCGGCGCGAGGAGCTCGAGGCGCATGGCGGCCGAGGAGGCCCGGCTCACCGACAGCGGTGCCCGTGGCGTGCCGGCAGAGCAGCGCTGACGCGCGGCGTACGACTCCATCGTCATTGCGATGACGATGAGCTCTCACCCTCGCTCGGCTCGACATCCTCGTCCGCTGGGTCGTCCGTTGCGTCGTCCTCTGTGTCGTCGTCGGAGGGCGTGGCGGACGGAGACGCCTCGGGCTCGTCCAGCTGCCTGATCGCGCGTTCGAGTGCGGCGATCGTGACGGCGTCGACGGTGCCGGTCGCCGGCACGCCGAGCTCGGTCTGGAAGGCCTTCAGCGCCTCGGTGAGGGCGGGGGTCCACTCACCGTCGACCGGCCCGGTCCAGAAACCGGCCAGGATCAGTGTCTGCTGCACGGCCGCGGTCGTGGCGACCGACTGCTGCTCCGCGGCACCGCCCTGGGCGGCCACGTCGGACTGCAGAGCGGCCGCGGTGGCCTTGTCGACCGCGCCCGTGGCCGGCAGCCCGTGGGCCTCCTGCAGGGACACGACCGCGTCGACGGTCGCGGGACCGTAGACGCCGTCCACCTCCGCGGTGTAGTGACCCGCGAGCGCCAGGGACTGTTGGAGCGCCGCGGTGACGTCATGGACGGCGGACGCGGCCTGCTCCTGCTGCTCGTCGGTCAGGCACCCCACCTCCGAGAAGAGACGCAGCCACGACATCTCGAGCGCCACCACGGCGGCGTTGAAGTGCTGGGCGGCGTTCTGCAGGGGTGTCTGGTCGCTGATCCCCTCGAGCGCAGCCTCGAGGTCGGCCTCCGCCTGCTGCACCCGGTCGGCCGAAGCAGGCGCCACCTCAGGCACCAGCGCCGTGGCGGTGCTCGTCGGTGTCGGCTTCGGGGACGTGCCCTTCGCCTCGGCGAGCGCGACCTGGGCCTCCGCCAGGTCCTGCTCGGCCGCCACCACGTCCTCGCGGGCGGCAACCGCATCCTCCGCGCTGGACACCGTGTCCTCGCCGGGCTCGACGAGGTCGGCCCCGGCCTCGCGGACGTCCCCGACCGTCGGCTTCGTCGAGCTCAGCACGTCGCCGTACCGATCCAGCGCCACGATGTAGTCCTTGGTCTGGTCGCAGAAGGCGGTGGCCTCCGCCTCCGCCGCCTCCTCCGCGTCCCGGAGATCGGCCTGCGCCGCCTCGACCCTGGCCTGCGACCTCTCCACGTCGGTGTCGCCGTCGTCACCGCATCCGACCAGGACCAGGCACGCGAGGAGCGACGTGCCCCCGCGGGTCGCACGCCGAGGGCCAGCAGAGGCGAGCCTCGCCGTGGCCGCAGGCGCCCGGGAGCAGCGCGCCGGGTCTGTCGATCGCCCGCACGTCGACCGCGTCCGTCCGGTCGAGATGGCGTGTGTCCTGGCCCCGGGTCTCCGACATGTTTGCTCCTTGCCCTGGTCCGCGACGTCGAGTCGTCCGGCAGCGTCACTCCGACTGCCGGGCGCCAGTGGCCCCGCGGGCAGCCCGCGCCGGGACACCGCGGCCACCGTGGCACTGCGGTGGAGCGCGGGGTCACCCCTTCGGACGAACCGACGGCCCGGCGGTGACGCCGGGGCCTGTGTCGTCCGAGGCCCTCGCTAGGCTGCGCGTGGGCCATTAGCTCAGTTGGTAGAGCACCGGACTTTTAATCCGTGGGTCGTCGGTTCGAGCCCGACATGGCCTACCGCGACCACCCCGACGGGGTTGTCGTCACCTCGTCGTAGCGCGTTCGGCGCGCAGAGTTCACGCGCGTGCGCAGATTCACCGTGGGCTCGGAGGTTTCCTTCGGCCGCTTCCTTGGTAGTGTCTGCACTGCAACAGGTGCAAGTTCCAGCAGGTAGACGCCCGCGGAGTTTGTGATCCAACGGCGTTTCAGCTTCGGGCCTGCCAGTCCCGCTAGTCGGAGCGACGTGTCACCGCATCTATTGCGGGATCGTCGAAGTGACGGTCTTTCGCCCGATAACAGGAGTAACACAGCAATGGCTCAAGGCACCGTGAAGTGGTTCAACGCCGAGAAGGGTTTCGGCTTCATCGCGCAGGAGGACGGCGGCGACGACGTCTTCGTGCACTACTCGGCGATCCAGTCGCAGGGCTACAAGTCCCTCGACGAGAACCAGAAGGTCGAGTTCGACGTCACCCAGGGCCCCAAGGGCCCGCAGGCGGAGAACGTTCGCGCCGTCTGACGACACCTCGAAGCCCCGGCACAGCACCTGTTCCGGACTTCTGAACAGCGAGGCCCTACCCGTTCGGGTAGGGCCTCGTTGTCCGTTCGGGCCATTGTGTTGGCCCGGCATACTTTTTACGATTGGATCAGTTTGAACGTCCGGCCGCGGGGGCACGGTCGTCCTTCGATGTCCGTCCCTGCGAGCGAGCTGGAGGTAGTGGTGCACTGACCAGTTCGACGTGACCCTCGAGGACGACGACCTCCTCGGCGAGGTGGAGCTGACCACGACGCTCATCATCGCCGCCAGCGAGGCCGACGAGCACCTCTCCCAGGAGGAGATCGACCGCATCCTGGGCGTGACGCCGCGCCCGCCGGAGCAGCGCGGCTCGCAGGACTGAGTCGCCCGCGACCGCTCAGCAGGTCGCGAAGAGCACCGGGCCGCTGGTGAGGTCGGAGAGCACGTACTGCCCCGGCACCGGTGCTCAGGTCGAGCGTCACCACGCCGTCCGCGGCCACCGCGTCCTCCAGCGTGAAGCGGTCCGGGAAGTCCCCGCCCTGCCCGGGCGCGGGCCCGCTCGCCAGGGTGGCCCGGGTGTCGGCGTCGGTGCGCGCCGCGTCGTCGTCCTCGAAGGACATCGCCACCCGGATGTCGCCGTCGGTCCGCAGCGCCATCGCGAAGCCCGTCATCGGGTGCACCTCGCCGGCCTGCTCGAGGAGGGCGTCCGCCTCGGCCTGGTCGTCGGCGTCGGCCGACGCCATCGCGAGCTGCTCGCAGGCATGGGCGCCGGTGAACACGCTGGCCGCCACCGGGGAGCCGCTCGCCTCGACCACCTCGTCGACCGACTCGAGGGCGTCCGCGTCGCCGCGGGCCACCTCGACGGCCGCCTCGAGGGGGGCGACCTGGTCCGAGGTCAGGACCACGCCCTCGTCGGCGAGCAGGGCGACGTACTGCAGCTCGGGGGTGAGCTCGGGGCCGATCCGGGCCAACAGGTCTGGACCACCGGCCCAGACCCCGTCGTCCTCGTCGGGCTCGGTGAAGCCGAGGTCGCGGAGGCGGTCGGCGAGCGTCGGGGACCTCGTCGGGGTCGCCCAGCCCGAGGACGTCGACCGCCCCGTCGGGCCACTGGGTGAACAGCTCCCAGTCCAGGGTGCCGGGCGAGATGCCGAACGCGTCCTGCATGGTGAGGCTCGACCCGACGAGGGCCGACGTCGACGTGAGGTCGTCGTCGTACGCCTCGTCGAGGAAGGCGACCACCTGCTCCCCGTCGGGTGACGCGCCGAGGTCGGCGTCGACCTGGCGGCGTACGGCGCTCCAGTCGGTCCACGACAGCCGCTCGGTGCCCGCGGGGGCCAGCGCGACGGCCCGCTGGAGCCGGGTCTCGTCGCCGCCCAGCCAGACCACGAGACCGGCCGCCACGCCCAGGACCAGCACCGCCGCGAGTGCCCAGCGCGAGAGGGCGACGCATGGGCAGACTCCTCACAGGTGGGGAAGTGGTGTGAGACTAGCGTCCATGCCGCCCCGGGATGTGCGCGCTGCAGGCGCCGTGGTGACCCGCAAGGGCGGCGACGTGCTGCTCGTCCACCGCCCACGGTACGACGACTGGTCCTTCCCCAAGGGCAAGGTCGACCCCGGCGAGCACGTGGTCACCGCCGCCATCCGCGAGGTCGCCGAGGAGACCGGGCTCGACGTGCGCCTCGGCCCGCCGCTGCCGGGCCAGCGCTACGGGCCACCAGCGGCCGCACCAAGGCCGTGTCCTACTGGACGGCGCGGGTGGTCGGTGACGACGACGTGAGCAGGTACGCCGTCAACAACGAGATCGACGAGGTCGCCTGGGTGGCGTGGGACAAGGCCCGAGAGGTGCTGACCTACGACCGCGACCGGGAGACCCTCGACGACGCCGGTCCGCTGCGGCGCAAGACCCGAGCGCTCGTGGTGCTGCGGCACGGCCACGCGCGCTCCCGCAAGGCCTGGCGCGACGACGACCGCCGGCGCCCGCTGCTCAAGCCGGGCGGCGTCCAGGCCGAGAAGCTGATCCCGCTGCTCGCCGCCTTCGACGTGACGGCCGTCCACACCTCCTCGAGCACCCGGTGCCTCGACACCGTCGCGCCGTACGCCCACACCACCGGCTGGCCGTTGGTCGCCCACGACTGCCTCTCCGAGGAGGGCGCGACCCTCGAGGAGGTCGTCGACCTCGTGGACGACCTGCTCGACGAGCCGGACGGGTCGGTGCTGTGCACCCACCGCCCGGTGCTGCCCACCGTGCTCGACGCCCTCGGCGTCACGGACGACGTGCGGCTGGACCCGGGGGAGATGCTCGTCGTGCACCACCGCAAGGGCCGGATCGTGGCCCTCGAGCGCCACCTGCCGTAGACCGGCCCCGGCCCGTGCGGCTAGACCCGACGACGACACCGCGTCAAGGGGTCCCGGCGGAGTTCATGTGACGGCCGTCTCCTTCCCGGCTGGCCGACGCCAGTCGGCCCGGTCGAGTTCACCGCTCGTTCACCGACGGCGCCGCGCTCGGTCACCTGCGCTCCCTAGCGTCCCGTTCGTCAGCACGTCACCAGACTTTTCAGGAGTTCCGAAGTGAAGCGCACTTCCCACCGCTTGGCCCTCGCGTCCGGCGCGGTCGCCCTCGCTCTGACCCTCGCCGCCTGTGGCGGCGCGGACGCCGGCGAGTCCGGCTCCGGCGGCGAGTCCTCCGCGAGCGGCAGCGTCGCCGTCGACGGCTCGTCCACCGTCTACCCGATGAGCGTCGCCGCCCAGGAGCTCCTCAGCGAGGAGAACCCCGACGTGCAGGTGACCGTCGGCGAGTCCGGCACCGGCGGCGGCTTCGAGGCCTTCTGCGCCGGCGAGACCGACATCTCCGACGCCTCCCGTCCGATCGAGGAGGACGAGATCGCGGCGTGCGAGGAGAACGGCATCGAGTACACCGAGCTCCAGGTCGCCACCGACGCCCTCACCATGGTCGTGCACCCCGACCTCGCGGTCGACTGCCTGACCGTCGACCAGATCGTCGACCTGTGGGGCCCCAACGCCACCGCCACCAACTGGAACGAGATCGACCCGTCCTTCCCGGACCAGGAGATCTCGCTCTTCGGCCCCGGCACCGACTCGGGCACCTACGACTACATGGCCGCCGACGTGATCGGTGACGAGTCCGAGGCCACCCGCAAGGACTACGAGGCGTCCGAGGACGACAACGTGCTCGTCCAGGGTGTCTCCGGCACCGAGGGCGCCACCGGCTACTTCGGCTACACCTACTACGAGCAGAACGCCGACACCCTCAAGGCGCTCGAGATCGACAACGGCGAGGGCTGCGTCGCCCCGTCCGCCGAGACCGCGCAGGCCGGCGAGTACACCCCGCTCGCCCGCCCGCTGTTCATCTACGTCAGCAACGCGTCGTACGCCGACAACGAGGCCGTCAAGGCGTACGTCGACTTCTACATCGAGAACCTCGCCGACATCGCCGAGATCGGTCAGTTCATCCCGCTGAGCGACGACCTCTACTCGGAGACGCAGTCCAACCTCGAGGCCCTCGGGTCCTGAGGCCCGAGGAGACTAGGGAACACTTCTTCACATGAGTAGCAACTCCAGCAGTGGGGCAGGCTCGTCCTTCGGGACGGGCCTGCCGCCCGCTGTCGACCTGAGTGCCAAGTCGCGGCCGGTCGAGCGGGTCATCCGGGTCGTGCTGGTCGCGTCCGCGCTGATCTCGGTGGCCATCACCTTCGGCATCATCCTGGCCCTCATCGAGCCGGTCATCGCGCTTCTTCCGCGAGGTGCCGTTCGGTGACTTCTTCGCGTTCGAGGGCGACTTCGCCGTGCTGCCGCTCGTCACCGCGACGCTGATGGTGACCGTCATCGCGCTGCTCGTCGCCGTGCCCCTGGGCCTCGGCGCGGCGCTCTACCTCTCGGAGTACGCGTCGCGGCGGTCCCGCAAGATCCTCAAGCCGACCGTCGAGCTCCTGGCCGGCGTGCCGTCGGTGGTCTACGGCTTCTTCGCGCTGACGTTCGTCACGCCCACCCTGCTGCAGGACATCCTCAACGTCGGGGTCGGCTTCACCAACGCCCTGTCCGCCGGGCTCGTCCTCGGGGTGATGATCATCCCGACGATCGCGTCGCTCGCCGAGGACGCCTTCTCGGCGGTGCCCCAGGCGCTGCGGCAGGGCTCCTTCGCGATGGGCGCCAACCGGATGCAGACCAGCCTCCGCGTCGTCCTGCCGGCCGCCCTCTCGGGCGTGGCTGCCGCCGTCGTCCTCGGCATGTCCCGCGCCGTCGGCGAGACGATGATCGTCGCGCTGGCCGCCGGCGCCCTGAAGAACTTCAGCCTGGACCCGCGCGAGGGCATGCAGACCATGACCGGGTTCATGGCGCAGACCGCCGGCGGCGAGAGCCCCGTCGGCTCGCTCGACTACAACAACCTCTTCGCGGTGGGCATGCTCCTCTTCCTCATCACGCTGGTCCTCAACATGGTCAGCATCAGGTTCGTCCGACGATTCAGGCAGGTCTACTGATGAGCGTTGCCACCACCACGGCGGCCGGCACCGTCAAGACCACCGTCGCCACGGGCAAGAGCCGGGACCGCACCACCGTCTCCCTGGTCTTCCTCGTCGCGCTCTGGTTCTCCCTGTTCTTCGGCGTGGTCGTGCTCCTGGCGCTGATCATCAGCACGGCGACCAAGGGCGCCGCCCGCTTCGACATGGAGCTCCTCACCAACTACACGTCCTTGGTGAGTCCCGAGACCTCCGGCTTCCGCGCCGGCATCCTCGGCAGCCTGTGGCTGATGCTCTTCACGGCGCTGTTCGCGGTCCCCCTCGGGATCGCCGCGGCTCTCTACCTCGAGGAGTTCGCCGACTCCGAGAAGTGGTGGAACCGGTTGATCGAGGTCAACCTGCAGAACCTCGCGGCGGTGCCGTCGATCGTCTACGGCCTGCTCGCGGTCGCGGTGATGGCCCTGATGGGCTTCAGCGACTCGGGCACCGTGCTGGGCGGGTCCGTGGCACTGGCGCTGCTGATCCTGCCCGTCATCATCATCACCACGCGCGAGGCCGTACGAGCGGTGCCACGCGAGATCCGCGACGGCTCGCTGGCGCTCGGGGCCACGGTGTGGCAGACCACGTGGAAGCAGACGCTGCCGTCCGCGATCCCCGGCATCGCGACCGGCACCATCCTGGGCCTCTCCCGGGCGATCGGAGAGGCGGCGCCCCTCGTCATCGTGGGCCTGGCCGGCTCGATCCGGTTCGACCCGGAGGGCCTCATGAGCAACGCCACCGCCCTACCCATGCAGATCTACTCGCTGACGTCCCAGTCCCAGGAGGCGCTGCGCCAGGCGGCCTCGGCTGCGATCATCGTCCTGCTGGTCATGATCCTCGGGCTCAACGCGCTTGCCATCTTCATCCGCAACAAGTTCCAGCGATCCTGGTGAGGAAGAGAATTCTCATGTCAACCACCCCCGCAACCTCCTCCACGAGCCGCGTCGACCAGGGCCAGATCGGCTCCCTGGCCGGCGTGCACTCGGACGCTGACCGGGAGCTGCCCGCGCACCCCGCCCAGCCGGTGATGGAGGCCAAGGACCTCAACGTCTTCTACGGCGACTTCCACGCCGTCCACGACGTCAACCTCGCCTACGGACGCAACGAGATCACCGCGATGATCGGGCCCTCGGGCTGCGGCAAGTCGACCGTCCTGCGCTGCCTCAACCGGATGAACGACCTCGTCGCCGGCGCCCGCGTCGAGGGCCAGGTGATGTACCACGAGCAGGACATCTACGCGAAGAACGTCGACCCGATCGCGGTCCGCACGCACATCGGGATGGTCTTCCAGAAGCCCAACCCGTTCCCCAAGTCCATCTACGACAACATCGCCTACGGCCCCCGGGTCACCGGCATGAAGGTCGAGAGCATGGACGACCTGGTCGAGGAGGCGCTGCGCGGTGCCGCCCTCTGGGACGAGGTCAAGGACAAGCTCAAGCAGTCGGCGTACGGCCTCTCGGGCGGCCAGCAGCAGCGGCTCTGCATCGCCCGCACGATCGCGACCAAGCCCGACCTGATCCTGATGGACGAGCCGTGCTCCGCGCTCGACCCCATCGCGACGGCTCGCGTCGAGGACCTGATGCTCCAGCTGCGCAACGACTACACGATCATCGTGGTCACCCACAACATGCAGCAGGCGGCGCGCGTCTCGGACCGTACGGCGTTCTTCACCGCCCGCCCGGACGAGACCACCGGCAACCGCACCGGGCTGCTCGTGGAGTACGACCTCACCTCCAACATCTTCTCCAACCCGAGCGACAAGCGGACCGAGGACTACATCTCCGGTCGCTTCGGCTGACCCCTCTCTCGGGCGTCCTCTGCGGTTGGCTGCCCGACGTCGTTCCGTATGGCGGGTAGTACCGGACGTTTGGGTGGGAGTTCATCGGTCCTGCGCCACCAGTACGTCCCCATACTACCCGGGCTGAGCGCGGGGTCTGTGGATGAACGGATGCGGCGCGGAAGCCCGCGGCGCCCACCATGGCGGGGTGGACCTCGGCGCACGCTGGACGGCCGGCGCCTGGCCCGCGCGCGGGAGGGGCCCGCGCGAGCAGGCCGGCCCGGACTCGTCTGGCCGGCGAGGCGACAGGGCGCGCCGACGGACCGACCCCGTGGCAGGCGCGCGGACCGGAGCTGGCGCGCGACGGCCGCGGCCTGTGGGTCCCCGCGGCGGTCGAGCTGACGTCGTGGAGCAGCGCATCGTCGAGGCGGCAGCCGTCGTGCCCGGCTTCGCCGCCGTGACCGGATGGGCCGCCCTGCGATGGTGGGGCGCGGCGTGGTTCGAGCGGCCTGGCCGCCGACAGGTAGCCGCTCCCGGTGCCGTTCGCGAGCGGGCGACGACTCACTGCGGGCCGACGCAGCGCCGTTTCGGATCGTCCCGGGAGTTCGTCCCGCCGACGCACCTGACCGCTGGCGCGGGATCCGCCTCACGCACGCGCTGTGGAGCGTGACCCTGGCGATGCGCAAGCGCCCGGACGACGAGGCGCCGTGGTGGCCTTCGACATCGCCGCCTTCAACGACCTGGTGTCCATCGCGGAGGTCGTGGACTTCGTCGACGAGCAAGCTAGGGACGAGGCAGGGGGTGCAGCGGATCCGTGACCGCTGCCGGAGCCGAGGAGAACGCCTGGTCGCCGACCGAGCTGGTCTTGCGTTCGTCCTGGACCGGTCGCCGGCTTCGCGAGGCCGTTGGCCAACCGGCCGGTCTTCAACCTCGAGGGGCGCTTCGTCGGGACGCCGGACCTGCTCGACCCTGTTGCCGGCGTCTACGGGCAGTACGACGGCGCCCTCCACCTCGCGGGCGAGGTGAGGCAGCGAGACGTCGCGAAGGACGCGGCGTACCGTCGTCTCGGCCTGGAGGGCGTCACGATGATGGCCGGTGACCGGCGCAATCGCGACCGGTTCGTCGTACGTCTGACGAGGCGTACCTGAGGGCCGGACGGCGACCGGCAGACCAGCGACTGTGGACGGTCGAGCAGCCGAAGTGGTGGATCCCGACGATGACGGTGGACCAGCGGCGGGCCCTGACGGCCGTACGACCGTCAACGGCTCCTCAAGTACCGGCGAGCGGCCTGACAGGTTCCCGGTCGGGGCGCTGCGTCCTGCGGGCCCGACGCCGGAGTAGTTGGGGACGAACTGGTAGGTGGAACCGCCGTTCGACCCACCAGAAGATCCCAAACTACCCAGCGGAGGAGCGGCGAGCGCGAGCCCGAGCCCAGGGCGGCGTCAGGGGAGGAAGATGTGCGCGATCCAGTAGCAGACGGCGGCGACGAGGGCGGCCGCCGGGAAGGTGAGCACCCAGGCGATCAGGATCGACTTCGCGACACCCCAGCGGACGGCGGAGAGGCGCTTGGTGGCGCCGACGCCCATCACGGCCGAGGTGATGGTGTGGGTGGTCGAGATCGGGGCCTCGAAGGCGTACGCCGTGGTGTAGAGCACCGACGCGGCCACCGACTCGGCGGCGAAGCCGCGCGCCGGGTCGAGGTGGATGATCCGGCGACCCAGGGTGCGCATGATGCGCCAGCCGCCCGACCAGGTGCCGAGCGAGATCGCGGAGGCGGCGGCGAAGATCACCCAGAGGGGGAGGGGGTCGCCCGCGGAGACGTACCCACCGGTGAGCAGCGCCAGGAAGATCACGCCCATCGTCTTCTGGGCGTCCTGGAGGCCGTGGCCCAGCGCCATCGCGGCCGCGGAGACCGACTGGGCGACCTTGAAGCCGCGGTTGGCCTTGGACGGGTTGGCCCTGCGGAAGGCCCACATGATCCCGACCATCGCGGCGAAGCCGAGGCTGAAGGCGACCACGGGGGAGACGAACATCGGGATGACGACCTTCGAGATCACGACGTCCCAGTTGGCGGTGGCGCCCGCGGCGACCGCGGCACCGACGAGGCCGCCGATGAGGGCGTGCGAGGAGGAGGAGGGGAGGCCGAAGTACCAGGTGATGAGGTTCCAGGTGATGGCGCCGAGCAGGCCGCACATCACGATCACCAGCCCGTGCGTGCCGGTCCCCGGGTCGATGGTCTCGGACACCGTCTGGGCGACCTTCTGGCCGAGGAAGGCGCCGACGAAGTTCATCACCGCGGCCATCGCGAGCGCGACGCGCGGGGTGAGCGCGCCGGTCGAGACGGAGGTGGCGATGGCGTTGGCGGCGTCGTGGAAGCCGTTGGTGTAGTCGAAGACGAGCGCAACGACGACGACCGCGACGATGATCGCGATTTCCATCTGGGGTCAGGACTCCTTGACGGCGATCTGCTCCACGATGTTGGCCACCTTCTCGAAGGCGTCGATGGCGCCCTCGAGGGACTCCACCACGTCCTTGAGCTTGATGACCTCCAGCGCCTTGCGGTCCCCGTTGAAGAGGCCGGCCAGGATGCGGCGGTAGCTGCGGTCGCCGGCGTTCTCGAGTCGGTTGATCTCGATCCAGTACTCGTCGAGCGAGGCCATCGTCCGCAGGCCCGGCATCGCGTTGGCCGTCAGCTCGGCGCAGCGCTGGAGGACCTCCACCTGCTCGGAGGTCTCCGGCGGCAGCGTGGTGACGTCGTACAGCAGGACCAGGTCGACCGCCTCGTCCATCATGTCCATGACGTCGTCGAGCGCGCTGGCGAGGGCGTAGATGTCCTCACGGTCGAACGGCGTCACGAAGGTGCTGTTGGCACGCCGGACGATCGCGTGGGTGGTCTCGTCGGCAGCGTGCTCGGCGTCGCGCATCTGCTGGGCGATGCCCTCGCGGTCGTTGCCTTCGCCGAGCATCTCGGCGAGCAGGCCCGCGCCCACGACGAGGTGTGCGGCGGCTTCGCTGAAGAGCTCGTAGAAGGAACCATCGACGGGGCGGAAATTCAAACGCACGGAGAACTCCGGGTGAGGGGGGACCAAACGACGCCATGCTAGGGGGTGAGCGTCGCCCGGAGGCAATCGCGCGTCAGCGGCGGCGGCGCTGGCGCGCGATGAGGTCCTCCTGCAGGTGCCTCGACCCCTCGTTGAGGGTCCACTCCCCGCTCGCGTCGAGCTCCCACGCCGAGGTGTCGGCGTCGAACGCGAGGTCGAGCAGGGCGCCCACCTCGGCCACCTTGCGCACCCCGGGCAGCCGCACCAGCACCTCGACGCGGCGGTCGAGGTTGCGGTGCATCATGTCGGCCGACCCGATCCAGGCGAGCGGGTCGCCGTCGTTGGCGAACCAGAACACGCGGCTGTGCTCGAGGAACCGACCGAGCACCGAGCGGACCTTGATGGTCTCGGAGAGGCCGGGCACGCCGGGCCGCAGGGCGCAGATGCCGCGGATGAGCAGCTCGACGGGCACGCCGGCCTGGGAGGCGAGGTAGAGCGCGTCGATGATCGCCTCGTCGACGATCGAGTTGGCCTTGAAGCGGATCCCGGACGTGCGGCCCGCCTGGTGGTTGGCGACCTCGGCGTGGATCTGGGTGATGAGGCCGTCGCGCACGCTGTCGGGGGCGACCAGCAGCCCGTCGTACGTCGTGTTGCGGCTGATGCCGGACAGGTTGTTGAAGAGGTGGGCGACGTCCTCGCCGACGGCCGTGTCGGCGGTGAGCAGCCCGAGGTCCTCGTAGAGCCGCGCGGTCTTGGGGTTGTAGTTGCCGGTGCCGATGTGGGTGTAGCGGCGGATGCCGTCCGGCTCGTCGCGCACCACCATCGACAGCTTGCAGTGGGTCTTGAGGCCGACGAGGCCGTAGACGACGTGGCAGCCGGCGTGCTCGAGCTTGCGGGCCCAGCGGATGTTGTTGGACTCGTCGAAGCGGGCCTTGATCTCGACGATCACGAGCACCTGCTTGCCGGCCTCGGCCGCGTCGACGAGGGCGTCGATGATCGGGCTGTCGCCGGAGGTGCGGTAGAGCGTCTGCTTGATCGCGAGCACGTGCGGGTCGGCCGCGGCCTGCTCGAGGAAGCGCTGCACCGACGTGGCGAACGAGTCGTAGGGGTGGTGCAGCAGCACGTCCTGGCGTCGTACGGCGTCGAACACGTCGACCGGCTTGGCGGTCTCCACCTCGGCGAGCTGGGGGTGGGTGATCGGGAGGAAGGCGGGGTACTTGAGGTCCTCGCGCGGCAGGTCGGCGATCGAGTGGAGGCCGCGCAGGTCGAGCGGGCCCTGGAGGATCGAGACCTCGTCGCGGGTGACGCCGAGCTCGGAGACGAGCAGGTCGAGCACCGTCGGGTCGATCGACTCCTCGACCTCGAGGCGCACCGGCGGGCCGAAGCGGCGGCGCAGCAGCTCCTTCTCGAGCGCCTTGAGGAGGTTCTCCGCGTCGTCCTCCTCGACCTCGAGGTCCTCGTTGCGGGTGACCCGGAAGGTGTGGGCCTGGAGCACCTCCATGCCCGGGAAGAGCTTCTTGAGGTGCTCGCCGATGACGTCCTCGAGGGGGACGAAGCGCTGGTTGCCCACCGGCACGAAGCGGCTGAAGATCGGCGGCACCTTGACCCGCGCGAAGTGCTCGGTGCCGGACTTGGGGTTGCGCACGACCACGGCCAGGTTGAGCGAGAGGCCGGAGATGTAGGGGAAGGGGTGCGCGGGGTCGACGGCGAGCGGGGTGAGGACCGGGAAGATCCGCTCCTTGAAGAGCTTCTTGCAGATCCGCTGCTCCTCGCGGTCGAGCTCGGACCAGCGGACGATCTCGATGCCCTGGTCGCGCAGCTCGGGGATGATCTCCTCGTTGAAGACCCGCGCGTGGCGCTGCATCAGCTCGCGGCTGCCCTGCCAGACCTGCTCGAGCTGGTCGCGGGGGAGGAGCCCGCTGGCGGCCCGTACGGCGACGCCGGCGGCGATGCGCCGCTTGAGGCCGGCCACGCGGACCATGAAGAACTCGTCGAGGTTGCTGGCGAAGATCGCCAGGAAGCGCGAGCGCTCGAGCAGCGGCAGCGACGGGTCCTCGGCCAGCTCGAGCACCCGCTGGTTGAAGCGCAGCCAGGACAGCTCGCGGTCGACGAAGCGGTCCTCGAACTTCTCGACCGCGGCGATCTCGGCGGCGTCGGGGACGTAGGGCGGCTCCACGTCGAAGGTGTCGGTGGGATGTCCGAACGGCTCAGCCGTCGGGCCGTCCTCGACGGAGGCGCCGACAGTCGTGGGAAGGGCAGTGGTGTCGGACATGTCGTGAAGTGTGTCACCGGATCGTGAACGGTGGGTGGCCGATTCAGTCAGTAGACGAGCGCCTGCACGCCGTCACCGAGGATCTCCTCGGTGAAGACGGCCGCCCCGGCGATGGTGGCGCCCGCGACGAGGTCGTTCTCGGCGAGGTCGCGCCGCGCCGCGCACTGCGAGCAGACGGTCAGCCGGCCGCCGGCGAGGACCGCGTCGCGGAGGCCCGCCAGCGGCGTCGCGAGGGGCAGGTCGAAGGACTCGGCGCGGCCCGGCACGGCGAACCAGGCGGCCTCGCCGGTGAGCCAGAGCGACACCTCGGCGCCGGAGGCGACGGCGGCCGCGGCGACCGTGAACGCCTGGTTGGCGCGCTCGGGATCCTCGGCACCGCAGGTGACCTTGACGACGAGTGGGCGCGACATGGAATCACCCTAGACTCGTCCCATGCCCTTCGAGCTCCCCGACAACCTGCACCCGAACTGCGGCCCCGTCGCCTGGCTGCTGGGCACCTGGCGCGGCAACGGCCACGGTGACTACCCGACGATCGAGAAGTTCCAGTTCGGCCAGGAGCTGATCTTCACCCACGACGGCCGCCCGTTCTTCCACTACATGGCGCGGGCGTGGGTCGTCGACGAGGAGGGCGAGTTCGTCCGGGACGCCGCCATGGAGTCGGGCTTCCTGCGCTGCCCCGAGCCGGGCAAGGTCGAGATGGTGCTCGCGCACAACATCGGCTACTCCGAGATCTGGTACGGCGCCGCCGGCGACGGCAAGCTCGAGCTGCACTCCGCCGGCATCGGCTACACCGAGACGGCCAAGGAGGTGACCGCGGGCTCGCGGATCTACGGCAACGTCGAGGGCGACCTGCTCTACGCCTACGACATGGCCGCGGTCGGCCAGGAGCTCCAGCCCCACCTCTGGGCACGGCTCAAGAGGGCCTGATCCCTGATGGCCGACGACCTCGCCGACCGGCTCCGTGGGAGCGGCTACCGCCTGACGCCCCAGCGGCAGCTGATCCTCGGCGCGGTCGAGCAGCTGGGCCACGCGACCCCCGACGAGGTCCTCGCCGCAGTCCGGGAGCAGGCCAGCGCGGTCAACGCCTCGACGGTCTACCGCACCCTGGAGGTGCTCGAGGAGCTCGGCCTGGTCCGTCACGCGCACCTCAGCGACCGGGCCCCGACCTACCACTCCACCCGCGGTCCGGAGCACTTCCACCTCGTCTGCCGGAATTGCGACCGCGTCCAGTCCGTTGACCCTGATGTGGCGTCCGCGCTGCTCGAGGCCCTGCGCCGCGAGCACGGGTTCGAGGTCGACCTCGGCCACCTCGCGATCTTCGGTCGCTGCACCGACTGCCCCCCACCGTCTGGAGACACCGCATGACCTCCCCGCTCCTCGGCCTCCCCGGCGCCGTCGCCGGCGACGGCATCGACGCCCCGGTCGCGGCCCACTACGGCTCCTTCAACGGCGAGCAGCGCGCCCTCGTGACGGGCGGCGGCTTCGTCGACCTCTCGCACCGCGACGTGGTGCGGATCGAGGGACCGGACCGGCTCACCTGGCTGCACTCGCTGACCACGCAGTACGTCGAGGGCCTCGCGCCCGGCACCTGGGTGCAGGCGCTGGTGCTCAGCCCGCAGGGGCACGTCGAGCACGAGCTCACCGGCGTCGACGACGGCACCGCCTTCGTCGCCCACACCGAGCCGGGCGCCGGTCAGGCGCTGGCCGACTTCCTCGACCGGATGCGCTTCATGATGCGCGTCGAGGTCAGCGTCGTGACCGACGACGTGGCGGTGGCCTGGCGCGTCACGGGCGACGGTGCGACGTACGACCTGGTGCCCCGCACCCGCCTGGAGGAGTACGCCGCCGCGGCGGGGCCCGCGGCCGGCCTGTGGGCCTACGAGGCGCTGCGCATCGAGCGCGGCGAGCCGCGCTTCGGCGTGGACACCGACCACCGCACCATCCCCAACGAGGTGGGCTGGATCGGGCCGGCGGTGCACCTGGAGAAGGGCTGCTACCGCGGCCAGGAGACGGTCGCCCGCGTGCACACGCTCGGCCGCCCGCCGCGCCGCCTCACCCTGCTGCACCTCGACGGCTCGGAGAACCGGCTGCCCGCGCCCGGCAGCGCGGTCACCCTGCCCGGCTCCGACAAGCAGGTCGGCTTCGTCGGCTCCAGCGCCCGCCACCACGAGCTCGGCCCGATCGCGCTCGGCCTGCTCAAGCGCAACGTCCCGGTCGACGCCGTGCTCGAGGTCGACGGGATGCCGGTCTCCCAGGAGGTCGTGGTCGACCCCGAGGTCGGGCTGCACGTCCGCCCCCAGCTGTGAGCCTGCTCGGGCGCGTCGAGCAGGTCGCCGCCGCGGCCGAGGCCGCCGACGGGGTCGCACCGCTCGACGAGGCCACGTGGCTGTGGCTCCGGTCGGGTGCCTGGCCCGAGCGTCGCGACGGCGTCGGCGACGTGGTCCGTCCCACGGGGTTCCTGCTGCGCCGCGGCGAGGAGCTGCACCTCGTGGTCCATCCCGACCACCGCGCCCAGGGGCTCGGCCACGCGTCGCTGGCCACCGTGGAGGGGCCCGCCCACGCCTGGTCGCACGGCAACCACCCGGCGGCGGCGCGGCTGGCCGCCCGGCACGGCTTCGAGCGCGTCCGCGACCTGTGGGTGATGCGCCGCCCGACGAGCGAGCCGCTCCCCGAGCTCGACGACCCCCGGATCCGGACCTTCACCGACGGTGACGCCGCCGAGCTGCTGCGGGTCAACGCGGCGGCCTTCGCCCACCACCCCGAGCAGGGCGCGCTCGACGAGGCCGGCCTCGCCGCCCGGATGGCGGAGCCGTGGTGGGACCCGGCCGGGCTGTTCGTCGCCATGGACGGCGACCGGATGCTCGGCTTCCACTGGACCAAGCAGCACGACGCCGGGCTCGGGGAGGTCTACGTGGTCGGCATCGACCCCGCCGCCCAGGGGCAGGGGCTGGGCCGCGCGCTGACCCTGGCCGGGCTGCACCACCTGCAGGCCCTCGGGGTCGAGGAGGTGCTGCTCTACGTCGAGTCCGACAACGCGCCGGCGCTCGCGACGTACGGGCGGCTCGGCTTCACCCACGCCGACGTCGACACCCACGTGATGTACGCGCGCCGCTGAGGTCTGGCTGCTCAACCTGGAACATCGGACGCCCCAGGGCCGTCGGATGTTCCAGTCAGGCGACGACGGCGCACCCCGGTGAGCAGGGCACCGGTGCGCCCGCCCACCCCCGCTGCTGGAACAGCCCGCCGAGCCGGACCGCCGTGCCGCACCCGGTGTCGAAGACCTGGCGGTAGCGCAGCCGGACGGTGATCCGGCCGCCGGCGAGGTCGTCCAGGTCGCGATCCGAGTCCCGGTCGGCGGACTTCTCGTTGTCGTGCCACCGGCTGTCCAGCTCGACGACGAGACCGAGCTCGACGTACTCCGCGTCGCGGTACTCGGACCCCTTGCTCCCCGCCCTGGGGGCCTGCCGCGCCGACGGCTCCGGGAGGGCGTGCGGCCGGACCACGCGGGCGAGGAACCCGTGCTCGAGGACTGAGTGCGTGCCGGCGGCGAGGTCGGTCACGAGCTCGGTCAGCAGGGCGCGGCGCCGGATCCGGCCCCGCGCCTCCAGCGCCTGACCGAGTCGATCCGCCTTGGTGGCCCGGGAGCCCACCACGGCCGTCAGGGCGGCGATGGCGTCGATGTCAGTGGCGGCGCGGTGTGCCTGCTCCAGCGCAGCGACCTCAGGGCGCACGCGGGGCGGGATGAGGTTCCACAGCACCTTGTCCTCCAGGTGCGGGACCCGGTGGACGCGCATGCCGGGCTGGGGCTTGACCCGCCGGCTGGCGTCGATGGCGACGTGCACGACGCCGGTGCCCCGCGGGTGGTCGAGCGCCGACGCGAGGTGCAGTGCGGCGCGGCCCGCGTAGAGCACCGCCGCGATCGCCTGCTGCTCCCTGGTCAGCCGGCCCGTGTGGTCGACGTACACGCCGGGGAGGGCCGGAGTCAGGTCGCGCCGACGCAGCATCGTGTCGCGCGCCGCCCGGGAGACGCCGAGGGCCATGAGCTGGGCCCTGGACACGACGCCGGCCTGGCAGGCGAGCAGGTCCTCGAGGTCGGACATGCACGAGTGGTGCCCGTGCCGTCACGCGCTCACACCGACGGAAGTCCGCCTGTGGATGGAGCCTCGCTGGAAGATCGGACGGCCCTGGGCCGTCGGATGTTCCGGTCAGGCGTCCGAGGTCTCCTCGGCGGGGAGTGCTCGGCGGCCTTGTCCTTGGACGGCAGCACGAAGCGGTAGCCGACGTTGCGGACGGTGCCGATGAAGTCTCGTTCTCGGGGCCGAGCTTGGCGCGGAGACGACGCACGTGGACGTCGACGGTGCGGGTGCCGCCGAAGTAGTCGTAGCCCCACACCTCCTGGAGCAGCTGCTGGCGGGTGAAGACCCGGCCGGGGTGCTGGGCGAGGAACTTGAGGAGCTCGAACTCCTTGAACGTCAGGTCGAGCGCGGCCCGCTGACCTTGGCGGTGTACGTCGCGTCGTCGACGACGACCTCGCCCTGCGGATGACGTGCGCGTCCGGGTCGTCGGCCTCGCGCTGCGCGGCGAGCCGCCGATCGCGAGCCGGATCCGGGCCTCGAGCTCGGCCGGGCCGCAGGTGTGCAGCACGACGTCGTCCATGCCCAGTCGTGCGCGACGACGGCGAGGCCGCCCTCGGTGACGACGAGCAGCACGGGGACGTCGGTGCCGGTGGTGCGGATCAGCCGGCACAGGTCCCGCGCGTGGGCGAGCTCCTGGCGGCCGTCGACGAGCAGCAGGTCCGAGTCGGGCGCCTCGAGCAGCGCGCTGCCCTCGGCGGGGAGGATCCTGACCTGGTGGCCGAGCAGCGCCAGGGCGGGCAGCACCTCGGCCGAGGGCTGCAGGGCGCTGGTCAGCAGCAGCAGGGTGCTCATGGCCTTCTCCTCCGGGTGGGGCGGATAGGGACAGGATATCGAGACATGGACGCACCCAGGGACGAACGCACGAGGGGAGACGGCTGTCACCGTGCACTACTGGGCGGCGGCGCGGGCCGCGGCCGGCGTCGCGAGCGAGGACTTCCCCGTCGACGGGCCCGTCACCCTCGCGGACTCGTACGCCGGGTGGTCGCCGCGCACCCCGGCCGGACCTCGAGCGGGTGGTCGGGGTGTGCTCGGTGCTGGTCGGCGACCAGCCCGTCGGCTGCCGCGACCCGGGCGCCGTGGTCGTGCAGCCGGGGGACGTCGTGGAGCTGTTGCCGCCCTTCGCCGGCGGCTGAGGCCGGGAGTACGCGCGGTGCCCCGGCGGAGCGATCCGCCGGGGCACCGTCACGTCCGGGGCCGTCCGGGCGACCCCCCGATGGTGGCCGTCGGGCCGCGCTGCGTGAGGGGCGCGACGGCCTCGTCCGGCTCAGGCCTTGATCGCGCTGCGACCGGAGTCGCTGCTGCTGGTGACCTCGATCTTGCGGGGCTTGGCCTTCTCGGCCACCGGCACGGTCAGCCGCAGGACGCCGGCGTCGTAGGCGGCCTCGATGCGGTCGAGGTCGAGGTTGTCGCCGAGCACGAGCTGCCGGCTGAACAGACCGGTGCGGCCGCTCGGAGGCGAGCATCTCCCAGTCACCGCTGCGGCGCGGACGCCTCGGCGCGAACGGTCAGCACGTTGCGCTCGACGTCGATGTCGAGCGTGTCGGGCGCGACGCCGGGCAGGTCGAACTCGATCACGAACGCGTCGCCCTCGCGCCAGGCGTCCATCGGCATCACGGCGGGACGGCTGGTCGTACCGGCGCCGAGCACCTGCTGGGCCAGGCGGTCGAACTCACGGAACGGGTCGGTGGTGCGCATCAACATGGTCGTCCTCCTCCAGACTCGTCGGTCGCTCGGTCAGACCTGTATTGGCTGTTACAGGTTTTATATAACTCATGTAGCCTGACGACGCAAGTCCCGCTCCGGAATGGAGGGATCGTCGCGATGTCGGACCCGACCCACGGAGCGCGGGGTCTACGCGATCTCGGTCGCCGCCGAGCTGACCGGCGCCGGCGTGCAGAACCTCCGGGTCTACGAGCGCCGGGGCCTGGTCGATCCCGACCGGACCGAGGGCGGCACCCGTCGCTACAGCGAGACGACCTCGACCGGCTCGCGCCGGATCCGGGACCTGCTCGACGCCGGGCTCAACCTCGCCGGCATCGCCCTGGTGCTGGAGCTGGAGGCCGACAACGCCCGCCTGCGCGGAGACGTACGCCGCCTGCGGGCGGCCGCGCGGGCGTGATGCGGGTCTGATGCAGTCCGGCCGACGGCTCCGGAACACCGCGGCGGTCCGCGACGTTGGGCCCACCATGACCACCGGTGCCTGGATCCTCGTCGCGGCCGTCGTGCTGGCGCTCGCCGTCGGACTGTGGCGGGCCGCCACCGACGGCCGGTTCCGCGGCACGCACCAGGTCCGCGGCGTCGACGACCGGACGAGCGGAGGCGAGACCCAGCCCGAGGCCCCCGTCGAGACCCCGCCCGGCGCCGCGCTGGTGGCCGAGGTCGGCGAGACGCTGGGGGAGCGGGCCACGCTGCTGCAGTTCTCCAGCGCGTTCTGCGCGCCCTGCCGGGCGACCCGGCGGATCCTGGCCGACGTGGCCGAGGTCGTGCCGGGGGTGGCCCACGTGGAGGTCGACGCCGAGCACCACCTGGAGGCCGTCCGCCGCCTCGGCGTGCTGCGTACCCCCACCACGATCGTCCTCGCGGCCGACGGCACGCGAGGTGACCCGGGCCGCCGGGGCGCCGCGCAAGGAGCAGGTGCTCGCGGCCCTCGCGGCCACCGACTGAGCGTGTCCACGCATGTGGAACGACCATCCACATTCCGAGACGCGGGAATGAACCCGGCTCGCAGATCCCTAGGGTTCACATCATGTCCTCGACCTTCCTGACCAAGCGGCGCGCAGTGGACCACTGCCGCGTGCGCTCGGCGCTGTGTCGAATGCGCTGACGGGTCCGTCGATCAACCTCCCCTAAGTCTACTGTTCAAGTGGACTATGCTGGCAGGGATCCGGACTCGAGACGAGCCCATCCCGGCCTTCCCTGCAGGAGAGACATGTCCACGATCCACGAGCGCGCCGCCGAGCGCCTCGACCCCGCCGATGCCGCAGCCCCGGCCGGCACCCCGGCCGGCATCGACCCGCGCGGTCCTCAGTTCGCGGCGGCGCTGACCGCCGTGGTGCTCGCCGCCGTGCTGCTGCTCGCGCCGCACCCGGCTCGGCATCGCGCTGCTCGGCGTACAGACGCTGCTCTTCGCGATCGGTGCGGTGGCCGGAGTGCAGCGCACCCCCCACGCGTGGCTGTTCCGCACCCTGGTGCGGCCCCGCCTCGCCCCGCCGACCGAGCTGGAGGACCCGGCCCCGCCGCGGTTCGCCCAGGCGGTCGGCCTCGCCTTCGCGCTGGTCGGCCTGGTCGCCCTCGCTGGCCGGCGCGACGGTCCTGGGGCAGGTCGCGGTCGGGTTCGCCCTGGCCGCCGCCCTGCTCAACGCGGTCTTCGCGTTCTGCCTGGGCTGCGAGGTCTACCTCCTGGCTGCCCGTCTCCGCTCGACCACCGCGTGACGCCCGACCACCCACAGACACCGACACACCGATCACCCACCGAGTTCACACACCAAGGAGCAATCACATGAGCCGCGAGTCTTCGCTCGTCACCGCCCAGTGGGTCGAGGACAACCTCGACACCGACGGCATCGTCCTCATCGAGGTCGACGAGGACACCACGTCCTACGACAAGGGCCACATCCGTGGCGCCATCAAGCTCGACTGGACCACCGACCTCCAGGACCAGGTCCGCCGCGACTTCGTCAGCAAGTCGCAGTTCGAGGCCCTGCTGTCCGAGCGCGGCGTCAGCAACGACGACACCGTGATCCTCTACGGCGGCAACAACAACTGGTTCGCCGCCTACGCCTACTGGTACTTCAAGCTCTACGGCCACCAGGACGTCAAGCTCCTCGACGGCGGCCGCAAGAAGTGGGAGCTCGACTCCCGCGAGCTGACCGACGAGAAGCCCACCCGCGAGACGACGTCGTACACCGCCCAGGAGCAGGACCACTCGATCCGCGCCTTCCGCGACGAGGTCGTGGCCGCGATCGGCGCCCAGAACCTCGTCGACGTGCGCAGCCCCGACGAGTACGCCGGTCGGCTGCTCGCCCCGGCCCACCTCCCGCAGGAGCAGGCCCAGCGCGCCGGCCACGTGCCCACCTCGGTCAACGTGCCGTGGAGCAAGAACGCCAACGACGACGGCACCTTCAAGTCCGACGAGGACCTCACGGCCCTCTACGCCGAGGTCGGCTTCGACGACCGCAAGGACACCATCGCGCTGTGCCGCATCGGTGAGCGCTCCTCGCTGACCTGGTTCGTCCTGACCGAGCTCCTCGGCCGCAAGAACGTCAAGAACTACGACGGCTCGTGGACCGAGTACGGCTCCCTCGTCGGCGTCCCGTCGCCCTCGGCGACGAGCCCGGCAAGGCGGATGCCTGATGTGCGGCGCGACTGAGGGCGGCCTGTCGCTCGACGGCGTCAACGTCGCCAAGGAGGCCGTGATCCAGGGCCAGGTGCTGCGCGGCGAGGACCCCGTCGCCAACGCCTACGTCCGGCTGCTCGACCGCACCGGCGAGTTCACCGCCGAGGTGCCGACCAGCGCCACCGGGCACTTCCGCTTCTTCGCCGGCGACGGCGAGTGGACCCTGCGCACGCTGGCCCCCAAGGCCGACCCGGTCGACACCCGCGTGGTCGCCGCGACCGGCTCGGTCGCGGAGGTCGCGGTCGCGATCTGACACCCTGCTGCGACACAAGGCCGCCCCGTGGTGATCCACGGGGCGGCCTTCGTCGTCCCCGTAGGGGTGGGCATTCCTTGTCCCGCCCCAGCGTGCCCCGCACGATGGGGAGGCCCGCCGCTCCCGGCGGGCACCCCCGACGAAGGAGCCGCAGATGACCGAGCAGGACGCCACCACCGAGGCCAGGACCGAGGCCCTGCGCAACGTCGTCGACCGGGTGACGTCGTGGCAGGAGAGCGCCACCGACGGGACGATCCGCGAGGAGCTCGACGCCGCCCTCGCCGAGGTCGGCATCGACCTCACCGACGCCCAGCGCGGGGCCGTGACCCAGCACATCTCCGACGGCCACGAGGTGGACGTCGCGGCGCTCGCCGCCGACCGCGGCTGACCACGTCACCCCGGAGGGCGGTGTGACGAACAACCCGCCACCCCTCCGGGTCTGACAGCCCGCCCACGACCCTGTGACGGTGGATCGATGAAGGCACTCACCTGGCAAGGCAAGCGCGACGTCCGCGTCATCGACGTCCCGGACCCGCGGATCGAGGAGCCCACCGACGCGATCATCAAGGTGACGTCGACGGCCATCTGCGGATCCGACCTCCACCTCTACGACCCGCTCGGCCCGTTCCTCTCCGCCGGCGACGTGCTCGGCCACGAGACGATGGGCATCGTCGAGGAGGTCGGCCCCGAGGTCACCCACATCGCCCCGGGCGACCGCGTGGTCGT